>DCYG01000007.1:0-147297 GCA_002331025.1 Firmicutes bacterium UBA2116 | reverse complement strand
TTCATCCTGCAAGGCGCCGGAAGACGGACAACCGCAGCGTATTCAACATACGTGAGGATTGGCTGTCTGAACGGCAACGACGCAGGGGAGCATTTTAAACAGCCCGTTATGGAGTAAGTATCTCTATGGCATTATGCACCGAATAAATTTCTGCAGGTACGTTGCAGCATAAATCTCCGTCGGTATCTATAGGCAGTTCTTTCTCTGAAAATACTTTAATACTTTTTCCTTGGAAATAATGAACTTTCGGATGGGTAATATGCTGCCCGTTAAAAACCTTGGTGAAAATCTGCAATAATTCTGCATTGTTTGTTTTTTCAAAAATAACTATATCCAGCAATCCGTCATCAAGCTTCGCTTTCGGACAAAGCTTCTTAAAGCCTCCCGCTCCTGTAGAATTTATAACTAAAAACAATAATGTTTTATAAGTATATTCAGAACCATCTATTATATATGTAACTTCCTGAGCGTTTTCAAGCTGACCGGGAACCTCTAAAGCAGCTTGAAAATAGTAAGCATATTTTCCTAATATGGTCTTTGCCTCAATAGTTACGTTGTGAGGAATACTTGTAAATGCTCCCCCTCCCACAACGTTGATAAAATACTTGTCGTTAATTTTACCGACATCTATTGTTCTGAAGTTTTGCTTCATAATAAGAGAGGCAAAATTAGCATACGCCTTCGGTATTTTTAACTGTACGGCAAAATCATTTACAGTTCCTGCAGGCAGTATGGCTAACTTTGTTTTAACAGGACTTTTCATTATACCGTTTACCACTTCGCTTACCGTGCCGTCTCCTCCACATGAAATAATCATATCGTAACCTTCCTGACAACCCCTTATTGCAGCAAGCTCAGCATCGCCTTTTTTCTTGGTTGCGTAAAAGGTAAACTCTATATCTTCTACTTCCAGCAGCGTTTCAGAGGCACGAAATATTTTTTGTCCCGCAAGCTCGTTTCCGGATGTAGGATTGTAAATTACATAGTATCTTTTCATAATATCCCCTTTTCATAAGTAATGCTAATTCGCTTTAATTACCTTGAATCGAATTAGTAGATATCGTATATCTTATTTTACCATAATTATTAATAATTTCAATATGCCATTGGTAGTCATTATAGTAAAGGTGCAAGCAACCGGCAAATAGATTCCTTAAATCTGATTATGATTCCTCTTTCAAGATAAAGCTCTCTGGTTAATTCCAGGGAATAATTCAAATCTTCCATAAAATATTCATAGAGTGCCGTTGATGTATCAGTATCGTAAATCACAGCATTGCATTCAAAATTAAGCTTAAAGCTCCTTACATCAAAGTTTGCCGTTCCTACCGAAGATACAACTCCGTCAATAACGATGGTTTTAGCGTGCAGAAATCCATATTCATACGTATACACCTTCACACCGTATTGCAAAAGCCCGCCGCAATACCAGTATGTTGCCCAATAAACAAAGGGATGATCCGGTTTGCAGGGTATCATAATTTTTACATCCACTCCTGACATTGCCGCTATTTTTAATGATTCAAAAACACTGGCATCAGGCACAAAGTACGGTGTTTGAATTAAAATGCTTTTTTTGGCTGAATTAATCATTTTAACGTAGTTGCTTTTAATAATTTCGTCTAACTTGTCCGGTCCGCTGCTGATTATCTGTATACCGACATTGCCATTATTGTTGCTGTCAGGAAAATATTTAGGCAAAAACATTAAGTCTTCTTTAGAAGCATAACCCCAATCCAGAAAAAATCGCGTCTGCAAATCAATAACCGCATCGCCTCTGATTTTTATGTGTGTATCTCTCCAATATCCTATTTTCTTATTCAGCCCTAAGTATTCATCGCCAACATTGAATCCGCCTATAAAGGCTGTTTTACCGTCAATAACAACAATTTTTCGATGGTTTCTGTAGTTGATTTTAAAATTAAAAAACGGCAGGTTGCTGGCAAAAAATACTGCAACTTTCACACCTGAACTTTTCAATCTCTCAATAGTTTCTTCAGGTATGTGCCTGCCCCCTATGGAATCAAACAAGAACCTGACCTCTATGCCTTCTTTTGCCTTCTTTTCCAACAAATCCAGCAGCCGATTTCCCAAATTATCATTTTTTATAATGTAGTATTCCAAATGAACATGGTGTTTTGCATTTTCGATATTATTTAACAAATCATAAAATTTATCTTGTCCATCCGTATAAATTTTCACCTCATTATTTTGAGTATAAGAAAAGTCATGTGAAAACAAATTCATCTTAATTAAATCTTTATATTCTTCTACATTTTTATCATGCAAGACCAGCTTCCCCTCATTAAATAGCTCTTGCTGTACCCTTATGTAATCGCCAAATGTTTTTTTAGCGTAAATTTTCATGGTAAAGAGTTTTTTTCTGCTGAAGTTTTGAGAAAGCAGCAAATAAAATATGAATCCGATACCGGGCAATATTAACAGCACCAGCACCCAAGCCAATGTTGCTGTGGGGTCTTTACGCTCCAGAAAAATTACAATTACCGCCATGGCAAAATTAATTAGATAAATTAATGAAACCGCACTGAAAAAATCAAACATAATACACCCCCTCAACAATAAGGTTTATATATTTATTACCTTTATATTACAATTTATTCTTTTTGTTCCTATCCATTGAAATATTAACTTTTTTATGCTATTATGGCTATACCGTTTTAAGGAAGGTAGCACAATGGAGAAAACACCGTCAAAATATATAGTATTAGCAGGAACTTTTTTTACATCATTATCATCAATAATCATCAGGTTCTCAACAGCTCCGTCTTTAGTAATATCATCCTACAGGATGCTTTTTACATGCATTATGCTGCTTCCTGTCATTATAAAAAACCGTGATGAATTTACCGAATTAAACAAGAAAAACTTAATTCTTTGTATAATAAGCGGAATATTTCTTGCATTTCATTATGCAACATGGATATCTTCCATTAAATTGACAACGATTGCCAATTCTACAATATTAGTATCATGCAGTCCTATATTTGTAGCCTTGGCAAACTACTTTATCATTAAAGAAAAGCTCAGCAAAAAAATGATTATAAGTATTGCGGTTTCACTTGCAGGTACAATTATAATTGCCTTGGAATCTGCAGACGCGTCCGCCGGTAATATGATGCTTGGAAACACGCTTGCATTTTTGGGCGCTATTTTTGTAGCAGGATATCTGGTTATAGGCGGAATTGTAAGAAAAAACTTAAGTGCCGGCGCTTATGTATTTATAGTTTACTCAGTATCGGCAGTTGTGTTATTCATTATGTGCTTATTAAGCGGTACATCTATATATCCCTACCCGCCAAGAGAATTTATATTGTTTATAAGCTTAGCATTCTTCTGCTCAATACTAGGTCATACATTGTATAATTACATGGTTAAGTATGTATCATCAACTCTTATATCTGTATCAACATTAAGCGAACCGATATTTGCAAGCTTAATGGCATTGTTAATTTTTAAAGAGATACCTTCTTTATATACCCTTTTTGGGGGTATAATAATCATAGCAGGTATATTAAACTACCTCATTACGCAGAATAATGAAAGGTTAAAAACCAAGAACTAAGTTTATAAAAAGAGGAACAACATGAACTATGAAATAACCGGCAAACAGATTACTGAATTGTCGAATGATAAAACCAGCAAAGTAACTATTTTATTATTAATATTATCAATTGTATTCATTCCTGCTGCTTATGTATTCTTGGCAGCGCTTTTAATTAAACAACCATTTAAAAAAAATCCGATAACAAATTTTAATAAATCTATTGCTTTATTATATGCATATATAGCAATTGGTTTAATATCATCAGAATATAAAATTATTTCTTTATTTTTTGGATTGTTAATGATTTTATGCATTCATTCCTTTAACATATTCAGTACGTCGATAACAACAGGTAATTTTACGAAAATAAAGAAATATGTATTTATAGTGTCACTGATAGTATTTTTTTACGGTATCTTACAATATATCAGTCCGGACTTTATTCTTCCTGATAAATGGGTTGATGCAGCCGAATATAAATTAAACAAAAGAATATATTCCACGTTCTTTAATCCAAATGTGTTTGGATTCTATATTAATTTTATAATACTTTTAGTATGTGAAGACTTAGATACAAGAAAATTAAATTTAGAATCATCTGTATTTTTAATTGCTGTTTTCTGTTTGATTTTAACATTTTCAAGAGCTGCATGGGTTTCTTTAATAACGACCTTGATAATTGCCGGATTTATGAATAAAAATTATTTTAAATACGCATTGATAACAGCTGTTCTAATATTTAGTGTCGATTTTATTTTAGAGTCGGGCCGGATAGATCCTTCAAAAGCAGTAAGAGACAGTTCCATTATTTACAGATTGGAAGTTTGGAAGGCATCCATAGCAATCATAAGAGATAACTTTTTATCGGGTATTGGCTTTGGCACACTGTTTAAGCATGTGGGAAATTATTCGGGTATAGTAAGCGGTAAAATTGAGCATAGCCACAACCTATACCTGCAGGTATTCACCGAAACGGGAGTCCTTGGATTTGGAATATTTGCATATTTCATAATAAAGATATTTAAGTACTTACATATCAAGTTCATCGAAAACAAAACTCAATTTATAACGCCGTTAACTATATTAATAATGTCATTGATACACGGATTGGCTGATTCGGTCGCACTTACACCGCAAATAATGATGATACTGTGTATTTACGGAGGAACTATATACTCTGACATTAAAAAAAACTCTGTTAACTCATAAAGTTAACGGAGCTTTTGATATTTGTCATTATGAACGATAGTGAAGAATCTCAATGAGACCCTTTGTAATTTACTTCAAAGGAGCCTATTGATGCGAATTAGTATTATCTACCGCTGCCTTAATGAAATTCCTGAATAGCGGATGGCTTCTTGTTGGCCTTGATTTAAATTCAGGATGGAATTGAGCAGCAACAAACCAAGGATGATTTTTTAACTCAACAATTTCAACCAATTTGTTATCCGGAGAAACACCGGAGATTATTAGTCCGTTTTCTGTGCAAACTTGTCTGAAATCATTATTAAATTCATATCGGTGCCTGTGTCTTTCATTGATCATATCAGCACCTTCATAAGCTTCCTTTGCCTTTGTGCCGTCAATTAACTTGCACGGATAGCTGCCTAATCTCATTGTGCCGCCTTTATTTTCAACTTCCTTTTGATCGTTCATTAAGTCAATTACGGGATGTTCTGTTTCCATATCAAATTCTGAGCTGTGAGCATCTTTATAATCAAGTATCCCTCTTGCAAATTCAATTACAGCCATTTGCATACCGAGACATATTCCTAAAAATGGAACGTTGTTTTCTCTTGCATATCTTGCAGCCAAAATTTTACCTTCTATACCTCTGTCTCCAAATCCGCCGGGAACTAATACACCGTCATGATCTTTCAATATTTCCTTATAATTTTCTTCGTTGACATTTTCGGAATGAATCCAGGAAACATCTACATCTGCTAAATTATCTATGCCGGCATGCTTCAATGCTTCATAAACAGATAGGTAAGCATCTTTCAGTTCAACATATTTTCCGACTAAAGCAATTTTTACGCGGGAGTTGTGCGTCTTTGAGCGTCTGACCATATCATTCCATTCAGACAAGTCCGGCTCCTTACAATTTATACCGAAATGATTACATACTATTTTTGCCAAACCCTCATCTTCTAATAATAAAGGAATATCATACAATGAATCAGCATCCGTATTTTGAATTACATTTTGACTTTCAACATTACAGAATAAAGCAATTTTAGATTTTAAATCCATTGTTATTTCTTTTTCTGTTCTGCATACAAGAACGTCCGGCTGGATACCAATGCTTAATAATTCTTTTACGCTGTGCTGAGTAGGTTTTGTTTTTAATTCACCTGCTTTGGTTAAGTAGGGAAGTAATGTTACATGTACATACATTACATTTTCTCTGCCGACTTCATAGCGTATTTGACGAATTGCTTCCAAAAACGGTAAGCTTTCAATGTCACCGACTGTGCCACCGATTTCAGTAATAACTACATCCACATCATTTATACTTGAAACTCTCTTAAGCATACATTTTATCTCATTTGTCACGTGTGGTATTACCTGCACCGTTCCTCCGAGATAATCACCTTTTCTTTCCTTGTTCAAAACAGACCAATATATTTTACCTGATGTTATGCTCGAATACTTGGTCAAATCTATATCTACAATTCTTTCATAATGCCCTAAGTCCAGATCGGTTTCCGCACCGTCATCAGTAACATAAACCTCACCATGCTGATAAGGGCTCATCGTTCCAGGGTCCACATTTAAGTATGGGTCAAACTTCTGTAAAGTAACCTTCAATCCTCTTGCTTTAAGTAATCTTCCTAATGATGCAGCTGTAATCCCTTTACCTAATGAAGAAACTACTCCTCCCGTTATAAAAATGTATTTTGGCATTTTTTCCTCCTGCGTTCCTCTCTCGATATTATTCCACTAATTTTTTATTTTTAACATTGGTTTGACCCAAATTTCCTCCTAACATAAAAAACAGAGACAAAAAAGGGGTTTTTTTTTTGGCTCTATTATTTGCTAATCGGTAATATATTATTGTATACTATTTTACAAAATTCTTCAAAAGTATTTACTAAACAATTTTATATTATCCAAAGCAAAAGGTCAATGATTTTTTAAAAAAATTTGCATATACGTTGTACTATTGAAATTTATTATGCATATACATTTATAAAAGAATGCTGATTCTAACTGTATTATCTTAAAGGAGGATTTATTTTGTATAAATTAATTAGCGATACTTTTAATATTAATGAGTTTATTAGCTCAAATTCAACTGAAGTTTTGTTGGAAAACGAGTTTACAATCCCTGATAATGCTCCAAATATAGAAAAAATCGTATCTACGGAGGGCAAGGCAAGGATTAACGGTGTTACTGTCAGCGATGGCTCTGTAACAGTAGAGGGAGAGGTTGTTTACAACATTATTTACCGTTCAAACGATGAGGAAATATTGGTATATTCAATCACAGACACAATTCCTTTTACTGAAGAAATTGCTTTTCCGGATGCTCGGGAAGGCATGACCGCACATGTTGACGCAATTCTTGACTACATGGATTCCGACTCACCTGCGGAAAAAACTTATTCAATCAAGGCTGTAATTGTATTGGATACAGAGTTGGCTAACAATCATCCCGTAACATTTGTGTCCAATTTAGAATCAGACGGAAGCTTTCAGGCAAAAACAAGAAATATAAAATACACGGATGAAGTTAATTCATTGTCAGAGGAAGTAAATATTAATGATGCTGTAGAGCTTAATAAAGGCTCTGATGAAATTGCCAAAGTATTGAAGGCAGACTCAGAAGTATATATTACCAGCATTGATGTATTGGATGAAAAAATGCTTGTTGAAGGAATCTGTAAGGTTGCATTCCTTTATTCGGAAAACAACAATTTGAATTCTACAGGTTATGTATCAGAAGAATTTCCGTTCACTCACTACATAGAAGCAAAAAATTTAAGTGAGGATATGCTAAGAGACGTAAATATCTCTCTTAATGACATGACATACAAGGTAGCTGAAAATTACGACAATGAGTTAAAGTTGATTGAATTCGATCTTTCCTTCATGATTAATGCAAATTTATTTGATACCGTCGAAAAGAACATTATTACCGATTGCTATTCAACAGAATATGTGCTCGACTTAGAATCCGAAAAGGTTAACCTGACTAGTATTTCAGACATAATGAATAAGACTGTAAAATATGATAACAGCTTTGATGTTGTAACCGGTACAATTAAAGATATTTATACCGTCGATATCAGTCCGAAGGTTTCAGAAAAAAAAGTTGTTGACAACAAATACATTATTGACGGCTTTATGGATATGAATATACTGTATCTGAACGGTGATATCAATAAGATTGATAAGGCATATGCATCATTGCCGTTTACGGCAAGCTTTGATTTGAAGGATAATGAAGCTAAATCTGAAATTGATTCTGATATTACCATCACAAAATCCGGTGCCTACAGAAAAGGCAGCAACTCGGTAATTGTTAACTGTGACATCAATGTATGTATGAAATTAAAAGACAAAGACGAAATAACAGTTATCAGTAATATTACCGAAACTACACCTATAGACAGAAGTAAAATGCCAAGTCTGGTATTCAGAGTGGTTCAGCCGAATGAAAGCATTTGGGATATTGCTAAAAACTATAACCTTTCAATCAATTATCTGAAGGAAATAAATAATCTGCCGGAAGACAATGAAGTGGCAGCAGGTTCAAAAATAATAATCGCACGAATGGTATAATCAATGGATAGGCGATAGATGGGCAGTTGATTAGCAATTGACAGGCAATTGAAAAGAGCGCGAACGCGCTCTTGTTTTTTATCCATTGCCAATCCGTAGCTACTCCATAGCAAGTCTATTGCCACTCCATCGCTACCTCTGGATGTTACCGAATTTAGTGAATTGACCAATCCATGCAAGCTCTACGGTTCCCACGGGACCGTTTCTTTGCTTTGCTATAATTACGTCAGTTATACCCTTTTTCTCCGATTCTTCCTTATAGTAATATTCATCTCTGTAAAGCATGAGAACTACGTCGGCATCCTGCTCTATGGCACCGGACTCTCTTAAGTCAGACATAATCGGTCTGTGGTCGTTACGCAGCTCCGGAGCACGGGAAAGCTGTGACAATGCCATTACAGGACAATCCATTTCTCTTGCCAGCGCCTTCAGACCACGGGATATGTTTGATATTTCCTGCTGCCTGTTTGAAGAGCTTGTACCGTCCGACATCAATTGTAAATAATCTATTATAATTAAATCCAGTCCCTGTTCGATTTTCAGCCTTCTGCATTTAGACATAACTTCAAACAGCGTAATTGCGGCGGTATCATCTATAAAAACCTTGTAATTTGAAATTGCACTCATAACATCTATCAGTCTTGTCCAATCATCGTCACCTAGGTTTCCTGTCCTGAGCTTAGAGCTGTCAACCATTGATTCCATACTTATAATTCTTTGAACATACTGCTCCTTAGACATTTCCAGGGAAAACAACGCGACCGATGCCCCTGTCTTAACTGAATTCATAGCAATATTCAATGCAAGAGCTGTTTTTCCCATTGAAGGTCTTGCAGCAAGTAGTATTAAATCAGACCTTTGAAGTCCCGATGTCATTCTGTCCAAATCATCATAGCCCGTAGTCAATCCGGTAAGTCCGCCCTTATTCATGGCTCTTTCTTCTAACTGATTGAAAACGCTCATTAATACTTCTTTAATTTCAGTAAAGGAATTAATGCTTCTGTTCTGTGATATAGAAAATATTCTTGATTCTGCCAGCTCAATAATTCGTTGAACCTCATCATTTTCCTTATAGCTTTTATCAATAATTTCATTTGAAGCACTGATTAATTTTCTTAAGGTTGATTTTTCTCTGATAATATTGCAGTAAGCTTCAACATTTTTAGAGGTTATAATATTATCAGTTAGGTTTGCCAGATATTCAAAGCCACCGACATAATCAATTTTGCCTCTTTTGCTCAGCTCCTCCGTAACCGTAAGAGCATCCACCGGAACATTTTGCATATGAACCTGTTTAATGCAGTCAAAAATCTCTTTATTAGCTTCAAAATAAAAATCCTCGGTACTTAATAAGTTAATGACCTTTTCAACAGCTACATGGTCAATTAAAGCAGAGGCAAGAACTCTCTGTTCTGCCTCGGCATTATGCGGCGGTACTTTTCCCAAATTTATCAAATCAGCCATATTTTCCTCTTTATTTATCAGTTACTATTACTTTTAATTTTGCATTCACCATAGGATGAAGCTTAATTTTTACAAAATATTCTCCTACTGATTTTATCGGTTCATCTAAATCAAATTTCTTTTTATCGATATTTATTCCATGTTCCTTTTCAAGATTTTCAGCGATTTCTTTTGTGGTTACAGCCCCGAAAAGCTTGCCGTTTTCGCCTGCCTTGCCCTTCAAAACTATTGTAAACTTCATTAATTCTTCTTCAAGCTTTTTCGCTTCCTCAAATATTTCTTTTTCTTTTGCTTCCTTCTGTTTATTTGCATGTTCTAAATTTTTTAAGTTTACCTGTGTTGCTTCTATAGCTAAATTTTTAGGAAATAAAAAGTTTTTTGCATAACCGTCTTTTGCATTGATTATCTCTCCCTTTTTCCCTACATTCTTAACATCTTCCAACAGTATTACTTTCATTTATCGTTACTCTCCTTCTTGTAGTGTGAAATTGCCTCGTAAAGCTTATTCTTAGCTTCCTCCATATCCTGAGTAGGTATCTGAGCCCCTGCCATATTCAAATGACCACCTCCGCCAAGGTACTCCATAATTACCTGTACATTGACAGTTCCTGATGAACGGGCACTGATATTTATATAATCCTCATTTCTTACAAGCACAAAGCTCATCTTAACGCCCTTAATGGTTAATAACTCATCGGCGCTTTGTGCTGCTATAACATTTGAGTTTTCTGAATTTTCGTCAATATATGATACTGCAACATCGTCAAGTATAATTTCCGATCTTTCGATAATTTCGGTTTTCTTTTTCATAGAATCCAGACTTTCGTTAAAAAGCTCCTTAACATCAACCGTATCCGCACCGTTTCTTCTTAAAAACGACGCCGCCTCAAATGTTCTTACTCCGGTTTTAAAGGTAAATGAATTTGTATCAACAACTATTCCGGCCAATAATGAATCAGCTTCAAATTTAGTAAGCTTTATATGCTCTTCCATGTATTGTACAATTTCGGAAACAAGCTCGCAGGTTGAGGATGCGTACGGTTCTATATAATCCAACAGTGCATTTTCTATATATTCTTCACTTCTTCTGTGATGGTCAATAAGCACTATTTTATCAACTTTTTGTAAAAGTTCCGGTGCTTCCGTATAGCTTGGTCTGTGAGTATCCACTACTACAACCAATGTATTTTGATCCACAAGATTAAGTGCTGCCTCTGTACTTATTACCGATTCAATGTAGTGGCTGTCTTCCTTTTTCATTCTTTCATACATATTTTTAAGGGCATAATTTACAGTGTTTAAAACAATGTATGGTTTTTTACCCCTGCTTTTAGCAATTGCATAAAGCCCTATGGATGCACCTAAGCTATCCATATCGCCTACACGGTGACCCATTATTAATACGTTGGAGCTTTGGTCGATTATTTGTCTCAGTGCATAGGATATAATTCTCGCTTTAACCTTAGTTCTTTTTTCAACCGCCTTGCTCTTTCCTCCATAAAACTTAACGGAATTCATCCTTTTAACAACTGCCTGATCTCCGCCTCTGCCAAGTGCCACATCTAAAGCACCCTTGGCATATTCCAAATGCTGAGTCAGATTTTTTGCCAATGCACCGGTTCCGATACTGAGTGTAAAATTAAAATCTGTACCGCCCTTAAGGCATTTTACTTCTTCAAGCATACTGAACTTGTTAGCTTCAAGATTCTCTAAAAATTTATTTTCAAACATCATTAAAAATTTAGATGTATCGTATCTCATAACAAATCCATTCATTTCCGAAGCATATCTGTTCAATATTTTTTCAACCTCGGCTGTCATGGCTGCTTTTTCACCCTTGTCAAGCTTCTCGGATATTTCATCATAATTGTCTATCTGAATTAAGCTTACTATTGGTCTTTCATCGTTATACTTTATTTTTAAGTTGGCAAATGCGGTATTTTCATTCCAGTAGCATACATATGATACGCTATCACCGAATCTTCCTTCTTCTAACTTATAGTACATTACATTGAATGTCTTACCCGTTTCAACTATTTCAATGTTGCTTAAAATGCCTTCTTTGTAATCCTCCAATGTTTTCAAAGGAAAGTTTTGTATAAAATCGTTTATAAATTCGATATTTTCATTTTCCTCGTCAATCAGCTCTTTGAATTTATTATTGAACCAAAAAATTTTACCCATAGGACCTATAATACTTATAGGCAAAGGGGAATAATAAAATGAATTTACCGACAGATTTTCTATGTTTTTTGTATAATTTATTATGTAGTTTTTAAGTTCCTTCTCTCTTTGTATTTGCCTTTTTAAAGCCAATCCGGCAACACCCATTAAAATCAAGCTTGAAATACCGGCATATATATACATACCTTCAATTAAAAAAATTACAATTAATACAATTATCACCGTCAAGTATATTATACTGTCATCCTTTAAAAATTTAGGGGTATTTTTATTTTCCAAATCATTACCTCCATAAATAAATTATACAATACGATTTAGCTTTCTCAAATCAACAGTCAAGTCAACAAGTCCCAACAAAGCAATCACTATCATCGCTCCGCCAAAAACAAACAACGACATAACTACAACCATACCCATCATCAGATTCTGAAGATTTTTACTCAATTGCCTTTTTATCAAATACATTTTAATTACAGCGATGCCCTGCAAATACATAGCAGCAAGCATTATTAAAAACAAATTGAGCTGGATAGCATTAACATTTATTTTCAGCGCACCCATCAAATATGAAATTAAAAGCATCACAGCCATTGCAACCATAAAGGTTTTAGGGAATGAAAAATATCCGAGTCCCTCATGGTCTTTGATTTTTATTTTAAATCTGTTTGCAAATTTACTTGCCACCAAATAATTAATGTATGACATTATAACCGATATAATAATCAACATAGCAGGAAACATAATTGAAATAATCAATGGATCTATTTCATCAATGACCTTTTTCATTTCTTCAACTCTGTCGCCTGCTAATCCGGCAGGGTAATTATTGAGCATCTCCTTCATCATTCCAAGGCTTTCACTATATATATCCTGCAGCTGCTGTATGAAATTAACTCCGATAATTAAATCCAGCAAAAATATAAGGATTACAAAGGAAATCATATAAGAAGCAGTCCCGTAAAGAATTGTTCTGTTTGCTTCCTTATCCCTGCAAATTGCATATGATAAAGCCATTGCAAAAGGAGTATAAAGAATAAAAAACACAAGACCTGTTTGAACACCCAAGAGCATCGATATAATTAAATCTGATGCTATCAATGACAAAGCTGCATATTTTAATCCCTTTCTTTTAGCTAAAATTATAGCCGGAGTAGGATAAAAAAACATTATTACAGAAAAAAAAGAAGATAAATACGCTATAATAACAAGTATACCTGTAATCATTGCAGATTCAGTAATACTTGATGTTTTATAATTTCTGTTCATTAGTACCTCGTATTGTTTTAATTATACTATTTTACCTTATAAATAATATAAAGTCAAAAACTTATTTTATTCCTCAAGCTTCCTATAAAGCGTTGCAATACTTATACCAAGCTGTTTAGCAGCTTTCTTTTTTGCCTCAAGGTCATTTCCGTACATTTTTATTTTATTTAATATGACAGATTTCTCATAGCCCTTGGTTAAGTCTGCCAGCTTAATATTTTCTTCTTTGCTGTCAATGCCTATTTTCTTTTTTATGCTGTCAGTGCCTATCATGCTGTTTTCTTCAAATATTACCGCATATTCTATTAAATTTCTAAGTTCTCTTATATTACCGGGAAATTTATAATTTAAAAGTAAAATTTCTGCTTCAGCAGTAAATTCTTTTATATCCTTGTTGTAAATTTTTGAAAAATGGTGCAAAAAATATCTTGAAAGAATGATTACATCATACCCTCTCTCCCTTAGAGGCGGCAAATGTATTGGTACAACATTTAATCTATAATACAGATCATCCCTGAATAAATTATTATCAACCAGCAAGCTCAAATTTTTATGCGTAGCGGAAATTATCCTCGGATTAACCTTAATAGGGATACTTCCTCCGACTCTTATTATTTCTTTTTCTTCTAATGCACGGTTTAGTTTAACCTGCATTAAAAAAGGCAAATCACCGATTTCATCAAGAAACAGGGTTCCATCCTTACAAATTTCAAACTTGCCTATCTTGCCCGTAGTTTTAGCACCGGTAAAAGAGCCCTTCTCATATCCGAAAAGCTCACTTTCAATTAAATTTTCAGGAATAGCTCCGCAGTTCAGTGCCATAAACACATTATTCTTTCTGTTGCTGGCATTATGTATGGCCCTTGCAAATACCTCCTTACCTGTTCCTGTTTCTCCGTAGATTAAGACAGATGCATAGTTTTCAGCAACCTGTATAGCTTCTCTTCTGGCTTGCAGCAAAGTCTCACTTTCACCCACTATATCATCAAAAGTAATTAAATCCTTCTTTCTGTTGGATTCAAGTACCGATTCTTTCATTTTATTGAAGTCGGAAAATAAAAGCACAAAGCCTTCATTACTTCCTTTAACGACTATGGGATTTGCATTTATCACAAATTCCATGCCATTCAACTTGACAGGTCCCACTTCTCCGTTAAAACCAACTGACAGCAATTTATTATAAACCTTTTCTGTCAATATTTCCCGGATTCGCGGCATATTATTAACATTTAGACTTAATTTTTCATTTATGTATTTATTTGTGGTTATTATATCTTTATTGTCATTGATTACTATAATCCCGTCATTTAACGAGTTAATTAATGTAAGAAGCTCAGATGATCTGTATTCAAGCATTTTTACGGTGTTTTTTTCACTGAGTATGGTTGATATCAAATCGCTCAATCTGCTTTCAAAATTCATGTAGCTTTCTTTATTTAATAAAAGATTATGCCTTGCAACCTCATCATATGCACACATACCCAATACGCCTATTATTTCATCATTGTATTTAATCGGAATGCAAAATTCGATTAATTCCTTGCAGTCGGCAGAATTGGTGCAATTCAGGCACATTTGGTTTTCCTTTGGATTCTCTATGAAATATTGTTCACCGGTTAATATACATTTATGGAATGCGGAATTAACAGGCGCCTTCCTGCTTGGTTCAATCTCGCTTTTCACAGTGGTAACCACCCTGTCCAGGTGCTCGTCCACTATGGTAATATCTACATTAGTAACTGCCTGCAATGCATCTATTATATGCAACAGCTCAGAACTGATACTCTTTAATCTGCTCATAACCGTTCCTTTCTTATTGTTTGTCATCCCGAACGAAGTGAGATGTCCCCTTGGTCAATACATTATAATACATTTCTACTGATTATACAAAAGTTTTATTGACCTTGAGGTAATTAAATTCGTATTTTTTATCATTTTTGATAAATTGTTTTCAGAAATAATAAAATACGCAATTAAATAATTTCAACATCCTTAACTATACACATATTTATATTTATCATTTTTGATAATAATTTTTACAGGTTAAATATATATGAAATGATAAAGTGTTCAAATCATGCCATAATCGTTTTCCTCTGTAAGTATTCTTAAATTGGCACAAATCATGCAAGTATGTAATCGGAGGTGTGTTATGGACGATAAATTATTGGTAGATATATTAAAAAATCAGGTTGTTCCTGCTTTAGGATGCACTGAGCCCGGAGCAGTTGCTTATGCAGTTGCGAGAGCTAAGGAAATATTGGGCAGCGAGGTGAAGCAATTAAACATATATGCAGATAAAAACATAATTAAAAACGGTATGAGTGTAGGTATACCCGGAACAAACGAGCACGGAATCATTTTTGCTGCAGCCTTGGCCTTGGTTATAGGTAAATCAGAATATAAATTAGAGGTTTTAAAGGATGTAAATAATGACAGCATAGACAAGGCGCTAAAAATTGTTGATTCAGGCATAATCAGCTTACAGCTTGAAAATATTCAGGGATTATTCATAAAGGTAGAAGCATTGAGCGAAAACAACAAATCCTGTATTACAATCAGACATTCACATACAAATATTATCAGCGAAACAAAGAATGATGAAATTATACTTGATAATACGGAGGATGCTGCCAGCTCTGTTGAAATAAAACATGAAATCAAAAAATATAATATTGATTATCTAATTAAATTTGCAAATGAAGCTCTTATTGAAGATATTGAATTTATTAAAAACGGCATTGATTTAAACATGAGAATTGCTGATGCAGGTTTATCCGGACAAACAGGTGTGGGGTTGGGAAAATATTTTTACACCAGCGCCAAGGATGCCTTTTCAATGGCAAAAGCATATACGGCAGCTGCTTCAGAGGCGCGGATGTCCGGTTACCTGTTACCGGTTATGAGCAGTGCCGGCTCGGGAAATCATGGACTTGTGGCAATAATCCCCATTGCATTTATCGGACAGGAAAAAAACATAGATGCGGAAAGGATAATAAGAGCCGTAACATTAAGTCACCTTGTAACCATATTTGTCAAGGTCCATTTAGGTTCCTTATCCCCTGTCTGCGGCTGCGGAGTTGCGGCAGGCGTGGGTTGTGCTGCGGGTCTTACTTATTTGCTCGACGGAAACACAGAGCAGATTAAGGGCTCAATAAACAACATGGTAGCGGGAATATCGGGCATGCTTTGTGACGGTGCCAAGCTGGGATGCTCATACAAACTTTCGATATCCGTTGATGCTGCTGTTGATGCTTCGGAAATGGCGCTTAAAAACATCTTTATACCCGATGATAACGGCATATTAGGTGATACCCCCGAAAAAACAATTGTAAATCTGGCTCACGTATCTAACATAGGTATGAAAAATACAGACGACGAAATTCTTAGAGTTATGATGGATAAATGTTGATTTATCTTTACACATCGCATGTTTTGGAATATACTTAAAACATAATTAAAGTAAAGAGGTGCGACATGAAAAGAAAAATCAGTTTATTATTAGCAGTATTATTAATTTTATCTTCATTTACGACCTTTGGATTTGCAAAGGAAATAGATAAAGATAAATTTGGTACAGACATTGAATTTTTGAAAAATGTAATTTACTTTGTACTTGATAACTATCAATATGAAGTGGATCAGGAAGATATTCTTGAAGGCCTATATGACGGATTCTTTAACGTATTGGACGATTACAGCATATACTATACCCCTGAGGAATATTCTGCAAAGCTTGATATCACAGCAGGAGAATTTACAGGAATCGGAGTTCAGATAATTGACGTAAACGGTCAGATTATAGTTGTCACCCCACTGCCGGGCTCACCGGCTCTGGATGCAGGCATTAAGGCAGGAGACATAATAAAATATGTTGACGGCTATGATATAACAGGGATTACTTCATCCCAGGCGTCTCTTTTAATCAGAGGTGTTGAGGGGACAAGTGTAAATATAGGAATTCTCCGAGGAGAAGAAGCTTTAAATTTTGAAATTGTAAGGTCAAAAATTACGACAAGCGTTGTTGAGAGCGAAATCATGGACAACAATATAGGTTATCTGAGAGTTACTGATTTTGCAGATAATACTGTTGAGCTTGTTGAGAAAGAACTTTCAAAATTTGATCAAAACGGCGTGAAGAAAATTGTAATTGATATGAGAAACAACGGCGGAGGTACATTGCAGGCAGCAGTAGATTTATTAAACTTATTCGTTACCGAAGGTCCTGTAGTATACGTTGATTATGCTTCTGGTAAAGAGGACATCTATGAAAGTACGCTTAAAGAGCAAAAATACGAAATAGCTGTATTGATAAACGGTGGAAGTGCAAGTGCTACCGAAGTATTTGCCGGAGCGGTAAAATATAAGAACGAAGGCGTTATAGTCGGAACCAATTCTTTCGGCAAGGGTATTGTTCAAACGCTGTATCCTTTAAAAGGAGGAAGCGGAGTTGTTTTTACAACTGCAGAGTATTTCTCGGTTGACAAAACACCGGTACATAAAACAGGAGTTACGCCGGACATAATTGTTGAAAATGAAAAAATAGACCTGTCAAAATATCCGTCTTTCAGTAAGGAAAACAAATCTGTCCTTGGCACTGTGAGTCTGGATGTTTTGGCAGCGGAAATGATTTTAGACACATTAGGGTACGATGTAAATGAGCCGGATGGAGTTTACGACCAGAAATCCTTCGATCAAATTGTGAAATTTCAAAATGATAACTTTTTGTATTCTTACGGAACGATAGACATTGCAACACAAAATGCATTATACAATTCATTGGTAAATCATGCTCAGGGAGATGTTGAAGATTTACAGCTTAAAGAAGCAATTAAGGCACTGAATAAATAACGAAAATAACAATGGAGATTCTTCGCTTCGACGGATGACAGACCGCTGTCATTCGGACATAGTGAGGAATCTCCCTTTTTGATTAAGCTAAGCTACATACTGATCGATGCTTCACTTAACTCATTTATATTGTAATTTATATTCAATGATGTTAATATCCCTTTACTTATTATCTCAGCCATTTCATAAACAAAGCACAGGCGTGTATCCTGAACCAAATCATGGAAATCCTTATCACTGGAATCTACAATTCCGATTATCGATACATCCCCTATTTCAGGAAGCATTTTTCCTATTCCCTTACCGGGTGTTATGGGACCATCCCTCACTTCAATAATTCCTTGATTTTTTTTGTTGCTTAAGCAAGCATCTATGGCAAATACCTTATCGTATTTTTTCTTCTTGATTATTCTTATGTACTCATTGATGTTTAATGCGTGCACCGGTTTTTCAAGCGTACCGTAAATATCAATATCTAAGCCCGCTTTCGACAGTAAGGTTCCTGTCAAAGGTCCTAAGCTGTCAATTATACATTTATCGGTACCGATACATACAATTGCAGAGCTGTTATTCAATTGATGGCTTAAATAGTGACCTATTTTTAATGCTGCAAAACTATTTTTGTAATGAACTTCAATTGGATTCAAAGGCAACACCCCCCATGTATATTAGTATATACAGGCGGGGGGTGTTTTATGTGTTAAAAATCATCTCTTCCGTTATAATCGTCTCTGTAATAATCATCAAAGCCATTGAACTCTCTTTTTAAGTTTAAATCTTCATATGTACAGTACTGTGCTTCCAAAGCATTTTTCCTGAGAACTAAGTAAAGCTGAGCTTCCGTTGCGTAAAAGTAAGGATATACAAAAAATACTCCGACAACAAAGGCCAACAAACCTAATATATACCACCCAATAAAGGATATGTCCAAAACAAAAGTGTTGAATTTATGACCATCCATCATTTTCCTACTGAGGGTTATTGCTTTTTCTGCTCCTATGTTTGGATTTTCCGTTAATATATAAGGCACCATCCTGTAGGAATATGCCTTTATAATTCCCGGAATAAATAAAAGCAATGTCCATAGAATAGAGAAAATATCTCTTAACAGCATTGTAAATATAATTCCTCTGTAATTAGATCCGTCAAAAGCAAAGCTGAAATAGCCCTTAATATTTTTAAATTGTGCTAAATTAGCAAAGTATCTTCTTGCACCTATTTCTAAGGAATATCCTAACAGCAATCTGAATGCTAAAGCTAAAAATAATATGGCCAAGAATATAATAACCGCATCAGGATTCCTTGCTATATATTCGCCGGTTCTCTCACTTGTTCCTCCGGAACCACTGCTTCCGCCACTGCCGGATACCAATGACAATACCAAGCTTATACAAAAAGCCTGCCAGTAGTTACCCTTGAGAGATTGTTTTGCCAGTGATTTAAGTTCTGCTCTATCCCACATAAATACCTCCTTGTTTTTCTATTATTATACCATAGATTTACAAATTATTAAAGTCTATTGTCACAGTCTTAACGACAATAAATTCACCATTGACACTCAATCAGTAAACAAATATAATACATCCATAACATTGAAAGCTGGTGACACTTTGAAAAATTATTTAAAAAGAAGCATGAAATTATTGTTTGGTTTATTTCTTTATGCAATAGGACTGCAATTAAGCGTTCATGCAAATATAGGTCTTGCTCCCTGGGATGCATTCAGCATTGGCGTATCCTATATTACAGGTATAACCTATGGAAATGTAAGTATATTGACCGGAATTGTAATAATAATAGTAGTGGCAGGATTTCTAAAGGAAAAAATAGGGCTGGGAACTATATTAAACACAATATTAATCGGGGTATTTTTCGACTTAATACAATCTATTAATTTAATACCGTTCATGACAAATTTCTTTTCGGGAATATTAATGCTTCTTTCAGGTCAGGTAATAGTGAGCTTAGCTACATATTTTTATATAAGCTCCGGAATGGGCTCCGGACCGCGAGATACGCTTATGGTTGCATTGATTAAATTATTCCCAAAGGTGCCAATAGGTGTAATAAGAGGCTCAATTGAAGGAACCGTGTTGATTGTAGGTTTTTTATTGGGAGCAAAGGTTGGCATAGGAACAGTTATAGCTGTATTTGGAATTGGCTTTATGCTACAAATAACATTTAAATTATTGAAATTTGATATAAAGACAGTCGTACATGAAAATATTTTTGAAACTTTTATTAATGTAAAAAATATATTAATGAAAAATACTATTGAAAACAGTGAAAGCAATGTATAAATAAGTGAAGAGATTCTTCACTGTGTTCAGAATGACTAAATTACTTATAATTCTGAGTTATGCGAAGAATCTCTTCTTATTTTTTTATTCCGTAAACCCCCTGCATTTCTTAATAAACATATCTATATTTTGTTTTTCTTTATCCACATCAGGGTCTTTCCTGCCCATCCTGTCACAGTAGCCTAATAAAGCAACCTCATGTATGTCTGTTTCTTCCTTCATTGTCTTTATATCTGCAAATGGCATGACCTTCACCACATGAAGTATCTGCATGTGCCATCTTATTAAAGCTGTAACCTTTTTTATAAAAAGCTCATCAGTAATAAATTCACTTAAGAATTCACGTGCCATTACGGCACCAACTTTTTCATGGTCATAGGATGTAATTTTCCCTTTTCTTATTTTAGTTGTGTCCGGCTTACCTATATCATGCAATAGTGCCGCCCACATAAAAACCTTTTGATTTTTACTTTTATGCTTTTCTCTGGCAGCATTGTCTATAACGAGCATTGTATGGTTCCAGACATTTCCTTCCGGGTGATGTACAGGTGACTGTTCCGCTTTTGTCAGGTTATAAAGCATATAAAAAGGATGTTTTTTCATTAAGGTCACATCAACTATACTTTCAAAAAATTCCGATGGCTTTTCATCTATTAATAAATGATTATTTATTTCATATAAAAAAATTTCTTTATTATCTTCATTAAGTAAATTGTAATTTATTTTCTTTTGTTTTAATAATTGCATTTTAAATACCTCTCATTATTTATTCAATTATCTTCCCACCGCAAAAACAATATATACTTCTATATAAATGGTATAAAAACCATTTGTCATATGTATAAAATTGGTATATTTTCAAAAATATGATATTGACAAACCGGAACTATTAGTTTAAAGTTTATGAAAATTAAATAAAAACTTCTTATCAAGAGAGATGGAGGGAACGGCCCTGTGAAATCTCGGCAACCTACAAATGTTGTAAGGTGCTAATTCCGTCAAAGATTACTTTGAAAGATGAGGAGACGGTTAATACAAATTTTCCTCTCTTCACTTAGGGGATTTTTTTATTTGATAAGAAAACAGGAGGAAAATATGAAAAAAAACTTTAAAGTAGAAACAAAATTAGTTCAATCATTGGAAGAATTTAAAGAAGGAGAACCAAGGGTTTATCCTTTGGTGCAAAGTACCACATACAATTATAAGGATCCTGATTTTGTAGCAGATTTGTTCAATTTAACCGAATCAGGTTACTTTTACTCAAGAATCGGAAATCCGACAGTCCAGGCATTTGAAAACAAAATAGCTCAATTAGAAGGCGGTGTAGGGGCAGTTGCAGTATCATCAGGTCAGGCAGCAACAACCATGGCAATTTTAAATATTTGCAATTCCGGAGACCATATAGTTGCTTGCTCAACCATATACGGCGGTACATTTACATTGCTTTCATCAAGCCTGAAAAAATTAGGCATAGACATATCCTTCTTTGACCCCGAAAGCTCCGAAGATGAAATATTGGCTTTGTTTAAGGATAATACTAAAGCATTGTTTGGTGAATCAATCGGAAATCCGGGGTTAAACGTATTGGATTTCGAAAAACTCTCTAACGCAGCAAAAAAGGTCGGAGTACCATTTATTGTTGACAATACAATTGCGACACCGTATCTTTGCAGACCTATAGAACACGGCGCAAACATAGTTATACATTCGGCTACAAAATATATTGACGGTCAGGCATCCTGCTTAGGAGGCATAGTTGTTGATGCAGGGAATTTTAACTGGAATAACGGAAAATTCCCGGGGCTGGTTGAGCCGGACCCAAGCTATCACGGTCTGAGCTATCATGAAGCATTTAAGGAGGCTGCATACATTGCAAAAGCGAGAACTCACATATTAAGAGATTTCGGTGCGGCATTGAGTGCATTTAATGCGTTTATTTATTTAAGAGGTTTAGAAACACTGCATGTAAGAATGGACCGACATTCTGAAAATGCCCTTAAGGTTGCTGAATTCCTTGAAGGCCACGAAAACGTAGCTTGGGTAAATTATCCTAAGTTGAAAAGCGATAAATATTATGCTCTTGCAGATAAATATCTGACGAACGGCGGCAGCGGGATAATTTTATTTGGAATTAAAGGCGGAGCTAAAGAAGGACTGGAATTTACAAAGAAGCTTAATTGGATCAATAATGTTGTTCACCTTGGAGACGTAAGAACGTGTGTACTACATCCGGGAAGCACTACACACAGACAGCTTACCGATGAAGAGCAAATTGCAGCAGGTGTCAGACCGGAAGCAATCAGGCTAAACGTAGGTATTGAAAACGTGGATGATATTATAAATGATCTCAAGCAAGCTCTTCAATAAATTCACCCTGCAGCAAATTCAAATTGAAAGGAAAAATGCAAATGCCTGTTATTATACCATCAGATTTACCTGCTTACAAAACAATGGAGAACGAAAATATCTTTGTTATGAGCAAAGAAAGAGCCGAAAGTCAGGACATCAGACCTCTTGAAATTGCCCTTGTTAATTTGATGCCTACAAAAATAGATACGGAAACCCAATTTGTAAGATTGTTATCCAATTCTCCTATTCAGATTAATGTTGAGTTTATTCATACCGGCACACACGAATCAAAAAATACATCAGAAAGTCACATGAGAAGCTTCTACAAGAGCATAAGTGAAGTAAGAAATAAAAAATATGACGGCATGATTATTACGGGAGCTCCGGTGGAGCTTATGGAATTTGAAGAAGTGGATTATTGGGATGAATTGAAAGAAATACTTAAATTTTCACATAATAATGTCACCTCCGCAATGTATATTTGCTGGGGTGCACAAGCAGCATTAAATTATTTTTACGGGCTTCAAAAAAAAGAACTGACCGCAAAGCTGTTCGGGGTTTTTGAGCACGAAAAGAAGCACAGCACATGCATGCTTTTGAACGGATTTGACGATATTTTTTATGTCCCTCATTCGAGACATACCGAAATTCCAAAATCAGATATAGAAGCTGTTAAGGAACTTTTTATATTGGCAGAATCCGAAAAGGCAGGAGTACATATTGCCTCTACGGATAATTACAGTAAAATATTTATAATGGGGCATTCAGAATACGACCCGTTAACCTTAAAAAAAGAATACGACAGAGATATCAGTCAAGGTAAGGAAATTAATATTCCTATAAATTATTATCCGGATGATAACCCTTTAAAAACTCCCTTTGTGAAATGGAGAAGTCATGCA
The DNA here is from genome assembly GCA_002331025.1 of Firmicutes bacterium UBA2116. GTDB lineage: Bacteria > Bacillota > Clostridia > Tissierellales > Sedimentibacteraceae > Sedimentibacter. The sequence continues at coordinate 123,628 of DCYG01000007.1, read as the reverse complement.
AACCTGCTTTTTAAAAACTGGATAAATGTTATATATCAGGAAACACCTTATGACATCAATGACATAGGAAAGCAAAAATAAACACAGAGTCATGCAGTGAATCGCATGACTCTGTGTTTGTTTTATATCGCGCATTCCATGTCTCTTTCTTCCCGTTGCTTGAATGTTCTGAAAATATGCTGCAACAATTCAAAGCAATTTTTAACCGTCTTTCCGTCTTCATCATCTATAACAGGATTCAATTCAACAAAATCCATAGATGTTATATCTAACCGACTGATAAACTTTGTAAATATTTCCTTCCCCTCGCTTAAGCTGAACCCTTCTGATACTGCTGTACCTGTTCCCGGTACGATTGATTTATCAAGAGCGTCAATATCAAAGCTTAAATGAACTCCGTCCACACTTGAATTGTTTATTTTTTCAATAATCTGCTCTATAATATTCTCTAATCCCTTTTCGCGAACTGTTTTCATCGTATATAAATTAAGATTGGTTTTTTCGGCAATTTCAAATTCTCCGGAATCAATATCTCTTGCACCTATAATATAAACATTTTCAGGTTTTACTTTTTGTCCCTTGTAATAAATATTTGTTAAACGTGGATTACCAACGTTCATTGATGCAGCTAAAGGCATACCGTGTATATTTCCGGATGGTGATGTATCTTCTGTATTTATATCTCCGTGAGCATCTATCCAGATTACGGCTATTTCTTCAAAATGCCTGCTTACACCGGCAATGCTTCCCATTCCAAGAGAATGGTCGCCTCCTAATACGAACGGAAATTCACCATCATTCAATGTATTATAAACAACCTCAGCTAAATTGTGATTATATTCGGCAATCGGTTCTAAATATTTTAAGTTTTCATGGCCTGAATATTTTTCCTCAGGAGAAACTTTAGGTATTTTTACATCTCCTGAATCCTGTACTTTGTGACCTTCTTTTTTTATTAAATCGGCTATATTATGTTGTCTAAAAGTTTCCGGTCCAAATTGCGCCCCGTTTCTGTCACATCCATAGTTGACAGGAACACCTATCAGATTAAATTTCATGCTGCATCCTCCTGTTAATGATATGACCATTATAAGATATTTGCATATTTATGTCAATATGAAATAATTATGCAAATAATACTACTTTAATAACTTGATATTCATGGCTTTCTTATATGTTTACTGCATACAAATTAATAAACTTTGATTATTAAAGTAAGCAACCGCGAAGAATCCCGTACGACAAAAGATGAGATTCTTCACTACGTTCAGGATGACGATGGGGTCGGTCGCTTATACCGTAAGTGCAAAACGAAAAAACTTCAACCCATATTGGATTGAAGTTTTTTCGTTTTATGCATCTTAATAATTACATCAGGATACTAAGTATATGTCTTTTATATTTAATAAAGCTTTCACTTACCTTAAAATCTTTGTCTCTTGGCTTTGGTTCGTCTATTATTACTTCTTCCTTTATTCTTCCCGGCTTGCCTGCCATCACATAAATTCTGTCCGATAATATGATGGCCTCATCTATATCGTGTGTAATCAGGAGAGTGGATAATCTTATTTGCTTCATTACCTGAAGGTACCATTCATGCATGACACTTTTAGTTATGCTGTCAAGGGCACTGAAAGGCTCATCCAGAAGAGCAACCTGATCTGAAAACAAGTATGTTCTTAGCAGTGCAGCCCTCTGCTTCATACCGCCTGACAGCTGAAAAGGATACTTGTTTTCTGTTCCTTCAAGTCCGAATTCCTGAAAATATTTAGCAGTGATATCTCTTGCCTTTGACTTTTTTTCACCCCTGATAACAAGAGGAAGTGAAACATTGTCTATTATGGTTTTATAAGGCATCAGCAGATCCTTTTGAAGCATGTAGCTTACGTTTCCGGCTTTACCGGTTATATTCCTTCCGTCGAGCTCAACAATTCCTTCATCGGGATTAAGGAGACCGGATATAACATTAAACAATGTTGTCTTGCCAACGCCGCTTACTCCTAAAAGGCATACTATTTCGCCCTTATTCAATTCTATTGAAATGTCTTCAATTATGTTGGCACCTTCATAACTTACAGTTATGTTTTTTGCAACCAGCTTATCCATTTTCACCTCCGGCTCTGCCCAAAATATTATTCAGGAAGATATTCGTTTGTAAATCCCGTTCCCTCCGGTATTTCTTTCTCTATAAGATTATTCTCAAACAGCCAGCCATAAAATGCATCCCATCTGCTTTGATCAATATAACCCCATCGCTCTACTTCCGCTTTATACTGTCCGGCTAACCATTTCTGACTCTCTTTCACTATTTCTTCATCCAGCTCCGGAGCAGCTTCCATCAATATGCCGGCAGCTTCATCAGGATTTTCAATAGCAAATTCATACCCCTGCTTGATTGCTTCCAATGCTTTCTTAACTACTTCGGTATTTCCCTTGGCATAATCATCATTTACGATTATAACAGGATTGTAATAATCAAGCTCAATTCCGTAATCGGCAAAGTTTAAAAAATTCGTTTCTAAATTTTTAACCTGCGTCGCTATTCCATCCCATGCATAGTAAACCCACACCGAATCCACATCAGTTTGCAAAGCAGTTACAACATCGGTTACGGTACTGGGTATCAGCTTAATATCTTCAAATTTACCGCCGTCATCGGTAACTATTTTATCGATTATTGCTTTTTCAATCGGCAAATCCCAGGTAGCATATGTATGTCCGGCTAAATCTGCGGGCTTTTCAATACCTTTATCCTTTAAGGAAATTATACCTGAAGTATTGTGCTGAATTATAGTTGCAACTGCTGTAAACGGCATAGGATTATCTGATGCGTAGTTAGGTGCTATATAATCCTGAAAGCTGATGCCGAACTCTGCTCCACCTCCGCCTACCAGCATTTCTGCTCCGCCTTCGGGTGGCTGCATAATTTCAACATCAATTCCTTTTTCGGCAAAGAATCCCTTTTCTGCTGCAACGTATAACCCTGTATGATTTGTATTTGGTGTCCAATCAAGAACTATTCTGATCTTTTCATTTCCTTCTGTTTTGTTTTGTCCGTTAGGCTGAGAGCATGCAGTCAAGACTGATAAAGCTATCAGCAAAACAGATATGACAATCGATATTTTTCGTTTCATAATAATTTACCTTTCTTATTTCTAATTATTTAAATTTGCTTTTTTCTTTCTGTTTTTATTTCTATCCCAGGGCATCACTGCATCTTTGAGTAATGTCACCCCAAGCATTAATAGTAAGCTGATCAAAGATATAAAAAATATAACAGCAAACATCTTATCAAATGAATAGGATTTTCTTACTCTTGTCATATAGACACCAAGACCATAAAATCCACCTAACCATTCAGAGATAACAGCAGCCACCACAGAATATGATACTGAAATTTTTAAGCCCGCAAAAAAGTGGCTTAAGCTGCTCGGCAGTTTAATGTGTGTAAAAACCTGTAATCTGTTGGCGCCCATTGCCTTTAACAGGTTTATGGAGTCATGGTCAACTGTATGAAAACCATCCAAAAGACCTATGGCGATAGGGAAAAATGTTGTCAGTACAATCAGAGTAACCTTAGGCAGCAGCCCATACCCCATCCACAAAACCAAAAGCGGTGCAATGGCAACGGTTGGTACAGTCTGAGTAAGTACCATCAACGGATACACAGATTTATATGCAATAGGATAATGATCCATTATTACAGCAATTACAAATCCTGATAAGGTACCTATCATCAAGCCTAAAAATGCTTCTGTCAATGTTGTTGCAGCATGCTGCATCAGCAAAGGGAAATCTCCGATGAACGCCATAACAACATCAACAGGAGACGGCAGCATAAACTTCGGAACAACACCGGTTGCAGATAAAATCTGCCACAATATTAAAATTGCAATTATTACAATGAATGACGAAGTTTTATTGATTATGCTTAGAAATTTTTTCTTCAATAGTTAACACACCACCATCCGGGTTAAAGAATATTTTCACGTATGAAATTACAGATGGAGCACCTTCTTTAACGGCTATTAATTGACAATTTTTGACTACTTCCATTAATTCTTCATAGCTGCCTTCAATTGTTGTTTCAAAGGGTCCAACGTAATAACTAAATCCCGTACTTTTAATATAATCAATAACCGAATCAACTACACGTAAAACCTCTTCTGTTGTTTTTACCTGCGGTAAAACCTGAATTGCTACACTTGCTTGCATAATTAAACCTCCAACAAATTATTTATGTAAATAGAAAACCTCTCCGGCAATGGAGAGGTTATATGTATCGCAATATACATTACCTACGCCAGCATTACCTGGATCAGGTTTAAAGCAGATTTTTCCTGCTTCAGGGTCAAAACATTGTAGTAGTTTTATCTCAGCCTAATTCATTAAGCTCCCCAATTCAAGTAAATACTATCACAGTAAAATACAACTGTCAATAGATTAAGTAAATAAATTTGTCGGGTCTGTAAAGCATGTATATTAAAGGACTATTAGAATTCCAATGAAAATTTAATTGCACTTACAGTATAAACGACCGGCACCAAATAAAAAATTGGGTCATCTGCGTATATTTTCTTTTTAAGCATAGTGTTTCGTGGTATAATCAATATATATACAATTAACAAATAATAATAAAGGAGATGCCATGGGAATTAGAAACTTGTTAGAAAAGTTAATGAATTTGCAAAACAAAGCAAACGACTATAAAAACCAGTTTGCTGACCAGCAGGATTTTGGCGAAAGACCGCCTAAGAAAAAAAGAAGTTTAAAAGGACTGATAATTTTACCGTTATTAATTATAATCGTAGGTGTTATACTCTCCTGCCAATACACTGTAGAAGAAACAGAACAAGCTGTTGTAACGACACTTGGCAAGGTAACAAGCGTAGAAACAGCGGGACTGCATTTTAAGCTTCCCTATCCAATACAAAATGTTACAAAGGTAGAGGTAAACAGAACTCAAAAATTGCAGATAGGCTACTCAGGTTCAAATGAGCAAAGCAATACCGCAGTAGCAGCAGAAGCCAAAATGATTACAGGAGATTTTAACATAGTAAACATTGACTTCTTTATTGAATGGAAAATATCTGACCCTGTAAAATTTTTATATCATTCAGATAATCCTCCTCAGATATTAAAGATGATTTCTCAATCCTCAGCAAGAGGAATAATCGGCTCAAAAAATGTCGATGGTGTTTTAACTACCGAAAAATCTATTATACAAGCTGAAATTAAGGAAAAAATAATAACTAAATTAGAACATTATGATTTGGGAGTTCAAGTACTGGATGTTAAAATACAAGACAGTGAACCGCCTACATCAGATGTAATCAAAGCATTCAAAGAGGTTGAAACCGCAAAGCAGGAGAAAGAAACAAGAATTAACGAGGCCTTGGCATATAAGAACAAAACATTACCTGCAGCAGAAAGTCAGGCTGACAAATTAGTAAGAGATGCCGAATCCTATAAGGAATCCAAAATAAACGAAGCAAAGGGTGACGTGGCAAAGTTCAACGCTATGTACACCGAGTATGCGAAGAATAAAGATATAACGAGAACCAGAATGTATCTGGAGGTTATCGAACAAATATTGCCGGGTGTAACAGTATATATCGACTCATCAGAGGGCGGAGTGCAGAAACTGTTACCACTAAAAGGTTTTACAGAATCAGTTGAAGCTCAAGGAGGTGGAAATTAATGCAGGAAACTAAGAAAAAAAGTAAAATAGGCGGAATATTTAAAATATTACTGCTGATATTATTGATTGTTTCAGTAACTAATGCCACATATATGGTGAGAGAAAATGAATATGCATATGTTACAAGATTTTCTCAATTTGTTAAAATTCAAGATACAGCGGGTCTGCATTTTAAGGTTCCTGTGTTAGATAAGGTGGAAAAACTTCCTCAATACAGAATGATGTATGACTTACCTCCGTCAGAGGTTTTAACAGGAGACAAAAAAACATTGGTAGTTGACAACTTCGCAGTTTGGCAAATCGATGACCCTTTAACATTTATGAGAACGGTAAGCAGAATTTCCGAGATGGAAAACCGTATCGATGCGGTTGTATATAATGCAGTTAAAAACACATTGGGAACAATGAACCAAACTGACATTATAAATTCAGACAATAGTTCAATTGACGATGTTAACTCTGTCATAACAACAATGGTAAATAATCAGCTGAAAAATTACGGCATATCAACAGTTGCAGTTGAAATCAAACGCCTTGACCTTCCAAATGACAATGAAACAGCAGTTTACAACAGAATGATTTCTGAAAGAACTCAGATGGCGGAAAGCTACAGAGCAGAAGGAAATTTGGAAGCAAGCAAAGTTACTAATGAAACTGACAAGGAAGTAGGCATACTGTTATCAAGAGCAAAAGCTACTGCCGAGGAATTAAAAGGTCAGGGAGAAAGTGAATACATGAAAATTATCGCTGAAGCATATTCCACAGCAGAGAGAGTTGAGTATTATGAGTTTATCAGAAGCTTAGAAGCTTTAAAAGCAACGATGCAGGGAGATAAAACAGTCATATTGCCGGCCGACAGTTATATTGTCAGAGTGTTAAACGGATATTAATATAGAAAGACAGGTGATTAAATGAACACAAACAATAAAAAATCCAAAATCGGTTACATCGTAGTCTTTGTAATCGGCGCATTAATTGGATTTTTCGGTGTTTTTAATTCGGTTTTTTCCGACGGATCAGCTTACGAAAGAGCAGTTACAATTTTAGTAGTTTTGATAGTATACGCTGTATCAGGTGTTATTATCGGGTTTATAAAACCAATAAAAACCATGCTGTACCTGCCATGGCTAAGCATCACCGGTTTAATTCTCCTGTTGTTTTATATGTATAAGGAATTTAATATACTGTACCTAGTATATTTCATTCTGATTCTGATAATATCGTATTTTGGCTTAAAAACCGGCAGTTCATTTACACGTCACAAAAAATAATAACAGCCACCCGAACGGGTGGCTATTATTATTCAACCTCTTGCGAACAAAGCAATTATATTTAAAATGATTGTGACAATGAGAAGAACTACGGAAGCCATAGTTGAAGCACCTGATGTATCTAATAAAGCTGACAAGTCCCCAATTTTAACCAAGTGATTATTATAGATAATTTGAAAACATAACGAGACAGCACAAGCACCTAAACTCATAAAAAAACTAATCCCATTCCTATTGTTGTGTTTTTCATATCTCTTAAGACTAACAACAGGTAATATCCAAGCAATTAAACTGAGAACCAAACTCCCAAGCATAAGAAAACTAATCATATATAATACCCCCTTAAACATCTACTTCAACAACAATTTTTCCTTATTCCCTTCCAAAAGCTTCTTAGCCTTATCCACAGACAGATTATAGCTCTGCCAGTTATATTCCTGATTGCTGAGGTGCTCATATTTATCTCGAAGATAATTTCTCGCTTTATGTTTTATTACAAATTTAATATCAGCATCAACCAGCCTTATAATTTCGGGAGCAGCATCAACAGACAAGCTTGTAAGATAATCCATATCCAATGATTCGGTCTGACCCGATAAATACATATCTATATTTCTTTTAGCAATTACGGTGTCTATTTTGACTATGTTAATAGTTAAATAAAATCCGATTCCTATAACCGCATATACAAACAATAAATTAAAGTTATGTTTCAGTATGTAAATCAGTGTTGATATTAACCCGACAGCTTCGAAGAATAAGAATAAATAAACTAAAATTCTTAACCTCGTAAAGCCGTATGCCCCATCATAAAGAGACATCCTGTAATAAGAAGAAATTAACAGTGTACCGGTTATTATACACAAATAAATCAACATCATTTTAGTACCTATTGCCCACTTGTTCTTTTCAATGTATATTTTATCCTTAAGCAAATATGTAATCAATAATATCAAGCCGATATTAAGCACACTTAAAAATACCAATTCAAAAAATCCGCGCCTTGCATATTCTGCATAATTTAAGCCGTCTGGCAGCTCACCGGCTGAAAATAAATATCTGAATTGTATAACCATGAATATTGTATATATGAACAATATTGAAACCAATAAAATATTTAAAATTATAATATCCCCTTTAACCTTAAAAGGATTGGAATTCAAAGTTATTATATTTTCTATACCATTATCTTTTTCTTCAAATACCGAATATAAATGACCGAATAAATACAAACCTGCTATTGTTCCCACTATCAAGTTGAAAAAATTAAAAGCTTCAAATACTTTTTCTATCCATATCAGGTAACTGTCAAAATTATTTTTGAATATCATATCAGCGGAAGAAAGCATAAACACAAGAAACAATACACTTGGCACCGATATTAAAATACCAATCAGAATTCTTTTTATAATCAAGGTTCTTTCTGTATCCTTAGACCTTTCCGCAATCCACCTGAAGGGTGTTATAAAATGAATTATAGGTGCAAAAACGTTCAGTATAACCAATAATATTCCTTTTAAATTCAACTTATTTATAATCAAATTTCCCTTCAGCATCAGTATCATAACGCTGTATAAACCAACAATTACCAAAAAATTAATCGGTGCCCACAAGCTGCTCGCACTTATAAATCTATTCAGAGATATAATGAAAATTGGAACCATCCACAAAATACCCCTGAAATTTTTTACTTCTCCCCTGTTTCTTATTACAAAATAAACAGCCGCAAGCTGAATTAAGAAAAACAAGGGTATACTGATTCCAGGATTAGAAGTCATTATCAAAAAAATAAATGTAATTGCAGATAAAGCTGCATATAACAGCAAGTTAATCCTCGTTCTGTTTTCCATCAATATCCTCCACATATTCTATAATATCACCCGGTTGACAATTCAATGCCTTACATATTTCATCCAATGTTGATAAACGAATCGCTTTTGCTTTATTATTTTTCAATATTGAAAGATTTGCCGGTGTTATATTTATTTTCTCAGCTAACTCCATAAGTCCTATTTTTCTCTTAGCCATCATTACATCAAGCTGTATTATAATTGCCATAACAATACCCCCTACACCGTTAAATCATTTTCATCTTTGTAGTAAATGGATTGTTTGAACAAATCCTTTAAAGTTAAACACAACAGACATCCGACAATAAATATTGAAATTATAACTATAGTAGAAATAGTAGGCATAAAAATCATTTTAACTAAGTAAATAATCGATATAACCAAGCAAGACATAGATATTTTTCTAAGGCACGCAACATTAGCATGAATAAATGGATTGCCTTCCAATAAGGTTTTAAATATCACTTTCAGCTGCCATAAAATATATACGCAGCAAATTCCTGAACACAGTAATATTACCTTAACAAATAATTCCGTTTGATTTTCTACGCCATAATAATTCCATAATAACCTTGATGAAAACGGAATATAAGCACAGCATATAATTCCTGCGAAAAATAAAATATCAATACAAATTTTTGTCATATAATGAATGACGCTCTTCTGATACATAACTGCCTCCTAGTTATTTATAATCATAATTATATCAAGTTTTTTATATAAGTCAATAATTATTTATCGTTTTACGATAATATTTTATTGATATAAGGATGTTTATAAAAAAATAAAACCCTGCAGTAAATGCTGCAGGGTTTTATTATAATGCTTAATTACAAATATTTTTCTGAAAAATCCTTTTTAAATCAAATCGTTTATTAAAGAAATTTTAGCTGTAGTGTTTCCGTCCTGATAGTATTGGTGAGCTTTAGCTATTTCCGAAAAGGAAAATTCATTTTCGTCCCTATAAATAGTTAAATCCCCCGTCTCAATAAGCTTTTTGATTTCATTTAATGTATTTCCTATTTCATATCGGTGTTCATTGTTTACAATCGGTAATACAATATAAATTGTTTTAAATGTTATTGACTTGTGATGAATCAGGGTTAAATCTAAGGAAACTCTCGAATTGGTTGTTAGCACAAGACCTTCAGGTTTTACTGCCTTAAAGCTGTTGATCAGATTTTCACAACCTATAGTATCAAAAACTACATCAAACCCCTTCCCGTCTGTGAATTCCTTCACATATTGCTCCACACTTACTTTCTTATAATTTATAACATAGTCTGCTCCAAGATGTTCAGCAATTTCTGCTTTTTCATCACTTGAAACTGTGGCATAAACCGCAGCATTCAACATTTTTGCAAATTGGACCGCCATATGACCTACTCCGCCTGCCGCTCCGTGAATCAGAACCTTATCATTGGGCTTGATGTTGGACTTTTCCATAATTGCCCGATATGCGGTGATGCCTACCAACGGAAATAATGCCGCAGTTTTAAAATCCACATTATTCGGCTTCATGCATAAAAGCTCTTCGTCAACTATAGCATATTCTGTAAGAGCTCCACTTTCATCTAACAAACCGCCTATGAACCCAAAAACTTCATCTCCCGGTCTGTACAGTTCAACGTTTTCCCCATTCTTAATAACTATCCCCGAAAAATCCGCATTTAATATAGCAGGAAACGGTGGAGTAATCTCAGGTAAAAGTCCTGACCTCAGCTTTACCTCAAATGGGTTTAAACTGCTTGCCATAACTCTTACCAAAACGTATCCGGGCTTTAACTCCGGTTTGGGCATATCAACCAGCTCAAATACTTCGGGTCCCCCAAATTTATTTATTACCATTGCTTTCATCGCATCACTCTCCTTTTAAATATTATATAATGCTTATACCCGAAATATATTTCTTAATCAAAAAAATATGAAAAAGTTACTTTCTTGCTTTAATTAAAAAGATTATATATAATAATATTAAATAAAAAGGCATACCATAGCAATGCTTGGAGGAAAATTACATGAAAAACCTTAAGAATGCCTATGTAGGATTGTTATCCTTATTTAACTATCCTTATATATCAAAAGAACTGTTGAAAAATATAAAAGGACCTATATTATTGCATATAAGTGATACCCCTGTAGATGTTTATAATTATATTTTTAGAATCGTTGATGTCCTTAAGCCTCAATATATTATACATACCGGCGATATGGCGGATAATATCAAGCTGGGGGTTTATAAAAACCGGATTGACTGCTACGATAAGGGTGTCACAAAACTTATTGAAGGGTTAGAAAAGAATAAATTTGTAAAAATCTATTATATAATGGGTAACCATGATGATTATAAAACCGTCAGTCAATTAACTGGGCAGGGTACAATACTGGAAGATGATGGTGTATTGACAATCAATGGTTTTAACATCTCAGTCGGTCATTATTACAAGGAAAATCCATATAATAATATTGACTTTAATCTTTATGGTCACAGCTTTGAGCCTGTTCATTATAATGAAGAAGGGACAATTGGACTTAACGGATTATTGAATATCAATATAATTGATTTGTCGAATAAAAATGTATTTCATTTGGAATATCCTATAGGTACAAACAATTCAAGAGGTATGAAGTTAAAAAGAATCGGATTATGAGGAAGGAGATATCTTATGCTATTATTCAGAATGGGACCACGTTATTTGTTTATCAGAAGCGAAAAGATTGATGAGGTTACAAACTTTTTAGAAACAAATCTAAATGGTGAGGTTACGGACTACAAGCGGGGAGTTAAAATAGCATCAGAATATAGTACCCTTTGCTTCATAACAGATATCAATCATAAAAAAACATATGTAGAAGATGCAAAAAAAATTATTCTTATCAATGATGCTTCAACTATTGTACTCTCTTCAATTATCAATAGTCATGCATGTAATCTTGTACATAGGGTTGACATGGGACCGGCATCAGTAATTATGCGTATACCCGGTGATGGACACAAGCTTATTGAAAAGCTTAAGGAAATTTTTGACGGTAAAGAGGTTGATTTAGTTGACGGAATTGGCTTGGGTGAAAAGGATGATACTATTATTTCCTTCACAAACGAAGTACTTATCGGTCCGGTTGACGAACTTCTGGAGACTAAGTTATTAATCCCTCAACCGATCAGAGAAGTTCAAGAACAACTGCGTTTAGAGGGTCTGAAGCTTATCACCCAAAGTTTGGATGATAAGCAATGGTATGAGCTTAGAATTAATATATATGATTCCACAGGTAAATATAAAGAGAATTATGACAGATTAATGTTCGTGCTTTCAAAGTTAGAAATAGGTATGACTTTAGGTGAAAGCTGGACTAAAGATTATGCCGTGCTGCTTTACTCAGTATTAACCTACCAAGTACGATTATTTACATTTTTTACACCACTGGAGGTTAAAAAGATTCTAATGGCATTAGAATATACAATTGATGGTAAAAGGTTAGTTGACTTTGACTTATATTATAAGAATAAGAAAATTCACTGGTCTGATGTCATCAAGGCTAAGGCAAAAATACACAAACCTGAGGAAGCTACCGCTTATAGAAAGGACTTGTATGAAAAGCTAAAACCAGAAGATATTAAAGCCTTGGAATCAATGGAAAAATCACTTCTTCAATAGCAGGTATCCTATGAGAAAACTAAACGATATAAAAAAACAAAAAAATATTGCGTTAATAGCCCATGACGGAAAAAAGGTTCAACTCCTGAAATGGGTAAAAGAAAATAAAGATATACTGTCAAAGCATTTTCTGTGCGGAACAGGCACTACGGTAAGAATGATAGTTGAAGAAACGTCTCTTCCTATAATGGCATTTGAAAGCGGTCCATTAGGTGGTGACCAGCAGATCGGGGCTTCCATAGTAGAAGGTAAGATTGATTTCATGATTTTCTTCTGGGATCCTTTATCATCACAACCCCATGATCCTGACGTAAAGGCACTGTTAAGAATAGCCGTGCTTTACGACATACCGGTAGCCACAAACGTATCAACGGCAGATTTTCTGCTTAATTCCAGCTATATGGATACAGAGTATATCAGGGAAAAATCTGAAGACGGTTCTGTTTAATAAGCAACAGAACCGTCTTCAGGCTTAATGTAACTATTACAATTTTGTCCAAGTAGATACATACTCCCAATCATTATGCGCATCAACCTTCTTTAATTCTATCCAACTCCCGTTTATACCCTTCTCTTTCAATGTTAAATCAAAGTGACATTTTGCTATGCCTATATCATTTAATTGCAGGTCATAACCTGCTGCACCATAGCCTTTAGTCCTGCAAAGAAAGAAATGAAACATATTTTCATCTTTAATAATTCTCCATGGCTGCTTATTAGAAGCTGAAGGACCCAACCTTACCATTTCAAGGGCCGGCTTGAATTCACTATCATCCTTTTCGTTTAACGGCTGCATATTCTTATTAAAAAACAGTTCGCTCCATGTTTTTCTTTTATCGGCACCAACCGTTGCTCTCATTGTAATTTCAAAAATACGCCTCTTATCTTTTTTATACCCAACCGGGGATATAATAGGTATAAATTCATTTTCATTTAATTCGGAAATTTCTTGAAAATTCTCCTTGCTGAATGTTCCTCCCAGCCAACAGGTCTGTATACCTAAATCAGCAGCAAACAGAACTATTTTTTCAAATAAATATCCAAAATCAAAAGCAGCATTCTCATCCTTATCCATAATTCCTATAACATAAGAACTAGCTCCTTGAATAAATCCATACGTTCCTAATTTCTTGGGTTCATCTTTACCTGACCCCAAGCTTGAAACAATCTTAAATCTTGCTTTTATTTCATTTTCATTATTTAATTTATCTAAGTAAGCATTAAGTTTCCTTAAATCTCCCTCTTCTAAGGCTCTAACCTCATAAGTTCTTGTAGATTTTCTTTCTTTGATTAAATCAATTACCGATTTCTCAAATTCCATGTTTCGCTTTAAGCCTCCTTAATATTTATTCCTCTCTTTTAAAAAGCTTTAAAAATTATTGACCGTCATTCAACGATTAATTTCTAAAAATGTTCCCCGTTTTCATAATATTTGCTATGTTCAAGAGAATGGAATATTACATCAACATTTTTATATCCTATTGTGCTGATATGTTTAGTAATTATCTTTGCTGCTTTATCCTGGACATCTTGTCCTCTGTCAAACCATAAAACATCTACCATTTGAGGACCTCCAACGAATTTCCCATCCATGATAAATTTTGATTGCACTAATTCAATACTAAAATAATCTCTTGGACACTGAATCAACTCCTGCAGCTCATCAATCAGCTGCCTGCTTATAGTTAAAGCTTTTTTCCCATCTATTGCTTTTAATCTTAATGCCGGCATATTAACCTCTCTTCTCTTTAGTTTTTTATTTTTATTCTATCATATAAAATGTAATTTTCAATTTTATTTTGCTTAAAATTTCTAAGTCTCCCTTTCTATCTTATCTTTATAGGTGTTAAGCTTTACAATTGTTTAATTTGAATACTTCAGGGTATAATTAATCATAATAATTTTGCAGATGTGAGAAAGGAAAACATAATGAAAGGATTTTTGATAATGCTTTTGATATCAACAATAGCTTTAACGGGTTGTAATATCTCCAATAATATAGATAATAATACCGAATACAAAAAAATCAATGCAGAAGAAGCAAAAGCCATAATCGACAGCGAGGACGTAATTATACTTGATGTGAGGACTCAAGAGGAATATGACAGCGGACATATTGAAAATGCAGTGTTGTTGCCGGTTACTGAAATTGCTGATAAGGCAGAGGAAATTCTTCCTGACAAGGATGCTAAAATTCTGATATATTGCAGGAGCGGAAACAGAAGTGCAACTGCATCGAAGGATTTAATCAGGATGGGTTATACAAATGTATATGATTTTGGAGGTATAAACTCCTGGCCTTATAGAATTGTTAAGTAGAGATTTATATTAAACACCCTCTGATATTTATGAATTCAGAGGGTTGTTTTTTCTTTCATATTTTCTGAATCCTTTGTCTATCACTAATCTTATTTTGCCTGTTTCATAAAGATAATCTGTATGGCATTGCAGCATTCTTCTAATCATGTCATATTTATATATGTTGTTTAAATTAACATCAAATTTTATAGAAGCCTGCTTAACTATTTCTCCCATTGTCATTCTGCCGTTAATTAATTCATATGTTTTTTCTGCACGATGGATGTAAAAGGCAATATTGTCAGCTATAAGATTTGTTATATCATTATATATTCCTTTGTGTGCAACAATGTAAATATCACAGTCATAGCTTAATAACTTGTCCTTGCTTTTCAAGTCCTCCAACAGTACAAAATCAAAGGGTATTTTAGCTGTTTCAATTATTTCATAGCTTACCAGAGCGTCTGCCACATAGCCCACATTATCAGGAGTTGTAATGCAAATATGCGAGGGACTATGGCCTGGGGTATGAAATATTCTAAATTCTACTCCGCAAAAATTTATTTCATTTTGATTATCTGTTATATAAACATCTGTTTCAAACAGCATATATCCATATTTATCTTTTATTTCCGTAAGGGTGTTATCATTATAATATGCCTTAAGATTAATGGCTGAACTGCAAATTTGTGCTTCATACATCGGTGCAGCAATAAGACAGTTGTATTTATCCTTTAAATACTGATTGTTTGCCACGTGGTCAGGATGACCGTGGCTGTTAATTATGCCTTTTATATTAAATTCATTTTCTTCTATAGCTGATTCTATTATTTTTCTTTCATGTATGTGTCCTGTATCTAACAGGATAATATCTTTTTCATTTAATTTATAAAATGGTATATAAGAATTGCCCACATCGATGCAATATGTGTTGCCCATTACTTTTATTGTATTCATTTTCATCTCCAAATCATTTCTTCCTGCTTGATATTATTATAATACATTTAATTTGTCAATGAATTATTACTCAACACCCTTATCAAATCACTGAATACTCCATAAGCGGTTTGCTCTATTTCAGGCTCGTGTTCTACTATGGATACTGTACCCATCAAATCTGTTGTAATGCTGACTACGGATGTTGTACCGGTTATGCTGGCAAGCAGAGAATTCTTATCTATTTCTTCCGGTCTTACTCTTGCTATAACTTTACCGTTCTTGATGCCGCCATAGCAAAGAAGCTTAATCACATTCCCTCTGCTTTCCGCTTCTTTTATTTGTTCATACGTTATATCCTCTATGCCTTTTCTGTCAACATCGTAAGGGGTTATATCTGCCTCCATGAGAACATTTAAAAGTGCTGCTGTCTTTGCCGACGCATCCCATCCCTCTATATCCATGGACGTATCTTCTTCAACAAAACCTCTTCTCTTTCCTTCTTTTATTACTTCATCGTATGATTTTCCTTTTGCAATTTCTTCTAAAACAAAGTTTGTAGTTGAGTTTAATATTCCTTTTACCTCTGTTACCTTACAGAATTTCAAGGTTTCATCCACGAGGTTAAATACCGGTGTTCCGTCCATTACAGTTGTTTCATAGTAAAATAATACTTCATTTTTCACTGCCAAATCGCGCAAAAATTCAAATGCCCATGCAATTGGGCCCTTGTTTGCACTGACTGCATGCTTCTTTCTGTTTAATGCCGTTTTTATGTGATCGATTGCCGGCTGTCCCGAAAATATTCGAAGCGGAGTCAATTCAAAAAGAATGTCATAATCTATATTTTCAGCAATTTCCATTGAAGTAATTTCTTTATAATCACTTCTGTTTTCATCAAAGCAATTGTATTTTTCCAAGTCATTTAACGCACTTATTAAATCTATTCCATCTTCATTGACTAAGCATCCTTTTGATCTGGTTGAAATAGCTGCTACATCAACTTTTAAGCTGAATTTATTAAATATTTCTTCCTGTTTTTCTGTCAGCAGCTTGGCAAATGCTCTTCCTACGTTACCAAAGCCTAATATTGCAATTTTAATATTGTTAGTAATCATATTACACCTTAATCTCTTCTGCTGAATCTTGAAACTATTCTCAGAACATATATGAATATGTTAATAAAATCAAGGAATAAGTTTAATGCTATAGCCGGTACATCTGCTTCTGTAAACGGTCTGTTCTTTATGATTGAAATATCATGCAGCACATAACCGCTGAATATCAATATGCCAAGCCATGCTATGGCAAGATGATATATTTCTGATCTGATAAAAAATCCTACTAAGCTTATCAATATTAATGCAATTAGACCTGCAAACAATGTGCCGCCAAGGAATGTGAAATCCCTTTTGGTTTGTGATGAATATAATGCCAAGCCGCCAAATATAGCTGTAGTTATACCCAGCGACACTAAAACCAGAAATGAACCCATAACTGACCAATAATACATGAGTGTGGGATATAAACTTATTCCCATCAAAAATGCTACAGAGAAACAATTTAATCTTGAGAGCGGCTTAAATTCTCTTCTCTTGGTTACTGCAGCTATTATCAAGACTATAAGCGAACCGATGCCTGCTATAAATGCAAATTGCGGCGGTACAAACATCAAGCCGAATACCATACCTACAGTACACATTAAAAGCAAAGCAAAAAATTCTACTAATACTTTATTTATTAAGTTATTATTTGAATATTCGTTGTAATAATATCTATCCATAATTCCTCCTGTTCCTCAAGACTTACCATGTAATAAAAAGGTGTCTCCCTTCCTATAAATCTTTCAATCTTTATTATAATATATATTTCTTAAGAAATTATAAATGTTTTACAAAATTCGTTTAAAATTTTATTAAATTGGTATAAAATTAGTAAATATAATAAATTTAGAAAGGGTGGATGTTATGGCTTTTTTAAATAATTTAGGCAAGAAAATTAGTGATGCGGCAGGTACCGCAACTGAAAAAGCGAAGGATTTTGCTGAAACTACGAAGCTTAATTCAGCAATATCTTCAGAAGAAAAGCAAATTAATCAATATTTTATAGAAATCGGTAAAATGATATTTGAGCAAGATAAAGGTAACCCCGACAGCCCTATGGCAGATTTAATAGGTAAAATCGTTAATTCGTATGAAACTATTGATGTTCTGAAAAGAAAAATAGAAGAAATTAAGCTTGATAATAACTAAATTAAGAGATACTTGTTGAAAACAGGTAAGTATGGCATATACTTGCCTGTTTTTTATTTATATTAAAAATAGTTACAAATGTAACTAAAAAATAATGATTTGGTATATTATAATGTCACTGAGGTGAAAAAAATGATTTTAAATATGGAAAATGTAATTAAAAGATTTGGTAAAAACTTAGCTTTAGATTATTTATCCTTAAATGTAAATGAGGGAGAGGTCGTAGGTCTTCTTGGTCCTAACGGTGCTGGAAAAACAACCGGTATAAAAGCAATAATAGGGCTGCTTCCTGTTGATGAAGGTGATATATCTGTTTTTAATATAAGGCAGGATGGAAAAAACAAAGAAATAAAAAGTAAAATAGGCTTTGTAACTCAGGAAATAACAATATATGAAGACATGACAGCCAAAGAAAATCTTGCGTTTTTCGGAAGCTTGTACGGCTTACAAAAGGATGAATTAAAAGATAGAATTAATGAAGTGGCTAAAATTATCGGATTGGAAGAAAGATTGAATGACCGTCCGGGCAGTTTTTCCGGAGGGATGAAAAGAAGATTAAATATAGGATGCTCTATTTTACACCGACCAAAATTACTGATTATGGATGAACCTACTGTAGGTATTGATCCTCAATCAAGGAACTATATATTAGAATTCGTTAAGAAAGTTTCTGCTGAAGGTACAAGTGTCATTTATACTTCACATTACATTGAAGAGGTAGAAGCTGTTGCGGACAGGGTTTATATAATGGATCAGGGACACGTAATTGCATCCGGAACACTGCAGGAGCTTATAGGTCGCATAAAAGGAGATTCGCATATTTTAGTTGACGTTGCGATTTCAAGCGAAACTCAAAGGAAAGAATTATTGGAAATACATGATATAAAAGAAGTTATAATAAAAAATAATCAATATCATATTATTGTACCGGGAGGAGTGTCCATTATAGATAAAATTGTGACAGTACTTGCTCCTCTGAAGATTATTAATGTAAATTCTAAGCAGCCAAATCTTGAGGATGTCTTCTTAACATTAACAGGGAAGCAATTAAGAGATGAGGTGGAATAATGTTTAAATTTCATTTATTACGTTCAGGCAGGGATTTGATAGGGCATCTCATCCTCATATTTTTGCCCATTTTATTAATAGCATTTTTTACCTATATTAATAAAACCCAATATGCATATCTGGGAGTTGACTTAAGTCTTATAACAACTGTACTGACCATTGGTTTCTCGTTAACGTTTCAAATATATGGCTCAGCTATAAGCTTTGAAACTCTGGGACAGGATTTTTTGACTCCGATGCATGACAGATTATTGGCAGCACCGGTTAATCCACGTAAAATTGTTTTGTCTGTATTATTTACAGGTATTATAGTAAGTTTTTTGCAGACATTGTTTATTATACTTTTTTCAATAATTGTTCTTGACGCAAAATTTAAAAACTTAATCCTTATTTTAATAGTAATGTTAATTTCCGTTGTTTTTAATCAGCTGCTTGGTGCAGTAGTTTTATTTACAGCTAAAAAGGTAAATACCGCAACTGCTGTAACATCATTATATGGTACTGTTGCACCCATATTGACAGGATTATACTTTCCATTGCCTGATAACAGAATTTTAAATCTTTTTAAAGATTATCTTACCCCTATGTCTTTAGCCAATACAGCAATATATGGAGTTATCAACGGAAACACTAAAAATATAATTATAGGTGTTACTTCACTATTGGTATTAATAGTGATTCTATATATTGTAATAAAACCTCTGAGTAAGAAGGTGATTTTATGATTATATTTAAGCATGCTTTAAGGAGAACTATTTCTCAACCAATTAACTTATTAATAATACTGATTTTACCGATAGGTTTAATATTCATACCACCTACCGGATATGGTTACCCAACCGGTTTATATTTGTATGGAATGCTGAGTCTGTTTACCGGCTTTCTTTTATGCAAGCCAATAGTTGAAGAGCGCATGAATAAAATAATACTTCGTATTTCAGCAGCTCCAATCGATTATATTAATTATTTATTCTCACATCTGTTAGCTTATGTGTTAATATTTGCAGTACAAAGTATTATCTTTATAATAGGAATTGCTGTTTATTGGAATGATATTGCTATTAACTATGCTTTGGTTTTTTCTCTGCATTTTACATTTAATATAATGGCTGTTGCATTTTGCTTCTTTTGGAACTCGCTTTTTAAGTCCTATAATCTTTCATTTGGTATTTTTTCAGGAGTTGGCTCAATCTTGTGCTTGATAAGCGGGATATCAATGCCATTGCGTATTATACCGGAGGCTATTCGTAATATTGCGATATTGCTGCCTACTTACTGGCTCCCTTACGGACTCGATTCACTATACGAAGGTAATATTAAAATTGTAACAATATCACTTTTTGTGTTATTATTGTACTCAATAATATTCTTATTGATTGGCAGCAGAAGGAGATATTAAATGTTAACAAAGAAACCATTGAACATAAATCCACAGGAATTATATTTAATTATTATGATAATGCAGTTTTTTATATTGTTAAGCATAATAATACCTGTAAGCAGTCCAATGGTTTTTTTGATTTTTATATTTACAGTTTTCAGCATAATATTAAGGTGGAGATTCGACTTAAATCCAAATTACATGCTGATTGATGAATGTATCATTATATTAATTTCGATATTGTATCCTTCCGCACATTTATTCTTATTTATCTTTGCGTATTATTTTGCTTATAAAAATAAATTTATATATATAATTCCAATAATTATAATAGGGCTTGTATTTAACTATCTCACTTTTTATTTACTTTTGATTCAAGCAATAGTATTCGGGACTATATTATATCTGTGGTCAAGGGATAATGCTTACAATATAAATCTGGCTGATGATCTGCGCAGACGAATTTATGAGTTAGAACAGGTTCAATCCCATTTGCTTTCCGACTATCAGGATACCGAAAGAATATCCCGTCTTGCTGAAAGGCAGCGAATAGCAGAAATACTCCATGACAGCCTGGGTCACGAGCTTACAGCGGCCCATTTGTCTATCAAGGCATATAAGGCCCTTATAGAAAACAATAAAAGGGAGCAAGCAGAAAACACACTTAAAAGGGTAGAGGAAAAAATAGAATATTCATTAAAGCAATTAAAGGATTCTGTCCAATATATCGAGCCTTTGCTTGAAACAGGTTTTAATGACTTAACATATTTAATTGAAAATTATATATATCATATAGATTTTACCCATAGCGGAGATGTTTTAAGGTTAAAGCCCTATATATGGCAGCTGATTTTAATGTCTGTCAAAGAAGCTTTAACTAACATTACAAAACATGCGATACCAGAACATATAAGTTTAAATCTTGCCGTTACAGATTATATAGTTAAATTAACAATTGAAAATGATGGTATGAAAGATAGTAATGATAAAATAACCGGAAATGGATTACGATATATGCGCAGCAGATTAGAAGCCATAAACGGAAGCGTAAGTATTCAAAAACAAGACAGCTTTAAATTAATAATTATTATACCGATTGAAAATGGCAGGTGATATCATGAAATTACTGATAGTAGATGATGATGAAATAGTTATTGAATCCCTTGATATTATTTTATCTGTGGATGATGAATTTGAAATAGCAGGTCATGCCCTTAATGGTAATGAAGCTGTAGATTTTTGCGAAAAAAATAATGTTGATGTTGTTCTGATGGATATTCAAATGCCTGTTATGGACGGTATCAGTGCCTGCAGAACCATCAGGAAATTTAATCCTGATATTAAGATTATAATGCTTACAACCTTTCATGATTATAAAAATATTCACCAATCCTTACAAGCCGGTGCTTCAGGGTATTTATTGAAATCTGATGATACAGAAAAACAAAAAAACACTATTAAAGCAGTATATGCAGGTCTGCCTATTATAAGTGAAGATGCTTTAAAAAGCTTTTCTGAGTCCAAAAAATCAAAGCTGTTAACACCAAGAGAAAATGACATATTAGAACTCATCGCCAATGGACTGAACAATAAAGAAATAGCTTACCAGCTTTATATAGGCGAGGGTACTGTGAGAAACAATATTTCAATTATTTTAGAAAAGCTTGAGCTTCGTGACAGAACACAGCTTGCAATATACTATTGGCAAACAAAAACAAATTTATAACAGCAACCTGAACGGGCGGAAATTCCACCCGTTCAGATTGATGACAAAGTCATCAAGATGATAGGCTGTTGAAAAAGTTCATCCTGCAAGGCGCCGGAAGACGGGCAACCGCAGCGTATTAGACATACGTGAGGATTGACCGGATGAACGGCAACGATGCAGGGGGGCTTTTTCAGCAGCCTGAACGGGTGGAAATTCCGCCCGTTTATTATTGTAAGTCGTTTATTAAAAGTATCTTCCCCGTTGCCTGACCCGATTCATAATATTCGTGCGCCTTGGCAATTTCTGAAAACTTAAATTCTTCTTTATCTTTTAAAATTCTGAGATTACCTGCTTCTATCAGGTTTTTCATTTCATTTAAAATATTGCCTATTTCATACCTGTTAGCATTTGTTATAACAGGAAGTACCATGAATATTGCTTTAAGAGCTATAGATTTACTGTGCATTAAACTTAAATCAAGTGTTACTCTTGTATTGGTGGTTAAAACTAGACCGCCTGTTTTAACCGCATTGAAGCTGTTTAATAGATTATTGCCTCCTATTGTATCGAAAACAACATCAAAGCCGGAACCGCCTGTATACTTATTTACATATTGTTCAACATCCTCCGTCTTATAATTTATTATATAATCAGCTCCGAAGCTTTTAGCAATTTCTCCTTTTTCTTTATTTGAAACAGTGGCATAAACTTTTGCATTCAATAATTTTGCCAATTGTACCGCAATATGCCCCACTCCTCCTGCAGCACCGTGTATAAGCACCTTATCATTAGTCTTTATATTAGAATTTTCAATAATTGCTCTCCATGCGGTAATGCCCACCAAGGGAAACATTGCTGCCTCATAAAAGTCTAAATTGCTTGGCTTGATGCATAATAAATCTTCATCCACCAATATATATTCTGCCAATGCACCCCATTCATTTTTTATTCCACCGACGAAACCATAAACTTCATCGCCTATCTTAACCTTTTGCACACCTTCACTTACCCGCATTACGGATCCTGAAAAATCTGCATTAAGAACAGCAGGAAACTGAGGAATAATTGCAGGAGTTAAGCCTGATCTTATTTTGGTTTCTAAAGGATTTAAACTGCTTGCAACCACCTTTACTAATACATATCCCGGTTTTAATTCGGGAAAATCTATATCCATCATTTCAAAGACTTCCGGACCGCCTGTTTTATTTATCACCATTGCTTTCAATTGCATCTCTCCCTTTTTAATAGTATATATGTGTTATACCCAAAATTTATATGTTTAACAAAATATTAGTTGTTTTAAAATAAATAATTTTATGTGAATAACAAAGAAGGTTCTTCGCTACCAACCGGAATGACAAATCCGCCTCTTTCAATGGTAAAATCAACATTTTACGTATTTGACAATGTATGCTATAATACATATATCATATCATCGCCTCGGCAATGCAAGCAAGCTTGCGCTGCACTCGGCTCAGATATGATATAATTATTTAAATTAAAATAATATCAAACAAAATTATGAATGGATAAGTTTATGAATAATAAACAAAAAATAAAAATTATAAAGAATGGTCCTTACAGGGTTACAGGCAATGTTCCTTTAAGCGAAAAAATTATTGTTTTAAAGGTCAATCAATATGAATATAAAGACGGGGAAGAACTAATAGGTACTGACAGCTACTTGCTATGCAGATGCGGTCGCTCTGATAAGCATCCTTTTTGTGACGGAGCTCATAGTAAAATTAAATTTGACGGAACAGAAACTGCTTCAAAAAAACTGTTTAAAGAGCGTGCTGAAGTATTTGAAGGACCTGAAATTACATTGCTGGATGACGGCAGATGCGCCTATGCCCGGTTTTGTCACAGAAACGACGGAGACGCATGGGAGCTGACAGAAAACTCTGATGACGAGCATCTGAAGGAAGAGGCAATCATTGCCGCTGTAGAATGCCCCGCAGGAAGATTGCTTGCCGTCACTAAGAATAATGAAGAAATTGAGCCGGAACTGGAGCCTTCTATAGAAATACTTCAGGACGAAGAACTGAATGTCAGCGGTCCTATTTACGTTAAGGGCTATATTCCTATAGAATCAGTTGACGGTGTTATATATGAAGTAAGAAACAGACAAACACTTTGCCGATGCGGAAAATCTAAAATTAAACCATTTTGTGATTCTTCCCATGTCAGAATAAAATTCAGAGACAAGTGTTAGGGTGAAAATTTGGAGCAAACAATGGAATTAGTCAATATAACAGATAAAGACAGGAAAAATTTTATAAATTTTTATAAAAGTCAATATTTAGATAATCCACTTAAAAGAGATTCAATGTCGGGATTGTTGAAGGGCTTGGTTTATGGAACCTCTGAGCTGTGCAAATCAGTAGATTTAGAGCCGTTGATGGTTATAGACAATGGTAGGATAATAATGATTTGCGTTTTGGCATTTGCTTATAGAATGCACGATTTTGTTCAGATTGGTTTTTTTGAAGCCACTGAATTAAACCAAAACGCATTTAAGCTAATTTTGGACAGAGCTGAACAATTTGCATATGAAAAGGGTGCTTACAAATTAAGCGCCTCTTTGAATATACACGTTAATTACGGGCTTGGATTTTTGGCAAGCGGCTATGATAAAAAACAAAGCTTCGGTATGGCGCACAATCCTGAATTTTACCATGAATTCTTTACATCAAATAATTTTGAAGCTATAGAAATGGTAAGCTACAAAAAAGACATGCGAAATACGGACAAACTATTAAGCGATGAAATTGTTGACAGATTAAATGGAATTTACACCGTAAGAGAAGCCGATTTTAGTAATTTAAAGCGTGAAGCTGAAATATATACCGCTATAAATAATTTAAGCTTTAAAGAACATTTATTTTACTATCCAAGAAAAAAAGAAGAAGATTACGAATTGTTTAAGGACTTAAGGTTTCTGATTAAACCGGAAAATTTACTCTTTGTTGAAAAGAACGGTACTTCCGTTGGCTTTATGCTCTGGTATCCGGATTTTAATCAAATAATGAGTTCAAATGAAACAGTCGGATTAAAAACAGTTATTAAAAACAGGTTATTTTCTCATAAAATTGACACCTTTAAAATTGTGGAAATGGGTGTAATTCCGGGTGAAAGAAGCAAAGGTGCAATACTTTGCCTGTTCAACTATTGCTTCAAATGCATCAAGGGTAAGTATGATTATATGGAATCCGGTTGGATTTTATCGGATAATACTAAGTCTAAAAGCTTCGGCATCAAGTGGGCTGACTGTGAATCTAAGTGCTATAAGGCATACATCAAGGTATTGAATAATGATCAAATATAAAGCTATTAATGATTTTGAATCGAATCATTATCATTTCATATATAAAAATCGAATGGAAGATCTTCTGCCTCTTTTAAAACTGTTGGAAAAAGTCAATCCCTGCAATCAGGAATATGAGTTTACAGACAGCTGTTTCTTGATTTCATATTCTCATAAATTAAACTTGTTCAATTTCAGAAATTTGTTCCCTTTAAAGGCTAATGTTCAAATAATCGGTCTGCCTGTTTCCGTCTGCATGAAGGGTTATTTTGGCAATCATGTTGAAATTGAAAGCATAATAAAAAAGAAGAAGGGATTAAAAATCCTCCTTAACGGTGATAACATTTTTAATAGCGGCGGAAAAACTTTATCATCCTTTGTTTTTGATAACAAATTTTCAACCTTTGATGATTATTTAAACAGCTTAAGAAGTCCGTACAGAAGGCGGATAAACAAAGCTCTCAACTTCAGAAATAAATTAAATATAAGAAAAATAGACAATAATGAATTCAACGAAAATCATTACAAGCTTTATCTGAGCATAATGAAAAGGACCGAAAACCCATTAGAAACATTACTACCGGACTTTTTCAGAGAATATGACGCTGAAATATATGAATTTTCAGATGTATATACTAACGATATCATAGGTTTTATTCAGTTAAAAACAATAAATGATACTCTTTACTTTTTATTCGGCGGATTTAATAAAGAAGATATAAAGCTATATGATATATACTATAATATGCTCCTAAAAATAATTGAAGTGGGAATTGAAAATCAGGTAAGTACAATAGAATTTGGTCAGACTGCTGAAGAAAGCAAATTAAAAATCGGCTGCAGGGAGCAATATAAATATTTGTATGTGCATCACAGCAATTTTCTATTGAATTCTATCATTCAAAAGTTGCTGCCGTTGCTTTCATATAAGCCGTACAGTATAAAACATCATGTGTTTAAAGATAACTTATATACAAAGAGGTAGGTAAGGATGAGCAATATTAAAGTGTGGGACTTCTGGGCAGATAAGTATGAAAGATTATGGGTGCAAAAGTATTCTCTTACTCCAACAAGAAGAGACATAATTAAAGAAATCAAAAGCATCTTAAATATAGATAAATCATATAACATACTTGATATGGGATGTGGAACCGGTCAGCTTATAACAGATATGAAGAGTGAATTCAAAGATTACAATATAAAATATACAGGGGTAGATTTATCAGGAGAAATGATTAAATTAGCTAAAAGCAAAGATTCTGAAACAACATATATAGTCAGCAGTATTGATGACTTTTTTGCAGAAGAGAAATTCGATATAATAATTTGCACTCATTCTTTTCCTTATTATCAAGATAAAATTGCTTCCTTAAAGAAATTTCACACAATGCTGAAGTCGTCAGGAACTTTATTATTAGCACAAGCATCAGCCAATACAGTTTATGACCATATAGCAATGTTTTTTGTTAAGCTCACCACCGGAAGTGCAATCTATCCTTCTATTAAAGATATAAGAAAAATAACAAAAGATATTTTGATATTACTAAAAATTCATAAGATAAAAGAAAAGTGGTATATGCCTACGATATGCTTGTTTTTACTTAATAAGGAGGAATAAAAAGTAATGGATATATTACTTATACGCCCAAAACCGGACAAAGAAACAATAGGCCTTCAAAATGTAATGATTTGTGAACCATTAGAATTAGAATACATAGGAGCCTATGTAGAGCCTATGGGACATAAAATAACTATAATTGATATGATATTAGAAAAGAAACCTCTGGCTTATCACATAAAAAAACATAATCCAGGTATTGTTGGTATTACTTCATATATAGCACATATAAATGTTGTTAAAAATTATGCAAAAGAAATAAAGCAGGTAAATTCATCCTGTAAGGTTGTTATAGGAGGTGTGCATGCGGAAGTTGTTCCAAAGGACTTTGAAGACGATAACATCGATTACATCGTTGCATCTAATGGACTTAAAACCTTTGCTGAAATATTAACCTCATTGAACGATAACGATAATAGGAAAATAAGTGGTGTTTGGAATGATGGTTATCAATTATGTATAAAGGAAACAACATTCAACTATCCACATCCAAATAGAAAGTTAGTAGAAAAATATAGAAATAAGTACTATTATATGTTTCATAATCCTTGTGCATTGATGAAAACTTCATATGGATGCCCATATCAATGTAAGTTTTGTTTTTGCAGAGAGATAACAGACGGAAAGTATTTTACACGGGATTTAGAAGATATAATTGAAGAAATAAAATCAATTTCAGAAAGAGAAATTTATATAGTCGATGATGATTTTTTAGTAGACAGGAACAGAATACTAAAATTCTGCAGGCTTTTAAAAGAAAATAATTTAAATAAAAAGTTCCTGATATATGCAAGGGCGGATTTTATAGCTGAAAATGAAGACATAATAGATAAATTTTCAAAGATAGGTCTAAGAGCAGTAATAGTAGGACTTGAATCAAGTAATGAAGAGGAACTCAAAAAATACAATAAGAAAAGCAATGTAGAAATAAATGAGAAAGCTATTGATATCCTTAAAAGATACAATGTAGAATGCTACGGCACACTTATACTTGGTGTAGACTGGGACGACAGTGATTTTAACAGATTATATAAATGGATAAGAAAAATAGATATAAAGTTTATAAATCTCCAGCCATTTACTCCCATACCAGGTACAGAACTTTATGAAGAATATAAAGACAAACTTATTATTCCAAGAAATGAATCTGAAAAGTGGGACTTGGCACACTTAACAGTGCAACCATCTAAAATTACAATACGCAGATATTATTGGAACATAATAAAGCTCTATTATAAGATAACTATGAATCCACGAAATTTAATTAAAATGATCAGGGAATACGGAATTAAGGAAAACCTTAAATTATCTGCAGGAGCTTCTAACATAACTATGCAATATTTTATAAAAATGTTTCGAAATTAAAAAATGAGGGGTTTATATGAAGGTTTTATTAGTAAGACCATGGGTAAACAAAAATATAACAACAGTTAAAAACTTTTTGTTTGGCGAACCTATGGGGATAGAATGTGTTTCGACTATATTAAAAGAAAATAATACAGAAGTATTATTAGTTGATTTCATGGTAGAAACAAACGGAAGGCTTGAAACATACTTAGAGAATTTTAAGCCGGACATAGTAGGTGTTACATCTCAGTGTACTGATGTTGAAAATGTTGTTCAAATAGCTAATATGACAAAGCAATTTAACGAAGGAATAACTGTTTTAGTTGGTGGAGTACAGGCAGCAACTTATCCGGATAGTTTCTTTTTAGATTGCATCGATTATGTGTTTAAATCTACCACAAGAAAAAATATAAAGGAACTGATACAGAATGTTGCAAATGGAAATGAACCTGTATTAATTGATGGTGTATACAGCAAAAACCTGCAGTTTAAAAATGATGGGGAATTTTGTTTTAATGAATACATTGTTCCCGATAGAGAGTCTACTGCAAGGTATAGAAAAGAATACAGCTATATAGGATATAAGCCTTGTGCTGTATTACAAACAGCTTACGGCTGTAGAAACAGGTGTAATTTCTGTGTAAGATGGAAGTTAGAAGGATCAATGGTAAGAGAAATCCCCATTGATGAAATAGTAGACCAAATTGAAAGTATAGATGAACCATACATAATGATTTGCGATAATGACTTTTTAATAAATGAGAAAAGACTTATCAGGTTTTGTGAATTATTAGAGGAAAGAAATATCAAAAAAGAATATATGTGTTATGGCAGCGTGAACAGCATATTAGAAAAGTCGGATATATTAGACAGGCTGAGAAAAAATGGTATAGTTGCAGTAATTGTAGGGTATGAAGCTTTTGATAACAACAGATTAAAGTCTTACAATAAAGCAGCTACAGTAGACGACAATATAACAGCTACCGAATTACTCAGAAAAAGCAATATAGCCTGTTGGGGTTCGTTTATAATTCATCCGGACTGGGAAAAGTCAGATTTTAAAAAATTAATAGAATATATAAACATATTAAAACCGGAACTTATAACATTTTCACCATTGGTGCCTCACCCATTAACTCCATTATACGATGAATTCAAAGACAGATTGATATATGAAAAAGAAGATTATGATAAATGGAATTTTGGGGATGTGTTAATATATCCGTCTAAAATGAGTTTAAAAGCATATTACTGGGAAGTACTGAAATTGACATTAAAAGTAAATGGAAACCGGCACTCAGTTAATTATACTTTAAAAACATTCCCGATAAAGAACACACTAAAAATGGTTTTCGGATTCAATTCATTGTTCAAAGTCTATATTAAAAATTTTCTGACAAGAAGGTAGGGTATAAAAATGAAATTACTATTGGTAAGACCCAAGTCCCTTAATTTAATATCAAATGTTAATGTAATAGATTTAGAACCTCTTGATTTGGAATATTTATATACAATAGCGAAAGAAGAGAATGTAGATTGCAGGATATTTGATGCTCTTCACGATAATAGAAAATTAAAAGATATACTAATAAATTTTCAACCTGATATAGTAGCTGTCTCCGGGTACATAACTCAGGAACAAGTAATGATTGATTGTTCAAGGATAGTTAAAGAGTATAATCCGTCAATAAAAGTAATGGTTGGAGGAGTACATGTTGAAATTAATTTTGAAAGATTTTATACAGATAACATAGATTATATAATGCATTCAAGCTCGCTTGAACCTTTTAAACGCATTCTGAGATTAGGGTTGGATTTCGACATAAAAGAATTAGAATCCATTGATGGAATATGTTATCGAAAAAATACAGATTGGATTGAAAACAAAAAATTGTTGGCAGATCCCAATGATTTACCTATACCTGACAGGTCCCACTTTAATGAAAATAAACATTTGTATAGATATCTCGGATATAGTCCTTGTGCAATAGTGAAAACAGCCTATAGTTGTCCTTATGAATGCAGCTTCTGCTTTTGCAGAAAAATTAATGGGGGAAAATATATTGCACGTGATATAAATTTAGTTGTAGATGAGATAGAAGGTATTGAATGTGATAATATTCATATAGTAGATGATACATTCTTAGTAAATAAACAAAGAGTAAATACGTTTATATCTTTAATAAAAGAGAGAAATATTAAAAAGAATTTTGTTATATACAGCAGAGCTGATTTTGTTGTGGAGAACGAAGAAATCATAAAAGAATTAGGTTCTGCCGGAGTAGTAGGAATCATAGCAGGACTTGAAGCTATTGATGACAATACTCTAAATTCATATAGTAAACAGTCATCAAAAAATGCAAATGAGGAATGCGTAAGAATACTTAAAAAACACGATATAGACTGTTTAGCACTTTTTATTGTGGATATGCAATATACAAAAGAAGATTTTGCAAAGTTATATAATTGGATTGAACAAGCAGAGTTAAAATATGCATCAGTATCTATATTTACACCAATTCCCGGCACTCAACTATATGAAGAATACAAAGATAAACTTACTACTGACAAAATACACTACTGGGACTTCATACATTTAGTACTGAAGCCGACAAATCTGACAAAACAAGAATATTATATGGAATATTATAAATTAATTGTAAAACTCACACTGCTTGGAAAGAAACATGGAGTTTATGACTTTGTTGATTTGCAATATATAAGAGATACAGCAAGGAATTTCTTTGCAGGTTTGATGGAAGAATAAAGGGGGAGGAGTAATCTTGAATAAAAAAATATTGCTTATACAGCCAAGCCCCTACGACCAGAATCACAAGCCCATAAAGAAAGGCAGATTGTACTTTGTGGGACTTGCAATGCCTTTATTGGCGGCAATGATGCCAGATGACTGGGAGTCGGAAATTATACTTGAAATATTAGAGGATATACCCTGGGATACTGACGCCGATATTGTAGGCATAAGCTCAATGGGACACGGTGTCATCAGATCCATAGATATAGCAAAGAAATTTAAGGAAATGGGAAAGACAGTGATATTGGGCGGCTACATGGTAAGCATTATGGCTGAAGAGGCATTAAAATATTGCGATGCGGTTGTAGTCGGCGATGCAGAATTGATATGGTCAGAACTATTAGAAGATTATGAAAAAGGGAAACTTAAAAATATATATGAAAAAAATTTAGAAAAAGGATTTTTTTCAACACCTTTGCCACGGTTTGATTTAATTGTCAACAAAAAAATCGGAGATTTTCTTCCTGTACAAGCAGGCAGAGGATGCCCCAATGTTTGCAGTTTTTGCTCTGTGGCATGTCTGTACAAGGGACATTACATTAAAAAGCCTCTTGATGAGGTGGTACGAGATATAAAGCAGGTTAAGGAATTAGGCTTTAAAAAATTTTTGCTGCTGGATGACAATATATTTTCCGACAGAGAATATCTGCATGAATTGTTAAATGAAATAAAAAAGCTTAACATGGAATGGATGAGCCAATGTGATATAAAAATCGGCAAGGAAGATGAACTGCTAAAGCAATTGTCCGAAAGCGGATGTACCACACTTAGCTTTGGGCTTGAGAGTATTTCCCGGGAAAGTTTAATAGGAATGAACAAGGGCTGGGCAAATCCTTCAAAATATCCTGAATTAATAAGGAACATACAAAGGCACGGAATTGATGTCTCCACTGAAATGGTGGTAGGCGGAGAGGGAGACACCTTGGAATCCATAAGAATGACAAAAGACTTTATAGAGGAAAATAAAATCTCTGTTCCACGTTTCTATATTCTGACACCCATTCCTGGAACTAAGTTTTTTAAAGATATTGTAGCTGAAGGCAGATTAATTAACGATAATATATATTCCTTTGATGGTACTGAAGCTGTTCATAAACCCAGAAATATGACACCTGAGGAATTGACATCAGCCTACTGGGATTTATACGAATCTCTGTTCACTTATAAATCAATCATCAAAAGGAACATATTAAGAAAGGAATTTTTGAAAAATCCGGGAAAATATTTGTTTTATTGTGTTGTGAACTTATTTTACAAATATCAGATAAAAAGCGGAATCACACCGAATATATTTTAGAAGAGAGATCCTTCTCTACGCTTGATATGACATAAAAGGTGTTATTTATGAAAATATTTAGAATAATGAAGGGGTCACTTAAGGCTGTTAGTAAGTATGTAAAATTGATGATGGAATCTCAGTCTTGTTAAATTTATATTAATGATTGATAATATAATTTTAAGTGATATAATTGTTCTTATATTCATTTACTGAAAGGCTATTATTATGAAGAAAAAAGATATTTTGCTTGCAGCATTGCTTGTAATCATGTGGGGTATTAATTTTACCGTAATTAAATTAGGTCTTAAGGGTGTACCTTCAATGCTGTTAATTGCATTAAGATATTTATTTACCGCTTTCCCTGCTGTATTTTTTGTTAAAAAACCAAAAACAGAGTTAAAATATATTGTGCTCTTCGGACTCTTTGTAGGTGTGGGACAATTTGCCTGCTTGTTTTATGCCATGGAAATCGGAATGCCTGCAAGTATCGCATCCATAGTTTTGCAGATACAGGCTTTCATATCTCCTGTAATGGCAGTATTTTATTTAAATGAAAAAATTAAGACTAAGCAAATTATCGGTTTTGTAATTGCAGCTGCGGGACTCCTGATTATCGGTGCGGCAAATGCCAGAGACGGTATCAACGCAATACCTGTATTGGCAATCATACTAAATTTATTAGCTCCTGTTTTCTGGTCAGCATCAAACATAGTTGCACGAATTGCATCTGACAAGGAGGAAGCAAAGGGCGAAAAGCTCGATATGTTAAGCTTAGTCGTGTGGTCTTCACTGGTTCCTGTTATACCGCTTACGGCATTGGCTTTTGTTTTTGATACACCTCAGTACATATTTTACGTAATAACTAATTTTAGCGGCATATCAATATTTTCAGTTTTATATTTAGCGGTAGGAGCAACATTATTCGGATATGGAGTATGGGGTAAGCTTATCGGCGAATATCCCATGGGAAAGGTAGCGCCTATTCCCTTGCTGGTTCCGGTCATAGCGCTCATATCAGCGAGGATTGTACTTGATGAACAGCTTTCAGGTATGCAGTGGATAGGAGTTGTTATCATATTGATTGGATTAGTAACTTCGAATTTGGATTTTGGAATGTTTAAAAAACATCTTGGACGCAAAGCTTTGGAAAATGAAAAATTATAAATAGGCGAAAAAAAGAAATTTCCCGCTTTGCTCGTAATGACAGTTATACAATCCGTCATCCGAGCAAAGCGGGGAATCTCATCAAATAATTAAATCTTCATCCTTAACTTCACCAATTGCAACTATATTTGTTGTACCTATAAGCCACAGCTTATCAACATTATTGTTCGTTCTTTCTACTTCAACAAACAGTTCTCCTCCGTCAACTGCAATTTTTGCCCTGTCTCCGGTCAAATAACCTTTGAGCATCAGAGCAACCGCAGTTGATGCAGAGCCTGTGCCGCACGCTAAAGTGAAATCTTCAACTCCTCTTTCGTAGGTTTTAACCAATGCGGAATTTTTATCCGTCACCTCAAAAAAATTAACATTTGCTCCCTTGGAAAAGCCTTCATAATATCTTATCTTTTTTCCTGCTTCACGCAATTTGCTTTCATCCGCATGCTGGAGATTATATTTAACAACGGCATGAGGAAGTCCCGGATTTCCTAACTCTATATATGAACACTCATATTTTATACCGTCTATTTCTATATCATTATCAAGCTTAATCACTTCTGGTTTGTTAAGCAAAACTTTAACCAAACGTCCTTCTATAACTTCAGAATGTATAATACCTGCTCCTGTTTCAAAGGTCATCTTTTTTCCTGCCAAGTTGTTTACATATGCATATCGGGAAATGCATCTTGCTCCGTTGCCGCACATTTCACCTTCACTGCCGTCACGGTTATAAAAACGCATTTTAAAGTCCGCATCTCCCTCAGGATAATCAACCACCATGAAACCGTCAGCACCGATTGACAGTTTTCTTTTGCAAAGCTTCTTTGCAATTGAAGGTAATTTATATACAGGAATATTTAATTTCATGTTATTAATAATTATAAAATCATTTCCTGTCCCCTGCATTTTATAAAAATCCATAATATCACTTCCCCCGCATTTTTTATTTCAGTGATTCAGGTATAACTTCATTTGCTATCATGTGATCATATGTCTGTCTTTTAACTATAATTTCTGATTTGCCGTCCTTTACCAACACTGTTGCAGGTACAGGGTTTTTATTATAGTTACTTGCCATGGAATAACCATATGCTCCTGTTGAGAATACTGCAAATATATCTCCTCTTTCAGCAAAGGCAATATGTGCATCCTTAATTAATATATCTCCTGATTCACAGCATTTCCCGCTTATTGTAACTAAATCAGTCTTAGCCATATCCGCTTTATTAGCAACAATACCTTCATATCTGGCTTGATACAATGCAGGTCTTATATTATCAGTCATACCGCCGTCAACAGATACATATTTTCTTATCCCTTTTATGTCCTTTATAGTACCGATTGTATAAAGTGTTATTCCTGATTCACCAACTATGCTTCTGCCCGGTTCAATAACAATTTCCGGTCTTGTGATATTCATTTCCTTTGAAAACTCTTCAATTCTTTCCATCATCGGATCTAAGAAATATGCATATGACTTTTTATCATCAGCATCCGTATACTTGATTCCGAATCCGCCGCCTATATTTAATTCCGGTGTTACGTAATTATATTTGTCAATTGTATCCTTTATTAGTTTTAATGCAGTTCCCAATGCTTTTAAATGTGATTCATTGTTAAGAAGCTGCGAACCCACATGAAAATGAAAGCCCATGAAATTTATATGCGGTGAATTTATTGCTTTTTCGATTGCAGGAAATATTGCTTCATCATCTAAAGGAATACCAAACTTAGAATCTTTTTTTCCTGTAACTATATAATCATGAGAATCACTTTTAACTCCCGGCGTTATTCTGTACAGTATATTGGTTTTCTTCCCTTTTTTCTTACAAATGCCTTCTATAATATCTAACTCATCGAGACCATCCACTATTATTCGTCCAATGTTGTAATCAATCGCAAGCTCTAATTCTCCGATTGATTTGTTGTTGCCGTTAAACTCAATTTTTTCTGCAGGAAAATTCGCTTTTACAGCTGTATATAATTCTCCTCCTGAGACAACATCCAGGCAAAGTCCTTCTCTTTCAATTATCCTGCACATTGAAAGGGTTAAAAATGCTTTTGCAGCATATGCTGCTCTCGTTCTTTCATATTTGTTTAGAAATGTATCTCTTATTTCTTTGCATTTTTCCACAATAGCCGTTTCACTCATTACATATAAAGGTGTCCCGTATTCTTTAGCCAGTTCCACCGTATTACATCCGTCAAAATACAAGGTATTATTTTTAATTTCTTTAATCATAAATGCTTCCTCTCGTTTTAATTAGTACTATTATCATAATAAAATAAAATAATACTTATGACAACCTATTTTATAAAAATGTATATTTAAATTAACCCCTTATTACTAATTCACTTCATTATGATCGTGCATAGTAAAACAACCCACATTTAGTATATGCGGGTTGTTTTAAATTTTACAATTATAAAATAAATCCAAAAATCACATATAATATAATAGTAGCTGTAGCTGCTATAAAACAATATGGTATTTGTGATTTTATATGATCTATTATATTACAACCTGTTGTTGAACAACTCATTATGGTAGTATCGGATATTGGAGAGCTATGGTCACCAAAGATGCTTCCACCAAATACAGCTGAAGCAACAAGAGGAATACTTACCCCTAAATTATAAGCCATTGGTAAAGCAATAACCGATGTTATAGCCATTGTACCCATTGAAGTACCCGTAGCAAACGAAATAATACATGCCATGATAAAAACTAAGGCAGGCAGTAACGCCGGAGTTAAGAAATTCTCAAATATAGAAGAGAGATATAAACCGGTACCAAGTTGTTTAACAACACCACCCATTGCAAAACCAAATACTAATATCATGGATATAGACAGCATTCCACCCGCACCCTTAAACATTACTTCAATAAATTGATTAATATTATAAATTTTTTGAGATATACAAAGTATTCCAGCCACTACTATAGATGCAAATACGCCCCATAGAAGTGCGTTCATCCCATCTCCGTTAAGTAAATTACCTTTTCCTGTTATAAGCAAGACCGCAATGATAACTGCTATAAGAGTACTTATTGGAAGTAATAAATTTCTGGCAAGGGGTTTATCAGTATCTATATTTAACTTATCATCAAAACTTTCTGCTTTTGCGACTATGCTTGAAGGTGCATCTAATTGACCTGTCGCTTCCGCTCTTAATTCGGCCTTTTTCATCGGACCAAAATCTTTTTTAAAAATAGTCAGTAATAACGTACCAAAAACTGCTATAATGCAGTAAAAATTTAATCCTATTGATTGAACCAATATTGTTGTCGCTTCAGCTTCAGGAACCCCGCCGGAAGTTAGATATCCTATCATCGAAGCACCCCATCCGCTTAGAGGTAAAAGAACACATACAGGCGTAGAAGTTGTATGTACTATAAAAGAAGACTTTTCATGCGGTACTTTCAATGCATCATTAATAGGTCTTGTAACAGAACCAACAACTAAAGTACTTAGAGTTCCGGAAGTAAAAACAAATACTCCCATTAACCATGTGAAAATGCCGGCTGCTCTTTTTGATTTTATAAGACCTTTTTTGCGAACCATAACTTCTACAAACCCTTCGATACCTCCGGATTTTTCTATAATATAGATCAAAGCGCCTATTAATAATATAGATGCAATAACTATAGTATTGCTATGGCTTTCAAATATGCTAATAAAACCATTTAGTGTACTGTTTAAAGCAACGAAAAAATCCCATCCATGAATTACAAAATTTCCAAGAAACACTCCTAAAAATAACGCGATAAAAACATTTTTTGTGTAAATAGCTAGTGCAATCGTAAAGACTGGTGGTAAAATTGATAAGATTCCATACTCCATAATTTACTTCTCCTTTAATTATTTAATATTTTCTAATTGATTTTCCTAAAGAATTATTAATTATTTCATTATCTTTTAAAGCAATTTCTCCATTTATCAGAACGTATTCAATACCATTCGGTTTTGCTGTTGGTTTTTCAAAAGTCGCATTATCTTGAATTTTATTTATATCAAAGATAACAATATCTGCGTCAGCTCCAACATTTAATCTGCCTTTTGCAGAAAGTCCTAATTTTTCTGCCTGCATAAAACTCATTTTCTCAATTGCGTTAAATAATGATATTTTACCACTTTTAACATATTGGCTTATGAATCTGGGAAATGTACCGGAAGCCCTCGGATGCCCTTGTTCACCATCCATTAAGCCATCACTTGCAATCATAACATTAGGATGAATTAATGCTAAATCAACATCTTCCTTTTTCATAACATGACAAACAGTAAGTGTTTTTGGATATAATTTACGCAATTCATTAAATATTTCTTCATTGCACCTTTGTCCCTTATATTTTCCTTCGCAAATTTCAATACAAGAATAATCAGCTTTATATCTTTTTAAAAAATCACCGTCATATGTGGTTTCTCCAATTCTGGTACTGAATGCATAATAAGGATAACAGTCATTGGTAATATCAAGTCCATTAGCTTTATATCTGTCTATCATACTTAATAGTTCTTCCATTTGACCAAAACCTGCCATACTTCCGATGTGCGAATTTTGTACCGGTATATTTAATTTAATTCCTACTTTCGCCAGTTCATTTACTGCTTCAAATATATAGGCTGCATCATCTCTTACATGCGCGGTGATTATTTTATTATTGCTTTTACAATATTTTGCTGTTTCCAGCATCTCTTCCTCATTTATTCCAGGTACATATCGAATTCCATAAGAGATACCAAGGCAGCCCGCTTCTAAATTTTCCTGAAGTACTTTCTGCATATTGCGCAATTCATCTTCTTTTATATTGGTATATTTGTCTTTATTACCAACCATTTCTCTAACAAAAGTATGTCCTGCAAAAAGTCCTATGCTTATAGGACTGCCCTCTTCATCAACAATGTCAAGATACTTTTTCGGCTCAATTGTATTAATTCCACAATTGCCTCCTATAGCTGTAGTAACTCCCATTCTTAACATAGAATTTGTAATGCTTTTTTCTAAGGTGTTATTTAGTTCATTCAGTGGTTCTTCATGCATATGAATGTCAATAAAGCCGGGACATACAATTTTATCTTCTGCGTCTATAACCACGTCGCTTTTCGGCACTTCATTTGTAATAAATACAATCTTCCCATTATCAATGAGAATATTTTGTTTGGAATAAACTTTATTTGCCGGATCTACAACAAAACCATTTTTAATTAACTTCTTCATTAACTCCTCCTTGTTAACTTTTTTACATTTGCATTAATCATATGCAAGTTTAGTGCCAAATTATTGAATATGATTTTTATGAACTGAAATAAACTTGACATACCCTAATATTACATTTAATATAAAGTTATCAATGTATATAAATATCTGAATTTGAAAGGGTGTTAGTTATAAAAAGACATATTGCTATTGTTTCTTATAGTTATACCGCTTCTAAGTTTTACGAAAAACAAATAAATGAACTGTTCGACGAATACGTTATAACAAAAACATATAATTTAGTCGATAATACTGTGATAAAAATAACAAATGCTGACCTGCTCGCTGTTACCACAACTGCTTATGAAAGCATTGCAACAATTAAGCAATACTTCCCTGCAAATGTTCCTGTAGTTATAATGGATACCACATTTAACAGACAAGCATTGAAATCATTAATGCTTCTTGATGAAGGTACTGATGCATTATTTGTTAATATAAGTTATAAGATGGTGCGTGAAACTATTACACGACTTAGTCAATTAGGCATAAATCATATCAATTTCGTTCCATATTATCCTGAATGTGATGCACCTGTTGATATAAAATTAGCTGTAACTCCCGGTGAATTAGAATTAGTACCAAGGTATATACCTAATATTATAGATATCGGTCACCGTGTTATGGACTCCACAACCATAGTAGAAATTGCGCTTAGATTAAAACTGGAATATTTATTAGAAAGAGAAAATTTCAAAAATTATTTTCGTTCTATAATTACAAATAACTTTAGTTTTGACAAGCTGTTTGGAAGATTTCTTCGAATGGAAAGCCAATTTGAAATACTGATGGAAATTATAGATGCAGGAATAATCGGAGTAAACGACAACGATATTATATTTGCATGTAATTCAAAGGCTGTAGAAATTACAGATATCAATAAAAAACAAGCTATTGATAAATCAGCTGAAGTTTATTTTCCCTTTTTACCCTTTTCAGAGTGTCGGCTTACGCGAAAAAAAATAAATAACAGGTTAATTAAATTTAATGGTGTTGATATAAACGTTACAATTGCCCCAATTATACGTCAAAATGAATATTTAGGAGCTTTTGCCATAATACAAAGATTTACTGAAGAAGAATCAAAACAGCATAACTTGCGTATTCAACTTTTAAATAAAGGTCATAAAGCAAAATATACTTTTAATAATATAATTGGTGAAAGTGAAACAATTAAAAAAGCATGTGCTATAGCTAAAAAAATGTCCAAAAACAACTCCGCTGTTCTTATCTCCGGGGAAAGCGGTACAGGAAAAGA
This sequence comes from Firmicutes bacterium UBA2116, assembly GCA_002331025.1. GTDB lineage: Bacteria > Bacillota > Clostridia > Tissierellales > Sedimentibacteraceae > Sedimentibacter. The sequence goes on along the minus strand of DCYG01000007.1, from coordinate 83,463 downwards.
ACTTTTTGCACACTCCATACATAATGAATCTGATAGGCGCAACTACCCGTTTATAGCAATAAATTGTGCGGCAATGCCTGATAACTTATTGGAAAGTGAGCTATTCGGTTACGAAGAAGGGTCATTTACAGGTGCAAAACGAGGTGGAAAACTAGGGCTTTTTGAATTTGCCCATAAAGGCTCCATATTCTTGGATGAAGTTGAAGGCATGAGTCCTGCTCTTCAAATTAAACTTTTAAGGGTTTTACAAGAAGGAGAAATAATGCATGTCGGCGGTTACAAAATCATAAACGTTGATGTCAGAATCATTGCTGCTTCAAACCGAAGCTTGGAAGCTCTTGTAGCAGAAGGAAGTTTTCGTAGCGACTTATATTACCGACTGAACACTCTTCCAATTGAAATCCCGCCGTTAAGAGAACGAGATGAAGACATAATGCTTTTGTTTGAATACATAAGGAATAAATTAGGCGGAAGATTTGTGCTATCATCAGAAGTTAAACATGCTTTTATTTCACACGTATGGAAAGGGAATGTTCGTGAGCTTCATAATTATGTAGAATATTTGACATGTTTGGATAAAGATTATATTAAATATGATGATTTACCTAATAGCTTTCATAAAGATTTGTCTATGATAAATAAGAAAAATGAAAATAATTTAGATGTTAATTTGCTTAAAAAAATAGCCGGCAATAAATTGGATGATTATTATTTTGTTCTGGAAATGCTTTATGAAGGATATATTACACAAACAAACATGGGAAGAAACTCAATAGCTGATAGAGCCAAATCATTAGGGCGTTTTCTTACCCAACAGGAAATCAGAAGTATTTTATATGACTTGAATAATTTAGGTTTAATAAAAATGTCCCACGGCAGAGGTGGAAGCAAAATAAATGAACAAGGCATTAAGGTTTATAATAGTCTAAAAGATAATTAACAAATCAATTGGTTGAAGCATATCATGCTTTAACCAATTAAATTGTTTTTAGTTATATTTTTTTCATTTCAATCAATTCAAAGTTTACTCTGAATTCTTCTCTTCTTATTGCTCTGTCTTCATACTCACATTCGCCTACCTGATTGTCGTACGGATCGTGTCTGAAATATTGCTTAGGCGGATCAAATTCATGCTGAAGCTCCGAATTGGCTACCATTCTGAATGGGTCTAAGTTTGCAAAATAGAAATTCCATTTATCCGTATTTCCGTTTCTGTAGCCGCCTCCTCCAAATGACGGGTCGGCAAACAGCCATCCATACGGCTCCACATAGAATTGAGTCCAGTCGTGAGGTCCTACATGGTATGGTGTTACAGCCAAACCTGACTGCCACTTAGCAGGTATGCCTGTATATCTGCACAATGTAATAAATAAAAGCGCCTGAACTCCGCAATCACCCTTTAAATTTAACGCACAATATTCAGGAATATTGATGATTGTAGAATATGCTCTCATGTATGAATATTTTATATTTTGTGTTATATAATCGTATATTTTTCTCGCTTTTATTAAAGGATTCGTTTCATCACCGATTATTTCATTTGCAAGCTCCTTAATATACGGTGTAAACATAATTTGAGGTTCAAATTCATTGGTATCGAATGCCGGCTGCTGTACTGATACCTTTTCCGTGTCCGGTTCATTGTATTTTAAATGACTTTCGTAGGAGTATTCCACTGAAAACTCCATATTTTCCTGTAATACGGTTTCAAAATATGCCGTCCTGCTTGGGTGGTCTTCATCGGATATGAACTTTGCCGCAGGCGTTGTTTTTATTATTTTTATATTTTTCTGCTGACAATTTGCGGGAAGAGGCATGTGAACCTTTATTTTTTCTCCCGTCCTTGCGCATTCGCCTTTTATCTTAAGAGATGTTTTTAAATGTATATAGTATGAAGCTTCTTTGTTTTCCTTCATATCTTTAATATTTGCATCTAAATATTCAGCTCTTTCATTGCGTGATTCCTTCTGTTCAATTAATCTTTCATTTAAATCGGCTCTCGTAACGAGCAAGGAACCGTAGAAGCTATCATTGAATTTTACCTGTCCGTCTACCAGTATCCAATCTGCCTGACTGTCTTCCTGTAAAAATATTAATTCTTCCTTAGTAAAATCCTTTATGTTATCCTGGCATTTCTTTAAGGCTTCATCAAATGTATATGTGTATTCACCCGTAATCGTATTTATTATTTCTTTTTCCAGCTCTAATCTCTTTCTCATAGCAACAGGAATCTGCTTTTTTAATCTTATATCTATTAGTTTAACTGCCTCTGTAAAATTACCGTTCATCTCCATCTTAAGTACATCTTCGGGAAGATTCACTTTTAAATACTTTAAATCCTTCAATAACATTTTTTCCCCCTATGAAAATTATAATCCTTTATTCTTCGTCCTTTACTCTTTTAATCTTTGCTCCAAGGTTCATAAATTTATTTTCTATATGTTCATATCCTCTGTCTATATGGTGTATATTTATAATTTCTGTCAGACCATCGGCAACTAGACCTGCAATTATCAAAGCCGCTCCAGCCCTCAAATCTGTGGCTTGTACCACCGTTCCCTTCAGTTTGTCAGTACCGATTATTCTTGCCTGCTTCTTGGTAAACTCTATGTTGGCACCCATTCTGTTGATTTCATTCACATACTTAAATCTATCCTCCGATACCCCTTCAACAACTGTGCTTTCACCAATTAATGTTGATAACAGAACTGTCATAGGCTGTTGAAGATCGGTTGGAAACCCCGGATAGGGCAAGGTCTGAATATTAACGGGGTTTAGCTCACGGTTATAAAAAACTCGCATAGAATCACCATATTCCTCTATGCCTAAACCCATTTCTTTCAGCTTAGCTGTAATCGGTTCAAGATGCTTCGGTATAATATCATCTATAATAATATCTCCCTTTGTGGCCGCAGCAGCTATCATGTATGTTCCTGCTTCAATTTGGTCAGGAATAACTCTGTATGTGCATCCCGTAAGCTCTTTTATACCGTTTATTCTGATGACATCAGTTCCTGCACCCTTTATATCGGCCCCCATAGAATTTAAAAAATTTGCAGTATCAACTATATGCGGCTCTTTTGCCGCATTTTCAATCGTAGTCCTGCCTTCTGCATATACTGCCGCAAGCATTATATTAATCGTAGCTCCAACGCTTACCTTATCTAAATATATTTTGTTTCCTGTTAATTTGTCTGCCCGTACGTTAACCCTCCCGTCAGGAGTAATATCAACAGTGGCTCCTAGCGCCTCAAAGCCTTTTATATGCTGGTCTATCGGTCTATCACCAATGTCGCATCCACCGGGAAGCAATGACGAACTGCTTTTAAATCTTCCAAGTCCTGCCCCGAGCAAGTAATAGGATGCTCTCATTTTTTTAGATAAGCCGTTTTTTAAATAGCAGCCCTCAACATTTGTTGAATCAACATAAATAGTAGTATCATCTATATATCTCGCTTCAGCTCCTAATTCCCGCAAAATATCTAAAAATACATTAACATCTTCTATATTGGGTACGTTTTGGATGGTGCATTTGCCGGGACATAGCAATGTTGCGGGAATTATTGCAACCGCCGCATTTTTAAATCCACCTATATTAACCTTTCCCTTTAGCTTTGATCCACCTTCTATAACGAATTTTGACATATATAATTCCTCAATTCTTGTTTATTTAAATAAATATAAATAAGTTTACATTAAAATAATTCCTTAAAGTGTTTAAAAATGAATTTGTTGCGAATGACCTACCGCTGTCTTTTCTGCGCTTTGGCTCGAAAAAATAGGGTTAGGGCAACTTCATCATATAATGATATAATATAACTGTAATTTTTTCAATAAAAATAAATGTTGGGGCTGATTAAATGTTTTTGAGTTCCGTCACTAAAAATAACTTTCCACACAGGATATGAATTTATTCCCGAGATAACCTGCCAATTCTCATCTTCTATACTATAATATGACATATCAATTTTTATAATTTCCTTATTGTTTACATCATCATAGGACAACAGCTTTAATAAGCTTTCGGCAGCCGTGAATGTATTTACTTTTTCTCCTATTTCTTTTATGGAAATTATTTTTTGCATTTCAAATTTATAGATACCATTTTTATCAAAGTAAAATTTCATATAGGAATTGTCAACGCTTATGTTATTGTAGTATCTTGTATACATTATGAATCCTGAGTCATCTGTAATGATTCTGTAATTTTCGCTAAAGCCTGACCCGTCAATATTTTTATTTTTTAAGAAGCTATTTATTTCATCCGCAATTTTCAAACTATCTTCTAAATTGCCGTTTACTTTTTCTCTCAGAGTGTAAATAAATTTTTTACCTTCTATTATTTCAATGGATTCTCCCTTTTCATTGCTGTATGAAAATACATCTTCAATGGGATCTATTCCTTCGCCTAAGTATTTCTCCAACAATTTTTTGTCTATATTAATAATTCTGTATTCTGTATCCAATGTAGGAAGAGTATATACTTCCTTCGGTATTTCACAATTAATTACAATGTTTTTTTCCTTTAAAATGTCCTCCACATCTTCAATAAAATCCTTATCGGACATTATATTATATTCTTCGGAAAAAATATCGTTAAAAGAATATGAAAGAAGAAATATATTCAAAATTATAAACGCAACTATAAATATTATATTTGATTTGTTCCAATCCACTCAAATCACATCCTTGCTACCATTCTTCTATCAGGCTTCCTGTTATTGCATTAAATATAAACGTCTTATCATTAACTTCAATTACCCAGCATACTCTCAGCAGCTGCTCTCCCGAAACTCTTGACAAGTCAAAGTATCCTAAGTATATATTGCTTATATCCTTAATCATTTCTTCTTTTAGAGGCCTGAGTTCAGGTGCCTGGTCTGAGCCGTCATCAGGCGTATCATAATCTAAATTTTTATTAATAACATCAATAGCCGGAATTATTGCAATTTCATTCATCTGGCTTGATTGTGATTCATTTATATTTCTTATAAATCTCTTATATGCTACTACATAGTCTCCTACAACATCTATTTGCAGTGCTGCATTTGCTCTTACTCTACTGAATAAAATTGGTCTGTCAATAATTTTATAAGAAAATGTATATCTGTAACCATGATTTCCGTCATGATCTATACTTTCTACATCACTTAAATAAACATCCTTCGGAAACCCTAAAAATCCCTCTGTAAATCCCACTGCGGCTACAAAGCTTTCATACACGTCCGAGGAGTTCTCCAGTTCCGTTGTTGCATCATAAAAATCCAGAAGCCCTTCTCCCGTTATACGCAATAACTTTTGTGTTCGGTACATATACGAAACATTACCGTTTACTTCAACCGATTTTCTCACATAGTCATAATCTTTTTTGAAGTATCCTCTGGCAATTCTATTTATTGCTTCTGTATCGAACACATCAAGCTCCGACCTTACAAATATAGGATTTCGGGCTACTGTTTCCAATGGGATGGGTACCTGGATGGTTTCATTGCCTATTTTTTGATAATATGCAAACTGTGTTGAATTTTCAAAGCTATACTGTTTTATAATATCGGCTAATTCTGTTGTATCTATTGCACTGCTGGTAATTTTAATAGTATTTTCACCGTTATATATATATATTGAATTTGCATTGTCTAAATCTATAATTACATTTTTTATATATTTAATTGTATCTGAAATATTTTTGTTGTTAATCTGCATTTGTCCTGTAAAAATTCCGACAGGAATATTATCAGAAAAATCGAATTTTAAATATTGAGTAGGAAATGCAGGTGTAAGAGAAATATCTGCATTATTAAAAGCGGCAAATACATTGTTCAGAACCTGTACTGCCTTGCCCCACATATTATTTTCATCAGAATAAGCAACCGTATAATTCTCATTGTAATTTATAACATGCTTAACGGGTTTTACTACATTCCAGATTTGGATGATGACGTTGCTAATATCCTCATTTTCTTCTGCCGATGTTTCATATTTTATAAAATCCGGTAATTTAAGCCATACGTTACTGCTCAAATATACACAGCATATTACCATTACAGTTAATATAATGTTTTTTATTTTACCATGCTTCATGAACTATCCCCTTTTTTCAGATTAACTCAGGAATTGTTATGATAATTTCAGTTCCTACCTTTAATTCTTCGTTAATGCTTATGGTGCTGTCATGAGCTTCCGCTATTTGCTTTGCAATTGACAGCCCAAGGCCTGTTCCGCCTAATTCCCTGCTTCTTGCCTTATCCACACGGTAGAATCTTTCAAAAACTCTTGCCTGATCTTCCATAGGTATACCGATTCCGTCATCCTTAATGCTGATACTGACCTTGCCGTTATTTTTAGATGCACTCAGCCATACATTCCCTCCATCGGGAGTGTATTTTACAGCGTTTCCGGCAATATTGAGTATTATTTGCTCAAAGCCGTCTCTGTCAAAACATATATTCATGTCATAAGGCAAATCTATATGAAGTTTAATATCTTTGTTTTTCGCTTGTATCTGAAGCTTCTTACTTATCTCATTAATCGTTTCCGTTACATTTAATTTGTCCTTTTTCCATTTTGTCTGCTCATAATCCATTCTGGATAATTTCAGAAGATCGCTGACCAGCCTTGACATACGATCGCTTTCCGAATTTATAACATTTAAAAAATCCTCTGCCAATTGCCTTTCCTCTATTGCACCTTCAAGCAATGTTTCTGTGTAACTCTTTATGGTTGTAATAGGTGTTTTCAGCTCATGCGAAACGTTAGCGACAAATTCTCTTTGAAGCTTATCAATTTTATACTGTTCAGTTATATTTTTAAATACAATAATAACGCCGCCTACCTTGTTCTGATTATTCATAAACGGTGCATAGTCAATATTATATGTTTCTCCGTTTTGCTCTAAAATTTCGGTGCCGTGATATTTTTTTGCTTTTAATTTAGATAGAAGCAATTTATCATCTATATTTTGCACAACATCATCGTATTTTTCATCTTCGCTGTGCAAGGATAAAAGTTTTTTGGCAACCGGATTTGAATGTATTATATTTCCGTCAATACCAACTGTCAAAATTCCATCTGCCATATACTTAAATGTAGTTTCTAATTTGCTTTTTTCCTGTACTAAACTGGACATGGATTGTTTAAGCTCATCAATTAAAAAGTTGAACATATTGCCTAACTGTCCGATTTCATCATTTGATTTAACGCTTACTTTCTGATCAAAATCTCCTTTGGACATTTGCTTTGCTTTAAATGTAAGCTCTTTGATTGGCTTTGTGATGCCGGATGACAATATCAAGCCGAGAAATACGGTTAATGCCAATGCAATAATAGTCGCTTGTGTCATTATTTCCTTGGATTGATCCACTGTTTCATATATATGCTCTATATTGTTTACTAAATAAATGTAGCCCTTTATATTTCCGTCAGAATATACAGGAAAAGACATGTGGTAAGAGCTTGGGTTTTCATTTTCGTTTTCATATTGATTTTGGTCCGGCGGTGCTATGTGTTCAGGATTTCCGTCAAAGGATTTAGTCAATACGTAATTATTTATTTGGTTTGCATTAAAAGCACTTTGTCCGACAGTGTCAGGGACACTGCTTGCAATAATTGTCTTCTTTTCATCATTTATAATAACATAAACATATTCATTGTATCCGACCTGTATACTGTTGATATTCTGTTGGATTTTATCTGTATTGTCATCCCAGTTATCTGCTTTTATTGAATTTGATGTTTCTATAATAGTTTTAATTCTTGAGCTCATATTTTTTATATTCATATCAAGCTGAATCTGTTCAAGCTGGCTTACAATATAAATTCCCACCACTGACATGGCAAGAAATACAAGCAAAAAATAAATTAAAATCAATCTCCATCTAATACTTTTAAACATAACGGCTCCTCTGAATATAAAACGTCTTATTTGCTTTTAAAATAGTATCCCGTTCCTCTTTTTGTAATTATATATTTATCCTCATCTGTTTCAATTTTTTCTCTCAGCCTTCTTACAGTAACATCAACGGTCCTTAAATCACCGAATTCGTATCCCCAGACTTCTTTTAACAAGTGTTCTCTGTTGAAAACTCTGTCGGCATTCAAAAACAAATACTTTAATAAGTCAAATTCCCTGTTTGTCAAATCTATTATTTTGTTATCTTTACTTACTTCATAGGTGTTCATGTCTATCGTTAAATTACCTGCTTCAATTATTTTAGACTTCATTTCTTCATTTACATTTGAAAGCTTCACTCTTCGAAGATTAGCTTTAACCCTTGCTATCAGTTCTTTGTTGCTGAAAGGTTTCGTGATATAATCGTCGGCTCCCAATTCAAGCCCCGTAATCTTATCATTCTCTTCCTCCTTCGCGGTAAGCATTACAACGGGCATAACATATTCCATTCTTATTTCCTTTAATACGTCAAAGCCGTTTTTCTTCGGAAGCATAATATCGAGTATTACCAACTCTGGATTCGTTTTATGAACCATCTTAATTGCTTCATCACCGTCATATGCAGTTTGAACTTCGTAGCCTTCTTTTTGAAGATTATATTTAATTATCTCTGCTATCGGTCTTTCGTCATCTACTACTAATATTTTAGGCATACTTTCCTCCTATTCATTATTCACTGTTCATTCTTATACTATTGTAAATTATTATACCATGTTTTTAAAAAATGAACACCATCTTTAATTAAAAGCATAAATTAATTTAAGGTAGGTGAATTAAATGAGAAATTATTTTGACTATAATAAGTTGTGTCCTACTATTAAAGGACAAATTTACTCCAACGACAATAATGTCATACCCGTAATAATAAGTTATAAAGATAATAAAAAAATCAAAGAAAGTAAAATTTCTTCTTTATCAAATAAATTAAATTATACCCTGCCAATAATTAACGGATGTGCATGTGAAATGAGCATGAGCTCTATATTAGAGCTTACCGCTGATGAGGATGTAGAATTTATCAGCTATGATTCCAAGGTATTTGCGGTTATGGATTTGGCAAGAGAGGCAGTAGGTGCCGAATTAATAACTACTACCGGATATACCGGAAAAGGAGTAACTGTTGCAATTATTGATACGGGCATATCTCCCCATACAGATTTAATTTATCCGACAAACAGAATTGTTGGTTTCAAGGATTTTGTAAATGGTGAAACTAAAGCATATGATGATAATGGACACGGCACGCATTGCGCCGGAATTCTGGCGGGAAGCGGATACTCATCCAGAGGAAAATACAGAGGTATAGCACCGGAAGCAAATATTTTAGCTATTAAGGTTTTAGATGAAATCGGAAACGGAAATACATCAGATATATTAGAAACGGTTCAATTTATTATTGACAGTAAGGAGGATTACGATACAAGGATTATTAATTTTTCGTTAGGTGCTATTGCTCAATACAGAGAAAGGAGAGATCCTCTCGTTAAAGCTGCGAATCATGCTATTGAAAACGGCTTTATAGTGGTTGCAGCCGTAGGCAACAGCGGTCCTATGAAAAATACTATTTTATCACCCGCTACCGGAAGACATGTTATTTCAGTAGGTGCATTGGATGACAGAGAATCAGGCAGAGAAAGGATTGCTGAATTTTCAAGCAGGGGACCAACAATAGACAGAATCAGAAAGCCCGATTTAATTGCACCGGGAGTTAATATCAAATCACTCTCCAATGAAAATTTAAGCGGATATACATCCTTAAGCGGCACATCTATGTCGGCCCCGATGGTATCAGGAGCTGCAGCACTATTATTAAATGAAAATCCTAATTACAGCCACTATGATATAAAAAGAAGGTTGATAAATGCCTGTTCAAGAATTAAAGCATCCTCTTATGACCAAGGGGCAGGCGTATTGGATATAAGTAAAATTTTCTCATAAGAAAAAAGCTTGACATATCGACCATCTTGGTCTATTCTGATAACATAGACCAAGATGGTCGATTGTTTTATTTACAAGGAGGTTTATTTTGAAAGATTTTTTTGAAAAACTGGATGAACAAAAAAGAGAACGAATACTGAACGCAGCTATTAAGGAGTTCGCCTATAAAAAATATGAAGATGCATCAACAAACAACATTGTATCTGCAGCCCAAATAGGAAAAGGAATGTTGTTTCACTATTTCGGTAATAAAAAAAATTTGTATCTTTACCTATATCGCTATGTCCGGGAAGTTATGGACAAGGAAATTTATAGTCGTATTGATTATGAAAGCGGCGTTCTGCCAATTATTTTAAAACAATTAGCAAAATATAATCTGGAAACATTTAAACGGCATCCGAGCATTACCGATTTTATAGCACAATGTAATCGTGAAACATCACCGGAGGTCCATGATGATATCCAAAATATACGGAATGAACGGGGAGTAAAGATAAAAGAGGATATCATTTATAAAAACTTAGATATGAAACTTTTAAAACCTGAGTTCCGGGAAAAACAAACAATAAAATTAATTCACTGGGCTCTTGATGGATATATTTCAGAAATCAAAGGCAGCTACAATGGTGAAAATCTGGATCAATTGCCTGTAGAGGAAATTATGACTGACTATGATTCTTATATGGATATTATTTGCAAAGCTTTTTATCTATAACCGACAAGGAGGATAATATAAAATGGAAAAATATTTGATTGGTCTAAAAAATAAAGAGGCACAAAGCATATCCGTTTCAGGCGGCAAAGGAGCAAATCTCGCAAGATTACATGGTATAAATGATATTCCTGTACCTGACGGGTTTGTTGTTACGGCTCAATGCTATGCAGAAATTGTTACTGCTGTTCCTGAGGTGCAAAGGTTGTTGGACACTTTATCGGAGATCTCTGAAGAACAGACGGATACAATCAAGCAATTGAGTATTCAAATAAAAAAAATTATTGAAAATATCACTTTTCCCTCATCGTTTATCAATAAATTGGATAAAAAACTTTCGGATTACGGCATTTCCTTTTCGTACGCTGTGCGTTCAAGCGCTACAGCTGAGGATTTACCTGGGGCATCTTTCGCGGGACAGCAGGATACGTTTTTAAATGTAAGAGGAACAGTGGATATCTGCAATGCAATAGCAAAATGCTGGGCTTCATTGTTCAACGAGCGAGCTATAGCATACCGTATCAAAAATGGATTTGAGCATGACAAGGTAACAATAGCCGTTGTGGTTCAAAAAATGGTAATTTCGGAGGTTTCAGGAGTAATGTTTACAGCTGACCCAATGACATCCGACCGTTTTACAACTGTTATTGAAGCAGTCAGAGGATTGGGAGAGGAATTGGTGTCCGGTCGTAAAAACCCCTTCGAGTGGAAGCTTCGCAATGGTAAGCTGCAAAAAACAAGCGACGGAGAAGGAGGAGCACCGATTAATGAAGCGCGCCTTTTGGAACTGACAGCAATAGGCAAGCATATTGAAACGGCATTTGATTGTGAGCAGGATATTGAATGGTGCTATGCCGATGAAAAATTTTATATTGTACAGGCACGACCCATCACAACATTATTTCCTCCACCTCAAAGCCCTGACGGATATAAGCATTGCGCCATATCAGTCGGTCATTTGCAAATGATGACAGATACAGTCTTGCCTCTTGGAATTTCCATGCTGCAAAAATCCAATTTCTTTTCGGTGAAGGAATTGGGTGGACACATGTTTATGGATATCACATACGACATTGCCAAATCCGGAGGACGCATGAGGGTCTTATCCGAAGCAAGAATAAAGGATCCACTTATGCATGAGGCATTAAAGAAGATTTTTGACAGGAAAGAATATTTACGCAGTATACCTGACGGACCCAAGGGCTTAACAACGGTCGTTGACAGATGGGGTGTCTTGACGGGCGCATTCAAAATATATCATCGTAATAATGAATCAGATATTGATTCTTATATAGAGCGGCAAAATGCTGAAATTGAAGCTGTCCGAGGTAAACTGGAAAAATTGTCGGGAGCGGATATCATTAAATTCATCATTAACGAGCAGGAACATTTCAGAAAGGTCTTATATGACCCTGCGGGTGCGGGAACTACGCTCATGGCAATGATGGTCGGACACTCCATTGACAAATCAGTGGAACGCCTGACGGGTGAAAAAGCAATAACAAACCGATTGTCAAAATCCGTAAGACATAATGTGACATCGGAAATGGGTTTAAAACTCTGCGAGATATCTGATGTGGCAAGAAATTATCCACAGATCGTTGCATATTTAGAAAAGGCTGGTGAAAACCTTTCCCTTGATAAATTGCGTCAAGTGGAGGGTGGTGCAGAAGTTGCCGACAAATTGGAGAAGTTTCTGTCAGAGTACGGTATGCGTTGCACAGGAGAAATCGACATTACCCGGGAGCGATTCCGTGAGTGTCCGGGGCAGCTTTCCACCGCGTTAATCAACAACATCAAAAATCTACCGACAGGACACGCAATAACCGCCTTTTCTCAAGGCAAAGAAGAAGCCGAGCAGCTTGCGGCAGAACTCGTGTCAAAAATGGAAGGGGCGCACGGTCGATGTAAGGCACAAAAGCTTCGTAAGCAAATTGAGATATACCGTAATTTTATCGGTGTGCGGGAATACACCAAGTATTTCTGGATGTGCCACTACGATGTATATAAGCAGGCTATTATGCGAGAGGTTCAACGCTTAGTGAATGATAAAGTGTTGAATGAAGCAAGCGATGCCTATTATCTTTCATTGGAAGAATTGATGAAAGTGATAAAAAGCAAAAAAGCAGATGTAAGCATTATTTATGAGCGCAGAAAAGCCTATCAATCTTATCAGGCACTCACACTACCGCGCATTATTTTTTCTGACGGAGAGGTGCCGCCCGTTTCTTATTCATCTAATATTCCAGACAGGGCTCTTGCAGGGCTTGCGGTGTCAAGCGGTATCGTAGAAGGACGCGCTCGCGTAGTAGAAAGCTTATCTGACGCGCATATTGAAAAGGGAGATATTCTTGTAACAATTTTTACCGATCCAAGCTGGACTCCGGTATTCGTATCATTATCCGGTCTGGTTACGGAAGTCGGAGGCATGATGTCACATGGTGCGGTTATTACGCGCGAATATGGTATGCCTGCAGTAGTTGGAGTTGTTGGCGCTACAAAACAAATTAAAGACGGACAGAGAATACGTCTGAACGGAACGGAAGGATATATCGAGATTTTAGAAGATAATTAGGTACATTATGAAGAACTTAAATAAAAAAAATAATAAAAACCTCGTATTGCTTTTATTAGGCCGCGGGGTGTCCGATATGGGCGCGAGCATTCAGATGATTGTCATGCCGTTATACATCATTGATATTGGAGGTTCGGCTGCTACTGTCGGCTTGTACTCTTTTCTGTCCCTGGCAACTGTTTTTGTTTATCCGATGGCCGGTGTGCTGGGGGATAGATTAAACCGGAAGACAATCATGGTATCAACAGATTTTGCCAGCGCAGGTGTTGTCCTGATGCTGTCTGCCTGTGCTTATTACAAATTAATCAGCCTGCCAATATTGCTGATTGCACAAGTATTAATTGCCACTCTGAACGGAATTTTTGATCCTGCTACAAAAGGGATGGTACCGCAAATTGTAGAGCACTCACAATTGACAAAGGCTAACTCCGTAATTTCGGCACTCAGGACAATATCGGTTTTACTTGGCTCTGCAATCGGCTCCATGCTGTATGTGAACCTTGGGGTCACAGTGCTATTCTTACTCAATGGCATTTCCTTCTTTCTGTCCGGATGCAGCGAGATGTTTATTTCATATCAGCATATCAGAAGCAATAATGATGGAAAAAGCCTTGGTATGTTATCTGATTTGATGGATGGAATCAGATTTATATTACAAAACAAAATTATTGGAAAGCTGTGCGTATATTTTTTGATTGCTTATGCCTTAGTACAGCCTATATTTAATGTTGTTTTGCCAGTTTTTTTCAGAAGCAGCTTGAGCTATTCCGATGTACAATATGGTTATCTTCAAATGTTTGTTATTACTGGTGCGTTATTGGGAAGCATCCTTGTTGGAGTGTTATTTGGCAAAGGACATCAGGTAAAAAAATCGCTTTTCACCGGCTGCACATTAATGGTAATAGTTTTATCTTTATTGACGACACTAATATTCCCATTCTTTATAAGCCTTTTTGGTAATAATACGACAGCATATTTTTTACTGCTTTCGGGAGCACTTTGTCTTTTAAGTGCCGTACTGATGCTTATTCACATTCCGGTGCAAACATATATTCAAATGTCTACACCAAATGAATATATGTCTCGTATATTTTCAATAGTAGGTATGATTACCAAAGGCGGGATGCCGTTGGGCGCATTACTTTACGGAGTAATTCTTGAAAAGGTTGCTGTTCATTGGACGATGCTGTTCACCACGCTGCTGACTATGCTAATTTCTGCCTTTTTCTTAATATCAGTATCAAAAATGCAAGTCAAATAGATAAATATTACTGACATATAACAAACTGACAGGGAACTAAATGTTCCCTTGAAGGCTGTTATGATAATATTGTTCCTTTTCCTATAGATTGTGCCTTTTTCAAGAGCGATTCTGATCTTTCAATAAATTGCTCTATGGTTTCACCTTCATATTCAACTATGGAGCAGCATATGCTTAATTTGCTTTCATAATTTAAGCTGTAATTTTCTATTTCCATCTTAATTCTTTCCATCATAATTTTAGCAATATCTAAGTCTACATTGTTTAGTATGATAGTAAACTTATCATTTCCATACCTTCCGACCACATCTATTTTACGTGCATTTGAGCTTAATATTTTGGCAACATCCTGAAGCATGATATCCGCTTTTTGCATGCCGAATAATAAATTTATTTTCTTAAAATCGTCTATATCTATTGTTATAAGACAGAAGTTTATTCCTTCTTCTTTATAATTTGCAACACTGCTTTTTATACATTCATTAATAAATTGAAAATTATAAAGCTTAGTCAGCGGATCAACATTTGCCCTTGATTTTAATTCATTTTCCAAAAATTTGATTTCTCTGTTTTTTTCAAGCTGTAGTTTCTTGGCTTGCTTTTGCTCGGTTAAATCCTGCATTGCAAGATAGAATGTATCATCCTTAAAACCAAATATACTGAACCTTACATACTTTTCGATACCTGTAACATATTGCTCGATAATTTTGTGGTCGCTGGTCATTGCAGCTTCACTTAATATCTGGGGCCAGTTAAATATGGAATCCACAATCACCGGGTAAACCTCTGTCATTCCTTTATTTAATATTTCCTCAACCGGCTTGCCTGTTATGGCTTCTGACTGTTTGTTTGCATAGATTGCTACAATGTCTATTTTCCCTGAATCTTTTCTTACTATTTTACACTGTACTATACCATCTGATATATATTCAGCGAATTCCTTCATACAAACCCCCTATAATTTTAGAATTTTTTCAATAACCTTTTTTACTGTGTCGTAGTCAAAACCTCTATAAATTAGATAATTCGATAATTTACCGCTTTTTTTTCGGGTATCTTCTTCTTTAATTGATTTTAGTTTCTTCAATCCTAATTCATATGCTCTTTCAAACTCTTCTTCATCGGAAATTTCTTTGAGCTTGTCATCGGTTATTTCTCTATCTACCCCTTTATCATATAATTCTTGTGCTATTCTTCTTTTACCGTATTTAGCAACCTTAATCCTTGAACTAACCAAGCAGTCACAGTAATATTCATCATTTATATATCCGCGGTTCTTTAATTTCTCCATTGCCCTGTCAATAAGTTCAAGGTCATAGCCCTTGTCCAGCATTTTTTCTTTAAGCTGCTTTTCACTTTTTAAACTTCTCGATAAAACGGCTAAACCGAAATTATAAGCATTGATTTCTTCCTCTGACTTTAATATGTCCTCAATAAATTCATCACTCAATTCCATATTCTTTGTCAATGAATATTTAATTAAAATATTTAAATCAATGCCGAAGCCAAAACTATCGTCTATGTATACATTTACTCTGTCTTTGTTTTTTTTCTGGTATTCTATCTTTGTAATTTTTCTCATAAATACCTCTTAATCAGATATTATTTATTTTATCACATAGGTCGACTTTTGGCAACTTGTGTCAAAAAATATCAAGCAATATGCAAGCAGATGACCCAAACCTTCATCTTGGTGTCGGTCTCTTATGCTGTAAGTGCAAAAATGTCATTCTCAGATTTAGTCTTAGAATGACATCATATTCATAATAATATTATTTTTTATTCAGATTTTTCGCCATTTCTCTTAATTTTAATTCTTCTTCATCTGTTGTTTCATCCAGAGACAGACCATGAACAACTTTATTTCCTTTGCAATCTACTGAAATAAAGGTAATGAAGCCATCGACCGGCGTTGTCTTTGCCAACTCTGTGATCATTTTTGTATACACTACAATACTGGATTTTCCTAAATGAACAACCTTACTTGTAAATGTGACTATATCGCCTTTATCAACAGGGCTTCTGAACAACAAACCGTGTATGTTCAAGCATACTACATGTTTAGGATCTCCCAAAGTTGATGCCGCCGCAACGAATGCCGATTCTACAAACCACTCTGCTGTCCTTCCCGCAAATAAAGTACCGTGATGATTTAACTCTTCTGATTTAACTAATCTTGAACAAATATATTTCTTCATAAATACCTCTTTCTATATCGTTGAACTTAAATTCTTATTATGCCACATTACAAGCATAGGTCCTGCTAAACAAACACTCGAATAGCAACCGCTTACAACACCAACAAACATTGGTATAGAAAATATCTTTATTGATTCTATATTATAGAGGTAAGCAAGGATGTATATTATCAAAATGCTTAAAGCTGTCGTAACACTTGTCTTTACCGATCTTGATAATGATTGATTTATACTTACATCCACCAGCTCTTCAAATGATTTCTTAATGTAATAAGGCTGATTTTCTCTTATACGGTCATAAATAACTATGGTATCGTTTATTGAGTATCCTATAATAGTCAAAGTTACAGCTATGAATGAATCATTAATAGGCATCTTGAAAATTGTAAATACAAAGAACACAACCAATACATCATGCAGCATAGCTATAAGTCCTATAACTCCTGCTGATAGCCCTGATAGCTTCTGAAACCTGAATCTTACATATAGTATGATAAACAGTGAAGTAAGTCCTATTGCTATCATTCCGTTAGTTAAAAATCTTTTGCCTATGAACGGCTCAACAACATTTGATTCAGATAATGCAATATTGGAATCTGGAAATTCCGCTTTTAATGCTTTTTCTAATTCATCCTGCTCACCAGCTTCAAGACCTGCATTTCCCGAAAGGTTCAGCACTAACTTTTTACTTTGAGTTATAAGATCCTCAGTTATCTGAACCTCCGTATTTCTGTTTAATACCTTGGTGGACACATTTGCTGCCTTTACTGTATCCATTTCACCTTCAAAGGAATACTTCAGTATTGCTCCCCCTTTAAATTGTATTGATAGATTAACTCCGTTTATAAAGATCGAAATTATCCCTGCCAATATAATTATCAATGAAATAGTAAAGAATATTTTTCTTTTCTCATAAAATTTAATCATTTATTTTGCCTCCTTTACTTTCATTCCATAAAGGGATTTTTTCGAAAATGCATCGTTCATACAAAGTGATTTTGTCATTATCTTAGAAATTGAAACACCTGACAGGAAGTTCAATATACATCCAACCATAAGCGTATATCCAAATGACAGCATTGCCCCTGTTCCGAATATCATCATTATTACTGCCGCTGCTATAGTTGTTATATTACCGTCAAACACTGCTGAAAATGCCCTTTTATATCCTGTATCAATAGAATATCCCAGTGATCTTCCTTCGTTTAATTCTTCCTTTATTCTCTCTGATATTATGACATTGGCATCAACACCCATACCCATGGACAAAATTATACCTGCTATACCTGTAAGTGTAAGTGTTACCTGAGGTATGGAAAGAGCCAGCATCTGGACAGACACCTGCAAAAGCAACGCTAAGCATGCTATTACACCTAATAACCTATAATAAGCAATCATAAACAAACACACAAATACAAAAGCAATAATACCGGCTTTAACCATAACGTTCAAAGCACCCGAACCCATAGTAGGGGTTATGGTACTGTGATTTTTTGATAGCAGTGAAAACGGAAGCGCACCTGAATTAATTTTATCCGATAACGCCTTTGCTTCCTCTACGCTACTAATATTCTCAATAACAGCATTTCCTCCTGTTATTTTGTTGTTAACATACGGTGCAGAAATTAATGTTTCATCCATATAAATTGACATCTGTTGATTTATAAGCTTTTCCGTGGCATCAGCAAATTGCTTAGCGCCTGTATCCGTAAAGGTTAAAGTAACAACAGGTTGATTGTTCCTATTGTCTAATTGTACCTGACTTTCCTTAACCTCTTTACCTTCAACCATAATATTTCCTTCAGGATCTCTGAATGTAAGCTTAGCGGTTTCGCCAAGCTCTGCTATTGCTTTTTGAGGGTTAAAATCGGTTTCTCCAGATTTCCAGGGAAATCTGACTATTATATGACCGCTGTTTTTATCAACCGTTATTTCTCTGTCTAAAATATTCTGAGCATCCATTCTTGTTTCCATTATTATTCTTGCGGATTCAAGCTCGCTTTCAGTAGGCGGTCTGTCAAGATTAGCAGGCTCAAATACGGCCTCCACTCCGCCCCTTATATCAATTCCAAATCTTATATCCTTCATTCCTCTTACATTAAGCGAACCTGCGTGTATACCAAAAACGGCTACAAATACTACGCAGATAATAAAAAGCATAACAGGAATATACATGTGTTTATTAATTCTCATTTTTTTCTCCTTTGAAAAAATCGAAAGAATAATGATAAATAATAAATTAAATCATTATTCTCTTTATTAGCTTATTTTACTTTTTTTCACTTGTCAACCTTAACATTATATTTACAGATAAATATATTACTATTATAACTAAAAATATGGCGGACATTCCCATACCCATAAGCTTTAAGGAATTAATTACATTTATATTCATATTTAACCTCCTACATTAGTCCCGGAACAAGACCGATTATTACACCACCTGCTATAACCGATGCAATCTGACCTGACACATTGGCTCCGACAGCATGCATCAACAAGTGATTTTGAGAGTCTGCTTCAAGTCCCATTTTTTGAATTACTCTTGAAGACATCGGGAATGCAGAAATACCTGCTGCCCCAACCATAGGATTGATTTTTTCTTTCAGGAACAGGTTTAAGAACTTGGCAAACAATGCTCCTGCCATTGTATCAAAAATAAATGCCAACAAACCCAGACCCATAATCAGCAATGTATTAAGCGATATAAATACATCTGCTTTCATACTTGCTGAAATAGTAATTCCAAGGAGTAATGTGATTAAGTTTACTAAATCCTTTTGCGCTGTTTCTGACAGGGATCTTAAAACTCCGCATTCCCTTATTAAATTACCAAACATCAAAAATCCAACAAGCGCTATTGATGCAGGCGCTACTAAGCCTGCAATAATTGTAACTACTATGGGGAATAACAATCTTGTCATCCTTGATACGCTTTTAGGATTATATTTCATTTTTATCCTTCTGTCTTTTTCAGTAGTGCATATTTTTATAGCAAATGGCTGAATTATTGGTACAAGAGCCATGTATGAATACGCTGCTACCGCTATGGGTCCGATATAATTACTTTTCAGCACCTGAGAAACCAATATGGATGTCGGTCCGTCCGCAGCTCCTATTATACCGATTGCTGCTGCATCATGTATAGGAAACTTTAACAATGATGCAACTGTTATTGTTGCAAAAATACCGAATTGTGCCGCAGCACCAAACAATAACAACCTTGGATTTGATAAAAGCGGACCAAAGTCAATCATCGCTCCGATTCCTATAAAAAGTAACAGCGGCATCATTTCTGATGATTCAATACCAACCTCAAATAACCAATCAATAATTCCATGAACCTCCCCTATGCCCGGCAATATCTGATTTAAAACTCCCGACATTGGAATATTCACCAATATCGCTCCAAAACCCATAGGAAGTAAAAGTGCCGGTTCCAACTCTTTAGCTATAGCTAAATAAATCAGTATACCACCTATTATCCACATTAAAATTTGTTGCCATGTAATTTGTGTAATACCTTGAACTAAAAATTCCATTTTCCGCTCCTTGTAGTATATTCCTGAGTATTCTAATACATAAAATAATTATAACTAATCGTTGAATGACGGGCAAGCCCTTATTGAAGCAATTATTCACAATGCGAAAAATTATTCATTTTCTTTCGAATTCAGCTTAATTAGCTACTATTTAGTTATTCTATCCCTCAATCACTCCTGTATTCTAACAAATACTAATCAGACCGCTAAAAATGCAAGGACATTGTTTATCCCTGCATTTTTCAACCTTTTTCTGCAAATACATATTCTATTTTGTATCCGTTATCTTTCATGCCTATCGTAATATTTTGCTCTTTTTCATTTATTTTAATTGTTACTTCTGCTTGCTTGTTTTTCAAAAGCGAAGCAGCAATTTCCTTCGTTAATGTAACTCCTCTTTCTGATAATGATTTATCTTCCTTCCACAAGGAGAACCTGCAAGAAGGAAAATTTCTATATCCTGCACAAAAAAAACTTTTTTTGCTTTCAAAAATTTCTCTGCCGCATCTTGGACATGTGCCAATAATCTCTCTTTTACTTTTCTTTCCTGTTTGTTCAAAGCTTACATTTTTTGTTGAGCTTATTTTGCCCTCGTTTATAATTTCAGCCACATATTTTTTTATATCCACAATAAAGTCCTTGGATGAACTTTCCTTCTTGGCTATTTTACCTAATTCACTTTCCCATTCACCTGTTAAATCAGGTTTTTTAAGCTTGTCATGAACAATTTCTATAAGCTGTATACCATTTTGCGTTGGAATTAAATTTTTCTTATTTCTCTTAATGTACCCGACAGATATGAGCTTTTCTATGATTCCGGCTCTCGTTGCAGGAGTACCTAAACCGATTGATTTCATTTCCTCTCTTAGTTTTTCATCCTCAATCTGTTTTCCTGCTGTTTCCATAGCCGTGAGCAAAGTCGCCTCTGTATATGGCTTAGGAGGAGATGTTTTTTTTGTTAAAACCTTTATTTCCTTAGGCGTTATTTTATCTCCTTCCGTAAGATTTATGTTTATCTCGCCATCCTCCGGATCTTCCTTAACTTTGCCGAGCATTATATCCTCTACTTCCTTCCAGCCGGGAATTACTATCTTTTTTCCTCTAGCTTTAAATTTTTCTTTGTCTATATTCAGCTCAATGTCAGTTTGATCGTATTCCTGCTTTCTGTCCAATACTGCTATAAACCGGGCAACTATCAGTCTTAAAATATTAGCTTCTCTTTCCGGAAGTTTGATATTATAAACATTTCGTATGTTAGGCGTAACTATAATGGCATGGTGATCTGTTACCTTTGAATCATCAATGACTCTTTTATCAGCATTTATTTTTTGTTTGATAATTTTATCCACACAATATTTTGCATCTTCAGAATCCCTCCACCCATCCTTTATATTCTGCAGTAAGACTGCTAATTTCGGCTTCATATCCTTTGTTAAATACCTTGAATCGGTTCTCGGATAAGTTGCTAATTTATATTTTTCATATAAATTTTGTGCTGCATCCAAGGTTTGCTCCGCCGAATATCCATATCTTTTATTGCCGTCCCTTTGAAGCTCAGTCAAATCATACAGCAATGGACGTTCTGTTGTTGCTCTCTTAGTGCTTAATTTTGTGATAATTCCTTCCTTACCCCTGCATTTTTCGGCTATTGCTTCTGCTTTTTCCAGATCATCAATTCGTGTGACCTTTTTATTGAACCAGGTAGCCGTAAACATTTCACAGTCAGCAGCAACTTCATAAAAAGGCTGAGAAACAAAATTATCTATTTCCTTTTGCCTTGCTACTATCAGTGATAAGGTTGGAGTCTGAACTCTGCCTATTGTGAGCATACGATTGTATTTAACGGTAAACAATCGGGTAGCATTAATTCCAACCAGCCAATCCGCTTCCGAACGCGCCCTAGCTGATTGATACAAGGGAAAATATTCCTTATTATCCTTAAGGTTATTAAAACCTTCCGCTATTGCTTCATCAGTCATACTACTTATCCATAATCTTTTTACTGGCTTTGTACAGCCTGCATTTACATATACATAACCAAAAATCAGCTGACCTTCACGACCGGCATCCGTTGCACAGATTAATTCATCAACATCATCTCTGTTCATGAGAGCTCTTACAATTTCATACTGTTTTTTTGTAGACTCGTTGACAGAATATTTAAATTGCCTTGGGAAAATTGGCAAATCATTAATGTTCCAAGCTTTGTACCTAGAATCATATTCTTCGGGATATGCAAGCTGAATTAAATGTCCCACGCACCATGTAATTATGTATTCCGCTCCCTGAATATATCCGTCCCTTGATTGCTTAATGTTTAAAACCCCGGCTATATCCTTAGCCACTGAAGGCTTTTCGGTAACTATTAATTTCATAAAAATCTTCCTTTTTTAACCTATTGCCAAAGTATTATAGCATAGGATTATTAATTTGTCCATTTTTTCAAGTTATTGACGCACATCTTACAGCATATGCCATTTGACGAACTCTTACCTCAATGTCAACTCCAACTTTTCATTAACAAGATTTATACATCCACATATAATAAAAACATCATTAAAATTGGGGGGTTATTATTTGAAAGAGAAGCATTTTTTTGCAGGCAGTAACGCATCTAAAGGATTATCAAGTTATTTTGAATCAATTTTAAACCCGGAAAAATTAAATCGTCTATACATTCTCAAGGGAGGACCGGGAGTAGGAAAAAGTTCATTTATGAAAAAATTTGCGGATAAAATGAAAGAAAAGAATTATTCCGTAGATTATATACACTGTGCCAGTGACAACGACAGCTTAGACGGTATAATCATACGCGAGCTGAAAGTTGCTTTCGTTGACGGAACAGCACCTCATACGATTGACCCGGTTCTTCCCGGCGCCGCAGATGAAATCCTTAATTTAGGTGAATTCCTCGATGGGGAGCAATTACAAAAACATAAATGTCAAATTATTCAGATAAACCAAAACAAATCTTTTCTTTACAAAAGCGCATTCAAGTATTTTCAGGCAGCAGCAATTATATCCGAAGAAATTAATTCCTTATACGACCAATTTATAGATAATAAAAAGTTTAATGAAATGTGCAATCAAGTAATAAACAAACTATTCCCTGTTTATTTTTGGTCCGATAAAAAAGGGAAAGCTGTTAATATGTTCTCCGAAGCTTATACGGCAAATGGATTTATAAGCTATACTCAGACACTTTATCAAAATAAAAAAATTTGGGCCGTTGTCGGCGAGGATACTAATTATACCTCAAAATTACTAAGTATAATAGCTGATGAGGCCGTAAAAAGAGGATATGATATCGAATGCTGTTACAGACCATTGTCAGCAGAAAAATTGCAGCACCTTTGTATTCCTGAAATGAATTTGATGATAATCAGCACTGAAAATCCAATGCATAATGGATATGAAGAAATTTTTGATATTCATGAATTTATGGATACGGATAAATTAAAAGCTCACATTTCTGAAATAGAAAACAACCTGTACCTGCATGATTTATTGATTAACAAGGCCCTTGATAAATTAAATGAAGCTAAAAAACAGCATCAGCTTTTAGAAGTGTTTTATATTAACAGCATGAACTTTGATGGAGTTAACAATATTTTTGATAATACCCTGAATAAGTACATATGAGGGATATCCTCGTACTTAATTCCAAGGAGGTATATTTATGATTTTAACTTCTCTTCACTATCTTTATATAGTTATGGTAGTGATTATACTGGGTATTATGCTTATGAAAAAGGATATTGTTATCCCATGTATTATAGGTATTTTTGCAATGGGTTATCTTTATTCGGGAAATGCTGTTTTTGCCATCCAATCCATATTTAATGCCATTATTTATTCCGGCAGCGAATTTTGGGGCATCATTGTTATTATTTCACTGGTTGTGGCAATGTCTAAAGGATTGCAGGAAATCGGCTCCGACGTTTTAATCATGTCACCGATTAAAAAGGTTATGATTAACCCGTCAATGGCATTCTGGGCCGTAGGTCTGACCATGATGATTATATCATGGCTGGTATGGCCAAGTCCGGCGGTTCCTTTAGTAGGAGCAGTCCTGCTTCCTGCGGCGGTTGCTACCGGCCTGCCCGTATTGTATGTTGCCGTTGCCATGAACCTGTTTGGACACGGTGTTGCATTATCAAGTGACTTCTTTATTCAGGGGGCACCTACCATAACCGCATCAGGTGCAGGAATAGAAGCAGCAGAAGTAATATCCGCATCCGTTCCCATTTGGTTTGCTATGTCAGCAGTAACCATAGCCGTTGCATTCTTTATGATGAGAAAGGATTTGAAAAAGAATCCTGCTCTGTTCCAGCCTGTAGAAATAAACGAAGCCGTTGAAGTTAAAAAAATGAAAAGTACAAAATTCATTTCATTCTTAACGCCTATTGCATTTTTAATTGATATAGCAGCAATGTTGAAGTATGATCTGGCAGGCGGAGATGCGACAGCCCTTGTCGGCGGAACTGCAATTCTGATAATGCTTATAACTGTTTTGACTTCCTTTCCAATCAAGGTAGGCTTCGACAAAATTGTTGATTACATCAAGGAAGGTTTTAAGTTTGGAATTACAGTATTTGCACCGGTTATATTTATTGCGGGATTTTTCTTCATAGGAAATGAAGGCGGAGCAATCGCTGTATTCGGAGAAGGCGCTCCCGGAATACTCAATGACATCAGTATATCCTTATCCCAGAGCATCCAGATGAATAAGCTGACGACAATTTTAACCCAAACAACAGTGGCAATAATCACAGGTCTTGACGGCTCCGGCTTCTCGGGACTTCCGATTGTAGGAACCTTAGCATACACATTCTCCAACATAATTGACATCAACATGGCGGGACTGGCTGCTTTAGGTCAGGTTATCACCGTGTGGGTAGACGGAGGAACCATAATTCCTTGGGCAGTTATCCCTGTTGCGGCAATTTGTAATGTAAGCCCGCAGGAATTGGCAAGAAAGAATTTAATCCCGGTTCTCTGCGGAATCGCAGCAGCAATAATAGTAGCATTATTTATATTGTAAAAAAATACAGAGCGTATGCTGTTAATTCATAAAAGATAACAGCATCGCTCTGTAAGCTAAATTATCTCATCGCTAATCCGATTGTGATATATTTTCTTCTGTTAACAGTATTTCCAGTGCCTTTATGTACAGTGATTCCCCCGGAATGTTTCTTTCTTTAAAATAAGATTGCTTATTCAGCAAAACTGTTTTGGCATCTCTTCTTGCAGTCAGTTCTTTGAATGCATCCGAATTATTTAACATTTCCTCTACTGCCTGTTCTTTGGAACCATAAAAGAATACATCAAAAAGCAAGGGGAAATCTATTACAGCATCCACTACTTCCGCAGTTGTCATCTTATTTAGCGTTTCCGATGGAATTCTGCATGCCTCAACCATAGCAGCATGAGTTTCAAATGTCTTCCACTCCTCATCCTGCGATGTAACCTTATACTTAAAAGGTTCATTTTCATTGGTTAGACTATTACTAAATGAGCATGCAGCACACATGCCTATTAGCATAATCGAAATTAATAACATACTAATTCTAATCTTATTGATTCCAAGCAACCTCCCTCAATATAAATTATAAATCTCAGTTTCTGCTCCATACAGATAAGTTTACAGATGAATATGGAGAATAGCTCGCTTTATGTATCATTACCGGTCCCGGTCCCCATTTAGATATTACCGTTGCATTGCCTTTCACATTTGATGTTGCATCATAAATTTTCGCAGAATGATCTCCTGATGAATAATACATATGTGTTGCACTCATAGGAGATGACTTTTCAATATAACTTCCGTCAGTCATATACTTTGACGGATTATTCATCCAATATTTATTTGTAGTTGATGAAGAATACCAAGCATATGAATGACAATTGTAATTAGTTGTAGATGAAGACACAAATGTTGCTTTTGGATACTGTGCCTTAGTGTAATTGTCAAATTCATCTTTTTCCTGTTGTGTGTATTCCTCTCCATATATAATTACCGAAACAGCAGAGCCATTCGGTGTATATACGGTAGCTGTTGAAGATAATATTCCAACATCATCTGTATTGTAGATATGTTTTGAAAGATTTTCTTCTTCTAATAATAATTTTATTGTTTTTTCTTGTAAGGAACTCTCTGCATTTTTTATACTTCCTAATAAAATTCTTGCTGCATCCTTTCTGTTTATCAACTCGTAAAATGCATCTGAATTTTGCTTTAACTGTTCAATAGCATCTTCAGTTTTATTAAAAAAATGAACATCATACAGTAATGGGTAACTCAAAACAGCATCTACCAATTCTTCCGTTGTCATTTTACTTACTACATTAGATGGAATTCTGCATGCCTGAACCATTTCATCATGAGAATTAAAACTTTTCCATTCATTACTTTCAGCAGAAATTTTATATTTAAAAGTTTCTGAATCTTGGTTCATTTTTACTGTTGTATCTGCATATGATATCACAGACGAGAAGATAAGTAATAATATTAGTAGAAAACTTAATGTCTTTTTCATTTGTTATACCTCCATAATTTTTATTATTTTTTTATTAAATATTGAAACTACATTGCATTTAATGTATAATCATTATAAAAAGACTCTACAAATCTCTTCAATTTGGCTTTTGTGGTATTAAGTTCTCAAGTTGTAAGATATTATAGGGTCTTTCAATTTATTTGGCGACCTTATATGTAACATTTCCCTAACCCCCTTCTGTTTAATTCTATAACGAAGTATGCTTATTTCTTCCCCCTATATTTAAGCACACTGTCATACCTTTACTATCTCTTTGGCATGAAAATTTATGCTCGCTATTATCCCATTATTTAATATGTAGCTATAATTGAATTTTCTACATTTTCATATGTTGCACCAACATATACTTGACCTGTTACTGTAACTTTATATGTTTTTCCTTTTACAAAGCTATATGTATTTGATTTTGTAACATAATTTGAATTTGAACTATTACTTGTCCTACTTACTTCGGAATATGTTCCGTTTGCATTTTTCTCACTTAAAATAACTGTCATGGATATTTTAGTAACATTAGAGTTACCGCTTATTTGTCCCGAATATATACCACTACTGAAGGAAACAGCAGGTGTTACTTTTTGTGCATGCTCCCAAAACGGAACAATAATTATATCCTTGTTATCTGACACATTCCCACTACCCGCTACAGCATAAACATTTGATGCCCCCAACAATATGGCTAAAATTATCATTATTATAGCTGTTTTTCTAATCATACTTTAAAGCCTCCCAATTATATTTTTTCTTTCTACTATTAGTACGATAAAAATTGGACAACCGTTACAAGTTTTGTTATGAAAAAATATTAAAAAATCGTAATATTTTATCAAGTTTTAGTCTAAACTTTTTGCTATTCTTATGACCTCAATAACACCTATCCATGAGTCTATTTCATATTTAATATTTCCTTCTGTCCAAATTACTGAAGCATAATCATAATCTCTACCCTTCCCTGAAAATAAATATACCTCATTGTTGTTAATTTCTATAATTTCGTAATCAGTATGCTCATTATCTATAAATGTTTCATTTTTATCTGTAACAACAGTTGCATTAAATACAAGGTTTTTTCCTTCTTCATTTTTATATACATATAATTTAAAGCTGTCGTAATCTTCGGATTCAGATAGCTCAAAGCCTTCGGGTATATATGAGGGAATTTTTATTTTTGATTCGTTCAGTATTTCTTCGGATGATTTGTCGCTTGTATTTTTGAAAATAAATCCGTTGTGGTCTTCGTACCATTCAACTACTGTACTGATAACTGCATTTTGTACTGCTTCAGCAGTCATAAGTGTTCCAAATCCGATTGATATGATAATAGATACAAATACCGCTACCTTTTTGCTGTAAACGTATGCCCTTTTTAAAATTCTTTTATGCCTTTCCTTTTTAATCAACCCTTGCATCTTGTTTTCAAATTCTCCGGAAAAATTCATACTTTCTTTGATTTGTTCCTCGGTCGGCATTTCATTTATTTCTTTTTTTGCACTTTCTTTTACCGCATAGGACAATAATACTTCAAAAAGTGATTCCTTCTGTTTCTTGTTTAACTTCATTATTACTTCTCCTGTTCATATTTTTCTATAACCTGATGTCTGGCTCTGAAAACACGCATTCTTACAAGATTTTCTGATAAATCCAATATTTCGGCTATTTCCTTATGACTGTATCCGTACAATATGCTCAACTCTAAGGGTATCCTGTAAATGTCTTCAAGCTCCGCGATAATTCCTATAAGGTGTCTTACTCCTTGAACAGACATGACCTTTTCAAGAACTTCATCGTGAAGCTCTTTATTTGTATCCGGCACTTTTTCTACAGGGTCGGTTTCTTCTTTTTCGTTCTTTCTGATCATATCTATGGATTTATTCCTCACTATTAGTACGAGAAATCTTTTAAGTTCGTTACAATTTTCTATAGAAACTTTTGAAATTATTTTAATTATTTTTATAAATGACTCATGAACAGCATCCTCAGCCATGTGCTCATCCTTTAATACCCGTCTTGCCTCATATAGCATTGTATATCTGTAATTTGTATAAATGTATTCAAACTTGTCCTTATCTTCCTGATTCTCTATAAGAGATAAATAAAATATCATAGTCCCTCCCTATGCAAAATAATTTAAAGCTTATATTAATTATACTTTTGTTTGCAGATTATTACAATTATTGAATATGCATTTAGATGATGTTAAATTTAAACATTAATAAAAGGATTAACCATACAATAAATGCATGAGTCAATCCTTTAATTTTATCAGTTCTTTAAAGTTTTCTTTAAATATTGCCCCGTGTAGGATTTTTTTACTTTGGCCACTTGCTCCGGAGTTCCTTCTGCAACGATTGTTCCTCCGCCGTCTCCGCCTTCGGGACCTAAATCGATAATATAATCTGCCGTCTTAATTACGTCTAAGTTATGCTCTATGACTACTATTGAGTTTCCTTGCTCCACAAGCTTGTTCAGAACGTCTATAAGCATGTGTATGTCTGCCATGTGAAGTCCCGTTGTGGGCTCATCAAGCACATACAGCGTCTTGCCTGTTCCTCTCTTGCTCAATTCATAAGCAAGCTTTACACGCTGCGCTTCTCCGCCTGATAACTCGGGAGATGGCTGCCCAAGCTTGATATAACCAAGTCCCACATCCTGAAGCGTCTTGATTTTATTGTATATCTTAGGGATATTTTCAAAGAATTCCAAGGCTTCATCTATTGTCATATCCAGCACTTCGGATATATTTTTTCCCTTATATTTCACTTCCAGGGTTTCTCTGTTGTATCTTTTACCCTTGCATACCTCACAGGGTACATATACATCAGGCAAAAAGTGCATTTCTATTTTTAATATACCGTCACCGTGGCAGGCCTCGCATCTGCCGCCCTTAACATTAAAGCTGAACCTGCCCTTTTTATATCCTCTTTCCTTTGCTTCAAGTGTCATAGAAAATACATCGCGTATATAATCAAATACTCCTGTGTAAGTTGCAGGATTTGATCTTGGTGTTCTTCCGATAGGTGATTGATCTATGGTAATAATCTTGTCTATATTTTCAACACCCAGCATTTCATCATAGGCTCCCGGTCGGTTGCTGTTTTTGAATAATTTCTGATGAAGTCCCTTTGACAATATTTCATTTATCAATGAGCTTTTTCCCGAGCCGGAAACGCCTGTAACAGCACACATCAACCCTAACGGAATTTTTACGTCAAGATTCTTTAAATTATTTTCTCTTGCACCTTTTATTTCAATGAATTTATCTGCTGTTCTTCTGACTGAAGGGACATCTATTTTCTTTTTGCCGCTTAAATATTGACCTGTTATAGAATTTTCATTATTTTTTATTTCCTCATAGGTACCAAACGCTACAACCTCTCCACCATGTACTCCTGCTCCGGGACCGATGTCCAGAATATAATCTGAACTTTCCATGGTTTCTTCATCATGCTCAACCACTATGAGGGTATTACCCAAATCAGTAAGGTTTCTGAGTGTTTTTATAAGCATGCTGTTGTCTCGCTGATGAAGTCCGATGCTCGGCTCGTCAAGCACATACAATACTCCCACCAGGCTTGACCCTATTTGGGTTGCCAGTCTTATACGCTGAGACTCTCCTCCTGACAACGTACCTGCGTTTCTTTCGAGTGTTAAATAATTCAAACCAACATCTGATAAAAATTGTAATCTTGAATTAATTTCTTTTATTATCTGACTTCCGATTATTTTGTTTGTTGGGCTTAGCTCTAATTCCTCAAAAAACTTTAAGCTTTTTATAACTGAAAGCTTCGTCACTTCATATATATTTTTATTTCCAACCTTTACGGCTAAGCTTACAGGGTTTAACCTTGCTCCATGACATTCGGGACAAGGGTTTTCCTGCATATATTCCTCTATCCATTCTCTCATTTCAGGAGATCTTGTTTCCATGTATCGTCTTTGGAGATTGTTAACGACTCCTTCAAATTCTCTGACATATGTTCTTGGTCCCTGAAATTTACTTACAAACTCAACAGTCATTTCTCTGCCGTTTGTACCGAATAAAAGTTCATCAATAAATGCTTGCGGAGCTTCGGATAATGGCTTATCGATATCAAATCTGTGGTAATCTGCTATGGCTTTAAATATCTGATAGTAATAGCCGTCTTCTTCAGAACCGAAAGGCGCTATTGCTCTTTCTGCTATTGTCTTTGTGTAATCCGGAATAACTAAGCTTGGGTCGATTTCCCTGTTTACTCCCAAGCCGTTGCAAACCTTGCATGCGCCGATAGGATTATTGAAAGAAAACATCCTTGGAGATATTTCTCCAAAAC
This sequence comes from Firmicutes bacterium UBA2116, assembly GCA_002331025.1. Lineage (GTDB taxonomy): Bacteria > Bacillota > Clostridia > Tissierellales > Sedimentibacteraceae > Sedimentibacter. Next base: position 52,419 of record DCYG01000007.1, on the reverse strand, counting down.
CTATGCCGCAATCCGTACATGCAAATTTTGTACTCATTAACAGCTCTTCCTGACCCATGACGTCAATGAGAACCATACCGTTTGAAAGTTCAAGTGCGGTTTCCACCGAATCAACAAGACGTTTTTGTATTCCTTCTTTAATTATTAATCTGTCTATAATTACTTCTATGGTATGCTTTTTATTTTTTTCCAACTCTATTTCTTCTTCTAATTCATATAGCTCGCCGTCAATTCTTACTCTTACGTATCCGTCCTTTTTGATGTTCTCAAGCAGCTTTTTATGTGTACCCTTAGCCCCCTTAACCATGGGAGCCAAGATTTGTATTCTTGTTCTTTCCTCGTATTCCAAAACCTTATCGGTTATCTGGTCAACTGTTTGTGTTGTTATGGGCTTTCCGCAATTCGGGCAGTGGGGCATTCCCACTCTTGCAAACAGCAATCTGTAATAATCATAAATTTCGGTAACCGTACCTACTGTGGAACGGGGGTTCTTACTTGTTGTTTTTTGGTCTATGGAAATTGCCGGTGACAATCCTTCGATGAATTCCACATCCGGTTTATCCATTTGTCCTAAAAACATGCGGGCATAAGAGGATAAACTCTCAACGTAGCGTCTTTGCCCTTCTGCATATATGGTATCAAAAGCAAGGGATGTTTTTCCTGAACCGCTGACTCCTGTAAAAACAATTAATTTGTCTCTTGGAAGCTCAACATTAATGTTCTTAAGATTATTCTCCTTCGCTCCTCTAATTATAATTTTATCCATTTGTTATCCTTTCGTTTACGCTAATAGCTTCAACTCTTTTATTTCGTCTCTCAGCCTCGCAGCTTTTTCAAATTCTAAGTTTTCTGCAGCAATTCTCATTTCTTTTTCGAGCTCTATGATATAAGCAGACAAATCCTTGATTGCTTCGCCTTTTACAGCATACTTTTCTTCATCTTCCGCAACCTTGGTTGCTTCAATTACATCACGTACACTCTTAATAACCGACGTAGGAGTTATATTGTGCTCCTCGTTATATTTATCCTGTATTTCCCTTCTTCTGTTTGTTTCCCTGATTGCTCTGTCCATGGAGCCGGTAATTTTATCTGCATACATTATAACTCTGCCGTCCACATTACGGGCAGCTCTGCCTACAGTCTGTATAAGAGATGTCTCTGAACGCAGGAAGCCTTCCTTATCAGCATCAAGTATTGCAACAAGTGATACCTCGGGTAAGTCCAATCCTTCTCTTAACAGGTTGATTCCAACCAATACATCGAATTCGCCCAACCGCAGGTCTCTTATTATTTCCATTCTTTCCAACGTATCTATATCAGAATGCAGATATCTTACTTTTATGCCTGTATTTTTAAAGTAAAATGTCAAATCCTCCGCCATTTTCTTTGTGAGCGTAGTTACCAATACTCTTTGTTTTTTATCTGTTGAAATTCGTATTTCATTAATTAAATCATCTATTTGGTTTTCAACAGGTCTCACATGAATAGGAGGGTCAAGCAAACCGGTAGGTCGTATAATTTGCTCCGTTACGTTTTGTGAATGTTCTCCTTCGTATGGCCCCGGTGTTGCACTTACAAATACAACCTGATTTATGATTTTTTCAAATTCGTCAAATTTCAAAGGTCTGTTATCAAGTGCCGACGGCAATCTGAAGCCGTAATCAACCAGAGTTGTTTTCCTCGCTCTGTCTCCGTTATACATTCCTCTTACCTGTGGAATGGACACATGTGATTCATCTATTATCATTAAGAAATCTTTTGGAAAATAATCCAACAAGGTAAATGGTCTTGTGCCGGGTTTTAAATTGTTGATATGTCTCGAATAATTTTCTATACCGTTGCAATATCCCATTTCCGTGAGCATTTCCAAATCATAGTTTGTCCTTTGCTCCAACCTTTGCATTTCCAAAAGCTTATTTTCACGTTCAAAAATCTTTAATCTTTCTTCTAATTCTTCTCTGATGCTTACAACGGCTCTTTTAACATTCTCTTCTGTCGTTGCATAATGAGTTGCAGGAAAAACTGAAATATGATTTCTTCTGCCTAATATTTCTCCCGTAACCGTGTTTATTTCCGTTATTCTGTCTATTTCATCGCCAAAAAACTCAATTCTTATGGCATTTTCGGAGGAGGATGCAGGGAATATTTCCAATGTGTCTCCCCTAACTCTGAAGGTTCCTCTGGTAAAGCTTATATCATTTCTTTTGTATTGAATCTCAATGAGCTTCCTCATTGTTTCGTCTCTGTCCTTCTGCATTCCGGGTCTGAGGGAAATAACCAGGTTTTCGTAATCAACCGGGCTTCCCAATCCGTATATGCAGGAAACACTTGCTACGATTATAACATCTCTTCTTTCGAAAAGAGATGCCGTCGCCGAGTGTCTTAGCTTATCTATTTCGTCATTGATGGATGCGTCTTTTTCTATAAATGTATCGCTGCTGGGCACGTATGCTTCCGGCTGATAATAGTCATAATAGCTGACAAAGTATTCGACCGCATTGTCAGGGAAAAACTCCTTGAACTCCGAGCATAACTGAGCCGCCAATGTTTTGTTATGAGCTAAAACGAGGGTAGGTTTTTGTACTTTTTCAATTATATTGGCCATGGTGAATGTCTTACCCGATCCGGTCACACCCAGAAGCGTCTGGTATTTTAAATTATTATTTAATCCTGCAGCAATACTTTTTATTGCCTCAGGTTGGTCACCGGTTGGTCTGAAATCTGATTTTATTTTGAATTGACCCATAGTTCACCTCATCTCTCTAAACGTATGTTCGTATTATATATCTTTTGAATATATAAGTCAATAAAAAAACTTTCGCAAGAATTTCAAAAAATGGTATTAAAACTTAAAGAACCGACAGGATATATTCCTGTCAGTTCTCTTTTAATCTTAATCGAATGCTTATTTAGTTAAAGCCTTTTTAATTCTTTCTATTGCGTCGTCCATTTCTTCATAGGATATTGTGATAGGTGGCGCAAAACGAATCGTTCTTTCATGAGTTTCTTTAGCAAGAACTCCGTTTGCCATAAGCTTCTTAACATATGGTGCAGCATCCATCTTAAATTCAACACCAACTAAAAGTCCTCTTCCTCGTATATCAACAATATCATCATTTTTAATTTCTCTTATTTTAGACATAAAATAATCGCCTTTATCTTTAGCCATCTTAGGATAATTATCTCTTACTAATATTTCCATAGCCTTTATAGAAACTGCCGCTCCTAATGGATTGCCGCCAAATGTTGATCCGTGTGTCCCCGGTTGGAATACTCCAAGTATATCTTCATTTGCTGCTATTGCTGATACCGCAATTATTCCGCCGCCTAATGCCTTACCAAGAACATATATATCAGGTACAACACCTTCATATTCACAAGCAAACATATTACCTGTTCTTGCAAAACCTGTTTGAACCTCATCAGCTATGAACAATACATTGTTTTCTTTACAAACTTCATATGCTTTTTTGAAGAATCCTGCCGGAGGAATTATAACTCCTGCTTCACCTTGTATCGGCTCGGCTATAAAAGCAACCGTATTTTCATTAATTGCTTCTTTAAGCTGTTCAATATTTCCGTATTCTATAACTTTAAATCCGGGAGTAAACGGTCCGTATCCTTTTCTTGCTTCCTCATCGGTACTCATTGAAACTATTGTAATTGTTCTGCCGTGGAAATTTTCTGAGCACACTATTATCTCTTGTTTTCCATCTTCTACGCCTTTAACGAAGTTACCCCATTTTCTTGCTGTCTTTAAAGCAGTTTCAACAGCTTCGGCACCGGTGTTCATAGGTAATACCATTTCTTTACCTGTAAGTTCGCACAGCTTTTCCATCCAATCGCCCAATACGCTGTTATAAAACGCTCTTGATGACAAAGTTAGTTTGTCTAATTGATCTTTAGCAGCTTGTATTAATTCAGGATGATTATGTCCAAAATTCAAAGCAGAATATGCACTGAGCATATCATAGAACTTTTCACCTTCCGGATTTGTTACATTAACATTTGCCGCTGTATCAAATACTACTTCCTTTGGTTTGTAATTGTGAGCACCGTATTTTTCCGTCTTTTGTATTACTTCTTTTGATTTACCCATTTGATGGCCTCCTGATTTAAATTTATATTTATTTCTTTTCTAGAATGTTTATACGTTTTTATTAAATTAATTATATATAATCTTAACTTCAATGTCAATACGTAAGATACGATACAAAATAATGCAACTTATGGTAATAAAACCAATAAGTAATCAAACTAATCATAAAATGCATAGGTTATAATTACCATTTTATTTACTTAGTGCAATTATATTACCTTGAATCTTATTATTCAAAATTTCTATAATATCAAAGTTTTTTCGCCGCATTTTGAAGATATGGCATCACCGGGATTAAAATATTTAAAAGATAATTTAATCTTTATATATAAACCCATATGTATATTTGTATTTGCATAATATACTATATGGGTTTATATTAAAATTTATTCAGTCTATTATTACTCGAAGAAGAATCCATCCCTAAGTTCATCTGTTTCATCAAAGACAAACTTATGAAATCCTGTAATTTTTGCTTCACCCGTAATCTCTGGTACTATGTATGTTATGTTCCCTTCTTGTATTATATCTAAAATTTTACCAATAAACTTACCTCCAATAATACTTTCTTGTACAAAAGGTTCATTTATTTTAAGTTTGCCCTGTAAATATAATACAGCTAACTTAGCACTCGTCCCAGTACCTCCTGGTGATCTATCCGGTGAACCTTTACCCGAACTATGAACACATCTCAAATTTGCCCCTTTGATAAAAGGATCATGATACCATTGAACCAAGTTTATTTTTACTTTTTTATCTTTAAGTTTCTCATTACATGCTTCTATTATTTTTGTTGATAAATGTTTAATTAAATTTACACTTTCAGGAATTATTTTAACATTAAATGTGTCAGCTGGAACAATTGCAAAGTAATTTCCTCCATATGCAACTTCAACTTTAAGATTTTTTACATCTTCTACATCAATAAACACTTCATTGTCTATTACATAGCTATTTACGTTTTGTATAGATGTACTTTTCACATAACCATCTATGTAATTATTCTTAATAGTTACAAGACCAGCAGGCGTCTCAATGATGTATGAATTCATATGTTCTTTAGGTACCATACCTATTTCTGCCAATGCAGTACCTACACCTATAGTTGCATGACCACACATATCTAAATACTGCACATCATCAAAATAAAATATCCCAAAATCTGCTCTTTTATCGCATGGTGGAACAACAGCAGCGCATAACATTCCGGCATGTCCCCTTGGCTCATAAGTTAATCTTTTTCTGATATAATCATACTTTTCTTTAAAATAATCTCTTTTCTCAAGTACTGAATTACCTTTTAAAACCGGAATACCGCTTAGTATTATTCTGGTAGGTTCACCTCCAGTATGAGTATCCACTGTTTGTATCATTTCATTAAATCTCATTTTTATCCTCCTTTGATTGTTACTTTTTTAATTCTACTTGCATTTCACGAACATCTACTCCCCATAACCTTACACATATGAAGTATATTACCAACATGCTGGCTATTGCAGCAGGTAATGCAATATAGTTTCCTGTTATAGCAGCAATTAAATATCCAATTATTGACCCACTTGCAGATACTAAAGCGTACGGTATCTGAGTACTTACATGACTAACATGTTCACATTGGCTTGCCATAGATGATAATATTGTTGTATCTGATATAGGTGAACAGTGGTCTCCGAATAATCCTCCACTTAATACTGCTCCGATAGCTACGTGTATACTTACATCAAAGCTATATGACATAGGAATTGCTATTGGCATTAGTATTGCAAAAGTTCCCCAGGATGTTCCTGTTGCAAAAGACATTATTGATCCAATAACAAACAATAATGCTGGTATTAAAATTGGTGTTAAGAGTCCTTGGGATTTAGTAATTATATATGTGGAAGTACCTAAGTTAGAACATACGCTTCCTACACTCCAAGCCAATACTAACACTACAAGTATATACATCATTTTCTGCATGCCTGTTAACCAAGTATTAAATGAGTCCTTAAATGACATTACACCATGCTTTACTATCATAAACATGGCAATTAGCGATCCTAGTAAATATGAAGAACAAAGTGCTGTTCTCATTTTTGATCCGCCTATTTGTTGAAACGGAAAACCAAAATAAATTAATATACCAAGCATAGTAATAAACAGAGCCGCTAATGGGATTAATATAGTACTTGCTTTTGCTTTATTTTTTACCTTATTTTCATCGAAGTTGTTATCATAGGAATTATTATTTATAGCTTTAAACTCTGCCTTAGCCATTGGACCAAAATCTTTTTTTGAAAATACGATGATCGGTATTAATATCAAAGTAGTAATAGCATAAAATTGAAAAGGCAAGACTTGTATGAATGCAATAAACTCATTCTCCATAATACTTAGTTTTTCATACTCTGCTTGAATAAGACTAATGATATAAACACCCCAACCTGCAAAAGGTATCATAATTGATATAGGAGCTGATGTTGAGTCTAATAAATACGCTAACTTTTCCCTTGATATTTTTAGCTTATCTGTAATAGGTCTAAAAATAGGTCCAAGTATTAAGCTATTTCCTGAATCCGTAAAAAATATAGCTAAACCTCCAAGCCATACTATAAATTGAGCCTTAACTCTACTGTTAATAGGTCTTGTCATTAATTTTGCAAAAGCCTCTGCGCCTCCGGAGCTCTCAATTAGACCAACAAAGCCTCCGATTATAGCCATAGCCACCATTGTTTGAGCATTACTGGATCCAATAATTTGCTCAAATATATTTTCCTGAAAAAGTGATAAAAAACCTAAAATTACATTACCACCTGCTAAAATAGTTGTCCCTACTAAAACACTTATAAATAGTGACAAAATTACATTTTTAGTTATAACTGCTAAGGTTATAGCTAAGATTGGTGGTATTAATGATAAAATTCCATACTCCATAATTGCCTCCTTGTATATTATTATTTTTAATTTAATAGAGTACTATATATCTAATATAAAACAATATTATACTTATTTTTTACTTATTGTAATAATAGTCCAAGTGCATTTAATACAATTTCTCTTTTTCTCTTTTCTTCCTTTTCTGCAGACAACTCCGGATTTCCTGTTGGGTAAGGTATTGCTTGTGCCGGGTATATTCTTGCTGCCCCAACTGTCTTGGAAATAGGAGTGACAGTACATACATGGACTGCCGGTATCCCTGCCTTTTCAATTTGTTTAACTATCGTTGCTCCGCAACGTGTACAGGTACCTCAAGTGCTTGTTAATATTACTCCATCAACACCATCCTCTGCTAATTTTTCTGCTATTTCTTTTCCCATTCTTGTTGCATCTGCAACAGATGCTGAATTTCCTGTAGTAGTTATTAAGTATGGGTATACTTCACCTATTAAACCTTCATCCTTTAACTTTCTTAATACATCCAACGGTGCTATCCTGTTGGGATCCTTATTTGCATATACCGGATCATAACCTGCATGAACGGATTCAAATTCACCTTCCTTAAGCATTTCTTTATCAGAAATATCATACATTTTATATATTTTAGCAGTAGCAGCAGGAATATGATCAGGATTTCCAAAGGGAACTATACCTCCTGATGTACATAATGCAATCTTAGCACCTTTCAAATTTTTCAGTGGCTCTGCAGGTTCAACCTTTTCGTAAACTGAAATTTCCAGTTCGCTTTCATAAATCTCGTTGTTAAGTCTTCTTAACAACATATCAACAGCTCTTTCTGCCCCGTTTTTTTCTCTGAAAATATTAATCCTTTTACCTTTTGCATAATATTGTTCAGCTAAAGGGTCTCCGATTTTATCTCCTCTTAATAACTTATTTGCAAATCCAGCCATTAAGGGAACGGCTTTTCTGATACCGGCGGCAGATTTACCTACTCTTAAAATATATAAATCCTTTTTATACATTTCTACAGCAGGGTTTTCTTCATACAATCCGGTTATAGCTTCAACATTATATTCTTTCTTAATAAATGAACATACGTCTCCGCAAGCTATTCCAAATCTGCCTGCATTAAATGCCGGTCCTGCAATAAATAAATCAAAGTCAATGTTTTTTAATTGTTCTTTTATAAAGCCTTTAACTTTATCCATGTTTTCAACATAATAATTGTCACCGCATATTATTGTGTGAACAATTTCCGCATTTTCTATCTTTTCTGCAAACGCATTAGCATTGCCTATTGGTCCATTGTGAAATTGCGGCTCTGTATAAGCTTTATCTTCACCGCCTATTTGACCAAAAAATTGATTAGTATAAAATATTATCTTTTTCAATTTGCACCTCCCTAAATTGTCGTAGCACTTAGGTAAGTATTTCCCTGAAGGTTATGACTTCCCATAATTCCGTGAATTTCTACCAGCAATCTACCGTCTTCTTGTATAGAATCAACGTTTCCACCTGTTGTCTTTTCAATTTCTTTTAAGTTCCCTATTATTTTTTCTACCTTTGGCAACATAATTGTTGCATTGCTGTTACCTGTAGATACAATAGCCTTAGCTTCTGTAACGCTATCAGGCAATGATTCTGACATACCATCTATGCCGGCATCTTCATTGGTAATTATCACTGTTTTAATTCCTCTGTTTTCTAAAGACTGACATACTACCATTAAATCAGTGGTAGGATTGCCAAATCCTTCTTGAGAAATAATTACTCCTTCTACACCTAACATATCTACATTTTTAACTGCCAACATACAATTTCTATATTTTTCTTTTAATGTAACCATTAACGGATTTAAAACAATACCCATAAAATTAAGTTCTTTGCCATGTTTGTTCAGCAATTCCTTAATAACCGCATTATTCAAATGATGATAAGTTGTAGTTTTTGAACCTGGAGAAACACAGTTTCCGCTTATAACTGCTCCATCCATTACTTCTAAAGGAGACAATAAGCAAGGGGCAATGTGTTTTGTATCTCTGCCATAAAAATAAGTATCATGTAGAAGTCCTTGGCTCATACAATTGTAAACATAAGCTACTTTCGGCAGTTCTGGATACTCACCGAATTTCTCGCCTACACTTTTCCATTCGTGTGATACAGACTCATAATTATTATAATTAAGTCCAATTTCTCCTATGAATTTTGCAAGCTTTATACCGGCTAATCTAACTGTTTCTTCATGATCATGCGGATCTACATAATCCTGCTTTGTTATAATCATAACAATGTTTAATAGCCTGGAAAAAATGCTGTAATCAGCAGCCGGTCCACTCATGTCAATTAACCCTTCTTGAAAACCGACTATAGGCCCTGTAGTTACAACTGCACATCCGTCTAAAACATATGTTATACCACTTCCTGCTTCCTCCATGTGATCTTTAAATACTCCGGGAAATATCTCTCCACTTAATTTAGCTCTTGGCTCAATAACATCTTTAACAGGCAAAATCCTTACAGATTGTCCTGGTTTAGCAATATCAAAGTCAACTTCTTTAATTCTTTTATCTTCTTTTATTAAGTCACTCAGACTGCCTTTGTTTAAATTCAGAATATCATTTTCTATTTTATTTTCTTGGCCAAAAACAACATCCTTAATTTGAATTTTCCTAAGTTCTAAATTCATTTTAAGCTCCTTATTTAAGATATGTTGAAACTAATACAACAATATATATAGCAATATCTATGCCAAATTTTAGTTAATGAAATTTCAATGTTATTTTATTGTCAAACATGAGAAATAAAAAAAACGACAAATTTTCGTCGTTTTTAAAATTTGTACCGACAGTATTTTGTCGGTACGACAAAATACTGTCATCATTCTATGTTTAGTTTGTCAATTTTATATTTTAAAGTTTGCCTTGGAATACCTAATATTTCTGCTGCCTTTGTCTTATTTCCTTTTGTAATTTTCAATACTTCTTTAATAATTTCTCTTTCCTTTTCTGCTAATTTCTTCTTTAAGTTATAATCTTCAAAATTTGCAAATATCTTTTTACCTGTTTCTGTATAGGTATTTGCTTTTCCATCGTTAAAAATTCTATCATACATGTAGGCCGGCAAATTCTGTACATCTAAAATTTCGCAATCCGACAAACTTACCATTGATTCAATTATATGTTTTAACTCTCTTACATTTCCTTCCCAATGATAATTCATAAAGAAGTTTTCCAATATATTGGTTACTCCTTTAACATTTTTGCCATACATTGCATTGTATTCTTTTATATAATAATTAACAAATAAAAGTATATCCTCTTTTCTTTCTCTTAATGGCGGTAAAAAAATCATGCCGCTGCTTAACCTGTAAAATAAATCCTTTCTTAGATGTTGGTTTTTAATTGCTTCTAATGGATCTTCATTCATTGCAGCTATAATCTTTGCATTTACTCTCTTTTGTACATTTGACCCTACCGGTCTAAAGCTCCCATCCTGTAAAACTCTTAAAAGCTTTCCTTGTACATCATATGGAATTGAATTTAATTCATCCAAAAATATTATTCCGCCATCAGCCTCATCAAATAACCCACGTCTATTTTCAGCACCGGTATATGCTCCCCTGCTTGTTCCAAATAAAATTGATTCTATTAAGTTTTGTGGTAAAGCGGCACAGTTTTGTATAATAACCTTATTTCTTGGAACTCCGCTGCAGTTAATCATAGCTTGTACAAATATTTCTTTTCCTGTACCGGTTTCACCATAAATCAGAGTCGGGCTTTCTATACTTGACATTGTCTTTGCTTGCTCAATAGCTTTCAACATTTTAATGTCATTTGTTATAATAGAATTAAATGTAGACTTGGCAGCATTGTTTACTACAAAAAAATCTTCTGAATATTTCAATTTGTAATTATCATCGGTTAAACTTTCAATAGTTTTTATATCTTTAATTAACTCAACAGCCCCTATTATCTTACCATTACGAATCAGAGGAATGGTTATATTATGTGTACAATACTTATTTCCATTAAAGTCCTTGAAATTCTGAAATTTTTTAACTACAATCTCCCCGGTAGTAATACATCTGACAATAGAGGACGTATTAGCATCCTTTTCAATAGATGGATAAATTTCAAATAAATTTTTATTTAGATATTCTTCACTTTCAATTAAACTAAAGTCAGTATTAACTCTTTTATCAAAACGAGTATTGTAAGTAACGGTAAACTCCTTATCCACAATTAAAATATAATCAACGCTATTTACTTTAAAACCGTTAATGTTTAGCATTTATTTCACCCTATCTCTTTTTCATGTTTAACTAATTTTTTAATGAAATTATTGAGTTCATAATATTATCTGATTTTATTTCAATTATGCCAAAGCTCTCATCTCCGCACTTCGGAGATATTGTACTGCCGGGATTAAAAAATAATATGTCATCTATAATTTCATTATGTGCACAATGTGTATGGCCATACAAAACAATGTCTGCATTTGCTTCTTTAGCATAATCTTTTATATCATCTATACCTGACTTAACCCCGTGGAGATGACCGTGTGTTATTATTATTTTTTTATCTTCGATTATTTCAGTCAGTATTAACGGCAAATCATTTGGAGCAATATCACAATTTCCGGGAACACGGTATACTTTTTTTATATTCAGCTTACTTGCAAACTTATCGGCATCTTTATATTTGTCACCGCAATGAACGAGAATATCAAAACTGCCGTATGTGGCAATTGTTTCTAACTGCGAATTCAACACCATGTTATGACTGTCGCTTACCACTAATATTCTCATATATATTCCTCTAATCTTTTCTTTAAATTTTGCAGTGCCCTTGCCCTATGACTGATTTGATTTTTTTCATAATCTGTCATTTCTGCAAATGTCCTGCCGGTATCTTCAGCTAAGAATAAAGAATCATACCCGAATCCGTTTTTTCCCTTTTCTTCAAAGCCGATCGTTCCGGTAACTTTTCCTTCGGCCGTCATTTTGCTGCCATCTTCAAGGACAATTGCTATGACCGTTTTAAAATATGCTGTTCTTTTTTCAAAAGGAACATTCTCTAAATTTTTAAGAAGAAGTTCTCTGTTATTTTTGTCTGATGTAGGTTCACCTGCATATCTTGCCGAATATATCCCTGGGTCTCCGTTCAACTCATCTACGAATAACCCTGTATCGTCTGCAATTACTATTCCTTTTGTCAGCTTATGCAGCTCTGTTGCTTTTTTCAATGCATTTTCTTCAAGGGTAGTCCCATCTTCTTCTACATCAAAGTCATTGTATCCTAAGTCATCTTTCGATATTACTTCAAAGGGCATGTCTTTTAAAATGTCCTTTATTTCACTTACTTTATGTTTATTTCCGCTGGACAATATTATTCTTCTGTTCATTTTCCTATTTCTCCGCTGATTTCTTCTCCTAAGACTGTACGCTGCAAATCGTTTAATTCCCTGCATCCCTTCGTTGCCAAAGAAATTAAGCTCATTAAATCATTATGAGTAAATGTTGCTTCCTCACCGGTTCCCTGAACCTCTATAAATTCACCTTTATCAGTCATAACTATATTCATATCAACGTCGGCACTGCTGTCTTCCTCATAGTTCAAATCTACTATGGCTTCTCCGTTTATCATTCCCACACTTACTGCAGATACAAAGCTTTTTACAGGCATATTTTCAATTTCGTTGTTTTTATATAATTTATAGATTGCTTCTGCCATTGCAACAAAGCTTCCTGTAATGGAAGCCGTCCTTGTTCCTCCGTCAGCCTGTATAACGTCGCAGTCAATCCAAACTGTTCTTTCTCCGATGCTTTCCAAATCAACTACAGATCTTAAGCTTCTTCCTATTAATCTTTGAATTTCCTGTGTTCTTCCGTCAATTTTTAATTTGTTTATATCTCTTGTCTTTCTTGTTTTAGTTGAACCGGGTATCATCGAATATTCTGCGGATATCCATCCCTTACCTGTTCCCTTTAAAAAAGGAGGAACCTTATCCTCAATTACCGCCGTGCATATAACCTTTGTATTTCCTACCTCTATTAATACCGAGCCATCCGGATGCATTATGTAATTTTTTGTAATTTTAACCGGTCTTAATTCTTCTTTTGTTCTGTTGTTTTCTCTTTTCATGTTAACTCCTAAACATTTTATGGAATTATTATACCCGATTAACACTGTATTAACAATTAAAAAATGCTCATCCCTACAGTAATCAGTTTTTATCTTTTTAATATTGATTTTTTCATCATGAAAAACAAAAATATAATTCCTGCATATCCGTTAATAACGTAAATAATATTAACGAGCCGATTGAAGGGAACCTTTAATCCGATTGCCGCACCTAAAACAGCCAATATAACTGTTGCTGCTTTAAATTTATAGGTATCTTCATGAGCTATTCTTGAGGAAACTATCCATAACAGGGGAACCGCAGTCGTAAATATTTCGGCAAAAATGCTTAGTGAAAATATTATTGCAACATAAGTACCAATTCCTGAAGCCAGCATAAGTGAAGGTATTTGAGAATACGCAGTTTTTTCTATGTTTGCCATTAAGCCTAAAGCTATAACCGCTATGGCTAAGGAATATCCTGCTGCTCCAAAAATTGCTCCTGTGGAAGCAACCTTAATATTCTTTGTTCTCGCTCCTATGGATGACATAAAAACCGAAAGCAAAAGTATATTGAATCCGACGTATAAAAATGCTGAAAACAACCAATTACCCGATGCCTTCATAATATTCAGCTCAGGTATCATACTTACATTTCTTAAGCCGTCAATATTTTGAAATATGGCTGTTAATCCCAATAAAATAGCCATGGTTGCTATTACCGGACCTATCTTGCTGATTATATTGACTATGTTGTCTAAACCGAATATCACCGTAACGATTGAAAGCACTGCCATTGTAATGCAGCCAAAGGATACATTCAGTCCAAACTGCTGATTTAATGTTGCACCTGCTCCTGCAATCATAACAAAGAAGGACATATACGCAAATATTACGGAAAAATAATCATATATCCGACCGACATTTCTGCCGCAATAATATAAAAATATGTCATTTCCTTTATTAAACTTATGTATGTGCCCTGCCGTAACAAAACTGACCCCTGCATACATAAATAGAAAGAGTACAATTGCGGCACTTATTAACCCCATAAATCCATAGGCGGCAAAATATTGCATTATTTCCTGACCTGTAGCAAATCCCGAGCCTATTAAAAAAGCAATAAACGCACCTGCAATGGAATATACTTGTTTTACGTCATTATTAATCAATATATCCTCCGGTACTGAAATAATATTAAGTACTAAAGCTATATGATTAAAAATGAAGTTTTATGCCATATAAGAATCCGGCAGAACATTTCTCCTCTGCCGGATTCGCATTTGTTTGGTAACATTCCTCTAAAGCCGTACTTAAAAACAATCCCTGCTTTAAAGGTTTATCCACCCAACCTTTAAATTCCTGTCTCGTCAAGCTTATTTAAATCGTAACTGTTTATTAAATTCACAAGCTTTATAGCATAAACAGGATCTGTTGCATAGCCGCATCTCTTAAGCGCCCATGCACCCTGCATACTGTTATACATAACCTCTCTGAACGGTTGATATCTGTCTCGTGTAAGCAGAAGATCCTTGTGATCATCCCACGCTTCATTAACATTGTTATATGCTCTGAAGCTGTCATCAACTCTGAAGGAAACGCCGTTGTATACCTCCCACGTGTTAGATATTACAGAACCGTTTGTTGATGAACCCTTAATACCAAACATATTGTATGAGAACTTTCCGTTATATTTATCAACCGGAACACTTTGTCCCCATCCTGTTTCAAGAATTGCCTGAGCTGTCTGCAACGCCGCAGACATTCCAGACTTCTTCTGAGCGTCTACAGCAAGCTTAGAAGCAAAATCTAAAAATTTATCTTTTTCAATTATAGCTTGGGCTGAATAAAGCTTACCTGTATAAATTGTAAATTTAACATCTTCCGTCCTAATAACCTTTCCTGCATATGATGCTTCCGCTCTTAAGCTCCATGACCCTCCGTAGCCTGCAGCAGGAGTGAATGTTTGTTCTGTTAAAACCTTCTGTTCTCCCGTGTCTGTATTAGTTAAAATATATTTTACACTATCTAATGTTACATTGCTTCCTACCTTTAAATTTATCGTATCTGTGACCACTTGTCCCGGAGCAACGCTTTGTAACGATAACTTAGGATTTCCCGCAACATTAACATTTATTTTATTGCTCACAAATGTATTCCCTGCCGCATCCTTAACTCTTACGTAAAGCTGTTTGCTTCCCGCCATATCAGGACCGGGGAACCATGTATAGTTTCCATATCCTGCTTTGTACAGAACAGTTTCAGATCCTGTATTAGAATCGACAACAACGTATTCGGTTTCCGACACTCTGAAATTTCTGACAGTTCGAAGCGTCACGGAGCCATCGATTGTTTGATTTTGCGAAACACCACCAAGTGAAAATATTCTGTTTGCTTCAACCTTTACCTTTGTATATGGACCGTAATAGGGGTTTCCCTTAGTGTCATATGCAATTACACGCAAAGACATATTACCGTTATCCTCCATTTCAGGAACCATGGTAAATGACCCTAACGGATCTTGCTCTGAAGATATATAGTATGCTCCGGTATCAGGATTTATTATTTCATATTTGACATATAATGCTGCAAAATTCAATTCTGCAGTTAACGGGACACTGTCAGTTGTTACCAATTGGCCTTCCGTCAATCCCTTAAGCTTAATATCGGGTATAATATTGACCTTAACGGGAATCGAATCTCCTGCTAAGAATTTGCCGTTTTTATCATATATTGCGGCAACAAGAACCTTAGATCCGCTATCCTCCATCGACGGAACCCATTTATATGAACCTGTTAAATTAGTTCCTTTTGCTATTATAAACCCTTTTTTAGTATCAGGGTTAAGAAGCAGGTATTTTATTTCAGCTGCACCTTTAATTTCGCTTTTTGTTGTTATGCTTAAATTTGAAGTACCTGTTATAACTTGTCCAGATTTAACAGATGAAATATTGACATCAAAAAACGGCTCTACACTTGACTTTTCTTTTGAATTAATTACAACTGCTCTTTTATCATTATCCCAATCAATTCCTACTCCTAAGGCATTGCTTACCAATCTGATCGGAACGAAGGTACGGTCCTCTTGAATCAAAGGCGCCACGTCACTTAAGTTGTAAATCGTTTCATTGTCTATTGTATATTCTATTAAATGGCTGTCAATCACAAGAGATACTTGCATATCATCCTTGGAGATATGTACTGTTCTTTTTTCATTATCCCAGCTCACTTCTGCGTCCAATTCCTCAGCTATTATTCGGATCGGAACAAAAGTTCTGTCATTTTTAATAAATGACTCCGGATCGGAAGTAACCCTCTTTCCGTCAATCATAATTCCGATAGGTCCGTCTGCATATGCCCTTGGCACAACATTGAACAAAACCATCACTAAAAATACAGCAATTAAAATACCACTAAATATCTTTTTCCTCATATTTTCACCTCTCTTATTACTTTTCTGCATTCATTTATCAATCAAACGCTCATTGTCTTGCTTCTGATTAAATAAATACATGTACAACAAAGGTGCACACCTTTGCATCATTAATTAATACATTATATCATATAAATCGACATCTTTTGTTACGGATATATTGCAAGGTTAAATTAATGTAGAAGTCCCAAGAGTATTATAATCCGTATAGCAGCTGTACCAGTTGTTACAAATTAAACCGGTACCCGACTGCCCTGTCGCTTTTAATAAGGCTTCCCTGAACGAATGAGTTGTTGGCACCATAACAGGATCTCCGGGCATCCAATTTGCGGGGGTATAAGCATTATAAGCATCCGTTATTTGAAGAGAATCTATAATTCTTAACATTTCATAAGTATTTCTACCACAAGAATTAGGATATGTCAATATGCAGCGTATCCTTCCGTCAGGTCCGATTATAAACACATCTCTGACACTTTGTTCATAAATTCTGTCAGGATTTACAATATTATATCTCTTTGCAATATCCGCATTCCTATCCTCCAAAAGCGGGAATGGAACCAAAACCCCATAAGTTCTATATATGTCTACCAACCACTCTATGTTTGCAAAATTGTTATCTATTGTTAAGCATAAAATCTGTACATTTCTCTTTACAAATTCTTCATAATGATTAGATAGTGCTAAAAGAGATGAAGTAGAAGTAGAAGCAAAGTTTCCCGGCTCATCTACCAGCACCACCCATTTACCCCTGAATTGCGACAATGTTATAACTCCCTCGGTTGATAAGGTAGTAAAATCAGGAGCCATCCTTCCGATAGTAATACAACCGGTATCTATATTATTATGATTATCTATACCCATATTTGCCTCCGCCAATAAGTAATACTATATATTATGAAAGCGAATGAATAAAGTGAGATAAAATAAAAAGAAAAAGTGACAAATAAAGAATCCAAATCTTTATTGTCACTAAACATGTTAATTAATTATATTAATCGGTTCCCCTTTTAAAAATGTTTCAAGATTCTCTATGGCAAAATCCATTAGACGCAGTCGACTTTCCTTCGGAGCCCATGAAATATGCGGCGTTATAATGCAATTTTTTGCTTTAAGCAGAGGATTGTCAGCTTTAATCGGTTCTGAGGATACTACATCAAGTCCCGCTGCATATACCTTTCCTGAATTCAGCGCATCTGCAAGGTCCTGCTCCACAATAAGCTGTCCCCGGGAATTATTTATAATTATAACTCCGTCCTTCATCTTCGCTATTGTATCCTTGTTTATTATCCCCTCTGTAGACGGAAATAACGGACAGTGGAGAGAAATTACATCGGATTTGGCAAGAAGTTCATCCAAGGATGCATATTTTGAGTTTCCATCATATGCTACTATATTCATTCCTAAGGCTTCAGCTATTTTAGCAGTATTCTGACCTATCCGGCCATATCCTATGATTCCCATTGTCTTGCCTGCAAGCTCGATAAGAGGATAATTCCAATAGCACCAATCAGCATTGTTCGTCCACTCTCCATTATGTACAGAATCCGAATGAGCACCTGCATGATGACAAATCTCCAAAAGCAACGCTATTGCCATCTGTGCCACAGCCGTCGTTCCATATACGGGAATGTTGGACACAGGTATGCTTCTTTCCCTTGCTGCCTTTACATCAACAATATTGTATCCGGTCGCAAGAACTCCGATATATTTTAAATCGGTACACTTTGAAATAACTTCTGCACTTAACGGTGTTTTATTTGTAAATACCACATCTGCATTTTTAATTCTCTCATAAACCAATTCTACCGGTGTTCTGTCATGGACAGTGACATCTCCAAGCCTCTTTAATCCTTCCCAGCTTAAATCTCCGGGATTCAATGTATATCCATCTAATATAACTATTTTCAAATTGATCACCTCTTAATCTTTTGAATTAAATCCTGAAACCGTTAATATTTTTATTCCTAAAAAGGAAGCTACGTCTATTATAACATCATTATCCGGCAAATTGATGAGCTTGGATAAAAAAACATTAATTTCATCTGAAGACATTATATTATAATCTTCTTCCTTTTTTGGTTTTTTGGCAAATATCTCAGGTACCTGCACAAAAGCACAATCATTACCGGTCCTGTACTCCGGATATTCAATACATACATTTAATTTGTTTTTCTTATGTAAATAACTCTTTGCTGCATCAGTAATTTTAATAATATTTGCTATATCTCTCGACAACCTGTTTCTCCTTTTCAAAATTATTTAAATTATACTATTATTAAACTGATTTGTAAATAATTCTACTTAAGTTTCCGCAAAACAATCCACAGGACCATAAAAATATGGTTTCACTTATCACAAGATTTGAAAAAAAGTGAAAAAAGTAAGGAATCTCTATCCGTTTTGTAGTAAAATTAGATTACCAAAAAATAACTCACTAAACAAAAAGGAAGGGAGCCCTTATGTCTAATTTTACTACAAATACTTACACTTTGAAACGAGAAATTTTAAATTTTTCAAATAAAATTTCTAAAGAGCTTCCTAAACCGGATAGAAAGTTCATTGCCGATATTACTTATGGCATGTTAGCTTCTAACAGTTGCGTTTTAACTGATATTTCAGATCAGCTCCACGAGGACTCGAAAAAGGTCAATATTGTTGAAAGACTTACCCTACATCTTGATAATGGTATTCCTAAAAAAGCTTTAATTTCATATCTTCGTAATGTCCGCAAATGGATTCCTGATAATCCTGTCATTCATATTGATGACAGTGATGTTGTTAAACCATATGGTCATTAAGTTTGAAGATATTGGTATTGTTCGTGATGGTTCTAAAAGCCTGTCAGTATTTATTCTAAAATTCATTCTTCATCACAGACAAATTATACTTCTGCCAACACTTTTACATTTGAAGCTATGAAACGAGGTAAAGACTTGTTTGGCAAAGCAACATTCGTCATGGACAGAGGTTATGATAATAACAAAATGTTTCTTAAATTAGATGAATTAGAGCAGGATGCTTATTTATCCCATGTTAAAGTACAAATTACTGCTTCCAAAAAAGATATATACCCTGTTCTTGTTTATGGTCTCTCTGACAATCCAATGATGCTTGCAACAAACAAGCCTCTTAAATCTAAGGAGGATGTCGTTCGTATCGCAAGACTTTATTTCTCTCGGTGGCGTATTGAGGAATATTTCCGTGCTAAAAAACAGGTATTTCAGTTTGAAAATTTTCGTGTGAGAAAGCTTAATGCTATCAACTCTCTTAATTTCTACATTACTGTTTGCATGGCTTTTCTATCTTTAATTTCCTTGAAATCAGATACCAGCACACTTAAATCTTCTATTATTAAAAAAGCAAATCCTATCAAAGAAAAGGGTCGTTTCTTCTATTATCGGTTAGCTAAGGGCATCTACGGCATTCTTTCATATGCTAAGGAAGGTGTGAGATTATGGTTTAAACCTAAACCTCGACCCAAATATCGTCAACTTTGTATTAATCTTGTCTGTTAACTTATGAAACTTAATATTTCTACTTAAGCCTCTTTTACTCTTTGGCTTATTTAAGTGTGTCTTTTTTTACTTTTACCAGTATTCTTCTTTTATTTTTATTTGTGAATTCTCTTTTTTATTTCTCTTTTATCTTTTTGTTTGCTTTTTGCGGAAACTTAAATTCTAATAATCTTAACGATAAAAGATAAAAGACATCAACTCACCCTCGTTTTAACGGCTGTAAGCACCGGAAGTCTAATTTTATTCCAATCCGGTACTATGTTAACTCATCGAACACACGTAGCGCTGAAGGTACCGGTATTACAGTCCGCGCGGAAGGAATCGCTGTCCAGTGTAATCAACAGCGACACATTGTCAAGTCTTAAACCCAGATAATCCACCGTAACGTCTCCCTCGACATCTGTCGCGGTAACCTTCAAATTTAGCACACCGTCAAAATCCTCAGGTGTGTAAAAGACAAGTATGTCACTGTTCATACCAATCGACTGTGCCAACACAGCTCCGTGCACCCCCTTATCAATATCCATACGCGTCACGACAATTTTTGCTTTCACATCAGATTCGACGGTGATTTCCGTCTTGCCTTTGATATTAAAAATCTTCATACCATTTTTGCCATCCTTGACGGGCTGCGGTGTATAAAATAGCTCAGGGAAACTCACTTTAGGTAAATATTTCTCGCTGCTCTGCACCTCCGCACTTTCCGCAGGGAAGCTGTCGTTCTCTCCGTCCTCGTCCATCAGATAGTGAAAGGCTGTTATGCCAATCCTATAGTTTTGGTTCGCCTCCAAAGTATAAATAATATCATCGTTATTTCCCGCGTAAAGTGAGTTAATTCTATGTAAACAATATTACTTAATTATGCACTTTTTATGTCAATGTTTATTTCTGATTAAATACAACTACTTTCTATTCCTACATCTGACTTTTTAATAGCAATTAGTAATAATAAGAAAGAAGTTAATCCGAAAACAGTTATCATCTTAAAACCTGAAGAATATGTTCCTGTAATATCGCGTAAACCGCCAATTATTGGTGATGCAATTGACTGACCTATAAAAAATGCTGCCATCAGATCTCCACATACTTTATCATAATATTTTGCTCCGAAGGATTCTGTAACTACTGTAGCTGGAATTGAACCATATAGGGGATATGAAACAGCCACAAATATTACAGGAATCATAATATACATTACACCGAGTTTATTAGAAAATAATAATACAAATATCATTCCAATCAAAAATGAAGAATATAAATAAATAATATAAGCTTTGTTTCCGTATTTATCCGCTATATTCCCTGAAACCATTGTTGATATTGTTGCAATCACCATAAATATACTTATGTACTTAGAAGATGTTAGTGCAGACAGACCATAAAATTGCCAGTATGAAGGTACAAATGTTTTAAATCCAACTATCAAAGTACCACATAGCATCATACTTATGAGCAACATCCAATATGCTGTATTTCTATATACTTCTTTCATCGTCACTACATCATAAACCTCAAAATTCGAAGATTTAGTAGAATTACTATAATTATTATTAACTATATTTTTTCTCAATATCTTAATCTCTTTGAGAACAAACAAGTTAACTGGAATCGCTATAAACAGATGTAATGCTGCAAAAACCAAATACGTAGAACGCCAACCTACACTTTCAATAAGTATTCCTGAAATATACATCATAATTGCACTACCAAATGCAGCACCGCTAAAAACGACTCCAATAACAGTTGCTTTTTTATCATTAAACCACTGAGATATTATAGCTGCATTACATGCATGTGTACCAAAACCAAACTTTACACCTCCAAAAATACTACCTAAATATATAAGAAATATTCCATTTGACATTGCAGATATCAAGTAATGCATAATACCTGCAACAGAACCTATAAGTATCATCATTTTTATTGAAACCTTATTTCTAAGCTTACCAACCATTAAACTAAAAACAAAACCTGTTAATGAGCAAAATGTTACATTTAGTGAAACCTGGCTAACTGGTACATTTAAAGTTTTAATTAACTGTGGTATAAAAAGACCTGCCGTACCAAGCGTACCAAGATGTATAAACATAATTATAAAACATCCAACAGCAACTCCAACTCCAATTTTATCGTATTTATTCTTCATATATTTATTCCTTTCTTTACGAAATTACTTTTTAGTGGTAGCTAATAGCTAATATATAAGTTTGTTCTATGTATAATATACTACATCCTACACAGTGCTAATACTAACATCAAATTATTTTTATTGCAACATTTATTTGCATCCTAACTAAAAAAATCTCTAATCATATTTATATGTTCAGAGATTTTTTTATAAATAATTAATACACTATTATAATAATAAATGCTTCCAATATTCAAATATTTTATCTAATACCGGAATAATATTTTCCACATCACGTGTCTTAACTAAGTCCAACAAAGATTTGCACACAATTGCAATCTCATCAACATTGCCTTCTTTAATTGCAGATTTAATACCACCCATTCGAGAATATTTAGAGATTTTCATAATAACAGTATTAATCTGATACATATACCTATTTTCGCTAACTTTAGCTAATGTATCGTGGAAATCTCTATTAGCTTCGTAAATGGCTGTTTCATCATTAGGATGTTTTTTTATTGTTTCGCATAAATTATCATAACATTTTTGAAGAACATCAATATCTTTCTCTGTTGCTTTAGAAACTGCCATATACAGTACTGCACGTAGATTTGATAATTTAAATTCTAACAGCTCGCTCATATCTCCATTTTGCATAATAACGCCATAAACCATGGGGTCAAGCATTTTCTGACTAAATTCTTTTGCAATAAAAGTTCCTTCTGATTGCTTAACTTCTAAAACACCAAAAGATTCTAATATTTTTGTAGCTTCTCTTACAGAATTCCTTCCTACTCCTAAGCTTTCACTGAACTCTATTTCTGTTGGTATTTTACTTCCTGGTTTTAATTCACCTGATATTAAAGCATCAGTTATTCTATCTATTATTAATTGGGAAACTGATCCTTTTTTTATTGGTACTAACATTTTTTCCATTGCCATTTCTTCACCACTTTATATTTTGTCTATTTTAGAATAAATTTCAATAATGTATTACATACTACATTAAGTTAATTATATATCAATTTTAACATAAAATGCAATACTTTTTTATTATATTGTAAATTCTTGTTAAAAAAGAACGCATAATACTTTGATTTATATGACTAAATTGTCTTCAGAGTATTATGCATTTCTTTTTATATAATACATAAATGTCTTTATGGCGTTATAACTATTTTAATTTGGTCGCTCGTTCCGCTATGAAGTTCTTCAAAGCATTCCTGAATTTCATCAAGATCTATATGCTTTGTAATGTACTTTTCAACTTTAAATGGTTGTTCAGCCAGCAACTCGATAGCTTTATCAAATACAACTGATGATCCAAATGTACCTATCATAGTAATGTTTTTCATTATAAGTTTTAGTGCATCAATTGGTACTTGTTTATAAGAAACTCCTACAAACATTAGAGTTCCCATTTCCTTAATAACTTCCAAGCTCATATTAACAGATGCAGGAATAGCAGTGCATTCTATAACTTTATCAAATCCACCATTTGTAGCATCTTTTAATTGCTGTGAAATTTCAGGGATTCTTGCATCAAATACTTCATCTGCAATTCCAACTTCTCTTGCTTTTAATATTCGCTTATCATTTACTTCTGTCATAGCGATGTATGTTGCACCCATAACCTTTGCCCATTCGGCGCATAAATGACCAATGATACCTGCTCCTGTAACCAACACTTTATCACCATATTGAATATTTGCTTTTAATATAGCATTATATGCAATAGCTGTTGGTTCTATCATATTTGCTGCATCATCGCTTATGGAATCTGGTAACTTTCTTACGTACTGTGAAGATGCACAAAAATATTCTGCATATGCACCTTGAGCCACAACTCCCGGCGTAGAGTTATATCCCCTTGGTCCTTTTGGAATAACAACAACTCTTTCACCAACCTTAAAATCACTTTTGCCCGGGTCAAAAACTGTTCCACAAAATTCATGACCCATAACAAGTCCTATCTTTTTTTCATTGCTCCACATATGAACATCTGAACCACATATACCAACCTTACTTACCTTTATTATTATATCATCATCATATACCAATTTTGGCATTTCAAAATCTTTTACTACTAACTTATTTACTGCCTCTAATACGCACGCTTTCATTATTAATCCTCCTAATTATATAATCAATACGGATTTTTATTTTTTCTTACCCCCTGCAAAAGCTGCAGTTGGAGGAGACATCTCTTTTTGGTCGCATTGAATATTTACAATTCCCGGTAAGCCAGAATCTCTAACTTTACGTATAGCAGGAATTATATCTTCAATTTTTGTAACTTTAACACCAACTCCACCCCATATCTCTGGCATTTTTTCGTATGCTCTCATTTCAGCTAATGTTGTAGCACAATGTCCATGTTCTTTTATATATTCTTCTCTTTTGGCTTGCTCCGAAAGTTTTATCATTCCCCATGCTGAATCATTGCTGATTACACACACTACAGGAATTCCATGTCTTACAAATGAATCAAATTCCATTGAATAGAAACCAAAGCTACCATCTCCGGTGTAATATAATACAGGTTTTCTGTCACCTGCCCATGCTCCCACTGAAAAACCAGGGCCTACTCCTATTGTTCCTAAAGGACCATACCTAATAACTTGTCCTGGATATCTTGCAACTGAATTTGCATCCATCCAACTTGCTGCATCTCCTCCATCACATATTATATGCCAATCCTGAGCT
The DNA here is from genome assembly GCA_002331025.1 of Firmicutes bacterium UBA2116. Lineage (GTDB taxonomy): Bacteria > Bacillota > Clostridia > Tissierellales > Sedimentibacteraceae > Sedimentibacter. Next base: position 27,533 of record DCYG01000007.1, on the reverse strand, counting down.
TCTTCATTGACAAACTTTGCAACTTCAGCAGCAATTCTACCGGGATGTATTGGAGTTATTTCAGATTTTGCTGCCTCTATATAAGGAGCTTTCATTTTTAATGTAATCGCTTTAGCTTCTTCCACCCATGCAGTATCAGTAACAGGTGATTTTTTAGTTTTTATAATATCTAAAATCTGTTTTGCAGCTGCACTTGCTCCTGCGATAATCGCAACATCAGCCGGTGCATTATACCCAACCTTTTTCCCATCAGGATGAACCATTATACGATATGCACTGCCATTTATTCTTGGAGCTCTACCTTTTCCAATTTTATAGCTGTGATCTACGCCAAACTCCAACACTACATCGGCAGCAGCCATTCCGCCATCTCCTATTGTAAATAATTCATTCTTACTTTCATCAGCAAACAAACCTCTGGATGTTATCATTACAAATGTTGGAATTTTTAAATAGTTCGCCAATTCTTCAACTTCTTTGGCATATTCTGCAGAAAATCTAGCTGCTTCACCAATAATCATTGCAGGTTTTTTAGCTGCAATAAGTGCTTCAGCTGCTTTTTCAATCAGATCAGCTGCACCGAAGCCATGCACTGTTGCTCTATAATCTCTTGGCCAATAAATCGTTTCTTCTTCATATGAGCCATGCAATATATCAGCAGGGATTTCAAGATAGACTGGTCCCGGTGTACCATCAAGAGCATTTCTAAATGCCATTGAAACATATTCAGGTACTCTGTTGGCATGGAATATCTTACGTGACCATTTACAAAATGCACTCATACATTCAAAACTTGCAACATTTTGAAGTGGTCCAGTTTCATTTTCTATAAGAGGAGAACCTCCACCAATATGAATAACGGGAATACCTGTTTCAAATGATTCTGCCATAGCTGTTGTAGCATTTGTTACTCCTGGTCCTGCTGTTGTTATTAACACACCTGGTTTTCCTGTTACTTTTGCATATGCATCTGCACCATAACCACCAGCACACTCATGCCTTACATCTATTATTTCTATTCCTTCTTCTCTACAACCATAAAGTATAGGCATGATGTGCCCACCTGATAGTGTAAATACACATTCTACACCTTCTTTTTTTAATGCTTTTGCGAACAATTGTCCGCCATTTACTTTAGCCATTATCTTTCCTTTCCTCCTTAATTAAATCGCGAGCCACCACATACATTTAAACTTTGACCTGTTATATTTTTCGCTAAATCTGAAACCAAAAAACAAACTGCATTACCTATATCATACACATCTTGAGCTTTACCCATTGCTATATTATCCAATGCTAACATTTTCCATGTTTCTTCAGGTGTTTTATTTAATATTTTGCTATACTTTTCTACCCCTTGCTTCCACATATTTGTTAGCAAATATCCCGGGCAAACTGCATTTACTCTAACACCCTCTTTTGCATGAGCTCTAGCAATTGATTGTGTCATTGCTATTATTGCAGCTTTTGATATAGAATAGTTTGCTGAACCGGCTGTTCCAATTCTTCCTGCTATAGAAGCGATATTTATTATATTACCTGAATTTCTTGGCAACATATATTTAAGTGCTTCTTTAATACACATGCCAGTTCCATGTAGATTTATATCTATTGTTTTACGAGCAATCTTCATGGGTGTTTCATAATAATTTTTACCTTCTTTTCCATATCCAGCACAATTAACTAAAATGTCAATTTGTTTAAAGTCATTATTAATCAATGCAAATACATCATCCACATCTTTTTCTGATGATATATCTAATTCATAAGCTTTAGAAACAACTCCATATTTATTAGTTAATTCTTGTGCTTTTATAGTGGCTAATTCCAAATTCAAATCAACAACTGCGACATTTGCACCACTTTCAGCAAGGCATGTTGCTATACCTGCACCAATATCACCTGCACCGCCTGTTACAATTGCGACCTTACTTGATAAATCTATTTGCTTCATTTTTTCTCCTTGACATTGCTATGCTTGACTTGCTTTCAATTCAGCTTTTTTTGCATCATATTTTTTAACATATATTCCAATAAAAATTAAGATTGGAGCTGCGAATTGTATAAAGTAGAACCAAGATAATACAATACTCATTGGCATTGTACCTGCAGAAATAAGAGTTCCCAATGTCGCAGTAAAGAATGAAATACCAATACGTTCAGCTGTAACATACAATCCTAATGCTGTACCTGCACGAGGCCCTGATACTTCAGGATGTGACAACATTAAAACTTTTGGAGCAGGAACTATACCACCATAACAAATACCTGCTAACGCCATCATCATACTTATTACTGTTACGCTATAACTTCTATGACCTATTATAAAAAAGATTGGCGCCATTATTCCGCACATTATGGCTACTTTAGTATAATGCTGTCTTCCTATCTTAGCTATAAATAAAGGAATTAGGATGTATGCAAACATAGAAAACATATTATTCCAAGCTGGAATTCTTCCTGACACTGCCTTGTCTATCAACCAACCAGGGTCATTTTGGAAAACGAACTGTCCATATGCTCCACCTGCATATATTGAACCAAGAAAACACATATTAGCAATAATCATTAACCATACATATGGAACTTTTAAAATTCCCTTGATGTTTTTCCATAAACCAATATCGTTTGCTGTAAGAGTGCTTGAAACAAGTGAAGCTTCAGTGCTTTTTCTTTCTTTACCAAAAATAAAGAATGCTATTGTAAGTACTACTACAGCTACCCCTATGAATGAGTATAATGCTTTCCATCCACCAATAGCCATCATTATTTTAACTGCAAAAAAGTTGGCTGTAATTTGACCCATAGGGCTTGCAGCAGTAAGAAATCCATTTGCTAATGCAAGTTCGTCTGAATCAAACCATAATGTAATGATTTTTGTTGTTGCAGGCATATAAAATGCGCTGGCTGCACCAAATAAAAACATTAAAGTGAAGAAAAACATAAACCCTTGAGCACGTCCTCTTAAAAAAATTAGAATCGCACATATAAGCACTGATGATCCTAAAACTTTTTTAACACTGAACTTATCCATCATAATTCCTGCAACAAATACAAACCAAATCATACCTGTTGACATTGCTGTTGCTATTGCCGTACGTTGTGTAGCTTCCCAACCCATATCGGTAGTAATTGTACCAAGTAAGATGTTAAAAGATTGATTACAAAAACCGAGAATTAAGAAATAAAACAAGCAAACAAATAGTAACATGACCCATCTAAAAGAACTTTTACCTTTTGACTGCAATATTGTAGCCATAAATCATTTCCTCCATTTTATTTTATATTACTTTCAAAAATCTGAAAGTTTTTATATAACTGCAATCTTTAAAGTTCATACTTTTGTACTTACAAAATTACAGATACTTTTTTATAAATATAATTCTGTGTAAATTTTGTATTTCTCTATAATGTTAAATCCAAAATATTTCTTTTTTTTCACGGAAAACTGTGCGTCTATATTCTACATTAGGATATCCTATAGTCATTGCTGTATATAGATTGTATTTTAGCTCTAACCCTAAGAATTTACATATTTCTTCAGATTGATATGCTCTAACAAAAAAACCGTTATAGCAAAATCCCAGCCCAGATGCATAAGCCATGTTTCCTATATTACATGAAGCTATGACACAGTCAGTTTTCGGATCTAAAGTTTTTTCTGTGTCTCCAAGAATCAACAATAAGCAAGGTGCATTGAAAAATAATTCATCAATACCCTTTTCAAAATAACTTTTGTAAAACCTTTTCCACATACTTGTATATCTTTTTGCTGAGTTTAAATCTATATTCAAATCAATATTTCCATCATTAAAATCATCAGCAAAACTTTTTAAAGTTTTTAAAGATAGTTTTGTCAATTCTTTCAAGCGTTCACCGGTTACTATAGCATAGCTCACAGGTTGCTTATTTCCTGCTGTCGGAGAATAAATACCAGCTTCAATTATATGTTCAATTATACTTTTTTCTACTTCTTGATCCTTATATTGTCTAATTGAACGTTTATTTTTCAAAAACTCCAAATACTCCTGCGATGTGAATGTAGAGCTATACCTTTTTGCCTTAGAAGGTATTTTGTTATCAATTGTTATAGCTTCATTTGGGCAAATGGCAACGCAATGATAGCAATTAATACAATTTGAATTTAGAATTTTTGCCTTTTTCCTTTCATCCAAAACTATATTATGAAGCATTTTGCAATCATTTACACATAACCCACATCCGTTACATTTTTCGCTAGAGAAATTCAACATATCATAATCTCCTTAAGTTTAGCTTGTATTACATAGGTGCAATTGCAGCACTCATTGCAATAGACATATACTTACTTTTAGTAGAGGTGGACCTTGATGTCAATACTATTGGAACAGAAGCGCCAATAACTAATCCTGCAACTGTTGATTGACCAAATATTCTTAATGCTTTTACAGCTATATTTCCTACTAATAAGTTTGGCATCAGGAGAATATCAGGTTCTCCTAATATATCACTAGTAAATCCTTTTATCTTTCCTGCTTCCTTATCAAAAGCAATATCCATAGAAATTGGTCCTTCTACTATACAATTTTTTATCTTATTATCTTTATTTAGTTTTTTTAATTCATCTGCGTCAACAGTTTCCTGCATTTTTGGATTAACAACTTCAACAGCAGTTAATGCTGCAGCTTTAGGAGTATCGTATCCTAAGCTTAACATGGCTGTTACCGCATTCTCTAAAATAGCTTTTTTCTGTTCTAAGTTAGGATTTGGAATAATAGCTGAATCAGTCACAGCGAATATTTTGTGATATGCCGGAGCTTGAACAAATAATATATGTGAAAGGAGTTCTCCTTTCATTATACCTGTGTCTTTATTCAATACTGCCTTTATCAAAGTTGCAGTTTGAACGTTACCTTTCATTAATATATCAGCTTTATTTTCACGAATAAGCTGAACGGCTATATCTACAGGATTTTCAGTATTATGAATAATTTCATACTCTGAACTGTCTTCGCCAATATTATTAAGAATTTCTTTTATATGTCCAGCATCTCCTACCAAAACAGCTGAAATTATACCCTCTTTTTTTGCCATACTGACAGCGCTTAATGTATGTTCTTCGTCAGCACCTGCAACTACCATTCTTTTTTTTGCAAAACATTTCTTTATATTTAAAACAATATCATCCAGAGATTTATAAATCATTGCTTAACCTTCTTTCTACCAATAAATATTAAGCCCAAATTTCTTCAGCTGTAGGATTAGGAGCATCTTTTATAATAAAAGAAATTCTCGTTTTATTCATCAAATGCTTGTAAGTGAGATTTTCGGAAATACTGTTGTTTCCCCATGAACCACATCCTATGGATATTGTCGGATCAAGTCCATTAGTAAATGTGTTACCTGCCACGTTGCTATTAGCTTGACTTACCATAAATCTTGCAACAGGTATTTGATTTCCTGCTAATTGTATATTGTCATTATTATTCGAATAGATACCAGAAGAGTGACCAGCGCCTTCCATTAATAAATTAGTTTTAGCAATATTAATGGCATCCTCAAAATTTTCATAAACAAAATAACGAACAAAAGGACACATTATTTCACGACATAGCACTTCATCTTTCCCAAACTTATCTAATTTAGTTATTAACAATTTTGTTCCTTCAGGAACTGAAACATTTGCATATTTAGCTACTTCAGCTGCTGGATGTCCCACTATATCTACATTTATTGGACCATCAAAACCTTTCTTAAAAATTGCTTCGCGTAATTTTTGAATATCTGTAGGATCTGTAACCATATAAGCGCCTTTTTCTTCAAATATTTTTATTATTTCATCAGCTTTTTCTTTAGGCATAATTAATGTTTGTTCACCTGTACATGGCATACCATTATCATACATACGACTTCCCATTATCTGTGCAACCATAAGAGGATAATTGTCATAATCTCTGTCTACTATAATCTGTACATTTCCAGGTCCAACGCCATAAGAAGGTTTTCCGCTCGAATAAGCTGACTTAACCATTGCGCTACCGCCTGTAGCTACAATAACATCTGCTTTACGCATAAGTTCATCTGTTAATTCTAATGAAGGCTCTTCAATAGATTGAATTAAATTTGCTGGTCCACCTAATGAAATAATTGCTTCGTTCATTAGAGAAACAGCATGAGCTGTACATTTTTTTGCCCTTGGATGAGGAGATACAATAACTGCATTTCTGCATTTTAGTGCGTGCATAGCATTTCCTACAGCAGTTGTTGTTGGGTTTGTTGAAGGTGTCAAGCATGCTATTACGCCTATTGGTTTAGCATATGTATAAATTCCATTAATTTCATCTACTTCTATTAATCCAACAGAAGGCTTGTCCTTTAAAAACGCCCAATGACTTGTTGTAATTTTATCGTGCTTTACTATTTTGCCAGCTAATACTCCTAAGCCAGTTTCCTCCACAGCTTTATTTGATAATATTTCTCTGTTGTCATAAATAATTTTTCCAATTGCTTTAACTAATGCATCAGTTTGTTCCTGATTGTAATCTACAAGAAAGCTTTGTGCTTTCTTTGCATTTGCAATTAAGCCATCGATATAAGTTTTGTTTTCCATAATTTAAAACCTCCAAGATTTTATTAAATATATTTTGTTAACATAAATATAATCTTTATTTATAAAATTATTGGTTCTTCCTCTTTTGTTAGAACACGAAGTGTTCCAAAGGCAAGAGCTTCAGCTTCGTACTCACCGGGAACAACTTTAATATTTCCCATTTTCTCAACATATCTTCTGATTTCACCGATAAGTCGTTTAGAGTTAGCCATGCCACCTGTAAATATTATTGCATCTACATCACAGCATAATGCTGCATAACAGCTGCCGATTTCCTTGGCAACCTGGTAAGCCATTGCATTAAATATAAGTTCTGCATGAGTATCCCCACTATCAATGCGTTTTTCCACTTCACGCATATCATCAGTTCCTAAATGAGCAAGAACTCCACCCTTATTTTTAATTATTCTTATTATTTCATTCTTTGTAAATGAGTTAGAAAAACACAGTTCAACAAGAGGTACCACTGGCAATGTTCCAGTACGATTAGGTGAAAATGCACCTCCACCAGCTATACAATCATTAACCTCTGTTACTTGACCCATATTGTGAGCACCAACTGATATACCCCCACCCATGTGAGCAACTATAAACTTGCCTTCCTGATATTTTTTACCCCATTCCTCTGCAACTCTATGAGCAACCACCTTACTATTAAGAGCATGAAATACGCTTTCCCTAGTGAAAAGAGGATGTCCTGATATTTTTGCTATATTAGAAAGTTCATTAACGCATGGTGGGTCAGTAATAAATATAGGTATATCAACTTTTTCAGATTCACTCATACTTAAAGCTATAGGGAGTGAAAGTCTTGAAGCATGAGGTGCTATTTTATCTGGATTATGTTGGCTGAAAATTTCATTTTTTATAGTTTCATTAACTAAATAGGTCCCACCCTTACTGCATCCTTTAATATTGCAACCTCGTACAGCAAAAGCATCAATATCCTTTAAGTTAAATCCTACGTCCTTCATCCAATTGATAATACCCTCTTTCCTTAATTCTACTTGTTGCCATGTAAGAGGATTTTGAGTCAATGTCTCTGTTGAATGAGCTATAGATTGTTCAGCTATACATTTTCTATCTTCAAAGATTGCTGATTTCGTAGAAGTTGATCCTGGATTTATAACCAATATTCTATACATTTTATATTCCTTTCTATATTTGATTTTGTATGAATTCGTTTTCTTAATATTAACACTTGCCTCTATTTGCAAATGGTGACATTAGAATTGATTAAGTGATGCATACATTCAATAAAGTATTATGTACTACATACTACATAGTATGTTTCTATTGTAGCACTAACTTTTTTAAAAAGCAATATATTTTATTATTTTTTTATTTAATAAAAACTCCCTTATGAAGGGAACTTATCCACCGGATAAAATTCTTAGAATTTTTAAATTTGTTCCGTCAGAAATTTTTTTATCTATTTGGCTAAATTGAATTATATTTTTGTTTTCCATAATTATTGTCATATTATCAACTATTTCACCTGCATCTCTAATGGCATCTGCTACTGTCATACCATAGTAAAATGGTATGACTTTATTTTCTACGGTAATCATTAGAAATCAAACATAACATCTATTTCATAATCAATAATATCAAATCTAGACCCTGTTGCAGAGGATTTTTCCTTATAGAAGAATTCAGGTAATCTATCATCCTCCTTCTTCATACCTGCCATTTTGTTGTATGCTCTTTCTGTCAAAAGTGTTTTCACTCCTAACATCGATACCCTATTGAAATCTGGTTCTCCACCATATAAAGCTGCCATTAATCCTCCTAACATATGAAGATCATTTGCAGCATTAGCAAAAGCAAAAAGACACATCATACTATCAGAAAAGCACATTGCAACTTGTAGTTTAGTTGATGCATATGCCTGAGCGCTTCTACCGCAGTCATCGAAAGCTCTACCCATTGTCATACCTGCTGTATGGTCGCCTCCCATTGGGCTTGTTGAATACGTAATACCTGTACCCTTTGTGTTTCTTGGGTCATAACCTGGCAAGGATTGATGTTTAACTACTGGTATACGCTTGCAACCGAGGAATTTGCCTACTGCTTCACAACCATCTCCCATTATGCAACCAAATTCTGTGCCTTCTTCCATTTCCTTTAACAAAGAAAGTGCTGCTTGTGTATCACCCCATTTTATTTTACCTGTTTCCATGCACATAGCAACAGCATTTCCTGCTTCTATAGTATCTACGCCAAGATTGTCACAGATACGGTCCATTTGTGCAACAGCATCTAAATCTGATATATGACAATTTGGTCCCATTATCGCAATTGTTTCATACTCAAAACCTGAAGTAAGATAATTTCCTTCTTTATCGTTATAGCAGTTTGAGCATTGAACAACGCAACCTGGTTGACATGGAACTTTGTTACGTCCACCTCTTTTTTCTAAATTACTCATAAATTTGCCTGCACCAATCTCTTTATATTCTGGGAATAGTCTTCCAGAAAAATTATCAACAGGTAAAACACCATTATTAGCAGTAACTTCTATAGTAGATATTGTTCCAATATTGTGGAAGGGATCTTTTTTAGCACTCTCAGCTACAATTTTATTAAAACCTTTTACTAGTTCTTCAAATTTCTCTTTGTCTGCATATTGTACTTGATATCTTTCAACAGGGTTTTCTATTACTACTGCCTTTAACCCTTTACTCCCCATTACGGCGCCTAATCCCCCTCTAGCTGCTGCTCGACTTGGGTGCTTTGAATTGAATTCAGTAATTTGTAAAGATGCACTTTTATATAACCTTTCACCGGCAGCACCAATGGATATGGTTGCTATTTTATCTCCATATTTCTCATGCATTCTATCAACAAAATCATAATTATTTAAGCCTTCATAAGCTTTTGCATCTTCTATGAAAGCATTTCCTTGTGCATCAATGTGCAATAACCATAACCCCTCTTCTTTAGGTAAATCCTTTACTGTTATTAATTTTATACCGTGTCCTGCTAACTGGTATGCTGCAAAACCTCCGGAGTTACTTTCTTTTATTCCTCCTGTCAAAGGGCTTTTTCCGCCAACTGAAAGTCGATGAGCGGTTGTCAATTTAGTACCAGCAAAAATAGATGTACATATTATTATTTGGCTATCTTTACCTAATGGATCGCAGGTTGGAGGAACATTTTTCATCATATATTGAGCTATTAATGACCTTCCTCCTAATTGTTCATATTCTTTATCGTATGGTTCCTTGTTAACAGATAAATTTTTCATATCTACAGATAATTTTGACCACATATTCATACCTCCTTAAGCATCATAAGCGGATTTTAACATTTCTGCCACCCTTGCTGCTGTTATTCTATATGGAATTAACGCAAATCCAGTGTCTTGAGTAACAAGCGGTGCAACCTGTAAAGCATCCTCAAGTTGAATGCCAAGTTCTTCTAAATTAGGAATGTCTACTGATTTAATAAAAGAACGCAGCGCATTTTTTGCAACTATGCCTATTTCTTCAGGTGTTGCATCTTCCTTAATTTCTGCGCCCATGCACTCACAAATCATCTCAACTTTTTTCCATTCAGTCTTAGCTGCATATTCAATTACCTCAGGTAATGCTATTGCACATCCGATACCATGAGGAATATGAAAATGTGCACCTAATGCGTGACCAATAGTATGACCTAAATGAACTAATGCATTTGTAAAAGCCATACCTGCAAATGTAGATGCTAAAATCATTTTCTCCCTTGCTTCTTCATTTGAACCATCATTATACGCAACGGGTAGCCATTTAGAAATTGTTCTGATTGCATCTCTGGCAAGTGCATCAGAAAGAGGATTTGCCTGTGATCCTGTAATAGCTTCAACAGCATGAGCCAAAGCATCAATTCCAGTGGCAGCTGTCATTTTCTTAGGTAGACCCATTGTAAGATCAGGATCGATTATGGCAAGAGAAGCCATACATACTGGACCGACAACGCTATCCTTATTCCCACGAGAAACACATGATATAACACACATATTTGTTACTTCACTTCCGGTGCCACTTGTTGTTGGTATAAATACCATGGGTACTCCAAATTTCAAATTCTTCTGAATACCAAAATATTTCATTATTGGCGGTTCGTTATTAATTAAAACATTTATACCTTTTGCTGTATCAATAGAGCTTCCTCCACCTACAGCAACTATTCCGTCAACGTTTTCCTTTCTGGCAAGTTCAGCACCTTCTTCTACTAAGTAATCAGGTGGGTCAGGTAAAACTTTATCGAAGATAACGATTTCAATACCAGCGTTTTTTAAGTTATCTTCTATAACATCTGCAATACCTACATTCTTTAAACCAGCATCATAAACTAACAGAATTTTTTTACAACCTAACAACTGTCTAACCTTAAGACCTGTGCGTAGGGATGCTCCGCTTCCCATAAGCATAGGAACAAAAATTTCATAAGATGTAATCATATTGCCACTCCTTTCAATTTTAATTAAACTGTATTATATCACTTAGTACGTTTATTAAATACGTACAGTATAATCAAAATAGCATACACAATTTGTGCAAAATGCATAAATATACTTTGCATTATTTACAATAATTTTATATAATTATATAAAAGCTATAAGGCGGTGATTAAATGATTTATTCTGAACTTATTTTATTACTTAAGGATAATTTTGAAATTGAAAAAATCATAAATAATAACAATTTAAAAATCACTGATGTTAAATTAATTGATAAAAACATAGATAAATGGAATGAAAGAACATTATATATAGGTAATTTTTCTTTAATAAATTCTATGCCTAATTCTATTATGATGCTTGGTACTGATAAGTCTCCATTATTACCTGAAAAAAGTAGTTATTCAATAATAAGTATTGATGACATAAATAATATATTTCATGCTGCTAAAGATTTCATACTTGAAGATTTGCGTTCAGAAGCAGCACTTTTTGAATTAACTCAGGAAGTATTAAATAAAAAGAACATTCTAAGCCTCATTAACCATGCGGCAGATTTATTAGGTAATGCCTTGATTTTAACCGATGTAGAAAATAGAGTATTATCTTATTCTACAAATTATGAAATAATGGATCCATTATGGGCTAAAAACATCGAATTAGGATACTGCTCTGGTGACTTTATTAAAAAGGTTCGTATGAATCAACAAATGAAGGATTGGAATAAATCAGGCAATGATGTTGTAAAGATTACATTAGATGGGGATAATCAAGCTAAATTAGTTTCAAGGATTATTTATGATGGTCATGTTGCAGGGTCTTTGATTATGATTGAACACCATACAAAAATAACACATTCTCATTACAAGCAGTTATTATTAATAGGCAATATATTATTTGATTCATTAAACTATGATTTTTCAACAGGAATGAAAAAATCATTTTATAGCTCTGTTTTATACAACCTACTTGATGAAAAGGAAAATGACAAATCAGAACTAATAAATATTACTAAGCTTGATTTTCCGCGAAAAATGCAAGTTGTGGTTGCTCAATTTATAATCAATCAAAAAAATCGTTATTTAAAGTTTTCAATTAAAATTGACTTAGAAAGAATTTTCCCAGAAGGGTATTCAGTAATATTTAAAAGTTATATTATAATTTTAGTTCCTGATGTTTCTGAAAATCAAAGAGAAAGACTAAAAGAACTTTCTTTAAAGGAAAATTTAAGTATTGGAATATCATGGATCTTTAATGACATTTTTCAATTTAAAAGATATTTTTATCAATCTGTAACATGCATTAAGCATGGTAATAAAGATGAAAAAATACATGATTATACAAGCTTTTCTTTTTATGACATGTTACTTTCAATATCAAACAAAGCAACATTAGAATATTACTGTCACCCTGCTTTAAAAATTTTATTTGATTATGATTACAACTTTTACCTTACGCTTCGTACATATTTAGAGTGCAATAAAAATGTCTCTGAAACAGCAGAAAAATTATTTATTCATAGAAACACCTTGAATTATAGAATAAAAAGAATAAAAGAATTAACAGGATTAGATTTAGACAACAGCAAAGAGATACAATGTCTTATGGACTCCTACAGAATTGAAATGTTTTTAAGTAAAAGCACATGATATATTTTAATAATCATTATTAAGTTTTCTGACAGTATTCTTTAGTCAACTGTTCAATTTTTTACCATATAATCACCAACGCAAAAGACACCAACCGTGCGGTCAGTGTCTTTCATCAAGTGGTTAATTACATATTGCTAACTTTGTCGTGCTCATGTGCTTCTTTATATTTTAAGCGAGTTGCTTTACCTCCTCTGATATGCCTTTCAGATTTGTTTTTCAGCAAAACTTTTTTTACTTCGCTTGCAGCTGGAGGGTTCAGTTTGGGAAGACGTTCTGTTACATCCTTATGGACAGTGCTTTTGCTCACGCCGAACTTTTTCGCCGTCTGCCTCACGGTAGATTCAGTACTTATAATATATTCCGCAATCTCCATGGCTCTCCGTTCTATGTAATCTTTCATTATTAACCCCCTTTGGCTATACCGTCTTATTTACATTTTTATGCATTTCTTTGTCCTATTAGAACCTTATTGTGCTATTTAATATAGTCCAATGGATTAACATTTTTGCCGTCTACAAGCAACTCAAAATGTAAGTGTGCTCCGTCTGCTGATTCAATGCTTGCTACTTTACCTACATTTCCTATCACGTGCCCCTGCTGTACCTGCTCTCCCACTTTTACAGAAGCTGTTACTAAATTGCTGTAAAGTGTTTTAATGTTGTTTCCATGGTCTATAATTATTTCCGTGCCCATTATTTCTGATGTGTTGACCAATTCTACAGTACCTGCCAATGCAGATTCAATCATCAACGTATCCTTAGGCTGAATATCTACTCCTCTGTGTACTCTCCATTCTCCGATTGCTTCATAATAAATTAGGTCATCCATTGTAAACTCTCTGATAATTTCCCCATCAAGCGGCAATTTCATCGTATTGAGATTATCAGAATTCTCACTGTCTTTCTCATCTTCTTTATCTTCAGCATTCTCGTATCCTTCCATTATACTTCTATTGTCTTCCTCGACAGGGTCAAGATTAACTCCGATGTTTTCATCTTCGTTCCCATTGTCTGCCACGTTATTTTCCTTACCGGAATTTGAAGTATATCTCCATACGATTGCTGTTGATAGTAAAACAATGCAAAGGGCAATTATAAAAAAACTTGTGTCCTTGTGTTTTAATCTAATAAAGAAATTTTTCATTTTTGTTCTTGCATTTTTAAATCTGTTTTTCATCTAAACCTCCGTTACATGCTTCTTTATTATCTGAAAATAGTGTGTCCCATTTTTTTTATTTAATACAAAATTGTTCTAAAAAAATTAATTTATTCATAGTATGATAGTAAACTTACGATGAAGGGGTTGATTTTTTTGTTAAACCGTCTGATTTATGCATTACTTATATTTATAATGCTTTTAGCTATTCCAAATTTATCACTAAGCTTTCTGGAAAGTAAAATGAATGTAAATAATGCATCAACTGAGGCAGAGGATAAGATTTATGATAATAGCAAAAATATAAGTAAAAAAAACGAAGAGTTATTAAAAAAATCAAGTATTGAAGAACCGGAGCTTATAAAAGTCTATAATACAAAAACCAAAGAAATTATGGTCATAGATTTTGAAGAATATATCAAAGGCGTAGTCGCTTCTGAAATGCCTGCGGAGTTCAACTCTGAAGCCCTTAAAGCTCAAGCGGTTTCAGCAAGGACATACCTGTTATACAGATTAAAAAAATACCCGAACGGTCATCCCGACCATCTAGGTGCACCTGTTTGCACTGATATACATTGTCAAGCGTGGCATTCAAAGGATGACTTAATCGCTTTACATGACGAGGGCTGGTATGAACAATATTGGGGTAAAATAGAAAGTGCTGTTACATCTACAAAAGGACAGATACTGACCTATGATAACAAGATTATTGAACCGTTATTTCATTCTACCAGTGGAGGAAGAACCGAAAATTCTGAGGATGTTTTTTCGTCACCTGTTCCGTACTTAAGGAGTGTCGAAAGCCCTTACGAAGGTGAAGCACCACGAATGCACGGTTCAATTAAGCTTAATGTTGACGATTTTATCAGTAAGATAAAATCCGTATACGGTGATTTAAATATTTCAAGGAATAACTTAGGTGAAAAAATTATACTTGGAGAAGTAAGCGAAGGCGGTAAAATTAAAACAATTTATATTGATGACAGAGAAGTATCGGGACGCGAAATAAGATCCCTTTTCAATTTGAACTCTACCAATTTTAATTTCATACAATCAGACAATGAAATAGAAATTGTAACCACAGGATACGGTCACGGAGTGGGCATGAGTCAATGGGGTGCCGAAGGAATGGCTGACGAGGGCTATAATTATACGGAAATCTTGAAGCATTATTATACCGGGATTGAAATTGTCAGCATGAAATAAGGAGTAAGATCAAAAAAGGCTCTGAGAAATGGGATTGGGGCATCTTTCGATTGCGCTCATGGTGACAATATGATATTATTAGTTTATAAAAATTAAATTATGAAAGGATAATGTAATGATTTTTATAAACGAAACGGCTTATAAAGAATTCAAGGAACTGCTGGATGAAGCTAATGTTGAATCATATAATATAAGAATTGATTTAGATAGATATGGCTGCAACGGTCCAATCTTTGGAGTTTATCCGGGAGAAGCAACAGAGGATGATGACGTGGACACAATTAATGAAATAAATTTTATAGTCAATAAAGCGGTAAATAAGGAATTTGGCGGCTTTATAATAGTTTCAAACGAAGAAAATGACGGTCAGGGAGTAGGTCTGAAGCCGATAGTCCAACCTGCATCAACAGGCGACAACGGAGGATGCGGAAGCGGCGGAGGTTGCGGCGGATGCACCGGGTGCCAGCAATAGTAAACAATGAACACTGAAAAATGAACAGTTAAAGAAAGGATTTGTGCAATTGCACAAATCCTTATTTTAATACTTATTAGTCTGCTACGTATGGCAATAAAGCAATAGTTCTTGCTCTCTTTATAGCTCTCGTTACCATTCTTTGATGCTTAGCGCAAGCACCCGTAATTCTTCTCGGTAATATTTTACCTCTTTCAGTCGTATATTTTTTTAACCTTCCAAGGTCCTTATAATCTATATGTGTAGTCTTTTCCTGACAGAATTGACAAACTTTTTTACGAGGTCTTCTTTTTTGACCCATTCTGTCATTCTTGTCGCCTTTATCGTATCCTTGTCTTGAACTCACTTAATTTCCTCCTTCCCGGATTTTTAATTTATGCTAAAATGGGATATCTTCATCATCTACCGGTTGGAAAATATCATTGTCTTCATCAGGAAAATCTCCGAAAAAGCTGCTATCCGGTTGAACGGGTTTTCCCTGCGGTGATGATTGACCTTTTCCGCCTCCGATAAATTCTACTCTATCTGCTATAATATCTGTTGTATATCTTTTCTCGCCTGCTTGTGTAGTATAACTTCCTGTCGAAATTCTGCCGTGAACCGCACACTCTCTGCCTTTTGCAAGATAGTTTGCACAGTTTTCTGCCTGCTTTCCAAAAACAGTTACGTTAATAAAATCCGCTGTAGGTTTACCTTGGCTTATCGCTTGCTGCTTTTTTTCACCAAATAATTCCTTGTCTACCGCTAATGTCAATCTTGTTACAGCCATACCTGAAGAAGGTATGAATCTTAGCTCCGGATCTCTGGCCAATCTTCCAATTAATACAACACTATTCATATCTTATCCTCTTTTTTTATTAATTTGATTCATCTACAGTGATCATGTGTCTAACAAAGTTGTCGCTGATTTTACAAATTCTGTCTATTTCATTAACAGCATCTGCTCCTGCAGTAAATTCAATAAATACATAGTAACCTTCTCTTTTTTTGTCAATTTCATAAGCAAGTCTTCTTTGACCCCACTCATTGACTTTTTCTATAGTACCTTGTCTTTCAGTTATTATGTTTTTTACTTTTTCAATTTCTGCATTTCTTACATCTTCCTCTAAATTAGATAGTAAGATAAAAGCACCTTCGTATTTCCTCATTCTGAGTCACCTCCCTTTGGACTTTCGGCTCCTACTTGCATAGGAGCAAGGATAGCGTAAATATTATAGCATTTAGCCATATCTAATACAAGCATTTTTTTACAAAATGTTTATTTCCTTATTTTATATTCAGCTTTTTCATTGCAATAGCTGCAAACTTCATTATCAGTTACCGTTATTTGCGGTGCCGCTTCCATGTCATTTACAAAATCGTCTATTGCAATTTCAACATGTTCTCTGCATGCGTATATAATTATATCTTCCATTTTTCACCTCAATAAGGTCATTGCCCGCCATTCAACAATTATATTTCATATATCCTGCTTGATTTATCCCTGTAGGTCATATCCAGAAAAATTCCGGGATTTACATCTATTCCGTTTTCCTTCAGTATATTTTCCACAGTCTTATATGCCAATTGAGGAAAATTATTTTCTTTGCTCAGATGTCCGAGGAGAACTATTTCTTTTCCCCTTTTTACAACTCTTGAAATTAAATTTCCGGCAGTATCGTTGGACATATGACCGAATTCTCCCAACACTCTCCTTTTCAAAGGCCACGGATACGGACCGATGAGTACCATATCCTCATCATGATTTGATTCAACCAGCATTAAATCCGAATCCATCAGTCGATTGACAATTACTTCATTTATACAACCGGTATCAGTTACCAGACTGATTTTTTTACTGTTATAAAATATATTGTAGCCCACGGGATGAGACGCGTCGTGGGATATGTCAAAGGGCATTATCGTTAAATCACCAACCTCCTGACATTCCTCTAAAATCTTTATATTGTGTGATTTTATTTCACCGATTAACGGAAACATTGCTTCCCAGGTTTTTTCATTTGCATATACAGGCACATCCAGGCGCCTTGACATTATACCTGCTCCTTGAATATGGTCGATATGTTCATGAGTAACGAAAATAGCATCAATATTTTTGGGGTCCTCTCCAATATTAACTATTTCCTGCTGAATTTTTTTCCCGCTTAAGCCTGCATCAACAAGAATTGTAGTATTTTCAGTTTTTATGTATTGGCAGTTGCCGCTGCTTCCGCTGTATAATGAACAAAATTTTAACCTCAATTCGTCCTCCCCTTATGTAACTCAAACATCGAATTAATTCAATATATACTATCACAATTAACCGAAGTTTACAAATAATTTTATTTTACTAAACAGGTTCATCCGTTACTAATACTTTTTAATCATATAACAAATTAAATAATCATATAAATGTAAATGAGAACATTATTTTAAAAGGATATATTATGATTATTAAATTGAAATTTAAGTCATTGTTTATATTTACCGCCCTTATTCTAATAGCGGGAATTGCTTTCAATACTCTGTATAGTTCTACACAGTTGGTTTCAGCAGGAGAAGAGAATGATTTTATCAAATGGGTTGATTTCAGAGTGTCATACGAAGCGATGGATAAGGCATTAAAGGCAGACATAAACAGTATAGATGAGGAAGTAAAATTAAATTGGGTTGAAATATTGGCGTATCTGGGAACGAGGTACGGAGGTAATTTTGCCAGGTACAAAGCAAAGGATATGGATACTCTTATAAATAAGTTGAAAAATGGAGAAAGCATAGAAAGCTTAACCAAGGATTTAAAGCATTACGACTATTACTATGAAGCGTATTCGGCAGTATTGGGCAACTTCGTCGGTCCATACGAAATTCAGGTCAAGGATGAAAATGACCCGAGCAAAAAAGTATGGGTTAAAAAATACGGTCTGAAGGTATTTTCTCCCATAGCTGCCGGCTACGGCTACGGTCATTACGATGACTTCGGAAATTCGAGAAGCTACGGCTTCAGACGAGTTCATCTAGGCAATGACTTAATCGGCTCAGTTGGAACACCCATTGTAGCTGTGGAGACAGGGAGAGTTGAAGCATTGGGATGGAATCAATACGGCGGTTGGAGAATTGGAATCAGAAGCCTTGACAATATGAGATATTATTACTATGCACATCTGAGAAAAGGGCATCCCTATGTAAAATCTCTTAAGGAAGGAGATATCGTCTATGCAGGTGACGTTATCGGTTACATGGGTATGACCGGCTACAGCACACGGGAGGATGTAAACAATATAAATACCCCTCACCTTCATTTTGGTATGCAGCTCATATTTGATGAGTCACAAAAGGAAGCCTTGGCTGAAATCTGGATAGATGTTTACAGAATTGTAAAGCTGCTGCACAGAAACAGGTCAGCCACAACATACAATAAGGACATAAATGAGCAGGAAAGGATATACGATATAAAATTTCATAATGTGGAATAAAAAATACCGCAGTACGTACTACGGTATAGATATTAAAATTTTTCAACGACCTGCCGACAGAATTTTAACCATTATGGCTGAGGCTTCCGCTCTCGTCAAATAATCATCAGGACTGAAGCTTCCCGAGCCTTTTCCGGATATGGCTCCGTTGATGTATGCTGTTTTAATTGCTTTGACCTCATTGTCACTCAATGAAGTTAAATCCTTGAAAATAGAATGGATGTCTAAATCCTTGTATTCAATATTGTCTGTAAATATGCCGTCTATTATACATGCGGCTTCTTTTCTTGTTATGGTATCTAAGGGCTTTAATTCATACTCGTAATTGTTTAAGAGCCCATAGTTTGCTAAATCCTGAATATATTCTGTTGCCCATGGATTTATGTCCTGAGCGTCTGTAAATGGCAATTCATTGTTTTCAAAAATTGTCGGTTCTTCATTTCCTATGATTTCTTCAGTTCCGATTATTTCTTCATCTTCTGCCACATTATTTTTTTGATTAAATTCATCAAATTTGTCCAATGACTTGCTGACTAAAATTAAAAACTCTTCTTTGGTTATCAGATTTTCAGGATAGAAATTTGCTGCTTCACTTACGATACCTTCATGGTAAAGGTCCATAATTAATTTTCTTGCCCAATGGTACGCTATATCTTCGAATACGTACCTGCCGTGCTCGGTGTCACCGGTACGGGTGAGCCAGTTTCTTTCTATCCAGCCGCTTTTATCATCGTTAACTATTACCTTGTACCAATAGTATCCGTTTTGTAATACAGGTCCTTCGTCAACTACTGCCAATGTATTAACTGCCACATCATAAATATATTTGCCTGCCGGTACGTCTCTTAACTGATAAACGTCTCTTACACCGTCGATACGAACATAATCTCCCTTTTCATAGAGAACAATATTTCCTGAATTTGTATAAACAGGCGTTGGAACTACTAATGATCTGCTGGGTTTTCCGGTACTTGGTAAATACGAAAAATCAATGTTATTTATTGTTTGTCCATATTCTTTCTTGGCAATGTCATAAATTAATTGCTGATACGTGTATTTTTTTGCATATGATGGCAGCATATGAGGGTTGTTACTTTGTGCCCAGCCATTGTACGCCCATAGGGCAAAATACCAGTTTTCCAGCACATTGGGGTCCATATTTCCTACACAAGCTACGCTCTGATATGAACTCATGCTCCATTTGTTTAGCAGGACGTCTGCGCCTGCCTCAATATTGTACATAATGTCATATTTCAGCTTGTTTGTATCATAGCCGCCGTTTTTGTTGTTTATTTGCATCAATCCGATACTTGTACCGGATATTTTCGGACTTCCGTCCTTGTTAAAATGCTGATAAACCGACTCCACTCTCGCTATAGATTTCAAAATAACCGAAGGAATTCCTCTTTTCAAGGCAACCTCATCAATCATTTTTTCTATTTCCTCGCGGGACGGATTATAATCAGCATATACGAATGTGTTTAATACTAACACTGAAACGAATATTATCAAAATTATTTTTCGGGCATTTTTTAATATTTTCATATTTCTGCCTCCCTGATTTTGATTTAAACCTCTTAGCTGTGAATCTGTACTCGGTCAATTAGGTTTAACACTTCTTCTTTTACACTTTTTAATACATTCATAGAATCAATTTTGTTTACACCCTTTATTGAAAAATAAATTTTCAGCTTCGGCTCTGTTCCTGATGGTCTCAGCACCAGCCATGAGCCGTCCTCAAATAAAAATTTTAATACGTCTGATTTTGGGTAATTTAACTTTTCAACGTTTCCGTTTGTAAGATTTAGAACTATACCTAATTTATAATCGTAAAAATATGGTATATTCTTGCCCGCCAATATTCTGAGCTTGTTTTCTCTGAAATCATCCATAATGGCCCTCATTTTATTCAGACCTGTAAGACCTGCAAAGCTCAGTGATATTGTTTCTTCTATGTAATATCCGTGTTCTTCGTATATATCCTGAAGTATATCTAATAGTAATTTCCCTTTTGTCTTATAATATGCAGACATCTCACAAATGAGCATAGATGCAATTACCGCATCCTTATCTCTCACGAATGTGCCTGCCAGGTATCCGTAGCTTTCTTCGTATCCGAATAAAAAGCTGTATTCCTTTGTTTCTTCAAAGTTTTGCATTAACTCTGCTATATATTTAAAACCTGTCAACGTATTAAATGTTGACACGTTGTATTTTTCCGCTATTGCTCTGCCTATTTCACTGGTTACTATTGTGTTTATAACGGCACCGTTATGAGGAAGCTCATCTTTTTCCTTCAATGAACCGAGAACGTAATTTATCAGAAGCGCACCGGTCTGATTTCCGTTAAGGGGCACATAGTCCCCTTCTGCGTTTTTTACGACGAGACCGACTCTGTCACAGTCCGGGTCAGTTCCTAAAATAATATCCGCGTCCGATTCCTGCGCCTTTTTAATTGCCATTTCAAATGAGCTGATTTCTTCCGGATTTGGAGATTTTACTGTTGAAAATTCCGGATCCGGATTTTCCTGCTCCTTAACAACAAAGATATTTTTATATCCAAGCTCTGCAAGAACTCTCCTTACCAACATGTTGCCGGTTCCGTGCAGTGGTGTATAAACTACCTTGATATCCTTTTCTACATCAGAATTTAAGCTTAATTTTTTTATTTCATCTATATATGATGTATCTACATCGTTTCCTATTACTGTGATTTTTTTGTTGTTTTCAAAGTCAGAGCAAATTATATCTCTGAGCATAATCTTTTCGATGCTGCTTATGATGGAATCGGCATCTTCAACCACTTGTCCGCCGTATTGGTCGTAAACCTTGTATCCGTTGTAATCTGAGGGATTGTGACTTGCCGTTATAACAACACCGGCCTTGCATTTAAAATGTCTCACTGCATATGACAGCTCGGGCGTAGGTCTTAAACCTTCAAACAAATATACGTTAATATTGTTCGCAGCAAATACACATGCTGCCTTTTCCGCAAACTCCTTTGACATATATCTTGAGTCGTATGCAATGGCTGCGCTTATTTCTTCATCTTTGTGCTTTTCTTTTAAAAAATTACTGATTCCCTGTGTTGCTTTTGCAACGGTAACTATGTTAATTCTGTTGGATCCGGCACCGATTTTTCCTCTCATGCCTCCGGTTCCGAATTCTAATTCTCTATAAAATCTGTCTTCGATTTCATGGTCGTCATTTTCTATTAATTTTAATTCTTCTTTTAATATATCGTCAACATATGGACTGTCAAGCCACATTTCGTATTTTTCTCTACTCATAAAAATCTCCCTAATTTAAATTAATACCCTTTAAATAGTTCTTAAAGCTGTCTCTCAATTCTTCCCTTTTAAGTGCAAAATCGACGGTTGCTTCAAGAAAACCTATTTTGCTACCCACATCATACCTTCTGCCTTCAAATATATATGCATAAACCTTTTCTAATTCACACAGTTTTTTTAATCCGTCGGTAAGCTGTATTTCTCCCCCTACTCCTTTACCGGTATTCTCAAGAATTTCAAAAATTCTGGGGGTGATAATATATCTTCCGAGTATCGCTATATCGGAGGGCGCTTTGTCAGCGTCGGGTTTTTCCACAAGATCATTGACAGAATAAACTTTATCGTTGATTTTTTGTCCTGACACTATCCCGTACTTGCTGACATCCTCTCGGGCTACAGACTGAACCCCTAAAATTGTTGAATTATATTCATCGTATGCTTCAATCATCTGTTTTAAGCACGGCTTTTGTGAATCCACAATGTCATCGCCCAATAAAACCGCAAAGGGTTCGTCACCTACAAATGATTTTGCACAGTATACTGCGTGACCGAGACCTAAAGGGTTTTTTTGTCTCACCGTATGGATATTAATCATCTGAGAAATTTTTCTTACTTCTTCTAAAAGCTCCTCTTTATTTGTTTGCTGCAGATTGTTTTCAAGCTCGACGGCTCTGTCAAAATGCTCTTCTATGGAGCCCTTGTTTCTGCCTGTTATAATTAATACGTCTTCTATGCCGGAGCCGATAACCTCTTCAACTATGTACTGAATTGTAGGTTTGTCTACAATTGGCAGCATTTCTTTTGGAATTGACTTGGTGGCCGGTAAAAATCTGGTACCCAGCCCTGCTGCAGGTATAATCGCCTTTTTAATTTTCATTTTTAACCTCTATTTATTCTATTTCACGGTCATAGCCGTCAATATATTTAATTTATATGTAAACAATAATCAATAGATTAAATAACCTATTGATTATTGTTTACATTCTTACAATATTTATTTTTAAAGTGATCCGTAATTTGTTTTTATATTGTCTGTAATCAAAGAATCCTTCAATACATCCATATGCTCAAGGCTCTGTCCTGTACCCTTTGCAACACATGAAACAGCATCCTCAGCGATATGGACAATTAAGCCGGTTCTTTTTTCAAGCAGCTTATCCATACCCTTAATAAGGCATCCGCCGCCTGTCATTATAATACCTTTTTCGCTGATATCCGCAGCCAATTCCGGTGGTGTTTTTTCCAAAACGGAGTGAACCGCATCTGCTATGGACGTTATGGTTTCTTCCAATGCTTCAAGCATATCCGAAGTGGAAATAGTTAAGTTAACCGGAAGTCCTGTTACGAGATTTCTTCCCCTTACCTCCATATACATTTCTTCATCGGCAGGGAATGCAGCTCCTATGCTCATTTTAAGTTCTTCCGCACTTCTAAGCCCGATCATAACATTGTATTTCTTTCTTACGTATCTTACGATGGCATCGTCACATTTATCTCCCGCAACCTTTATCGATCTGCTTACAACAATTCCTCCAAGGGATATAACTGCTATGTCTGTTGTACCTCCGCCCATATCTATAATCATATGTCCCGATGGTTTTGTAATATCAAGTCCCGCACCAATTGCTGCCGCCACCGGCTCTTCGATTAAGTATGTCTTTTTAGCTCCCGCATTCATGCTTGCTTCTAAAACTGCTCTTTTTTCAACCTCAGTAACACCGCTTGGAACGCAAATTATTACCCTCGGCTTTATAATTGAATTTCCCACTGCCTTTTTGATAAAGTATTTCAGCATTTTTTCTGTTATGTCAAAGTCAGATATAACACCATCTCTAAGCGGTCTGATGGCAACGATGTTTCCGGGTGTACGTCCCAGCATTTTTCTTGCTTCTTCACCAACCTCAAGTATTTTATTGGTATTGATATCAATTGCAACAACAGAAGGTTCATTAATCACTATACCTTTGCCCTTGATGTATACCAACACGCTTGCAGTTCCAAGGTCGATTCCAATATCCATTCTGAACCCCATCTTATCCTCCTGTTCAATAAATGCATTTATTATATTATAATTTTAGTTCAATAAGGGTCATGCCCGTCATTCAACGATTTAATGATAAAAATTATAACATACAACCATATTTATTTCAATTTTTTTGTTCCTTAAATTAACATTAAAATAAATGCCTGTTTAAAAAAACAGACATTTTGTTTTTATTAGCATTTTTTTAGTAGTTTTTTGATTTTTTGTACAGGATCCAGCAATTCGCTTAACGATCTGTCATAATTAAGTGTATCTACTATATTTGCAATATATTTAGACATATCTACTTCTATATACCAAGGCTTAGTGATTAATTCAGGTCTTCTGTATATCAGGTTTGTAGTAAATATTTTTGTAATAGTTCCTTCTTCGTAAGCCTTGTCAAATTTAGCAAATCCTTCGGTAAATAAACCAAATGCAGAAAAGACATATACGTTTCTTGCTTTTCTTTCTTTAAGCTTTTTGGCAACGTCAATCATTGAATCGCCTGATGCAATCATATCATCAACTACTATAACGTCCTTGCCTTCTACGTTATCGCCTAAAAACTCATGGTTGATAACAGGATTTTTACCGTTAATTATTACTGAATAATCTCTTCTTTTATAGAACATACCGAGATCTAATTCCATAACGGACGAATAATAGATACATCTCGACATTCCGCCTTCATCCGGAGAAATAATCATCATATGATTTCTGTCTATATTGGAATCCGGAAAAGCTCTTACGAAGGCTTTTATCATCTGATAATGAGGATGAAAATCTTCAAATCCGTGTAACGGTATGGCATTTTGAACTCTCGGGTCATGAATATCAAATGATATTATGTTTTCTACTCCCATGGATGTAAGTTCCTGCAACGCCAATGCGCAATCAAGAGACTCTCTGGTGGCTCTCTTATGTTGTCTGCCCTCATAAAGCATCGGCATAATAACTGTTATACGCTTTGCCTTGCCATTCATGGCAGCAATTATTCTTTTTAAGTCCTGATAATGATCATCCGGACTCATCGGTACTTCCATACCATACATTTTAAAGGTTACTCCGTAATTAAAAACGTCTACTATGATATATATATCCTTACCTCTGACGGTCTCATTAATCACACCCTTTGCTTCGCCTGATCCGAATCTCGGACAAACAGCATCAAGCAAAAATGTCTTTTCCTGCTGATAATCCTCTGAATATATGACACCGTTATTGTCTTGTCTCCAAGCCTTTAAATAGTAGTCTATCTTTGATGCAATTTCTTCACAGCCTTTCATAGCAATAATTGATATATCGCCGAAAGGATGTGGCTCTTTGTACACATAATCATTTATATCCATTTTTCCTCCTGTTATCATTGCCATTTATCTGACTGTTAATTTCTTTTACATTCTATCAAAAATTTAATAATTGTCAAAAGAAAGTGGATTAAATATTGTTAAGTTATCTTAACAAAGTTGAATAAAAGCTTGTGATATCTGTTATAAAATGCAGGGTAATTGATAAATGGGGTTAGGGCATAAGCAAGGGAATAAAAAAAACTATAACATCTATTCTCTTCGCTGTTATAGTTTTAAACTCATTCTTACATATATATCTTCGCTATTTGTGTAGATAAATCTTCACATGTAAATGGTTTTTCAATTATTATGGAACCTCTTCTAGTCAACTCTTCATAATCTGCCTGTTTTGCGTAACCGGTTATAAAAAATGCTCTTGTAGTTTTATTAATCTGCCTCATTTTTTCAAAGAGCTGCTTACCGGTCATTATGGGCATACATAAGTCTATTACCGAGAAAGCAATTGCCCTATGATTCTGCGAGTAGTAATCCAACGCATCTAAGGGTTTGTTGAATTTAACTACTTCATAACCTAAATCCTCCAGAAGCTCTGCTTCTACGTCCAGTACATGTTCGTCATCATCCACAAGCATAATCCGATTACTCTTAAATTCAATCTTAGATCTTTTTATAATTTGCTTTTTTGAATGTACCGGAAGAAAAATTTCAAATCTTGTTCCGCTGTTTACATTACTCTTTACGTCTAAAAAACCGGAATGAGACTTTACTGTCCCGAAAACAACGGAAAGGCCTAATCCGGTTCCGTTTGACTTTTCTTTAGTTGTGAAATACGGCTCAAATATTTTCATAAATACATCTTCACTGATGCCGACACCATTATCCTCAACATAAATTGTAATGTACTTCCCCGGTTTTAATATTTCTCCATGGCTTAAAACCATCGGAGAAAAAACAACCGTATCAACGGTACCTACCTGAATTTTGCCAAACTGATTTTCTACCGCATCCTTGGAATTTAATATCAGATTGACTAATAAATTCTCAATTTGTGCTTCATCTCCAAGTATAATTTTGTCTTCAGCCCCGTAATTGTATTGTACTTCAAATTCTGAGCTGATTATGGATTCTACCATCCTGTAGGTTTCATCCATCACCTTTTTTAAATTGATTGGTTTGTTAGTACTGCTTTCCTTTTTTGCAAACATCAATATTTTTCTTGTCAGGTTAGCAGAGTTCTGTGATATGTGGATGATTCTTTCGGCATATTCTTTTATTTTATCCAAATCATCCGTTTTTTGAATCATGGTAGCATTGCCTATTATGCTCATTAATTGATTGTTAAAATCATGTGCAATACCACCTGCCAGCTGGCCCAAGGCGGCCATTTTTTCACTTTGTCTTTTCGCTAATTCCTGCATTTCATGCATTTTGTACATCTCTTCGCTATCAGATGCCATTCTTGGAATTTCTTCTCTTGCAACAATTTGCATTTCTTCGCTTAACATCGTATCCCCTTTACCAATATTTTCTTAATTTCTGTCCCAATTAATATACAATGTAAAGAGTGAAAAATTTGTAGAAAAATGTAGTATAACTAAATTAATTGTTGTTCGCCTCGATAGACGCGCAAAAATTAATTTTTTCAGAGGGGATCGACTACACTGAAACCGTTGAATTACAGGCAAATACTTATTGAACAAATTAATTTGCGACAAAGTGAATAAAGAATAATTTTACAAAAAAAACAACATCCAACGTCAAAAGAAGCGTCAAATGTCGTTTGTAATGGTGATCCATCGGCGATTCGAACGCCGGACACCTTGATTAAAAGTCAAGTGCTCTGCCAGCTGAGCTAATGGATCATAAATAATAACTTTTATATAATAACCAACTTGTCTAATCTTGTCAACTGTTTATTTTATATTTCGAGTTTCCGC
>DCYG01000015.1 GCA_002331025.1 Firmicutes bacterium UBA2116 | reverse complement strand
GGTAATACTTGACGGAACAGGGCTATATCATTTTCGCGAAAAACATTGTGAAAACTGTTTAGTAAAAGAAGTAACGGATAAAGAAGGAAACAAAAAGAAGGTCTACTACCATAGTGTTCTAGAAGCAAAGATAGTGATGGCAGACAATATAATCATAAGCTTGGGGACAGAATTCATAGAAAATGAATCAGAAAATGTGAGTAAACAGGACTGTGAGATAAAAGCATCCAAACGACTGTTAAAACGCATTAAAGAAGAATTTTCAAGATTAAAAATATGTATACTTGGGGACAGCCTTTATGCTGCGCAAAGTATAATAGATATATGTAAAGAGTATGGCTGGAATTACCTGTTGAGAAGTAAAGAAGGCAGACAGAAAAATTTAATTTTGGATTATGGATATGTATTAGAAAATGGAGAATATGGCGAAAAGAAAAATCTACTTGGGAAAGAAAAAGGCACTGCAAAATACGTAAATCATGTAGATGAGCTTACAGGCAAAACATTTACAGCAAATATATTTGAATATGAATATGAACAAATAAACAAGAGAACTAATAAAAAGAATACAGTTAAATTTCAGTGGATTACAGATATAGAGCTAACAAACAGAAATATAGAAGAAATGGTTAAGTGTGCACGTAAAAGATGGAAAATTGAAAACGAAGGATTTAATACTCAGAAAAATATCCTTTACAAGATAGAGCATCTGAACAGTAAAAACCCAAATGCTATGAAAAATCATTATTTATTAACACAGATAACAGATATCATAATGCAGCTGTATCTTGCAGGAACTAAAGTATTAAAAGAATTGAAACAAGCAATAAAAAATACATCTTCAAGATTACTAGAAACTTTTCGCCAAGCCATAGTAACAGATGAAGATGTATCATACATTAAGAAATACACAACCGTGCATTTCACCTAATGATGTAATTATACCACAGGAGGTGGTCGATGAGAAGTATAAATTTTAATTAAATACCATAAAAATGTCCACAATACATCCACAGAATTTTTAACAAAGAGCAAACATACCTTTCTAATGTGGATAACACAAGAGCAAAATTATAGAATTGTTGATAAATTCAAAAAATCAAAAATTTGTAATTTATGATGGTATTTAAAAAAGTTTATTCCTCATTGCTGTAACAATATAAAAACATTTGAATTATTTCACAAATTTTGATATATTTAGATTATACATAATAATATTATATTATTTTTTATTGATACAAAATTGCACCTAAAAACGGAATGTATTTTTAAATTTTATAATTGTTCATTTTGCATTAAAAAAACAAGGTGTAATTTTAGTACAAATTATATTAGAAGGAAATATGAGAGGAGTTGTTTTTATGAAGGGAGATCCAAAGCTAATTGATATGTTAAATTTCTTGCTTGCCGATGAATTGACTGCAATTAACCAGTACATTGTACATGCGGAAATGTGTGAGGATTGGGGCTATGGCAAGCTGCACAAAGGTTTTGAAAAGCGGGCAATCGATGAAATGAAACATGCAGAAAAACTAATTGGAAGAATCCTGTTTCTTGGAGGCACACCAATAGTAAGCAATCTTAACAATATCCATATCGGCGCTGAAGTTCCTAAACAGATAGAAAATGACCGGGTTGCTGAACTTGGCGCAATTAAAGCGTATAACGAAGCAATTGTGCTGGCAGGAGAGTTGCTGGATTATGCTACACGAGATATTCTTGTTCAGATTCTTAATGACGAGGATCGTCATATGGATGAAATTGAAGAAATACAGGATCAAATTGAGCAAATGACGCTTCCTATCTTTTTGACAACTCAAGTAGGTTAAGTCATGGTAACGGTTTTTGTTGACCAAGAACTGTCCCTTTATCGTTACTCTTCGTATTTTTTCTTTCTAAAACGCGGATTATTTTTTTGAATATTTAGTTATAAAGAAAAATTGCTTTTAATAATCAATGCAGTTTCTTCAGGAGAAAGATCCGTATTATTTATTTTAATATAATTTATTTTTTCTATTTCACCTTCATATGAATTCAGGCGGTATGTTGATTCTAAGCTTCTGAATATAGCTTCTGATTTTTCCAAGTTCCTTTTCGTAGGTTTGTTGAGCAGACGATTTTCAGTTTTATTTCTTTCTATTCGCAGTTCATAATCTGCCTCTAACTCGACGAAATATACTTCTGCGCCTTTGGAAGCAAATAGTTCTTCAACATAATTAATATAATTCCAATCTTCCTGTCTGTCAAATGCCCACATGTATGTAAAAATCATTCCATATTCTTTACTGCCTGAAAACGCTTCAAATATTTCTTTTCTGAATAAATTAATCAATCTGCTTTTTTCTTCAGGCAAATTTTCAAACAAATCATTCACGATGTCTATTGTCATATGGTTATGAAATAATTTCAGATCAGTAATTTTTGAAAGCTCCTGACCTACTGTCATTTTGCCTACCGCATGTGGTCCGAAGATAATTATTAGTTTCATATAATCCCCCTATAGTTATTTTATATTTATTATTAAATTTTCTTCCCAATATACATTGCATGCTCGGAATAACTTAACAATTCATCTCTTTCACATAATTGTTCCGCAATTGCCGTCCATTTATCTATTGCTTCCTGAGATTGATTAAGTAAATTTATTTCGCATGGAGCAAGGATGCCTTCCTGACCGAAAAGATGCTTCTTTTCAAGATTAAACCTATCCATAAACGGAATAATACTTTTTTGGTCAATGAAAAAAGCTTTTGTAAATGCATCCCCGGCATAGGAGTTTCCTCTTAAGACAGAATCAATAAAAATTTGCTCGCTTTCCAAGAGCAGCATTTCAGGAGTGCTTTTCATATAAAAAATCATACCGGCAAACATAAGAATAAAAGAAACGTATATCAGTCCTCCTTTTTTTAGCAAGGACATGGCTTCGTTTAAAGCTTTGATTCTATCCTTTTCTTCAAGCAGATGATACATGGGTCCCATAACAAATATATGGTCAAATTCTCCCTTTATAAATTTGCTTACTTCTCTTGCATCACCTGAAACAGCCTTAATATTCACATTTAATTCTTTAGATTTTTCAAGAGCGAATTTTACATTTTCTTCAGACAAATCAACGAGAGTTACATCACAGCCCTTTTGGGCATAGTAAATAGAATATCGTCCGGGACCTCCGCCTATATCCAGAATTCTGTCGCCGGGCTTAATATATCTGTCCATCTTTTTTGTAGTTATTGTAAATTCAAAAGGATGCCTTTCGAGCCTATCCCACTCCATTTGTACATCACTATCGTAATGCTCCTGAACAATACGTATGCAGTCTTCCATAACTATCCCCCTATAAGATTTTTAAAATTCTACCGCTATTTTCCATAATAGTCAATACTAATTTAATGATTTTTTATAACTTCATAAAAGAATATTATCAGGATATAGCTTTTGTTAAAGAAAAAGTATAGCTTGTATACACATCTTGAATCATTGAGGCATACACTATTAGTGAAACTAAAATTATAATTTGGGCAAAAGTCCTGTTTTAAATTAGTATTATTTTAAAATATAAAATTAATTAAAAGGAGCGTGCAAATATGAATAATAATAGTGAAGAAAATAAATATAATTCATATATGTTACCGAAAAATTTTTATCAATGTTCAGATATGTATAGGAGACCTTGTCCCCAAGATCCATGTTCGCCATGTTTGCAGCAACCATGTTGCTGTATCTGCCCACCTGGTCCAATAGGGCCAACGGGTCCACAAGGTCCACCGGGACCAGCAGGGGCAACAGGTCAAACAGGACCAGCGGGTCCAATAGGTCCGCAAGGTCCAACAGGTTCACCGGGACCAGCAGGGCCGGCAGGACCAACGGGTCAAACAGGTCCAGCAGGTCCAACAGGGGCAACAGGTCAAACAGGACCGGCAGGTCCAGCAGGTCCAACAGGTCCAACAGGTCAAACAGGTCAAACGGGTGCAACAGGTCAAACAGGACCAGCGGGTCCAATAGGTCCAATAGGTCCAGCAGGTCCAGCAGGTCCAATAGGTCCAATAGGTCCAATAGGTCCAATAGGTCCGGAAGGTCCAGCAGGTCCAATAGGTCCAGCAGGTCCAGAAGGTCCAATAGGTCCAATAGGTCCGGCAGGTCCGGAAGGTCCACAGGGAGAACCTGGTCCTCCC
The DNA here is from genome assembly GCA_002331025.1 of Firmicutes bacterium UBA2116. Classification (GTDB taxonomy): domain Bacteria; phylum Bacillota; class Clostridia; order Tissierellales; family Sedimentibacteraceae; genus Sedimentibacter. The sequence goes on along the minus strand of DCYG01000015.1, from coordinate 14,962 downwards.
GCGCAGTTGACCGGTATGCAGGTTCAGCTGACAGGCTCAGATGATGGAACTGTTGCTGATGGCGCAAATGTTATATTTGATACGATTTTAAATAATCCCAGTACCGATATAAGCTATGATCCTGTTACAGGAGAATTCACCCTAACAGCATTGGGAAACTATTATATTTCATGGTGGATTAGTTCGGGCGGCGCGGGTCCTGAACCCATGGTTGCTTTCAATATAGAGGTTCAAGGCGGTCCTGCAATACCTGCACAATCTCCTCTTCCCGTTACGAATCTTCAGCTGAATGGAAGTGCCTTGATTACAGCCTCCTCAATACCAACAGTATTTTCACTTGTTAATCGAAGCAATTTTGAAGTGTTTTACGGGAACAGTCCTGTTCAGGCAAACCTGACTATTATTCAACTGACCGTATAGATGCTGGGAATTAAAGAGAGATAGATTTTATGATATGGCGCTTTTAGAAATTGTATTATTCTCTATTAGCTGCCACAAAGCAGAAGTGCCGACATGGAACAAGGGCGGTAAATCCGTTTGCATCCACCTTTGTAAATGCCGGCATTTTGCTTATTTCTTGTAGTAATTTCTCTATGGCCGCCAGATGTACGAGAACTACGAGCAGCAAGATTGAAGGCATTAGAACCCAAGACGCTAAACCTTAAATGGCTTCGGTCAGTCTTTTAACCTGTTGCCGCTCCCCGAAGCCGCCGCTTGCTTGGTCTATATGATAAAGCAAGCGGCTCGTATGATCTGCTGCGATTTAATACAAATTCCGGTGGAAATTTAAATGTCTTTGATATATACTAATATTATTAATTGGTATTTTCTGAGATACATTAAGTATACTAAAATATTTATGGGGGAGCTTATGAAAAATATAAAAATCTTTAAGTTTGTCTTTGTATTAATTATGCTGTTGGTATTGACCGCTTGTCCTGTCAGCAATGAACCGGTAGATACAGTAACACTCTCGGATAAATCAGAAGGCCTGATTTATCTTTATGGAGAGCATCACGGTGTAGAAAAAATATTGGAAAAAGAATTAGAGATATGGGGTGAATACTACCATAAGGATAATATGCGGCATTTGTTTGTAGAATATCCTTATTATACTGCAGAGCTTTTAAATTTGTGGATGAAGTCTGACAGTGATGATATACTCGAGGAAATATATAAGGATTGGGAAGGTTCAGCGGCACATAACCCATATGTTAAGGAATTTTATAAGAAAATAAAAAACCAGTATCCCGAAACGATTTTCCACGGTACAGATGTAGGTCATCAGTACAATACCACAGGACAGAGAGCTTTAAAGTATCTTAAAGAAAATAAATTAGAAAATACCGAGCAATATTTATTGACACAGGAAGGTATCAAGCAAGGCAGGTATTTTTACAAGCACTCAGATGATGCATATCGTGAAAACAAGATGGTGGAGAATTTTATCCGAGAGTTTGACAAGCTGAAAGGTGAGAACATTATGGGGATTTATGGTGGTGCCCATACGGATTTTGATGCTATGGATTATATGACCGGTTCTGTTCCCGGCATGGCAAGTCAATTAAAGGAACGTTACGGTGACAACATATATTCCGAAGATTTATCTTGGTTAGCTAAAGATATTGAGCCTTCCCGAACAGATACATTTACAGTTAACCAAAAAAATTATGAGGCATCCTATTTTGGCAAACAAGATTTAACAGGATTTAAAGATTATTCATATCGGGAATTCTGGCGGTTGGAAAATGCCTATGAAGATTTTAAGGATAATGAGAAAACAGGTGATGTGCTTCCTTATGACGAATACCCTATGCTGATAGAGGAAGGTCAGGTTTTTGTTATAGATATTGCAAAGACGGACGGTTCTGTAAACAGATTATATTATCGCTCTGATGGGCGTATTTGGAACGGCTTGCAGTCAACGGAAGAATTTGAGATTAAATAAGGCATAAATGATACTGATTGTATCTGCTAACAAAAGAAGATAGACAGAATTGAAACACCTATGGAGGTAATCTATGTTTATAGAAAAGATTATAATAGAGATGAAAGAAGTTTTCAAAGAAATTCCCTTTGGGATAGAGCATACCTTCAAGGTTTTGCAAAATTCAAGAGACATAATGAAAGATGAGAATATTGATGAAGAAGAAAAGGAATTAATCAGTATCCTATAACCGTTTTGTTTTAGATTAAGGTTCCCGGAACCCACCGGAAATCTCCGATTTCGCGGTGGGCGGGGTTTTTATTCATCATATCCTGTTACTGTCCAGATTCCTGTATCATTCTGTCTGATTAGTCTTGACAGATAAACGGTTTTGATATCTGTTTTTTCACTGTTAACATTAATCATTACATTTGTTCCATTGTTTTCAACTATTACTAACTCATCATAATCTACCGGGTAATCTCCGACTATGCCATCAGGTGAAATTTGTAAACTTAGAAATACCTGTGCCACATAAACCGGGTCAAGCTTCCATGGAGAACTGCCTGAATCGGCAGCTATCTGTTCTGCCTTTTCAATTTCCATATCCACTCCCACTATAGTTTCCGGATCATGCCCGACAATATTTTTACCTTCAATGATATCTGTATTTTTATCTGTAACAGGTTCCACTTCTTTAAATCCTTCATTCAAATCAATTGTAATAAGATCCTCCGGTATAGATTCTACGAAGTCTATTTCAGTATACCTTGTAGTATATTGTATTGCTTTATTCATTGCTCCCTGCTTTTGTAAAGGCAGCTTAGTTTCCTTATCAACCCATAATTTATACGTTAAACCACCCTTGGGGGTTACTTCCATTACATAAGATGATCTGCCTGCTATCTTATCGTCACCGATAATCTTAGCAAATTCTGCATTTTTCACCTCATCTATTTCATTTCCCAATTCAAATATAAATTCATAGGTTTCAGTAAAAATAGGAAGTGTATTCTCTGCATTTTCATCAACCGAAAGCTGCCATACTTTTTTGCCGTCACTTATGGTTTTTAAACCCTTATATGAACCTTCCGATATTTCAATGTAATAGTTATCATTTTTATCAACCCATATATCAAGTATAGATTGTATATGTTCTTCTCCGGCTTCATTGTTTAATACAACTTCTAAAGTACCATGATATGCTTTTATACCATTATAGGCTTGTTCCATAGCATAAACTATATTTGAACTATTAATTGGATTGATAAAATTCATTATCAAAGCCACAACTAATATTGCAGCAATGCCGGCTATACTGCCTATACAAATTCTCTTTTTATTTTTTATTGGTGTTTTCTTTTTTTCCTTAAGGCGTTGAGTAATATTGTATGAAAAATCTTTATCGGGCATAACGGGCTCCTTTAAGCTTTTAACTTGTCTTACTGCATTATATAAACTATCTAATTCTTCCGAATCAGTTTCAATGTCAGGTTTTTTTTCATTATTTAAGCTATCTATAAAGTCCGATAGTTTTTTCTCGTTATCATTCATAGTGATCCTCCTCTATTTATTCTCAGTCATAATATCTACTAAATCCTTTAGTGCTCGATATTGTAATACACGAATATTTCCCTCTTTTTTGTTCATTATTTCAGCAGTTTCAGACACCGAATACCCCTTAATAATTCTAAGCTCTACGACTTTACGCTGATCCTCATTTAATTTATCCAGTGAACTTTTAATAAATAATTGTTGAGTTGTAATATCTGATATATCTTCAACTGAAGCTTCATTTTGAGCTATTGAGTCTATATTTATATTTGTTCCTCTGGTTTTATTTTGACGCCAGCGATCCTTAATTATATTCATGGCCACAGTTTTAAAAAAAGCTATATATTCTTTAAATTCAATCTTATTCAATTTAGGATAGGATAATGACTTAACATATGTTTCCTGTGTTATATCCTCAGCTTCTTCTCTGTTTTGGACCTTATAATAAATATAGCGATATAAGGGTTCCCAGGTCTGTTCACATATATCTTCAATGGATTTTAAATCACCTTCATTCATATAATACCACCTTCTTTCTTGGAGCTCCTTCACTAATAATAACGAATAACTATATTATAATGTTACACGAGATAAAAAATTCTTATTGGAAACTATAACCAATATATTTATAAAAATTCGTTCGGCATAAATTTCAGCAAATTTGTCCGGCTGATTACAATAAATTTATTTTTATTTATTGACTTTCTCGATATCATATGTTATTGTTAACATATGATATCGGGAGAAGAGGTGTAATATGTCAATTAATTATGCAATTTTAGGTATATTAAGCTGCAAGTCAATGACAGGGTACGATATAAAAAAAGTCATTCAAAATTCAACGTTCTTGTATTGGTCAGGAAATAATAACCAAGTATATAAATCATTAACGGAGCTGCTTAATAAAGGCTTTGTAACCAATGTAGTCAAGCATCAGGAAGGCTCGCCAACAAAAAAAATCTATATAATAACCGGTGAAGGACTCGCTGCTTTAAAGGAATGGGTACTTTCACCATCTGAACCCAATGAAATAAAGAAGCCTTTTCTTGTTCAACTTGCGTGGTCCAGGCAGCTTAATACGGATGAATTGAACATGATGCTTGACGGATATGAAAATCAAGTAAAGATACAGTTGTTAATGGAGGAAAATCAAAAGCAGAATCCAAATATTTTATTTGACAAATCAACTTCCGTGGAAACAATAATATGGAGTTTTATCAACGACAATATTCGAAGAGAATATGAAAATGAACTTAGATGGATTCAGGATTTGAGAAAAGCTATCGCTGATATTACTGATGAAAGGAGATAATCAATGATGAAATACACATTTTTAGGTAAAAATAATTCCCTTTTATATATTGAGAGTGAAGATATTTTAATATATGACTCGCAATCCGCTCTGGACTTTATGGCGACGATTGACTATGAAAAAGACTGCAACAGAATTATTTTAGATAAAAAGGCTATAAGCGAAGAATTTTTTATACTTAGAAGCGGTATTGCAGGTGAGGTTTGTCAAAAAATTGTAAACTATAAGTTTAAACTGGCTATAATTGGTGACTACAGCAAGTATACAAGTAAATCATTGCGCGATTTTATTTATGAGTGCAACAGGGGTAATGATATTTTTTTTGCAGACAACTTGCAGCAGGCAGTAGATAAGCTGGATTCGGCTCGTTAAATAAGTCATTCTTATAAAATACAGGTAAGTAAAATATATTAAGACCTCGAAAACATAATTTTTTATCGAGGTCTTTTTTATTTTAAAATTCAGCTAAAGTTCAGATAGGGAACAATTGCACTTCAGTTTAAGGGGTTAGAATTAAATCATTCCAAAGAAAAGGAGTGAAAAAATGAAAGGATCTCAAGGAAGACATGAACTGAAGCATTATATAAGCTATGCTGACGTATTGCAGCTTAGAGCAAGACTTCCGCATGTAGCCGGACTGGATAAAAATGCGATACAGGGAAACGGATACAGGGTAAAAAGTCTTTATTTTGACAACTATAACGATAAAGTATTAAAAGAAAAGATTGACGGTGTAAATGAGAGAGAAAAGTTTCGTCTGCGCCTTTATAACGACAATACATCATTTATACGTCTCGAAAAAAAGAGCAAAAAAAATGGCATTTGCTTTAAAGAGAGTACCGTTATAACAGAAGAAGAATGCAGGCGATTGCTTGACGGTGATATTGCTGTACTAAAGGAAAACGGAAGTGCTCTGTGTATGGAGCTATATACCAAAATGCATTATCAGCAGCTGCGAGCTAAAAATATTGTAGATTATCAACGGGATGCCTTTATATACCCAATGGGAAATGCACGCGTTACCCTTGATTATGATATTCGGACAAGCGGGAATATTTATGGCTTTTTAAATCCGGAACCTGTTCCTATACCAGTTTCCGGTGTGTATATTTTAGAAGTAAAATATGACAATTTTTTGCCGGAGATAATTCGCGGCATGGTATCACTTTACAGCAGAAGAAGTACCGCATTTTCCAAATATGCGGTAACAAGAATTTTTTAAATCGGAGGAAAATTACAATGACATTTAATGATATTTTCAAATCAAGCTTTTTAGAAAAGGCAGCTGAGTTTTCAATTTTGGATGTGGGAATTGCAATGCTTTTATCCTTTGCAATCGGGCTTTTCATATTTTTTGTTTACAAAAAAACTTTTGCAGGTGTTATGTATTCAGCATCATTTGGGGTTTCCATTATGGCTATGACGCTGATTACGACTCTTATTATTCTTGCGGTTACGTCAAACATTATTTTATCACTTGGTATGGTAGGTGCATTATCTATCGTACGTTTTAGAACAGCCGTAAAAGAACCGCTGGACATTGCATTTTTGTTTTGGGCAATTTCTGCGGGCATTGTTATAGGTGCAGGATTGATTCCCCTTGGCATAATAGGGTCAGTATTCATTGGTATCATACTTCTTGTATTTGTAAACAGGAAAAGCAGCGACACACCATATATTTTGGTTCTTAACCTTGAAAATGATAAAGCAGAAGACGACTGTATAGAAATGATAAGGGCAAAGACAAAGAAAAATCTGATAAAGGCAAAGACAGTTTCAAAAAGCGGCATCGAACTTACAGTTGAAGTGAGACTTTTGGATATGTCTGCAAAGCTTCTTAATGAACTGCTTGCCATAAATGGTGTAAATAATGCCTGCCTTGTAAGCTATAACGGAGAATATACTGCTTAAATATGCAAAAATCGAGGTGAGAGTATGATACAAAGTAAAAAAATAAATATAATTGTTGCATTTGCTGTGGTTCTTGCATTGGTAATAAGCATTGCTTCAGTAGTTATAGGAAATATGCAAAAAGCAAACGGCAATTTGGAAACTGAATCAGAATATGCATCAAAGATATTTGGAACGGACATTATTTCTGTTGAGATTATTGCAGACGAAGCAGATTGGCAAAATATGCTCAACAGTGCCGCAAGCGAGCAATATATCATGGCAGACGTGATTGTAAACGGTACTAAATTTCAAAATGTGGGCGTTCGTCCGAAGGGCAACTCAAGTTTAACCCAAGTGGCAAGCTCCGACAGTGACAGATATAGTTTTCGACTTCAATTTGACGAATATATCAAAGATCAGACATGCTTTGGACTTGAGAGCTTTGTGGTCAATAATATGCTTGGAGACAACACTTATATGAAGGAGTATGTTTCATATGAGTTAATGAAGGAAATCGGCGTAGATGCACCATATTTTGGCTATGCGGACATCAAAGTAAACGGTGAAAGCTGGGGATTATACCTTGCTGTTGAGCTATATAACGATAGCTTTGAACAGCGTGTTTATAAAGATACATCGGGAATGCTTTATAATGTGAAAAGCATGGATATGGGTGGAAACCAGACAGAACAGCCGGGAGGAAATATCATGCAACAAAGACCGGATAATTTCAATTTTAGTCCGCCATCCGGTGCAGACAACTCTGCACCTCCGGCGCAAATTGATATTGGAAATAACAGCTCAGGCATAAATTTCGGAGTCAGAGGCGGGCGCGGCAGCTCAGGCGGCAGTCTTGAATATACGGATGATAATACCGAAAGTTACGGCGCCATTTTTAACAATGTGGTAGGAAAGGGAACAGATAGTGACTATCAGCGTGTTGTGCAGGCCCTTAAAGCACTCTCAGAGGGCAAGGAATTGGAGACGTATTTTGATGTAGATCAGATTCTGAGGTATTTAGCGGCACACACTATCGTTGTAAATCTTGACAGTTATAGTTCAAGCATGGCACAAAATTATTATATATATGAGCGTGAAGGTAAAATTACAATTCTGCCGTGGGACTATAACCTTGCATGGGGTGGTTTTCAAAGCGGGAATACATTATCCGTAATAAACTTTCCGATTGATACACCGCTAAGCGGAGTTGAAATGTCAAGCAGACCATTGATTGAAAAGCTGTTTGCAAACACAGAATATTTAGAAAAGTATCACAGCTATTTGCAGCAGTTGCTTGATGAATACTTTTTAAACGGAAAGTTTGAAGAAAAAATAAATACATTGGATGCTTTAATTTCAGAATATGTAAAAAATGATGCTACCGCATTTTGTACTTATGAAGAGTACAAGACCGCTGTTTCAACATTTATAAATCTTGGAAATCTTCGTGCCCAAAGTGTACAGGGTCAGCTTGACGGTACTGTTCCCTCTACTGTGTCAGAGCAAAATACAAATGCCGGTCAGCTTATATCGGCAGGGAATTTAAGCTTATCTGACCTCGGTAGTATGATGGGCGGAAGAGGCGGTAATAACAATTTTCAGGACAGAATTGGTGATCAGAATATAAACTCATTACCAAGAGGCATGAACAATGACATGGAACAAAACAACATCAATAGAAATTTTACAGATAATATTGACGGAATGGATCGGCGGGGACAAAATAGAAATACTCAGAATCAGTCGCATGTGAGTGCTCCGGCAAACCAAAGAACAGGAACAAACAATATTATTATGGTTGGTGTACCAATATTTATGTTAATTGCAGCTTTAGTATTTGCAGCAAAATTTAAAAAGACCTATTGACCTGAAAAATGCAATTTAATTTATATATTATTTTTCAGTTAATGTCCCGGTTGTTTATATTTTATTAATTTTATGATAGAATAGAACACATATGTAAAGGACATGGTATTCATGTTTTGTAAGATACCGGCAAAATTTTGAGAAAGGAATAACTATTATGGCTAAAATTTTAATATGTGATGATGAAGCGGGTCTTCGTGCCGTAATAAAGAGATATGCCTTATTTGAGGGTTATGAGGTTGCGGAAGCAGGAGATGGTATGGAAGCTGTAGAGCTTTGCCGCAATAATGCATTTGACATAATAATTATGGATATTATGATGCCCGGGCTTGACGGTTTTTCTGCCGTAAAAAAAATACGTGAGATTTCTGATACGCCGGTAATCATGCTTTCTGCACGCGGAGAGGAGTATGATAAGGTATTGGGATTTGAGGTCGGAGTGGACGATTATGTTGTAAAACCATTTTCTTCAAAGGAAATCATGCTCAGAGTAGGAGCTGTTTTACGCAGGGTAGAAAAAAGAAGCACTGCAAGGTCGGATTATGAAGGACATATCATATTTGAAAAGGATGGATTCAAAGCGGATATGACAGCATACAAGGTGTTTATTGACGGAGTGCAATCAGATATGTCACCGAAAGAATATGACCTTTTATTCTTTATGATACGGAATAAGAACATTGCAGTACCGAGGGAAAAGATAATGCTTGAGGTATGGGGCTATGACTATTATGGCGATGACAGGACATTGGATACGCATATAAAGCTGCTTAGGAAATCTCTCGGTCCATATGCTCATTTTATCAAAACATTACGCGGATTGGGGTATCGGTTTGATGGATAATCTAAAATTGCAATGGAAGATATTTGGATTTCTTTTAGGCTTTTGTACCTTGCTGTTAGCAATTTTATGGTTATTTCAGACAGTATTTTTAAGTGATATGTATAAATTTATACGCAAGGTTGAAATGGAAAAAGCTATTGCAACAGTGGAGAAAAACATTGACAATCCGGGGCTTGAAAATATTTTATATGAACTTGAATTAACTAAAGAGATAACTGTAAGGCCTACAAAAGACTTTGCTCCGCCTGTTCGTATCACTCCGGATAGACCTGGACATAGACAGCCCGAAACTATAACCAAGGCTCAAAAGTTTGTTTCAGAGAATGGAGATAAAATATCTCTTACATTTTATGCTATGGTCACTCCGGTTGATGCCACGGTATATACACTACAAATGCAGCTTTATATTATAACAGGAATCATGATATTACTTGCAACATTACTTGCAATTATCATATCAAAATATATATCAAATCCTATTGAGCAGATTAATCGAAGTGCAAAGGTGCTGGCGACAGGCAATTATGAAACTGAATTCCGCGGTAAAGGGTTTCTGGAAATAAAAGAGTTGTCTGATACACTAAATACCGCAGCTTTAGAACTCTCCAAGGTAGAGCGGCTGCGACGTGAGTTAATGGCAAATATTTCGCATGATTTACGAACACCATTATCCTTCATATACAGCTATGCCGAGATGATGCATGATTTTCCTTATGAAGTCACATCAGAGCAGAGTCAGGTTATTATGGACGAATCAAAGCGCTTGACTTCTCTTGTAAATGATATGCTTGATATTTCAAACCTTGAGACAGGTATGGCAAAACTGAATAAAGAGAATTATAACCTTACTGAAAGCTTGCAAAAAACCATTAACCGAATGAAAGAACTTATAAAAAATGAGGGTTATCTGCTGAGTTTTGAGCACGATGAAGATGTATATTTATTAGCTGACGAAGTAAAAATTACTCAAGCATTTTATAACCTTCTGCTCAACGCAATCACATACAGCGGCGAGGATAAGACAGTGATTGTACGACAAAGCATCAAAGACAGTATGGTAAGAATAGAAGTAATTGATCATGGAGAGGGTGTTAGTCAAAGTGATTTGCCTTATATATGGGAGCGCTATTACAAGGTTGACAAAACACATAAAAGACCTAAAATGGGTACGGGGCTTGGACTTTCTATTGTGAAAAATATTATTGACATGCACGAAGGTGAATATGGAGTTGAATCAGAATCAGGAAAAGGCAGCACGTTTTGGTTTCAGTTAGAATTTAAATCGTGATTCAAAGCATACACTTAATTAAATTTATTGATTATCGTAAAATTAACGTAGAATAATTAAAACACTACTTTCTTACATTATTAATAATGTAAACAGGAGAAATTTAGAATGAATTATAGAAAGATTGAAGTTGACAGCATTAATGGAGACGATAAATTAGACTTACTTCTGATAAAAATTGCAAAATGGCATAATCTCACACCAAAATTATGGATAAATAATTATAAAGCTTCAAATACAGATATTGATGATACTGTAAGAAGAATTAAAAATACTCGTAATGAAGATTTGTTTCTTGCGGTTGCTGAAGATGATCAAAACAATATACATGGATTTATATGGGCATATAAGCAAGAAAAAGCTCAAAACAGTGTTATGATTTTATCCTTGTATACAGAAGAAGACTGCAGAGAACAAGGGATAGCAACGAATCTGAAAAACTTATTAGAAGAATGGTGTAGATTTGAAGGTATAAAGACTGTGGAAACAACAGTTCATTATAGCAATAGCAATATGATTGCCTTAAATAAAAAACTTGGGTATGCTCCGGGTATGCTGTATATGAAAAAAACCTTATAAATTTTTTAAGTTCAAGGGGCAAAAGGGTCAATAGGGTTGCCAAAACGCAACCCTATTGACCCTTTTGTTTGAAAGCTCTGTAGTAAAATACAAGTTTTGGTAGAAATTTAGATATTCTTGATATATACTAATACTTATATTATGGAATTGCATACTCTGATAGAAAAATTTATGAAGGCAGGGAAAAAATTATGGTTTCAGGTAAAAAAGCAGTGTACTATATATGCAACGAAGAAGAGCGTAAAGGACTGGTATCCCGCATGGTATGGGAGATATTAAACGAAAAAGGCATGGTTGCTCCATCCGATATTACATTTGACGGACGTAAGGTTATGATGCATAAGGATGAGAGGGAAAATATATATTATTTTGTTCCCACTGAGGTTCCGGTTTGCTTAAATTATATAAAATATCTTCTGGAGATGAATAAGTATTTTGCAGATTGCGATGTGGCGGGAATGGTAACATGGCACGAGGGCGGAAGTGCTCCACCGAAGGTTCTGACGGTTCATTCCATTGGGGATGTCAATTCAGGTATTTACGGTCCCATCAATCCCAAGTATATGAGAAATTTATTGCTTGGATTGGAGAGAAACCGCAGGGAGCTTAAGCTTGACGAGTACAAGGTTGTGACAGAAGCAACCCATTGGTCGGGAACAACGGAAAGTTCACCGCAGCTTATTCTCCAATATCCCGTACCTATGATGGATATTGAGGTCGGAAGTATAGAAGAAAGCTGGACAGACCGTACTGCCTGTACCGCACTGGCAAATGCGTTGACAGAAGTTTTCAATGATGACGGGAAAAATATACATAACGTACTTTGTGTCGGCGGCGTTCATTTTGATCCTAACTTTGCTGAGGCAGTATTTGCCGATTGGGATGAGGAAGCATTCGGTGTGTCCCATATAATTGCAAATCAATGGCTCGTATCCGGAGAATATGAGGGCGAAAATGGACTTGCTTTTGCATCAAATGCAGCAGAAGCTATTAAAGATGGTGTCGAGATGATTGCCTTCCATGATAAAATGAAAGGCTGTTATAAGGACCTTGTACGTTCACTTGGAGAAAAATATAATGTGCCGATTCTAAAGCACCAACGTCTTCGCAATCCGAAAGATATCGAATCACTATCTAAATTATAAGGGGTGAATAAGTTGATTTCCGGAATTAGCCATATTACTTTTATTGTAAAAAGTTTAGATAAAGCAGCAATATTCTTTAAAAAAATTTTCGAAGCCAAGGAAGTTTATTCAAGCGACGGTAAAGAATTTTCTGTATCTGAAGAAAAGTTTTTCTTGTTAAATGACCTTTGGATTGCAGTTATGGAAGGGAAGGAAACAGAAAAAAGCTATAATCATATAGCATTTAAAATAGATGAGTCAGATTATGAAAAGTATCTTAAAAAAATAGAAAGTCTTGGTTTAGAGGTGAAAACAGGGAGAAAAAGGGTCGAAGGAGAGGGGAATTCAATATATTTTTATGATTATGACAATCATCTTTTCGAGCTTCATACCGGTACATTGGAAACAAGACTGCTCAGTTACAAAAAAGAACGGACAGATTAAACAATTTATCATAAAATTTTTTTAAATTGTACCGATATATATATTGAATATATACGCAAAGGATATATTCGGTAATAATCAGGAGAAAAAATGATTACCAAGTTTTCAGGTCTAGGATATTCTAATAGCAATGGCATAGATTACAATAAACTTGCTTCCGGAAATGTTTCCTCTGCACGATATCTCTCAAAGTTAGCATCGGCAGAATCCAGAGGTGCTATTATTATGCTGAAAAGTAATCTCAGAAGAGAAATATATAAAATCAGTAAAAGCGGCGGAGATGAATCACAGATAAAAGCTGCTGTTGCAAGAATAAAAAATGTCATGAGAAAGGCCGATGAAAAAATAATCAAGCTTAATAACGAAAAACGGATGAAGGAACGTATTAAGCAGGAAAAACATGCGGAAAAAAGAGAAGAAGAGCAGTGTTTAAGCAAGAGATACAAATCAAAAGTATATAACAGAAAGCAATCTGAGCGTTTAAATGTGGTAAGGGCTGCTGTTTGTGAAGAGAAGCAAATAGGAGAATCTGAATATTATAAGGCATATACAGATGCAGGTATTTCTGAAATACCTTCCGTAAATGCTGCCGAAGGAAACATGAATACTTTCATAGACGTTATGATTTAGGGTTATTATAGTACAAAAAATATATATTAAGAGTATAAAAATTGCCTCATAAAATAGAGGCAATTTTTTGTATATTATCCTTGTGATAATTGATTTTTGATCATCATTATGTCATTTTCTGAAGCAGGTTGAGCCGGTTGATAATATCCTTTTTGCTTAGCAGTCTGATAAAGTTCATACTGACGTTGCTCATCCATATCTCTCATTTCCTGGAATGTCTGGCGTAACTGGGGATTATCGGTTTCGGAAATGATTGCCGCATAACCTGTCAAGCTCCCCTTAATCATTGATAGACAATCATTCATGATATCTTTTTCGTTCATATAAATTACCTCCTATTGTAAAAATGTCATTAACTTTTGTTTGCTTTGTCTTGCAGCATTAGCATCTGTTTTCAACATTTGACTAATCTGCGGATCCTGGCATTGCTGTGCCATAGCGTCTAATTTATTAGCCGTAGTTTCGTGGGCGCCGATTAGATGTCTTAAGTTCTGTAATTCCATTTGATTTAAATTTGACATATGATTTTTCTCCTTTCAGTTATTATGCATTTTTATTATTGCGTATATTTTAATTTATATTCTGGATTTTTATGTTTTAAGTTAAGCTAAAAAGAGAGTGATATATTTTTTTATGTTGATTTTTGAAGAGATTACAGTCTTGATACAGATACTATCATAAATCAATCACGAAAAAATCCATTTCCAAAAATTAGAATTAAAATATTGACTTAAATATTTAGCTCTTATATAGTGTTATCAGGAGTATAATAATACTCAAAATGAAGGAGGATGATTCAAAATGATTACAGTTGAAAGCCTGATGTCAATTAATAAGAATGATTTAAAGGAAGCTTCAAAAGGCATTGATAAAAGTGATTTATCACAACTTGTTCAATGGTTATCAGAAAAGGATGACAAAATCAGGTATCAATCATTATTGATGCTGCAGAATCGCTCTTTATATTTCGGTGATGTGTATTCGTTTTGGGATATATTCTGCAACAAAATGAAAAGTGAAAATTCTTATCAGAGAAGTATCGGCCTCATGCTTATAGCAGATAATGTAAAATGGGATAAGGACAATAGAATTGACGATGTGATAGATGATTATCTCTTGCTTTTGAATGATGAAAAACCAATAACTGTGCGCCAATGTATTCAGGCATTACATAATATAGTACCTTATAAGAGTCACCTTCATTCTAAAATTGCAAATAATCTTATATCTGTTAATATTATGGATGTTAAAGAAACAATGCGAAAGCTAATATTGCTTGATATATTAGAAATTCTTGCAATTATCAGAAAACAACAGTCGACCGATGAAATAGAGAATTATATTTTTAAAGCTCTTACAGGTGAAATATTAGATAAGAAATCTAAAAAGCAGATTGAATCAATGCTGTAGTCAAGAGCTTTAGCACATTAATCTTTCACATATCAGCAGCTATTTAACCGCTCTTATTGAGAGCGGTTTATTTTTTTATGTAATAGGAAAG
>DCYG01000019.1 GCA_002331025.1 Firmicutes bacterium UBA2116 | reverse complement strand
AGGCGATTAACAATTGCCTAAAAATATTAATTTAAGGAGATGATGATATGAACGAACAATACGGATGGGCTGGAAAAATATTGAGAGTTAACTTAACAGAAGGAACATTTTCAGATGTAGAAACAATGAATTATGTGCCAAAATATATAGGTGGCTTGGGTGTTGCACATAAAATTTGGTGGGATGAAGTAAAACATGAAATTAAGGCATTTGATCCTGAAAATAAACTTATATTTATGACAGGCCCAGCAACAGGAACTTCTTCACCTTCCGGGGGAAGAGGAGAATTTGTTTCGGTTTCTCCACACAGCTACCCGGAACAATATACAAATTCAGGAATAGGCGGATCTCTCCCTACATATCTTAAGTGGTGCGGCTATGATGGAATTATTCTCGAAGGAAAATCACCTGAACCTGTTTATCTTTATATTTCTGATGCCGGTCCTAAGCTTATGCCTGCCAAAGACATATGGGGGCTTGGACTTGTAGATGCACAGAGTATTTTATATAAACGCCATGGAGAAAATACTTCTTCTTATGGAATAGGACCAGCAGGTGAGAACTTAGTTCGTTTCGCTATTATAGGATGCGGAATTCACAGTGCTACAGGACAGGGCGGTCATGGTGCTGTAATGGGCTCGAAAAATTTAAAAGCAATTACAGTCACTAAAGGGAAGCATCAGGTTAAAATAGCTGATCCAGAAGGACTTTTAAAAACGACAGTAGAGTTCCGTCCTGTAAAGGAACCAATGCCTATTTATGACATGAACCTGGCTGACAGCGAAAATAATCCGTTCTGGAAGCGTTGGACAGGTCCTAATTTAAAACCAAACTTCTCAATAAACTGGATGGGCAATGTGTATAATAAACCATATTCATTCAGAAGCCATTCATGCGGCCTGGGATGCTACAGTTCCTGCGGTTTCTTTGAATTTAAGGATGTGCCTGCGGTTACAGAACCTAAATTGGTTCATGCAATGACTGGATGCAATCATACTAGGTATGAACAGTTTTTCCACAGAGAGGACGAAAGAGTTGAAGGAGAGAATTTCAGAAAAGGACTTGAGATTCATGAGCTTGCTCAACAGCTTGGGTTTGGTCATTTCGATATAATATACGGATTGGTTCCATGGCTGTATTACACAAAAGAACTGGGGATGGATACTGAATCTATGGTAGGCATGGAGACTGATGTTCGTTCAAACGAATGGTGGATAAAGCTGCTTAAAATGATTGCATACAGACATGGCTTCGGCGATTTGATGGCAGAAGGAATCAGAAGGACAGTAGTTGAATTGGGAGAAGAAAAATATGCATACACAATTTATGAAGGTCTTGAAGCTGCCCGCGGTACATCATGGCCAAAGGTAAGAATTCCAATTGCTCCATTGGGTGCATGGGGTTACACCTCAAGAAGCCTTGTAACGGAAATGCCATTTCCTATGAATATGCCGGGTCTTTTAAACTGGCTAATTGATACTCGTGATCCTCATCACAACAAATGGCCTGATTGGGCTCATCAGGAGTTCGGAAAGTGGATGATGACTGAAAAGGATCCATATAACAGTACATTCCCGTTAGAATGGGCTAAACAAAGCACAGTGCGAGGCACTCTTCTTGACTGTCTGCCTGCCTGCTTCCAATTCCCGCTGAGAAAGTACATGGGTCAAAAGTTCCCTTATTCTGAAGTTGGAGACGGTACAGCTACAACTTCAATGGAATCAAGGCTTTATTCAGATGTTACAGGTATAGAAGTGTCTGAAAAAGAGTATTTTGAATCAGGCGAAAGAATCAATGCTTTATTCAGGGCTATTCAGATAAGAAATCACAACAGAACAGCTGACATGGAATTTAATGAACTTGCTCCAAAACTAGCAGGAACTTATGATCTTGATAAATTTAAGATAACAGTAGGCAACTGGTATGAATATTTGGGATGGGAAAGAGAAACAGGTTGGCCTACAAGAGAAACTTATGAAAAATTAGGTTTGAAGGAAATTGCTGACGAACTTGAAGAATTGGGAAAACTGCCAGGAGAAAATGCATTCGCATAGGCTTTTTACATGTAGAACCTTGATACAAAAGATAGCACAGGACATGTCCTGTGCTATTTAATTGCGGATATATAGGAACTTTCTAATTTTAATTAGTTTATGTTTAAAGAAATTATTCAGGGGTAATCAATCAAATAAATGTGGGCAGCGCTGTTTATTTAATCATAAATGGCAGATACGAATATGCAATTATAAAGCTATCAGAGTTGGAACAAAATAATTAATGTTACAAAAAGCACTGATTGCAAGGAAATGTTGGAATAGTATGATTTTCAGCCAATGTTTAAACCTATGAAAATTGGCAACATGGAAGTGAAAAATCATATTGTGATGACTGCAATGGGTATTCATTCAAAAAGACTTGTTAATCATGATGGCAGTTATAGCAATGATGGTATCGATTACTTTGTCGAAAGAGCAAAAGGTGGTACTGGATTAATTGTCACTGGTGCTATTCAAGTTCAAAGTATGTTTGAAGTAAGCCATGATGATACAAACATAGCAAGAGCTGGCCAATAATATATTGATCAAATGAAACCTTTGACAGATTCTGTTCACAGTTATGGCAGTAAAATTGTCATTCAATTAACAGCCGGCTCTGGAAGAACATAACTACCAGGACTTACAACTGGAGAACCTATTGCACCTTCTGATGGTCTGCCAAATGTTTGGGCACCCAGCATAAAACACAAAGCTTTATCCTCTGACGAAATAAAAGAGTATATTAAAGGCTTTGCTAAGGGTGCGCCTGTTGCTAAAAAGGCTGGATTTGATGGTGTAGAAATTCACGCTGTTCACGAAGGTTATTTATTAGATCAATTTACAATGGAATGTACAAACAATAGAACAGACCAGTATGGCGGAAGCTTAGAAAACAGACTTAGATTCGCAAAGGAAATATTAGAAGCTATTAAAGGTGAATGTGGACAAGATTTCCCTGTAATGGTGAGATACAGTGTAAGAAGCATGATGAAAGGCTTTAACAAAGGAGCAATACCAGGTGAAGATTTTGTTGAGTTTGGAAGAGGCTTAGAAGAAAGTACAAAAGTTGCTAAAATATTGCAAGATATAGGGTATGATGCTCTGGATGCTGATAATGGAACATATGATTCGTGGTGGTGGGCGCATCCACCTGTATATATGCTTGAAGCATGTAATTTAGATGATTGTAAATATATAAAACAATTTGTAGATATACCGGTAATTTGTGCTGGAAGAATGGAAGATCCAAATATAGGAGAAGAAGCAATAGCAAATGGAGATATTGATGCTGTTGGTTTAGCAAGACCATTATTAGCTGATCCAGAATGGGCTAATAAAGTTCAATCTGGACATGCAGAAGAAATAAGACCTTGTATTTCATGTCATGTAGGCTGTTTAGGAAGATTGTTTCAAGCGAAAGATATGTGTTGTGCTTTAAACCCAGCTGTATGTAGAGAAAAAGAATATGAATTAAAACCGTATGCTATTTCTACACCAGTTAATCCACCGCCGCCTATGCCGCCACCTGCTAATGCAAATATGTTAAAAGCTATAATAGAATATTATAAAATACAAGTTCATTTAGGTGCAAATATAACTAAAATAGGAGATCACAACATAGAATTTACAGTTAAAGATGAAGTGAAATCTTTAGATGCAGACACTATAATAACAAGCATAGGTTATGTAAGCAATAAAGCTTTATATGATGCAATTAAAG
>DCYG01000030.1 GCA_002331025.1 Firmicutes bacterium UBA2116 | reverse complement strand
TTTGTCTTTTCTTTACTTTTTTGTTTGTTCTTTTTTCTTAGAACTCCGCAGTCTCATTCACCAATTTATCTGCTCCTTGCGTCGCATAAATTGGGAATTCGTTGCGAATGACCTACCATCAATTTTTCTCTCCCTTGCGGTCAAAAAAATTGGGTTAGGGCATCTTTTCAGGTTTCTTATGCTGTTTTATTGTCTATGTTCGGGTTTGCTGTTCCCCGTCTCTTGGGACAGCTTGAACAGATTATCACATCTTTTCGATGTTGTCAACTGCCAATTTTTGTTTTTTATTTTTTTCTCCAACCCCTGTAGGTTAGGAATAAAATTTTATCATACAAGACATGTGATGTCAAGTATTTTTTGTCTTTTGTTATACTGTCTAATCTGACAGCTTTGTTAGTTTAACACAACTATATGTTATTGTCAACTATGTTTTTGTACATTTTTTCTGTTGATTTCCAACTGAATCGAAAATGCTTTTTAATTTTAGCTTACTTAATTATCTTTGTCAATCCCCTATTTGGAATTTTTAATTTCCATTTTCTGTACAATGCAATCTCTTAAACAATTTATAGCCTCGATGAATTACCATCAATACTCAGAACACATTTATTGTATAGAAAAATAGTAGTTTTGATACTTTGTAGTTCATATATTTTTTGAAATAATTAAAAATAATTACTGTATTTTGCGAAACATGTAAAATTATATATAATAATGTTGAGTTTTAAAAGTTCTTATAATATAATTAAAGAAACATTTAGAAGCAGGTGAAACTAATGGAAAATACCTCAATTAAAAAACTGTCCTCTTCGGAATTGTCATATTTCTGTTCGCAAATTGCAATGATTCTAAAATCAGGAATGTTGATAGCCGATGGAATTGAGTGGATGTACAACGATATAGAAGAAGGAAATATGAAAAACGTTCTGAAATTATTGAAAGATAATTTATCTAATAAGATTCCTCTTTATAAAGCAATGGAAAATACAAGGTTCTTCCCTTCATATATAGTAAACATGAGCCAGATAGGAAGTGTTACGGGTAGACTGGACGATGTAATGAGCTCCTTATCGGATTATTATGAGAGAGAGGACTTTTTAAAGGGCAAAATTAAGAGTTCTATATTTTATCCAATGCTTTTATTTGCTATGATGTCTTTTGTTATAGCTTTATTGGTTACAAAGATATTTCCTATATTTGAAAATATGATAAACGAATTAGGCGGGGAATCTATTGGACAGGCTTCATTCTTAATGTCTTTTTCCACAGGAGTTTTAATAGGAAGATTTACCTTGATGTTAGTTATAGCAACTTTATTATTAATTGTTTGTATATACATATTAAATAAGACCGAAAACGGCAAGTCATCAATCAGAAAATTTTTAAGTAATTTTATTTTTACAAAATCTATAATGAAAAAAATAACTGCCTACAGATTTTCTTCTGCTCTATCTTTGTTGTTATCAAGCGGTATGCATATTGATAAATCCATAGATATATTATTGGATGTTGTAGAAGATCCGCTCATGAAACATAATATTCAGGAATGCAGTACATCAATGAGTAAGGGCGAAGGCTTTATTGACTCAATTTCTAAGTTATCTTTATTTTCAGGCATGCATATTCAAATGCTTAATATGGGACAGCGCACCGGAGAAATGGACGTTGTTATGAAAAAATTAACCAATATCTACGAAAACGAAGCCGACAATTCAATAAGCAATGCGGTTTCATTAATTGAGCCGACATTAGTTGGAACTCTATGTATTGTTATTGGTTTTATATTAATATCGGTTATGCTTCCTTTAATGAACATAATGTCATCAATCGGCTAATGGAGGGGACTAAATGAAGAAACACAGTCTTACTGCAATTGCATTGATATTGTTATTCTTGTTTTTCCTGTATTTTTCTGCTGAAAATGTTAAAATGCAAAGAGATAATGAAAAAACATATATTTTAGCAGATGCAGTTATAAAAAGCGCAGTCCAAGCTTATGCCATAGAAGGATTTTATCCTCCAAATATAGAGTATATGGAAAATAACTATGGACTCATTGTAGACCATGAGAAGTATGTAATAAGCTATAATATTTTCGCTTCAAACATAATGCCCGAGGTTGAAATATTTTTAAAATAAGAAAGGATTAATATGCTTAGTCAAAATCACAATAAACAGTTTTCATTCCAACTAATCTTTATAATGTTATTGTTTCTGATTATTGTTATTATGTCCGTAATGATAATTTTGCTTGGTCAGAATATATACGAAAATATAAATAAAGACAGAGCAGACAATTATGAAAAGCGTGTATCTATTTCTTACATAGCAAATAAAGTCAGACAAGCCGATAAGGAAAAATCTATCAGAGTAGAAAATTCAGGAGATGTTCAAGCTTTGGTAATAAGAGAAGTATACGGCGAAGATTATTACGAAACTTGGATTTATTATTATAACGGCGGATTATATGAATTGTTTACCGGCGAGAACATTCAATTCAACCCTGAGGACGGTATGAAAATCATGAATATAGACAGCTTTTCTATCGAACGGTTAAGTAATAAATTGTATAAGTTTACAGCAGGATACGATAAATCTAATACAGAATTAATAATAAATGTAAATTCCAATCAACAGCAGGGTGAAATATGAAAAATAAGTTTTCTATTAACTTAGAAGTAACATTGGTCGAAATAATATTATCCGTATTAATTTTTGCCATAGCCGGAGTAATAAGCTTAAATTGCTTTTTTATTGCAATATTCACTCAGATAAAAGCTAATGATAAAGTTATTGCCGGCAATTTAATTCAATCTGATATAGAGATAATAAAATCGCTTAACAGTTCTGATGAATCAGAGGAATTTCTGCTTCAACATTTTCAGCTTTTAAAAACCGAAAGCAATGTACGCACTTATATTAACTTCTACGATAAAAGCTGGGAATTAAGCAATGAAGCTGATAAAGAATATTTAATTATGGTGAATATATCTGATGAATTTTCCAGTAACGGAACATTAAAGGATATTGAGATAACGGCTGAAAGGATCAAGCCCTATCCTTTTATAAATAAAGCCAATAATAATCAACCTATATATGCAATAGAAACTAAGAAGTTTTTCCCAAACTATTAACGGGGGTTGTTATGAAAAATAATATATCGATGGGAATGGGCGGAACCCTGGTATTAGTTATCTTTGTAGTACTGTGCTTAACGGTTTTTGCCACATTGTCATTTACTACCGCTTATTCTGACTTGAAATTAGTTAATAAAACTCAGGAAATGACTTCTGACTATTATATAATAGAAGGAATTGCAGAAAAAAAATTGTCTGAAATTTTTAATACTATGATTGCAGCCGCACATGGCGACATTAATGATTACTATCATAGTTTATCTGCCTTGTTATCACGAATAGAAGACGTAACTGTAATAAATAGTGATAAGAATAACTTTAATATATATTATGAGGTTCATGGTGATAAAAATCAAAAGATATGTGTAACTCTAAGGATTTCAAATGATATAACAAATAAACCAACATACGAAATACTAACTTGGAACTTAGCAAATATTAAATTGCCTGTTTATGAAGAGGAATACATTGACTTATGGGAAGGTATTGAATGATGAAAATTATAGACATATTTAATTATGCCATTGAAAAGAAAGCTTCAGATATTTTTATAGTTGCGGGACGACCTTTATCATACAAAATAATGGGTGAAATTATTTCGTTTAATGAGGTTCCTCTTACAGCGGAACAATCATATGTAATAATACACGATATATTCAAGTTAGCTAAAAATGACAGCATGGATGACCTTTATTCTAAGGGGGATGTTGATTTTTCGTTTTCGATTCCTAAGCTTGGAAGATTCAGAGTAAGTGCTTACATGCAGCGTAATTCTTGTGCTGCGGTAATAAGGGTTGTATTTTTTCAGCTGCCAGATCCCCAAAAACTGGGAATACCCGACACAGTAATGAATATGTACAAAAAAACAAAAGGCCTGATTTTAATAACAGGCCCTGCAGGCAGCGGAAAATCAACAACTCTTGCTTGTATAATCGATAGAATAAACTCTGAAAGAAACTGCCATATTATGACCTTTGAAGACCCTATTGAATTTATTCATAGACACAAGAAATCCATAGTGAGCCAAAGAGAAATTTCTTCAGACACTAAAAGCTATATTTCAGCACTCAGGTCCTCACTGAGGCAGGCGCCTGATGTTTTGCTGATCGGAGAAATGAGGGATTTAGAAACTATTGAAATTGCTCTCACTGCTGCAGAAACCGGTCATCTTGTACTTTCGACCCTACACACTACCGGTGCGGCAAACACCATTGACAGAATAATTGACGTATTTCCTGCAAACCAGCAGCAGCAAATAAGAATTCAATTATCTATGCAATTGCAGGCAGTTATATCTCAACAGCTTATTCCGTCCCCTGCAAACGGCAGAGTACCCGCTTTTGAAATAATGACCGTAAACAATGCCATTTCAAATTTAATAAGAGAATCGAAGATTCATCAATTAAACAGCGTTATATATTCATCGGAAGAAAACGGGATGAAATCAATGGATACGAGTATATTGAACTTATATAAAGAAGGTATGATAAATAAAGAAAATGCATTAATACATTGTATGGACCCGGATTTGATATTAAAGAAATTAAAATAAGCGAAGGATCTTGTAGAGCAAAAGATGAGATTCTTCGAGCAAAGCTCTCAGAATGACAGAAAAATAAAAGCCCCCGAGGAGGAGGAGGGGCTTTTATTAGTACTCAAATTTCTTTGTGTAATATTGTCTATCAATAAGCTTGTTTGTATGTTCCATTACTTGTGGGCTGTTTGATTGCTTCGCGCTGGAAGCAATAGTAGAATCCATTAACTTCCACTCCTTGCCGTCAAAGTACAATTTATCCAAAGCTATCCATCCAGTTTCCTCTGTATATACTTCATTCCATGCATGGAATGCACTTACGTTCTGCGAATATCCTGTTACCAGTTTGGTAGGTATTGAATTTGATCGAAGCATTGCCGCCAACAGTGACGAATAATCATAGCATATACCCTTATTTTCCTTTAAAATTTTGTCAACATCAGGCAAGTAATCACTTTGTACATTTTTAGCTTTATCATTATCATACTTAATATTAGATATTACATAATCATATATCGCTTCTACTTTTTCTAAGTCATTTGCCTTGTTTTCTGCAAGTTCCTGTGCTTTCTTAACCGTTTCGGATTCTTCAGTATAATTAACCATCTGGCTTGATATTAAGTACGGAGCATTTTCATCTTTCAATTTTACATCTATATCTACAGTTTGTGTAGTTGCATATCTGTTATCACTGATGTTTTCAAATACTCTAACTTTATATTTTCCATCTCCGAGCTGAAGCGGATATGTATCATATTCACCCTTATTGTTTAAATTGTATGTATATTGAATTGAATTCTTTTCTATTATTACCTTTAATTTTTTTGTAGTTTCATTTAAATATTTAACCTTTATATATCCATCAACTGCATTTGAAGCGTCTATTTCTGATTTTGAACCCTTATATATATCTTCACCATAAGCAACAGATGAAAAAGCAAATATTAATATTAAAGTAAATAGAGTTATTTTAAATTTTTTCATATGTTTGCCACCTACTTTCCAACAAAAAAGCTTTGCAAAAATTGCAAAGCATATAATCCGAATAATGTACCTACGTACAGCAACTGGCTGTCATACCATTTTCATGGCTTAGACCCTATAGCTTTGCGTCATTTCCTTTAGGAAATTTTGCCTATTTAATTGTCTATATAATAACATGTATGTCTAAA
>DCYG01000034.1 GCA_002331025.1 Firmicutes bacterium UBA2116 | reverse complement strand
AATCTTCCTTTGCGTAATCTTTTTTCTTTATTTTATCATATTTCAGTTCTCTTTTCTCGCTTATCAACGTTTTTTATTGCGTAAAATTTTTATTCCTCAGTGCTGCGCTTTTTTACTTAATACTTAATATGAATAATTGATTTAGCAATCGACTTGCAATTAATAAAATAATTTAACCAATTACCTGTCTATAACCAACCTAATGTCTATCCATCGCTCATCTATCGTTATAATTTACGCTCATTAAGAACAATCCTTGAGCAGGTGCCGTCTGACCTAAAAGTGTTCTGTCTCTATTAATTATTGCCTCTTCTATACAATTTATACTTTTAGTGCCCTTGCCTATATCTATTAAGGTTCCTGCTATAATTCTGACCATGTTATACAAAAATCCGTTCCCGTTTATATAAAATCTGATTAATTGGTCTTCTTTAATAAGTTCAGTTTCATAAACAGTCCTGATGCTTGTTTTAACATCTGAACCTGCAGCCATAAATCCTTTAAAATCATGTGTTCCGACTAAATGCTTTGCAGCTTCAACCATTTTATCAAATTCCATACTGACAGGAACAAAACAAGAATATCTGCTGTAAAAAGGGCTCCATACACTGTTGTTATAAATCTGATACATGTATGTTTTATCATGAGCATCGAATCTTGAATTAAACTCTATCGGAACATCCACCGAATCAATTATTCTTATATCATTGGGCAAAATCGAATTTAAAGCAATTTTTATTTTCTCTTCTGGAATATTAGTGTCCGCAGCAAAATTTGCAACCTGTCCCAATGCATGTACTCCGCTGTCAGTCCTTCCTGAACCTGTTAAATTAACCTTTTGCTTCATTACGACGCATATTGCCTGCTCAATGGTTTCCTGGACTGTAGCCCTGTTTAACTGGGTCTGCCACCCATGGTATTGCGTCCCGTCGTAGCTTATTTTAAGCTTTATATTCCTTACCATATCTTAATCATAATTATTGCTGCAAAGTATACTATAAAAATACCTGATGCAACAAAATCACCCTTTGATATTTTTAGCTGTCTCATACGCGTCCTGTTTTCTCCGCCTCTGTAGCATCTTGCTTCCATTGCCATAGCAAGCTCATCCGCACGTCTGAAAGCACTTATGAAAAGCGGAACCAACAACGGGACTAAGTTTTTGGCTCTGCTCATAATATTTCCACTTTCAAAATCAGCACCTCTTGATTTTTGTGCCTTCATTATTTTCTCTGTTTCTTCCATCAATGTCGGTATGAAACGGAGGGCTATCGTCATCATCATGGCAAGCTCATGTGCCGGCAGACCGAACCGTTTAAACGGATTCAGCAAGCTTTCTATGCCGTCCGTCAATATAATCGGAGATGTTGTCAAGGTCAATAATGATGTGCCCATAATAAGAAGGGTAAGACGTATTGCCATAAAGCCTGCCTGCCTTAATCCCTCTTCGGTTATTTTTATAAAACCAATCTGAAAAATTATCTTACCGGGAGTCATCAATAAGTTAATAATAAATGTTATTATTATTATCATTAAAATCGGTTTTAAGCCCTTTATAACAAATTTAATAGGAACCTTGGATACCTTTATTGCCAGAGCTAAAAATAATCCGACTACCAAGTAAGTTACGAAGCTTTCAATAAGAAATAAGGATATTATGAAAACAAATGTCATTATTATCTTAACCCTCGGATCAAGTTCATGAACGGGAGATTCCACCGGGTAATGCTGTCCTATAGTTAAATTTTTAAACATTTCTCTTCCTCACTTCTTTCAAAATCTCTTCCTTCGCCTCTTCGACAGTGAGTATATCCGTCCTGATATTAAAACCTCTGTTTCTAAGCTCATTAACTATTTCCGCAACCTGAGGAACACCAAGGCCGATTTCTCTTAATTCTTCAGCCTGAGAATAAATTTCCTTAGGTGTTCCTTCCATATGAATTTTACCTTTATACAAAACTATCACCCTGTTTACCAGCTTAGCTATATCTTCCATGCTGTGAGAAACTAAAATAACAGTTACATTAGCTTTCTTATGAAGAGTTTTTATTTTTTCAAACAAATCATTTCTGCCTGCAGGATCTAATCCGGCTGTTGGTTCATCCAAAACTAAATAGTTTGGTTTCATTGCCAATACACCTGCAATGGCAACCCTTCGTTTTTGACCTCCCGATAAATCGAAAGGTGAAGCGTCCTTTATTTTATTAAAGTTAAAGCCTACTAACTCCAAAGATTCCCTTACTCTCTTATCTATTTCATCCTGCGGTAAATTTAAGTTCATTGGACCAAAAGCAACATCCTTGGCAACAGTTTCTTCAAACAACTGATACTCAGGATATTGAAAAACAAGACCTACGGTTTGACGTACTTTACTGAGAAGCTTTTTGTCCTCTCCAACGGTTATTTCATCGACAATTATTTTACCCTCTGTTGGTTTTTCCAATCCGTTAAAAAGCTGAATCAATGTAGATTTGCCCGACCCGGTATGTCCTATTATACCAAGAAAGTCACCTTCTTTGACTTCTATGCTGATATCATCCAAAGCCACTGTTCTGAAAGGTGTTCCTTCACTGTAAATATATTTTATATTTTCTGCTTTTATTGACATAACAAATCCACCAATTCCTTTACGTCTATTATATCGGTCGGAATATTAATACCTTCCTTTACAAGTTCCTGAGCAAGTTCGGTAACCTGAGGAACATCCAATCCGAATTTTTTGATTTCGTCAATATTTCTAAAAACCTCTTTCGGAGTACCGTCTAATTTTATGCTGCCCTTATCTATTATTACAACTCTGTCCGCCTGTACCGCTTCATCCATGTAATGCGTAATCAGTAAAATTGTTTTTCCGGCTTTATTTAATTTTTTCAGAGTATCCATTACTTCTCTTCTGCCTGAAGGATCAAGCATTGCAGTCGGTTCATCCAGCACGATGCAATCCGAATTTAAAGCAAGTATGCCTGCAATTGCTATTCTTTGTTTTTGACCGCCTGAAAGCATATGCGGAGGTCTTTTTCTATATTCATACATACCAACCGTATTTAAGGCATCATCAACTCTTTTCCTGATTTCAGAAGGTTCTACACCTTGATTTTCCGGTCCGAAGGCGATATCCTCTTCTACAATGGTTGCAACAAGCTGATTGTCCGGGTTTTGAAATACCATTCCCGCTGACTGCCTGATGTCCCATAGCTTTGAATCATCAGAGGTATCCATGCCTTTTACATATATTTTTCCTTCCGTGGGCAGTAAAATAGAGTTTATCAGCTTAGCAAGGGTGGATTTTCCGGAACCGTTATGACCTATAATCGCAGTAAATTCACCCTGTCTTATTTCAAGACTAATGCCATTCAGCGCATAATCATTGCTTTCTTTTTCATATTTATATTTAACATTTTCAATTTTAATTATGTTTTCAATCATATAAGCACCTATATATTTATTTTCATACACTGTTCTTATTGAATACGGACAAATCTTTGTCCGTAACATAAGAAAACAGTATTACTAATTCGCTTCAAGGGAACTAATTTAATACGAATTAGTTTTACTGCAATAAATAATATCATTATTCCAATAAATTTACAACATAAAAATTGACAGTTACACCCAACTGTCAATTTAACCCAATACTTAATAACGCTTCACTTTCTTAACAAACTTACCGATTCAATTACCATTGCCACAACTGCCGTGATATAAATATAACCGGTACTAACCCGTACAAAATACAGAGCAACAGCAGCTAAACTCAACACTATGACTATTATTCTGCTTATTAACTTGTACTTACTTTTTTCCTTTTTACTCAAAGGCTTATTTTCATTTTCCGCCGGTGCAAGTAAGAAAACCATGATTGTTGAAAACAGGATTCCAATTGCTAAAATTATTTCCCCATATGCTGTTAAATACGTATTGCTTAGAGCTGAAATTAGAAATACTATCAGTGTAACGGAAAAGCATTCTAAATGTGTTTTTGAATGATAGCCGCCAGCATAAACCTTAAGACCCGAGAGAAAAATGATAAAAACTAAAAGCTCAAGTTTTTTGTTTAGAATATACGCCGCCGTAGAAAGGAATAATAAATTTAACAGCAAAGACAGCAGTACCTCGATGCTGTATGCATACACCTCCTTTTCATTATCAGAGGAATTGAGCTTAAGCCCAATTCCTTCAGATAAGAAAACAGAAATCTTATTTATCATCTTTCAGCAAGCATTGCGGAACCTTTGGTTGATTAAACAAAAATATGCATGTCGTCCCCATAGTTGTTTGAGCAGTCACCACCAAAAATGCAGCAATACATGACATAAAGGATAAAGTTTTTTTCACTTTACACCCCTCCTTTCAAACGTTAACAACATAATATCCTATTTTTACACATTATTCAACATTTTTCGCGCAAAAACGCCTATTCGGTTGTTTTCGTTGCTTAAGCGGTATTTAAAAACCTAAAATAAACTTGTAATCAACCTTTACAAGTGTATTTGTTCCATAATCTTAAATTGCATCTAAATTTTAGTCAGCATGTAAACTTCTATAACAAATATTTTATCATCATAGATTAATTTCATTGAGCCTCCGTATTTTTCAGCGATACTCTCAATGCTTTTCAGCCCGTAGCCATGCCTCGTTCTATCCTTTTTAATAGTAAGTATTTTGTTTCCTTCTTTATTCAACTCACCCGAATAGGGGTTTTCAGATTTTATTACAATGCAGTTTCCCACCATATCTATGTTAAGCTTTATGTATTTTTCGATGCATTCTTCACACTTATTGCAGGCTTCAATTGCATTATTAATAATATTGTTTAATACACGGCATATATCTTCTTTATTAATATATATTTCATTTTCTTCAGTAAGTTCACTTTCTATGTATACATCTATTTCTTTACTTCTTGCTTCTTTCAGCTTGAAATTCAAAAATGATGTAATTATATTGTCCTTGTCTATCTTAGGCAAAAGCTGTATATCCATTTCATGAAGCTTTTTTTCGATGTGATTCCTTATGTTGTCTCTTTGATCCAATTCATTGTAAGCATGAATTATTGCAAGCTCTCCACGCATATCGTGTCTTAAAATTCTTATTTCTTCCAATACAGAATTTACATCTGAAAAATATGCATGCTCCATTTTCATTTGCTGCAGTTCCAGATCATTTTTATGTTTTTCATTCATATCTTTAATGATTCGATTTGTTAAAGCTATGGATGCTATTGAAATAAGCGAAACACACATCGTTAATACAACTAATGTATTATTGATACCTTCATTTTCAATTTTGATACTCCCGTACATCCAAATTACCATAAAAATTGTAGTAATAGTTAAAAACAAAATTGAGCCAACCAGAAAGTAATATCTATTATCAAATAAATTTAATCTTTCTTTTTTGGTTGTTTTCCTCATGAACATATATGTATATACAAATAAAATTTGGGAAATTATCATACCCTCTAATCTTGTGAAATTTTGTTCTTGATATAGCTTAAAATCTATTCCTGTTATTGAAGAAATAAAAACGACCGCCAACAATTCACATGCGCCAAGAATAGTCATGGTCAAAAACATTGATACAACTTTAGAAAAAACATTTCCCGTAAAGATAATAACAGTTAAAATATAAAAAAATACAATGTAGCTTAAATATATAACTGGATTCATCCCAATTGGGACATTATAGTTTATTAAGCTCAATGCTAACGTCATAAGTAAGATAGCAACTTCAACAGAATATTTAAAATTAAATCTTCTGTCATAGCGTAGTTCGAATATTTTTAAAATTACAAAGACCTGAAGAAAATTAACTGTTAATTCTATTAAACCCCACTTCATATTTTCACCGCCAGTTTTTTTAGTTTAAATTTATTAACCAATTCTGATAGGCATCTGCGACTTGCCTCTTCCCTTGCTTCATTACTGAAATAAATTACATTTTTCCTTATTTCTCTGACATTGACCATATTTACCAAGCATGATTTACTGGCTCTTACTATGTGTTCCTTATATATCAATGCCCTTTCAATGCTTTCAAGAGTTTGTGATGTGATAATTTCTTTATTGTCCAAACAATAAATATGTAGTTTCCGGTCTTCCTTCTTCCTTAATACGTGTGTAACGTCATCAATAGGTATACGGTGAATGATTCCCTTTATGTCCTTTACGTCTAAATAATTTAAGCTTCCTTCTAATTCCAGCAGACATTCATTCAATACTTTTTCAATTACAGAAAGGTTTACAGGCTTCAAAAGATAATCTCTAGCCTTGACCCTATAGGATTCAAAGGCATATTCTTTATGTGATGTCAGATAGAATATAATAGCTTTATCGCTCATCTCCCTTATTTTTAATCCTGTTTCGATGCCATTTATTTCAGGCATTTCCATATCTAAAAATATGATGTCAAATTTGTTTTCCTTAAAAGCTTGTACAAGATCATGTCCTGAATTAAATGTATTAACATTCGTTCTATTATTAACAATTCTTTTTATAATTTCTGTAATAATTTCGCTGTATTCCTTTGAATCATCGCAAACGGCAATATTAATTCCCATATTTTCACATCCTACATTAGTATATATAAGTATATATAATATTTTATCACAAATTGTAAAATATTCAATGAATAATTAATCATAATGTAATCGATTTGCAACGGATAAAAATTCACTGCCCGTCTTGCTGTCAGTAATTTATGCTATGAGCGTAATTTACAATTAATTGGTTATATTATTTCAATGGATAAAAATGCACTGCACGTATTTAATTAACCATAAGGGAGCTTTATAGATAACAGAGAGAGTTCAATCTTATTTTTATAGATAGAGCATAATGATTTTGTATTGATTTTATGCAATTATTGCTATTTGTTTAACCTTATGATAGAATATTAACAAAACTTAATAAGTTAAGTGAGGCTGAAATTATGGATAACTTTAATATATTGATAATTGATGATGATCAAAATATTATTAATGCTTTAAAACGAATTTTAAGTAAGAATGAATATATCATTTATTCAGCAGATAAATCTGATAAAGCGATCGATATTATTAAAAATCATGAGATAGATGTAATATTGTGTGATTACAACATGCCTGAAATATCGGGTATTGAAATCTTAAAGATTACAAAAAATATTCTGCCTAACGCCATAAGAATTCTCATTACAGGATATATAGATGTTCATGTTACCATTTCAGCAATTAACGAAGTAGGAATTTATTACTATATTGCAAAGCCATGGAATAATCAAGAGGTTCTGTCTGTTGTTGAAAAAGCTTTACGTGAAAAACACAGGAATAAAGAAAAGGAAGATATCTTTATCAAAAAACCACATGTGCAATACAATAAAAAAATACCTGTTTGGGAAGATGAAAATATAATACTAATAAATCTCTCGGACATTTATTATTTGACTTCTATTAACGGAAATGTAGCAATAGTTACTGAAAAGGGAAATTATAAAAGCCCTAATGCATTGAGTACATGGGGAAAAAAACTTGATGAAAATTATTTTTTCAGAAGTCACAGGGGATACATAGTAAATATTGATAAAATAGACAAAATAAGCCCGTGGTTTAATGGAGCATACAATATTAAATTTAATAAATTGAATGAAACTATACCTATCAGCAGGGGGTACATGAAAAGATTCCGTGAAATATTTGAATTATAACTAAAATCAGTGGGGGATTAACCCCACTGATTTTGTTGAATGACGGGCAATGCCCTTATTGAATTAAATTTACAATCTTATTAAATTGTCGTTGGGAGATTACATGAAAAATTTTAATGGTAATTTTAGTTATGACTGCAGTGAATGTTTGGTATTTATAAATAAAATCGGCAAAGATGGTGTACCGGGTAATATAGTATATGTTAATGAAGAAGCCTGCTGCAAGCTTGGATACACAAAAGATGAAATGACTTCACTAGACACTGTCAATATTGGGATGCCTATTTATGAGGCAAATTTAAAAGATGAATTGAGTAAACTTTTTGCCGGTGAGACAATAAGCTACTCCATGTTATTCTTTACTAAATTTAATAAGGTTATTTTAACAAATGTTGAAGTTAGCCTATGTGAATTTTGCGGTAATAGCACAGTCCTGACCATTGCAAGAGAGATAAATGACAAAGACTTTATAAGAAACATTGTTATCAATTTCAACAATGAATTAAATTCTAAAATGGTGCAGATTGAAGAAACGAAGGAGCAGCTTTTTCAACATGAGAAACTTGCTATAATTGGTCAAATGGCAGCAGGAGTTGCCCACGAAATAAACAATCCGCTGGGCTATGTATCAAGTAATATAGAAACCGGATGGGAATATTTCAGTAAAATAAAAAAAATTCTATATTCATACGATAGCTTAATATCAAAATTACCTTCTATATCACCTCATGAATTAAATGATGAAATAAAATCAATATTAGATTTAAGAAACCAATCTAATATTGATTTTATAATGAATGATATTGTAGAACTTAATAGTGATATTAAAAACGGTCTTAACAAAATATCTGAAATTGTTAATAATCTTAAAACCTTCTCAAGAGTTGATCCGACTCTCAAATTTGAAGAATATGATCTAAATAAGGGAATCAAAGAAACTCTGAACTTAGCAAAAAACGAAATTAAGTATAATGCAGATGTAGTTGTAAATTTCTGCAACATTCCAATTATAATGGCAAACGGTAACAGAATAAATGAAGTTATACTAAATATTATACTAAATTCTTGTTATGCAATCAAAAATAAAAAATCAGAAGAAAATGGACTTATTATTATTTCAACAAGCATTGAAGATAACTATGTGGTATGTCAAATTGAGGATAATGGAATTGGCATTGAAATTGAAAATCTAACCAGAATATTTGATCCATTTTTTACAACTAAGCCGGTTGGAAGCGGTACAGGCTTAGGATTAAGTATTTCCTATGATATTGTAGTTAATAAACATAACGGTAAAATTTATATCGAATCAACATTTGGAAAAGGAACTAAGACTACAATTAAATTACCCGCTTTAAATAACGAAAGGAATACATAGACAATTATATGAATGAAAATATACTATTAGTCGATGATGAAATACAAATCTTAAATTCTTTAAAAAGATTATTTTTATTTAAAGGGTATAATTTATTCACTGCAAATAACGGTGAAGATGCGCTAAATATTTTGCATAAAGAAAAAATAACACTTATGATAACAGATATCAGAATGCCCGGAATAAGTGGTTATGAATTTTTAGCCAAATCAAACGAAATTTCTCCCTCAACTATAAGAATCGTATTAAGCGGCTACGCTGATGAAGACACTTTACTTAAAATTAAGCAACGCAATTTAGCAAAGCTCTATATATTAAAGCCATGGAATAATGCTGAGCTTTTATCATGCGTTAAAAATATGATTAGTATTAAAGAAATATTAGAGCAGAAAAATCTATTAAGAGTAATTAATGAAATTGAACTTCTTCCTTCACCGATAGAAATATACAACAAATTTGAGCTTTTGATTAAAAATGAGGCCAACATGCAGGAAATTGAAGAATTAATAGAAGAAGACCCATCAATAGCCGCCAAAATACTTCAAATTGTCAATTCAGCATTTTACGGAATAAGAACAGGTTCTGTTAGAACTGCAATTACATATCTTGGGCTTATAAATGTAAAAAATATAATTTTAAGCCTAAGTTTTTGCTATAAACAAAAAAATAGCAATAAGTATTTGAGTGAAGATATAGAAATTTTATGGGAACATTCTACGCAAACTAATAAAATATTAAATTACCTATATAAGAGACTATTAAATAAAAAGATTCCTGATACGTGTGCAATGGCAGGTTTACTGCACGATATCGGTAAATTTGTACTTATAAATAATTTTCCTGATGAATATTTGAAGAAAACTAAAGATATCAGAGGAACAAATGATATGTATCATTTTTTTGAAAGTCTTGAATTTATGAATATTTCACACGAAGAATTAGGTGCCTATTTCCTTAACTGGTGGGAGCTTCCTCAGCAAATTGTTGAGTCTGCTCTTTTCCATCACAAACCTTTAGATAATAGAATTATAGATACGGAACTTGTTTCACTGCTTCATATTGCCGACGTTTTTTCTTGGAGTATTTTAGAAAATGCAGATAAAAGTATAGATTCTATAGTATTAAACAAATTTGGATTAACTGTTGAAAACAGTAATGATTTGCTGGAAGAAATAAAATTAATTGTATAAAAGTATGATTAATTTCAAATAAAAGAACATAACATACCATTCAGACAAAAAAAACGACCGTTCGAGTCGTTTTTTTTACATATTAAGTCCAAACTCCACAAACAAAAAAATAAAAGTATAAAATGATATTAACAATATTAGAAAGGAGATAAATATGAATAGTATTCTAAGTGATACAAAGGCTGTTAATGATACTCAAAAAGGAAAATATTTAACATTTTATATTGGTAACGATGTATACGGAATAGCTATCAAACATGTTAAAGAAATAATAGGAATTCAGCCTTATACAGAAATACCCCAGCTTGAAAAATATGTAAGGGGGGTTATTAACCTAAGAGGAAATATAATACCTTTAATGGATGTGAGGCTTAAATTTAATATGCCATTTAAAGAATACGATAATCGTACATGTATTATAGTTATAAACATAAATGGCATATCCTTGGGGATTATAGTAGATTGTGTATTAGAAGTCTTAGCTATTGCCGACGAAAATATTTCACTTCCCCCAAGTTTTAAGGTTGAAAATCAACACCTTATAAATGGCATAGGAAAAGTCGGCGATGAAATAAAATTATTGATTGATTGCAGTAAATTAATCAGTGATGATGGTATTAACAATTTAATGGAAAATATGTGGAATTAAAGAGGAGGATAATATGAAAAAATGGTATTTAAATTTAAATATAAGATCTAAATTAATAATTGGATTTTCTACAGTGGCAATGATTACATTAATTGTAGGAATAATAGGTATTATAAATATAAACGGTCTCGTTAAGCAATATTCTGAATTATTTAATGTTTATGGTGCACCTTTAAGGGATATTAGTGATGCTGAAGTATCCTATCATGATATACGCATTAATTTGCAAAAAGCAATCCTTGAAGGTACAAAGGGCAAAAATAACGATGTGGACAGCTATAAACTGATAATTGAAGAAGAACGTGAGCATATGTACAATTCATTAAAAATATTTGAAAATACACTGCAAACAGAAGAAGGTCGCACTGAGTTCAACAAGCTTATAGATCTGCTGAACCAATATAATACAGAACTAAGCTTAATCGCTCAATACGCAAATGATAATAAAATTGATGCAGCAATTGAACTATCAAACGGAAAAGCAGATGAGCTTTCAGAATCAATTGAAGAGGTTTTTGAGAATCTGCAACACCTTAAAGTATTTTATGGTAATGAATTATCGGCGCAATTGACTGATGAAACTAAAATTACAATTATAAGTATGATAATTATCATAATCATATCAATACTCATTGCAATTGCATGCGGTTTTTTTAATTCAAGCATCATAAGTAAACCTATCTCACGAATGGTTGACGCTGCGGAAGCTCTTGCAACAGGAGATGTTAATGTTAACATTGAAATTGACAGAAGTGATGAAGTAGGTAAATTAGCTGCTTCCTTTGATAAAATGATTGAAAATATACGATCTCAGGCCTTTGTTGTAGAAAAAATAGCTTCGGGAGATTTTACTGTTGATATTAGTGCAAAATCTGATAAAGATTTATTAGGCAATAACTTGAAGAAATTAATATCTGTAAACAACGATGTTCTCCATAATATATTAAATGCTTCTAATCAGGTAACATCCGGTTCTGAACAAGTGGCTTCTGCAAGCCAGATGCTTTCTCAGAGTTCTACTGAACAAGCATCATCTGTGGAAGAAATCAGCGCAACAATTGAAGAGGTTGCTGCCCAAATTAAACAAAATTCAGATTTTGCAAATCAAGCTATTGAAGTATTAGAATTAGCCAGCGAAAATTTAATTTATACAAATGAGCAAATGAACAATGTTGTTAATGCTATGAATGAAATAAGTGTATCCTCTGAAAAAATGTCAAGAATTATCAAAGTAATTGATGATATATCATTTCAAACAAATATTCTTGCTTTAAATGCAGCAGTAGAAGCTGCTCATGCCGGACAATACGGAAAGGGATTTGCCGTTGTAGCCGAAGAGGTAAGGAATTTGGCTGCTAAGAGCAACGAAGCAGCCAAGGATACTACCGAGCTAATAGAAACCTCCATCAGCAAAGCAGAAAACGGAAAAACAATAGTAAATGCAACATATAAGGCATTAGAGCAGGTAAAAGAAGCCGGAGAAAAAACTTCTGAGTATGTAAGCAGCATTGCTGCAGCTTCAAATGAACAGAATATAGCAATGAATCAAATCACTGAAGCCATAATGCAAATATCTCAAGCTGTTCAAACAAATTCAGCCACGGCAGAAGAAAGCGCAGCAGCAAGTGAAGAATTATCCAGCCAAGCCATCCTATTAAAAGGATTAGTAAGCAAATTTAAAATAAAGTCGGAGAATAACCTGGCTGAAGAAGTAATTTAATTTTTATTTCATATAAAAAGGCAACTTAAATTTTTGAATTTAGGTTGCTTTTTTATAGCAAACTTAAAGGGACTAAGAAATCTTAATCCCTAACAGTTTTATTATTAATCAATTTGAACTTATATACTAACTATACTAATTCAATTATCGCCATTTCTGCTCCATCGCCTCTGCGTGGTCCCAATTTAAGAATTCTGGTGTATCCACCGTTTCTTTCCTTGTATTTAGGAGCAACTTCTTCAAACAACTTACTTACAGCATTTTTATCGTATAAATAAGCTGCTGCTTGACGTCTTGCATGTAGGTCTCCTCTTTTGCCAAGAGTGATAGTTCTTTCAGCTACTCTTCTTAATTCTTTGGCTCTTGTTACTGTTGTAACAATTCTGCCATGATTAATTAAGTCAGCTGTCATATTACGAAGCATCGCTACTCTGTGGTCAGACTTGAAACCAAGCTTTCTGTGACTACCCATGCTTAGTCCTCCTTTTACAGCTAATTATCATTTTTTCTGAGAGATAAACCTAATTCCTCAAGTTTCTTAGCTACTTCGTCTAAAGATTTCTTTCCAAGGTTTCTTACTTTCATCATGTCATCTTCTGACTTGTATGTAAGCTCCTCAACAGTATTAATTCCTGCTCTCTTCAGACAGTTGTAAGATCTAACTGACAAATCCAGCTCCTCTATTGTCATTTCTAATACTTTTTCTTTTTCATCTTCTTCTTTTTCTACCATTATTTCAACGTCATTAACGTGGTCTGTCAATGATATAAATAAATTCAGATGTTCATTTAATATTTTAGCACCTAAAGAAACTGCTTCTTCAGGTTCAATTGTACCATTAGTCCATATCTCGATTGTCAATTTGTCAAAATCTGTTCTGTTACCAACTCTGGTATCTTCAACAGTAAAGTTAACCTTTTTAACAGGTGTGTAAATAGAATCTATAGGTATTACGCCAATTGCCTGACTGTCCTTCTTATTTCTTTCTGCTACGACGTAACCTCTGCCCTGCTCCATTTCCATTTCAATAATGAGCTCAGAGCCTTCCTCCAAGGTTGCAATATGCAAATCCTCGTTGATTATTTCTACATCTGTTCCTGTTATAATGTCTGCTGCTGTAACTACCTTTGGACCTTTAGCATCTATCAGAAGCTGTGCCGGTCCTTGTACGTTCATTTTTGCAGCAAGGTTCTTTATATTAAGAATTATTTCTGTAACATCTTCTCTTACTCCCGGTATTGTAGAGAATTCATGCAATACGCCTTGTATGTTGATTGATGTTACAGCTGCTCCAGGTAACGATGAAAGAAGTATTCTTCTGAGTGAATTTCCAAGTGTTGTCCCGTAACCTCTTTCAAGTGGTTCAACTACTATTTTTCCATATGAGTTATCATCATTCTTTTCAATTAACGTAATATTAGGTTTTTCTATTTCTATCATCCCAACCCTCCTTAGATGTGATGTTTGCCGAGGGTAATAATTCTTATTTACTTATTACTTAGAATACAACTCGACAATCAGATGCTCTTCTATTGGTATTTCTATATCCTCTTTAGCAGGTTCTGCAATTATTCTACCTGTAAAGCTGTCCGGTTCTACCTGCAGCCATTGTGGTGCAGTCTTTTTGTGATTTTCAACTAAAGCCTTGAATTTATCTGAACTTTGGCTTTTTTCTTTAACTTGTATAACATCTCCAGCTTGTAAAATCATAGATGGGATATCTGCCTTCTTACCGTTAACGGTAAAGTGGCCGTGAACTACCAATTGTCTTGCTTCAGGTCTTGAACTTGCAAAACCTAATCTATAAACGACATTGTCAAATCTAAGCTCTAATAACTTCAATAAGTTACTACCTGTTTTTCCTGACATTTTATCAGCAATTCTGAAATATTCTACAAATTGTCCTTCTAAAACTCCGTAATATTTTCTAACTTTTTGTTTTTCTCTTAACTGCATACCATAGTTAGATAATTTTTTATTGTTTTGACCGTGTTGTCCCGGAGCATAATTTCTTCTGCCGATTGAACACTTGTCAGTATAACATCTGTCACCTTTAAAATATAACTTTAATCCTTCTCTTCTGCAAATTCTGCAGACAGGTCCAGTATATCTTGCCATCTTTTCACCTCGTTTCCATTATACTCTTCTACGTTTTGGCGGTCTGCAACCATTATGTGGTATCGGAGTAACGTCTTTTATTAAATTAACTTCTAAGCCCGCTGCCTGCAAAGATCTGATTGCAGCTTCTCTGCCTGAGCCCGGTCCCTTAACGTATACTTCTACTGTTTTCAAGCCATGTTCCATAGCCTTTTTTGCAGCTTCTTCAGCAACCATGCTCGCTGCATAAGGAGTAGATTTTCTTGAACCCTTGAAACCTAATTGACCTGAGCTTGCCCAAGAAATTGCATTTCCTTGCAAGTCTGTAAGAGTTACAAGCGTATTGTTAAAAGTTGACTTAATATGTGCCTGGCCTTTTTCAATATTTTTACGTTCTCTTTTTCTTACTCTTGTTGTTTTTTGTTGTTTCTTAGCTGCCACTTAAGTCCCTCCTTTTACTTCTTAGATTTTTTTCCTGAAACTCTCTTAGGACCTTTTCGAGTTCTCGAATTATTTTTAGTGTTCTGTCCTCTGACAGGCAGTCCTCTTTTGTGTCTTATTCCTCTGTAGCAGTTGATTTCTTTTAATCTCTTAATATTCAACGCTACTTCTCTTCTTAAGTCACCTTCTACAGGACGCTTATCTATTTCAGTTCTTAATTGTTGTACTTCATCTTCTGTCAGATCCTTAACTCTTGTATCAGGGTTAATACCTGTTGCATTTAAAATTTTCTTTGAAGTTGCTCTGCCAATACCAAATATATAAGTTAAACCTATTTCAACTCTTTTTTCTCTTGGCAAGTCAACACCGGCGATTCTGGCCATTAAGTACACCTCCTATCAACCTAGTTACTTAATATTTTATCAGCTTATTAGCCTTGTTTTTGTTTGTGCTTTGGATTTTGACAGATTACCATTACTTTTCCTTTTCTTCTGATAATCTTGCATTTTTCGCACATAGGTTTTACTGATGGTCTTACTTTCATTGTAATACCTCCTTACTTTTTCCTCCAGGTTATTCTTCCTCTTGTTAAATCATACGGTGATAATTCAACATTAACAGTATCTCCTGGTAGAATCCTGATATAGTTCATCCTCAGTTTTCCAGAAATATGCGCTAAAATCTGGTGCCCATTTTGAAGCTCAACTTTGAACATAGCATTAGGAAGTGCTTCCAGGACTTTCCCTTCGACTTCTATTACATCTTTCTTGGACATTGATCACTCAACCTCCATTTCTTTAGATACACTTTGTTTAAAAGGACTTAGAACCTTTCTGACATATGCATCATCTAAATTTTCATTACTTTGTAACTTATCTGCAAATTCTGTCAACACTGTATTATAAATCATTAAATGTTTCACTTTCTTCTTTTTGGGAGAACTTAATTTTCTTAAATCTCCGTCACATACAAATACGAATTGTTCATCCAAAATATCACATATAATAAAAACTCTGTCTTTATCTCTGCCTGCTTTTGATTTAACTATTTGACCAATTTTTAAATCTGTTGTTATTTCCAAAATATCACCCCTATAAAACGGTTAACAGCATCGGTTCTCCATCAGTAATTGCAACCGTGTGTTCATAGTGAGCCGACGGTTTGCCGTCAACAGTCACTACTGTCCAGTCGTTGTCAAGTATTTTCACATTATATACTCCTGCGTTAATCATCGGTTCTATAGCAAGGACCATACCTTCCTGCAGCCGCGGTCCCTTACCCGGTCTTCCGAAGTTAGGTATTTGCGGTGATTCATGCATCTTCTTACCAACTCCGTGACCTACGAAATCTCTTACTACAGAGAATCCCTTTGATTCGGCATAGCTTTGTATTGCGTGGGAAATGTCTGATAACCTGTAATTTGTTGTAGCAAACTTTATACCTTCATAGAAGCTTTGTCTCGTTGCTTCAACTAAACATCTTTTTTCGTCGTTTATTTCGCCTACGGAAAAAGTCTTTGCACTGTCTCCTACATATCCCTCAAATGTTGCACCGATATCCACACTGACAATATCGCCTTCTACAAGCTTTCTGTCACTTGGAAATCCGTGCACCACCTCTTCATTTACAGAAGCACATATCGAAAATGGAAATCCGTTATAACCTTTAAATGTAGGTATTGCATTTTGCGATTTTAAAAATTCTTCAACTAATCGGTCAAGTTCTTTTGTAGTAACACCGGGTTTGATGTTGTTTCTCACTAATTCGTGAGCCTTGGCTACCAAACGTCCGGCTTTTCTCATTATTTCTATTTCTCTTTTTGTCTTGAGGATAATCATATTACTTATTCCTCATTTTTGCAACAATTTCTTTGCCAACCTCAGCTATCGGTTTTTCTCCGTCTATGTTAACTATTATACCTTTTTTTGTGTAATAATCAATAAGAGGTTCTGTCTGCTCCTGGTAAACATTGATTCTTTTCGTAACTGTTTCTTCAGCATCATCTTTTCTCTGAAGAAGCTCGCCGCCGCAATTGTCGCATATTCCTTCTTTTGAAGGCTTATTGAATGATATGTGAAATGTCTGACCGCAGTCCTTACACATTCTTCTTCCAACAGCTCTTTCAACAAGAAGTTCTTTTTTTACTATTATATTAATAACATAATCAAGCTTTTGGTTCATGCTGTTTAACGCATTT
Source organism: Firmicutes bacterium UBA2116 (assembly GCA_002331025.1). Classification (GTDB taxonomy): domain Bacteria; phylum Bacillota; class Clostridia; order Tissierellales; family Sedimentibacteraceae; genus Sedimentibacter. Next base: position 15,050 of record DCYG01000034.1, on the reverse strand, counting down.
TCTAGTGCATCCGCCTGAAAAATTGTTCTTGGAAATCCATCTAGCAGAAATCCATTTTTGCAATCATCCTTAAGCAATCTGTCTTTTACTAATTCAACTGTCAATTCATCGGGAACAAGCAAGCCTTGATCCATATATTCTTTTGCTTTTTTCCCAAGAACTGTTCCTTCTTTAATATTCTGACGGAATATATCTCCCGTAGAAATATGTGGTATTGAAAATTCTTTTACAATTGTTTCTGCTTGAGTTCCCTTTCCGGCTCCCGGAGGTCCCAATAAAATTGCTCTCATTTTCCTTACCTCTCCTTATTTTAAAAATCCCTTGTAGTGTCTCATCAGCATTTGTGCTTCAATTTGCTTCATCGTTTCAAGCGCAACACCTGTTACGATCAACAGTGATGTTCCACCAAAGTTTATATTTAAACTAGTGAACGAGAATACTAAAGTAGGTATTGTCGCAATTATTGCAAGTGCAATAGCTCCTGCTATTGTTACTCTGTTTAACACTTTATTTAAATATTCTGCAGTTGGTCTTCCCGGTCTGATTCCCGGGATAAAGCCGCCATTTTCTTTCAGTGTGTTTGAATATTCAAATGGATTGAATTGTACCGCTGTATAGAAATATGTGAAGAATATAATCAGTACTATATTTAATATTGTATAGATATATACTCCGGGGCTTTGAGCCACTGAGAAATATTTTTGTACACCGTCTAACATATTCGGGAAGAAAAACCCTAAAGTTTGTGGTATTGCTAAAAGTGTTGAAGCGAATATTACCGGCATAACTCCTGCCATTAACACTTTCATAGGAATATGTGTGCTTTGTCCGCCGTACATTTTTCTTCCTACTACTCTTTTAGCATATTGAACAGGAATTTTTCTTTCGCCTTGTTGAATTGCTATAACTCCAACTACTATTATTAATGCAAATACCAGGAATAATATAATTTCAATTATATTAACTGCTCCGTTTTGCATCTGGAATATCATTGTTCCAACATCGGTTGGATATCTTGATATGATACCTATCATGATTATTAATGATATACCGTTACCTATACCTTTTTCTGTTATCAACTCACCCAGCCACATCAGGAATGCTGTACCGGCTGTCAATACTATTACTACTGACAGAATTGATAAAAAGCTTTGGTCTATTATTGCTGAATTGAAAAATCCAACAGCATATGCAGTAGCTTGAATCAATGCAAGTACAACAGTAATGTATCTGGTCCATTGAGCCATTTTTTTCTTTCCGTCTTCACGTTTAAATATTTCTTCAAGCTTTGGAATGGCTATTGCCAATAACTGAAGAATAATTGAAGATGTAATGTATGGATAAATATTTAATGCAAATATCGTAAAGTCCTTAAAAGCACCACCGGACATCATATCGAAGAAATCTAATAAGCCGCCTGCCGTTCCTGCAAACATGTTACCTACAATCGCTCTGTCTATACCAGGAACAGGTATTACAGCGCCGAGTCGATATATTACAAGCATTAAAAAGGTAAATGTCATTTTTTTTCTTAAATCAGGTATTTTCCATGCATTTCTCAAAGTTTCAAACAACTTAAATCACCTCAGCTTTTCCGCCGGCAGCTTCGATTTTTTCTACCGCTGATTTGCTGAATTTATGAGCTTTAACTGTAAGCTTCTTAGCAAGTTCACCGTTTCCGAGTATCTTAACACCATCAAGTTGTTTTTTTAATATACCCTCTGATTTAAGAAGTTCCGGAGTAATCTCTGCTCCATCTTCGAATTTGTTTAATACTTCAACATTTATTTCAGCAAATTGAGTACCAAAAATGTTCGTGAATCCTCTCTTTGGTAATCTTCTGTAAAGAGGCATCTGCCCTCCTTCGAATCCTGGTCTAACTCCACCGCCGGAACGTGATTTTTGTCCGTTCATACCTCTTCCGGCTGTCTTTCCTTGTCCTGTTGCAGTACCTCTACCTAACCTTTTTCTGTTCTTTGTACTACCAGGATTAGGTTTTAATTCATGAAGTTTCATCATTAACACCTCCTTATAGTATTATTCTATAACCTCTACCATGTGTTCTACTTTTCTGATCATTCCTCTTATATGAGGACTGTCTTCTTTTTCAATCACCTGGCCAATTTTTTTCAAACCTAAAGCTTTCATGTTTTTTACCTGGTTAGGTGTTTTAGCAATTATACTTTTAGTTTGTTTAATTTTTATCTTTGCCATATTTTTTCACCTCTTAGCTATAAATTTCTTCTACGGATTTACCCCTGATTCTTGCTACATCTTCAGGCTTCTTAAGAAGTTTTAAAGCTTCAATTGTTGCGTTAACTACATTTCTTGGATTGTTTGATCCTAATGATTTTGTTCTTATATCTCTGACTCCGGCTAATTCAAGTACTGCACGAACAGGGCCTCCTGCTATGATACCTGTACCTTCTTTAGCAGGTTTTATAAGAACTCTGCCTGCGCCATATCTGCCTATTATTTCATGTGGCACTGTTGTACTGATCAGTGGCACTTCAATCATATTTTTCTTAGCATCCTGGATTGCTTTTCTGATGGCATCCGGAATTTCTATTGCTTTAGCCATTCCTATGCCAACATGACCATTTTCGTCACCAACAACAACCAATACACTAAATCTAAAGTTTCTACCACCTTTAACAACTTTAGTAACACGGTTGATGCTTATAACTTTCTCTTTAACATCCAGTTGGCTTGCATCTATACGTCCACGTTGTTCCATGACTAACCTCCTTATTAAAATTCAAGTCCGCTTTCTCTTGCTCCATCTGCAAGTAATTTTACTCTACCGTGATATAAATATCCGCCTCTGTCGAAAACTACCGCATTTATACCTTTATTTTTCGCTCTTTCTCCTACTGTTTTACCTACTAATTTTGCTGCATCTGTTTTAGTAAGTTCAGCTACTTGGCCAACTAACTCTTTATCTAATGTTGAAGCTGATGCAAGAGTTGTTCCTGTAGCATCGTCAATTACTTGAGCGTATATGTGCTTAGAGCTTTTAAAAATATTCAATCTTGGTCTCTCAGGAGTTCCTACGATTTTATTTCTTATACTATAGTGTCTTTCTTTTCTTTTTTGATTTTTATCAATTTTTTTAAGCACTAATACTCACTCCTTTCATATATTACTTTTATTTACCGGTCTTACCAGCTTTACGTCTAACAACTTCATTAGAGTATTTAATTCCTTTACCCTTATATGGTTCAGGTCTTCTCCAGTCTCTGATTACAGCAGCATAGTTTCCAACTTGCTGTTTGTCTGTACCTTTAACTATTATTTTATTTGTGCCCTCAACTGCTGTTTCAATTCCTTTCGGATCTTCCATTTCAACAGGATGAGAGAAACCTAAGTTTAATACTAGTTTATTTCCTTGTTTTTGTGCTCTATATCCAACACCTACGATTTCAAGTGTCTTGGAAAAACCTTCGGAAACTCCAACTACCATATTGTTAACAAGAGTTCTTGTAAGTCCATGAAGTGATCTGTGTTCTTTTTGATCATCAGGTCTTGAAACATTGATTTCTGTGCCTTCTATTTCAATTTTCATTGACTTTGGCAACTGCTGTTCAAGCTGTCCTTTTGGACCTTTAACAACTGCATAATTGTGAGCATCGATTTTCACTTCAACATTTGCAGGTATATTTACAGGTTTAATGCCTATTCTTGACATCTTAGCACCTCCTATTCGTTATTTTACCATACGTAGCAGATTACTTCTCCGCCAACACCCTGTGTTCTTGCTTTTTTATCCGTAACTATTCCTTTAGAAGTAGAAAGTATAGCTATACCTAAACCGCCTAATACCTTTGGAGTTTCTTCTTTTCCTACGTAAACTCTAAGACCTGGTTTAGAAATTCTCTTAATGCCAGTTATAACTCTCTCTTTATTTTGTTGGTATTTGAGTTCAACTCTTATAATACCTTGTTTACCGTCATCTATAACATCAAAGCCCTTAATGTATCCTTCTTCCTGCAATATATTAGCTATTTCTCTTTTTATCTTAGAAGCCGGAACATCAACAAATTCATGTTTTGAATGATTAGCATTTCTTATTCTCGTTAACATATCTGCGATAGGATCTGTCATTACCATGTAAGTAACCTCCTTCCATTTTATAAAATTTTACCAGCTGGCTTTTTTAACGCCTGGGATCTGACCTTTATAAGCCAGTTCTCTAAAGCATATACGGCATATGCCGAATTTCCTTAAATAAGCATGAGGTCTTCCACAAATTTTGCATCTTGTATATTCTCTTGTTGAGAATTTTTGTTTTCTCTGTTGTTTAACTTTTAGAGATGTCTTTGCCATTATCGTTTCCCTCCCTTACTTAGTAAAAGGCATACCCATTAATCTCAACAGCTCACGTGCTTCTTCGTCAGTGTTTGCTGTAGTTGTTATAATTATGTCCATACCTCTTATTTTATCGATTTTATCATAATTTATTTCCGGAAATATCAATTGCTCTTTAATTCCTAAAGCGTAATTTCCTCTGCCGTCAAATGATGTTTTTGAAACACCTCTGAAGTCTCTAACTCTCGGTAAGGCAATGTTTACTAATTTATCGAAGAATTCATACATGTGATCTCCTCTTAATGTAACCTTGCAACCTACTGCCATTCCTTCTCTCAATTTAAAGTTAGATATAGATTTTTTGGCTTTAGTTACTACAGGCTTCTGACCTGCAATTATAGACATTTCTTCAACTGCGTTTTCTAAAAACTTTGCATTTTCTTTAGCTTCGCCAACGCCCATATTGATTATTATCTTCTCTATTTTAGGTGCCTGCATAACGCTTTTGTACTGAAACTTTTCAATCAGTGCAGGCAATACTTGTTCCTTATATGTGGCTTTTAATCTTGCCATATGGTTCGTACCTCCCTTCGAGCATTATTCAAAAACATGACCGCACTTTTTACATGCTCTTACTTTTTTACCATTTTCTATTTTCTTTTCGGTTCTTACACCTGATTTGCATTTCTCGCAATATAGCATGACATTTGAAATGTTAACAGGGCCTTCGCGGTGTACTATACCGGCTTGTTGCATCTGATTTGTCTGCTTTTGATGTTTTGTAAGCATATTTACATTTTCAACAATGACTCTGTTATCTTTAGGAAAACTTGTTAAAATTTTGCCTGTTTTGCCTTTATCGCTGCCTGCTATAACTACAACTTTATCGCCTTTTTTAACGTGCATCTTTATACACCTCCTATTAAAGTACTTCCGGTGCTAATGAGATTATTTTCATAAACTTTCCATCTCTTAATTCTCTTGTTACAGGTCCAAATATACGAGTACCAACCGGTGTTTTATCTTCTTTAATAATTACAGCTGCATTATCGTCAAATTTTATATATGTTCCGTCTTTTCTTCTTATTTCCTTTTTAGTTCTGACGATAACTGCCTTAACTACATCACCCTTCTTAACAACTCCACCAGGTGTTGCAGATTTAACTGCGCATACTACTATATCACCAACGCTTCCATATTTAACGACTGATCCGCCCATAACTCTTATAACAAGAACTTCTTTAGCTCCTGAATTATCTGCGACTCTTAATCTTGATTCAGTTTGTATCATGACTTAACCTCCCTTCAATTGTCTTGGGGTCTATTTAGCTTCCTCTAATATTTCAACTAATCTCCAGCATTTTTCTTTTGATAATGGTCTGGTTTCCATTATTTTAACTGTATCTCCAATGTTGCACTTGTTTTCTTCGTCATGTGCCTTGTATTTTTTTGTCATTTTAATTTGTTTCTTATAAAGAGGATGTGCTACAAGCTTTTCAGTAGCAACTACTATTGTCTTATCCATTTTATTACTAACTACTTTTCCAATTCTTACTTTTCTGTTGCCTCTTTCCAAAGTAAAGATCCTCCTTTCTTATTACTGCGCATTAATGCTTAATTCACGTTCTCTGAGAACTGTTTTAACACGTGCAATATCTTTCTTGACTTTTTTTATTCTCATCGGATTGTCAAGTTCTCCGGTTGCAAGTTGAAATCTTAAATTGAACAGTTCTGTTTTTAAATCAGAAACTGATTTATTTAACTCTTCAACTGATTTATTTCTTAGTTCATTAGCTTTCATTTGCTTCACCATCCTTCTCTGATGCCTGATCCTTCACGATAAATTTGCATTTGATAGGCAATTTATGCATGGCAAGTCTCATTGCTTCTCTGGCTACTTCTTCAGATACCCCTGACATTTCGAACATTACTCTGCCCGGTTTAACTACAGCTACCCAATACTCAGGAGAGCCCTTTCCTTTACCCATACGTGTTTCGGCTGGTTTCTTTGTTACAGGTTTATCCGGGAATATTTTAATCCAAATTTGACCGCCTCTCTTAACAGATCTTGTCATTGCTCTTCTGGCAGCTTCTATTTGGTTAGATGTTATCCAAGCTGGTTCAAGTGCTTGAAGCCCATATTCGCCATAAGTGATTGTATTACCTCTTGTAGCAATACCTGTCATTCTTCCTCTTTGTTGTTTACGGCGTTTTACTCTTTTAGGCATTAACATAATTGTTCCTCCTTCCTTCAGGACTTATTACTTTTTATCTCTTTTAAAATTATTGTTTGGTCTTCTTCTCTTCTTGTTATCTCTGTTGTCATTAAGTGCTTTTGTCGGTTCTTGATTGTCTGATAATAAAGAACCTTTCTTTCTCAGAACTTCACCTCTGCATATCCAAACCTTAACACCGATTTTTCCGAATGTTGTGTTTGCTTCTGCAAAACCGTAGCTTATATCAGCTCTTAAAGTCTGAAGAGGAATTTTACCATCTGAATATCCTTCGGTTCTTGCCATATCGGCACCGTTTAATCTTCCGGATACACTTGTTTTAATACCCTTTGCACCCATTTTCATTGTTCTTTGCATTGCCTGCTTCATAGCTCTCCTGAAAGATATACGCTTTTCAATCTGGCTGGCAATATTTTCAGCAACTAATTGTGCATTTAACTCAGGAACCTTTATTTCTTCTACATTAATTATAACAGTTTTGCCGGTGATTTTTTCAATGCTGTTCTTTAACATATCAACACCAGTACCGCCTTTTCCGATTATCATACCCGGTTTGGCTGTGAACACACTCACCTTTACTCTGCTGGCAAATCTTTCGATATCAACTTTAGCAATACCTGCTTGATTCAAGTTTACTTTTATAAATTCACGAATCTTATAGTCTTCGGTTAAATTTTCACCAAAATTCTTTTTGTCAGCATACCATTTTGAGTCCCAATCATTGATTATACCAACTCTCAGTCCATGAGGATTTACCTTCTGACCCATTTTTTACCTCCTTTACAGTTGTTATTCTCTTTCTTTTACTACAGCACCTACGTGGCTGCTTCTTTTTAGTATCTTATATGCGCTTCCTTTTGCTCTCGGTCTCCATCTCTTAAGAGTTGGTCCCTGATTTGCATAAACTTCAGAAACATATAATTTATCTCTATCCAAATCAAAGTTGTTTTCAGCATTAGCTGTAGCTGATTGAACTACCTTTTCTAAAATTTTAGCTCCCTTGCTTGGGTAAAATTTCAAAATTGCTAAAGCTTCATCAACATTTTTACCTCTTACCATATCACATACGAACTTCATTTTTCTTGGTGATATTCTTATATATTTAGCAACTGCTCTTGCTTCCATTTAGGCTGCCTCCCTTCTTATTTAACTTTTGAAGATTTATCGTTCTTATCATGTCCTCTATAAGTTCTTGTTGGAGCAAATTCACCGAGTTTGTGTCCAACCATATCTTCAGTTATATATACAGGAACGTGCTTTCTGCCATCATGTATAGCTAATGTATGGCCTACCATTTCGGGGAATATTGTTGATCTTCTTGACCAAGTTTTTAATACTTTTTTATTGTTGGCTTCATTCATTTCCACAATCTTTTTCATAAGACTTGGTTCGCAATAAGGCCCTTTTTTTAATGATCTACCCATTCACCATTTCCTCCTTTCACAAAACCTGATTACTATTTAACGTTTCTTCTCTTAACAATCATCTTGTCAGATTTTTTATTCTTCTTACGAGTTTTATAACCAAGTGCCGGTTTACCCCAAGGTGTTACAGGTCCTGTTCTGCCTATAGGAGATCTGCCTTCACCACCACCGTGAGGGTGATCATTAGGGTTCATTACGGAACCTCTTACTGTAGGTCTGATACCCATATGTCTTTTTCTGCCTGCTTTACCGATTGTTATATTCTCGTGATCTATATTTCCTACCTGACCAATTGTAGCTCTACAATCCATCAATATCATTCTAACTTCTCCGCTTGGAAGTCTTACTTGAGCGTACTTACCTTCCTTTGCCATCAGCTGAGCTGCATTTCCTGCCGAACGTACCATTTGGCCGCCTTTGCCGGGTTTAAGTTCAATATTGTGAATCATTGTACCTACAGGAATATTTCTGACAGGCAATGTATTACCGATTTTAATATCTGCGTCTGCTCCTGAAACGATAGTATCACCAACTACTAATTTATAAGGTGCAATAATATATCTTTTTTCTCCATCCACATAATTAATAAGTGCTATATTTGCGCTTCTGTTAGGATCATACTCGATTGTTGCAACTTTTCCCGGTACTCCGTCTTTATTTCTTTTGAAATCTATGATTCTATATTTTCTCTTTTCTCCACCGCCTTGATGACGTACAGTTATTCTTCCGTGTGCGTTTCTTCCGGCTTTACTTTTTAATGGAGCTAAAAGAGATTTCTCAGGTTCATTAGTTGTAATTTCTTCAAATGTTGAAACAGTCATTTGTCTCAACGCCGGAGAGGTTGGTCTGTATTTTCTAATACCCATGAGATTTTCCTCCTTTTTAATAATTTCCTATCTTTCGATTAAATTCCTTCGAAGAATTCTATTGTTTTGCTTTCTTGTGTTAAAGTAACTATAGCCTTTTTCCAGTCAGCTCTTTTACCCACATGTATGCCTTGTCTTTTTGTTTTTCCAAGCATATTCATTGTGTTTACACTCGCTACCTTAACTCCGAATATTTTTTCCACTGCATTTTTAATTTCTGTCTTATTAGCCTTTTTATCAACAACAAAAGTGTATTTTTTTTCTGCCATTGCATCCATACTTGCTTCTGTTACTATAGGTTTTTTTATGATATCGTGTGGATCGCGCATTATGCGTACACCTCCTCCACTTTATTAACTGCTTCTTTTGTAATTAAGAAAGAATCACAGTTTAAAATGTCGTAAACATTGATTGTGTTAACATATGCTGTCTTTACTCCCGGAATATTTGCTGCTGCTCTGATTACAGCTTCATCTCTTTCAGGAATAACTATTAATGTCTTTTTGTTTGCTTTAAGATTTTGTAACACCTTAACCATTTCTTTTGTTTTTGCTTGTTCAAGCGCTAAGCTGTCTATAACGATTATTTCTTGATCTTGAACTTTTGAACTTAATGCTGATTTAAGTGCCAATCTTTTAACTTTTTTAGGAATTGAATAGCTGTAATCTCTCGGTTTTGGAGCAAATACAACTCCGCCGCCTTTCCATTGCGGTGATCTTATACTACCTTGTCTCGCTCTGCCCGTTCCTTTTTGTCTCCAAGGTTTTCTTCCGCCGCCTCTTACATCAGCTCTTGTCTTTGCCGATTGAGTTCCTTGTCTTTGATTAGCCAAATAATTTTTTACAGCTTCATACATTACATGTGTATTTACTTCTACACCAAATACAGAATCATTTAATTCAATTTCTCCGACTTGGCTGCCTTTTATATCATAAAGAGCTACTTTTGGCATCTTTAATCCTCCTTTCCGTGCAATTATTTACTATAGTTTCTAACTGCTTCTCTAATTTTTACTAAACCTTTTTTAGGTCCCGGTATCGCACCCTTTAAAAGTATTGCGTTCTTGTCAGCGTCAACTCTTATTACTTCAAGGTTTAATACTGTTACTTTTTCATGACCCATATGTCCATGAGCTTTTGTACCCTTTACTACTCTTCCCACGCCTGCGGAAGCTCCTAAAGAACCTCTTAATCTGTGGAATTTCGAACCGTGACTCATATCTCCGGTATGGTGGCCATGTCTTTTAATTGATCCCTGGAATCCCTTACCTTTAGAAATCCCTACAACGTCTACTTTTTCACCAACTTGGAAAATATCAACGCCGATTTTTTGTCCTACTTCGTAGTCATCAATGTTTTCAACTTTGAATTCTCTCAAAAATCTTTTTGGTTCTACTTTTGATTTATCAAAATGACCTTTTTTAGGTTTATTAACATTCTTTAATTTGATGTCACCAAAACCAACTTGAATAGCATTATAGCCATCTTTTTCAATTGTCTTTTTTTGAACCACAACCATATTGCCTGATTCAACAACTGTTACAGGAACAACGTCTCCTTGTTCTGTAAACACCTGAGTCATCCCGACTTTTTTACCAAGAATTGCTTTCATCTTACACCTCCTATTTTCTTACAGCGGATTACCTTACGGCAATCATTCTAAGCAGAGTGTACATAAATATATTTCTCTCTACTTTTTCTTATAATTTGATTTCAATATCTACCCCGGCAGGCAAATTCAATTTCATCAATGAATCTACAGTTTTTGGAGTAGGATTGGTTATGTCTATCAATCTTTTGTGAGTTCTTTGTTCAAACTGCTCTCTGGAATCTTTGTACTTGTGAACTGCCCTAAGTATTGTGATAACTTGTTTTTCTGTCGGCAGCGGAATCGGACCTGCTACAGTCGCACCTGTACTTTTAGCTGTTTCCACGATTTTTTGTGCAGATTGATCAATTAATTGATGATCATAAGCTTTTAACCTAATTCTTATTTTCTGTGCGTTTGCCATTTTTTTACCTCCTTCTTCGTATGTCATCCATACAACTCGGGATTGCGTCGATAAACCCATCCGGGTGTATCCTAATTTTTTTAAAATCGCAATACCGGTCGCCCTGTTTTATAACAGGACATACTCTGCAAAAATTACCTGATTTCATTGTAAAATCAGCAACCTTTCACGTCATCGCATGTGGCAAGCTTTATAATAATATACCAATTAACCGCATAAATCAAGCATTATTTTTGATTTTTTTTAAATATTACACAAACTTAATAATTATTACATCGCGTTAATAATGATTGTGTTTCCAATGATATATCTGTCTATATTCTACTTGAATTATTAAGCTTTATGGTTTTCATATAAATTTAATATTTGTTTTAAAAATTTTTTTGGCAGCAACCAGTGCCCTTGACATTATTCCAGTATCTTATCAACCTTTATTCCGAGTTTTTTCATCTTATAATACAGTGTCTGCCTTGGAATATTCAATCTTTCTGATGTTTTCGATACATTGTAGTCATTCTGTCTCAATGTTTTGCTTATTATTTTACGTTCATATTCATTCATTATTTCATTAAGAGGTTCATTAATAATTATTGTGTTTTTCTCTTCTGCGATGTTTTCCTGAATATCATCTGCGGCTTTATAATTTATATCAACATATTTCGGCAAATCTTCTATTGTTATAACGTCCTTCTCGATCATATTTACGGCATGTTCAATGGAATGCCTCAACTCTCTTATATTTCCGGGCCAATTATAGCTGTGGAAAAATTCAATAACTTCATTGGAAAAACCCTTTATATTTTTATTTAATGCCCTGTTGAATTCATTTAAGAAATAATATGCCAGCACTTCTAAATCCTCACTTCTCTCTCTGAGAGGCAAAAGGCTGAAATTTATGACATTTAGCCTATAAAATAAATCACTTCTCAGCTTGCCTTCTTCTATGGCTTTGTAGGGGTTCTGATTCAATGCGGTTATAATTCTTACATCCACGAAGCGGGTTTTATTTTCACCTACTCTTCTTATCTGCCCTTCCTGAAGCACTCTCAAAAGTTTTGCCTGAAGCATTATATCCATTGAATTTATTTCGTCCAGAAACAGAGTACCTCCGTCAGCTGCCTCAATAAGTCCCTTGGAATCCTTAGCACCAGTAAAGCTTCCCAATGCGGTACCAAACAGCATGCTTTCCAGAAGGGTTCCGGGAATAGCCGCGCAGTTTTGCGCTATAAACGGATTGTCGCATCTTTGACTTAAATTATGAATGCTTTGTACGATTAACTCTTTTCCTGTACCTGTTTCTCCGTAAACCAACACGGGTGACTTGCTGTCTGCTATTTTTTTTATTTTTGACTTGATATCCTTTACAAACCGACCTACTCCTACAATATCATCTATTGTATAATGAGCTTTGTCTATTATATTACCTTTCTGTTTTTTATATTTATTTTGATTAATATTTTTATACTGGTCAACATCTGAAAATATTTCAATTGCTCCTACAATTTCTCCGTTTTCATAAATTGGAACTGTATTTGATAAAATAGTTACAAGTTTTCTCTGATAGTTATAATAATTCTGAACATAGTTCTTTATGACTTCACCGGTGGTTAATGCCCTTATTATTGTACTTGTCTCCTCCGTAAGTTTTGGGAATATCTCCAGCATATGCTTTCCTATGGCATTCTCCACATTGAGCCCCGCTAAATCATTTGCCGACTGATTATAAAAAATTACAATCCCTTCCTTATTTACAATAAATAATCCACTGGAGATATTTTCAGATATTAGCTTTAAAATATTTTTGTAATCCATTTAATCACCTGCTGTTAATTTTTTTTACACATGTATATATTATATCACACATATATATAAATTAGTGTTAATTTTTTATAAGCAAGCGATCACAAAATTGGGGACAGTCCGCAGTGTCGCTAAAAACATGCGACACCGGTACAGTCCCCGTGTATAAGCCGCCATCCAAAAACTTCTTGAATGGCGGCTACATTAAATAGTCCATATTCAATTATTAAAGTTAATTATTTAGCCTCTATTCTTTCAGCATTGATTTCTTTCCAAAGTTCCACATCAACACCTTTCCAAGAAAGCTTATCAGGATCATAGTAAGGATCCTTACCAGCTTTCATCTGCTCAACATAGTCTTTGTACAAAGCAATACATTTCGGGAATAATAAGATAACGATTAACATATTGACCCAGGTAGTTGTACCCAGAGCAAGGTCTGAAAGATTCCAAGCTGTACCGGATTCAATGATACCCCAGCAGAATACAAGAACAGGCATACCAAATTGCATAGTTCTTGTTATCGCTTTACGAATTTTTTGTTGTTCCGGTTTTTGGAATAAGTACAGGGCCGCTGTTTCTGCTTCATAATAGTAGCTGATTAAGCACGTGAAAGAGAATAATAACAGCATAACTGCAATAAAGATATTGCCCAAGCCTCCAAGAACCGTGCTGGCAGCCGCTTGAACGAATACAACACCGCCGGTAACATCTGCAGCAATACCGCTGCCATTATAACCGCCTGCTGTATTGAAGGTGTCGGTTAAAAGAATCAAAAGACCTGAGCATGTACATACAATAACTGTATCTAACCATACACCTGCAGCATTTGATAACCCTTGTTTAACAGGATGACTTGTTTCAGCGGCAGCCGCTGTCGGTGTAGACTCACCCATACCTGATGCGGATGAGAATGTACCTCTCTTAACTCCTTGTTGAATAGCCGTACCGATAGTAGCACCAAATACAGCGTTTAATCCGAATGCTGAGGTAACAACGTCAGAAATCAATGCAAGAACTTTTGTAATGTTTAACGCTACTACTATAAGAGTAACCGCCATGTAAACAACTGTCATAAACGGAACTATCATGGAAGCTACGGAGCTGATACGTTTGATACCGCCAAATACCGTTACAAACAGTAATATTGCAATAGCAGCAGAAGTAACTGCCATCGGAACACCTGTTGCTTCACGGAATGCATCAGAAATTGTGTACGTAGCAGCAGCCGGCATAAATACGGCACAAGCCACACCAAAGACTACAGCCATAAATGTGCCGTATGCTTTCCATCCCAGACCGCGCTCTGCACAATAAGCACCGCCGCCACGATATGCACCGTCAACACGGACTTTGTAAAGCTGACCAAGTGTACACTCAGCAAAGCAAACTGCGGAGTTAGTCATACCTATAAGTATCATCCAAAACATTGCACCCGGGCCACCCATATAAATAGCAACGGCAACGCCTGCTATATTACCTGTACCCACACGCATAGCCATTGTAGTACAGAAGGACGCGAAGGAAGAAATACCTGATTCAGAGTCACCTTTTTCTATAATACGGCTCCACATATCCCTGAAGCGGACAAATTGAAAAAATCCTAATCTTACCGTAAAGTAAATACCGGCTCCACCGATAAGTACAAGCATACCGATACCCCAGATATAGCCATTTGCCCAATCAACAAAATTATTTAAAAAATCCGTCATAATTTTTCTCCTTAATTAATATTATAATTTCTTATTGAGATACATAATTTTATCTTGTGTACCACCTCCCTTTCTTTCAAACATAAACTTTCCTCCCAGAAAACAGTTGATAATGTTTTCATAAGTAATATATTCGTATTACCTTTCCTGTAATGCCTGTCATTAAAGATTGTCAATTCCTATTCTTATATAAAATTTATGTTCTTATACAAAATTCATGTGTATCAAATTAACAAATCTGATATACACACAGTTAAGTTAATAATTTAAAATATAACTAATGCAACTACTGTGCCAACTCTTTTTTTCTTTAAAACAAAAAAGGATAGTCCTCTAACGCACAGAATCAGCTGCTGTTCCGGTGTCGCACGCCTTTTACAACATTGTGGACTGTCCCTTTAATGTACAAAAAATCATAATATATTGTGTATAATTATCTTTCATGTGTACAAAAAATCATACATAAAAAATAGCTTTCTTACGAAAGCTATTTATATATCAAACTAAATTATTTGATTATGCTAGTAACAACGCCTGAACCAACTGTTCTTCCGCCTTCTCTGATAGCGAATCTTAATCCTTCTTCGATAGCGATTGGGTGGATTAACTCAACTATAAATCTTGATTTGTCTCCTGGCCTACACATTTCTATTCCTTCTTCTCAGTCGTTTTGTTCTTTTCTGTCTTTTGTTCTT
>DCYG01000013.1 GCA_002331025.1 Firmicutes bacterium UBA2116 | reverse complement strand
ATTTCAATACAACTTCTTGTTAAGGTTCTACCCAACTTGCAGGAGGTACTGTCATAAACTTTTTACATTTCAATACAACTTCTTGTTAAGGTTCTACCATTGATTTTGCTTATAAATCTATTTTAATTATACATGACTTTCGTTAGATTATCAATAATTATGATTATTTTTACCAAGTAAATCATCTTTTTTATGTTATTCAACAATTTAAGTACATATAATGTCTGTAGGATTTTTTAATTTTTCCGCTTGGTAAATTTTCAGTCACTTTAATTAATGTATTATATAATTAAGTCCTCGCCCGTACTCTTATTTGAAGAACCTAAAATTTCTTCTCCAAATACATTGTCATTCATCAACTTGATGATACAAATAAAATCTTCACTTTTATCAATTACAGAGTTTAGCTCTTTTTTCAACTTAATCAATTTAGATGGAGTCATTTCACCTCGAAAAACAGAGTATTGAAAATGAGATAAATATTTTTTACATACTTTAAAAACTTTTTGAACCCTTTTTTCATTTACATCGTAGAAAACAAAAGCGTAGTTATAATTTATATTTTTCTTTTTTACCGCCACTACATTCCCTCCTTAACAGAAAAGGGAGTGAATTCTTTGCCCTCCATAAAAAATTTAATTAGTTTGTAGCAATCTAATTTTATTGCAGTACGGTAGCTTACTTTTCGTTTTAGTTTTGGATGAGAAAAAACTGATTCCATACGTTCTTCGAATTCTTGTATGAATAAATTCCTTCCTGCTTCGTTTAATATACAGTAATTTACCTTCTTTTCAAAATGTTTTTCAACTTGTATCTTCCTGTTATTTACCAAGTTAAATATTGATCGAAAAACAATTATTGGTTTAAATACTTCACATAAATCCAAACTTAAAGAGAATCTTCCTTCAGACGGCTCATGCAAAAAACTAATACGCTGGTCAAGATGAGTCTGATAAATTGCAGATATTGTCTTTGTATATAAAAGTGTGTTTCCAAAAGATATCATAGCATTAATCGGATTATCCGGCGGTCGTTTTACCCTCTTATTCATCGCAAATTCTTCCGGTAAAATATACTTAAACTCGGAATAAAAGCGCTGCCATAAATCTCCCTCTACCGCTAATACAAATTTTATGGAATCTGCCCGTTCCAACAATTTATAGAAGTCTGATTTAATTCAGTCGATTGTTTTTTTTACATCTTTTTTGTTATGTTTATAATAATGGTACAGTACTTCATAGATGTTTTCTCCTATTCCTCTTACTATTGCTTTTGCAATTAGCAACCGACATTTTTCAAAAGATTCCACTTGTTTGATCAATAATTTTCCACTACTATATTGATCCTTGGGATAAAATGTTCCGCTATACCCTTCGTAATAATTAAAGAAGTGTATTATGATATGATTTCTTGACAAGAAATCCAATAATTTTGTATTAATTGATACTTCATTCAGGCAATAAATCTCTTTTGTATTTTCAATTGGAATATAAACATTTTTATCTTCTTTTCGGAAACATAACGAATTATCTTTTCTTGTCAATTCTCCAATTGATGCAATATATCTTGTACTTCCCATTTCTTTCACCTCATTTAATTAAATATAGCAATACTCGTAATAAGCACACTTTTTGCATGACGCTTTATTCAATACTTCAGGCACTTCATTCTGCATAAGCAATTCTTCTATTTCATTTATATACTGTTCCAATAATCTTTCATTTTCTTCATTTAAATTTACATATATAATATTTTTTGTCTGTTTATTTTTTTCTGTAAATTCTAATTTTCCCTCTCTTATAACACCTTTTTCTTTTAGAATTTTCAGATACAGCAATACCTGCCACTTACTGGCCTCTATATCCGCATCTGACTTTTTTATTTCCACCAAGTATTTAGTTGTCAGTCCGTCCATCTTTACATTTTCAATTTCCAGCTCTGACTCTGCATAATTTTCCTCCTTGACCTCATGCAGTGCTTTTCCAATTTTAACATTTTCGCTGTTATCTTCAAGATTCAAGCGATTCCCGTGCAGATAGCACTGCCGTTTACAATGAAAATAATAATTCATTAATGTACCATTTACTCTCATATTTTCACCTCTACAATTGTATAATGGCTCCTGTTTGACTAACTAATTTATCTCTATTCAATTTTCCATTTTCAAAGTATTGTTCACCATTTTCAATATAGTAAATTTCTCCGATTTGATCGTTATAAGGGATTATTGTATTTTTTGTAATATTGTATATGAAGTAGTTCATTTGGCTTTTGACTTGTGATAGCTCTATTCTCCATTGGGCATAACCCATCGTACTTTCCTTAAGTAACATTGAATACGAGTTCCACACTTTTTTCCCATCCAAAGTTTCTCCATTTAACTGTTTTATTTCTCTTGCAAGAAAGACAGGGTAATTTCGTTCTGTATCCTTTATCAGACGCATCCTTTCACTAATTTCAGGTATGTCCAGACTACCAACCTTAGCAAAAAATTTATTCGTATTCTTTTTAATATCTAAGGAATTGTTGTTTTGAATAATCCTGTCAAAAACTTTTTCGTAAAATTCCATGAAAAGCTTTTCTTTTAACACATTTTTCATTTCATCAGATTCCAAAGTCAGTTCTTTTTCAAGCCTTACATCATTTTCATATATTAATGTGGCCTTGTCCAAATTAAAAAAATATACTATTCCCTCGCTTTTACATGATCGGTTTATTCTTCCCATAAATTGTTCTTCAGAGTCGATTGTAGATATATCCTTAAATCCTATTTCCATGGCTTGTATATCTACACCCGCTTCAACAACTTGTGTTGCAATTAAAAGAAATCCATTTTCTTTTGGCTCTTCTTCAATCTCATGTAATATATTTTTTCTTTCAATGCTGTTATCATCACCCGTAATCAGTCTGATTTTACATGTAATATCTATATCCTCACACATTTTTCGGTAAAATCTTTCAGCAGTTTTTTTAGAAAGAAATTCTACAAGAATTTTCTTATTTTGAAACAGATATTGTTTAATTAAGCTTACCATATCTTCTAATACATTTTTTGACTCTAATAATTCATAGCGTAATTGCACACGGTCTTTGAACAGAGGATGCAAGAAATAATTTTGTCTCTTTTCAATCAGCTTCACTGCTTTTGCTTGTTCGATACTAAGCAAATCCAAGTCAGGTAATGTAGCTGACATAATAATTATCTTCATGTTCAAGAGCTCGGCAAATCCTTTTAAAAAAACTATGATTTCTGTCCAGATTTCATTTCTATAGCTTTGTATTTCATCTAATACGACAATGCTGTTGGCTAATTGATAGAAACCGAATCCTGATTCTTTCCCGTCTCCAAATAATATATCAAAAAAAGTTATGTGCGTTGAAAGCGTAATTGGGTAATTAAAAAACTGACGATCTAAAAGAGCCTTCGAATATTTACTCGATTTCTCTTCTTCCATCTCTTTGTCATAAGCTATGGGAGTTATAGAATTAACAACTGCAATTTTACTTAATATTTCCTGTTGGTTACCAAAAATTTGCTCTATAGAATCAATATTCTGTTCTACCAAGGTGTTAAAAGGATAAATGTACCATATCTTATTCAATTGAGGGCACAATTTAATTAATTGAAAACTTAAATTCAATGCAGTATTACTCTTTCCAATTCCCGTTGGAGCTTCAAGATAAAACATATGCTGTTCTTTATATCTTTCCAACATTTTTTCTGCATCAAGAAACAGTTCACTTTTAAATATATTGATATCTTTTTCTTTCCACCATTCTTCTAAATCCTTTTTATTATCTTTAAGCTTTTTTTCTATCTTTATTTTTTCATAATTTCTTATACTTTGGACCACTTCCGATTTCTCATAGCTGTCAATAATTTCTTTTATATTGTCTATAGTTCCATGAGATTCCATGACAAACTCATCACTATATTCAGATGTTGCATAGTAATCAGATGCAATTAACAATGAATACATCAATTTCTCATATATATAAATAAAAATGCTTTGTGATTTGTCCCCGGAACAGAAATCTTCTGCTTTTATTTTAATTTTTAGACCATACCCTGTCTTTAAGAAGTTATCATCATTTAAAAACCTCACGTATTCATTCTGCAAAATCTCCAGTTTGTCCTTGTATTCATCCGTACCTAAAAAGTCTGAGATAAATTTCTCAAAATTATCTAAGCTGCCATGATGCTTTGATATAATATAAGCATTGATACATGTTAAGAGACGAAATTTTTTTCTTATTTTCGGCGGAAATCCCTGACTCATGGGTAAAAAATATTCAAGGTAAAATATTGATGAAATAAGTGAATGCCTTGATCCAAAATCAATGTTTCCCCTTGATTTGGCAAACTGCTGATTCTTCATTCTGTCCTTTTGATACAATGGATTTATTTTCCCAATATCGTGAAATACAATTGTATTCAAGAGCATATGACGGAATAATTTAATCTGCTCCTCATCGCAATCCTGCAGCCACTTTTTTTCAAAATTCAAAAATATACTTTCTAATCCTTTACTTTTTATAATATTTTTAAAATGGTTGACACAACGCTGTGTATGCTCCTTAAGCGTTTCGTATTTCGAATATTCTAAGCCATTCTCTTCTTTTTTATGTGCATAAAATGTATACTCTGAATTTAACATATCTTGAATTTGTATTGGCTCTAAATTTAAAAGCATTCTCCCCTCCAATTTTACAAAGAAGTTAGAACAGTTTTCTGCTCTAACTTCTTTTATCATCTTCTTCTAAAAAAATACTATGGTTTCTTCGCCTATTTTATAAATATCTCCTTCATACTTTACAACAGGCAGATTACTGTGTACAAATGCACTTTGCTCGTACATATGCGTATCCTTGTTCAGGCTTACCGGAAGATGTTCTTCATACTTAAATTCTCTCACACCGAAATATTCCTCTTCAAAGTTATCTATATCCCCATATGCAACTTTATCTTTAAAGAATAGGGAGTCTAATTTTATAAAATCTTCCGTAGCTTCACAGCCCTTTATGAGTTTTGCATCCAGAATATCTGCAGGATGATCATTTTTTCCTAAGTACGGAATATATGTACATTTACGCGTCAAAATATATTCAGACAGCTTATTCGCCTCGTCACAATCCAATAGGACAAAAATATCCCACCACGGATTTTCAAGCCATTGCTCTTTAACAATCAGATTACCTCCCTGCTCTTCCGAGGCGTATCCAACCGAATTATTAAACTGCTGGATTTTTTTATTGATAAATCCATTTTTATTTTTAGGAATAATAGCACATCTGAGTTCATTTAACTTATCATAGAACTCCGGATATATGTCTTTCTTTGAACCCATGAAAGTATAACCCTTATATCCCATAATTGCACCAAACATTCCTAAAAGTGCAACCTTATGAATATTTCCATATGTAAATGATACATACGTATTTATCTCCGGCTTTTTAAAGAAAGCTGTTCTTCCTTTCAGTGAAAATTTTAATACATCCATTGATTACACCTCTTCTTGGGTAAAGATATTATATCCTTTAAACTCCTCAATATCAGTATCAAGCTCTGTCGTATATGGGTTGTAATAAATTTCAACACTTAACACAGCATCCCCAAAAGCTTTTAAGAGCTCACCGAAATGCAGACCAATTTCATTTTTTGTATCCGTTTTTCTGAATGTTACATATTCCGATAAATTAGGTAAGTATACATCAGGCATAGTCTCTATAAAAACACCCAATTCATTCTCGCATCCAATTTTTGAATTGGTTGCATAAGAAGTTGCCGCAACTAGCGCTGCTTCCTTGAATTTTAAATAATCCTCTTCGGTATACCCTTCTGTTACTCCCATTTCAACATAGCCATTGTATGATGCAGGATTAATCACAAACGGATATATATAATGTGCTTCATTGCTAACAATTTTTGTTCCTAAAGTTGAATTTTTAGCTTCTTCATCATTTTTTTCATCTTTAGATCCATCACGGAAGGGAGACAGTATCTGCTGTTCTTCAGTGGATGTATCCTCATACTTATTAAAGCCCTGACCAATTTGAACCGCACCGGTAATCGATACATTTGTAGGCTTCTCCGCAAATGTCGCACCAAAATTTTTTACATCTATTGCTGTAAACAGATTTTTTATAACCTGCGCTGCATCTGTGTTTTTAGATAAATCATCTACGTTAAATAACTGCTCATATCGTTCTTTTAAAGAGCGCGGAACCAATGTAATGTCTTCTTTTTTCTTGTCCTTAGATAACTTTAAGGATTTAATGTAAAGTACCTTTTCTCCATTATTTTCCCACATCTTTTTCATAGGATACTTTAATGCTTTATCACTTCCAAACACACTTCCGTCAGATATTGTTTTTGGATATCCCGAAAAGTCGGCATTCCAGTTAGCCATAATTGAAGAAATTCCTAAAACTCCATATACTCGTTTATTCATTTTTTTAATCCTCCTTCTTTTCATAAATAAGATTTTGTGATATATATCCGGCAATCATGTATTCGTGGTTGTTGAGGTTTTCAGGTATATAGCTCATAACCATGGAATAAATGTTATTAAAACGTTTGTTATCCATTCCAATAGTATAGTTGTATTTTTTAAATAACCCCGTCAATTTTTCTTTCAGTATTTCATCTTTCTTAATTGTTAAAAACGGGTTGAATAAAGAGTGCATCTTTTTGGTTGACTTGTTAAGAGATAGTAAATATCGTATCAACTGACCGATTGCGTAGTAATATTCTTCATCATTTTGTAACTTTACGTATTCCTTCTGATTTATTTTTTCTCTTATACTGTCTCTCGTTTCTTCCATGTTTCCTTTCATATTACCATTACCTCCTTCAAAATAGTTTAATATTGAAACGTATGTATTGAATTGGTGCTGTACCTTTTCCATATATCCCTTGGAAATAGAATTCTTAATTAAATTCATGGATACCTTTTTCATAAGATCTGCAACATCACTATCGTATCCTTTATAAAACCAATTAAATAAAGCATTTCTTGCTGACAAAATATTTTTTCTTAAAATTTCATCATTGTTGCAAGAAATTTCACCTGGCTCATTATAAAAGTTACCTAATAAAAATTTAGAAAAAATCTCTTCATTAATAATGTCTCGGATGTCATATAGATTATACTTCCTTCCATATCTATGTCCTTCTAACTTGTCTGTTTCAAGATTCAAAATGTTTTCAAATAAAAACGGTTCTTTCAACTTCGGTTGATATGCATTTATACAATCCATATCAAGTATGGCAGCTTCGTTTTTATCTTTCCTGATTCTCAAGTAATATCCTCTCAGATATTCTTTAGGAGAATCTTTTGGTCCCAATGGTATAACTTCATTTTTATCAGAGTCAAAGTAAATATTGTAGTATCCTTTCGATGCTTGTCCCCACAAATAATCAAAAAACTTTTTACGAAGCATATTGTCCTCTGTACTTGCCAGAGTAGGAACAGTATATTTTCTGTTTTTATTTTCTAAATAAGGCTTCTTAGAATTCAACCCCATATTCTCATTCGGCAAACCATATATTTTACCATCTATATTTATATTGTAATCATTTTTATTATACAAGTTAGGTAAAATATATCGTTTACTCTCATTTCTTAAGTTCACTCCATCGCACTTAAAAAATATTTTCAGATAATCCTTACCTGTTATCTCATATGGAAGCTGAAAAATATTTTTCTTTGTCCATTTTTTTATTCTTTGCAGTTTTTCCTCATTTACCGTACCGACTTCTTCTTCGATAATCTTATATAACTCTTTATCTTGCTTACTTTTTGAATATTTTATTGAAGGGTCACGCAATATGTCATAATAGTTATCTATAATTTCATCTGTAAGTTTGCCATTCGTCAAGCTCTCCTTTTTAACCCAAAAGCTCAGAAAATTATTTGACTGGATTATCTTCTTGCTGTCCACAGGCTTATTCATGTCTACAAGCCTGCAATAATAATCCATTTCACTTATTTCACGCTGCTTTGCATCAGAAATATTAAGCTTTTTTGTTTTTTTATCCTTTATTACTTCGATATACTCTTTTTCTTTAAAGCCTTCCGAATCCTCTTCCAAAATTAAATAAAATCCTTCATCTAAAGCATAATTGTCAAGAACCATTTTGTCAGTATCTGCTCCGGCGTATTTTTCAAAGATTGATATACAATCATTTAACACTTTTTCACCCCCCTATCTGATTGCTTTGTAGTTTAGGTAGCCGTACCCTCTAGAATTATTTTCTGCAATTCCCGTTCCAAGAAGCATATATGCAATTCGCTGTGCTGTCTCATTTTCTGAAATATGGAGTTCAAATTTATCCCCTAACAACTTAATTCCTTTAAAATAATTTGCAATAGGCTTATCATTCAGCATTTCTATTCGGTTATAAAGCATGAAGTTTTCGTCTATATCTTCGCCAGTTAATTGCTTGTATTTTTTAATGCTATTGTCAAACAAACGTCTTTCATAATCCTCAAAGGATAGTACCTTTTTCCAATAACCTCCATCTAATTTAACGAGTGCCGGAGTTACTGTATATAGTTTCTCAATAAATAGTTTGGGAATCGTTTTCACCTCTGTGACTAAACCTTTCATAACAGCACTTTGCGTGTCTGATAATCGTTTTGAGAGAAAATCACATAATTCTTTTTGGACGCATCGTACAGAAAAAGTATAAATTTTTCCTTCCTTGTAGAATTTCTGCTTTTCTATCTCCTTAAATCCAGACAAAACATACCCCTTATATCCATAAGATTGATGAAATTCAAGCATTTTTTCATCTGAGGCAAGAGCCGTATCAGCAAAGGATGATATTTCATACAATATATTTTCAAGTCCTATCGTTTTAAGAAGATATACTTTACAATTAATTTCATGCACCAGCATAAGAACAAACACCTCCTGTAATTTTATTACCCATATTTTACTATATAATAATAAATTTATAAACCATATTAATTAAAATGATTAAAATTAATTTAAAACTTATTTTGAGTTTGCAATATACTATGAAAGATAGTATAATCCTTTTAGTATCTGCAAACTTTTTTGCAACTTATAACCTTAACAGCTTTGTATTTAAATTTTTATTTAATTTGGTTTTTGAATCAATATAGAACCTTAACATAAGATGTATCATTATTCTACCTCCTTCAAGCAAAGCCATTTTAAACTATACCCATTTATTTAACTTTTAAGATCAAAATTAAACACTCGAAAAAATGTTCTTAAAATGCATTGAAATATATGTCATATTATGGTATGATCTTACAGAGGAATTGCCACAACGGATAGGTGGTTAGCTCCCCGAAAGGGGAGGTGGTAATATGGTTACGTATGAAGCACTGTTATGTATGTTTACATTCGGAACTTTAATAGTATCAATTATCGCCTTGTCAAAAGACAAGCTTAAGTAGTTTTTATACATAAAAGGGAAGCCTTGGGTATAAAAAATAACCGCCTTGTATAGTTTTTCCCCAAACTATGCGGTTATTTTAACCAAATACCAAGGGAGCTGACCGTTTATTCGGCAGTTCCTTTTATTTAAGTCAATTATCACATAAAATGTAGTATATGTCAAGGCAATTCGTTTAATTGCAGTCCTGAAAGGTAAATTTC
>DCYG01000024.1 GCA_002331025.1 Firmicutes bacterium UBA2116 | reverse complement strand
TCATGTTTTTCTTCCTTTCTACTGCTCTATAAACTCTGCTCCTTCAAATGCCTCGTTGTCCCTTGTCAGTCCTAATATTTCCATAGTTTTTAAATTGACCTTCTTGTTAAGCACTGTAGCCTTACCAACGTGCACATCCTTTATATCCTTTTTATCAACCAATATTGCCTTTGCCATATCTGCCGCCTGCTTGCCGTGGTCGTAGTAATTCAATCCGTTAACCATGAGTATTCCGTCTGCTATCTGAGATTCTACGATAGATACCGTCATTATCTTTTTTTCGATGCAAAGATTAGCAACCAGCTGTATGGATGATGCAACCGTATTATCAGAAACAATATATAAAACATCTATTTTTTTCTCTAAGGTGTTAATAGCCTGAGGAATATCATTGGCACTTGTTATACCTGCAGTTTCAACCGTCATTCCCAATTCCTCCGCAGCAGCCGTAACCTCCTTGACCTGTATTTCGGAATTTGACTCGCCGATATTATAGATTATACCTATTACATTTATCTCTTCCTTCAGATTCTTTACTGACTTTAATATTTGCGAGGGTTCAACCTTATTACTCAGACCCGTTACATTATCAATTTTGTCCAAGCCGTCAACTATCTGTGAGAACACAGGATCGGTTACTGCCGAGAAAAGCACGGGGATACCTGTATCCTTTGTTGCCTGTCTTGCTGCCTGAGCCGGTGGTGTAGCGATGGCATAAATCATATCGGCCTTATCCTTTACAAATTTTTCGGCAATAGCCTGCACAGTATTTACATCTCCCTGAGAATTAACATAATCTATTTGCACATCAAGTCCAAGCTCCTTAAGCCTGTCAACGAAGCCTTCCCTTGACTGATCCAATGATGGATGCTCCATAAGCTGAGAAATACCTATTTTGTATGAATTATCCGTACTGTCTTGCTCCTGAGGACTGTTTGCCTCTTCTGACTGACATCCCGTCATGATTACCGGCACTAAAAGCACCATTGCCATATATTTTTTAATGTTTAGTTTCATAATAATCTCCTTATAATTTGATAAATATTATTGTTAACTTTAATTTATATTTAACTTGGCCAAGTTAATATCGTTAATTACTGAAACATCCAAAGTACACGCAGGGGAATGCTTCAAATTTGTTTGTTCGCTATTTGTTTTTATTAGTATGGATTCGCAGTCATGCAACACAAATTTATTTGCTCGCTGTCGCTCGCATAAATTTGGTGCATGTTGCGTTTGACCTACCGCCATCTGAACTGCGCTATCGCTTGTTCAAATGGGGTTAGGGCATAAAAAAAGTCCCAATAAACACATTTGTGCTTATTGGGACGAAAGTTTCCGCGGTACCACCCATATTATGATATGTAAATATCATCACTCTTCAAGGTCTAACAACCTCTAACCCTGTAACGCAGGTAATCGTGTCCGTCTACTTGGTATTCCGTTGAACAGACATGCTCCGCAGTGAATATTACATATTTCATTCAATGTTGGCTTCCACCCTTTCCAACTCTCTGTAATTGTTTAAAATATCTTTCTCTGCATCAACACATTCTTAATTTTTGTATTGTTTGCTATCTTAACCTAATTTTCTGCTATTGTCAATTGGTAATTTACCCCAAATACTCTTGCGGGTTGATTAAAAAGTTCGTCCTGCAAGGCGCCGGGAGACGGACAACCGCAGCGTATTAGGACATATGTGAGGATTGGCCGGCTGAACGGCAAGGTCGCAGGCGGGTCTTTATAAGCGACCCGCTAGCACAACCCTAAATAATTCACTCCATCCTCAGGCACAATTATTTTTATATCGGGTTTTTCCGCATTTCCTACCAAGTATATAGTATAATGCATTTTAGCTGCCGGACTGAAATTTCTAATACTTGCAACGCTTTTTTTGCTTTTCTTATCTTTCAATTCCAAGTTGTACTTTCCGGAGGGTACGACAACATTATTTGATACATCTCCATAATTTATTCCCGAAAACCATACAGCTCCATCCGAAGCAACAAGCTCCGACGGCGGAGCATCCACAAGCAAATTAGCTAACTTAACCGACGACACATCACCTTTAATGTAGTTGTCCTTTGCCTCCGGAATTACCAACAAGTTTATATCCGTTCTGTCATTATCATCGGCTGTAATTACGCCAGTGTACGCCAAATTTTTTTCAATGTTGATATCTGATTCAAATATCAGTTTTTTTGGTTCATTCGTTTTGTAAATTTTTATACGATAAGTCCCCGGATTAAACTGTGCATATCTGGTGAAACAACCTGTATTTATATTTTCTCCCATCACTATTTCATTAATATGTACGTCCACCGGACAATCAGTATAAGTATTCAGCAATTTAAAAAATGATTTGTTACAAAAACATCTGTTCATCTGACTATAAATCATGTTTTTATAATAATCATTATAAGTACTGTTTCCATAATTCATATACTCACCCCTTCTCATCATATTATATGAATCTCCGGGGCAAATGTTCGGTAAACACCTATGAGAAATTCTCGGGAAATACAACATATTTGACAATAATAGACACAAATTTTTCTAAATATTTCTTATCCGTTTCATCAAATCTTTGCAGGATTGGGCTGTCTATATCAAGCACACCTGCCAGCTTATTATTGTCAGACAAAATCGGGATTACAATTTCTGAATTAGATGCAGAATCACAGGCAATATGACCCGGAAACTCATGAACATTCTTGACCAATTGAGTTTTTAGTTCAGCGGCAGCAGCTCCGCAAACACCCTTTCCCAATGAAATGTGAGTACAAGCCGGCTTTCCCTGAAACGGTCCTAAAACCAATTCTCCATTTTTATATAAATAAAACCCCGCCCAGTTTATATCATCCATCAATAACCACAACAATGCAGATGCATTGCTTAAATTAGCAAGCCAGTCCGGTTCCTCACATATCAAACCTGTCAGCTTCAGATTTAAATAATTGTAGAATTTATCCTTCGAATCAAAGTTAATTTTCTCGATATTGTTCATTTTGCCTCCTTGATTTATCGCTATGAATAAACATATAACGTTCGATGTTGTCATTCCGAAATAACTCCTCTTACAATTAATCTGTCCGTATATGTTATAATAGGCGTACACGTAATTAATGTAACCATTGTATCTCCCGTATCATCCAGAACCCATACATCCTGTGGACTGACCACAAAGGATTCCGTCACAATGTATGTATACGCATCTAAATCCTTTCTGATTATAATTTCGTCTCCCGGATTCAATTCATTAAGGCGTCTGAAATAATGGGCATAGAGGTAATTTCTGTGCCCCAGAAGCACGCTGTTTCCTTTCTCGCCGGGATTTGCAGTTCCCGGATAATGACCCACCGTATATTTTAATGCTCTGTCGTCGGTTCCCTCAAGTATTGCAGCTCTTACGTTCAATTTAGGTATCTCTATAATTCCGCTTATTTCCTTGCCTTCAAGATATTTTTCGACGGGACTTCGTGCATCTTCCTCTGCAGCCGGGGTTTCTTCCTCCTCACTTTCTCCTGTTTCATTTTCTTCAGCTGCATCCACTTCCCGCACCGGTTCTTTAACATCCTCTTTTTCCTCATCAGAATTAAGCATACTGATATGCCTGTCGTATTCTTCCACCAATTTATCCTGATAATACTTAGTACTGAAATTCTGATAAAGCCCTATGGCAATAAAAGCAATTCCTGCCAAAATTAAAACAACAGCCAAATATTTTCTGATCATATCCATACCTTTTAAAAAAGAGGGGCTTAGCCCCTCTCATGTTTTAGTTATTTGTAAGCTTCGTTCTGAATAAGAACATTCCTGCGAATATTAGCATTAAACCGATGGTTATCATTAACCATGTGTTTAGCAATGAGCCTGTATCCGGTAATTCGAGAACATCCCTCGGTACATCAGGGTCGTCTATTTCTTCCCATCCTAACGGGATCTCAGGGTCGTCTATTTCTTCGGTATCAGGAACATTTCTGAATCTGTAGCTGTATGAGCTTCCGCCAGTTACGTTTACAGTCAAGCTGTCTGATACTAATCTGTATCCTGCAGGTGCTTCCGTTTCTCTTACAAAATATCTGCCATCCTTAAGGTTTTCAAATATAACTCTTCCGCTTGCCTCTGATACGGCAGTTCCTACTATCTCATTATTTTCATTATAGAGAGTAAACTCCGCTCCCGCAAGAGCCATGTTGTTTTCATCAACCTTATTTATGGTAATTCTGCCCGAAACAGGAACAACCGTCGTTCCGGATTGTTTATTTACAAATCTTACCGTTACAGTTTCTTCACTGTCTACAGTAACATTAACCTCTTGTTCTGTCAATACATATCCTTCAGGTGCCTGAACCTCTTTAACCGTGTATCTGCCTACAGGTACATCTTCAAATGCTGCACGACCGTTAACAGTTACAACATTCTCTATAGTAGTACCGTTGCCGTCAATTAAGCTGAACCATGCTTCCGAAAGAAGTCTTCCTTCCTCGTCAACCTTAACTATTTCAATTCTGCCCGGCTTCTCAGGCTCTGCCTTCTTGTTTGTAAAGGTGTACGTATTTGTTCTGTTTGCAGCAACTGTTACGCCCTTTTCGTCTACTTCCAGCACATATCCTTCAGGTGCCTTTGTTTCCTTAAGCGTATAGCTGCCCGGTTCCAGATCCTCAAAGGACAATGTTCCGTCTGAACCGGTTACTCCCCTGTCAACAACCTTGCCGTCTTCATCGTACAATGTGAATTCAGCTCCCGGAAGTACTTTTTTGTCTTCGTCTGTTTTCTTGATAGCAATTTTTCCGTAAGCAGGTATAGGAGTAGGTGGACTCGGTCTTCTTTCGTTGGTTACAATTAATGTACCATCTTCACCTATTTCTACTTCACCACTATCTGATTTGTCTTTTTCGGTGAACATTACTGTTGCTACAGTTCCTTCATCTTCGACTTTAACCTCAACTTCGATAGCTCCATTGAAGTCTCTGTATCCAGACGGTGCCTTAGTTTCTTTAATTACATACTTTCCTACAGGAATAACCGTAAATACAACTTTACCATCATCATCACTTGTTACAGGATCACGATCTTCAAACACAGTTGTTCCGTTTTCTTCATATAACGTGAATTCAGCGCCTGCAAGAGGATTTCCATTACTGTCATGTTTGGTGAATTCGATGTCTATTGGTTCGTTTTCAAATAATGGTGTTTCTGATGAGTAGGTAACTCCGTCTGTACTATACTCAACGTTATATTTATCCTCATCCTCATCACTTTTACCCGCTTCTCTGTCTACTCTGACATAAATAACATTATCATATCTTAAATATCCTGCCGGAGACTCTATTTCTTTAATTACATACGTTCCTTCAGTAATATCTGCAAATCTTACTACGCCATCCGGTCCGGATTGTGAAGTTTCTATTGGTTCATTCGATTCAGCATCATAATATAAACCAAATTCTGCAAATTCTAATGGAGTTCTTGATACCTTATCTGCTTTTATTATGACAACATGACCTTTTACATCAAGAATATTCTTAATTACCGGAACTTCATTATCCTCATAACCTTCAAATGTTATAGTCGCATCGGTACCATCTTCGTTCACATCAACCGTAACTACTATACTTACGGGAGTTTGAATATATCCTTCAGGAAATCCTGTTTCTTCGATAGTATATGTGCCTTCCTTGACTGCTTTGAAAACAACTTCCCCATCTGCGCCTGATATAGCAATATCAACTACATCGCCAACTTCATCCTTCAATACAAATGTAGCACCAGGTAATGCTACTTCTCCTCTGTCCATTTCCTTTTTAAGTTCAATGTCTATGGAAGTATTGACAAATGTAGGATCTTCAATTGTATAATTGTCTCCGTCATAGCTATAAGTTATGTTTAATTCTGAGTCATCATCGTCAATCTTTTCGACCTTGACATATATATCTCTAACTGATTTCAAATATCCTTCTGGAGCCTCTTTTTCTCTGATTAAATAATTACCTTTAGTTATTTCATCAAAAACCACAAAGCCTTCTCCATCAGATGCTTCTTCTGCTATTTTATTCTGAGCATCCTCGACTAATTCATATAGTTCAAAGGTTACACCGCTCATTGATTTGCCGGATTCATCAACCTTTTTAACCTGAATTTTATCTTTTACAATTTTTTCATTTGTTAATGTTACAATTACATTCTTAGGATCGTCAGGATCAGGAACACCTTTTTCTATTGTAACTACAACATCTTCATCTAACTTTATATACCCATCCGGAACATCTGCTTCTCTAATATAATATGTTCCCATACGCAAATCATCAAAGTAAACAATTCCATCTGCGTTGGTAGTGTCTATTCTTACGGGATCAAGTGAATTTTTAGCTCCGTCAAGAAGTTCAAATTCAACTCCTGCTATAGGAGTATTATAATCATCTATTTTAATGATTCTTACGCTGCCACGAGTCTTACTTCCGCCTCCGCCTCCGATTGCGGTGTCAAAGTTTACATTTATACTGGCAGTAGAGTTGCCTCCAATACTTGCATGACCTTGTAATGATATATCGTTAGATATATAAGTATTACTTTCTTTTTCACTGTTAATATCAGTTGTAAATTTCAATAAATAAGCTTTATCTAAATTCTTAAGGAACTTAAATTCAACCTTATCTTTTCCGACAGGATTAACAGTATAGTCAACTTCAATCATATCCTCTACTAAATCAGCTTCCGTTGGTTGATCATATCCACCATCATCTTTTATATTAAGTGCATATAACTTAACACTATTCTGATCAAATATCAGAAGTCCATGTAATTCATCTTCTAATTTAACTTCTACATCACCAAAATCTAATTGATTCAGATTGATTTCAACTTCCCACTCAATATAATCATTGTTGTTATCGTATTTAGCTTTTTTGCCTACAACCGTATTATTTATTGTTTTACTGGATGTTACATTTTGTCCGCCGCTTACTATTTCTTCACCTGTTATAGTAGCACTATTACTTATTGTCACATTATCATTTGAACCGAAGATTTCATCCAGCTTATCTTCCGGTATGTATGTTTTATAGGTTATTGTCTCTTGTTTAGTTATAGTACCAAGATTTATTGTTATTTCTTTTCCTACAACAGAATACTGTCCTGCAACTGGATTACTTACTGCTTTAGTAAGGGTTCCACCTTCCCATATTAACGAATCATCAAGAAATTCATGATTAGACCCGATAGTATCTCTAATAACTGTGTCATGAATAGTCATTTTATTTTGATTTACAACTATTTTCCACGACGCTTCTCTATCAATGTAGTCATAGCCTTCATTAGTTTTTCTGATTACAGTACTTTCATAATTTTGATTTGCATGAGTATTTTTTTCTGTAACATCTTTACCTACTAATGACACATCATTTCTAAAGGTAGTTGTTTTATTAGCGCCATATATATCTTCATTTCCATCTTTTATTTTAGCGATTATATCTATATAATGTGGTGTAGTAATTTCTCCAGAATAGCTGAATGTTATAGCACTACCACTAGTGATTGACATTGTCCATATATTGGGATTCGCCGTATAACTATCAAATTCAAGCCTTGGATCTAAAGTATCTGTAACTACAGGATTTACTATAGTTAGCCTATCTCTGTTTACTGTTATTCTATATTTAACATATCGATTGTCAGTCGCATCAAAGTCTACTCCAGATTTTTGAATCACAGTTCTGCCAATGCCAACTTTTCCTGTATCGTTTACTTCTTCATCTCCATTATCCCAAGAAAGAATTGCATTATTTTCATATTCTACTTCTTTATCAGGTTCATATGCATCATCATCAGTAATTATTGTTTGATACGTTATAGTAGCTTTTCTACTTAACCCACTATTAAATACTATGTTAAAACCTTTTTTATTAGCATTCTCATTAATAATAGCTCCATCAATAGGCTCACCGATAATTGTTACTGAATCTAATACTAATTCCAATCCTTCTGGAATGACATCCTTCAATGTAGTACCTGCAGGCATATCCAAGTTGTTGTTATTTATATCTATTGTCCATAGTATATAATTATTAGATCTGTCGTCATCATTGAAGTTTTTCAATTCACCATTTTTCTTGTGAATAAAATTAATTTCAGTTGTTACTGTTGCCTCTACTTCTTCTATTTCTTTATTATCTTCTCCAAAAGTTCCGCTAACAGTATTTGTTAAAGTAACATCTGAATCTTCGTCATCAGAATCAATTTCATTCAAATCTGGCTTAGTTACAATAGTAATAGTTTTAGTTTCACCATCTGCAAGTTCTGAAAAAGTGTATTGATATTTTCCTAAAGGGGAATCAGCATCAGCAACTGGATTAGAACTTATAAATTCCTGCCCATCTCCAATAACATCAGTTATAACAACATTTTCTATATTACCTCCACTTGGAACAGTTTCGCCTGTAACTTTTATAGTCCAAGTTATTTCGTTGGTTTCTGTATCCCAGCTGCCTTCCTTTTCTAAAATAACTATTTCTTGTTTTTCTTTAAATTTTATGGGTATTCTTAGTGGACCGCCGGGATAATTAAATACAAGCTCCCGCTCTCCACCATCTCCAAGTTCAGATGCGTCTAATTCTCCACTGGCTTGAACCCATATTTCTCTGTCGGTATCATAGTCATTTATCGCATCAAGAAATTCAATTACAACCTCTCCGTTTGTTTTGATTGTCGCAGTAGCTAATTGTACATCTGTTTCATCCGGATGAAATATATCTATGACTTTTTCTTCAGATATCTTAATTCCTTCAGCAATATTAAATGTATATGGAATATCGATATCAATAATTTCATTATCTTCAATTCCTAATATAATTTTAAAGTCAACCTTAGCATCTAATGAAACTTCATCTCCTTCTTCATACTCTTTACCATCAAATTTGAACTCAACACTTTTAACGGTAATAGCAGAACTGCTTGTCGAACCTGCTAATGGGATTACTCCTAATTCATCTGAGCTATATTCCGGAATTTCATCACCATAAGCAAAATTCACAGGCATCATCAGCTGAAATACCATAATGAACATCAATACAAGACTGATACCCCTTGCCCTTCTTATTTTTTCCATTTATTTTCCTCCTTTCATTCAAAATTAATTTTATATTTTATTTAAAAGCATAATGCTTGTAAATAACCAATTAATTTTAGTATATTTAATACAATTTTATATATACCAACATTTTTAAAGGTTAAACTCTATTAGTAAATTATTTTTCATAATACCACATATATACATTTTCATATATGGAACAATTGTTACTTTAATATAGTAAAACTTATAATTGTGTAAAATATAAGCTTTTTTTAACAAGGATTTTTTATATGCATTTATAATCAGCTTTCTTGATTTTATATCTTATACTTTTCTCTGAATTCCTGTATTAATTCCGAACCCTCACCTAAGTCATCCAGCATTTTACGAAATCTGCCGTCCATTGCAACATATCCGACATCTGTGGGTCTATTGTCAAACATAAGAAAATAGATTGCTTTTTTTAAAAATTCATTGGCTTCCTCGCGCATTTCTTTAGCATAATAGGCAAGAGCCATAAAAAAATACATGAAATTAAGCTTTCCATATGAATCAAGTCTTTGTTTGACTTGAAGAAATTCATTCCCCTTTTTTATAACCTCATCATATTCGCCATTTACGTAATATGCACCCATAAGATTTACGGTCATTTTGGTTAATAATTTTTCTTGTTCTTCAATATTGTGCCTCTTCACAAAAATGTCATAAGCAGTCAATGCCGCCTTTTTAGCACCTATATTATCTCCAATTATAAGACAGCATGTTGTCATAAGTGTGTATGCATTTACGAAAAATATATAAGACATGCCTCCGTTCTCTGTTTCCTCCAACAAATCTTTTAATTTGAAAGCAGCTTCTTCATATTTCTTTTCTACAAAGACCATATAGTAAAGGTTATTTAGCCTAATCTCAAAACTCCACGGCTCATTTTTAAAATCATGCATCATCTCGGCTTCATCTGAAATCTTTTTTAAAGAATCAAAATCAAGGTTTATTCTATATGTATAAAAATTTCTTAGTTTGTCCCGGATCACCAAAGGTTCATTGCAATCAAGGTACGGAAGAAACTCGAAGAAGTCAACTCCTAATCTATCTCCCAACAACTTAAGCATATTAGTTGAAGGTGAGCGTTGACCTTTTTCAATTAAGTAAATATGTTTTTCTGAACAGATATTTTCTGACAACTCCTTGCGACTCATATTTAAAGCTTGTCTGTATTTTTCAATTATCGTACCTATATGTCCCATATTAATCCTCTCTTAATTGATTTAAAGTATAGCTTGAATATATGTAGACGGTTAAGCCGTATCAGAAAGTTTTAAACATTATATTCTATAGTCAAAATTTTTGTTTTTCGAAGCATTCTAAAAAAACAAATATAAAGATATTTTATTATATTCCGGAAATGTTTTATATAGAACAATTGTTACCAACCAATTACAGCTAAAAAAAAGGACCGCTATTAATAAGCGGCCGAACCATCATAGAATTAACATTCCTTAGACTTCATGCTTTGCGTCCTTCTCTTTGGAGAAGTTTGCCTAAAAATATTCTTCAATACGAATGATATTATACCACAATAAAACATAATCAATCATTTTTTTATACATTTATTAAAAATTTACAAAAACGAGCAGATAAATTGCTCGTTTTTGTTGTAATTGCAGCTTTTATATTATTTAACAACTATGTTGTAAATTTTGCCCGCAACATAGATTTCTTTGATTATATTTTTGCCTTCAAGATACTTGTTGATATTTTCATCATCTGTTGCCAGTTTTCTTGCCACTTCCACATCGGCATCCTTCGGCAACACGATTTTACCTCTGACTTTACCGCTAATCTGAACAGGCAGCTCTATAACGTCATCTACTGTTTTTTCTTCGTCCCATGTCGGCCATCCTGCTTGGTTTAACATGCCGCCAAATTTCATTTCCTCCCAGATTTCTTCTGTTATGTGAGGAGCAACAGGGTTCAACAATGTTATGAATGTCTTAAATTCATCACGGGTTATATAACCGTCTGAAGTTATTTCGTTTACGAAGCTCATCATTGCGGCAATGGCAGTGTTGTATTTCATTGCTTCATAATCTTCTGTTACTTTTTTTATTGTTTTATGCATCAGCGTTGTATGCTTTTCTGAATAGCCGGCTTCGTCTGTTACCACTTCCTGCATCTTCCATGCTCTGTCAAGGAATCTTCTGCATCCCTTTACGCTTGCATCGTTCCATATAGCATACTTCTCATAATCTCCTATAAACATAATATACGTTCTGAGAGTGTCTGCTCCGAATTCATCGATGATATCATTCGGATTAACAACATTTCCTCTTGATTTGGACATTTTTTCACCGTCAGAGCCGAGTATCAGACCCTGAGCTGTACGCTTAGCATATGGCTCCCTGAACGGTACTGCTCCGATATCATACAGGAATCTGTGCCAGAATCTTGAATAAATCAAGTGTCTTGTAACATGCTCCATACCGCCGTTGTACCAATCAATAGGACCCCAGTAGTTAAACTTTTCGTCTGAAGCTATTGCTTCTTTATTGCGAGGGTCTATATATCTTAAGAAATACCATGATGACCCTGCCCATTGAGGCATAGTATCGGTTTCTCTTTTTGCATCCTCTCCGCATACCGGGCATTTTACATTAACCCATTCGGGTATGTTCGCTAAAGGTGACTCACCGGTGTCTGTAGGCTGATATTTTTCAACATCAGGCAATGTAAGCGGAAGCGCCTCTTCAGGTACGGGTACCATTCCGCAATGAGGACAGTGGATTATTGGAATAGGCTCTCCCCAATATCTTTGCCTGTTAAATGCCCAATCCTTCATCTTATAGTTGGTTTTCGGTTCACCTAAATTATTTTCTTTTAAATAATCTATTATTTTTGTTATGGCTTCTTTTACTCTCAGACCGTTTAACATGCCCGAGTTTACCAATATGCCGTCTTCAACGTCTGTGAATGCTTCTTCTTCTATGTTTCCGCCGCCTATTACTTCTATTATAGGTATATTGAACTTCTTTGCAAATTCCCAGTCACGGGTATCGTGTCCCGGAACAGCCATTATGGCCCCAGTTCCGTAGCCCATCATTACATAATCTGCAACCCATACCGGAATCTCTTCACCGGAAACGGGATTAATCGCCGTAAGTCCTTTGATTTCTACTCCTGTTTTATCCTTTGCCAATTGTACTCTTTCAAATTCTGTTTTCTTTCTTGACTGCTCCTGATATTCATGGATTTCAGCCATGTTAGAAATTCTGTCATGATATTTTTCCAGATATGGATGCTCGGGAGCAATAACCATAAACGTTGCCCCAAATAATGTGTCCGGTCTGGTCGTATATACTCTTAATTTATCTTCGGCGTCCTTCAATTTAAAGTCAACCTCCGCACCGTAAGAGCGTCCTATCCAGTTTTCCTGCTCTAATCTGATTCTCGGCAGATAATTAACCTCATTTAAACCGTCTAACAGCTTATCTGCATATTCTCTTATCTTTAAAAACCAAACGTCCTTTTCCAACTGTACAACCTGATCTCCGCAGCGATCGCATACACCGTTCTGAGAATCCTCGTTTGCAAGAACAACCTTGCAATGATTACAGAAGTTAACGTATGATTTGTCCTTGAATGCCAAGCCGTGCTTAAACAGTTGCAGGAATATCCACTGGGTCCATTTATAATACTCGGGATCTGTTGTATCAACAGTTCTTGACCAGTCAAAGGAATATCCTGCTGCCTTTAACTGCTGAGTAAACACCTTTATGTTTCTGTCGGTAACTTCTCTGGGATGTATGCCCGTCTGAATTGCATAGTTTTCTGTAGGAAGACCGAATGCATCCCAACCGATTGGGAAAAGCACATTGTAGCCTTCCAGTCTTCTCTTTCTGCTGATTACTTCAAGTGATGTATAGGCACGTATGTGTCCTACGTGCAGTCCTACTCCTGATGGGTATGGGAATTCCACCAGACCGTAAAATTTCTTTTTGTCTGAATTGTCATCTGCTTTAAAAGTTTCATTTTTCTCCCATATTTCCTGCCATTTTTTCTCTATGGCGCTTGGATTATATGTCTTCATTATGTCCTCCGAATTATTGTATATTTTGGGCAATCAAAAAAAGCCCCTCCCTGCTGGGACGAAGCTATATCCGCGGTACCACCCAAATTAGGCATCAACTGCCTCACTTAATTTTAATAACGGTTTTATCCGTTTGAAACTACTTTATTCGCTCCAAATACTCATGGACGAGTTCAGCTCTAATATTACTGCCTTTCACCAAACGGCAGCTCTCTTAAAATATTTCCAAGCCTACTACTTCCAATCACAGTAATTTATTGACTTTCTACGTATTATATCAGAACAATTTTTTTATTGCAATAACAATTTTTTAGTTTCTAAATAAAATTTGATTATATTGATTGTTTGTGATAGAATTTTTTATTATATCATGTATTATATTATGTATTGGAGTTACTTATGTTAAATTTTAAATTAACCAAAAGCACAGTTGTTTATACTATAACGCTTATAATTTCTGTTTTATTTATAACTACCGGATACAGAATGAATAAGCTTGATTTGTTTCAGCATCAGGATGTAAAGACGTACAAGGCGGAAGTATTGGCTATTAACGAAATAACCGAAGAAGAAATTGATTATGGATATGAATTGATGACATCTAGGACGGTCAGATTTACCGCAAGATTGAATGATAAAAATTCGGGCAACAGCAATGTTGAAGCTTTTCAATATATAGATGAATCAATAGAGATTAATCCAAAGGAAATAGAAATCGGAGATGAAATACTTATTGCAGAGCTTAGCTCAAGAACAAATATAGAAGAAACTGAGTGGACCTTCATTGAATATCACAGAATAAATTCGATTATTAAGCTTACTATTATATTTTTTGCCATGCTTATATTGATTTGCCGAAAGAAAGGAATCAATACAATAATTTCTTTGACTATTACATTCCTTTCAATATTTATGGTTTTTATACCTTCAATTTTAAACGGAAGGAATATATATATTTCTTCAATCGTTATATGTGTGTTTATAATACTATCAAGCTTGTTAATAATCCACGGTGTACACAAGAAAACCTTGTGTGCCATCATCGGCAATTTAGGCGGACTTGCCACTGCGGGAATTTTGTCCTATGTTATAAGCAACATGCTTAATTTAACCGGTATGATTGATCAGGATTCAATGTTTTTATTGATGATAAATCCTGAAAATCCGTTGAACCTGAAAGCAATTCTGTGGAGCGGTATCGTAATAGGTTCCTTGGGAGCGGTAATGGACATTTCTATGTCAATTTCTTCTGCAGTCAATGAGCTTGCCGAGAATATTGAAAATAAAAAATTTAATATATTCTTAAAATCCGGTATAAATATCGGACAGGATTCAATCGGTACCATGACAAACACTTTAGTGCTGGCTTATATAGGCAGCTCTTTGTCGGTTGTACTTTTAATGGTTGTTTACAACAATGATTTGTTACATCTTCTAAATCTTGAAATGATAATATATGAACTCTTGCAGGCAATAATAGGAAGCATGGGACTGTTGTTCGCAATTCCCATTACTTCCTTGTTCTCAGCTTATATATTCAGCAAATAATTATTTACCATGGAATCCCGGATGAAAGTCATCTAATAGTTTAAGATTATCCGAGAAATATTCATTGATATTATGCTGCAACGTGCCGGGTACTGATTGATAAATCAGAACCTCGGCATTTTTTAATATTTTCTGAGCATTTTCTCCGCATCTTGGTGCTATTAATACCTTAACACCATTATCTGCTACAACCTGTGAAACTCTTATTCCGGCTGCCCCTTGATTTAAAACAGCACTGTTATCTAAAAATTCACTTTCCTTTGTTACTGAATTATACATAAAAATGTAAGGCGCCCTTCCATATGATTCGTATACATCGGAATTCAAATCCTTTTCACCTGCAGGTAATGCTATTTTCATTTAACCCTCCCGAAACTAATTTAATTTTTCTAATTCAGCATCAATTTCTTCAAGTCGTCCTTTAAGAAAATCTTTTTGTTCTTGAAGAAATTCTTTTCTTGATTCATTGCGGTAACCAAATCCGTAACCAAAACAGCCGCTTCTTCTGAAATCATCTCTGCAGAATCCTCTATCATAACTAAGTCCTCTGCCATAACCGAGTCTTCTGTTCATAGGTCTTGCACCATCTCTTCCAGCCATGTTATCCCTCCTTTTTATTTTTGACATATGTCTTTTATAGTACTATTATACACCTTTATCGACATATGTCAATAACTGTTTTTAAAAAAAGAGTGCTTACGCACTCTTTTAGTTATGTTGATTTTCCATATCGATGCCACATCTGTTTCTGCGGCATCTGCCCCTGATGCAGGATTCTCCTTCTCCGTCACAAAGCTTATAGTTTCCTCCTTCTATTCTCAAAACTTTACCGTTTACTAACGATTCTGCAATCTTCTTCCTTGCCTCGCTATAAATTCCTTGAACAGTTGTTCGTGCTACATTCATTTGTGCGGAACATTCTTCCTGTGACAGTCCTTCTAAATCAATTAATCTGATTGTTTCATACTCATCAACAGTCATATTTACAAACATTGTTTCTTGATTGGGGGAATCCAACGGACCAAATTCATTGCTGTCAGGAAGGCAGCACACATTTCTCCATTTTCTAGGTCTTGCCATAATAACTCTCCTTATTATTCTCCACAATCTCCATGATGCATATGTTCGTTACAAACCGAAGCTGATGACTTAAGATTCCCCCTAAGATATTGCTCAACGGCTTCTCTTGCTTCACCTTTAGCACCTGTTATCACTTCAATTCCCTTATCGTCAAATATTTCGATAGCTCCGGCTCCCATTCCTCCCGAAATAATAACATTTACTCCTAAATCGTTTAAAAAATTGGGTAAAAATCCCGGTTTATGTCCCGGATTGTCAATTGACTGACTGTTTGTAATGCTTTTATTTTCAGTCTCGTAAATATTAAAATTAATACAATGCCCAAAATGTTCTGTCACCATATCGTTTTCACTGGCAACTGCTATTTTCATTTATTTCTCCTCCATTCATCATTTTCTAAAATTGCAGCTATGTTATTAAATGCTTTATCATCGATTAATTCAACTAAACCCTTATCGATAGATAATGCTATATTTGGATCTATGGGAAGCTTTGCTAAAACTTCAATATTGTGTTTCTTTGTGATTTCATCAATGTTGCTTTCACCGAAAATTTTATGTTCTTTATCGCATTCAGTACATTTAAAATATGACATATTTTCCACAACGCCTATGATTGGTATGTTCATGCTTTCTGCCATTTTAACTGCCTTTTCAACAATCATTGAAACTAATTCCTGTGGTGAGGTTACCACTATTATGCCGTCCACAGGAAGAGATTGAAAGACGGTCAATGGAACATCCCCGGTTCCGGGAGGCATATCAACGAACATATAATCAACATTCTCCCAAATAACTTCAGTCCAGAACTGCTTTACTACTCCTGCCACAATAGGTCCTCTCCAAATAACAGGATCCGTATCATTCTCCAGCAATAAATTTACCGACATTATTTCTATACCGGTCTTTGTTTTAGACGGTATTATACCCATGCTATTACTTTTTGCTTTTTCTTTTACACCAAATGCTTTTGGAATTGATGGTCCTGTAATGTCCGCATCTAAAACCGCAACATTATGATTTCTCCTGTTCATGGTAACAGCAAGCATTGAAGTAACCAGCGATTTACCCACACCGCCCTTGCCGCTTACAACACCGATTACCTTTTTGATGTTACTTAACTCATGGGGTTTTTCCAAGAATTCACTCGGTTCTGTTCTGCTGCTGCAATCTTGATTGCATGAACTGCAGCTTGAATTGCAATTTTCGCTCATTTAAATTACTCCTGTTTATTTAAAATTTTGATAGTATTATTATAAACTTCCTGTACAGCTTGTTTAGCTGCGCTATCTATATCAACAATGGTTACACCATTGTTAATTGCTTCAACAGCTTTCATATCAAACGGAATTTTTCCTGTTAATTCAATATTGTTATTTTTGCAATACTGTTTAATTATATCACAAATTTCTTCATTAATATCATATTTATTAATACAAACAGCTATTTTTGTTTTAAATGTTCTCGCTGTTTCTATGATCCTCTCCATATCACTAACTCCTGAAACAGATGGTTCCGCAACTATTAAAATCATATTAACACCGCT
Organism: Firmicutes bacterium UBA2116; assembly: GCA_002331025.1. Taxonomy (GTDB): domain Bacteria; phylum Bacillota; class Clostridia; order Tissierellales; family Sedimentibacteraceae; genus Sedimentibacter. Next base: position 49,931 of record DCYG01000024.1, on the reverse strand, counting down.
TATTGATGCAATGACAGGGCAGCCGATACCCGGAGACCCGTCAATAACAGCAAAATCTGCTTTTGTATTTTCTCTCAGCTGCTTTTTAACTTCAGACACTAATTTACCGGAATTACCGCTGCCCATTTTAAGTTCAGCTGTTGAGAAAACAGTATCGTCTTTATACAACATCAAATCTCCTGCTTTAAAATCCTTCATTGTAATTGCAGAAGACGGGCAGATATATTCACATACTCCGCACCCTTCGCATTCATAGGAGTTTATTATGTAGTTTTTACCGATAGCATCAAACCTGCAATTTTCAACACACAAACCGCATTCAATACATTTAACTGTATTTATTTCCGCCTTTTTCATGCCATAATAATCATTAACTTCAGGGCATTTTTTATATTTTGTCACTAAGTGCAGGTTAGGGGCATCCACGTCACAATCTGCATATGCTTTAGCTTCAGATAGTTTTATAAAGGCACTTGCTACGGTTGTTTTGCCTGTGCCTCCTTTACCGCTGAGTATTAAAAGCTGTTTCATAGTACCTCCTGCATAATCTTTCCGAGCAAATCATTAAAGTAATCTCTGTATTTGCTGTTTTCTCTGACTGCTACTAGTCCATCGGAATTTATTTTACCTAATCCAATATCGAATGGAATTTTTTCAATAATTTTAATATTATTTTTTTTGCAAAAGGCTTCGGACGGGTTTGCTCCCTCTATACTTTTGTTTATTATTACACTAAAGGGTTTTTTGTATAAATTGACAAGCTTATATATCATATTTAAATTATGTGCACCAAATGCCGTTGGCTCCGCAATCAATATACAATAATCAGCATCCTTTATACTTTCCATTAAACTACAACTACTACCCGGAGGACAATCTATAAATACAGGCTTTCTATCGCATATTCTTTTATTTAGCATGTTTTTTATTATATTAACTCCTGATTCTTCTCCGGTGTTTAAAATTCCTGTTATTACATGAACTTTTTCTGATATCCCCGATTGAATTTTTCCAATAGCTCTATCTTTTTCAATAATAGCTTTAGTTGGACATACAATTGAACATCCTCCGCAGGAATGGCATATTTCATCAAATAAAATTATTTTATTCTTTATATACGCCAATGCATTAAATCTGCAAAAATCTATACATTTCCTGCATCCATTGCATAAACTTTGATTTATTTCGGGAATTCTGACGCTTACGATTTCTGTTTCCATACTCTCAGGTTTAAAAAACAAATGCCCGTTTGGTTCTTCAACATCACAATCAATATAATATGAATCCGCCGAAGTCGCGGCTAAATTAACTGAAAGTAAAGTTTTTCCTGTTCCCCCTTTACCGCTCAGCAAAGCAATTTTCATAGTCTACCTCAACCTAATATCTATAGTTTATGACATATGTCTATAATGAGATTATATTCCAATTACCTTTATATGTCAATAACTATAAATCGGAAAAGCCATCAATTCATTAAAATATGACTCGAATTGATGGCTCAAATTGATAACTTTTATTTATTCATCAAAGGCGTCCTTAACTGTCCATTCCTTCCACACGTTGCCTACTAAGTCAGGTCCCGGCTTTAATGTTTTCCTGCCCGGTTTCCAACCCGATGGTGTTACTTCTGCACCGCCTGTTTTTCTGACAAGCTGGTATGCTTTTAATTGTCGAATTCCTTCTGATACGTTTCTGCCTACAGGAGGTGTTAATACCTCAAAGCCCTGAACTATACCATCAGGATCTATAATAAACCTGCCTCTTGTTTCGGTACCTCCTACTTCATCATAAATACCGTACATTTTTCCTATATCCCCATTTTGATCTGATAGCATAGGGAACGGAATATCGCCATCTATCATCTTGGATAATTCACTATCGTTCCATACTTTATGGGTAAATACCGAATCAACGCTGCAGGATAATACTTGAGCTCCTAATTCTTCGAATTCTTTGTTTTTAGCAGCAACTGCTGCTACTTCCGTAGCTCATACAAATGTAAAATCTCCCGGGTAGAAACATAAATATACCCATTTACCTTTGTAATCGTCCAAACTAACGTTTACGAATTTTCCCTGAAAAAATGCCTGCGCTTTGAAATTTGGCGCCGGTCTTCCAACTTTAATCATTTTCTTTTCCTCCTTAAGTTCATTTGCAGAAATGGGTTCTGTTTTAACTGTATCAGTCACTTCCTCCACTTCCGGTATTACTGCGCAACCTACTTTTACTTCTTCCATAGCTTGCCTCCTTTCTTTAAACCCTTCAACCTTATACCCAACAATATCCAATTTAAACTGTTAAAGATTATTTAATTCTCTTACCAATATATCATCATATGTATCTATGCCGCTTACCTGAGCTGAAAGTTCTGTCATAGGGATAATATCGCTTCTGTCTATATAATCTAACTTAAATTTTCGGTTCAACGCCATTAATTGCTTTAGTCCGGCTGAAACTCTGTTAATATATGAATACACTCCTATGGCTCCTCCTGATATATCCGATGCATTTTCGTAATAGAGCTTTAGTTCTCTTATATCAGAGAAAACATCTTCTTTTGATTCTCCGAAGCGTTGATAATCTTTTGGAAGTGCTCCCTTTTTAATTAATTCATCTATTTGCCTGCCGGTCATAGCGGCTGCCATTGATGCTCTGCCTATTGCAACAAAGTTAATATATGGAGCACCGAGGGCCAATCCCTTGAAAATTTGGTCTTCTGCAGCAAATCCGCCTGCTATTGCAACCTGCGGCAAATTATACTCTTTTAAATACATTCTTTTTAATATACTATGAAGCATACTTTCCAAATAAACAGTGGGGATACCCCATTCATTCATCATCTTAGCGGGACTGTTTCCGCTGCCGCCTCCCGCGCCGTCAAATGTTACCAAATCTACTTCCGCCTCCGCTGCTGTCTTTAATATTCTCACTAAATCCTTTAAGTCAAAAGGTCCTGTTTTAAAGCAAACATGCTCGGCACCTAATTCTCTCAATTTGTTTACACGGTTTACAAGTGTTTCTTCATCCCACATGGGGAGTTTTCCGATTTTTTCAAATACTTGTCCCTTACCTTTCAAGTAATTTTCGGAAATTTTCGGATCTTCAGGGTCAGGGTATAATAAATATCCCATCTTTTTAAACTTCAAAGCGTCATTTATATCCTTGACCCTGCCCATTCCCTGTATGCCTTTAGCTGCCTGACCGAATTTAAGTTCTACTGATTTAACACCTAACTTTGTAATTGCATAGTCGAGTACACCTAAGTTTTCATCATCATAATTTGCCTGAAGAACAATATCTCCTAATCCTCTGTAGTATTGCCTGAATGAATTTACCATTTCGTCAATAAGTGGAGATGAAACAACTTTGCCATTTTTCAGCACTAAATTTTTATCCTTTGCAACCACATCCTCACCTATAACTACCAACACACCGGCCATAGCCGCACCTGCAAAATAGTCTTTCCAATTTAATTTAGCCATTGCAGGCAATATAAAAGGAGCGGAAATTTCAATCTTATTTTTCTTTCCGAAGTATGTCTTAATATCAGCCTTTGGAAATGTAGCTGCCTCTACGTTTATATCACACCCTAATGCCCCGAACACCCTGCCGTTAATATTAAAATGAGAAAAGTCGAGTGGATAATTTTTTTCTGAAGCAAATTGGTTTATATCAGTTTCAAAGGGATAAATCGCTTCAGAGCCTCTCAAAGCAGACAAACCTATTTCACAAGTACCGATACAATTTGAAGTGCATACCGCACACATTCCCGAGAATTTAGAAACGTTTTCAGGGGTTCTGAGTTTTGTATGACTTATTGTGCTTCCAAGCGGTGGGCTATAACTCATATTGTTACCTCCATGTATTTTTGACATATGTCATTTTATACAAATTATATTCCTATAAAAGATATATGTCAATAATTAATATAGAAAAAAAGACCGGCACCAATTAAATCCGGTACCGGCAATATAAAAAATTATTAGCTAGCCTTTTTATCAGAATTATTTAAGTCTACTTCCAACTCTTTTTGTGCTTTATTTGCATATCCTTTAAAGTTATTTATGGCTTCTCCCAATGATTTACCTATTTCGGGTAACTTAGCCGGTCCGAAAATAACTAAAGCAATTGCCAATATTAATATTAATTCTCCTGCTCCTAATCTAAACATAAATATCTCCTTTCTTAAATCGCTATTCTTTCTTCATACATATACACTATCGGATTGCTCGAATTTATCCTTCCGATTACGGTAATACCTAAATTATTTGCTAATTCTAATGCTGATGTTGTTGGTATGCTTCTCGAAACAACAAAGGGGCATGCTACATTTGCTGCTTTTAATATCATATCTGTTGATATTCTGCCTGTTGTCATAAGCATGGTACTGCTGAAATTAACTTCCTTAAGTATCCCCTTTCCTAAAACTTTATCTACCGCATTGTGTCTGCCTACATCTTCGGATAATGCAAGTATTTCTCTTCCGTCTGATAATGCTGCACAATGCATCCCGCCATATTTTCTATACATGTTTGCTTTAGAAAACATTTCAATAGCTATTTTTTTTACTTTTTCTATTGAAATATGGAAGTCTGATTCAATTTTAGGAAGCTTAGCTATTGATTCATTGAATTTGACACCACTGCCACATCCGCTGCTCAACACTGTATTTAATTCTATACCGCCAAAGTCAACCTCAATGGAGGAGGTTGCAAAGATCATTTTCATATCTTTACAAGCTCCCAAAGATGTTATATCTTTTACACTTTTGATTATACCACGACTTAAAAGATGACCCATGGCTAGTTCCTTAAGCTCGTTTGGAGTACACATGAAAGTTACTAAATCTTTACCGTTCAGTAAAAGCTGTACCGGCTCTTCTTCGCAAATATTAACTTTTTGTAAAACCATTGTCTCTTTCATAATTAGTCCCCTTTTACGGATTTTCTTCACGAATTACTTCTGCCCACTCTGTTAAAGCAGTTGCATAATCCCTTGTCAAATACTCCTCAGAATATAAACATACAACTCCATTAGAAGCTTTTGTTTCTTTAATATCTTTATATTCCTGAATATTTTTATACTGATTGATAATGTCTGATAACTCTTCCTTTTTCAAGCAATACGGTTCCTTTAAGAATACATTTAAGCTTGTAGTCTTTGGATATCTCTTAGAGTTATATCTGACAGTTTGAGCAATCATTTTTAACAAATCCTTTTCTTCTATCCTGAAAAGTAATTGAGCATAACTGTCAGTCATTTCTTTTTCAGAATAGAAGTATATGGTTTTTTTTCCTTTCAGCTCTTTTATATCACTAAATTCTTCACTGTTAAATAACTTATCAAAGAATATTTCTTTATCTTCTTCGTTTAAATTAATAGGTTCAAAGAAAAAGTCATTATATTTTATAAATTTCCCATTTGATGAGTTTTCCCTTATATACTTTGCCGTGAACTCTAAATCTTCAAGAAGAACTTCGTTATTTGAATTTTCATTAGACACTATTATTCCTCCTTAGGATTAATATTAAAAAGGCAATAAGCCTAATTTTCCAAGTTCATCCGCAACATCGTGCATTCCCAGTCTTTCTAATGTTGCTTTTGTTGGTGCTCCTGTTTTTTCATCCCATCCCATTTCTTTATAAAACATTGTAAGTGCAATCTGCATATCTTCTCTGTCAAGTTTGGTTGTTCCAGGAGTGAAGGCTTTCTTGTCAGGGTCCTTGTCAAATATCCAGTCAGTCATCAAATCATGTTCTTTTCTCATATCAACAGTACCCATTTCCTTTACCGTTAATGCTCTGTGTAATGTTAGAATTCTCTCTGCCGCTATATCCAACTCTTCTTCTGTAGTATCTATACCGGTTACTACTGAGAAATATTGAGCTTCTAATGTAGTATCTCCACGATAATTTCTTTCTTTAACAGGTGAAGTCACCATAGGCCACATCCAATTACATAGTGTCAGCGAGTCGTGTAAACAGTTTCTTACGATACTCCATTTAGCAAATTTTGCTTTATACTCATTCATAGGTGTATAGTTTGCCGGTGCGTCAACTGCGTCAGCAGAACCCCAAATTTCTGCACCTATTTCTTTAAGTATATCTATCGGTAATCCGGCACCGAGGAAATTGCTGTGTGTGTGGCACATAGGGTCTCTATTGAATAAGCAGTTAATTACAGCCCCTACTTGAGCACCTGCTTCACTTGAATGGTGTAATGGATAACCTAAAGGAGACCACATTTTAGAACTTGGAGCATTCCAGAAATCTTCACCGAAGTTCCATCTCTTAGCTATAAAATATGTGCCATCTCCTAAATGACTTAATTCTCCTTCTTTTAATGCAATTCTTCTATAAAAATCAAGTAAGAATCCAGGGTCACCTGCTTCTAACAAATCCCAAGGAATGCTGTTATACTCTTCTTCTGATAATACTTCCTTTAATATTCCATTTTCATATGCATATTTTAAATCTCTTCCTATTTCGCCGTAATTGCACCATACTCCGTAATCGTCAGCTACCTGGGCACCTACAACTTTACCAATCATACTCTTGTCGCCTTCTTCAAATTGATCCTGTACACCTTTAATCATTACAGTATTTGGAGAGCTCCAACCCATACAAGTGTTCGCAGCATATGGTGAAAGACCATATTTTTCTTTTATTTTAGGAACATACACTTGAGCATGGCATCTAATTGGGCACGAATGACATCCACCCATTCTAACGGTATATTTTTCCGCTACTGCTCCAAGGTCTTTTGTAGCTTTCTGTGTACGGTATCCAACTTTGTTTATATCGCCGGGAGGGCAAAGTCCTGTTTCAACATTGCTTGATGATGCTCCCCAATGAAGTCCTTCTTTTGCAGTCCAACGGCTTGCTTCATCACTGAACTCGGCCCATGGCTGAGGTGTGCTTGGAACAACATGTTGGTTGTTAGCACCAATTATATCTTTTAACATGTAAGTATCTAATTTCATAAGGTCCGTTCTGTCTTTCCCTATTTTAATAGAACCTGTTCCTATAACACCTATAGCTTTTAATTTCTTTGAGCCCATTACTCCGCCATGACCACCTGCTGAGTGAGAAGATCCGTTCATAATAACAGACATAGGAACCATGTTTTCTCCTGACTGTCCAATAGCTGCCACACAGGTTTCTTTTCCCATAACTGATGCTATTTGAGCTGTTGTATTAAAGATTCCGGTTCCCCATACAAAAGAGGCATCTTCTATAGTTACATCATCATTTTCAATTCTTAGCCAAACCGGTTTTTTAGATGCTCCTTCAATTATTATCATATCCCATCCTGCATATTTTAAAAATGCAGCAAAATTTCCACCCATATGACTGTCTGTAACTAAATTTTTGTCATTTCCCGGATATAATGATGTAATATTTGTTCTTGAACTACATGGAACACCACTTCCACATAATGGTCCGGAACCAAATATTATTTTGTTTTCGGGATCATATGGTTTTGTGCCTAGTGGTACTTCATCAAACATAATTTTATAAGCAATACCCATTCCACCTATATAATCCTGATATTTACTAGTATCTACGGAACTTATTTTTCCATTTGTTAAATTAACTCTTAAAATTTTACCGGTCCATCCGCCTATAGACATATTTATTCCTCCAAATCATTATATTTTTATAAGCATAAAATAAGATAATTAAACAGCTTTATAGCCTAATTTACGCATAGCATATTTGACCTCATCCCATGCAACTATTTGCAATGCACCTGTAGGACAATTAGTTGCGCACATTCCGCAATTGATACATTTTGTGGATTTATTGGTTTCAGGATCGACTGTAGGCAAAATCCACGGGCATGCCTTTGTACAGTTCCCGCAGCCTACACATTTTTCATCATTAACGACCCTCGCCCCGATTTTATTTACTTCAATTGCTCCAACCGGGCAAGCTTTTCCACAATATGGTTCAGCACATTGCCTGCATGTTACAGGTGACATCACCAAATTACCAAATTGTCCGTCTTCTCTCCAATAAGCCAATTTAGGTCCTTCAGTACCGTAATTATAGTTTCTGCTTACTTTAATTCTTGATATATAAGGCATAACCTTTCCATCGTTTGCTAAAGTACAATTTGTTTCACACCTTTGACATCCGGTACATTTTGACCTGTCCGCAATTAAAACACCTTGTGCCAAAGGAAATACCGCAACCTCTTCTACATTAGGGTTTGTACAACCTAAAAGATTTAAAAGTGATAATGAAATAAATGTACCGCCGATTCCTTTTCCGGACATTTTTAAAAATTCCCGTCTTGTAGTCTCTCTTTCAAGAAAGCTTTTCTTTGCTTCATTAATAGACAATAATATCTCTCCCTTCATTATGTATATTGAACCACTAGTTTGTTAATTATCAAACTTGGGCACGCCTAATTGGGCTTGCCTAATATTATATATTAATAATATTTATTAAGCAACCCATTTAATAAAAATTTATCAATTTATTTTTTAACAAAAAAAGACCGGCACCAATAAAATCCGGTACCGGCAATATAAAAAAATTATTAGCTAACGTATTTATTCAGAACCTATAAACTTAAATTTACAGGTCCATATGCAAATCATTATTTTGTTTACGTTTGTTAATTATCAAACTGTACTTGTCCTTATTATACATCATAAGCTTCAATGAAGCAATCTTTTTGTTAAAATTTTAATAATTTATTTTTGATGATTATACTTGTTATACTGCTTGTATTTTGATATAATGTTAAAATATTTTAATGGAGAAATGACTGATGAGCGTAATTACACTTTTTTTTACATCCATTGGATTGTCAATGGATGCATGTGCCGTTTCAATTTCCAATGGTATGTGTTATTCAAAATACAATAAAAAAGACATCTTATCAACCGCCTTTGCATTTGGTCTTTTTCAGGCAATCATGCCTTTACTCGGTTTTCTGGCCGGTTCACTCTTCAGTGAAGCTGTTTTATTCTTAGACCACTGGATTGCGTTGATTTTACTTTCAATTATCGGAGGTAAGATGATAGTCGAAGCAATAAAAGAGTACAAATGTCCCGAATCCTGCTTGACCGGTGATAAAAGGCTTACCTTTAAAACACTTATATTGCAGGCAATTGCAACAAGCATAGATGCATTTGCGGTAGGAATTGGATTTGCGGTTATGAAGGTAAATATAATCATTGCCGTATTGTCTATTGGAATTATAACATTTATTACTTCATTAGTCGGATCTCATCTGGGAAAAAAATGCGGTGAAATGTTTAAACAGAAGGCTGAAATATTAGGCGGAGCAATACTTATTTTTATAGGTGTTAAGATTTTTTTGGAGCATACACTGGGTTAGATTTTTACTCTTATCAAAAAAACACTCAACAGAGTGCCTTTTTGATAAGTTTATAAAACAATTATTCTTCTTCCTCTTCTTCCGGCTCATCCCAGTTGTGGTAGACTTCCTGCACATCGTCGCTATCTTCCAATGATTCTATCAGGCGGTTAAGAAATTTAACATTTTCTTCATCCTCTACCTTTACATAGGTTTGCGGAATATACATGATATCTCCTTTTAGGTTTTCATATCCTGCTTCTTTTAAACCGTTTAACACTTTTATGAAATCTTCGGGTGCTGTCGTAATTTCATAGCTGTCGTCCTGAGTTTCGAAATCATCCGCACCGACATCTAAAGCAGCCATCATTACCGTTTCTTCGTCGATACCATCATTTTTTTCTATGGATATTACACCTTTTCTGTCAAACAAATATCCTACGCATCCTGTTGTTCCTAAATTTCCGTTGTTTTTTGAAAAATAATGCCTGATATCTGCTGCCGTACGGTTTTTATTGTCTGTCAAGCACTGAACCATAAAGGCAGTACCGCTCGGTCCGTATCCTTCATAAGTGATTGTCTCATAGTTTTCGCCTGATGCCGCCGCCAAGCCTGCCTTAATTGCTCTGTCTATATTATCATTTGGCATATTTTGCGCCTTTGCTTTTTCTATTGCGGTTGCCAATGATGAATTATAGTCAGCATCAGCACCACCTTCTCTTACTGCAACGGTTATGGCTCTTGCTAATTTAGTAAATATTTTGCCCTTTAATGCGTCCTGTTTTCCTTTACGATTCTTTATATTAGACCATTTTGAATGTCCTGACATATTAACCTCCTCCTTACCTTATCAATTTTAACGAGATATTTTATCATACAATAATATTTATTTCAAATATTTTATAATATAATTTTTCCATCTGCAACAGAATAATAAGCCGGATGTCCGATATTTATATCAATTTTACCGTTAGTAATTTCATTTAATAACGTTTTGATATTTTCAATTTCGTCATCCTTAATTAATAAACTGTATTTAACTGTTTCCAGATATATCTTGTCCTTAATTATTATATTATTTTTCTGCAAATCATTGTCCATTTTACCAAGAAGCGTATAATCTAAATTAAAGGATACATCATAGTATGAATTTTTCTCTACTATAATTCCGCTTTCGAGACCTATTTTAGCTCCCTTTGTATATGCTCGTACTAATCCTCCTGCTCCAAGCATAACGCCACCAAAATACCTTGTTACAACCACTGCCGTATTAATTAAATTTTCTTGATTTATAACATTAAGTATCGGCATACCTGCAGTGCCTGACGGTTCCTTATCGTCTGAATATCTTTGGATATTTTTGTTTTCTCCGATGACATATGCATAGCAGTTGTGGCTGGCATCCTTAAATTCTTTTCTGACAGAATCTATAAAACCAAGCGCTTCCTCTTCATTTTCCACAGGGGCTGAGGTTCCTATAAATTTAGATTTGTTAATAATTATTTCATCTCTCCCCATTTTATGGACAGATTTGTAATTACCCATTTATCTCACCTGTTATATATTTTTTGTATTGCTGTTTTTCATTTTCATACAATATTGCGTCAAAACTTACTCCTTCACCGTCAAATTCAACATTATAGGTGAATCTGTTTTCATAGAGCCAATAATAATTTTTCAATTCACTGTTTGGTATTTTTAGAGAGTACTTATTTTTTTCTCCGTTGATTTTATAGTCAACCGTATTTAATAAAACATCAATGTTGAGCTTGCTTTTTGCAGATATATAAATTATGTCGTTGCTTGATACGGTTGTAATTTTATCGTTAACAATGTTGTCAATTTTATTGTAAACAGTCAATATGGGAATATCCTTATCCACTATCTTCTCTACTAATTTTGTGGTTGTTTCCTTATGCAAAGTCAAATTCTCATCATTAATATCAATTAAATGGATTATTAAATCGGCATATTTGATTTCTTCAAGTGTTCCCTTAAATGCTTCTACTATTTGTGTAGGAAGCTTTTTAATAAAGCCGACGGTATCGGAAAATATAACTCTTCTTCCTCCGGGCAGCCTTACTCTCCTAAGCTCTGTATCAAGGGTTGCAAACAGCATGTCATGTGAAAATACCTTTTTATTTTCCGCTTCTTCTTCACTGTATTCACTTTCCACCAATGCATTTAACAACGTTGATTTTCCTGCATTCGTATAACCGACTATCGAAATGATCGGAATTTGATCCTTCATTCTTTTTTTTCTTTTTGTTTCTCTCACCTTTCCTAACTCGTCAAGATTGTTTTGAATATCGGATATCTTTTCCTTTATCCTTCTTCTGTCAAGCTCTAATTTTTGTTCACCGGGTCCTCTTGTTCCGATGCCTCCTCCTAATCTTGACAAATTTTTGTTTAAGCCTATTAATCTTGGCAAGCTGTATTTAAGCTGAGCCAATTCAACCTGCAGCTGTCCTTCCTTTGTAAGTGCTCTTTTTGCAAAAATATCAAGTATCAAATTAGTTCTGTCAATAACCTTTGCATCAACTACTTCTTCAATATTCCTTATTTGTGAGCCGCTCAGTTCATCATTAAAAACTACGGTATCTATTTCAAGCTCTTTGACGTAATTTGCAATTTCTTCAATCTTTCCCTGTCCTACATAGTATCTGTTATCTATTGACTGCTTATTTTGGACGATACTTGAAATCACGACACCTTCCGCAGCTTCAACAAGCAGTTTCAGCTCCTCCATGTCGTTTGTTTCTTTTTCGTTTGATAACTCTACCGCTATTAACAGACATCTTTCTTTTTCCATGTATCCTCCGTTATTTTCTTTTTGATTTGGGTCGTACATATTTTACCACATATTAATATAAAATACACAATAATTATTTTTAAACGAGCTATATCTCAACAATATTGTTATTTTTGTAACTTGAAAAATTATTTTAATTATTTGGTTACAATTACTTTATTTGTACATAACTAAAAGTGAGCGATTATTAAAACTATTGATTTCGCACTATTTCTATTATATAATGTTTTAGAACTTAAAATCTTTGACAATATTAGATTGTATTGATTCAACTAAAGTTCATTTTTAGCGGAGGTTAATATGTCAAAAGAAAATAAGCAAAATAATGTAGTTAAAAAAAATAATGAATCAGTTGAAAATAAAAACGGTAATAAAAAGAAAAGTAAAAAGAAAAATAAGAAAAGGATTCTTGTTCTGAAAATAACATTACTTATTATTTTTGTTGCTTTAATAATAGTTGGCGGTTCAATTGCCGGTATGGTTCTGGGAATAATAAAAAGTGCACCTGAAATTGACACATCAAATGTACTGAATACTTTATCGGAAAGCTCAGTGATAGTTGATGAAGAAGGAAATGTAATAGAGCAAATTCACGACCCCAATGAAAACAGGGAAATCATAAAATTGAGCAGTATACCGAAAAATTTGCAAAATGCTTTTATTGCCATTGAGGATGAACGTTTCAGAACTCACTTCGGTATAGATATAAAGCGTATTTTTGGGTCACTTTTACACAATGTCAGAGTTGGAGATCTGACGAGTCAGGGCGCAAGCACCATAACACAGCAGCTCGTTAAAAATCTGTACTTAACAAGCGATAAGTTGTGGGAACGTAAAATACAGGAAATGTATATTGCAACGCAGGTGGAAAGGAAGCTTTCGAAAGATCAGATACTGGAGGGTTATTTAAATACCATTCCTTTAGGTCAAAGTGCTTATGGTGTTCAGACCGCTGCATACACATATTTTTCAAAGGATGTAAGTGAATTAACGCTTGCGGAAAGTGCTATGCTCGCAGGAGCTGCAAAGGGTCCTGCATATGCTCTGTTCAACAGATACAATCTGAACAATATAGATGATATCCCGCAGGAAGATATCATAGGCTATGTATATATCGGCTCTGTTCAATATGCGTGTGTATACAACGAAAACGCTAAAAACCGCCAGCTGGCAGTACTAAATAAAATGCTGGAGCTTGGGTCTATATCACAGGAAGAGTACGATGAAGCAATGTCGGTGGATATGCGTGTTGCGTTAAATCCTGGTCAGACTAAAATAGAAGGTATATCCTCCTCACCTATGGATTATGTAAAGGAAAAGGTCGTGGAAGATATAATGGAAGCACAAGGCAAGACGTATGAAGAAGCAGAAAACATCCTTTACAAGGGCGGTCTGACAATCACAACAACTCTCGATGTTAATATGCAGAAATCCCTTGAAGATTCATATGATAACTTTTCAACGTTATTGTTGGGTAAAGAGCCATCCGGGGATAATCCGGTGGCACAGGACTGGAGATACTTCAGATGGTCACAAGGTCAGGGAACGGGTATGCTTGACACTGACTTAAATATATTAAACGAAAACGGTCAGCTCATTTATTATGCTAAGGACAACATAATGGATGGAAATAACGCCGTTTACTTAAACCCTGATGAATACAGTTACGATAATGACGGTAATTTAATCATTAATTCCAAGAAATTTGATATTTACGCTTCTTTAATTGATATAGTAGATGCTTATACTGTTGATGATAAATTGAACTTTGTTTCACACAGTATTGGTGCTCTCAACATAGGAAACAACTTTGAAGTTCTTGAAAAGAAGGGAACAAAGGGAAGCTTTAAAATACCTAAAAGCTATCTGGAAAAAAACTCTGAAAGCACTGAAATGTTCAAGGTTGGCAGCGACAATGTATTGAGAATTGAAGAAGGATATTTCTTCTTCCAGGAGAAGGGTATCGTACAGCCGCAATCAGCCACTGTTATTTTAGATTACAAAACGGGAAAAATAAAAGCGCTGATCGGAGGCAGAGATATTGAAGGAAGCAAGACATTCAACCGTGCGGTGGATGCGGCAAGACAACCTGGCTCTACAATAAAACCATTGTCCGTATACCTCCCGGCACTTGATATGGGATATACGGCAGCCTATATTCTTGATGACCTTCCAAAATATAATGAAAAGGGTGAAAGGTGGCCAAAAAACTGGTACGAACACAGAGAAATTAAGTACCATGGTATAACTACACTTCGTAAATCAATTGAACAATCAATTAATACAAATGCTGTTACTATGCTTGAAACAATAGGTACTGAAGCTGCTATGAATTCATTAACCAAGCTTGGTTTAATTAATACGAATAATCCGGAAAAGGATACATTTGTTTCACCAGCAGAAAACCCTACTAATAACGATGTAAACTTAGCTTCTCTTGCATTGGGCGGATTAACAAAGGGATTTACTCCTTTGGGAATGACAGCCGCTTACGGTGCTATCGCTAATGATGGTGTATATGTTGAACCGCATGCATATACAAAGGTTGTTAATAGCAAGGGAGAAACTATTTTAGAAAAAATACCTGAAACTCACGTCGTGGTTACTCCTGAGGTTGCTTCATTGATGAAGGATATTTTAAGAAGTACCGTTAATCCGGGATTATCCTACAAAGCAAAGCTTCCTGCTGAAATGGGTATTGAGGTAGCCGGTAAGACAGGGACAACACAGGCAAACGGAGATTTTTGGTTTGTTGGCTTCTCCCCTTATTATGTAGGAGGAGTTTGGGTTGGAAATGATAATGTTCAGATGAAGCTGTCAGGAGACAGTGGTGTTACCGCAAGTCTGTGGTCAGGAATTATGACTCCTATACATCAGGGATTGCCTGCTGCAAAAATCGGTATAAATCCTAATTTGATACCTGTACAGGTTTGCAGCCAGTCAGGCAAATTGCCCGGTGAGCTGTGCGCTCATGATCAACGCGGCAGTCAGATTATAACTGAATATTTTGTACCGGGTACACAGCCAACCGAAATATGCGATGTTCATGTAAAAGTTGAAATATGCACAAGCTCCAATATGCTTAAATCACCTTACTGTCCGGGTAACTTAGTTGAAGAAAGAGTATTTATTATGAGAAATCCTCTTTTCGATCCGGAGGCTAAATCTGACAATTACGAAGCTAAAAAGCTTTATCAGCAAGTATTAGAGGATAAAATAGTATTTTCTTTAGATGAATTAAGACAAATTTATGCCGGTCAGGTTGAGTTTGATAATAACGGTCAAGTGGTTCATGTAATGGGAGTAACTGTTGATAAGTTAGGATTTTCGGGTTATTTAACAGAGGATTATAAATATCAGGTTCCCACAAAGATGTGCACCTACCATACTAAGTGGCATTATGATCAATGGATGAATGAAGAAAATCCGGGAAATAATAACGGTGATAATGAAGATGATGAAGATTCTTCAGATGATATTATAGATGATTTGATCGAGTCAGGAAATAACGAAAACAATGGTAATAACGGTAATGGTAATAGCGATGGTAATAGCGGGAACGGGAACGGGAATAATAACGGCGGTTCCGCATTAGATGATATTTTAGAATCAATAGAAAATTAAGCGACTGACACCAAATTTTATATTCGGTGATAATCGCCTATGCTGTAAGTACGGATGGTCTTTGATAGAGTTTAGAAATTAAATCTAAACTCTATTTTTCTTTTAAAACTAATAAATTGCTACCGGTCCATTAGGACCATCGATAATTTCTATTTTCGTTTCAAAAATATCTGTCAAAATTTCCGGATCCATAACCTCTTCTACCGTTCCAAAAGCAGCAATTTGCCCATTTTTCATTGCGCAGATTCTATCGGAATATTTGGCTGCAAAATTTATATCATGCATAACGGTCAGAATTGTTCTTCTGAATTCATTAGCAGCATACCTCAAATGCTCCATCATTTGAACAGAACGGGCAACGTCAAGATTGTTCAGCGGCTCGTCCAAAAGCACATATTCAGTCTCCTGACACAAAACCATTGCTACATATGCCCTTTGCCTTTGACCGCCTGAAAGCTCGTCTAAATATCTGTTTTCTAAGTCCGTCAGACCTAAAAAATCTATATATTTAGAAATAATAGCTTCATCATCTTTAGTTAATCTTCCCTTTGAATAAGGGAAACGTCCAAATCCAACCAATTGTCTGACAGTAAGTCTCGTTATAAAATGATTTTCTTGTCGCAAAATAGTTAAAATTTTTGCCACGTCTTCTGATTTGGATTTGGAAATATCTATATTTGCTACCTTAATTTGCCCTTCATCCATATCCAAAAGCCTTCCGATCATCAAAAGCGTGGTAGACTTTCCGGCACCGTTCGGTCCGATTAAGGAAGTAAGTCCGGCTTTTGGTATTGTTATATTTACGGGTCCTATTTGTACCTCATCACAATATACCTTTTTTACATTATCAATCTTTATCATAAAGTTCCCTTCCTTAAAATTACAGCTAAAAATGTTATTCCGCCAAACACTTCGATAATAATTGAAACTACGCCTTGACCATTGAATACATGATACATAAGAAAGTACGCTCCGGTTATTATCAAAAATCCTATAGCAAGAGCCATTGGAAAAATGTATCTGTGATCATAAGTCGGCGCCGCCTGATAACTCAAAGTTGCAACTAAAAATCCATAGAAAGTGAGCGGTCCAACCAAAGCCGTTGAAATTGACATCAAAACAGAAACTAATATGAGAGTATAAATTACACTGAATTGATTATTAACTCCCAAGGAAGTACATACATCCTTCCCAAGTGACAATACATTTAACTTCTTAGAAAAAATAAGAAGTAACAATGCTGCTATTATTACAATTGGAATTGCAACAGGAAAATATTCAGCATCCGCATTATTTACAGAACCAAACAATCTTGCAAGTAAAACATCAAACTCAGACGGTGCAAGAAGTCTTCTCATAAAAGATGACAAGGACCTCAGCCCGGTTCCGATAATAATGCCAACCAGAAGCATCAATTGTAAATCTCCGTATTTTCCGGAAAGCAGCCATCCATAAAGTATCAAACACATCAAGACCATAACACCAACTTGAAATATAAATGATCCAATACCGCTGAAATTTATAAATGTAGTAGCGCCAAAGAAAAACATTGTACTGGTATGAATTGTTGAATAAAGTGCTTCAAATCCTAAAAGTGATGGAGTTATAACCCTGTTATTCGTAGTCGATTGAAAAGCAACAGTTGACAGACTCTGACAAATTGCAGAAATAATCATTGCAACAAGAGCTGTCATTCTTCTTTTTACAACAGGAATAAAAGAAGGAGAACCTATCGGAACCGGATTGTTATAAACCAAAAGTCCATAGGAAAAAAGGATGCCCAAAGCAATCAATGTTATCAACAAAGTCCAATAACGCTTTTCTTCTTTCTTAGAAGGAAAAGCCTTGGCTGATCTGTTTACATTTTCGTTCATCTTATCCTCCTTTGCCTCAATAAAATAACAATAAATACAACTGCGCCCACCGTTCCAAGTATCAAATAGACCGGTACTTCAAAAGGCATTATAATTGTCCTAGAAATTATGTCACAAACAGTTACAGTACCCATTCCTAACACACATACCCATGGCAAATTGCTCCTGAGATCATCCCCTCTGTACATTGAAACGATATTTGGTACAATTAAACCTAAAAAAGGCAAATTTCCGATAACAACTGCAACAATTCCAACTGCAAAAGAAATAAGAGCAGTGCCAATAATAACTATCTTATTATAATTTAGTCCGAGACTTGTTGTAATATCCTCTCCTAACCCGGCTAAAGTCAACCTATCAGCATAAATAAAAATAAAAAAAGTAACAATAACAATCAGCCATAAATACTCATATCTTCCGATTTGAACCGATGCAAAGGAACCTACAAACCACGTTTCAATATTTTGTGTCATTTTAAAAACGAGTCCAATAAAAGTGGAGATTGCAGAAATAACTGCTCCAAGCATCATACCAATAATTGGAACAATTAAAGATGAACGAAGTTTAACCCTTCTTAAAAACCAAAAGAAAATCATCGTTCCTACAAAAGAAAACAGGATTGCACCCGTCATTCTTTGAACTAAAGTCGGTGCAGGAATAACCAAATAAACAAAACTAAGTCCCAAGCCTGCCCATTCAATAGTTCCTGTTGTGGTAGATTCAACTAAGCGATTCTGCGTAATAAGCTGCATTACCAGCCCTGACATCGACATTGCAGCCCCGGTAAGCATTAGTGAAACTGTTCTTGGAACACGAGTTATAAAAAACATATTTCTTCCGTCATCTTGTCCCCATATATCATAAACTCCGATGAACAGCGATATAATACCTAAAACAATAACAACTATAATTGCTGATATAAAAGATTTTGTCCATATTTTATTTTGATTAAAACGCGGAGGCTGAGAATTCTCAGCCCCAATTATTTTTTGTATTGTATTTTTCGGCACTACGTATTACTCCTTTATACTACTTAGATAAAGAGTTTGCAAGATTTTCAAATAACTCTAAGTAAGTTTGTATTGATTCATTTGTATAAGTGTCATTTGGTGCATAAACTATTCTTTTTTCAACAACGGCAGTTGTGTTTTGCAAAGCAGGTGAATTGTCGATAACATCCTGGGCAGGAACTGCATCAGTCGTAGAAGATACGGCAGCATCACGATCCAGTACAAAAATCCAATCAGGGTTACTTTGTGCAATAGCTTCAACGGAGATATCATCCCCTTGATGATCTGAAGTAGCGCCACCAACTTCCAATGCCGGAACCCATCCGAAAATTTCATACATCGGACCCCAAACACGTCCGGAACGAGGTGCTGAAAAACCAATATTCCCACCTGAAACTACAACACTCATAACTGTATCCGTTCCGTTATATGCAGACTTAGCATCTTCGATAGCTTGCTCAAAATCAGCTGCCAATTGTTCAGCCTCTTCATTTTTATCAAAGATTTGCCCCAAAGCAATTGTAGAATTTTTAAGTCCGTTTACTAAGTTTGCACCCGGTGTATCTACTGCTTCGGAAACATCAAAATTAAGATCAATAACAGCTGCATTTGGCACCAATGCTTTTATATCTTCATAAAATCTGGCAAATCTCTGACCGACAATTACAAGTTCAGGGTCTACTGCTGCTATAATTTCAAGATTTGGTTCACTATGATTCCCGATATCCTGAACTGACGCATCCTGTACATATGGTGAATCTGCAGGCATTACAGCCTTTGGAACAGCTGCTAATTCAATTCCCCAATCAGATAAAGTTTCAAAGGTCCTATTATCCAAAGCAACTACATTCTTTGGATTTACAGGAACGGTAACAGTTCCATGAACATCAGTTATTTCAACAGTTAAAGCCTCAGCGGGTTCATTTTCTTCCCCGTTAGTTTCAGGGGTTTCAGCTCCAGGTGTTTCGGTTTCTGAAGGTTCAGCTCCACCAGTTTCATTTACTTGATTTGTGCAAGCAGTTAACATCAAAGCAAAAATTGCCATAATAACAGTTAATTTAAAAAATTTAGATTTTCTCATATATCTCTCCTTGTATGTAATAATGTTAGACAATCAGATTATTGAATTGATTGAATAATAATTATCTTTATTTCACCAGTGCACAGCAAAATACAAATCATACGTTAACGTTAATGATAATGATTATCAATATCAACGAACTCAATATAACATTATTTAATTAATAAAGTCAATGATTGTTTGAAATTTAACATATGGCATTTTTTGGTTTTAGCAAACACAACTTGGGTCAAAACATAAAAAACACTCCAAATGCTATTTTTAACATTTGGAGTACCTTTCAAACTATTTCCCCTTATTTTATTTATTCCCTTTCGGATTAAAAACAATCGAAACTATGTAACCGAAAATCAGTGCTGCCGCAACTCCCGGTGCGGTTTTTTTAACTCCTCCGCTTAAAGCTCCCATGAAACCCTTCGACGCTGCTTCTTCTACTGCGCCTTCTGCAAGAGCATGCCCAAAGCCTAATAGCGGAACCGTCGCACCCGAATGACCTATTTCTATTATTTTATCATATATTCCGAAATATCCCAAAAACGTTCCGGTTACCACCAATAAAACTAATAGATAAGCATTATTCTTTTTAAATGTATCTATAACTATCTGTCCTAAGACACAAATTATACCTCCAACCACAAAACTCATAACATAATTCATATTATAAACCTCACATTTCTATTCCGACACAGTGAGCAATTCCCGGTATGCTTTCTCCCTGCAATGTAGCCGTAGGTGAATGAAGAGCTCCTGTTGATGTAAATAAAAGCTTGTTAATTTCCTTATTCAATAATTTTTTATACAAAAATCCTCCAAATACAGTTGCTGAACACCCGCACCCACTGCCTCCTGCATGAACATCCTGTTTTTCCAGGTCGAAAATAATTGTCCCGCAGTCATCATATATATCTTCAATGCTGTTATTTTCTTCATTAAACATTTTATTAACAATTGATTTTCCTACAGTACCTAAATCTCCGGTAACTATTAAATCATACTTTATTTTTGTATCTGCAATATGCTGACTTAATGAATCATAGGCAGCAGGCGCCATGGCTGCGCCCATATTATTGGCATCCTTAACTCCTAAATCAGTAATTTTACCGAATGTAACATTTTTAATTTTTGGACCGAAGCCGCCATTGGAAAGCCATACGGCTGAAGACCCTGTAACTGTCCACTGAGCGGACATATGCCTTTGCCCTCCCATTTCAAGAGGCAGACGATATTGTCTTTCCGCACTGCAAAAGTGACTTGAGGTAACGCATATAACATTGCTTGCAAACCCACCGTCAATCATTAAAGCACCCAACCCCATAGAAAGTGCCATTGTCGAGCATGCTCCGTAAACTCCTATGTACGGAAGCTGTAAATCTCTTGCTGCAAATGAAGAAGAAGTTATTTGGTTCAATAGGTCTCCTGCTATTAAGAGGTCAATATCCTTTTCCATGAGATTGTTTTTTTGCATCAAGCTCTTAGCTGCTTCTTTTTGAAATTTTAATTCACATTTTTCCCATGAATCTTCTCCCCATAAATCATCATCAACGATTATATCAAAGCAATTCCCTATGGGACCTTCTCCTTCTTTTTTCCCTGCTATGGTAAATGTATCTCTGACAAATACATCATCTTTTATCTGAAATGTTTGATTACCAATCTTTTTCAACTTCTCACTCCTCCGAAACAAATTTTATTTAAACATTAAGCTCAGTATTCCTACTATGAATGAGGCAAAATAGCCAAACAGCAATACCGGCCCTGCCAGTTTAAATATATTCGATGCAGTACCCAATATAAACCCTTCTCTTTTAAATTCAAGTGCGGGTGATACAACGGCATTTGCAAAACCGGTTATAGGTACTGCAGTACCTGCACCCGCAATTTTGCTCAGTTTATCAAACCAACCTAAACCTGTCAGCAAAGCTGTTATTGCTATTAATACTACCGAGCTGATCGTGCTTGCATCCTGCTCAGGAGTCCCAAAATTATTCATAAAAATATTTTTAATAACTTCGCCTAATAAGCAGATAGCCCCTCCAAAAATAAAAGCATATACACAATTTCGAAGCATTTTATTTTTTGGTGTATACTCATCGACTACCTGCTTATAGCTGTTTTTATCGTATTTCATCCAATTCCTCCTAGAGCAGTACAGCACTTTCAGGTATTTTTTTCAAAGATCGGTCTATACTGTTGCCATAAATAATAGCAGTAAAACTAATCAATAAAATTATTACTAATAAAAAAATCTTTTTTTTCATATAAATCACCTCATAAGTATTATTTACAAAAAATTATTTTGAATACTAAAAAAAAGCACTAAGAGTGCCTTTTTTAATATTAATTGTAAAATTTTATCACTGTTTCACTTATTATCAGCAAGAAAAGCATATGAAAATGCTATATTTCATAATAAAAATTTTTCTATTTTTTTCTTTCACTAATTGTTTTTCGCATTATTACCTTTGTTCCGATATCCTTTTCTGATAAAACAACAACTTCATCCATGTATGTTTCCATAACGGCAAAACCCATTCCGGAGCGTTCTAATTCCGGCTTGGTTGTATATAAAGGTTCTCTTGCCATTTCTACATTTACAATACCTGAGCCATAGTCTTCAACAATTATTTCAACCAGCTGCCCCTTTATTTTGCATTCAATTTGAATTTCACCGACAGTATTTTCATATCCATGAATTATTGCATTTGTTACGGCTTCAGAAACCGCAGTTTTTATTTCAATTATCTCATCAATAGTTGGATTCAAATTTGCACAAAAAGCTGCGACTGCTGCTCTTGCAAATGATTCGTTTGTTGATAAACTTGGTATTTTAAAAATCACATAATTATTTTGCATTTCGTCCCCCTATTTAATACTAATTATTTTTCCTATGCCGCTCATGTCAAGGATTTTTCTTACTTTGCTGCTTGCATTGGTTATTTCGATAACACCGTTTCGTTTTCTGATTAACTTATACCGACCTATTACAAACCCAATGCCGGAGCTGTCAATAAAATCAAGTTTTTTTAAATCTATAACTATTTTATTGTATTTTCCTTCATTAATTTTTTTATCAATCAACACTCTGCTTTCATCGGCACTGTGATGATCTAAATCCCCTTTGAGTTTTATCGTCAAGGTTTGTCCGGAGTCTAAAAATTCTAAATTCACTTTTTCTCAAATCCTTTCTCAATAGTAATGTACAAGCTATTATACTATTAAACAAAGCAATTTTCCTTGACTTCTTTTGTAGCAATTTGTCGATTTGTATCTAATTTATATATGGCAGCATAATTGAAAATTCTGACCCTTTACCAATTGTACTTTTAACTCTGATTTTTCCCTTATGACCTAAAACTATGATTTTGGCTATTGATAAGCCGAGACCGTGACCGCCTATTTCCTTGCTTCTGGACTGTTCCGCCCTGTAAAGACGGTCAAAAATTTTATTAAGATCCTTTTTCTCAATTCCTATACCCGTATCTTCTACTTTAATTATATAGTAATCATCCTGCAAAAATCCGGAAACCATTATATAGCCGCCTGCAGGCGTATACTTTATAGAATTGTCGATTATAATTCTTATTGCCTGCTTTATTCTCTTTATATCTCCATATATATTAGCATCATCATAAAATTTAAAATATAATTGATGATTGGCATCAATCATTTTTGTTTCTTTTTCTATTTCGTTAAGTATTGTGCTTATTTTAAAATCTTCCTTTGAATAAGCAAGATTACCTTTATCGCTTCGCGCTATGAACAACAGTTTTTCTATCAAATCCTGCATGTTATCTGTTTCGTTTTTTATGGCTCCGATTGATTCTTCAAGTACCGCTTTATCGTTTTTGCCCCACCTGTCAAGCATGTTGACGTAGCCCTTTATTACAGCTATTGGTGTTCTCAACTCATGTGATGCATCAGAAACAAATTGCTGCTGAAACTTATATCCTTGCTCAATTCGATCCATCATCTCATTAAATGTTTGAGAAAGTTCTTTTAATTCATCCTGAGTACCCTTTACGTCCAATCTCGTATTGATATTATTAACTGTAATAGTCTTGGTTATTTCAGTCATATTTTTTATGGGTCCTATTAATCTGTAGCTTGTGTTTGATATTATAGGAACGAAAATCAACAATCCCACAGCTCCCGAAACTAATACCAAAACAATTATTTTAAAAGCATCATTTATCATCAGCTCTGCATCATAGCTTATATTTAAATAATAATACCGATTATTAGCTTCAAAGTTCGTAGAATATACGTATTCCCTATTATACAGCAAGTTTTCCAAAACCACAATTATATTGTCTGAATATCTTTTATCATTGTTATAAGGATAGACAGAGTTTAAGCTGTCATCATATATTTCAAAAGATTTTATACTGCCGCTTATTGATGTGTTCCCTTTAAAATCAGGGAATTCTCTCTTTATATTTTCAACATCCTGGTTTATGGTATTACGTTCAAATTTTTGGAACTCAAATACCATACACCCGGCAGATGTTGCAACAGCAACGATTAAAATAATTATAATATAAATAAGCAAATATGAGGCAGAAATTTTAAATGCAATGGAAAATTTCAGCCTCTTTAAAAGCCCGATTACAAATCTCAGTATTAATTTAAAAGGATAAAGCAGTATATTTAATAATGAGTTTAGTATTCTTTTAATCATGTTCTCTCTCAATCCCTTATGATATAACCTACACCTCTTACCGTTTCAATAAGATTTATGTTGTACTTCTGATCAATTTTACTTCTTAAATATCTGATATAAACATCTATAATATTTGTATCTCCAAAATAATCATATCCCCAGACCTTGTCAAGTATCTTTTCTCTTGTTAATACAATATTTTTATTTATCATCAAGAATTCCAACAGTTCAAACTCTTTCTTGGTCAAATCTATGTTTTCACTGTCATATTCAACCTTGTAGTTATTTTTGGATAGCTTAAGCTTGCCTATTTCCATTATTGATGAATCTGTCTTAGCCTTATTTATCGTTCTTTTTAACAATACTCTTATGCGTGCTAACAGTTCTTCAACCGCAAAAGGCTTAGTCATATAATCGTCTGCTCCTATGTCAAGACCTGTTACCTTATCGGAAATATCATCCTTTGCCGTGAGCATGATTATGGGAACATCCGATGTCTGCCTTAACCTTCTGCACACTTCTATTCCGCTTAAACCGGGCAGCATCAAATCCAGTATTATAACATCCACATCGGTTGACTTTCCTTTTTCCAAGCCATCCCTGCCGTTACTGGCTATTTCTATTTCATATCCTTCATATTTTAATTCAAGCTCTAAAAACCGAGCTATTTTTGCTTCATCTTCCACAATTAGAATTTTTTTCTTTTCCATATCATACCTCAGGCTTTTTCTTCCATTATACTATAAGCAGGTAACTCAAATCAATAGATTTGGTGTAAGTCGCTTATACTGTAAGTACAAAAGAATATCAGGTCAAAGCCTGATATTCTATTTTTCTGTTTTCTTTATTCAATAATTATTTCATTTTCATTTGAGTCATCTTCTTCTACAACTATGTTAAATTCTTCATCTTTTATGATATTTTCTGATTTAACCTTAATTTTTTCAACTGTTTCCTTCACGTTTTTCTTAATGCCGTTGACATTCAGCGAGCTTTTAGCTCTGTAAACTTTAATTTTGCACGATGTAAGTATAGCCAGTACGAATAATATTATTACTGCCCAAAATGCCATCAGGAATGTAAGCAGTACAACCACTAAAGGTACGTCCAATAAAGTATTTCCATGCTCGTTTTTAACCGACATTCTCAAGGACAATAATTTGTCGGTGAAACTCGTAAAGCTTCCTTTATATTCTGTCTTTCTTCCCTTTTTCTTTTCTAGCTCTATAATTGATTTTATTAAATCTCCGTCATTTTTCTCAAGCGTTGCTTTTGCCTCTTCATAGCTTACATTAACCCTGTTTCTAAGCTCATCTATTTGTTCCAATGTAACCTTCATTTATTTCACCCTCCATTTATTATTTCTTTTGATATTAATATACCTTTAAATAATTAATATGTATTTACAGCAATATTAGAAAATGATTAAAAACAAATTAAACATAAAGAAACAATTAAAAGCTATTACATAATATGAAAGATAGTTATATAGTGGGAGGTTTATTTTGGATACTTCAGCAATTACAGAAAGTGTTTTTTCTCTGTTCATAATAATATTAGTAGGAGCTTATGCAAGCAAGAAAAATATTATCACGCAAGAAATAAACAAAGGTCTGACTGACATCCTCATAAAAATTGCATTACCCTTTATGATTGTATCATCCTTTATGTTTACATATGATGAATCTATTAAAGCCAATGTATTTGCAACATTTTATTTAAGCTTGGGTGCTTATGCAGTTATGGCCGCTGTTTCCATCGTTCTTTTATTGCCCGTTAGAAATGACAAGAAAACAGTGCTTCATTTCGCTAATGTGTTTGTAAACACAGGCTATATAGGTTTCCCTGTGCTAAATTCAGTATATGGATATGAAGGTGTTATTTACGGTTCAATTTTTAATTTATTTTTTGTTGTTTTTCTTTGGACCTACGGCATCTTGCTTTACAAAGGAAAATTAGATAAAGGCTATCTAAAAAAAGAAATTATTAATCTTCTTTTTAACCCTTCGATTATTGCCGTAATAATCGGTATTATTATAATGCTGTGCAACATAGAAGTAAAAGGCGCTATATTATCAAGTATAAAAAGCATAGGCAATATTACGGGGCCATTGTCCATGTTCATAATCGGTGTAATTTTATCTAAAGTCAAAATTAAACAGCATATTAAAGACTGGACTGTTTATTACGGGATAATTATTAAGTTAATAATCATCCCTGTAGCAATATATTTATTTTCACTTTTGATGAAGGAAGCATCCATCGCTGTTTACTCTGTAATCATAATGACATCCATGCCTGCATCGGCCATGACATCCATATTGGCAGAAAGCTATAACAAGGAAAAGGAATTCGCAGCCGTAATCGTTTCGGCGACTACGCTGATATCCTTAATAACCGTTCCGATTCTGATAAAATTTATGTCATTAGGTTAATCATTTTGCTTAACACACCTCTTATTTTCCTTAATAATTAATATTGAAGCTAAAATAACCATTGGTATTGCAGAAATTAATCCGGTTATTGCAGGTCCAAACAATCTATTGGACGATCCGGTAATATTAAGAAATAAATATGGTATTTTTCCCATAGAATTTATTGTGGAATGTGCCAATGCAGCCGGCCAAATTGTTAAAGAATTCTCTGTAAGCCATGACAAAAAAACACCCGATGAAAATGTAAAGATACACAATGTGAAAATTCCGGACCATGGATACCCAAAATATTCCAAGCCGTAATTGTGACCCATTATAGTAAGAGGTGTATGCCATACTCCCCAAATAACTCCTACTAAAATATAGGCTTTACTTCTGGATGTATGTTGAATTAATGCAGGGAAAAGAAATCCTCTCCATCCTATTTCTTCTCCGAGACATAAAAACACATTTATAAATGGCTGGAATAAAACAGCAGATAAAATTTTACTGTTAGCGATTCTTAATGGATTATCTGAAAGCTGTCCCGTTTTATTAATTATCTCTTGTTGCAACCTTCCAAAAGTTAAATCAAAATCATTCCTAAATATGCAATAATAAAGAAAAGCACCCAAGAATGTGAAAATTATCGGTAATAGCCATGCAACTAAGTACCATTTAATATTTTCGTTAATCTGTGGCTCCAAGCTTACAAGAAGTGCTCTTTCACTTTTAGTTATTATTTTCATAATCAATGCAGCTATTGCAGGCATAAACATTGGAACCAACGTTAATACCGAAGACAAGGTATCTGAAAGTTTAAAATAAATAATACTAATCCACATTAACCATGCTAAAAAAAACGAGAAAAACAAATATATTCTTATATGTTTCATAATGGTACCCCTCGCATATCCTGAAAATAGCTAACCTTTATGGAAAGAAATTATTAATTATAACAATGACAGAGAACGGGGTTGTTGTCACTTGTCATTGTCATATTGTTATAATTATTTATCTTGCTTTATTAATATTCTGATTGCTTCTATTGCAGCTTTTATTGCAGCCTCTGTGTCATGCTCCTGAGGGTCGTCTAAACCTAATTTTCTTCTTTCTTGATTGGCTACTACATTTAATATGGCTCCCACACGGACTTTTCTGAAAGCTCCCACGATAAACAAGGCTGCCGATTCCATTTCTGATGCAAGAGCACCTAATCTCAGCCATGCTTCCCATTTATTCATCAAATCATAGCTTACAGGCTTGATTTCCGGTGAGTGCTGACCATAAAATGAATCCTTGCACTGAACTACGCCCACATGATATTTTTTACGTAAATTTTCTGATGCTTCAACTAATGCATTCAATACTTTGTAATCAGATACTGCGGGAAACTCCATGGGTGCGTACTCTCTGCTTGTTCCTTCCATACGGATAGCTCCGGAAGCTATAACCAAATCGCCTCCCATTACATTTACGTCCATACCTCCGCTGGTACCTACACGTATAAATGTATCTGCTCCTATATTTGCTAATTCTTCTAATGCTATTGCTGCAGATGGTCCGCCTATACCTGTTGATGTAACGCTTACTTTAACGCCATCCAGATATCCCGTATATGTAACGTATTCTCTGTGATCTGCCACTAAGACAGGATTGTCAAAATGCTTTGCAATTTTTTCACACCTTTTAGGATCTCCCGGCAATATAACATATCTGCCTACATCACCCTCTTTCATATTAATGTGATATTGAACATCCTTTGAATATACAGTGCTCATGTGTCCTCCTCTTTTAATTAGATATCATAATTTCTCATATGCTTCTCTAAGCATTTTTATTTCTTTTGCATGTCCGTCTAATTCGTTAGGTGTTTCCAAAACAAACGGCAGGTTTCTTAATTTAGGATGATTTATAATCCTGATTATTGCTTCTAAGCCGATTTGTCCGTTACCTATTGTTTCATGTCTGTCTTTCTGACTGTTAAACGGGTTTTTGCTGTCGTTTAAATGTATTGCATATAACTTTTCAAGTCCGATAACCTTATCAAACTCATTTATAACACCGTCCAAATCGTTTACTATATCATATCCTGAATCGTAAACATGGCACGTATCGAGACACACACCTAACTTTTCAGAAATATTGACTCCATCTATTATTTGCTTTAATTCTTCAAAGGTACGACCTATTTCCGTTCCTTTGCCTGACATTGTTTCCAGCAAAACAATAGTGGTTTGATTTTCTTTTATTACTTTATTTAATGCATTGACAATATATTTTATGCCAGCTTCAACACCTTGCTTTACGTGGCTTCCGGGATGAAAATTATAATAATTATTTGGCAAAAATTCCATCCTCAACAAATCATCCTCTAAAACCTCCATTGCAAATTCTCTCGTTCTTTCATCAGCTGAGCATATGTTTAATGTATATGGCGCATGTCCGATTACCTTTGCAAATTTGTGTTTTTCCATTATATCTCTTAGCTTTTCAACATCTTCGGCATCTATATTTTTAGCCTTGCTTCCTCTTGGGTTCCGGGTAAAATATTGAAAAGTATTAGCTCCTATTTTCAGTGCATCTTTTCCCATTTTCTCATATCCGTTGGAAACGGATAAATGACATCCTATTTTTAACATAATACCTCCATATTTATTATTATACCCTTTATGTAAGTCATAAACAATAATTTAATAATATGGTGTTTCTCTTCTATCCTGCTTGTGTTCCGTTTGGAACAAGTTTTTCAGGCACCGCTAAAACAGGAATAATAATAGTACCAACTCTGATATCAATCTTATCTAAATCATTCATTGTAATTTAATTTTTTATCATTTCCATAATATCTCCTTTTTATAATTTATAAAAGGACGGGGGTAATCCTTGATGTAGGCACCCTCGTCCTTTTATTACACCGTTTCCGCATCGGTGCCTAATTCAATAACATATTGTTTGAAAACTTTACCATTAGGATCAGTTATAATATCGTATAATTTTCCACCACAACTCCTTATAACAGATTCTGATGGTATATTATTAACTCTGCATGTTAAATAAATTGAATTTAATCCTATTTTTTTTGCATAAGGCAATGACAGTTCAAGTAACTTTTTTCCATATCCATTATGTCTGTACCTTGGCGGTACATCATAGCCAATATGACCATGAATATTTGCATTTTTATGTCTTAATCTAATACATCCAAATACTTTTCTGCTTTCTTCTTCATTCGTTAACCATAAAGTTGTAACGGCTATCGTCCGTCCTTTTGGTAGATTTTCTCCTTTTGCATTAGCTAAAAGCTTATCAACATATTTTCCAAAGTCCGTTAAGGCTTCCTTATATGTGTCATAATATTCTATTTCATTATTCTCTTCATAGTCATAAATATTTTTGATAAATTCTTTTTCATAAATTGTAGAAGGATTGACTAATCTCAGTTTTTCACTACTCATCAACTCCCTCCTAGCATTTAATACTATATAAAATAAATTTACTGACAAGGAAGTGATTGTGTCATCAACCACTTCCCTGTCACTTTTTTATACTGACTGTGGTGAGTCGTTTTCTCTGTTTTTAATTTTGTTTAAAATTGTATTGCTTATTTCTTCGATGCTCATGCTTCCTATATCGCCTTTTTGTCTTTCTCTGACTGAAACAGTGTTGCTTTCTGCTTCTTTTTCTCCGACTATAAACATGTAAGGCACTTTTTCCATTTGAGCTTCTCTTATTTTGTAACCTATCTTTTCAGCTCTTGAATCTAATTCTACTTTAATGTTTAAATCGAACAGCTGATCTTTTACTTTTTTTGCATATTCCATGAATTTATCGGAAATTGGCAGTATCTTAACCTGTACGGGTGCTAACCATGTAGGGAATGCTCCTGCATATTGTTCTATAAGAATGCCGAAAAATCTTTCGATGCTTCCGAATGCGGTTCTGTGAATCATTATCGGTCTGTGCTTCTGTCCGTCTGCTCCAACATATTCCATTTCAAAGCGCTGAGGCAGCTGATAATCCAATTGAATTGTGCCGCACTGCCATGTTCTTCCTATACAGTCAGTGAGGTGGAAATCTATTTTAGGTCCGTAGAATGCTCCGTCTCCCTCGTTAATGATGAAGTCAAGTTCTAACTCCTCTAAAGCTGCCTGCAATGAAGCTTCCGCCAGATCCCAGTCCTTTATTTCTCCTAAGAATTTTTCCGGTCTTGTTGAAAGCTCTAATTTATATGAAAATCCAAATTGTTTGTAAATTTCATCTATTAATTTTATAACGCCTTTAATTTCATCCTTTATTTGCTCCGGAAGTATAAATAAATGTGCGTCATCCTGAGTAAATGCTCTTACACGCATCAAGCCGTGAAGCGCTCCTGACAATTCATGTCTGTGCACTCTTCCTGCTTCTGCAACTCTCAAGGGGAAGTCCTTATATGAATGCATCGAATTTTTATATACTAAAATTCCTCCGGGACAGTTCATAGGTTTAATGGCAAAATCCTGTTCATCTATAACAGTTGTATACATGTTTTCTCTGTAATTGTACCAATGTCCTGAAGTTTCCCACAAATGTCTGTTTAACATTAACGGGGATTCTATTTCTACGTAGCCGGCTTTTCTGTGCATCTCTCTCCAGAATTTCATAAGCTCGTTTTTAACTTCGACACCCTTTGGAAGGAAGAACGGAAATCCCGGACCCTCTTCTGACATAAAAAACAATTCCAATTCTCTGCCTAATTTTCTGTGGTCACGCTTTTTAGCTTCTTCAAGCATTTTCAAATGTTCTTCTAATTCTTTAGCTTTTTCAAAGCTTATGCCGTAAATTCTTTGAAGCATCTTGTTGTTTTCATTGCCTCTCCAATAAGCTCCGGCAATGCTTAACAGCTTCATTGCTTTTGGTTTTTTAGTAGATTCAAGATGTGGTCCGGCACAAAGGTCAACGAAATCACCTTGCTTATAGAATGATATTATTGCATCCTCAGGTAAATCTTGAATCAATTCTACCTTGTATGACTCTTGTCTGTCTTCCATAAACTTAATTGCTTCAACTCTTGGAAGTTCAAATCTTTCAAGTTGCAGACCTTCTTTTACTATTTTTTTCATTTCGGCTTCGATTTTCTCAAAATCCTCAGCAACAAATCTATGCTCTACATCAATATCATAGTAAAATCCATTATCTATGGCAGGTCCTATTGCCAATTTTGCATCCGGCCACAATCTTTTTACTGCATGGGCTAAGATATGAGATGATGTATGCCAAAAAACATCCTTTCCTTCTTTGTCTTCGAATTTAAGGAATTTTATAGTTCCATCTTCTTTTATTTCTTCCATGAGACCGATTGTTTTACCGTTGTACACAGCTCCCACAACATTTCTTGCCAATCCCTCACTGATACTTTTTGCTACGTCAACAGCCAATACTCCGTCTTCATATTCTCTTACACTATTATCAGGTAATGTTAATTTAATCATAATATCCTCCTATTTTTTTAATAATCAAAAACAAAAAATCCTTGAACATAAATGTTCAAGGACGAATATATCGTGGTTCCACCTTTATTGCTTCTCAAAGGATTTAAGGCATCCATACCAAATCATTACGCATACGCTTTCTGATTTAACTCCGGATTAGTTTTCAAACAGTCATACACAGGAAACTCCCAGCCATGTTTTCCCTCTCTTAATTGCTGTTTCTGCTTTACTCGATCCATCACAGTTCATTTTGAGTATTATATTACTAACAATAAAGCTTTGTCAACACTTTTTTATTTTTTTCTTGGTTTCTTTCTCTGATACATAAATTTATCTTCAGATGGTTTAAATTTGTTCTGTCTTGACTTCTTTTCCTTTGATACTTCAACAATGACGTCCTTACCCTTTATCTGAGATCCAGCCATATGTTTAAGTATTCTGTTTTTATGCTCAGATACTACATTAAAGAAAGAATAATTTTCTAATACCTCTATTTCGCCAATATCTGAACCGGGTATATCACACTCTCCCGCAACGGCTCCTAAAATGTCTCCGGGTCTTATTCCCTGTTTTTTACCAAGGTTTACATGGAATCTAACCGTATCCTCCATCCTTCTTTCCTTGCTTCGGAGTGACTTCTTTCTTTCAGGTAATACATCGTTTAAATCTCTTTCTTCAGAGTAATCAAATTTTACAAGCTTTTTCATCATTGCAGCAATCAGAGTTTCAGGGTCATGACCCTGAGATAACAACCTTTGTGCCAGCTCTCTGTTTTCACTGAAGTCATTTTTTTCTATAACTTCTACTATACCTCTTATAAATTTATCCTGCTTTACTTCATTAACCTTATCAACTGTAGGAATAGTTCTTTTACGAAGCGGTTTTTTTGTATACTTCTCGATTGCTTCGATTTTTTTCATTTCCTTTGCAGATACTAAGGTGAATGAACTTCCTTCTTTGCCTGCTCTACCTGTCCTGCCTATACGATGTACATAATAGTCCTCTTTAGAGGGTACCTCATAGTTAATAACAACCTCAACCTCTTTAATGTCCAGGCCTCTTGCAGCCACATCAGTAGCTATAAGAACATCAATTAAACCATTGTTGAATTTGTTTAAAGTATCCAATCTCTGTGACTGTTTTATGTCTCCGTGTATTTTATCGCAATTATATCCCTTGTCTATTAATTGGTCATACAATTCATCAACAGATTTTTTCGTATTGCAAAATACCAATGTGAGTTTAGGTGTATAGGTATCTATTAACCTTGCAAGAGCTTCCACCTTATCACTGTGCTTTACCATAAAATAGCTTTGTTTAACTTCCTTTGCTGTTATACCTTCTCTGAGAACCTTTATGGGTACAGGATTATTTAAGAATTTCTTTATGATTTTTTTCATTTCATCCGGTATAGTAGCTGAAAACAAAAGGTTTTGTACGGGATGTTCAACCTTGCTGAGTATGAGTTCTATATCCTCTCTGAAGCCCATTTTAAGCATTTCATCCGCTTCATCCAAAACCGATATTTTTAATTCACCTAACTTAATAACACGTCTGTCAATTAAATCGATAACTCTACCGGGAGTTCCGACAATTATCTGAGCTCCGCCTTTTAGCTTGTTGATTTGTTCTCGTATATCAGCACCGCCATAAACGGTTACCGTTTTAATACCTTCTAAATATTTGCCGATTTTTCTGAATTCATTTGCCACTTGTACGGCCAACTCTCTTGTTGGAAGTAATATAAGTGCCTGCGGCATACGTAAATCTTTATCTATTTTTTCAAGAATAGGAATTGCAAAAGCTGCAGTCTTTCCTGTTCCTGTATTTGATTGCCCTATTATATCTTTTCCATCCAGTATAACAGGAATTGCTTCTTGCTGAATTTGGGTGCTTTCTACAAAGCCCATTTCATCCAAGCCTCTTTGAATGTTGTCATTCAAATTTACATTTTCAATTTTCATTAAATTTCTCATCCTTTATTTTTAATAACTTCTCATTATACTATGTTAGTTCAACTAATACAATAAATATTTTACTAAATTTGCCTAAATTTAAATATTAAACCTGAGATTCCTCACTAACGTTCGGAATGACAAAACGTACGATTTACGTTTTTTCATAGCAATGACTTAATCGTTCGGAATAACACAAAGCGGTGTTCTTAAAATTTTGACTGTGTATAATAACAACACATATGTATTTTTTCTATATTAAAAATTATTATTCCGCTTTTTCATATGAATAATTTATGGTATGATAAGTCAAAACAAATAAAAAGGAGCTTAATATGAAAATATATTATGTATATCACAGTTGCTTTATAGTTGAAACTGACAATTCATTTTTTATGTTTGATTACTTTAAGAATAAGCAAGATAAACAAGAAAATTTTGATTTTAACAAGCTTTTAGAACAAATTATAAAGAGTTCCAAGCCGCTTTATGTTTTTGCTTCACACAATCATCAGGATCACTTTAATCATAGTATTTTTTCTCTTACTGAAGAAAAATCAAATACATACTACATATTAAGCAGTGACATAAAGCTTTATAATAACATTGATAATATATATGTTGCAAAGCAAAATACAGAAAATAAAATTAACAATTTAACAATCAATAC
The DNA here is from genome assembly GCA_002331025.1 of Firmicutes bacterium UBA2116. Classification (GTDB taxonomy): domain Bacteria; phylum Bacillota; class Clostridia; order Tissierellales; family Sedimentibacteraceae; genus Sedimentibacter. Next base: position 15,027 of record DCYG01000024.1, on the reverse strand, counting down.
ATTTGGTTCAACCGATGAGGGTGTCAGCTTCTTAATCGATGATGAGGCCACTCGTATATTTCACGCAGGAGATTTGAATTGGTGGAAATGGCCTGATGATACCGAAGAGGAAGAAAAGGAAATGGAAGATGCTTTTAAAACAATTATTGAAGATATTATAAAATTAAATGTAAAAATAGATGTTGCTTTTTTCCCGGTTGACGGAAGATTGGAACAGAATTATAAATGCGGAGGTGAATACTTCATAGAAAAGCTTCAGCCTGAAGTATTTATTCCAATGCATTTCTGGGATAACTTTAAAACTACTTCAGATTTTAAAAATCACATGATAAATACATCAACTAATATAATCGAAATAAGCCATAATAGTGAAATAATCAAATTGTAGCCGCTAAAATCTTATTGAATTTCGACTTAATGTTAAAGCTCATTGCCAAATATTTTTATAAAAATTCTAAAATAATTATCCTAATTTATAAAATTCATAATATATATTACAAATAATATTTATTATTAGGGGGGTTGGCAATGAAAATAACTATAACAAATGAAAGCGGTGATTGGAAAGAAATGCTCTATACAAAGGATAAGGTTACATATGAAGTAAAAAGTCAGGAAATAATGGATTTTTTTAATCAATTGGCTGAATCATACAGCAACAATGAGTGCATGGACGAAATGTATGAATGCCTTTATAATCTTATTAATTACGGTTATCTATATACTGATTCAGAAGCAAATGTTGATTATTTCAATGACGAAGATTACGACGATTATGATGATTACGATTATGATGAACATGATTTTATATCACAGGAAGGCTTTAAATTAATCGAATCTACAATTGAATACTATGTTGATGGAGAAAAGGTTCCAAAAGAAGAGTACGATGATGCGTGGGATGACAGATTGGGCTATCTTGGCTCTTCAAACTGGGAAGAAAACGGACTTTCCATAATAAACTCTGAAACAGATGAAATTATTTTTTTAGGCAAAATTTCTTAACGATTGATAAGCAGTTGATGGGCAATGAATAGGCAGTTGATAATCAATGGAAAAAAACAATAAAGAACCTGTATTGTGCGACTAAGCACTCTCATTACAGGTTCTTTATCAATCGCTAATCTATTGCAAATCCATCGTCAAAAGCCGCGCCCTGCTCCTCCTCCGCCTGAGCGGCCGCCGCCGCCGAAGCTTCCGCCTCCAAAGCCTCCGCCACCGGAACGGCCACCAAAACCGCCTATGTGTGTTCCGCTTCCGAAATTAGTGAATCTCGGCATAAAATAAGGCATAAAAACGCTTCCGCGTCTTCTCCTCCTACCGCCTCCAAAGCCGTTAATTATTATGATTATAACAATTAACGCTATTAACCTGAATAATGAACCATAATCGGAAGAGCTGTCTTCATACGGATTTTCTACTTTTATATCACCAAATATATCTTCATTATTATAACCATATTCGTTATTCACTTCTATAGCTAAATTATAAAATATATTTTCCAGACCTGTTGAATAATCTCCTTCTGAAAGATAATCCAAGGATTCATCCAATATTCGTCCGGATTCAGAATCCGTTATAGCACCTTCCAAGCCGTATCCAACCTCAATTTTAATTCTTCTTTCCTCTAATGCCAATAACAGAAGTACGCCGTTATCGTAACCCTTATTTCCTATTTCCCATTCTTCAAAGAGCTTTACCGAATATGTATTTTCATCTAAGCCCTGCATACTTTTTACGGTGACAACAACTATCTGAGGTTTCTCCTCCGTATTTTCATAGTTGAGATTAATCTTCAATATATTGTTTTTTGACTCATCATTCATTAAACCGGCAAAGTCATTTATATAAAATTCTCTTGTGGGCTCAGGTAAATCAATGTTAAGTCCGTATGCAACAGTTGATGTTATTATCAATAATGCTGTGAGCATAACGGCTAACCGATTTTTATTCACAGTATCACTCCTTAATCAAAGTTTACTTTTGGTGCTACATCAGCCCCCGGAGACGCTTCAAAATACGGTCTCGTTTCAAATCCGAACATTCCCGCCATTATATTTTTAGGAAAGCTTCTAATAGCAGAATTATACTTGCTTACTACTCCATTATATCTGTCCCTTTCCACTGATATTCTGTTTTCAGTTCCTGCAAGAGTATCCATTAATGCTGTAACATTTTGATTGGACTTAAGCTCAGGGTAGTTTTCTACTACAACCAATAATCTTGACAATGCACCTTCCAATTCATTAGATGCCTGCACCTTTTCATCGGTAGAGCCTGCACCTGCCAATCTCGCTCTCGCATCGGCGATTGCCGTGAAAACTTCCTGCTCATGAGCCATTGCACCCTTAACGGTTTCAACTAAATTTGGTATCAAATCAAATCTTAATTGAAGCTTACTTTCAACATTTGCCCATTGGTTGTTTACTTCTTCATCCATTGCGACTAATGAATTGTAACTGCCAAATGTGCTCATAACAACTATACCTGCGATTACTAAAACAGCTATTAATATTATTAAGCCTTTTTTCATATTATCACCTCTTAATCTTCATCAAACTTTAATACGGCTAAGAACGCTTCCTGTGGAACTTCCACGCTGCCTATTTGCCTCATACGCTTCTTGCCTTCCTTTTGTTTCTCAAGAAGCTTTTTCTTTCTTGTTATATCTCCGCCGTAGCATTTTGCCAAGACATCCTTTCTAAGCGCTTTAACGGTTTCTCTGGCGATAATTTTGCCTCCTACCGCCGCTTGCAAGGGTACTGCAAATAAATGTCTCGGAATTACATCCTTCAATCTTTCTACAATCGATCTTCCTCTTTCGTAAGCTTTGTCTTCATGAACTATTATGGAAAATGCATCCACCAATTCAGCATTTATAAGAATATCCATTTTTACAAGCTCTGAGCGCACATATCCATGCAGTTCATAATCTAATGAAGCGTATCCTCTTGTTCTTGATTTTAATGCGTCAAAAAAATCATATATTACTTCATTCAATGGAAGCTTATAATGTAATATTACCCTTGTTGCTTCCATATACTCCATATTTTCAAATGTTCCTCTTCTGTTTTGACAAAGCTCCATTATTGCTCCAACATATTCAGTAGGTGTCATTATTGAGGCATTGACAATAGGCTCCTCCATATAATCTATTTCCTGTACAGGAGGCATGTTTGTAGGATTTTGTAAAATTATCATTTCACCGTTTGTTTTATAAACATTGTAAATAACACTCGGTGTTGTTGCAATAATATTTAAATCGAATTCTCTTTCAAGTCTCTCTTGTATGATTTCCATGTGCAATAAGCCTAGGAAACCGCATCTGAAGCCAAATCCCAAAGCAATAGATGTTTCAGGTTCAAAGGTCAGGGAAGCGTCATTAACCTGAAGCTTTTCCAATGCGTCACGAACTGAATTATATTCCTCACCCTCAGCAGGATAAATACCGCAGTATACCATTGATGTAACCTTTTTGTAACCCGGAAGTGGTTCCTTAGCAGGGTTTGAATCACTTGTTATGGTATCTCCTACGCGGCAGCTTTTAACTTCCTTCATACTTGCACACAAATAACCCACATCGCCTGAATACAATGCGGCTACCGGCTTCTGAGCAGGAGAGATAACACCTACTTCAGTAACATCAAAGCTCTTACCTGTCGACATCATTTTAATTCTGTCGCCTTTTTTTACCTGACCCTCTTTTATTCTTATAAAAGCCACAACACCTCTGTAGCTGTCGTAATAAGAATCGAACACCAATGCTCTTAAAGGTGCATCTTCTTCTCCGGAAGGAGCAGGTATTTGTTTAACTATTGCTTCAAGAACCTTATCAATATTTATATTGTCCTTTGCAGAAATTAGAGGTGCATTTTCACAATCAAGACCGATTACATCTTCTATTTCTTTTTTTATTTCATCCGGTCTGGCGCTGGGCAAATCTATTTTGTTTATAACCGGTACTATTTCTAAATCTTGATCCAATGCAAGATAAACATTCGCCAATGTCTGTGCTTCTATTCCCTGCGAAGCGTCTACTACCAATACGGCTCCTTCGCAGGCAGCCAAACTCCTTGATACCTCATAATTAAAATCTACATGGCCGGGAGTATCTATCAGATTAAGCGTATAATCATGCCCGTCCTGAGCTTTGTATAGTAAGCTCATGGTTTGAAGCTTAATCGTTATTCCTCTCTCTCTTTCCAAATCCATGTTGTCCAAAACTTGTTCCTGCATTTCACGATGCGAAAGAAGCCCTGTGTTTTCTATTAATCTGTCTGCCAATGTTGATTTTCCATGATCTATATGAGCAATTATCGAAAAGTTTCTTATATATTTTCTTCTGTCCAAAAAGCGTAACCTCCCTATTTTACGGATATAGGGTATTATATCAAAATTTATATAAATATAAAAGCATTATTTATGCTAAACATCCTGTATTCTCAGGAATAGTGGCAACCTTTGTTTTGGTTATCCCGAGTGAGCGAGGGATCTCATTTTTAAAACCTGAGATTCCCAGTCTCATTCACCAATGTTTCAGCTCCCTTTGGTCACAAACATTGGGAATTCATTGCGAATGACAGAATAGTACGATATCGGTATGCTAATTAGTATTAGCTATTTCATCAATATATTCAACCATAATATCTGTTAATAATTCAATAGTATAATTGACTTCATCTATGTGATTCAGAGTGCTGCCTACCTCAAGCAATAATGCGTAGTCAGAATAATATTGATTGAAGTATGCACCTGGTCTTACTATTACATCTCTGAACAATCCGGGGTACATTTGTTCCGATATATTAAAAAGCAGCTGAGCATTTTTTTTAAGCTCTTCTGAATTTCCGTTTTTATCTCCTACTACTAATGTACATGTCGCTGCGGTTTTATCGTTTATTATTGTTGTTTTCACTCTCGATAAAAACTGTTCATAGCTTGAATTTTCTTCTGCACCATCTCTATGTATATCTATAAGTACATTTTTCTTGCTATTAGACAATACCTGACTTACCGCATAGCTTGAATTGGCATAAGATGAATTATAATCAGGATAATCATTATAATCCTTTAAATGATTAACTTCAATTCCCAAGCTTTTCAAATTACCCGTTATTTTGTTGCCCACGCCCATTACATTGTAAGTTTCATCATGGGATCTGTAATTACCTTCAACATGAGGAAAATATGCTTCTGTTGCATGGGTATGGAATATCACAACATTAAGCTTTTCATTAACAGAAGCAGCGTCAATTATTATATTTCTTGGGGCGCTGCTTCTTGAAGCCGGTGATGATTCTATAATCTTAAAAAAGTTTTCATGTCGATTGCTTGATATAAATAACGGTGTATTTGTTATAGGTTTTTTTTCTTCTCTTTCGTTGTATATTTCTAAGTCTTTTTCTTCTGTTTCATTACTTTCTATTTTTTTAAAAACTTCCGTGTTAGATTTATCAACGCTTTCTATTAATTTATTTGAGCTCTCTTTTTCCTTGAATGTTTTTTCTAAAAATATATTAAAGTAGGACATAATTTTGTCTATGGCACTTGTCTTACTTTCATCGCTGCCCTCATTGTAGAGAATAGATATAGTAGTAATATCCTGCCCCGACTTTCTTTTTTCCGACAAATTATAAACATAACTGTATCCAATAAAAAGTACAGTCAGGCATATAATTGACATCATCATATAAAATCTTGTTCCGCCCTTATTTCTTCTTTTTCTTTTCATGATCCAACTCCACATATTTTCTTAATAGTAATTTATTATTTAAAAAGTAATATATTAATTTATATGTGTATTGTTTCCTGAATAATACTGTTATTTTTTACAATTATATTACGATTCAAATCCGGGATGAACAGCTTTATTGATGGATAACGCAAGCATCTCCGATAAATTATCCATAAGCTCATCTACAGAGCTTGGTGTTACAATAGATTCACCATACATGGGACTTAATATTTCCTTTATAAACATATGCTTTTCTTCATATTCTAAATCACCTAATATTCCCATTATGCTTCCTACATCATCCGTCTTGTCTTTTAATACTTCTTCCATTGCTTCAATAGTGTCATTAACTATTGTTGCTGTGTCAACTACCGTAGGAATACCTATTGCTACAACCTTAACCCCCAAGGTTTCTTCATTCAACGAGCCCTGCATATTTCCTATTCCTGAGCCCGGCTCAATTCCAGCATCAGTAATTTGCACAACCGAACAAAGACGTCTCATCTTTCTTGAAGCAAGTGCATCAATTATTATTAATAATGTAGGTTTAATTTTTTCAACTACGCCAACGATAGTATTAATCGTTTCTATTCCTGTAGTTCCTAAAACTCCCGGCTCCAATATGGACACTTCGTTGAAGTCCTCATCAAAATCCTTATTATATGCTTTGAAAAATTGGCGAGTAACCTTAATTTTATCTAACGTCTTAGGTCCTAAGGCATCCGCTGTTATGTTTCTGTTTCCTAAGCCAACAACTAAAATTCTATCTCTTTGCAAGTCGGAAACTTCCTTTATTGCATTACACAGTATGTCAATAACTTCTTCTCTTGACTCCTTACTTAAATTTTTTAAACTTCCTGTTTCATACGTTATATATTTACCTCTTTTTTTACCTACCGATTTTTCTGCCGTCTCATCAGTTATTTCAAGCTTTACTACTTCACCGTGTTTAAAATTTTCGGTTTTTAAAATAACGCCTTCTGCCTTTTGGGCTAAGGATTCATTAGCTTCATAAGCTAAGTCTGTTCTATAAAACATTGTGACCTCCATAATTCAATATTAAATTTATTATTGATTTTTTAAATTTTTTTATTCTTTTTACTTGATTTTTATATAATTTGACTGTATAATTGATTTGCTGTCAAAAATGTTGAAATAATGATAATTATGTGCTAAAATAATTAATGGCTTATAATAGAACACTAAGGAGGTGAATACTTTGGCAAATATTAAATCTGCAAAGAAAAGAATTTTAGTTATAAATAAGAAAACTGAAGTAAATAAGAGCAGAAAATCTGAAATCAAAACATATATAAAGAAATTTGAAAAAGCGATAACTGAAGGAAATTATGATCTTGCTAAAGAATTATTGGTAATGTGCGAGAAAAAATTATACCAAGCAGCTGCAAAGAATACCATTCATAAGAATGCAGCAGCAAGAAAGGTTAGCAGATTAACTCTTAAATTAAATAAAGCAGCATAACAAAAATAACCGGCTTCACCGGTTTTTTTTATGCAAATTTGTGTTGCTTGACTGCTTATGTTATAATTCCATTTGTAATCAATTCAAGTCCTATGCGGCTTTCAATTTCCCCGGTCTTTATTTTCTTATCAATTTCAAGAATTTTTTCTAAATAATATTCTATTTTTTCCGGTTTTAGGCTCCTTGTTTGTTTTGAAAGCTTGTTGGCTACGAAGCTTTTCAATTTCATTTTACTCATTATTTCATTGAAGCTATATCCTTTATTACTTAAAATAACGTATTGGTAAAGCATTCTGTACTGCCGTATTATCATATGAATTATGACCTGCTCGGGGGTATTGTTTAAAAGCATATCATTCAATATACCGAATGCCTGCTCTTTATTGCCATCGCATATATTATCAATAAGCTTAAAAACATTGCTTTCCGACGACTTAATCAATAAATTATCAACGTCCTCCATTAATACTTCATTATATCCCCTTTTAAAGGATGATATTTTATCTATTTCATTGTTGATATGGTAAAGATTAACCGTGCTTTCATATTCTAAATATCCTGAATTATTGGCTATATAATTAGCAAGACTTAAATTAATATTTAAACTGTTGCTCTTAAATTTATCTGAAATATACTTGGACAGCTCCTGCTCATTCAATTTATTTATTTCAAAAATTGCATTGTTTTCTTTAAATCTCTTGACAATTTTTTTCCTTGAATCAGGTTTCTTATCCTTTAATAAGAATACATTTATACAAGAATCGGAACCTTCGTCTAAAATTTTATAAAACTGTTCTTCATCAGTTTTATTTAAGCTTCCTGTAGATGTTAAAAAATTCGCTTCCCTTATTACACAAAGCTTTTTTTCAGATATAAAAGGATATGTAGTGGAAAATTCATAGAAGTCCGAAAAATTGTTCTCTATTTTTTCAAATTCTTTGTAATTCATACTTTCATAATTTTCATCAATAAATTTTTTCTTTATATTTTTCACTGCTGTATCTATTAAATAATCTTCTGTTCCATAAATGAGAACAAAGTTTGGTATTTTTGATTTCTTGAGTGTATCAGAAATAATTTTGTAGCTCATAGACTTCTCCCTTGTATTTAAATATGTATATTAAAAGTATACAAAATGCCGTTAATTTTGTTGTAAAACCTAAAAAATACAGTTCATAATAACTTTCAGATTTTGTACTCATATAAGTATTATAATATATTTTATCGCCTTTTAAAACAAAATTAATTTCGCCATGATTATATGTTGATAAAATTAAGCTTTTTTCATTTTTATATCTTTCTATTACTTCTTTGTTTGGTATACCGTACTTATTCTTACCGTAGCTGAAAACTGCAATTTCGGGGTTACTTTTATATACAAATTCGTCAGACGAAGATGTTGAGCTGCCGTGGTGAGGTACCAGCAAAATGTCAATATCAGGAATATCGTTGATAATAATGTTTTCTACTTCTTTTTCTATATCACCGGTAAATAAAATTTTTTTATTATTATAATTAATCAGCATAACCAGTGAAGTATTATTTGTTTTATCTGCTGTAATGTCTTTTTCAGGCCATAAAATATCAATATTTAATTTATCATCTATCCTGTAACTCATTCCATTATTTAATATGCTTATATCTTTATTTATTTCATCGCTGGCAATTGGAGCAAATATATTACTCACCTTTATTTTACTGTTTAAAAGATCATTTAAGCCTGAATAATGATCACTATCCCAATGACTGATAAACACGCCGTCAATTTGATTAACTCCCCTTTTAATAAAATAAGGCAGAACAATATATTGACCAAAATTTCCATTATTAGAGCTTCCGCAGTCTATTATTAAGTCGGTATCTTTGTATTTAACGTGTGTGAATAACCCCTGCCCCGCATCTGCTACATTTATATAAAGGAAGTTATTTGAAGGTGTCATAAATGTAACTATATACATGACAATTAAAGTATAAATACCACTTTTCTTTATAGGAGAATTATTATTGTTATATACATATATCATAAAAATAATCATAATATAAAAGAAAACTATTAAGGAAATGGACATAGTTTGTATAGTAAATCCGTTAAAGCCAAATTTCTCCGTAAAACTCACGGCATATCTTAGGCTGTATAAAAGATAATCGAAAATCCTGAATGGAACTATCAATAAGAAAGAAATAGTACCGTTAAATATTAAAAGTATAAACCCATAAATCATTAATACCGTGAAAATCGGTAATAAAAGCATATTATATACAATTCCCATAACAGGAACATAATTAAAAAAATAAGCTATAACCGGCAACGTAAACAGCATAAGGAATAAGTATAAATATATTAGCCTTATAATGGTGTTTTTCGTTTGAACATTTTTTAAAATGTATTTATTGCATACTATTATGCTTAATGCCGCAGAAAAGGATAATAAAAATCCCGCATCAAATATCCAGAATGGGTTGTATATAGTTAATATAAGAGCAGCTACTCCAATGGCGTTTAATGAGCTGTACTTTCTGTAAAAGATTTCTGCTCCAAACAGCAGGGTAAACATAACAAGTGTCCTCATTACTGAAATTGGAAAACCGATTAAAAATCCATAAAACCATATTATTATCCAAGTAATAATCAACCGTAGCCTTCTGTTTAGGTTGCAATACTTGAGTACTGTTAACAGAAAGCCATATAAAAGAACGATATGAGTTCCTGAAACAGCAAAAATATGAGCCAACCCCATTGTTTTTACATTATCATAAAAATTCTCGTCTAAATAATCTACGTTACCTAATAAAATAGACAGAATTATATCTGCATTGCTGTCACTTAGCGAATTATAAAACGTTCTTTCAGCATAATTTTTAAAATTAGAAGATATATTGTTAAGATATGAGTAATTTTCTTTAATTGTTGTTATATTGCCCTCTGCAAAGACTACAGCACTTATTTTCTTAGACCGTAAATAATTTTTATAATTGAATAATAGTCTATTTTTGCTGATATTGATGTCAGCAACATTAGCTTTTGCTTTAATAATACTGTTTCCTTTAACGTCATATTTTTTATCAATATATATGATTGTGTTTTCATCATCAGGTAAAATTGTATCGTTTATGCTTATTATAGAAGCATTATAGCTTGAATAGCTCGACTCAGATATATTTTTGTCTTTGATTTTAGCTGTTATTTCAATATTTTCATCAATATATTGTGCTAATTTTGAAATAGAATTGTAATAACAATTAATAAATGATAAAATTAAAAATGTAATAATAACAATATTGAAGATATATTTCTTAGTGCAGTAGGAGTTAAAAAAAAGCAAAGCAAAAACTGCTATAAACATATAGCTGAAAAATCCGAACTCATACGATATAACTCCCATTGCATAAGTAAAAAACAAAGAAATTATTATATACACAACACACCTCACACCATTTTACCAGAAATTAGGTGGTAAATAAAGAATTTTGTACAAGCATATCAGGAGAAAAAATGATAATAAATACCAATGAAGTGAAATACAAAGACATTAAATCGGATTTAAATAACTTATTTAAAGAAGCATTCTTTATTGATATAGAGTCAACCGGCTTATCACGTGTTTATTCAAACATAATTTCTATAACAATATTATTGCATGAAGAAGGAAGCTATAAAATACATCAAATATTCTGTGAGTATAAAATAGATGAACAAGAAGCTCTTAAATATCTTAAAGATTTAATTAAAACTAAAAAATATATAATAACCTACAACGGTAATAGCTTTGATTTGCCATTTTTAGAATACAAATTACAAAATTATAACATTAATTTTGATTTTAACAGCTTTATTAAAATAGATTTATATTCTTTAATCAGGCAGTTAAAAAACAAAATCGAGACAAGAGATTTAAAACTTAAGACAATTGAAAATTATTTTAATATAAAAAGAGATGATACCTTATGCGGTAAAGATATAATCACATTGTATGAAGCATTTCGTATAGAACCCAGAAAAGAATTTTCATCTCTTATACTTCAACATAACTATGAAGATGTATATAATCTTCCTATATTGTATAATCGAATAATCTCTCTTTATGATGCTGTATTATTCTTTAATGATTTTATAGCCTATATAATAAACGATGATATTTCTATCAAAAAAGATACTTTAATTTGTAAATATAACATTACTGCAAGCCATAAAACTGCTTATATCCATAACAGCATAAATTTCAATATAAATATTAATAATAAAGTTTCAAAAATTGAAATTCGGATACCTTTGGGTTTTTATTCAGATAATAAAATCAGCGAATTTTATTTTATTGACAATACGGATTACAATGTAAAAGCTTACAGTGCAATTGAAGGAATTAAAAAGAATCTTATACCAATCAAATTTAATGATAACATATTTAATAATAATGTAGTAACAATTATAAGCCATATTTTAAATAATGTATTTAGCAAATGACAAAGACAGAGGGACGCTTCGCCATGTCCATTCGGACAAGTGAAGCGTCCGGGACTAGTGAAAAAGTCAAAAATAAATGAAGATAATTGGATATAGAATTCAATTATCTTTTTTAATACATACATAACCAAGGTGTAAACAAGCGTAAAATTACTTGAAATTTCAATATATTCAATTGATAAAAGCCCCATATTATGGTATAATGTAAGTACCAACAAAACATAAACCAAGGGGGCTTTATCATGTTAAGACAAGAGCAAAAGCAAATGTCTCTATACTCAATATTATACAATAAAATTCCAGAAAATCATATACTAAAAATAATAAATTCTGTAGTAGATTTTAGTTTTATCAATAAGCTGCTAGAAGAAAGCTATTGCAAGAACTTTGGAAGACCAGCAAAGGAACCTGAGATGATGTGCAAATTACTTTTTATTCAATACTTGTACATGCTATCAGATGAGAAGGTTATCGAAGAGGCTCGCTTAAATATAGCATATATGTACTTTATTGGAATTAATCCAGAAGAGGAGTTGCCAGATAAAAGCTTGCTATCAAAATTCAGAACACAGCGTCTCGAAGAATATACATTAGATGAAATAATTACAGAAATTGTAAGACAATGTGTTGAGAAAAACATAATTAAGGGAATAAGTGTAAGCATAGATGCAACTCACGTTGAAGCAAATACAATAAAGAAAACTCCCGAAAGATTAATGAAGCATTTAGCAAGAAAAATAATTAAAACATATGAAGAGAATAATGGTGTTTTAGAAAACATTCCAGAAGTTCCAAACTACAAGGAAATTGAAGATCATAAAGAAGCTAAAAAGGTAATGAAGGAATACTTAGAAACTGTGATAGAAAAGGTTGAGAAAAAAACGGAAGTTATCAATCAATATTCTCAAACAAAAGAAATTATCAATAAGTCAAAGGAAATATTAAATGATCCTAAATTTTTAAATCAAAAAGGTATTCGTTCAATAATAGATGAAGATGCAAGAGTAGGTCGTAAAAGCCATACGCAAGATTTCTATGGATATAAAACAGAATTTGTTATGACAACAGATGAAAGAATAATAACATCAGTAAGAACAGCAGACGGGGCGTATGTAGATGGAACTTATGTCAAAGAAATGATAGATGAAACATTGAAATCTGGGATAAAGATAAATGAATTTTTTGGAGACAAGGCATATTTTAGAAAACCAATATTAAATATTATTAAAGAGATTAAAGCTAAGGCATATATACCAGTAAGTGAATCTGTATATAGAATTGATGAGAGCGAATATTCATATAATAAAGATTCTGACGAATGGCAGTGTAATCAAGGAAATACAACTGTAAAAAAGAAATATTATAAGGCTAAAAGAAAATCAGGAAAAGATAAAGAAGGATATAAATATTACTTTGAACTAACACAATGTAAAAATTGTCCTAAGCATAATGAATGTGCTAAAAAGAGTGCAAGAAAAATACTTCAGATAGGATTAAATACTACTGAATTCTATGAAATAGCACAATATCAAAAGACAGAAGAATACCTGGAAAAATATAAAAAGAGAGCATCAATAGAAGGTAAGAATGCAGAGCTTAAAAGACTTCATGGACTGTGTCGTGCAAGAGGATATGGTTTATTTAGCGTATCCTTACAATCTAAATTATCAGCAATAGCGGTTAACATAAAGAGGATAGCTGCAATAGCTACCCTTAAATTTTGTATATTTAGTTTTAAAATTGGTATTTTTAATCATAATCTAAAATATTGTTAACCTATCAATTTTTATCGAAAAAAAGGGATACTTTTTCACTGATCCCGAAGCGTCCCTCTGTCTTTGTCATTTTTTAATGCCCAAACGCGGAATCGAACCACGGACACGGAGATTTTCAGTCTCCTGCTCTACCGACTGAGCTATCTGGGCATGGAATGGGCCTTCAAGGACTCGAACCTTGGACCTACCGGTTATGAGCCGGGCGCTCTAACCAACTGAGCTAAAGGCCCAAAACAATATGTTTTGGTATATATATGGTGGGCTTAGATGGACTCGAACCATCGACCTCACGCTTATCAGGCGTGCGCTCTAACCACCTGAGCTATAAGCCCTTAATCGGGGCGGCAGGATTTGAACCCGCGGCCCTCTGGTCCCAAACCAGATGCGCTACCAAACTGCGCTACGCCCCGACTATAATTGAGGACATTCCTCTAACCTCCGGAGACTTGCCCAGATAGAAAGAGGTGTGTCCCCTTTCCTATTTTGGCAGGGGATGAGGGAATCGAACCCCCACTAATGGTTTTGGAGACCACTGTCATGCCACTTGACCAATCCCCTATATTTCATACACAGTACATTTATGTACATAACGGAGAAGGAGGGATTTGAACCCTCGCATCCTTGCAGATCTACTCCCTTAGCAGGGGAGCCTCTTCGGCCACTTGAGTACTTCTCCATAATGAATATTAAACATATAACAGCTAACTGTTAATCGTTCACTTTTCATTATTCACTGCGACGTTAGTCGCATATTTGGCGGAGAGGGTGGGATTCGAACCCACGCGGGCTTTCACCCAAACGGTTTTCAAGACCGCCTCGTTATGACCACTTCGATACCTCTCCAAATGGTGATCCATCGGCGATTCGAACGCCGGACACCTTGATTAAAAGTCAAGTGCTCTGCCAGCTGAGCTAATGGATCATATTAAATTAAATTGGCTGGGATGGCAGGATTCGAACCTACGCATACTAGAGTCAAAGTCTAGTGCCTTACCGCTTGGCGACATCCCAATTTCTCTTTATATTTTATTTTTCTATTTATTGGCTGGGGTAGTAGGATTTGAACCCACGAATGCCAGAGTCAGAGTCTGGTGCCTTACCGCTTGGCGATACCCCAAAAGTAATGCACCCAGGAGGATTCGAACCCCCGGCACACGGATTAGAAGTCCGTTGCTCTATCCATCTGAGCTATGGGTGCTCAGTAATTGTGGAGCGGGTGAAGGGAATCGGACCCTCGCGACCAGCTTGGAAGGCTGGGGCTCTACCATTGAGCTACACCCGCATAATACTATTGTTATTGAATTTCACTTTTGTATTCATATTTTATTTTATTATTTATTGGATAAGCGGAAGACGAGATTCGAACTCGCGACCCTCGCCTTGGCAAGGCGATGCTCTACCACTGAGCCACTTCCGCATCTTTTAATGGAAGAGATTGGATTCGAACCAATGAAGGCGTTGCCAACGGATTTACAGTCCGTCCCCTTTAGCCACTCGGGAACTCTTCCTTAATTTAATTTGGGGACATTCCTCTGACTTACAGAGAACTTCCCATTAAGCTGGTGGGAGGACT
>DCYG01000043.1 GCA_002331025.1 Firmicutes bacterium UBA2116 | reverse complement strand
TGCTTTTTGCGGAAACTCGAATTATTTAATTATCAAATTATTCAAATTATTCAAAATTAATCTTTAATCTTTAGTTGATATGATAGTTGACATATGAAAACTTATTGAATATAATACTAATAATTAAATATATGTATAACTAAGAGCTATAGCAAATACCATAGTTCACAGTATAAGAAATAAAAGCTGCGATAAGAATTAGTAGCAATCATGAAATACAAACAGAAAGTTACCGGTTGATGAGAGGTGCCTTGGATATTGATTGTGAATACATCTTTGAGCTTTGCACCGAACAGTTTTTTAGTAGGCTGCAACGGGAAATAACACCCGTTATAGTGTTAGAGTATCTCATTTAATAAATGACGTACTTAATAAGGTGAGTAATGTGAGTTGCTTGCAAATATAAGGTGGTAACACGAAATGATATCTCGTCCTTTTGGAAACAAAAGGGCGAGTTTTTTATTGAATAAAATATTTCAAGGAGATGTTAATTATGTTAAAACCAGAAGAACAAATGCAGATTATCTCAAAAGGTGCTCACACCATAGTAAATGAGGAGGAGTTGCTTTTAAAACTCAACAAGTCTTTTGACAGAAATATACCGCTCACAATCAAATTAGGACTTGACCCATCTGCGCCGGATATACATTTAGGTCACGCGGTTGTACTCCGTAAAATTAAACAAATGCAGGATTTAGGTCATCACGTAGTAATTATTGTAGGTGATTTTACGGGAAAAATCGGTGACCCTACCGGAAAGTCAAAGGGACGAATTGCTCTCACTGATGAACAAGTGCATAAAAATTCAATAACTTATTGTGAACAGATTTTTAAAATATTGGATAAGGATAAGACTGAAGTTCGTTTTAACAGCGAGTGGCTTTCTAAACTCAATTTTGAAGACGTAATCAGGCTTGCCTCTACTACGACCGTTGCGAGAATTATGGAACGAGACGATTTCAAAAAAAGGTATGAAAACCAAACTCCGATAGGAATTCATGAGTTTTTCTACCCATTGATGCAGGCATATGATTCTATTGCGCTTAATTCAGATGTAGAATTGGGAGGAACTGACCAGACTTTCAATATATTAATGGGCAGAACTCTCCAGAAAACATTAAATCAGGAACCGCAGATTGCTATATTCATGCCTATTCTTGAAGGTTTGGACGGTATAGAAAAAATGAGCAAGAGTCTTGGAAATTATATAGGTATTAATGAACCTGCAGAAGTAATGTTTAAGAAAGTAATGGAAATTCCCGACACTCTTATCATCAGATATTTTGAACTTGCGACGGATGAACACCCGAGTGAAATAAAAAGGGTAAAGGAAAATCTCGATCATGGAGCAAATCCAAAGGATATTAAATACCGTTTGGCTAAAATCATCACTTCACTTTATCATGCATCTGACGATGTAGAACGGGCAATTGAATACTATGACACTGCTTTTTGCAAAAAATCTATACCTGACAACATCCCGGAGATTTTTATAAATCAAGAAACTATCAACGATATTATTATACAACTGATAAAAATGGATTATATTAAAAGCAAAAGTGATTTTATCAGATTAGTGAAACAAGGCGGCATTCAATTAAATGGGAGCAAGCTTTCACAACATGAAACCGACAGGGTTATTAACCATGACGATGTGATTAAAGTCGGGAAAAAGCGTTTTGTAAAATTCATTAAAAATATTTAAGGTATAACCCTCTAAAAATATATAAAAAATAGCGCCGGAGCGCTATTTTTTATATATTTTCTTCCAATTTTACTTTAAAATTAATTTTTTCATATTTATCCCAATCATATGAGATGCACTATGGACGAAATTTTAAAAGCATTATACTGGCATTGTCATCTTTTTCAATTTCTTCAAAAGCCAATTCTTTATACATATTAAGCGTTCCTCTGTAAAGTCTTTCCCGTGAGCCTTTGCGTTCCGTCGGAATTGCCAGAACAGCATCAAATTTCTGTATTCTAAAATCATCAACAGCTTTTCTAAGCAATTGTCTTGCAACACCTTGATTTCTGTATTCCGGATGAATAACAAAGCAGATTACGCATCCAACCTTCTGCCCCTTTACTATATGTTTTAAATCATCCTCAAGCCTTATAAACTGTTGAACGTTATTTGCATTGCACCATCCAATGCATTTTGTCCCGTCAAAAGCAAGGTAGCCTTTCATGTTGCCTGATTTAATTTCTTTAATTACTTCGAAGCGATTTTCATCACCCGTTCTGTTTTTCCATTTTTCCTGTGAACAATCTGTATGATAAAATCTGCAGAAGCAAGTCGCCCATTCGGGTTCGTGTCCGAAATCCAAATTCTCCATATAATCTGTAAAGGTTTCCGCAAGTTCCGGACATAATGCTTTAATTTCATATCCCATTAATGTTCTCCTGTCTGCACATCTCTTTTCCTTGCTTCTTGTTTTTATATGTATTAAATGTAAATTTTAAACCGTTGTTTTCGTGTATTTCTGATGCGTAAGATAAATACCAATCCTCGTCAGAATCAAAATTATGTAAAAATGTATCGGCATTTTCAATTGCATCAACCTTAGTTATAAGGGCCTCACTGCAATATGGATATAAATCATTGTAAATTTTGCCGCCTCCAATTACGAATACATCATCATCTTCGTAGTTTTTAAGCTCTTCAAACAATTCATCAAATGAATTTACAATTATACAGTCATCTTCTTTAAAATCCTTGTCTGTTGTGAGAACTATATTTGTTCTGTTTTTTAATGGTTTACCTCCGGGGAAAGACAGTAATGTTTTCCTGCCCATTACCACTACCTTATTCATGGTTGTATTTTTGAAAAAAGCCATATCATCAGGTAAGTTAAACAATAAATTTCCTTGATAACCGATTGCCCAATTTTTTGCTACTGCAACTATTAATTTCATATACTACTCCTCTACACCGCTATCGGAACTTTAACCTTAAAAGGATTAAATTCATAATTAGATAATTTAAAGCTGTCCACTGTAAACTTGTAAAAATCCTCAACACTTTTATCAATTATCAAAGTTGGTGCTTCATGATCTTTTTGTTCTATAAGCTCTTCTATTATTGGAACATGTCTGTCGTATATATGTGCATCTGCTATAACATGCACTAATTCTCCTGCTGTCAAACCACTTATCTGTGCCATCATATGTACCAAAATTGAATATTGAACCACATTCCAGTTGTTAGCTGCCAATATATCCTGTGAACGCTGATTTAATATGGCATTCAGCTTATTGCCTGATACATTAAATGTCATGCTGTAAGCGCACGGGTATAGGTGCATTTCGTGAAGATCTTGAAAATTATATATGTTAGTCATGATTCTTCTGCTTGCCGGGTTGTTTTTTAAATCATAAATTACTCTGTCTACCTGATCAAACTCCCCTTCTTTGTATTTATGCTTAATGCTTAGCTGATATCCGTATGCCTTTCCTATAGAGCCGCCTTCATCTGCCCAAGAATCCCAAATACGACTGTTTAAATCATTAACGTTATTAGATTTTTTCTGCCATATCCACAGCAATTCATCAACTGCTGCATTGAAATTTGTTTTTCTTAGCGTCAATATGGGAAAGCTTTCCTGTAAATCGTACCTGTTAACTATGCCGAATTTCTTAATCGTGTGAGCCGGAGTTCCGTCCTCCCATTTAGGTCTTACATCATAATCAGTATCCCAAACACCATTTGCAAGTATATCCTTGCACATATTTATAAATAATTTATCTGCTGTACTCATTAGTCCTCCGCAAATTATATAATATATAATTATATAATAGACGACCAGTCAATACAAGCAAATAATAAGCAAATGACCCAAATCTTTTGTCTTGGTGTTGTCCGCTTATACTTTATGTGCAAAAAGAATGTCATTCTGAGAACAGCTAATTCGTTAAGATTATCAACAGTGTCTCCGAATGACGATTTTTTATCTTTGTACCATATTTATTTCATAGAATTCTGGTTTATAAAATTCTTTATTTGCA
Organism: Firmicutes bacterium UBA2116; assembly: GCA_002331025.1. Classification (GTDB taxonomy): domain Bacteria; phylum Bacillota; class Clostridia; order Tissierellales; family Sedimentibacteraceae; genus Sedimentibacter. Next base: position 27,281 of record DCYG01000043.1, on the reverse strand, counting down.
TTTTTTGTTCAAAGCCTTTTACTCTCATTGCTTCAGATTCTTCGCTTTCGAAGTTTTTAAAGTATATGGACATTTCTCCGTCTTTAATATCATCGTATCTTATGCACCTGAAGCCGTTATCGTACATTTCTTTTATTTTCTCAAATTCGTTCATAATACTCTCCCCTTACGTTATATATACATAATATTCCCTGTTTATACTAAATTATGACTAAATTTGAGAAAAAAATATCCTATGAATTACAAAAGCAATTCATAAGACTGTTAAGCTGTCCATAATTCTCTCGTTTCATAGCTTTCTTCATCTAAAGAACAAAGAACTTCATCATCAAAAAGCGAATTTGCAGAAGGTATTATTACATCACTGATGTCCTTCAAATTAATTTTGCAGCTTACTCCGGATAAAACACCTACACCTATGGCACCTGAATTTTTTGCAAACATCATATCGTAATATGAATCTCCTACTATTGCAACTTCTTCAGGATTTAGTCCATACATACTGCAAAATCTCTCGCATGCATCATTATGAGGTTTTAATTTCATAACTCCATCATTAGAGCCGATAAAATCAAAACAATCATGCAAGCTTAATTTATTGATCATATGCATTGCCGACTGATATGAATCTGCCGTTGCGAGACCCATTTTAATACCTTTAGAGCTTAAACGCTCATACAGAGCCCTTATATCAGTTAACGGTTTAAACTCAATGTCATCTCTTAAACCATCTCCTCTGATGAGCTCTACCACATGCTTCTGGAATGGAACTAACTCTATATTTCTGTATTTGCTCAATACAAAATGAAGCTCTGATGCTACATCCTCATGTGATCTGTTTGCCAATGCTCCAAATGGTTCAGCAACATTTTCTTTTATACCGATAGATTTTTTAAGTTCGTTAAAAATATCTTCGTCTTCTATGCAATATTCTTTCATTAACTTTTTAATTGTATTAACTGCTGCATCTATCCATAATGAGAAATCTATCAAGGTTCCATCCTTATCAAACAATATTCCTTTTATCATTATTTCACCTCCTTTTGACGGGGACATTCCCCTTATTTTCAGAGACTTACCCTATGCTGGGGTTGTGTCCCTCTTCATTAAATAGTAATGTTTATTTGTAAAAATATAATAATCGTTTTGTAAAAATCATTACTTATAAAGTATTTTAATTTAATTATATTTAAGTATCCTTAAATTGTGATTAATTTAGATAAGAATAATTGTGCCATTATTGTAAATAATACCAATATTATAGAGAAAGGTTGTGTTTATATGCGGATACCAAGACATATAGGGCTTATACCTGACGGAAACAGAAGGTGGGCACAGGATAATGGATTAAATAAACAGGATGGATATTATTATGGGCTTAATCCCGGTCTTGCAGCCTTAAAATTAGCACAAGAATATGGTATTGATGAAATTACATATTACGGCTTTACCACCGATAACTGCAAAAGACCTAAAGTTCAAATCGAATCCTTCGTAAAGGCATGCGTAGATGCAGTCAATATAATTGCAAAAGAAAATGTTTCACTCCTTGTTATTGGTAACACTAAATCATCTGTATTTCCAAAGGAATTATTAAAATATACAACAAGAACCAATATAGGAAACGGCGGAACAAAGGTTAACTTCCTTGTGAATTACGGCTGGGATTGGGATATATCAAAAATTAACGTAAATTCCTCCGATCGCAGAACAATTATGGATTGTCTTCACTCAAGGGATATTTCAAGAATAGACCTGATCTTAAGATGGGGCGGCAGGAAAAGATTATCGGGATTCTTGCCGGTTCAATCTGTTTATTCAGATATTTATACAATTGATGATATGTGGCCTGATTTCACACCCGAACAATTTCATAAAGCAATGAAATGGTACAATGCTCAGGATGTAACATTAGGGGGATAATCTCCCCCATTCATTGCGCTTATGGTAACTCTATTATTTTTTCCTTTGATTGTCTGTACAGAACAAATTTGTTGCCTATGCTTTGTACATACTCAGCTCTTACTGCTTCTGCTATTTCGTTAGCAGTTTCCTTTGCTTCAAGCATACTGTTGTTTAATACGCTTATCTTAATCAATTCTCTGGCTGTTAACGCATCGTCGATTTGCTTTATAACATTTTCTGTTACGCGGCCCTTGCCGATTTGCATTATCGAATCAATACCATTAGCCATTGATTTCAAATAACTTCTTTGTTTTCCTGTTAACATTTTTTTCTCCTTTGGAGACATTCCTTTAATGTTCACCCGCAAAGACTATCCATTCATTGAAGGTGTGTCCCCTTACCTATTTAATCCACAAAGTCAAATTCCACTCCGCAGACACTTATTAAATCTCCTTCTGCTGCTCCAAGCTCTCTTAATTTATCTATGACACCCTTATCAATTAAAACCTTCTGGAAGTTACTGAAGGATTCAAAATCATCAAAGTTAGTTGAATCAACCAATCTTTCAAGAAAATCACCTTCTGCGAGATAATAATCATCTTCCTTGGTTACAACGATTGTATCTCTTTCCTTTCTGTCATAGAAGTTTTCGATTTCCTGCTCATCGACAAATTCAATTTCTTCTTCGATTTGAGTTAATCTTTCATATGCACGTTTCTTTAATAAATCAAGACCCTGACCTGTTGCTGCTGAAACCTCCAGTATCTCATATTTCTCAGAAAACTCTTTTTTAATTCTATCCAAGTTTTCTATAGCTTCGGGTAAATCTATTTTATTAAGCACTATTATCTGTGATTTATCCGTAAGCTTATCGCTATATTGCTTCAGCTCTTCATTTATTTTATAAAAATCCTCAACTGGATCTCTGTCCTCTTGTCCTGATGCATCAATTACATGAAGCAAAAGCTTAGTTCTTTCTACATGTCTTAAAAACTCAAGACCTAAGCCGGCTCCTTCAGATGCACCCTCAATAAGACCGGGTATATCTGCAAGAACATAGCTGTGACCTTCTTCTATACTTACCACTCCCAAATTTGGCTTTAAGGTTGTAAAATGGTAATTTGCAATTTTAGGCTTAGCGCTTGTTATTGTAGCAAGTATCGTTGATTTGCCTACATTAGGAAATCCGACTAATCCAACATCCGCAAGAAGCTTCAGCTCAAGAATTATTTCCCTTGCTTCTCCCTTTGTTCCCGGCTCTGCAAAACGAGGTGTACGTCTGATGGAATTTTTAAATTTCGTATTTCCTTTTCCGCCTCTGCCTCCTCTTGCAACCACAAACTGCTGTCCATGAGTTTTTAAATCAGCTAATATAATATTTGTTTCTTCATCCTTAACCAAGGTTCCGGTGGGAACTCTTAGAACAAGGTCCTTACCGTCAGAACCGTACTGTTTTTTTCCTCTGCCGTCTTCTCCGTTTTCTGCCTGATAATGCCTTTTATATCTAAAATCCATCAATGTCCTTAAACCTTCATCGGCTTCTAATATAATGCTGCCCCCGTCTCCGCCGTCTCCGCCGGCAGGTCCGCCCATGGGCTCATATTTTTCACGTCTGAATGCAACGCTTCCGTTTCCGCCTTTGCCGGCCTTTACACTGATTTTCGCTATGTCTATAAACATATTCTCCTCTTTTCAAAAAAAACCTACCATTAAGGTAGGTACATTGCATTATGCTTCTAATTCACATGGATATACACTTACTTGCTTTCTTTGCTTGTCTTTTCTTTCGAACTTAACTTTTCCATCAACTTTTGCAAATAATGTATCATCACTTCCGATACCAACATTTAATCCCGGGTGAAGCTTAGTCCCTCTTTGTCTGACAAGAATATTTCCTGCCAATACAAACTGACCATCAGCTCTTTTAACTCCCAATCTTTTAGAATTGCTGTCACGACCGTTTTTAGAGCTACCAACACCTTTTTTATGTGCGAATAACTGTAAGTTTAATTTTAAAAACATGTTTACACCTCCTCAAATTTAAGTGTAATATATTGACTGTAATCTGCCAGTAATAATTCTATACCTACTACGAAGCTTCTATATATTACATCAGTTTTATCATTGTTTTTTAATGTTCTGATACTCATCAGACCAATGTCCTCATCGACCTCATAACTTATATCTTCCGGTTCAATGCCTGCAACTAAGTTAATTGAGTTAAGAACTGTATACGATAAAATGGAAACTGATGCACATACTATGTCCATTCCCTCTTCGGCGTATCCTGAATGTCCTTCAACTATAAAACCGCTTATTTCTTCCTTGGTTCTATATACGGAAACTGTAATCATAATTATCCAACTATTTTCTCAATTTTAATTTGAGTATATGGTTGACGATGACCTTGTTTCTTTCTGTAGTCTTTCTTTGCTTTATATTTGAAAATTATTATTTTCTTAGCCTTTCCTTGGTTTTCAACCAAGCCTTCAACTACTGCTCCGTCAACATATGGTTTTCCAACGTTTAATTTTCCTTCTTCAGCAACAAGTAAAACTTTATCGAATTTTACTTGTTCGCCATCAGCTATGTTAAGTTTTTCAACTCTTATAACATCGCCTTCCTGTACTCTATATTGTTTTCCACCAGTTTCAATGATTGCGTACATAAAATTACCTCCTCTTCCCAGTCTCGCCATTGCAGGTACTTTACAGTTTTAACCTGATCCGCGCGGCTCTTGCAAATATAGATTTTAACAAATTATAATACATTTGTCAACTATTTTTGCTGTTTCACATACATACTAATATAATTTAGTTTGCCTGTCCTGTCAACAATTATTTCATCCGTTAATATATTTTTATCCTTTACAAAATATATTTTTATATTGTACTTTTTCTCCAATTTATTTATTATATCCATGCATTCATTAAGTATTTTATAATAAAGCATAGAACCTGTTTTTAAAATAATTGCTTCTGATGTAGTGTTACTCTTAATTTTCTTTATTAAAGCTTCAAGCCTTAATAATATATAAACCTTTGAACTTGTTCTTCCGCCTCCGTTACAGTGCTCACACTCTTCTGTAATTAAATTGAAAAAATTTTCCTTGTCCTTTTTTCTTGTAAGCTCCATTAAGTTAAGCTTTGTCATACCGATAACGTTGGTTTTATTTTTATCATCTTTAAATATATTCTTTGCCTTATTGATTATTAAATTAATATTATCCTTCTTTTTAACATCTATAAAGTCAATTATAATTATTCCGCTGATATTTCTTAAATTAATCTGCCTTCTTATTTCATCTAAGCTGTATAAATTAATGGCTAACGCTGTATCCTCAATGCTTTCGCTTCCAACGAAGCTTCCGCTGTTAACATCTATTACCGTCAATGCCTCTGTAACATCAATAATAATCGAACCGCCGTTATCAAGCTCTACTTTCCTTTCAAAAAGCAGGCTTATTTGTTTTTCCACATTGTATTTTTCAAAAGAATTATCTGTTTCGATGATTTTGATATCATTTAATTCGGAATATCCGGTCAAAAGCTCAGCAATTTTTCGTTTTGTTTCTATATTTTCCACATATATTTCTTTTACTGAAGCATCTATGTAGTCATAAAATAATTTTTCAATCAACGAGTTGTTTTCATATAACAGTTTAGGCGCATATGAATAATTATATTCCTGCTCTAATTTTTTAAAAACGGATGAAAGCATATTGTATTCCTGCTGTATATTCTCCTTTGAGCAGCCCTTCGAAAAAGTCCTTATTATCATACCGTTTCCTTCTGACATAATTTCTCTTCCTATACCTTCCAGGCGTTTTCTTTCATCAGCATCTCTGATTTTCTTCGAAAGATTTATCTCTGTGCTGTTTGGTATTAAAGCAATATACTTTCCTGTAAGAGATATATCAGTAGTAACAGAAATATTTTTTTCACCCATGGGCTCTCTCAATATTTGCAGAAGAAGTTCATCACCCTTTTTCAGAACTTTGCTTATATTATCAACATCTCTTTTTTTAATCTTCTTTTCCTTTAAAAACTTATCCGAAAACAGATCGTCTAAAAATAAATACGCATTTTTTTCAAGTCCGATATCGATAAAAGCTGCGTTCATCCCGGGAAGGATGTTCATAACTCTTCCCTTATAAATGTTGCCTATAACACTTCTATTGCTTTTTACTTCATGGATATAGTCAATCAGCCTGCCATCCTCCAAGACTGCAGCCTGATCAAAGAATATCGAACTGTTGATTAAAATGCTTTTCATGTAGTTCTCCAATTGTTAAAGTATCGGTTTTTTGTTTTCGTCTAATGTTTCTACCTTTAAAATAGTGTGGTACTCTATGCTAAAGCCGTTGTCTGATATAACTTTAATTAATTCACTTGGCTTCATGCTTCCCGTTTCTGCTGTTATAAACGTTGACTCAATAACAATTTTACCCGGTTTTTCAATAGCATTAAGATATGTGATGAAATCCTTTGTATTATATTCCTTGGTGACCATTTTATTTTTCTTATTTTTTTTCTGCTTAATGAAAACAATACCTGTTTCAACTATTTCCTTTATTAAATTGTTAAGCTTGTTGAAATCAGAATTAATTAGTTCAATATTAAATAAATATTCCGTATATGAGCTTCTTGACATCAATGAACGGCTGTCATCAGAATATGCTGCTTTTAATACCTGCATTTCCTTAGGCAATACAGAATTCATTTTATTTACGAAATCATCCGGCTTAATATCTTCATTTAACTCTATCTCAAAGTACTCACCGATGCTTTCTATACCCAAAGACAAAGGAAACCCGAAGGATGTCTTCATATGTGGATTGAAGCCCTCTGAATACTTTGCATTGATTCCCGCTCTTTTTACCGCTCTTTGAATAAACCTCAGAACATCTAAATGTGATATATATTTTAAATTTCCTGTCTTAGTATATTTAACTATTAATGACATGAGGGCAGGCACCTCCTATTAATTTATGGTTAACACCGCAGTTGTAGCACTGTTGTCTGCAGTCGCTTGTAGTAAGAGCTTCCATTGCATTATTATATTCACTGATTAAGAAATTTTTAGTAATTCCCGTATCAATAAAGTCCCAAGGAAGGACTTCCGTTAATTCCCTTTCTCTTTTAGCAAAAAAGTCAGGAACTGTATTTGTTTCTTCAAAAGCTTCCATCCATTTATTAAAGTCGAAAACATCGTACCATCCGTCAAATCGGCATCCCTTTTCCCATGCTTTTATCAACGCATTTGAAAGACGTCTGTCTCCCCTTGCAAAAACAGCCTCTAAATAGCTTAGCTTCGGTTCATGGTAGCTGAATGATACTTTTTTATCTTTTATTTCTTTCTGTAAAGCTTTTGCCTTGTCATAAAATTCATCCATGCTGTCCTGCTTAACCCATTGGAACGGCGTGAATGGTTTAGGAACAAAGCATGATGCACTTACATTAATTTTCAGGTTACCCTTTATTTCTTCCTTCGGTCTTTGGAAGAATTTATCCTTTACCTTGTAGCTAAGTTCTTTTATACCCATTACATCTTCCATTGTTTCTCCCGGAAGACCAATCATAAAATATAGTTTAACCGTAGACCAGCCTAAGTTAAATGCTGTTTCCACAGGTCCCAATATTTGTTCTTCAGTTAAATTTTTGTTTATAACATCTCTCATGCGTTGAGTTCCTGCTTCAGGAGCAAAAGTAAGCCCCGATTTTCTGACTTCCTGCAACCTCTCTATTATATCAAAAGTCATTGAGTCAAGACGAAGTGATGGCAATGAAATACTTATATTCTTATTTTCATATTTATCTAATAATTGTAATGTTAAATCCGGCAGACATGAATAATCGCCTGTACTCAGTGAAGTAAGAGATATTTCGTCATGTCCTGTGGAGTTAATTAAACTTTCAACCTGATTGACGAGAGTATTCGGACTTTTTTCTCTGACCGGTCTGTATACCATCCCTGCCTGGCAGAAACGGCATCCTCTTGTACATCCTCTGAATACCTCTAAAACAACTCTGTCATGAACAACATCGATATATGGCAAAATGCTTTTTTCAGGATAAAAGCTTTTATCCAGATCCTTGATAATTCGCTTTGTAATTATTTCCTTGGCATTGACGTTTAATATTTTTCTTTCCTTTATAGTACCGTCATCGTTGTATGTTTCTTCATAAAACCGGGGTACGTAAACACCTTCTATACGTGCTGCTTTTTCTAAAAATGAAAGCTTGTTGAAGCCGCTAATTTTCTCTTTTTCATAAAGCTCCATCAGCTCAAGTATCAGCTCTTCGGATTCTCCTATTGTAAACAAATCAACAACCTCATAAAGAGGCTCCGGATTGTATGCACAGGGACCTCCCGCCATAACGATGGGCATATCCTCTGTTCGATCCTTTGACCGTATAGGAATGTCAGCTAAATTTAACATATTTAATACATTTGTATAGCTCATTTCATATTGTAGAGTAAAACCGACGAAATCAAATTTCTTTAACTCATCCTTGCTTTCCAAACCGTACAAGGGTATGTCATTTTTTCGCATTACCTCTTCCATATCTGTCCATGGTGCAAATACTCTTTCACACCATATATTATCTTTACTGTTCAGCAAGTGATATAAAATATGAAGTCCCGTGTGCGACATGCCAACCTCATACACATCAGGAAATGCAAATGCAAACCTTATATTGACATCATTATTATTCTTAACGACCGAGTTAAGCTCACTGCCGACATATCTTGCCGGTTTTTCAACGCTTAACAGCTCTCTGTCCAATTTCTTTATATCTATCATTGTTGCTCCTTTTATACTATCTTTTCCTATAAATTCTGCTATTACTCTGTTTCTCTCTTATTATTCTGAAATTCTAAGATATTTTAACATAATCATTTTAAATTGACAACTTATAATTAAATTATATAATAGAGTGTATAGATAAAACTGCAGGAGGCATCATGAACTATCAGGAGGCAATTGAATTTATTCACTCTACATATAAATTCGGTTCAAAATTAGGCTTATCCAATATTACAAAATTGACGGAACTGTTAGGAAATCCACAGGATTCATACAAAATTATACATATTGCCGGTACGAACGGAAAGGGCTCAACAAGTAATATGATACACGATGTATTAATGGCTGCCGGTTACAAGACAGGATTGTTTATAAGCCCTTACTTGGAGGAATTTACAGAAAGAATTCAGATAAATAAAGTACAGATTGACAGAGAAGCATTGGCAAGGATTACTTCATTGGTTAAAGAGAAAATAGAAATAATGATCGAGGAAGGATATAATCATCCTACCGAATTCGAGGTTGTAACAGCCATAGGATTCAAATATTTTCAGGAGCAAAATATAGATTTTTTAGTATTGGAGGTTGGCTTAGGCGGCAGGTTCGACGCCACTAATGTCGTTTCAAATACATTGGTTTCCGTAATTACTTCAATCAGCTATGACCATATGGAGTACTTAGGAGATACATTAGAAAAAATCGCCTTTGAAAAGGCAGGTATCATAAAAGAAAATTCCAATGTTGTGATTTATCCTCAGGATGATAATGTGGTTAATACAATAGCAGATATAGCAAAGATGAGAAATGCAAATTATTATTTAACCGATAAAAATAATATAGAAAAAACAAATGGGAACTTAACCGGTCAATGGTTTAAATACTTAAAAAATGATGTTTTTGATTTACATGAAGTAAAAATAACCTTCTTAGGAGAGCATCAGCTTTACAATGCCCTTACAGCGCTCAGAACTCTTGAAATCGTAAAACTGACAGGTTATAATATCACTGAGGAAAGTATATTAACAGGCTTCGAAAGCGTAAAATTTGCAGGCAGATTTGAAATATTACATGAAAACCCCGTCATAGTTATCGATGGAGGTCACAACATAGACGGTATTGAAGCTTTTTCAAAGGCAGTAAAGGAATATTTCAAGGATAATAAAGTCATACTGTTTTTTGGCATGCTAAAGGACAAGAATCCTGATGATGTGCTTAACTATTTAGTTCCTCTTTGTAAGGAAATATATACATTGACACCCAACAATCCAAGAGCAATGAAAGCATCAGATTTAGCTGAATTAATTAAAAATAATTATGATATAAACGTAACATCCTTAGATAATTACGAGGATATTTTAAAAATAGTCAAAGATGCCGATGAAAGCGAATACATCGCCTTTGTGGGTTCATTGTATATGATTGGAGAAGTAAGAACACTTCTGAAAAAAGAATATTTGTTTAATTAAGCGATATGGACGAGAAAGGAACGGATGTTTTTAAACTACCGTTCCTTAATATTACTTAATAGCCGGGTTCTCCATAATACCGATGAAAAGCGGTATTCCTGTTGTAACATCAATTATTCCGTATATAAAAGGTCTGTCGAATCTTAATTGAGGAAGCTCTAAGGGCATTGATTGAGGCATAACAACAGATGTAACGGCCGCTGCTTCCGTACCCTTTTCATCCACCTTAATATATGTCTTATGCTTTACGTCGCTTATAGACAAATCATTTTTACCGGATTCACCCATTTTTGAAAAATCAGCAATTCCGGGTGTAAATGGTATATTCATGCCCAATACGGACAGTTCATCTTTTAGACTGTCTTCATAACTGCTTTCAAACTTCGGAATCGAAAGCTCAATTTCTTTTTCTTCTTTATTTTTAATTAAATTTATTAAATCGAGAGCTGATAAATTATTTATTAACTCCCTCGGTGTTGTACCCTTCTCAGGCAGTAAGCCGATAAAGGCGAACTGTTCATCAATATAGGGCAATAATACTCCTTCTACACCATTCGATTGCAAATAATCCATGTCACCTCTACGGCTCATATATTCTGTTTTGACTGTTTTGTCCGGGCTATTGAAATTACCTTCACGGGTGTCGTTGGCTGAAAACTGATATTTCCAGTCGCCGTTAAAGTAAATGGCGTTAATTAAATACATAACTACGTCATCTTCTATTTCTTCAAGGATTTTATCTATTTTATCATTTGTTGCATCCTTAACCCATTTATTTATGGTGTCAACTGCGGACTTCCGGCTGAAGTCCAGCTTTTGCACCGCAGCCGAATAATAATCGGCATTAGTATGTAAAAAATCCTTATTCGCTTTAAAATTGTCTCTGTACCAAATTGAATTCGCTATAGACAGTTTAACAGTTTCATCCCTTGTTATTATATTCATCCATCCATAAAGTCCCTTGTTCAAATCATCAAGCGTAATGTTTTCGGCACTTAATGTCTTCAGCATTTCTTCCTTCGTTTCTCCCTCCGCTCCATTTGCCGTCATAGCCAAAGCAAAATAAACGGATGGCGGTGAAATCATCATGTTTCCCTCATTGTTGGCACTCTCTTTAAATATCTTCCAGGTGAAATCCAAGACAGCCTGATTTAACTTTCCATCCATAGGCTGAGATATGCCCTTTTCATTATTTGAGTTTATACCTTTCATTAAATCGTCAGAAGATGAGCATCCTGTAAGAATACTCATTGTAATTAGTAATGAGCATAGAATCATATTTAATTTGCATCCCATAGAAATACCTCCTTTGCCACTTAGACGCATATTGGCTTAAAATGTTCCCTTGTTTATTTTTACCAGCCACTTGAATTAATATAGATTTAGCTGTAATATATAATGTAAGTAAGTAAATAAATAAGTTGGGAGTTGATCATTATGACATATAACATGTTTAGAAATTATATTGACAACAGGGGGATAAAATTTAAATAGTTCCCCCTGAATAAACGGAGGAATTTAATGAAAAATGAATTATCTTTAAAAAGAGTTGACGAAAGCAATTTTATTGAGTGCTTTAATTTAAAGCTCGGAAACGGTCAAGAAAAATATGTATCCCACCCCATCCGTAGTTTAGCACAGGCATATGTGTATTATAATCAATGTACACCCTTTGCCATTTACAAAAAAGATATTATTGTAGGATATGTTATGGTTATTTATGATTATGATGAGGAAACATATAATATCTGGCATATGATGATTGATGAAAATCATCAGGGTAAAGGATATGGTAATGCAGCCATAGATTTATGCATAGATTATATAAAATCAAAGCCTTTTGGTAAGTCAAATGTTATCATACTTACCTGCAGCATTGGTAACAATACTGCAATTCATATCTATGAAAAATTCGGTTTTACAGATATAGACCGGGACGATGAAGAAATAACTATGAAATTAGAAATTTAATAAATAAATATAAAAACCTATGCAATAAAATATTATGCATAGGTTTTTATACAAGTTGAATTAGTTTAAGCTTTAGCTTTTGTTTTCGACATTACTTTATTGTCGGATCCTCCATAATACCTATGAAAAGCGGTATTCCTGTTGTAACATCAACAATTCCGTATACAAAAGGTCTGTCAAAAGTTAATTTGGGTATCTCCATAGGCATTCCTGTTAATCTAACTTCAACAGATGTAGCCGCAGCTGCTTCCGTACCCTTTTCATCCACCTTAACATAGGTTTTATGCTTAACCTCGCTTATAAACAAATTCTTTTCCCCGGATTCGTTCATTTTTGAAAAATCGGCACTGCCGGATATAAATGGTGTATTCATTCCTAAATTGTACAATTCGTCAATTAAGCTGTCTTCATATCTGCTTTCAAACTTTGGAAGCAATAGCTCAATATTTTTTTCTTTTTTATTTTTCATCAAATTTATTAAATCGAGAGCTGATAAATTATTTACTAACTCCCTCGGTGTTGTACCTTTCTCAGGCAGTAAGCCGATAAATGCGAACTGTTCATCAATATAGGGCAATAATACTCCTTCTATACCATTCAATTGCAAATAATCTATATCTCCTCTCCGACTCATATATTCTGTTTTTACTGTTTTGTCCGGGCTATTAAAATCTCCTTCACGTGTATCGTTGGCTGAAAACTGATATTTCCAGTCTCCCTTAAAGTAAATGGCATTAATTAAATACATAACTACGTCATCTTCTATTTTTTCAACAATTTTATCTATTTTATCATTTGTTGCATCCTTAACCCATTTATTTATAGTGTCAACTGCAGACGTCCGGCTAAAATCCAGCTTTTGCACCACAGCCGAATAATAATCAGCGTTAGTATGTAAAAAATCCTCATTTGCCTTAAAATCATCCCTGTACCAAATTGAATTTGCTATAGACAGTTTAACAGCTTCGCCCCTGTTTATTGCATTCATCCACCCATAAAGACCTTTGTTCAAATCATCCAATGCAATGTTTTCAGCACTTAATGCCTTCAGCATTTCTTCCTTAGTCTCTCCATCTGCTCCGTTTGCCGTCATAGCTAAAGCAAAATAAACAGATGGCGATGAAATCATTATATTTCCTTCATTGTTACTGCTATCTTTAAACATCTTCCATGTGAAATCCAGAATAGCCTGATTTAGCTTACTATCCATTGGTTGTGACATCCCTTTTTCATTATTTGAGTTTATGCCTTTCATTAAATCATCAGAATAGGAACAACCTGTAAAAATAATCATCGTAATAAATAGTAAACATAGTATAAATGCTAATTTAAATCGCATAACAACACCTCCTTTGTTACTTAGACGCTTATTAATTTAAAATGTTCCATAAAAAACGAGATATCATTAATCTCGTCTATAAAACACCTAAAACACAAAAAGATTTGTGCTTTGCACAAATCCTCAGTTATATGTAAATTTAAAAATCTATGAGCCCTAAGCTTATTTTCAGGCAGTCATTAACCTCACCCATCAGATTTGTATCAAACCTACCTATTTTTTCTTTCAGCCGCTTTTTATCAATAGTGCGGATTTGTTCCAGCAATACAACTGAATCCTTAGGTAAGCTAAAATCCTCAGAACTTATTTCTATATGAGTAGGTAATTTTGCCTTGTTAATCTGAGATGTAATCGCAGATACTATAACTGTAGGGCTATATCTGTTACCAATGTCGTTTTGTACTACTAAAACCGGTCTTACGCCTCCCTGTTCTGAACCAATCACCGGACTTAAGTCGGCATAGTAAACATCTCCCCGTTTTACTATCAAGCTATTCACTTCCCAATAATTTTGTTTCGTAACTTAAAAAATCTTCATAGTCCCCTTCTGAGTATTCTTCTGTAATGCTTTTATTGATATTGCTCATTTCCAGATATCCGGCTTTCATCTTATTTCTGATTTCTAATTTTCTTTTCTCAATTAAATAATACCTTATAGATTTTCTTATGAAATCACTTCTGTTGGTTCCCTCTTCTTTAACTGCATTATCCAGTTCCCTCAACAAGTTTTCAGGGATTGAAATCAATATTTTTTTATTATCAGCCAAATCACACACCTCGATTACTCAAACTCAGTTCATTAAACATAGCTTATGTAATTTTACCACAATAATTATAATAGTAGTATGGTAAGTTTTGTATTAACTGAGAAAATTATAGTTCTTCCATATTTATTTTTTCATATAGAATAGTTTTTACTAAATTATCATTTTTATAAATAAAAATTGAATTTGGAAGCAGGTTTTCTTTATTAAAGTTCAAGACATGCTTATAAGTACCGTCAAAATAAACCAATTCTTCCGGCAAAACATCGAAGTGGCTGTCAAATTTCTTCAGATCAAAATCATAAATCAATGAATCGGTTATATTAAAATTTTCAATTACTACACTGCTTTCAGGAAATTTATCATTGTTTAAAACACATCTGTTGCCTGATAGAAATGCTGAATTCCATGATTCCTTTCCTGAAGCAACTTTAATGCTGTAATTTGAATCCCTGCAAATAATATTAACCTTATAAGCGTTTTCGCTGTTTTCCGTATACACCTTCATTACAGCTTCTCCTGTATAATTAACAGGAATCATAAAGGGGTTGTCGCTGACTTTAGAACACCCGCAAAAAGTTATCACAAATAAAATCAAGCATACTATTTTTAACTTCATACATCAAACCTGCTCCCATAGTTATATAATAGATTATGATGTGATATAAATAAATATGCTTAAAAAAGGTAAACTCATGATTTATTCAGTTACTTTCAGCGACACAAAAAGCAATAGCCAAATCAGCAATATGAGAAATTGACACCTGAATGTTGGTTATATCCAGATTATTGGCTAAAATCAACGCATTATTCAATAAATTTACATATGGCTTATCTGATTCATCCTTCAGTATTTCTATGTCACATGGACCAAAGTTTGAAAAGCCTGTACCTAAGCTTTTAGATACCGCTTCCTTTGCCGCAAACATACCTGCTGCTGTTTGACAATTAAACTTCCTTTTATTTAAATAATCAACTTCGTTTGCTGAATAGATTTTTTTTATGAACCTATCATTCCGCAAATTATTCTTAATCCTTTCAACTTCCGTTATATCAGTTCCTACACCTTTTATCATATGATCTCCCTCAGAAAAAATAAATTGACAAAGAGCTTTCATTATATAATAATTATATTATATTAACAAAAGTAATACAATTCTTATTTACAAAGGAGAATATATGAGCAACATTACAGTAGTCTCTCACCCATTGATCCAACACAAATTGACAATGTTAAGGGACAAGAATACATCCTCTAAAGATTTTAGAGAGTTGGTCAGAGAAATCGCCATGCTTATGGCGTATGAAGTTACTAGAAACCTACCGGTTAAAGATATTGAAGTCGAAACACCTATAGCTAAAACAATGGGCAAAGCTCTGTCAGGAGAAGATATTGCAATAGTACCCGTATTAAGAGCAGGTCTCGGAATGGTAGACGGCATGCTTGATTTAATACCTAATGCTAAAATAGGTCATATCGGCTTATACAGAAATGAAGATACATTGCAGCCGGTGGAATACTACTGCAAGCTTCCAAGTGATATAGAAAACAGAATAGTGATAGTCACAGAGCCGATGCTTTCTACCGGCGGATCCATGATTGGAGCATTAACATTGCTTAAGCAATACGGTGCTAAAAAAATCAAATCAATACATTTGGTATGTGCTCCCGAAGGGCTTGAAAAGGTAACCGAAGCCCATCCTGATGTAGAAATCTATACTGCAGCAATCGATGAAAAATTTAACGAAATAGGTTACATTGTACCCGGATTGGGTGATGCAGGGGATAGATTGTTCGGAACAAAGTGAGCAGACAACCCAAATTTTTAATTTGGTGTTGGTCGCTCATCCTGAGCGAAAGCGAAGGATCTTCCAGACAACCCAAATTTTTAATTTGGTGTTGAGACAATATTGACGGTCACATGATAAATATATATATTAAGGACGTGAGTAATTCACGTTCCTTTTGTTTGAGGTAATTATGGACAATTTAACAAGGAAAAACAATGCATTTTTGTCAACACTTTTACTAATAGCTATACCTGTTGTTATTCAGAACACTCTTAGTATAGGTCTTAATATGATTGATACTATAATGGTAAGCAAATTAGGAGAAAATGCCATTTCTGCTGTAGGTCTCGGAAACAGGATTTATTTTATTTTTACTACTATTTGTTTTGGAATATACAGCGGAGCTTCAATATTTATAGCTCAATACTGGGGTGTGAAAGATACTGAAAACATAAGAAAAGTATTTGGCATAGATATAATAATCGGATCTATGCTGTCTATTTTATTTTCTATTGTGGTTTTCTTCTTTAGAGAGCAAATAATGAGGATATTTATTGATGACCCCGTTGTTATAGAACTTGGTGGTCAATATTTAAAGATAGTTGCATTTTCATACTTTTTTACTGCGATATCTTTTGCCTACAGCTTTAACTCAAGAGCTATACATAGGCTAAAAATGCCGGTAACAATAAATGCAATAGCACTATGCATCAACACTTTTTTCAACTGGGTTTTAATAACCGGAAATTTAGGGTTTAACGCATACGGTGTGAAGGGTGCTGCAATTGCAACCTTTATAGCAAGAATTTTTGAATTTGCAGCACTAATTTTTTTAATATATAAAGATAAAAATCATCCTTTTGCAGGAACTGTTAAAGATTTTATTTCGTGGGATAAGACAATGTTAAAAAAAGTACTGAATACATCTTTTCCGGTAATGTTATCAGAAACAGCATGGTCTGTAGGAACCTCAGTTTATTTTATAGCTTATGGCTTCATGGGTTCATATGCTATTGCAGTAGTACAGATTGCATTTAATATATCTGACTTTTTTCAAACCATATTTTTCGGCTTAGGTAATGCAAGCGCAGTTATGATAGGAAATGAACTGGGTAAAAATGATTTGGATAATGCTTTTGATTACAGCCAAAAATTTGTTAAAATTACTTTGTTGTTAAGTGTTATATTTGCTTCTCTGTTATTTGTATCAAAAGGATACATCATAAAATACTTTAATTTAGAACCTATTACAAGTGAATTTCTAAATAAGACCTTAGTAGTATATTCGTTATATTTTACACCTAAGATGTTTACTTATCTGTTTATATGCGGTATCCTAAGAGCGGGCGGAGATACGAAATTCTGCATGATTGTAGATATTATCTCAATATGGTTCGTCGGTGTTCCGCTTTCATTCATATCAGTACTGTTTTTCAAATTACCTATACATTATGTAATAGCTATAGTATTCAGCGAGGAATTAATAAAAGCAATTGTTGTAATAAACAGATATAGAAGTAAAAAATGGCTTAATAATTTAATTATGAATTAAAAGGGAGGCTTATGAAACATATATTTATCATCAATCCTATTGCAGGCAAAGGGAAACTGCAGGAAAATATAGAAAAATCAATACACCATGAATTGAAGACAAAAGAAGTCGATTATGAGGTATATTTCAGTAAATCAAAAGACGATATAAAAAGCTATATAATAAATAAATGTGAAGATAATATACAAAGTGTTTTTTACGCATGCGGCGGAGACGGAACGCTCCATGAGGTTGTAAATGCATGTATAGGATTCGAAAATGCTTATATCGGAGTGATACCCTGCGGCTCAGGTAATGATTTTGTTAAGAACTTTGATAATCGTGATTATTTTCGCTATATAGATTCGCAAGTTAATGGAAAAGCGATAAATTTAGATTTAATCAAAGTAAAAGATAAATATGCAGTTTCTGTCTGTAATATCGGTTTTGATGCTGATGCCGCTTTCAGTATGCATAAGTTTAAAAAGATTCCCTTCATAACCGGCTCAGGATGTTATATTATGTCTGTTATTTATAACTTATCTAAAAAATTAGGTAAAGAATTAGAAGTAATAATAGATAAAGATGAAATTTTAAAAGGATCATTTCTGTTGGGAGTCGTTGCAAACGGTCATTCATACGGAGGCGGCTACAAATGCGCTCCCTTAGCCGAAATTAATGACGGTATAATGGATTTATGCTTTGTAAGCAATATATCCCGAGTTAAAATCCTCAGCGTATTAGGCAGCTATAAGGAAGGTGCACATCTTACAAACGAAAAGCTTAAAGACATCATAACATATAAGAAATGCAAATACGTTAAAATAAAAAGTAAAGAACCTATAAATATATGTATAGACGGTGAAAACTTTATACATGATGAAATTGAACTCGAAGCGGTAAAAGATATACTTAAATTTTGGATTCCGGAAGGTGTACGATTACAGGCAGGGAAAAGTGTTTATACAACCCAATAATAAAATATTAGTTGATATAATTATTAATTTTGTATATAATATCTGTAAGAAAGTAAGAAATTCGCACTCACAGAATGGAGATGATAAATATGATATCCGAGTTAAGAGCAAAATCTCAAATTACGATACCTAAAGACCTTGTAGACAAATTGGGACTTTCCGAAGGAGATAAATTAGAAATATACGAAAAGGATGGTATAATTTGTATTATGCCTGTTGTAGTATATCCAAAGAAATATTTAGATGAACTCCGTGAGGAAATTGAAATAACAAAACTTAAAGTTGCATCCGGAGAGCTCCACATGTTTGACAGTATTGATGCTGTATTTGAGAAATTGGAGGAAAATTAATGTCCTACCAACTTATCCTTACACAACGGTTTGAAAAGCATTATAAAAAACTAACTTTAAAGGAAAAAACGCAACTTAAAAGTAAGTTAGAATTGCTTTCAGTAAATCCCCTGCACCCTTCTCTTAGAACCAAAAGGATTCAGGGAGCTGAAGACTTGTTTGAATGCAGTGTAAATATGGATATTCGAATCATTTGGTATTATGAAAATAATACCATGATTATACTTGTTGATGTAGGACATCATGATATTTTAAAACAGTTTTAGAATGAAAGCTGTTTTAAATTTTAGAACTTAATGTTATTTATTTTATTCCCACTCTAAACACAAAAAAGTTGAAAGATTTTCTATTAACCTTTCAACTTTATATGTTTGAACAATCTTTTTAAATATCTTCCACATTAAAGGTTACATTTTTTAGATGTCGATAATAGTTAGCCCGTTCAGTCGTAAAGCACAATACGGTATAGTCCGGGTCATCTATGCCTAAGGGATAATAAACCTCACAGCCGTCATTCCATAGCATTTTTTTAGATTCTCTATCCTGTAACAACTCTATCCGGCCTATGAGCATTAATCCTGAAAATTTATCTTCGTCGACAAAATATAAGCATATTTTGTTGTCTTTTTTCAGCAGCCCTGTCCTTTTGGATGACGTATTAGTACTGAGCCAAAACTTCTTCAGTCCGTCGTGCTTTAATCTCATCATGGCCTTTATATTGGGATAACCATCCTCACCATTTGTACCAACCATAACAATTTTAGAATCTTCTACCAGCTCGTTACTTTCAACTATAATATTATTATCAATCATACAAACCCCTCCACGGATTTATGTTTTTAATTATTATGATAATAATACCATATATTTGAATTTATTTCCATAAAACAATAAAAATATATTTGAAACCTCTTATGATTTGGATTCATTAAATTTTCATTTACAGTAAAAGCAACTGAACCAAATTATAATTTTGGGTCATCTGCTTAATCTATGGATAATCTTTCGATTAAAATGTTATTTTTCATGATAGAATTTACCACAACAGTACCTACAAGAGTAACTACCACAAACTCCCCTACAGCTACATAAAATGCATTCAATAAAAACGGGGTGCTAAATAGATAGGTTAACTCTAAGCCAACCAACAAAGCATTTGATACTACAGGTCCCAAGCTTGCAATTATAAGCGCTTTTATATTGTAACCTAAAAGCTTTCTGACCATTACTATGAACATAATCGCCAGCAATGTTGCAAATGATCCAACGACTATGTCAATTACTCCTAAGGGACTTGCCAGGTTTGCCAATACACATCCTAATATTAAGCCAAGACCATATTTCGGCTCTATAAATGCAAACAATACTAATATTTCCGATACTCTGAATTGCAGCTGTTCGTAGCTCATCCATGCGAATGCATAGGTTAAAGCGGCATATGATGCGGCTACAAGAGCAGTTCGCGTTATAAATTGTACATTATTTCTTTTCATTAAAAAAACTCCTTTCGAATAACGAATTCTTAGGGAGCCACAAAAAAACTTGATTTTTTAAGTGGGTGCCAAGAAAACACTGTATTTTATATTTCATATTTTTAAAGAACGATATAAAATCTATTCTTTCGTAAACATTTTATCACAAAAAATATTAATTGACAACTTTTTATTTTACCTGCTTCTTTTGAAATCTATAATTCATCACTATAATACTAAATTTTATTCACCATATGTTAAGAAATCCATAGAAACTAATCTAAAATTTGAATATTCAACTGTATTTTCATTAATCCTTTCTACTAAGGGACTTGTAGTAACTACAACATTTGCATAATCAGACATACATTGTTCTAAAACTTTTAAATCAATATTATCTTTATCCAAAATCTCCCCTGCCAATAATTTAATAGCATATTCCGTAGATGCTACAGTAGCCATCATAGACATTGGAACAGGCCATGTAGAAAATCTCCCAATACCATTGTGTTCCTCAAGAATTCTTGTAGTTTCTGATATTACATATTTCAAGTTATCTTCAGAGCCTTGAAATTTAATACCGAGAGCTGTTGGAAATCCATGATATGGTGAAGGGCAGCAGGATTGAGGATATATTGCCCCAGTATCAACACATGCTTTGATTAGCGAAATCTGCATTCCACAGTTGGTTGCAAAGAAAGCAGTATCTTTGCCATATTGTTCTACCATTTTTGGTACATCTTCAAGTATAAATTGTTGGGCTCCTAAAATTCCTAAGTCTCCTGTTGGGTCAGGAGCATCAACATAAATAAATTCCAGACCTATTTCCTTGCATTTTTCAGCCATTAGGTCTTTTCTTAATAAAAGAAGGCTCTGAGACATATGCCTAGGAAATGAGTAATGTATAAATGTTTTAGCACCAAGTTTTTTAGCTTGTTCAGGAATACTAGTTCCCATTTTTAATTCATCAAGCATTATAACTAAATCTGCATTAGATGCAGAAACTGATGAATTTTCTTGGGGTGTGCAATAAACAATAAAAATATCATCACGAACTTCAAGTAATTTCTCTACTACTGCATTAGTTCCCGTAACCGCTGGATTAATTATTAAAGCCTTAATTTCAAGATCAGATGCTAATTTAGTTATGCTAAAGGGCCAAAGAATGTGAACTATTTTTTCTTCACCATATTTCTCAACCATATCTTGAGCAGATCTATAATGCTCTTCATTTTCTGAAAGAGTAGTAGTAATAATTGCTATCTTTCCTTTACCATCATATGGTATATTGTTGCCAATTGCTAATTCTATTGCAGACTCACTTTCAGTCGTTTCTTCTTTTGTAGCCGGAGTTAGTATATCAGTTTGGTTACTACATCCAGCTAAACTTAGTAATAAACTTAGCACTAAAAAAATACTTGCAAGCATTTTCATCCTATACCTCCCATTTGATAATTGGCAGACAAAATATTTTATTTTTGTCATTTAACGACACGTAATTATTCATAAAAGCATTGTTACACGAAGTTTAACAGCAAATTTTTAATTGTATTAATCTCGTTATGTATTTGGTTTAATTTAGAAGCCTTTGTAAAACGTTTTGGGTCTTGTAGATTATATTTTTGTGTTATATAGCCAGTTATCTTATCTGGAATTGAAGCTATATTTTCTTTAGTATCAACAACCATGTTCTCTAATTCAGTCACAATTTCTAGTTTTAAATTGCTGGGTACATTATCATTTTCAAGTAAGGGCCGCATTGACTTTAGGACATTATCAAAATAAATATTAAGTTCAAATAAATCCGCACCACTTAAGTACATATTATTAATTGCTAAAAGTTTTTTATAGTCCTGATACCTTCCATAGTGAGAAACTATAAAACTGACACTACTTATGAGCTCTGAAATTCTAATACTTTTAGAATCTGCTTTACTAAACTGTTCTGTAATAAATTCATTTGTCCAATTATATTCTATTTCCATAGGAATATTATATTGAAGATATTCTTGGAGACAGCCAGTTTCTTGCATGTTATCATGACTACCTAGATTCTCTATAAAAATTTCTTTAGCCCTTGTAAGTTTATCAGCCATAACCCACCTCCCAAACTATTTCATAAAAATAAAAATGATACTTTAATGTCTATTATTCCTACTTAAGTTCCAAATGCCTTAAGCATACACAACATACTAATAAGCCCATAGGATTCCATAAATTTCAGTACTGAAGAATTTTTCTCTTACATCATAGTTTGGATTATTATGTCTTTACAGTTAATTGTTAACTCATGAATATCCTCACCTGCAAAAAGCATATGAGCTTCATACCCACCTTCAATGATATACAATTCCTCATACAACCAATAGCTTCCTTCTAGAGATTTTTCTTGTTTAATAATTTTAGCATCTTTAAAAATAATTTTATTATTTTCAGTAAATCCACCACTCGTGTCCAAATAGAATACTATGTTTTGATTAAATTCGCAGCTCATCACTTGACAATCATGGAATCCGAATCTTTCTCGCAATTGTTCCGGAATCATTTTTTCCTTTTGCGCCTTGGTATATTCATTTAATACTGCACTAACCTCTATTTCATTTTCCTTACTTAACTCTTTGAGTTGGCTTAATATTTCTTTTGTACAATAACCAAGTGCAAATACTCTAGGATCAGCAATTTGAGAATAGAGGTTTGAAGGTAAATTATTTATGTTTTCAGATTGAATCATAGCTTGTCTCTTATTGAATTCCATTCTATATTTATCTACATCAAATGGTTCTCTTGAATCATATTCTTCAATAAGTTTATTAATGCGGTCCTTTTCTTCATCAGTCATATGGTACACTATTGTATCCTCATCGTGAATCTCCTCCCCTGCAATAAACTTATCAGCAGAAACAAACACTGAACCATCATAAATTTCAAGCATTTCTCTAGGATCAAAATCGTATATTTCACGTTCCATTTTTAGAAATTCTTTTTCTTTTCTTTTTTTAAGTCTTATATATAAGTCTTCATCTTTTTGATAAGTTCCTTTGTGGGATCTCATTCCAAAATGAAGCCCTGTCATTTGACATAAGTTGTACCATTCCTTAGTAAGATATCTCATATTATCTCCCTCATTAATCAAACTTTCTTCAGCATCAAACACAAGTCACAATGTAGCAAATAAATATAATCCCTTATCATCAATAATACCTACTTTTCATTATATAAGATTAATTCTTTACTATCTTATTTAGTGATTTAACTGTAATCTATATCAATATCAGTATAATTAAAACAGGATGTAAAATCAAACTAAATAAATTAATAGGATCTTTTAGGCAAAACAAAAGAGCCACATTTCTGTAGCTCTTTCATATAAGGTTTTATACCAATTATACTTACAGTATAAGCGACCAACACCAAATATAAAATTTGGGTTGTCTGCTTATCTCTTGCGTAATTGATATAGAAAATTAAATCGTCTAAAAAGCACTATATATAATGCTATTATCAAATTCCAACTACTATATATTGATATATCTAAAATTCTTATCTTATACCGCGTGTAAATCTTGTGTAATTTTTTCTTCAACTATTTCATTATAGTGTATTGCTGTTTATATATCATGCATAAATTAATTGGAACTTACTTACAACACATTAGCTGTGACCTTTTTTATTTTTCAGCTTACTATTGTTGTAATTCTTAATGCTCTGTACCTTACTAATCAAGACTACCGTTACCCTACATTATCATTATTCCTGTTTCTATTATTTCTCTTGCAAATGGGTTAGCAGAATTAAAATCACTGGTTTTAAACGGTCTAGGCTCTATTCTATTATCTATTTTTCTTCTTATTCTCATTAACATTAATGTATCTTCTATTGGATCTCCAGTAAATTCGTCTCCAACTACAGCTATATCTATATCGCTATTTTCTGTATAAGTACCTTTTGAGTATGAACCATATAAATATATATTTTTTACATCTAGTTCCTCTTTCAATAAAGTTCCATAATTTCTTGCAATTTCTTCTATTCGTTCTCTAGTATTGAAAGAAGCCATACTCTCATCTCCTCTATTTTTTTTATATTAGTTAATGTAAAATCATAATCACATTTTTTATAAAAACTTTGTTTATAATCTGGATATCTTGCATTTATATTAAAAGTTGTAATTAAATCTAATAAGTCTTTTTGTTGTTCAGTTGTTTCAATATGTGCTTTTTCTGATAATCTTAATAAATCATGTATCCTTGGTGGATTACTATCTATATTTTTAACATAAACAGCCTTAATCAATTTTTCTATAACCAGATGTCCCATGAATAAACTCCAATGATAATCGTTACTTTTGAATAAATTTAACATTGTATTGTTATCTCTATTTGCAGTATCAATCCAATAATTAATGAAAATTTCTTTATCCATAGTTTCACCTACCTATCATATAATATGTTCATGAATATTATACTATACTGAAGCATAAAGCTGCAAGAATTATATTTTCGTTTAAATAATATAAATACATTAGGTTATATGTTATTCCAATTTAATACTACAACATGTAGTATTAAAACAAATCGAGTAGGAGATAATTAATTAATTTAATTATCGTCCTCTCACACCACCGTACGTACCGTTCGGTATACGGCGGTTCAATAGAATTAACATTTTGATGTATATATTTTAAGTAAAGACACTAATCCAGCTTTTTCAAGTCTGGTATTAGTAATAGAACGTTGAAGAATAGGGCTTTTGGCTGTACGCCAATAGCTCTTTCTTGTGTTAGCAAATTCCCACGCTTTTTGTCAGCAGCTTTCCTGCTTTTGACATATACATTGCAGTCATCTGCATATCTTACAAATTTTAACCCTCTTTTGGTCAGTTCTTTATCAAGTTCATTCAGCATTATGTTGCTTAACAATGGTGATAAATTTCCGCCTTGTGGTACGCCTATTGTTGTTGTATTAACAACTCCATTTATCATTACCCCTGCGTTGAGATATTTTCTGATAAGTGAGATTACTTTTATATCCTTGATTTCTTTGTAAATCAGTCCGATTAACATGTCATGATTTACAGTGTCAAAGTATGAAGCTAAGTCAATATCTACTAACCAAGTATAACCTTCATTCATGTACTCTTGACATCTTTTTAAGGCGTCATGGGCACTTCTGTTTGGTCTGAAGCCAAAACTATTATCCGAGAACTTCTTTTCAAATATTGGGCTTAGTACTTGTGCTATTGATTGTTGTATTACTCTATCTACTACTGTTGGTATTCCAAGCTGTCTTTTCTTCCCATCGTCTTTTGGTATTTCTACCCTTCTAACTGGTAATGGGTCATATGTCCCATCAAGCAATGACTGTCTTAAGTATGCACCATGTCTAATTTTTTTACCTATGCAACACATACTCAATGTTATCTTCTAATAGAATCTTTATATTCCTTCCAAACATATTCTATAAACATATTAACATATGAAAGTATATTCTGTCACCCATTTTATACCTTTAGAGGTACACCCTATCCTTACATTCCTTTTGCTCTTTCCCTGCCTAAATTTACGCACGATTATTTTACACAATACGTAAAAGTGCGACAACTTTTACACACAAGCACCCATTTTCACCACCAAATAGCCACATTATACTTTTGGAGTCACTTTGTTTGTTTTTTATGTTCTTTCCCCAAAGCACTATATATAGTTGCCTTTACCCTATTTTATACTATATATAGTATGCTTTAAGCAAAACAAAAGAGCCACATTTCTGTGACTCCCAAATTTTAATATTATAAATATTATCTCTTGCTGAACTGTGAAGCTCTTCTTGCTTTTTTCAAACCGTATTTCTTTCTTTCCTTCATTCTTGAATCTCTTGTCAAGAATCCGGCTTTTTTAAGAATTGGTCTTAATTCTCCGTCAACCTGCAAAAGTGCTCTTGATATACCGTGTCTGATTGCTCCTGCCTGACCTGTATATCCTCCACCCTTTACATTTACTAACACATCGTATTGACCCATCGTATCAGTAATCATTAACGGTTCTCTTACTAAAACTCTTAAAGTTTCATATTTGATATAATCATCTAATTCTCTTTTATTTATAACAATTTTACCTGTTCCCGGTACCATTCTTACTCTTGCTATTGCTTTTTTTCTTCTGCCTGTTCCTCTGTATTGTGCATCCATTTAATCGTCCTCCTCTCACTAAAACTCGTATACTTGTGGTTTTTGAGCTTGATTATTGTGCTCAGGACCAGCGTATACTTTAAGTTTCTTTAACATTTTTCTTCCAAGTGAATTCTTAGGAAGCATTCCCTTTACTGCAAGATATACCGGTTGTGTCGGTTTAGCCTTGAATAAATCTCTGTAAGGAGTTTCCTTCAATCCACCCGGATAAAGTGAGTGGTGTCTGTATAATTTTTGATCTAATTTTTTACCTGTCAATACCACCTTTTCAGCGTTAACTATTATAACAAAATCTCCTGTATCAACGTGTGGTGTATATGTTGCTTTGTGTTTACCTCTTAATATCTTAGCAACTTCTGTTGCAAGTCTACCTAAAGTTTTTCCTTCGGCATCGATTACGTACCATGCCCTTTCAACTTCATTAGGTTTAGCCAAGAAGCTTTTCATCATGTTTCCTCCTGTATTTCTACTATTATACTATTTAAAATTATAATATATCGAAAAAACCTAACTCCGGGGCATTGGAACGGTTTTTCTCTAATCTTATCATACCTATGGTATTCTATATTAAATTTCAACATCTGTCAAGTGATTTTTGCTTTTTTCAGCGATGAGGAATAAACTTTTTTAAATATCATCATAAATTACATAATTTTGATTTTTTGAATTTATCAACAATTCTATAATTTTGCTCTTGTGTTATCCACATTAGAAAGGT
>DCYG01000004.1:18318-189638 GCA_002331025.1 Firmicutes bacterium UBA2116 | reverse complement strand
ATTTTTATTCCTCAGTGCTGTCGGTATGATTTGTTATTTTTGTTAGCAGGTATTACTAAAGCTGTCGATCGATTTAAATTACCGTTATTTTGTCATATTATTGTTTTAAATGTAATTTAATGGGTATTTTTAAATTATATAAGGCAGTTGGGAGTGGGGTCATTGAAGAATAACGGCAATGAAGAATTAGGTTTATTTAATGAACTAAATAACTTTATAAAAAGTAACGGCGCCTTAACCATTGTATTAAAGTATGGTGTCTTTGGTGTTCTGTGGATTATACTGTCTGACTCTTTTTTATATGTTTTAGCAGGTGATTCTGAGCAATACAGAAGCATTCAAACCTTTAAGGGCTGGATATATGTAGCTTTGACCATGATTATTATTTATATTCTGATAAATAACAGGGAAAAAAGAATTAAATATGCAATAACGGAATGCAATAAAGCGATAAATGAATGTAATATTGCGACAAAAGAATTAGAACATATTGCGTATTATGATACATTGACGGGTCTTCCTAACAGAACTATGTTTTATAAGATGGTTACAAATATGGCTAACGGTCCCGAAACGGAATTTGCCGTTGCATTTATAGACATAGATAATTTTAAGTTTATTAATGATACGTTGGGTCATTATGTAGGGGATGAATTTTTAAAATATATGGGAGATAAAATCTCAGAAGAATTAGTGTATCCCGATATGGTTGCACGGGTCGGTGGTGATGAATTTGCATTATTGGTTATAAATTACGAATCAAAAGAAAAGTTGTTAAAAAAATTAGATAATTTGATAAGAATTTTGGGTGAAACATGGAATTACGAAGGAAGAGATTTTTTCGTTTCTGTCAGTATGGGAGTAGCATTTTATCCGGAAGACGGACAAAACTTTGATACACTTCTTAAACACTCGGATGTCGCTATGTATAATGCCAAGACTGAAGGTAAAAATAAAATATCATTTTATGAAAAAAACATCCATGAAAAATCAAATAATTTTATCCTTATGTCCAACAAAATTCAAAAAGGATTAACCAATAAGGAATTTATACTCTTTTACCAACCGCAAATTGAACTTCGTACAGGAAAAATAACCGGTATGGAAGCACTTATCAGATGGAATCACCTTGGAGAAGGGTTTGTTCCTCCTAACGAATTTATTCGCGTAGCTGAAGCAACAGGACAAATTTACGAGCTGGAAAACAGGATAATCAGAAATGTTTTAGCACAAAAGAAGGAATGGGAAGAACGTGGCTTCAGGGATCTGGAGCTATCCTTTAACTTGTCGAGTAAATCGCTCATAAGAGATTCAAAATTTGAACAAATTGAAGAGTTGTTATCCGAATATGACTTGGATTATACAAATATTGTAATTGAAATAACGGAGACAGCTGTAATTTCCAACATTGATTTAGCAGTCGAAAGATTAAATATTTTAAGAGAAAAGGGATTTAAAATTGCTTTAGATGACTTTGGCACGGGCTTTTCATCTTTAACCTATCTGATGATGCTCCCGATTGATATAATAAAGCTTGATAAAAGTTATGTATGTATGAAGAATATGGAAGACAAGGATATTCATATTATTAAATTTGTTGTTTCCTTAGCTCGTGAGTTTGGATTTAAGGTTGTAGCGGAAGGCATAGAAACAAAGGAACAGCTTGAAAATTTAATAAGCATAGGATGTGAATACGGTCAGGGGTTTTTCCTGGGAATGCCTATGGATGCTGATGGTATAAACGCATTGTTACAGGTGACTTCTGCTAACCTATAATCTTATTATCAATCTGCGAACCTTGAATATAAGGTTCTTTTTTTGTTCTGCAAATTTGTTGCATTCACCTGAGATGAGAAACAACGTGACACATATGAAACAATATGAAACAGTATAAAACAAAACATTTATTCAATTATATTTTTTTGTTTTAAATACAAAATAAATTAAAAATAGTTATAAACAGATACTATAGGCTTTGTGAAAAAAAATTTTTAAATATTTTTGTTGTTGGCATGAAACTTGCTTTATAAAAAGCATACGGCTTTTCGTATATATTATTTTATAAAAGCGCATTTATAAAAAATTGTAATTTATTAACTAAAACGTGGAGGATTAAATGGGTGAGTTTAGAGTTAGAAAAATAGGACTTATAGTAGGAATAATTTTAAGTGTTTTATTATTAGTGATGCCTACTCCTGAAGGATTGACTGTCTTAGGTCAAAAAGTTTTGGCAGTATCGGTTATGATGATAATTTTCTGGATGACGGAAGCTATACCAATTCCAATGACTGCGTTGTTACCTATCTTGTTATATCCGTTGCTTGGAATTACAGGATCAAAGGGACAGAACGAAATTGAGCTTTTTACGCATTATGCATATCCGACAGTGTACTTGGTACTTGGGGTTGGATTTATGGCTTCGGCAATGCAGAGATGGGGACTGCATAGAAGAATGGCGCTTGGTATTGTAAAAAAAGTAGGAAGTAAACCAAGCAGAATTATTTTAGGTTTTATACTGGCGACAGCTTTTATATCAATGTGGATGTCGAATACAACAGCTACAGCGATGATGCTTCCGGTTGCAATATCTATAATTGCAACAATGGGTGACCAGATAAACACCGGGTTTAAAAAAGCGCTGGTTCTTGCAATACCATTTGCAGCGACTCTTGGAGGTCTTTCTACCGTAATAGGTACAACTACAAATCCTACAGGTATAGGTATAATTCAGGAAACTATCGGAGTTGAGCTGAGTTTTCTGGAGTGGATGAAAATAGGAGTTCCTTTTACAGCGGTAATGCTTCCTATAATGTGGATATATCTTCGTAAATTTTACAAGACAGACAAAATGGCAGATATAAAAATTGACGTTGTTGACAAAGAATATGAAGCGTTGGGGCCTATGAATAAAGGCGAGAAATTAACATCTGTTGTTTTTGCGGTTTCAGTCCTGCTTTGGGTTACACGTTCTTTATGGAAAGGATTTGTACCGTTTGCAACCGACGAAACAATAGCAATTGCAATAGCGATTTCAACAATGATTATTCCGGTTGATTATAAAAAGGGAATATATCTTCTTGAAGGTAAGCAGGCATTAGCGGAAGCTCCTTGGGGTACAATGCTTCTTTTGGGAGGCTCCATGGTTATGGGAAACGCATTTACGGACGCCGGTGTGGCGCAGTGGGTTGCTTCTAACTTAGGAGCTCTGAGCAATATGCCTCCTTTAGTAATTATTATTGCCGTAGGAGTGGTAACTGCCATACTTACGGAAGTTACGACAAATGCAGTTGTTGTTGCATCATTCCTTCCTGTTCTTGCGGGTATAGCAAAAGGTATAGGAATGGATCCTCTTCAACTGATGCTGACATGCATGGTCGCTTCAAATTTTGCATTTATGCTGCCTCCTGCAACACCACCGAATGCAATTGCTTACAGTACAGGAGCATTTGAAATATCCGACTTGATGAAGGCAGGACTTGGATTGAAAATAATTGGCTTAATCTTATTCCCATTAATAATGTATTTTATAACATTTGGTTTATTTGGAGTAGGAATGTAGAAAGTAAAATTTTAAGATAACTAATATTGAAATAAAAGATATAAAGGAGAAAAAATGAAAAAAGGTATATTAGACGGCATAGTGGTTCTTGACCTTACAAGAGTTTTAGCAGGTCCCTACTGCGGAATGCTATTTGCAGATATGGGTGCTACGGTGTACAAAATAGAACAACCAAAAAAAGGCGACGACAGCAGGGCTTTCGGACCGTTTATAAACGGTGAAAGCGCATATTATATGAATTTAAACAGAAATAAATTAGGAGTTACTTTAAATTTAAAAACTCCCGAAGGAAAAGAAGTTTTTAAGGAAATGATAAAAAAGGCTGATGTTGTTATTGAAAACTACAGGCCCGGCACAATGGAGAAGCTTGGCTTAGGCTATGAAACATTAAAAGAAATTAATCCCGGAATTGTTTACGGTTGTGTATCAGGCTTCGGACACTACGGACCATACAGTCAAAGAGCAGGCTATGATATAATCGGGCAGGCTATGGGCGGATTAATGAGTACAACAGGATGGCCCGGCGGTCAACCTACAAGAACAGGTACGGCGATGGGAGACGTTTTGGGCGGTCTTGGCTGTGCAATCGGTGTTCTTGCAGCCGTTATAAATAAAATAAAAACAGGCGAGGGGCAAAAAGTAGATGTTGCATTAGTTGATTCTGTTGTTTCTTCATTGGAAATTATAACTCAAATTTATCTTGCTACAGGAAGAATTCCTGAAAAAATAGGAAACAGGTATGAATCAGCATATCCATACGATTCTTTCAAGGCAAAAGACGGAGATGTAATAATAGGCTGTGGAAATGACAAGTTATTTAAGCTTTTAGTTGACGTTATGCAGCAACCTGAATTGTTAACAGATGAAAAATTTGCAACTAATGCTCAAAGAGTAAAAAATCATGCTGAATTAAAACCGTTAATCGAAGCATGGACAATTCAATACGGTGTGGATGAAATAGTTGACAGTTTGTTAGATGTAGGAGTTCCGTCATGCCCGATAAATACAATTGACAGAGTAGTGAAGGATCCGCATATTGCAGTAGCGAGAGAAATGTTTGTTGAAGTAGAACATCCTGTTGCCGGAAAAACAACGCTTACAGGTGATCATATTAAATTCAGTGACAGAAAAGCCGAGATAAGAACTCCTGCACCAATATTAGGTCAGCATAATTTTGATGTATATGAAGATTTTATTGGTTTAAGTAAAGAATTAATAGAAGAATATATTGAAAAAGGTGTATTCTAATTTAAAAAGGGAGTATATTATGAATAAGATTAAAATAGTAGAAGTCGGACCAAGGGACGGGTTTCAAAACCTTAAAGATTATATACCTGTTGAACAAAAATTAAAGGTTATAGAAGATTTAATAGACGCAGGTGTTAAGCACATACAGCATACATCCTTCGTAAGCCCGAAAGCTATACCTCAATTGAAAGATTCAGGTGAATTAACGAAAATATTATTAGAAAAATATTCTGATTTTGATTTCTTTGCATTGGTTCCGAATCTTTACGGAGCAAGAAGTGCGTATGAATCAGGACTCAGAAAAGTTTCGTATGTTGTTTCGTTAAGCGTAAGCCACAATAAAGCAAATATTAACAGAACACATGATGAATCATTTGCCGAATTGAAAACAATTATGGACACATATAAGGATTTAAGTGTGTGTGTGGATGTTGCAACAGTTTTTGGCTGTCCTTTTGAAGGAAAATATTCAACAGATACAGTGTTGAAATTCTTAGACAGAGTAGCAAATATGGGTGTTAAAGAAATGTCCCTGGCTGATACCATAGGAATAGCAAATCCAAAACAGGTAAGAGAAATTGCTTCATCTGCAGTGA
The DNA here is from genome assembly GCA_002331025.1 of Firmicutes bacterium UBA2116. Lineage (GTDB taxonomy): Bacteria > Bacillota > Clostridia > Tissierellales > Sedimentibacteraceae > Sedimentibacter. Next base: position 184,235 of record DCYG01000004.1, on the reverse strand, counting down.
AGGAATTTCCGCAAGTTGAATTCCAGGCTCATATTCATGACACAAGAAATATGGGTATGGTGAATACCTTGGCTGCCATAGAATCAGGCATAACAAAAGTTCAGTCAACACTGGGAGGATTGGGCGGCTGTCCGTTTGCACCGGGTGCTTCAGGTAATACGGCAACAGAAGATTTGGTATATATGCTGAATGATATGGGATATGACACCGGCATAGATGTCGAAAAATTAATTGAAGCCGCAAGGTATGAAAAAAGTATAATAAACGGAAACTTTAGCGGGCATTTAGTTAATATTCAAAATAACCAGCAATGTATTAATTAAAGATGTATAGGAATTTTGGGGGCGAACCTTTAGTTGAATGATTTTTCAGCGAGGGGTTTGCCCCTTGTTTTCACTTACAGCATAAGCGACCGACACCAAATAAAATTTGGGTCACCTGCTGATTTGCTGGACTTAATAAATTAACTATATTATAATTTACTTATTAATATATGAAAGGATGTTCGTTTTGACTACAAAAAAAGACAAAGAAAGCTCCAAAAAGGTTACAGAAATATCGTTGATAGCTCCTACGGAGCAGTTAGCTAAGCGAACCTTGAAAATTATTAAGCAAAGAAATGAAGATATAAATGTCTTTGTCCCGGTTTCAAAGGAAGACGCTTTAAGTGATGCCATAAATATTGCAGGAAATTTAGTAAATAACGGTGCCAGAATATTAATAAGCAGGAAGGGGACAGCTGCTGCAATAAATGAAGCAAGACTGAATGTGTCTGTTGTTGCAATTAATGTTTTACTGTCTGATTATATTGACTCAATAGAAATAGCTAAAAATGCAAATGGTGTAGTAGCGTTTTTTACTTATGGTGAAATGATTGACGACGTAAAGAGCATATGCAGAATGCTGGATATAGATGCAAAGTTTTATACGTTTAGAACAGACAAGGATTGTGAAGTTCAGGTGAAAAGCGCATTGAAGCACGGAGCTGTTTTAGGCATAGGCGGAGTTATGACACAAAAATATGCCGATATTTATAAATTGAAGCATATAACAATTGAGAATTCTGAAGTAGCAATAAATAATGCCATAGATATGGCAAAGCAAATTCTGCAAATTCAGAAAGAAGAATTGCAAAAGCAGAACGATTTAAAAATACAGCTTGAAAGATATAAGGCCGTTCTTAATTTTACACATGATGCCATTATAGCCATTGATGAAAACGGAACCATTGATGTAATTAACCATATAGCTGAGAAAATAGCAAAGGTCAGTCCGGGATATGCATTAGGCAAGAATATTAAACAAATAGTACGAAATACGGACATGATTAATTCGCTATCTTTAAAGGATAAAGAATTAAACCAGCTGATGGATATGAACGGTACATTGGTTTCAACCAATAGGATTCCTATAATAGTAAATAATGAGGTTAAAGGGGTTGTGGCAACCTTTCAGGATGTTAAGGTTATCCAGGAAAGTGAAAATAAAATAAGAAGAAGCCTGAATGAAAAGGGTTTATATGCCAAATACAGCTTTAAAGATATTAAGGGAGAATCAAGTATATTAAATAATACTATATCAATAGCAAAAAGCTATGCTTCTTCTGATTCCACAATACTGATCAGAGGAGAAACGGGGACAGGTAAAGAATTGTTTGCTCAAAGCATTCATAATTCAAGCAGTCGCTGTGACGGACCCTTTGTAGCAATAAACTGTGCCTCATTGTCATCCAATTTATTGGAATCGGAGCTTTTCGGTTATGTGGAAGGAGCCTTTACCGGTGCGGTAAAGGGCGGAAAAATGGGATTGTTTGAGCTTGCCCACAAGGGAACAATATTTTTAGACGAGATAGGCGAAATTCCTATAGAAATTCAGGCTCAGCTTCTGAGGGTTTTGCAGGAAAAGGAAATAAGAAAGGTTGGTTCAACGGTCAGATTGCCTGTTGATGTCAGGGTAATAACCGCTACCAACAAGGATTTGATTGCGGCTGTTAAGGCAAAAACATTCAGAGAAGATTTATACTATAGAATAGGAGTGCTGAATTTATCTATTCCGCCTCTGAGAGAAAGAAAAGGAGATATTATCCTTTTAAGCAGATTTTTCTTTGAAAGAAATCTGGGGAAAGATTATATAAATTATTTAGACAGATTTTATGAAGTTATGAAAAAGGTAGAAAATTATCAATGGTATGGAAATATAAGAGAATTACAAAATTTTGTTGAAAGAATTTGTGTTATGCTTCGATATCAGGGAACCTTATATGATTTCGACCAGCTTATTGAGGATTTTCTTAATAATAACAATCAAATCAAGATAGAAGCAGAAAGCGTTGCTGTCGCACAGCCTGATAAAAATCTCGGAAGATGGGAAGCGGACAGAATAGTAAATGCCTTAAAGAATAACGAATTATCAATACAAAAGGCAGCGGATGAATTAGGCATGAGCAGGTCTACCCTCTGGAGAAAAATGAAAAAATATAACATATAAAACAAGGGCATTTTGGGGACGGACCTTTTTGTGACTGCGAGCAGTCACAAAAAGGTCCGTCCCCAAAATGCCACGTCCCCAAAATGCCAAAATGCCAAAATGCCTTACTTAATATTTTTTTTGCTTTTTATCATTTTTTTGAAACTTTTCATTCCGCCGACACTTTTAAACATTTCGTTGAGCTTCTTTTGTTCTATCTGTTTAGAATTCAAGTTATTGTATCCTAATTCTTTATTAAGCTTAAAATAGCTTGCTAACCTGTCTTCTGACAAAAGTCCGTTTTCAATGGCTTGTTTTACGGCACATCCAGGTTCCTTGGTGTGCGTGCAATCATTGAATTTGCATTCCTTCGACAGTTCATCGATATCCGCAAATGTTTTTGAAAGGTCGGCGCCTTCCAAGCCAAGCTCTCTCATACCCGGCGTATCTATTACAACACCGCCTGAAGGCAATAAAATCAACTCTCTTGATGTAGTGGTATGTCTGCCTCTATCATCGTTCCTTAGGTCCTGTGTTTCGAAAATTTCCTCACCTATTAGCTTATTGATGAGGGTTGTTTTCCCTACACCCGATGAACCGATAAAGGCAATTGTCTTGCCTGCCACGATATATTTTTTTACTGACAGAATGTCATCCTTCAAGCTTGAGGTTATAATTATATCAACACCCAATGCAATATCTTCAAGTTCTTCCGTTACATCATCATAATTACCGCATAGGTCAGCCTTTGTAAGAACAATGACCGGAGTTGCGCCGCTATCCCATGCTACACCAAGATATCTTTCCAACCTTCTGCCGTTAAAATCATTATTAAGCGACATACAGATAAAGACAGTATCTATATTTGAAGCAACAATTTGTTCATTATTGGATGTACCTGCAGCTTTTCTGATAAAAGCACTTTTCCTTGTCAAGACATGATTTATTATTGCGTTGCCGCCTTCATTTTCGTCAAATATTACAAAATCACCGACAGCCGGATAATCTGATATACCTGCGGCATTGTAGCGAAATTTTCCTGAAACCTGAGCTCTTAATTCACCTTTTTCGGAAATTAATTTATATAAACCTTTATCTTGTGAAACTATTCGTCCTATACTCTGATTTTCGTATAAAGTTGACTCGTTGATAAATCTTTCGTTGAGTCCGTATTCCTTCATATTAATTTTGTTCAATTATTATCCTCCTGAAATTTTGTACTCATTATTGGAGGCTTTTATTCACCTCCGGGGTTACCGCACTATACATTAATTTATTGTAATTCATAATACAACACTCCTTTCGGTTAATATGTACAATTATTCTACAATATTATAAATATAAATACAATTAAAATTTTCTGTTAAATATCTGATTTGGGACTTCAGTCCGCCCCGGTAATGCCTAGAACTATTTTTGAAAAAATATTCAATATATTAATTTTTATCAATTAAAAAGGATTCCTTGTTAGGAATTATATTAAGCATATGTAACATATGTCATAAATGAATAATGCTGCTATTGCGCTAAAATGTTTAAAACTCAATATTGTTGTAAAAATGTACAATCGATTTAAGTACAACTGATTATACTTTACTCAAATAATACCTATAAATTTGTTACATAATTAACATAGACAAAATCCAATAATATTACTATAATAGATATGGTAACATAAATTATTGGTCATAAGTAATGTTTTGCAATTATCTTTTTTCATGAATCCAATAAGTATGTTTGCAATAAAAGCTTGGGTATTCCTCTCAAGCTTTTATTGTGTTATAATAAATACTATCAAGGATACAAAGACTTAGGCCTTTGTCCGATTATGTATTTATTGTATCGGTGTGAAGCAAGACGATAAGCGTCTTGCACTTATGATAGAATATATAAAAAAATTTATAGGAGTATAAGTTGAGTACAGAAAATTATAAGTTTTTTCAAAACAACAAATGCGAGTATTTCCCGTGTCATAAAACAAATGACGAAGAAAATTTCAATTGCCTTTTTTGCTATTGTCCATTATACATGCTGAAGGATGAATGCGGAGGAAATTATATTAAAAATCATGGAATAAAGGATTGCTCAAATTGCTTAGTTCCTCACTCATCCGGCAGCTATGAAAGAATAATGGCCAAGATGAAGGAGGTAATTAAAAGAGGAAGCGACTTTTAATGAGGTAAAATAACAACAGATGTAATGGATATGCCGCGTAAAAAGACACTTGCAGAAATTTATTTTTCGGACCGGGTTTCCCGTTATAAAAATATACAATAGGCAACGCGAGAAGTGAAAATTGCTGAAGTATATATGCGCCCAAATTTGCTGAAGCCATAATTAGTCCGATTAATGAAAATCTTTTTAATTTTGTATGTTTTTTTGTATAGTAGAATGATAATATATAAATAATTCCTATTATATTGTAATCTACGGCTAAGACTATTGCCAATATACAAGATACGGGTATTGCAGCATATTTGACGTATTTTAAATTGATGCTTTTATCGTCGATTATGTAAATAGTCACAAGTCCTAAAAATAATGTAAAAAATATATTTTGATGAACGAAGCCTATTTCATTAAAGAATGCCAAGTCAAAAGGAATTTCGGAAATAAAAGCAAACATTAATAATCTTAAAGCATACTTCTTAACATCGGATGTGTGGAAATAACCTTCAACTAATAAAAAACAATAAATAGGGAAGCTTAATCTTCCTATTATTCTGTAAATATCAATTCCGCTTTGGAATACAGCACCATAGTGGTCAATTATCATGGTGGAAAGAGCAATAATTTTTATAACTAAAGCATTCATAAATTACTCCTGATAGGATATGTAATAATTTGATAATCCATTATATAATCAATTATATAATGGAAATCGCATATCTTCAATAGCTTATAGCATAATTTTATGAATATACAAATATTGTGTGCTTTCTGTCATTCTGAGCGACAGCGAAGAAGCTCAGTTTTTGAAGTCCTGTGATCCCTCGCTGTCGCTCGGGATGACAAATCGTTACGAATAGTAAAAAAGAAAAGAGAGGTAGTTATATGTTAAAAGAATTTAAAGGAAGGATGCCTGTAATAAGTGAAAAGTCATACATAGCCGAGGGAGCACAGTTAGTAGGTGACGTCGTAATGGAAGAATACAGCAGTGTATGGCATAATGTAGTTGCAAGAGGAGATATTAATAAAATTCATATAGGTAAATATACAAACATTCAGGATAACTCCGTCCTGCATGTTGAGGATAAAAAAGATGTTTTTATCGGTGACTATGTGACGGTTGGTCACGGTGCCATACTTCATGGGTGTGAAGTAGGAGATCACTGCCTGATTGGTATGGGAGCCATTGTCTTAAGCGGAGCAAAAATAGGCAGAGGCAGTATAATCGCAGCAGGTGCATTGGTAAAAGAAAATGATGTGATACCACCCCATTCTTTGGTTGTTGGAATGCCGGGAAAGGTGGTAAAGCAGCTTTCTGAAGATGTCAGTAAAATGCATGCACAGGCAGTTAAATATAAGACCTTGTGGACACAACTTTACGGTATTTTACCAAATGCCGGCGGTGAAGTATACAATAATGAAGAAATAGTATAATTTTTAATGAATTTGGTCTTTTCAGGCAATACTAACAGCAATAGTATTGATGGGAGGCAGCATGCAGGAATTATTTTTAAAAACAGAAGATGGGTTAATCCCTTTAGATGAAGAAATTATTAAAAAATATAATTTAAAAGCAGGAAGAATTTCACCGTTCAGCAGATTTTGGGTAGTAGATAAAAGCGGAAATATTGCGAAGGATTCATTAACGAATCTATATGAAGGAACATCAAGCCTGACTCCTGAAGAGATGCCGAAGGGAGAAGGGTTAGAGGATGATGAAATTGTAGAATTCGAAGAAACCGGTGCGATACTATCTCAATCGGAAATAATAGATTTTTCCGGATGGATGAATTCCGGACGTTAAAACTCAGGTTACTGCAAAAATAAATTTCATATTCTATCATTCTGAGAGCACTTAGGTGCTCTTTTTACATTTTCTGAAATTTATAATATTTTTAAAATATCTCTTGACAATTGAGCATTCATTCAACTATAATTAATTTAACAATTGAACAACTGTTCAACTAATGAAGGGAGGAAAATATGGATAGAGAAGATATCGTTTGTGATTGTGATGTATTGCACTCTGATGTAGTGGAAGAAGTGAGAAAGAGGATGCCGAATGAAGATGATCTATATGATTTGGCGGACTTTTTTAAGGTTTTAGGCGACAGCACAAGAGTCAGAATCATATGGGCATTGGATGAAAATGAAATGTGTGTATGTGATATAGCGGTTTTGTTAAATATGACAAAGTCGGCAATATCTCATCAGCTTAGATCACTTCGACAGGCAAATTTAGTTAAGTTCAGAAAAGAAGGCAAGGTCGTATATTACTCACTGAAGGACGATCACGTAAAAGCTATATTTGAAACAGGCATGGAACATATTAAGGAATAAATTAAGTTTATATAAATTGGGAGGACGTTATGAAAAAGAAATTTATACTTGAAGGATTAGATTGCGCAAATTGCGCAGCTAAAATTGAAAATGACATAAATAAGCTTACCGGAGTAGTGAGTGCATCAATTAATTTAATGACAACAAAATTAACTATCGAAGCAGAAGATGATAAAATGCAAGTTATAATTGAAACTGCCAGGAAGATTGTAAATAAATACGAACCTGACGTAATATTCAAGACCGCATAAGGGGAGAACATGAAAAAGTTAATTTACAGATTAATAATAAGCGCTCTGTTTTTTGTATCCGGCTTCATTGCAGAAGGTGAAGCGCTGAAATGGATATTATTTTTGATAAGTTATGTTTTAGCAGGCGGAGACGTTGTAAAAAGAGCAATCAGAAATATTTTCAGAGGAAATGTATTTGACGAAAACTTTCTGATGGCAATAGCTTCAATCGGTGCATTTTTAATAAATGAAGCACCGGAAGGTGTGGCTGTTATGCTGTTTTACCAGGTTGGGGAAGTATTTCAGGCTTATGCTGTGGGAGAATCAAGAAAGTCCATAGCTAATTTAATGAACATTCGCCCCGATTACGCAAATGTAAAGGTAGGAGAAGAATTAGTCAAAAAAGACCCTGATGATGTTAAGGTTGGTGACATTATTGTTATTAAGCCGGGCGAAAAGGTACCTCTTGACGGCAAGATTATAGATGGAGCATCATTGCTGGACACATCTGCACTGACGGGTGAATCGGTTCCGAGAGAAGTTCTCGAAGGAAGTGATATTTTAAGCGGGTTCATAAATATTAACGGCTTAATAACCGTAGAGGTAACAAAGGAATTTGAAGAATCTACAGTGAACAAAATCCTTGACTTAGTCGAGAATGCAAGCAGTAAAAAATCAAAGTCGGAGAGATTTATTACTAAGTTCGCAAGGTATTATACCCCTATTGTCGTGATAATTGCCGCTATTCTTGCAATTGTACCTCCTTTGGTTATAGAAGGGGAAATATTTAAGGATTGGATATACAGAAGCTTAGCCTTCTTGGTTGTTTCCTGCCCTTGTGCATTAGTTATTTCAGTCCCCCTAAGCTTTTTCGGAGGAATCGGAGGAAGTTCTAAAAAAGGTATTTTAGTAAAGGGAAGCAATTACTTAGAAGCATTGGCGCAGGCGGAAACTGTTGTCTTTGATAAAACGGGCACTTTAACGAAGGGTGTATTCAACGTCAGGGAAGTAAATGCAAAGGATATAAGTAATGATGAGTTATTGAAATATGCTGCTCATGCAGAAAATTATTCGAATCACCCAATTTCATTATCATTAAAACGCGCTTATAACAAAGAAATAGTAAATGATATAATTAAAGAGGTTGAAGAGATACCCGGACATGGCATTTCTGCCGTGGTAGACGGCAAGAAGATCCTTGCGGGCAATGAAAAATTAATGGTTAAGGAAAATATCGGTTTTTCAAAAGAGAATATAAGCGGAACCGTTGTACATGTGGCTATTGACGGTAATTACGCAGGATATATATTGATAGCGGATGAAGTTAAGGGGGATTCCGCAGCAGCTATTAAAAAGCTTAAGGAATTGAAAATAAAGCAAACAATTATGCTTACCGGTGACAATAAGCAAATTGGAGAAGAGACAGCAAAGATGCTTGCAATAGATAAGGTATATACAGAGCTGCTGCCGGGAGATAAGGTAGAAAAAATTGAAGAAATAATTTATAACAACAGAGGAAAAGTTGCATACGTCGGTGACGGTATAAATGATGCTCCGGTATTGGCAAGAGCCGATATAGGCATAGCAATGGGTGGATTAGGTTCGGATGCTGCTATAGAAGCAGCAGATATAGTTATAATGACGGATGAGCCCTCTAAAATAGCAACAGCAATAAAAATTTCAAAAAAGACCTTGAGAATTGCTACTCAAAACATTGTGTTCGCAATAGGAATTAAAGCATTTATTCTTTTATTGAGCGCAGCCGGTTACGCTTCAATGTGGGCTGCGGTATTCGCGGATGTAGGCGTTACCTTTATAGCCGTATTAAATTCTTTCAGGGCATTAAATGTAAAGAGTGTATAATTGGTATTTGATTTTGGAGAACAATACAAAAGTTATTTGAACAATTATATAATTATTGATATAATATCATTGACTATATGAGACTAATTATTGTGGAGGAAATATGGAGTTAAAAAACTTTAAAGAATTAATTGCTAAGGTCCAAAATAATGATACAAAAAAAAGAGTTGCTGTAGCTGCAGCACATGACGAACATACCTTAGAAGCAGTATTTAAAGCTGTAAATGATAAGTTGGTTGAGCCCGTATTAATAGGCGACAAGGAAAAAATAGTAAAAATACTTGATAATCTTTCTGTTAATTTTGATGAGAATGAAATAATCCATACATCGGATGATACGGAAGCCGCAGAAAAAACAGTTGAATTAATAAATGAAGGCAAAGCTGATTTCATTATGAAAGGAAAGCTCCAAACAGCTGACTTGTTAAAGGCTGTTGTAAATAAAGAAAAAGGACTGAGGACAGGAAGTGTAATGTCCCATGTGGCAATTTTAGAAATTCCTGCCTATCATAAACTTATAGCTGTTACTGACGGCGGAATGATGATGTATCCTAATCTTGAAGAAAAGAAACAAATTATTGAAAATGTAGTTAATGTATTTTTAGCAATGGGATATGAATCGCCAAAGGTAGCAGTTTTAGCGGCAGTAGAAACAGTTAATCCCAAAATGCCCGAGGCGGTGGATGCAGACAATCTCAAAAAAATGAATCAGAACGGTGAAATTAAAAATTGTATCGTTGAGGGACCAATATCTGTTGATTTAACATTTAACAAGGAATCAGCCAAAATAAAAGGGTATGAAAGCCCTGTAACGGGAGAAGCCGATATATTGATTGCTCCGAATATTACAACAGGTAATATAATGAGCAAGGCATTATTGGAATTCGCTAATGGTACAATGGCAGGGATGATAGTCGGCGCAAAAGTGCCTATAGTTTTAACATCAAGGGGAGCAACAACGGAAGAAAAATATTTATCCTTGGTTTTATCTGCATCATCCGTTAAATAATATTTTATTTAATCACATAAATAAAAACCTTTCCCAATATAAATTATAGTAAAAGATATTTGCTACTGTTTATATTGGGGGGATTATTGTGAATGAAGATCATGAACAGATAAGTGAAACGGTTAAAAGGGTAAAAGATAAATATAATTTTATAGGTCCTCTTCATTTTACTGATTTTTCAAATTTAAATTCTATTATAAGTATTGGTTATCTTTGCAGCAGATCCTTATGCTATGCAAATAACATCGAGTTTGAAGATGTTTTAGATGAAGAGGAAATTAATAATATTTCTGATAAGGTTAAGAGATGTACACGGTTTTATTTTGTTGAGAAGAATAATTACAATATTATGAATCGACTGAATATACCCGTGTACCTTTTGTTTAATGAAGATGTAATTTATAATGACTTAGCAGTTCTTTTCAATGCAGATGCAGTCTTGGAAAATATGGAATTGTTAATTGACGAGCCTGTTCCTATAATTAAGCTGAAAAATATAATTTTCAGATGTAATGCAGATTATAAAAGAGCATGCAATTTATTCGGTAAAAACAAATTGTATAAGGTTCAGCCTGAAATGTTTTTTCATGATAAGAATTACATTAGGGATTACAATATTGTATATGACAGCCTTCTTCACAAAGATGTGTTTATACTGCATTTCAGCTCCAACATGCCTGTTAAAAATGATTCGAAACATGAATATAGATTATATGATTTAAATGATAATTTATTAAGGATTGCAAAGGTGAATTTCCTCGAATCCAAAAGTACGGATTTTAACGTTGAAGTAAATAATCTGCCTGATTTTCCTGTTAAGTTTAAGTTTTGGTTTTATGGTATTTTAAGTATAGAAGAAATTATAGGCTGATGAATTTTTTCAACAGCCTATTTTGATGACTTTATTTTTTTAACATACCCATCATAATTTTTTCGCCGGTGATAGGTAAGCTTCTGATATTAACCTTCGTTGCATTATAAACAGCATTTGCTATTGCCGGAGGAGGAGTGTTGATTACTAATTCTCCTATTGATTTAGCTCCAAAAGGACCTGTTGGTTCATAGCTTGACTCAAAATCAATTCTGATATTTCCCACATCCAGCCTTGACGGTATTTTGTACTGCATGAAGGAATCGTTCAGCATCCTGCCTTTTCCGTCATAAATTATGTCCTCGTACATAGCCATACCCATGGCCTGTACGATTCCGCCCTCTGCCTGAACTCTTGCAAGATTCGGATTTATAACGGTTCCGCAGTCAATAACTCCTACATAATCTATTATGTCTACCTTGCCTGTCAGCTTGTCAACCTCAATTTCTACCAAGCCTGCCATAAAGGGAGGCGGGGAAGTAGGAGAATAATGAGATTCGCTTGCTGATAAATAATTATTTGATCCCACATAATTGTCGTTTGCTAATTGTATCAATGAAATACTTTCGTTATTTTTTATGTTATAAACTGCTTTTCCGTCAAAATCCGCATCCTCAACGGAACAATCTAGTTTTTTTGCTCCCGCATCAATTATTTTATTTTTAAGGGACTCACACGCCTTAACAACAGCCATGCCGGTTATATAAGTGGTACTTGAAGCATATGAGCCGGTGTCGTATGGTGAAAGGTCTGTATCAACACCGTGAACTACGATGCTGTCATATTCGCAGTCCATGCAATCGGCAGCCATCTGGGCAAGTATTGTATCGCAGCCTGTACCCATATCGGTGGCGCCAATCATTAAAGTGTAAAATCCGTCATCATTCAGTCTTATTTCAACGGCACCAACATCCACATGAGAAATTCCCGAGCCCTGCATAGCCACGGCACATCCCACGGAACGAACCTTATTGTTACCCATATCTCTGAAAGGGTACTTTTCATCCCAGTTTATCATTTCCTTTGCTTTTTCTAAGCATTTATCCAAGGTGCAGCTTTTTAATTCTTCGTTATAATAGGTAGGCATTGTTTTACCAACACTGCTTTCTGTAAGCATGTTATTCATTCTTAAAACGGTAGGGTCCATATTCAGCTTTGCAGCCAGCTCGTTTATGGCAGATTCTAAAGCAAAGAATCCCTGTGTGGCACCGTATCCTCTGTAAGCACCTGCCCCCATGGTGTTTGAATAAACAACGTCAAAATCGAATTTATAAGCATTTGCATTGTATATTGTCATTGCCTTGTGACCGGACAATCCAACGGTGGTAGGCCCATGGTCGCCGTAAGCACCGGCATTCCACAATGAATACATGTGTATTGCCTTAATCATTCCGTTTTCATCCGAACCGAGACGTATTTTTATTTCCGCTTCGTGACGAGGGCTTCCGTTGGTGAAGCTTTCCTTACGGGAATAAATCATTTTTGCCGGTTTTTTTGTTATCCATGTTACTATGGCAGGAAATAACTCGCTTACTACAGACTGCTTTGCGCCGAAACCGCCGCCGATTCTTGGCTTAATAACACGTATTTGTGATTTAGGAATCTGCAGGGCATTAGAGAGTATACGTCTCACATGGAACGGAATCTGGGTGGAGCTTATAACGTTCAGCCTTCCGTAAGCATCAATACTCGTATAGGTTCTGAAAGTTTCCATCATAGTTTGATTGTTGGCCTTTGTGTGATATGTCTCCTCTATTACATGGGCACACTTCTTCAGTTCCTCTTCAACATTTCCTATATTCATGCTTTCAGAGGAGCACAAGTTTCTTTTATTATCGGCTCCAACCTCTATCAAACTCACGAAATCTTCTTCAGGGTGAACTAAAATTTCATTGTCCATTGCTTTTCTAAAATCAAGAAGCGGCTCAAGGAGATTGTATTTCACTTTAATTAACGACAGTGCTTTATCAACCGCTTTTTCATCCAATCCCGCAACTATGGCCACAGGATCGCCCACACATCTTAATCTTTTATCAAGTATTAACCTGTCATAGGGGCTCGGTTCAGGATAGGATTGACCTGCGGTAGTAAATCTTGATTCGGGAACATCCTCATAAGTTAAAACACACTCTATACCCGAAACATTTTTTGCTCTTTCTGTATTTATTTCTTCTATGAGAGCATGTGCATGAGGGCTTCTGAGCAGTTTTACAACAAGGCTGTTACCCTGCGTAACATCGTCAGTATAGACAGGCTTTCCCGTTACCAATGACATTGCATCTTTTTTTCTTACCGGCTTATTTACATACCTCATGTCAAGCTCCTTTCTTCATATCTGAATATTTTTCTAAATATTTTTTTACCGCTCTCAGTTGTCCCATGTATCCTGTACAGCGGCACAGATTGCCTTCAAGATAATTTTTTATTTCATCCTCAGTAGGATTCTTTAATTCATTTTTCATAGCTATTACGTTAATTATAAATCCGGGGCTGCAAAAACCGCATTGCTCCGCACCTTCATCCGCTAAAAACCCTCCGAAATCCGATGCCTCTTCCTGCATTCCTTCTATGGTAGTGACTCTGAGACCATTTGCCCTTACCGCCAATGTTGAACATGATAAAATCGGTTTTCCTTGCATTAATACGGTACAAAGTCCGCAGTTTGAGGTTTCACAACCGCGCTTTACGCTGAGGCATCCCTTTGATCTTAAAAAATCAAGAAGTATTGTATCCGGCGATATATCATCTATATACTCTTTATCGTTTATCCATAATTTAATCTGCATAATATCCTCCGTTCAAAATTTCGTCAATATTTCTTTTTATAAGTACGTCGGCAAGTATTTGTCTGTATTCTTTGCTGCCGCGAATGTTTGTCCCAAAAGAAATATTATCGATAATATTTAACACTGCGTTATCTATATCGTCTTTTTCGTAATTGTTATTTAAGTTAAATGTACTTAACTTACCTTTCATAGGTCTTGCACCGACAACTACAAACCATTCATTTTCTTTATTTGAAACTGCACATGTAAGAACGGGAAAATCTGTTGCACTGATCCTGTGACTGTTGCAGGCCGGCATTCTTCCGTCTTTATTTATAATAATTTTCATTAAAATATCATTGTCAAGGGGCATATTGACATATTCATTTAAAGGAAGGATACCCCCTTTAAATAATTCAACATAGCTGTCTAAGGACAGGAGTGCTGTTAATATGTCCGAAAAACCAAAACGCGAATAAATACTTCCGCCTATTGTAGCAAGGTTTCTCATTTGAACTCCAACAATGTGTTTTAATGATTTGTGGAAAATATTATTAAATGATTTATTAAGATTTTCGTGTGTTTCCAGATCTCTTAATGTGCACATACATCCGATTTTGAAGCTTTCGTCGTCTTCATCTATTTTATTTAGATTTAAAGCAGATAAATCAATGGCTGTCCGGATTTTTTTTCTTCCCATCCTGAGCCACAGCATTCCGCCGATTATAGCATTCCGCCTGCTTTTATTTAATTCATATGCTTCTTCTAAGCTTTCAGCAACAACATATTTATCTATGGTAAACATATTAAACCCCTTTCGATTTTTAATATTACAATACTTTGATTAGCTCATAAATATTGTATCTTAAAAATCGACAACAATCAATAGCAATATTTGAAAATTATTCGTAATAAAACGAATGATAAATTACAATCAAGGTATGAAAATCGATAAAACAGCAGATGAATCAAAAAAGATAACCCAAACGGGTTACCTTTTAAGATGATTAGTGGATTGAATTTTTACTTTGATTCATCGATAAAGCATTGTTTAAAGTTTTGTTATTTGCCATATTTCTTACCACCGGAGTAACTGCAACTGCTGCAGCTGCTAAACCTACTCCGATCCAAACTCTGTTTGTCATTTTCAAATTAATCACCTCGAGTTTATTTTTTGCAGAAAGATTTTTTATATCCTTAAAAATTATTTCCAATAAAAACGAGATAAGTTAATTTGGCTGAACGTCAACGATGCAGGCTGTTATTTTAAGCAATCTGAGATATTTTTTAAAGCATCGTAAGCTTCTTTAATCATATTATTTATTATATCCTCACAGCTGCCTATAGATTTGATAACCGATAAGCTTTGTCCTGCCTGAACGAGACCCCATTCAACATCTCCGTCAATCGGTGCTTTTCTGCTTGTTCCCGCAATTAAGTCATGCAATTGTTCATAGGGAGCATGTTCTTTTTCTAACTCTATGTATTTTTCAGTCATTTTGTTTTTTATGCCCCTTACAGAATGACCTCGCAGATAACCTGTAATATCCGTATCGGTATCACCTGCCTCAACGATTTTCTTTTTGGCATTTATATGCGCACTGCACTCTTTTGAAGCATAAAATCTCGTACCTGCCTGAATTCCCGATGCACCCATTACCAATGCGGCAGCTAATCCTCTTCCATCTGCAAAACCTCCCGCTGCAATTACAGGTATATTAATTTCAGGG
The DNA here is from genome assembly GCA_002331025.1 of Firmicutes bacterium UBA2116. Classification (GTDB taxonomy): domain Bacteria; phylum Bacillota; class Clostridia; order Tissierellales; family Sedimentibacteraceae; genus Sedimentibacter. Next base: position 168,792 of record DCYG01000004.1, on the reverse strand, counting down.
ATAACCTGAGTCATCAGAGATAATGTTGTAAGCTTTCCAATATGCCCTCCTGCTTCCATGCCTTCTATAATCAGTGCATCAGCACCTTTTTCTTCAACGCGCTTAGCTAATTTTAAATTAGGCACAACGGGAATTGCTGTAATTTCAGCTTCTTTTAATTTTTCAAAGTAAGGAACAGGGTTACCGGCACCTAAAGTAACAAATGCAACTTTTTCCTTACAGATTAAATCAATTTTATCATCCTTATCATTATCCATGAGCACTATATTCACACCAAAGGGTTTATCGGTCAATGATTTAGCCAAATCTATCTGCTCCTTAACCCAGGTTAAATTTCTTCCGCCTGTAGCAATGACTCCTGCACCACCTGCATTTGAAACTGCTGCAGCTAGATTCGCATCTGATACCCAGGCCATGGCCCCTTGAATTACAGGATATTTAATTTTTAAAAGCTTTGTCAATTTTGTATTCATACTTCCTCCATCATATAACTTACATGTATTTTACCCATAATAAGCAGTTTAACACATAATTCAGGATTCAAACAGCCTTATTGACATCAAATATTAATTTGCAACGAATTCCTGACCGCGAACATCCATTACCGTAAGCTCTGAAAGACGTATGGCAATAAATTCCTCTCCGTTTTCTTCTACCATTTCAATTTTACCTACTGCCTCGACCCAATCATTTTTTTCGGGAAGCTCGCCGTCGTACAATATTTCAAATCCTGCTGTTCCGTCGTATCCGCAGCATCCGGGACCGTATCGTATAACGAATTTATATTCTTGGTTTGATACCGGATTTGTGGCTTCGGTGTAGATTCCTTCCCATTTTATTGTTTTGTCCATATAATCTTCAGGGTTAAGATAAATATCATTGGTTTGTGCAATAAACAGCTTTTCCCTTATTGTAATCACACCATCCTCGGAATTTTTCATGGAATCTAACAATGCATTATCCATTATGTGCTCAACAGCTGTTTTATAGTCATTTGAATCGTCTTCAATATTTTGTTCGTTAATTGGCGGCTCAGCATCAATTGTTTTATTGCTGCTGCAGCCTGTAAATATAAAAATAGTAATAAGTGTTAAAAGTATTATCTTCATTTTGAATTCACTCCGATCTTTCTTATAGCCACAAAACAGGAAGCTGCAATAAATGCCAATAGATTTACCGCTACAACACTTGCTCCTGCAGGTATGTTGTATTGGAAGGAAATAACAATGCCGATGAAAAAGCATATAACCGATAATATGGCGGAGGTTATTATTACACCCTTAAAGCTTCCGAATATTCTCATGGATGTCAATGAAGGAAATATAATTAAGCTGGATATAAGCAATGCACCCATCAGCCTCATTCCTATAACAATTGTAAGAGCGGTTAACAGAGCCACAAGCATATTGTATCTTCCCGCCTTGATGCCTGTCGCCTTTGCAAAGTTTTCATCAAATGTAATCGCAAATATTTTGTTGTAAAATATGCCGTATAGAATCAATACAATAATTGATAATGTTACACTTAGATAAACGTCGCTTTTTTGCATCGCAAGAATGCTGCCAAACATGTAATTGCACACATCCGTATTCATACCCGTGGTAAGTGACGTAACAATTACACCAATTGCCAATGAACTGCTGGAAATCAATGCAATTGCGGCATCGCCTTTGATTTTACTGCTTTCGCTGATTCTCAAAAGAAAAAAAGCTGCAAGCACCACAATGGGTATTGAAACCTGAAGAGGTGCCAGATTAAATGCCATTGCTATTGACAAGGATCCAAATCCTACATGAGACAATCCGTCACCAATCATTGAATATCTTTTTAATACCAAGCTCACACCCAGTATGGCTGCACATAGTGAAACTAAAATCCCAACCAGCAATGCGCGGGTAATAAAAGTATATGACAGCAGCTCAGCAATAATATTAATCATTTTCATTACCTCCAATCATTCGTTTGTAAACAGCAGTTTCTTTGTACTCTGTAACGGGTCCGAAAAACAAGGAGGATGTATTCATGTGTAAAATTACATTTGAGTATTTTACAGAGCTTAAGATATCGTGGGAAATCATGATTATTGTAACTCCATAATCCTTATTCAACTTATATATAAGCTGGTACAGCTCTGAGGTCACAAGAGGGTCAAGTCCTGAAACAGGTTCATCCAGCAACAAAAGCTTTTCCGTAGCGCATAGAGCTCTAGCAAGAAGAACCCTTTGCTGCTGACCCCCTGATAAATCACGGTAGGATGCTTTTGACAAACTGCTTATTCCCAGCTTTTCCATATTTTCAGCGACTTTTAGCTTATCCTTTCTTCCGTAGAAGGGTCTTAGACCTCTTGAGCTTAGACAGCCCGATAGAATGACCTCATATACGGAAGCGGGGAAATCAAATTTTACCGGATTTTGTTGAGGAAGATAACCGATTTGAGTTTGTTTGATTTCATTGAATGAAATTTCCCCTGAGGAGGGACTCTTAAGTCCTAAGAGTCCTTTCATCAATGTGCTTTTCCCGGAGCCGTTTTCGCCTACGATAGATAAATAATCACCTTCGTTAACACAAAAACTTACATCCTTCACCGCTTGGTGTCTATCATAATAAAAATTCAAATTATCACATCTAATCAATTTTGTCATGGTTGTTTCAATTAAGTCCTTTCCTTAAGTTTTCTGCATTTTGCTTCATCAGATCCAAATAAGTTACGCCTTTATTAAAATCGTCCTTCGATACATTGTGGCATGAATGGAACAAAAGCATTTCGGCTCCGGTATCTTCACAAATACTTCTTGAAATCTTAGGATCCGTAAGCTCTTCGTGATATATTACAGATGTTTTATTTTCCTTCATTTCATCAATTATTTTAGCAATATCATGAGCACTTGGTTCAGTTTCTGATGAACAATTGTCATAGGCAGACATATATTCCAATCCATATTCCTCCGTGAAATAATAGAGGGCAAACCTTCCTCCAAAATAGATTTTATTATGCTTGCCATTCTTTACTATTTCAGAAAACTCAGCATCTAACTCATCCAGCTGTTTTTTATAATTTTCTGCATTTTCTTTGTAATAAGATGCATTTTCAGGATCTACGTAACAAAGAGAAGCAGCAATATTATCAACCATTTTCTTTGCTATAACAGGGCTGGTCCATATATGAGGGTCATATTCATGACTATGACCGTGTTCTTCATTTTCATGTTCATGATCAGTATCTTCATGCTCATGGTCATGCTCTTCCTTAACAAGTGTTATACCGTTTGAAACATCCAAAATATTCAGCTTTTCATTTTCGATGCTTTGAATTATCCTGTCTGCCCACGGTTCCATATATTCTCCGGTATAAATAAACATGTCAGCATTACCTATAGTTATAATATCACCGGGAGTAGGTTCAAAAGAGTGACTTTCCGCTCCGGGAGGAAGCAGCAGAGCAATATCTGCCTTATCTCCTGCAATTTGACGTGCAAAATCATATTGCGGAAAAAGTGTAGTTACTATTTTTATTTTCTCATTATCATTATCATTATCATTTAAATCCGAAGCCTTTTGATTTTGGGTGCATCCAAATAGGGCTATGACCAAAAGCATAACCAAAATGACTGTTAATAGTTTTTTCATTGTAAACCTCCAAATTATTTAGTTATAAGTTTTGTAAATAATCTGGCGATTTAATTATCAAGTCTTACCTTTAAATTTACTAATGTGGTGTGTTTGTTAATTGAGTATAAGAAAAGTATGTTACACAATAAAATTAAAATGTGGATGAGAGAGGTTGCATAAAACGACCTGACTGACATGCCTACATATTTTAAAATCCTGTGTACAAAATTAAGATTTTCGCATATCGAGCACACATGCTCGGTGCAGCTATGAGATGCATGTAAATTTATATAGATTACAGAAAAGAGGAAAGCTGTAATTATGCATATAGTTAATATACCGGCAATAAATTTTTTGATCAATTGCTTTTCCATAACGCCCTCCATAACTGTAATTTAATATGTATCCACATTTTACTATAGTTTTTATAAAAAATCAATCTTGGTTATTTTAAAATCAATCTCGTTTTTATTGATATTTATGTTTTAAATTTACTCAGTTGGGTATTTAATCTATAAATATTTATAAGGAGGATGTAATATGACAGTAAAATGGAACGGAGCAAATTTAATTAAAACTATAGCAGAAAACGAAGCGGGAGCGACAAAATTTTATAGAGCAATAGCTGAAGAGGCAAGAATCGGTGAAAAATTTTTTGAACTTTTGGCACAAGATGAAGAGAAACACGAAAAAATTTACAGTGCATTGTTAAAAAGATTCGAGAAAAACATCGAAATTGAACTTGAGGAAAGCGATGCTAAGTATATGGATTTATTGATTGAAGCTAATAATCCTTTTGACGATGAGCTGATCGAGAAGGCAAAGAAAATGTGGGATAAGAGTCAAATATTTGAAATAGCTGAGCAAGCTGAAAGAGATGCAGTTTTATTCGTATCAGAATTGCAAAGATTATATCCTGATATGGCTGCTGAGGAAATGGCAATTATATTAAAGGAAGAAAAGTCGCATTTGCAGAAAGTTCTTGAAAGAAAAAGAGAAAGTCAACCTATGTTTGGAAGAGGAATGTAAGCAGGCGACCCAAATTTTAATTTGGTGTCGGTCGCTTATCCTGAGCGGCAGAGAAGGATCTTGTACGGCAAAAGATGAGATCCTTCACTACGTTCAGGATGACAGAACACACAATGGTTGAAAGTAATAAGAATCAAAAAAATCTGGGGATACCAGATTTTTTTATTCCGCGTTCTTTTTATTATTTGTTCGCTTTCTGTGCTTTACGCATTCATTCAGCAAATATTCTATTTGTCCGTTGATGGAACGAAAATCATCCTCAGCCCAAGCGGCAAGCTCTTCCCAAAGCGTGGGCGATAACCTTAAAAGTAATTGCTTTTTTTCTTTATCTTTTTTGTCCAAAACGATAACCCTAGTATAAAGATCCTGAATTTACTATTGGCTGGGCATCCTTGTTTCCGCATAGAACAACCAACAGGTTGCTTACCATTGCCGCCTTTCTTTCTTCATCAAGCTGGACGATATCATTCTTGTTTAGCTTATCCAGAGCCATCTCAACCATGCCTACAGCCCCTTCAACAATCATTTGTCTCGCATCAATTATAGCTGATGCCTGTTGTCTTTGCAGCATTGCCGCAGCAATTTCAGGAGCGTATGACAGATGGGTTATTCTTGCTTCAGTTATCTCTAAACCGGCCATTTCTACCTTTGATTGTATTTCATCCTGAAGCTTCCTTGAAATTTCCTGACTGCTTCCTCTGAGTGTTTTTTCATTGTCATCTCCAAAAGTGTCATATGGATATAACCTTACTATATTTCTTAAAGCAGAATCACATTGAATTGATAAAAATTCTGTATAATTATCTACGTTAAAAACTGCCTTTGCAGTGTTAACAACCTTCCAGACAACTACTATACCGATGATTATAGGATTACCCAATGCATCATTTATTTTTTGTTTATCATTATTTAAAGTCATTGCTTTCAATGATATTTTTTTGTTCGGTAGTTGTATATTCACATCCTTCATACTTTTATCGCGTATAGAAGTGTCAACTGAGATTGCAGCGGTATTTGCCTTCGGTGAGCCGTTATTTACTGCAGATACGAATGGATTGACAAAATAAAATCCTTCACCCTTTAATGTTCCGTAATACTTGCCGAATAAAGTCAGAACAAGTGCTTCGTTAGGCTTTAAAATTTTAAGTCCGCCAAAAATTATAGGTCCTGCAAAAAAGGCATACAGAGCGCCGATAATTAAAAAGGTGACGCCTATAAAAGTGGTTTTTTCAGGTCTGGTTAAATAAATGATACTAAAAACAAACAGAGCAATTGCAGCTATCATAAGCACTATATTAGCTATTAATACTATCATTCCGTTTTCTGATTTTGGAGTTATTTCTTCATTATGGAGAGTTTGTTTGTTTAATTCTGACATATTGATCACCTCAATTAAGATTATGATATCAGATTGATATCATATTTATATTATATACATATTATTTTTGTTTGTCAATTGTTTAAAATTTTATTGACAAAATTCATAATATAGTGGTATTCTATATTTAGACGCTTAGATAAATGTCTAAATGAAGAGAGGCGGTGATTGATGAATGAGTTTTCAAGACAGCTTTAAAGCTTTGTCAGATCCAACAAGGCGTCAGATTATAGAATTATTAAGAAACGGAAAATTAACGGCAGGTGAAATAGTTGATAAATTTCATATGACGGGAGCATCTATTTCCCACCATTTATCTATATTAAAAAATGCAGGATTGGTTACAGATGATAAACAGGGGAAGTATATTTATTACGAGCTTAATTTATCTGTTGTCGAAGAAATTTTGTCATGGCTGGCTTCGTTAAAGGAGGAAAAATAAATGAATAAAATATTTAATCAGAATAACTTTAAAATGTGGATAGTCTTTGTTGTATCACTTTTAATAGCGATTATTTCATACGGATATTTGCCGGATATGATACCTGTTCATTTTGATGCAGCCGGAAATGTAGATAATTATGCAAACAGAATCAGTATCTTTTTAACACCTGCAATAAATTTAATGATGATTATTTTGGCAGAGGTCGTAAGAAGCATTGATCCAAAGAAAAGCGCATATGAAAAATTTAATAAGCAATATTACCTATTGTTCTTTTGTGTTTCATTGCTGATGCTGGTGATAGAATTATATACCATAGCATTCAGCCTGAATATGAAGATATTCAATATCAATGCCATTATGCCGTTAGGGGTAGGTCTGTTGTTTACCGTAATAGGTAACATGATGCCTAAGTTTAAGCAAAACTTCTATGCAGGTATACGCACGAGCTGGACTATTGCAGACAGTGATGTATGGTACAGAACTCACAGATTAGGAGGAAAGCTGTGGTTTATCGGAGGTATACTGATGATGGTCTCAGCCATACTTCCGACACAGCTTAAAATGATATTGTTTTTTACGGTTGTGACCGTATTGGTAATAGTGCCGATGGCTTATTCGTATGTAATTTATAGAAGAAAGCATAAATAAGATGAATGGCAGGTCTATATAAATATTAATTTACAAGGACCTGCCATCTTTATCTCTCTTAATAAAGTTCTTTAAATAAATTAGGATAATCTCTTTTTGCATTTAAAACGCGTAAAATGGTTACTTCCTTTTGCTGTTCAAATATTTTATAAAAAACAATATAGTTTTCAATACGCAGCATACAAAAACCAAATATTCTTTATAATTTTATAATTTTATTTTTTATTAAAATCTGATAAAATAACTATAAAGAATAAACGATTGGAGAAATACTTTGAAAACGAGTGAAAAAATATATAGAGAAAATTCATATCTCACATCTATGGAGTCAGAGGTTGTGAGCTGTGTTCCAAAGGATGATTACTACGAGGTGATTTTAGACAAAACGATATTTTATCCTCACATGTCCGGAGGGCAGCCAAAGGATGAGGGAACCATAAATGGTATAAAGGTAATTGATGTGCAGGAAAGGGGCGAAGAAATAATACATGTGCTCGATGAGCCTGTAAGTGGAAGAGCTTCTCTTTCCATAGATTATGGAATCCGATTTGACTACATGCAGCAGCACACAGGACAGCACATACTGTCATACGCCATTGCACAGTTATATGACGGAACGACAGTGGGATTTCATTTGAGCGATAACTATACAACCATAGATATAGATAAGGTACTTACTGATGATATGGTTGTGGAAGCTGAATTGTTAAGCAACAAAATAATTTATGAAAATAAAGCTATGACAGCAGATACATACAATTATAAAGAAGCACGGGAATTAAAATTAAGAAAGCTGCCACCCGAATTAGACAATTTAAGGATAGTATCTATTGCGGATTATGATTCGGTTGCTTGTGGAGGAACACATGTTAAAAATACAGGTGAAGTGGGCATAATAAAAATAACAAAGACTGAAAAATATAAATCAGGAACAAGGATAGAGTTTTTATGCGGAAAGAGGGGCTTGGATGATTATATAAACAAGAATAAAGAGTTAACAAAGCTGTCATCTATGCTTACCTGCAGAACGGATATGCTCTTGGATAATATCGAAAAAATATTGTCAGAAAATAAGATGATTAAAAAGGACTACAATCTTTTAGCAAATGAGCTTAATGAATACAAGGCAAGAGAATTAAAAAATGAAGCTGTAATAAAAGATAATATTAAATTTGTTTTTGCTAAATATAATAGTGATATAAAGGACTTAAGATATATTTGTTCTAAAATAACCGAAGATGAAAATTATGTGTCCGTATTGGTTTCAGAAGAACATAACATCTGTAATTTGGTTATGGGTCAGTCAAAAAACTTAAAATTAGATTTGAAAGAAGTATTTGAAAAATGCAAAGGCATAATTAATGCCAAGGGAGGAGGAAACAACTACTTACTTCAGGGGCAGGGAACTGCTTTAAAAGGTGAAGAATGCATAGAATCGGCTAAAAACATCCTCTTTAACTGACAAAAGTGGCATGTGTGGACGGGGTTGCTGACATGAAATTTAATGATAGAAAATGGAGGTTACAATGATAGTATCTACAACACCAGCTTTAGAAGGAAAAAGAATTATAGAGTACAAGGGTATAGTATTTGGAGAGGTAGTTTCAGGAGTGGATTTTGTAAAGGATTTTGCTGCGGGACTTACTAACTTTTTCGGCGGAAGATCAAATTCCTACGAAGGTGAGCTTATAGAAGGCAGAGAAAATGCTATCGAAGAAATGAAGCACAGGGCTGTGCAGATGGGTGCCAATGCAGTTGTAGGAGTAGACGTAGACTACGAAGTATTGGGAAGTGCCAACAACATGCTGATGGTTATTGCATCCGGAACAGCAGTTGTGGTTGAATAAAATATAAAATATACTACAATTGTGCTAAAGAAGGGTGGGATTAAATTATGTCTGAAATTCAGGATAAAAGAAACATAACAATAAAAGAATTTTATAAAATTGATTTTAAAGATGGATTCATTTATGAACTGATTGATGGCAGAGTTTATATGTCAAAACCAAACATTGAGTATCGAAGAATTTCAGGTAAAATAATCAGAAAGTTTGGAGACTATTTTGATAATACAAAATGTGAACCATTACAGGAAATTGAGGTAAAATTAAAGGAAGATATTTTTGTTCCTGATATTTCGGTAATTTGTGACGATTCTAATTTTTCGGAACAAAGATATAATGGTGCTCCAACGATTGTTTTAGAAATATTAAGCCCATCAACAACTCATACAGATTTATTCACGAAGCTTTATAAGTATGAAGTATCCGGAGTTAATGAATACTGGATAATCTCCCCTAAAGGGAGAACTGTTACAATCCACAGCTTCAAGGAAAGAACCGTAACGGTATATGATGAAACAGAAACAGCCAAGTCCGAAATACTCGATGGATTAGAATTAAAATTAACAGATGTATTTTGATTTAAATCAGCCCGCTATGACGGGCTTTTTTTAGTAATAATTTCTATATATACTAAACATTTATTAGTAATACAATGATAAAGAAGAAAATGCTTATTAGCAGAGGTCAATCCAATAGATTTGCTGTGCATTGCCTTCGTAAATATTTTCGCAAGTTAATATACCGCCACAGCTAATTGCAGTTTTTATCGAAGGAACATTGTCTTTATCGCATATAATCATAACTTTTGGGATTTTTAAATTAGATGCTTCATCTAGAGCCAGTAAAAGCTGCTGTTTTCCATAACCTTTTCTTCGTTCTGATGGGCGAATTCCATAACCGATATGCCCTCCATGCTTTTCTAATTCAGGAGTTAAAGAATGGCGTAGTTGTATGCTTCCAATTATCTTATTATCAGTTTTTCTGACAGAAAAAAATGTACTTGCATGGACATTATTTCTCAGTTTATCTTTTTCGATTGAAAGAACAAGTTCGAGCCACTCATCAAAATTACCGGCTTGGGCTATGCCACAACTTCCATTGATCTGTGTTTCTCCAAAATCAAAATATTCCTGTCGATATTCCCAAATGGCTTCTTTTAATTCATAAGAAGGTCTTATAATAATTAATTCATTCGTCATTATCTACCCCAACAAATATAAATTTTCTTCATACCCACATTATAACACATTATATATCCACAAGAAACTTCTAAGAAAAGATTTGGGTCATCTGCTTAATGAATATAATTTGATTTTGCGTTAGAAATAAATTATAATGCTTATTATTAAAATAGAATTAAGTTGAGGTACAAGTAAATTGGATAAAGTTATTCAGGATAATATATATTCAGAAAGGAAACAGTTATGAAAATAGAAATCAGAGATAGAAGAATAGAAGATGTAAATGAATTTTGTGAGTTTTTATATAGGCTTGATAATGAAGCGGAATACATGCTTGTTGAAAAAGGCGAACGAAATATTGATGCAGAAGTGATTTCCGGTAATATTGAGGCTGTTATAGATAACGGCGATACGTGCTATATTGCAAAAGATGAAAAAAATATAGTTGGGTATGCTATTGCTGTAAGAGAGAAATTCATCAGGACCAAACACGTTGCAACCATTGTTATAGGTATATTTGAGGATTATTGCGGCAAGGGAATCGGATCCTTGCTTTTTCAAAATATAATTGATTGGGCAACTGAGAATAATGTAAAGAGGTTAGAATTAACCGTAATAAAAGAAAATGTAAGAGCAGTGAATTTGTATAAAAAATATGGTTTTAATATAGAAGGAATAAGAGAAAAAGCTACATTTATGAATGGCAGATATTATGACGAACTGTATATGGCAAAAATATTAGAGTAAAAAGGTTGCAACCTTTTTACTCTAATATTATACGGTCTATTTTATTGTTTTTCTGCGTATCTTTATTTATATATCCGCCCACATACCCGTTTTGCCTTGAGGTAAGATTCCCACGATTTTCTGATTGTGGGTTTGCAATTGCCAGTTCTCTTGCATATTCCGCTTTCATTTGATCTAAGGCAATTTTAGCTTCACGGGACGGTATTATTCTTTCTTTATTTTCCGACATATTATCACTTCCTTCTATGGGATATTATTTGATAATTTTAAATAATTAATTCAAAAAAGATAAAATTAAGGTTAAATTAATATTGGAGGAAGATAATATTTAATACTGCTCAAATTGTGGTATAATAAAATTTCAGAGTTAACAGACAGGATGTGATAGATTGAAAAAATTATTACCTTTTATGAAGAATTACCTATTTTATGCAATACTATGCCCAATTTTAATGATCCTGGAGGTATTGGCAGACATTGTAATTCCATATCTGATGTCCAGGATAGTGGATGTCGGGATTGCAAACAACGATATAAATTATATAGTAAAACTGGGACTAATAATGATTTCGGCAGCGGTTTTCGGTATTATATTAGGTGTGATAAGCTCACATTTCGGTGCCAAGGCAGGTCTTGGATTTGCTGCTGAGGTAAGAAAGGAGCTTTTTAAAAAAGTTCAAGGATTTTCCTTTGCAAACTTGGATAAGTTCTCCGTATCATCCCTCATAACGCGATTGACCAACGACTGCAACACCTTGGGTCAGGTAACGATGATGAGTTTGAGAATGGCGGTAAGAGCTCCGTTTATGATGATATTTGCACTTATTATGGCACTGAGGATAAATGCTCCATTGGCTAAGGTTTTTATGGTTGCAATACCGGTTACCGTAATTTTATTGACTGTAATTTTAACAAAGGCAAGACCTTTGTTTTTACAGATGCAAACACGGGTAGACAAGGTTAACGGAATTATTCAAGAAAACCTTATAGGGATAAGGGTGGTTAAATCCTTTAACAGACAGAAGTTTGAAGAAGGTAAATTTAAAGAAAGAAATGATGCATTAAGAAATACTGCATTAAAAGCAGTATCCATAATTATTTTCTTTATGCCTGCATTAACAATAATTATTTATTCAACTATAATTTCGGTATTATGGTTTGGAGGAAAACAGATAGTTGCGGGAAATATGGGAAGCGGAGATTTAATATCCTTTATAACATATATTACTCAAATATTAATGTCATTGATGATGCTGTCATTCTTTTTCATGCAGCTGATGAGGGGAGCGGCTTCGGTAAACAGAATAGTTGAAGTTTTAGATACCAATTCGGAAATTATTGAGATTGAAAATTCAGTTTCAGAAATACCGGAAGGTTCAATCAGCTTTAATAATGTAAGCTTTAAATATCCGAGCAGTGCGGATAAAATCTTGCAGGATATTAATTTGAATATAAAACCGGGAGAAGTAATAGGAATAATTGGTTCTACCGGTTCTTCCAAGTCAACGCTGGTTCAGTTAATACCCAGGCTTTATGATGTAACGGATGGAGAGGTTAAAGTAGGCGGTATTGATGTAAGAAATTACAATATAAAAGCATTGAGAGACAATATTGCGTTTGTGCTTCAAAAGAATGTATTGTTTTCCGGAACCATCAGAGAAAATATGCAGTGGGGAAATGAAAATGCATCCGATGAACAAATTATAAATGCACTGAAGCAATCTCAGGCGTGGGAGTTTGTTTCCAAGTACGGGGACGGATTGGATCACAAGGTTGAACAGGGCGGCGATAATTTCTCGGGAGGTCAAAAACAAAGGTTGACTATTGCCAGAGCATTGCTAAAAGCGCCTAAAATAATTATATTAGATGATTCCACAAGTGCAGTTGATGTGGCAACAGATGCTAAAATTCAAAAAAGCTTTAAAGCTGAGCTTGGAAATGTTACGACAATCATAATAGCTCAGCGAATTTCGTCTATACAGCATGCAGACAGAATTGTAGTTATGAATGAAGGAAAGATAGAATCAATCGGAAAACACGATACATTAATGAAATCTTCCCTGATATACAAAGAAATATATGAATCACAGATGAAAGGGGTGGTAGGTCTATGAGAGCAATGAAGAGTTCATCCGGTAAGGCTGCAGGTAAGCTCAGACCAACCGATCCTAAAAAAACACTGATAAGATTGTTCAGTTATTTTAAATATAATAAATTATTGTTTTTTACGGGGATTTTATTTATTATACTTGGTTCGGTGGCTGAAATAGCTATAAATGGTATGCTAAGTCCGGTTATCGATACTTTGATCGGCGATTTTGTAATGTCTAAATTTTTGATGTATATAGCTATTATGATTTTAATGGCCATATCTATAGCAGTATCTCAATATATAGGTAATTTGTCCATGGCTAAATTAGCTCAAAAAACCGTGCACAGAATACGTGAAGAAATGTTCTCAAAAATGGAACAGCTTCCTGTTTCCTTCTTTGACAAGCACACTCACGGTGATTTAATGTCAACATTCACAAATGATGTGGATATGCTTAACCAGTCATTGGAGCAAAGTTCATCTCAAGTTATTATGTCATTTATAACGGTTGTTGGTACCTTTATAATGATGCTGATTTTAAGTCCTTTGATGACAATGGTTGTTGTAGCAATGCTTGGGGTAATGTTTCTGGCAATCAAGATAATAGGGCAGAAATCATCAAGCAATTTCCGCTACCAACAGGCAAGTCTGGCCGGAATGAACGGATATATAGAAGAAATAATGACCGGGCAAAAAGTTGTTAAGGTGTTTAATTATGAGGAACGAGTCATAAATAATTTTAACAAAAGGAATGAGGATTTAAGAATTACAGGTACTCGTGCATCTGCCTACGGTGTAATGATGATGCCTATTATGGGAAATTTATCATATGTATTGTATGCGATTATATCAATGCTTGGAGCGTACATGGTAATGCTTAACAGGTTCAGCGTCGGAAACATTGCATCGTTCTTGCAATATACGAGAACTATTTCGAGACCCATTACAATGGTATCGAATCAATTGAATACTTTGTTCGCTGCTCTGGCGGGAGCTGAAAGAATATTTAATGTATTGGATGAAATATCTGAAATAGATACGGGAGATGTAAGATTACAGCGTGACTGTGAAGAAAAGAGCAGCCTCTGCTGGATTGTACCGGATGATGGTGGTGAAGTTGAAAGAGTACCTTTAAAAGGAGATATAACTTTTAAAAATGTCGACTTCGGATATACACCCGATAAAAAGGTTTTAAAAAACATCAGTTTATATGCTAAGCCGGGTCAGAAAATTGCATTTGTAGGTTCTACCGGTGCAGGAAAGACTACAATTACTAATTTAATAAACAGATTTTATGAAATTAATGACGGAGAAATTCTTTATGACGGCATAGATATAAAAAGAATTAATAAATTTGATTTGAGAAGTACAATGAGCATAGTATTGCAGGATGTTCATCTGTTTGAAGGAACTGTTGCAGATAATATACGATACGGCAGGCTGGATGCTGCTGACGAAGAGGTTAAAGCGGCTGCCAAGCTTGCAAATGCACATTATTTTATAAAGAATCTGCCTGACGGTTATAATACTGTGCTTACTGCCGACGGTCAGAATTTATCGCAGGGAGAAAGGCAGCTTCTTTCAATAGCAAGAGCAGCAGTGGCAGACCCGATTATATTGATATTGGACGAAGCGACATCATCAGTTGATACAAGGACTGAAAAGTTGATTTCTGAGGGAATGGATAAATTAATGGAGGGAAGAACAACCTTTGTTATAGCGCACAGGTTGTCAACTGTTCGCGATTCAAATGCGATTATGGTGCTGGAGCATGGTGAAATAATCGAAAGAGGAGACCATGATGATTTAATGAAACAAAAAGGCAGATACTATGAGCTTAATATGGGTGCTGTTGAATTAGAGTAGCTATCGTTATATCGTTGAATGACATGAAATGCCTTTGTTGAATGAAGTCAAAATTTCTTTAATAAAAATAAATTTATGCTCTCGAAAGCTTATTTATGTGATATTATATATATAACTCATAAATGAGCTTTTTTAATAATTAAATGAGGTAAATGAAGGGGGACGCACCCT
Source organism: Firmicutes bacterium UBA2116 (assembly GCA_002331025.1). Taxonomy (GTDB): domain Bacteria; phylum Bacillota; class Clostridia; order Tissierellales; family Sedimentibacteraceae; genus Sedimentibacter. Next base: position 153,782 of record DCYG01000004.1, on the reverse strand, counting down.
TGACATAGGTTTGACGAGGAGGACACGAATGAGAATATTGCATACTTCGGACTGGCATTTGGGCAAGAGCTTGGAAGGCGTCAGCAGAATGGACGAGCAGGAAAGCTTTTTGAACGACTTTATAGAAATAGTAAAAGAACATAACATAGATATGGTTATAATAGCCGGAGACGTTTATGACAGTGCAAACCCTCCTGCAAGAGCTGAAAAAATGTTTTACGATACATTGAAAAAGATTTCGGCTGACGGAGAAAGAATTACTTTGGTAATAGCAGGTAATCATGATAATCCCGAAAGGCTGGTTGCGGCGGGACCTCTTGCCAGAGACCACGGCATTATAATGCTTGGCACACCAAAATCTGTAGCCGATATAGGTGAATACGGCAAACATCGTGTGATTGATGCCGGCGAGGGTTATGTGGAGATAGAAATTAACGGAGAAAAAGCCGTTATAATTACTGTTCCGTATCCTTCTGAAAAAAGGTTAAATGAAGTGCTTTACGCTGCAATGGATAATGAAGAAGAAAGAGTAAAGTCGTACGGAGACAGAATGAAGCTTTTATTTTCTTCGCTTAACGAAAAATACAGGGATGATACCATAAACATAGCGGTGTCGCATTTGTTTGCAATGGGAAGTGAAGAGGCAGGCTCGGAAAGAAATGCACAGCTTGGAGGGAGTATAATTGTTGATGGAAGCTGTTTCCCGGAAAAAGCCCAATATATTGCACTGGGTCATATACATAAACCGCAGATTGTGCCGGGAACAAACAAAAAAGCGAGATATGCAGGCTCTCCGATTCATTATAACAAGAAAGAAATAAGCTTTAAGAAAAAGTGCTACGTTCTGGATGTGCATGTGGGACAAGAATGTAGTATAGATGAATTGGAATTTAAAATATATAAGCCGATTGAAATTTGGAAATGCGAAAGCATCGAAAAAGCAATAGATATGTGTGAGGAAAATAAAGACAAGGATTGCTGGGTTTACCTCGAAATTACTACAGACAGATATTTGAGAGAAGATGAAATAAAAACGATGAAGGTTCTTAAAAAAGACATTCTCGAAATTACCCCGAAGATATCAGGTGTTGAAATGGAAGAAATAGACCTTAACATAGAAAAATCCTTCGAAGAAATATTCAGAGATTTTTATATGAAGGAAAGAAATGTTGACCCGGATGACGAGGTAGTAGACATATTGCTATCGATATTAAATGAGGAGGAATCCGAAAATGAAACCGCTTAATCTTAAGATAAAAGGACTTAACAGTTTTATTGAATTGCAGGAGGTTAATTTTGAAAGATTGACCGAAAGAGGATTATTTGGTATTTTCGGACCCACCGGCAGCGGTAAATCAACCATACTTGACGGTATCATACTAAGCTTATACGGTTGTGTGCCAAGAGACAGTTCCAATTTTATGAATATTAACTGTGATACGTTGAACGTATCCTTTGAATTTCAGATAACCGAAAAGGATGAAAGGCGCTATAGAGTTGAAAGGGAATTTAAGAGAGATAAATCCGGAGGTATAAAGACACGGACAGCAAAGATTGTTGATATTACTTCGGATGAAACAGTTCTGGAGGACAGAGTAAGACAGGTAGACAACAAATGCAGGGAAATTATCGGTCTGGAGGTAGACGATTTTACGAGGACGGTGGTCCTCCCTCAAGGTAATTTCAGTGAGTTTTTGAAGCTTCAGGGCAAGGAAAGAAGGGACATGCTTGAGAGACTCTTTAACCTTCAAAGATACGGAGACAAGCTTTCTAACAAGCTTTCTTTAAACATTGGCAGAGAAATAAAAAAACTGGATGTTTTGGAGGGAGAATTAAGGGGTTATGAGAATGTAAGCACAGAAATTCTTGAAAGTAAGGAAAAACTATTAAGGGAAACAAAAATACAAATCGAAAAGGTTTCGGTTGAGTCGGCATCAGCCGAAAAAGAATATAACGAAGGCAAGGAAGTATGGGATTTACAAAAAGAGCTGATAGTGATTGATGAGAAAGAAAAATCCCTGAAAGAACAGGAAAATGAAATTAAGGAACTGAACAACAGAGTAATTAAAGGTGAAAGTGCACTCAAGGTTAAGCCTTACATCGAAGCTTACGAAAATACGCTTAAACAAATTGAAGCAGTTTCTAAAAAGGTATCAGCGCTGAAGCAAACAGCGTTGCTAATTGAAGACCATAAAAACAGTGTAGAAAAGCTGTATGCTGAAGCGAAGAATAAAAAAGATACTAACCTGCCTGTTCTTAAGGTGAAGGAGCAGAAAATCATTGATGCAACAGAAGAAAAAGTCGCTTTGAAAAAATTAATTGCGGAGAAGCTTCAATTTGAGGAATCTAAAAACAAAACAGAAGAAGAAATAAAAAATGCCAATCAGCAATTATTGATAAGTGAAAATAATATTTTAAAGTTAAATGACAATATTAGCAGCAAGGAAAGCAAATTCGAGCAGTTGAAGGTAGCTGAAGAATTTAAGGATAAAGTTAATGCCGGTTTTTTGCTTATAAACTCCTACGATAATTTAATCGGTCAAACAAATAAAATAAACAAAGAAATAAAAGAAATAAGAGATAGCCTGAATGAGGAATCAGCTTTAAGCGAAATGTGCTCAATAGAATTAAATGGCAAGGATGAATTGTTAAAAAGTAATGAAAGAGCATTAAATATCCTAAACGAAAAATGTCCCGGTGATCAAAATACATTATTAAAATTAAAAGAAAATTTGGACGACGCAAAAAATAAATGGGAAAAGCATAATGAATTCACCGAATCAATCAATAAAGCTAAGAAAAATACCGATGTATTGAAAATCGAGCTAAAAACGAAGGAAGATGAAGCCTTTGCCTTGAATGAAGAAATAGAGTTATCAAAGGTCGTATTAAAAAGACAGGAAGCTGAAAATATCGCTCATATATTGAGACAGGAGCTTTCAGACGGGGAGGCATGCCCTGTTTGCGGTTCGACGTCTCATCATCAGGGAAATTTTAAATTAGAAAAGCTTGATTTTGATGCTGAAACATACAGAAACGACCTGAATGCCACAGAAGAAAAGGCAAAGAAATTAACGGCAGAAATAATCAAAATCCAAACTAATTTGCTTACGGAAGAAAATATTATAAAACAAAGTGATGCTAAATTGAATGAATTGGGTGAAGATTATAAAAAAGTATCCTTGGAGAATTTAAAAAATGATTTCCAGAGACAAATCATAGAGGTTAATAGGTATAACGATGATAAATCTAAGCTCGAAAAAAATATAAGGACTTTATCGGAAGAAAAGAGCAAATTGTTGTTGAAATATAATAAGATAACAAGCTCCATAGACCATAATAAGACTCAGCTAAAAAAGCTGACAAATGAGCTTAAGCTTAAAAGTGACGAAGCTGAGGAAAAGAAAAAAGAACTGAATAAGGTCAAAGCTGAGCTTCAAATTGTTGATTTCGTAAAAGTGAAAGAAGAAATCAACAACAAGGAAAATGAACGCAGTTTGCTCGAAAAGGAAATAAAGGAGCATCGCGAAAGCTTAAAAACAGAACTTGAATTAAAGGATAAATCATTAAACAAATTGAATGAGCTCAAAATATTTTTGAAAGAAATACATACAACAATTTACGAGAAGAATAAAGGCATTGATGAAAAGACGGAAAGTATAAAAAATAAGTCCGGCGGTATCGAGGATTTAGAAGATGCAAAAGAACAGATATCCGCTTTAATTAATCAGATATCAGAAGAATATGAAAAGCTTGAGAAAAGCAGAGAAGCTGCAGAAACGAAATTTAAGGATTGTAATAATGAAATAATGTCAGCGCAGGGAAATCTTATAAGCTTAAAAGAGAGATGCGAAAAAGATAACTCTTTGCTTAAAAATGTCTTGGAGGAAGAGGGGTTAAAGGATGCTGAAGAGGCAAAAATTAAATATGTACCAAAATCCGAATTGGATAATTTCAAAAAGCAAATTGATGCTTATATAAACTCCTTAGCACAAATAAGAGGTGCATCCATAAATTTAAAAAACAAGCTTAACGGCAGATCTCTGACAGCAGAGCAATGGGTCAATATCCGGAATATGAAAAGTGAAAAGGCTGAAATGCTTGATAAATTAAAGGAAGAAAGAATAATGCTTGAAGCTGGAGCCAAAAAAGTGTCAGAAAAATTAGCTTACAAAAAAGAGCTTGAAAAAAACAAAGAAGACTTATCTCACAAATTAGCTCTGTTAAAAGATTTAGAGAAATTATTCAGAGGAAAAAAGTTCGTTGAATTTGTAGCTGCCAATCAGCTTAAATATGTATCAATAGAGGCAGGCAGGAGATTAAAAGAAATTACCGGCGGCACATACGGCTTAGAGGTTGATCAGGATAGTAAGTTTCTTATCAGGGATTATAAGAATGGTGGAGCTCAGAGAGATGCATCGACACTTTCGGGCGGAGAAACCTTTGTTGCATCATTAGCCCTTGCCCTTGCACTTTCCTCCCAGATTCAGTTAAAGGGTACGGCACCTCTCGAACTTTTTTTCTTGGATGAGGGTTTTGGCACACTTGATGACAATCTGTTAGAAGTGGTTATGGATTCACTTGAAAAAATTCATAACGATAAGCTGTCTGTGGGTATTATAAGTCACGTTGAATCGATTAAGAACCGGATACCTCTTAAGCTTATTGTAACTCCGGCCGCAGCAGGCATGGGCGGAAGCAAGGTGAAAATAGAAATTAGTTAGGTTTTCTAAAAAAAAATCGCATTTAGTCATATATATTGCCTATTAAATATATATTTATATAAGGACAAATTTATATATGATTAGGGGGATTTTAATGAAAAGGTTTAAAACTAAGTTAATCAATAAGCTATCCGGTAAACTATTAAAGCCTTTAAACAAAGAAGAATCGATAAATAATATATTAACTATAGGATTATTTGTTTTCATAATAATAACAACATTCTGGATAATAGACATAATATTCGGTCTTTTGAGTGATTCAATGAACTTGGATGAAATAAAATATGTACTTTTATTGATAAGAGATTATGTAATATGGTTTGTTTTAGCATTATTATACATTTTTATTGCAAGAAAAAAACAGTTTAATAATGAATCGGTTTATGGATTAACGGCTTTGGGTTCAATATATACGGGAATTAAGCTGTATATGGCTGAACTGGGTTACTTTTGGCTGTTCCTTGTAGAGTGGGTTGTAATAACGATAGCAATATATAATATAGTGAGAATTATATTTAAGCATCTTGCCAAGCCGGTTGTTGAATAGACCTGCAAAGCACAACAGCCTACCATCTTGATGACTTTGTCATCAAGATGGTAGGCTGTTGTGTGCTTTTTATGTTTAAATAGTATTTAGTTTGGATATAATTATAAAAAGAGGAGGGATGCATATGAAAAGGTTATTAGTTCCTATTGATGGATCTAATGCATCAATTGCGGCCGTGAAAAAGGCTATTGAGATAGCAAGAAATAATAACTCGTATATAAAATTGATATCTGTGGTAAAATCATCCGAAAACAAAAGGAAAGACAGAAATGAAAATTTATGGGGTGCAGTAGACGGCTCAATAATTATTAATGAAGAATTAGAGAAGAAGTTGGAAAGCAATTATGTTGAAAATTCCGAAAAGCTTTTGAGCCAGATAATATCACGCCTTGATTTTAACGGAATCAGAGTAGAAACAGAGGTATTGGTAGGAGAACCGTATTTAAAAATAATAGAGCAGGCTAAAAATGGTAACTTTGATCTTATAGTTATGGGAAGCAGAGGTTTTTCTAAAATGAAAAGATTTTTTGTCGGCTCTGTTACTCAAAGAGTAATAGCAGAAGCTCCAAGCCCTGTCTTAGTGATAAGAAGTGCTTTTGAACCATAAATTTTAATCATGCTATTCCACCTTATATAAGGTGGTTTTTTTATAACTTAATATTGAAAAATATGGAATAATATGATACAATATACTAAATATTGATAATTATTAATAATTTTAATGGAGGTAGAATAATGACAAAAAATGCATTGTTAAATCGGCAAACGTATACAGCAAATAATAAATATGACTTTGATGAAAATTCATACAAAAGCTTATTTTTGGATTTACCAATCGGATATGCGTTTTTTGAAATTATTTATGATGAAAATAATAAGCCCCATGATTATAAATTTATAGAGGTTAATTCAATATTTGAAGAGAAGTCGGGGTTAAAATCAAACGAATTAATAGGAAAAAACATATCTGTATTCTTTGAATGCATTGATAATAAAAAAACAGAACAGCTCATGCTGCATGCGGGCAGGGCAATATACAAGGGTAAACAGCAGGAATTTGAAATATATAATAAATATGTTAACAAGTGGTACAAGATTCATTTAAAAGCACCTAACAGAAAATTTTTGGTAACTTATTTAATCGATATAACAAAAGAAAAGCTTCATACGATCGAGCTGGAAAATGCGAGAAGACGGATGGAAAACATAATTGAGGCAACCGATATTGGTACATGGGAGTTAAATATGCAGACAGGCGAGCGTATTTACAACGAAAGATGGGCAAGCATTTTGGGATACACACTTGAAGAGTTGTCTCCAATTAATGAGGATACATGGATAGAATTAGTCCACCCTGATGATTTACAACAGGAGCTGAACAAGGATATACTTCTTTATAATAAAAAAATAGATTGCTATGATGATGAATATCGTATGAGACATAAAGATGGTCATTGGGTTTGGATACAAGACAGAGGTAAGGTAATATCATGGACAGAAGATGGCAATCCGTTACTGCTCAGCGGTACTCACACTGACATAACCGCAAAAAGAAATAAGCAGGAAGAGGTTTTGTATTTAAGCTATCGTGACCAGCTGACAGGATTTTATAACAGAAGATATTTTGATGAAAACCTTAAAGAAATTGATGTTGAAAAAAATCTTCCGATGTCGGTTATTTTAGCCGATGTGAATGGTTTAAAGCTTACAAATGACTCGTTTGGTCACTCAGTAGGTGATGATTTATTGAAAAAAGCCACAGATGTAATAAGAGCCGGTTGCTGCAGAGACACAGATAAGCTGGTGAGGATAGGCGGCGACGAATTTTTGATAATCTTACCTAATACAGAATCATGGAAGGCAGTCGAAATTATTAAAAATATAAATTCTCTGGCGCTAAAAGAAAAGGTCAGAGGAATTGATGTTTCAATTTCTTTTGGATATAAAACCAAAAGAAGAATTGAAGAAAGCTTCAATGATGTATTTAAATCTGCCGAAGCACGTATGTACAGACACAAGCTATATGAAAGTTCCTGCATAAGAAACAAAACAATTGAAATTATAATGAACACATTGTATGAAAAAAGCAACAGAGAGATGCTCCATTCTAAAAGAGTCGGTGAAATCTGCGAAAAAATTGCACTAAAGCTTAATTTTGATAAAGAAAAAACAATACAAGTTAAGTTAGCGGGAATAATGCATGATATAGGCAAAATGGGAATTGATGAAAATATTCTTAATAAACCTCAAAGGTTAAGTTATGAGGAATACAATGAACTGAAAAGGCATCCTGAAATTGGGTACAGAATGCTCAGTACGTCCAATGATTATTCGGAAATTGCGGATTATGTGCTTAAGCATCATGAAAGATGGGACGGTAATGGTTATCCCGGCGGTTTCAAGGGCGAGGAAATATCAATTCAGGCAAGAATTATTGCAATAGCTGAAGCTTATGATGATATGATTTATGGTATGCCGTATAAGAAAAATATGAGCATTGATGAAGCCGCGGCTGAATTAAAACGGTGTTCCGGCTCGCAATTTGATCCTGATATAGTTGAAGTATTTATTGATTTGATAACCTCCCCTTAGGCTGATGAAAAAGCTTAATATTCCTCAGCCTACAAGGTTGGTAAAGTTGTGATTCCACTATACCTTTGCTGCCTGTATACGCTTACTATTAAATTCCATGTTCGTTCATCCACAGTTCCGGTAGGATCCAAACCATTTAAATTTTGAAATACTGTAACAGCATTTCGGGTAGTTTCGTCATATATGCCATTGGGTTCGATATAAGGGATTGCAGGTATTATTAATGAAATATAAGATAACATTTCTTGAATCACATAAACTCCCGGAGATTCATATCCTAATGAATATATTATACCGGGCCATTGTAAAACAGGAATATACACCTCTTCGGGGGGAACTGCTTCCAATATGCCTATTATAGTCCTATATATCGAATTTATTGTTTCTTCATTGGCGATACCCGTTTGTGCTAAGTCCATAGTTTTTTGATACTGCAAAACGGCATCTCTTGTTTGATAATCGTATACTGATGTAATTGGGACAGCAGGAACTGTGTTGTAAAATGCCGATAAAACATTTAAAGCAAATTGTAACAGATCAACTCCCGGCCTTACATCACCTTCTAAAAATTGTCCTGATGTTATGCCGTACAATTCGTTAAACATTAAGCCTTCTGTTGATAATTCAGCTAGTTTAGTAACCGCAGTATAAGTACGGATTATTCTGTACCACGTCCCTTCATCTATAACACCGGTTTGCGGCAATTGAAAAACATTTTGAAAAGTTTTTACGGCAGCTTCGGTTGTTTCTCCAAAAAAACCATCAATTGGTGTAATTGCAGATATTGCTGGATAATTACGTCTGATTCTTTCCAAATAACCTTGCATTTTCAGGACATTTAAGCTTGAATCACCTAATGAAAGCGGTTCACCGGGATAAGTGCTCTGAACATCGGTTTGAGGTGCGTTCATTATTATTTCAATATTTTCACCGTAATAGTATTTTAGTATTTCTTCAGGAATATATCCTGCATCAGCTAATTCCACAGTTCCCCATTGCTGCAATCCATCGCATACGGATATCCTTCCGTCGCAAAATCTTGCATAAATGGGGAAGGTTTGACCTGTTCTGGCTATATAATAATTAAAAATTCTATCTGTTATAAGCGATATACTGTCAAAAATACCTCTGTTATGTACAAATGCCTGGTCATAACGGGTATCGTTAGTGATATCAAAATTGTAACCTCTTGATCTGTACCATTCAGTATAAACTCTGTTTAATGTAACAGATGTAATAGCAACTATATTTGCAATTAAGGAATTATCAGGCCATGTGGGATATAATTCGCTTGAAGCCACATTCTTAATATAATCAATAAAAGGAACCGTTACATTTTCGGCATCATCTCCGGGCGCACCTAAATGAACAGTTATATTTGTAGGTATTGAAATTACCGGTATACTTGGAGGGATATTTATTTCCTGCAAAGCATGTATAACTTTATTTTTATTTTTTGATTTCTTAATGTGCACCTTATAATCTCCTCAGTAAATTCTATGATTATTCTTAATCATATAGACGGCAGGTACTATTTATCAAATTCAAAGTATTCCATGTTTCCCGGTCTAATACGCCTGTAACAGGAAGATCGCTCATTCGTTGAAACTGTTTAACAGCTTCTTCGGTTTTTTCATCAAAAATTCCGGTTATAGGAACCTCCACATAGTTAACATATTTTCTTTTAAAATTGTTTAACACAATTTGCAGTATATATATAAAATTATTCTGGTCTCCTAATTGGAATTTCGTAATATTGCTTGGAAAGCAAGCTACGGTGCTTGGAGCATTGATACAATGAGAACATTTTTTATGCTCACTGAGAATTTTATTCCATGTTTCCAAGTCAACTACACCTGTCACAGGCAATGAAAAAAATTTTTGAAATTCTGTAACTGCATTACGAGTTCTGTCGTCATATCTTCCAGTGGGATATACTAAGGGAATTTCAGGATGTACTTGCGCTATATCATTTAAGTAGAGCTGAATTTCTAAAACAGGATTTGCAGCGGCTAATTTATTTTTCATATTTACCTCCTTACTTATTTTTTGTTTGTATAGGAATATCGACCCGCTCATCACGATGGGTCTCATCGGGTCTTAACGGTGTTAAGTTTACATTGAATTGATTTGCGATGTTAGGATAAATTTCAACATTTATTATTATCACTGTATGATAGTTCGGTGCACGAACAACTAAATGGTATTGCGTCCTTCCCTCTCCTGATAAACCTATATTTGAAAGCAAAACGGGAAGTTCAATTCTGGGCGCCTTACCGCTTTCATCAGTGGTAAATGTCCTTATGAGTGTTTCTCCTTCTTGTTCGTTCCATACGTATACAGAAACTTCGGCATTGCTTATAGGAATTGCACCTAATCCTGTAGATGTATTGACGTCAATATATCCAACTTCCGCTTCCAATTTCTTTATTAAATTTTTTACATAATACGGCTTATGGTGCATATTAACCTCCAATATTATTGCCTGGGAATTGACCTTCACTTCGGGCATTTCCGAACCTTAATTGGCGATAAATTAAAACAATTCTGTCCCAGGTATATTGGTCTACAACCCCCGTTACATCGATGCCAAAATATTGCTGGAATGCTCTTACGGCTTCCTCTGTCACAGGACCGTAAATACCGTCCGGAACTGTTGGCGGCAATCCTTCTAAAACAGAAGCAATATAAGATAAGTATTGTTGAATAAGATATACGGCCGGTCCTTCGGAACCTAAGCTGTAAACTGTTCCCGGCCATAATAAGCTCGGAAGAGCTATGGCTGAAGGAGGCAATGTATCCAATATTCCTATAACGTTGTTGTACATTGTATTCCAGGTTGATTCGTCTACAATTCCGGTTACGGGCAAGTTAAAAGTTTTTTGGAATTCCATAATTGCATTTCTTGTATGAGTATCCAGAATACCACTTATATCAACTGATGGTATGGTGTTATAAAAAGCCGACAAAACATTAAGAAAATATTGTACTATCTGAACTCGCGGCACTACTCCTTCTATAGGTGTGGGAGTAAATTCAGGTATTTCGCCTATTCCTATTCCTCTTGAGGTTAATTCGGCCAAACTCGTAACGGCTATATATATTCTTCTTATCCGATACCAGGTTGCTTTATCCACTACACCGGTAACCGGAAGGTTAAAAATACTTTGGAAGGTACGTACTGCTGCCTCTGTCGCTTCATCAAAGGTTCCGGTTGGATTAGGGATTCTTGGCAAAGCAGGATAGTTTGTTGCAATAGTATTCAGCGAAATTTGCATAGATAATACATAAGGATTGTTATCTCCAAGTACTAAGGGTCCCGGAAAGGTTTCTATAAGATCAACTAACGGAGTGTCAGTCATTATATTTATATCTTCGCCATAATAATATTGAAGAATGTTATAAGGTGTTAAATTCTGTTCAGCTAAATTAACAGTCCCCCACTGAGACAAACCGGGACACTGAACTATTCGTCCGTCGCAAAATTGTGCAAATAACGGCTCTAATTGTCCCTGTCTGGCAATGTAACTGTCAAATATTTGGTCAACTATTTCGGAAACATTATCAAAAATACCTCTGTTGTTTACAAAGGCCTGATCATATTGAGTCGTATTCGTAATATCAAAATTATATCCCTGCGACCTGTACCATTCAGTAAAAACCCTGTTTAACGCAACAGATATAATTGCATAAATGTTGGCTCGTAATGCATTTTCGGGCCATGTAGGATACAGTTCGCTTGATGCTACATTTTTAATGTAATCTATAAACGGTACAGTAACATTTTCAGCATCCTGATCAGGAGGTCCCAAATGGACTGTTATGGTACTTGGTATCACTACTTCCGTAAGTCCCGGAACTTGTATACTCATTATTAAGCACCTCCTACATTAGAAAAATCTACCGGACTTGGAGGAATAACAATAGTTTGTTCAGGAGCTGCATCACTTGGTACTCCTGCAGCAACCGGTATCAGATCAATGTTGAATCTTGTGGTAGTATTCGGAAAAATCCTTATATCCAGCACATTTTGTGTATAATAATTAAATGCCTGTACTCTTAGGTTATAGGTACTGAAATAAAATTCAGTGCTTTCCATAGGATCGGAAGGATTATAAATAACGGGCAGGATTATATCAGGAATTCGTCCGTTACGGTCTGTTACATAATGGGCCAGCACATGCTCATCTCCGTTTTCATCCACATGAAATACTGTTACTACCGCATCTTGTACAGGTAATGCGCGTGAAGCGGTATAAACTCCTACGGATACGGCTCCTGTTTCTTCTTCTTGAGTGACATCCTGAATAGGTACTTCCTCAGGTGGAGCAGGGACTGCAGGAACATCACCTTCGGGAAATTGTGTATTTAATTTTCTGAATGGGAAAATATTTAAATTTGATTCATGTAAAAAAATTAAATTTTTTTTTCGCAACTTAATAGTCACACCCTTCTACTTAAATTAATTGCAGCATCTTGTATTATAATAATATTTATTATATGCAGATAGTATGAATATGTTTAGCGCAAAAAATCAAAACGGGGACATTCCTTCATGATTTCTCCGCAGACTTTCTAAAGCTGAAGGTGTGTCCCCGTTCCAAAGCATTTTATATCCCTTTATATCCTTTTATCTTTTTCCCCACATAAACCGCCAAAGCAGCTTTGACGGTATCTCCGGGAATAAACATGAACATTCCCATATTTAAAACCTGTATAATATTTAAATTTTTATCAAGCATAATATTTAAAATATAATACATGTAGGGGATACCTATGATGTATAAAACAACCGTACCTAAAAATACGGCAAGCATTAAATTGTTAGTATTATTTGATTTTGATTCTGTAATTTTTCCGATTAAGTAAGCAATTACGATATAACCTATTAGAAATCCAAAGCTTGGCTTAAATACTGCTTGAAATCCGCCGGTAAAATTGGAGAAGATAGGAAGTCCGGATAAACCCAGCAATAAATATGCAATTTGTGAATACATAGCCTTTCTGGGACCTAAAATAATTCCCGATAACAATACAAAGAAAGATTGTAAGGTTATTGGTACCGGTCCCACCGGTATACTTACAAAGGCTCCTATTGCCGTCAATGCAGTAAACATACCTATTTGTGTAATATCTTTCGTACTTAATTTCATTGTTGTCATAAGCTTCTCCTTACGGTAATTTCTCCTGAGTTTAGTATTTCCTTATGGCCATCATCATGGAAAACTATGAGAGCACCATTTGAATCAATGTCCTGCGCATAACCTTCAAACCACTGATTATCCTTACAATATCTCACTCTTTCACCTAAAATCATAGATCGCTCTTTATATATTTCAATGAATTTTCTGTTTGGGATATCATTTAATATGGATAGAACGTTGTTGATAATTTCTGCACTTAATTGATTCCTGATAAATTTATTGTCATCCATTTTGAGTATAGAGCCGGCGGCATATTCTATATTTTCAGGAAATGATTCGGTTTTTACATTGAGACCTATGCCTACCACTACACTGTTAATAGTACCGCTTTCCATGTCCGTAACAGCTTCCGTCAAAATCCCGCATATTTTTTTATCGTTTAAATAAATATCATTGACCCACTTAATTTGTGTGATGACACCCGTTACTTTTTCTATGGCAAGCGAAACGGCAACTGCAGCAGCAGTAGTTATAAGAACAGAGTCAGACATGTTAAGCTTTGGTTTTAGTATAACGCTCATATAAATTCCTGATTCGGACGGAGAATAAAAATTTCTTCCCATACGTCCCTTGCCGGACAATTGTTCCTCAGAGAGTATAACTGTACCATGAACAGCATTGTTCATTATCATTAATTTAGCCTCTGTGTTTGTAGAATTTATGGATTTATATACTTTAATGGGTATTTCTTTGTATTGGTCATTCAAATAAAGACGAATGCCCTCAGACGATAGCAAATCAGAAGAAACGGCTAACGAATAACCCTTATTGGATACTCCTTCAATCATGAAACCATCCTCCTTAAGTAAATTTATTGCTTTCCATACTGCCGTTCTTGAAACACCAAGCTTTTCTGCCAATTCCTGACCGGAAATATTTTTACCTTTATTTTGCTCCAACATATGTAATACATCATTTTTAACGGACAATATAGACACCTCGGTTCTTAAAATATTATTTGAGCAGGACTGAATCTCATATTATTATAAATATAACAGACACAATTGTCAACCATATTTATTTTATGGTTAACAATTGTGTCTGCTGTTAATAATTTTTGACAGGGACATTCCCTCTATCCCTCACAGACTATCCCTGATAAAAAAATGTGTCCCCTTTCCTATGATACATTCAAACCTTTTTAAAAAATATGGAACAAAAATTAAATTAATCAGTCTAATAAAGTAATAAATTAATATTATTATAATATAGGAGGTCAATATGAATATGAAAAGAATATTAGTTATAGGATTATGTTGCGTAACTATTTCAACCAGTACAGTATTCGGCTTATCATATAGCTTAAATATAAATTCGGATATAAAAATACATCTTAATAATGATTGGATAAAATTGAATGAGGAACCGTTTATAGAAAATGGCCGCATCATGATACCTTTGGAATTCATAGAGAAATTGGATGCAAGGGTTGAAACGGATTTAAGTACGGGAGATATTGAAATATACAAAGAAGATATTATAATAAAAATGAAAATAGGAAAAAATACGGTCAAGATAATTAATAATGACGGCGGTATATTGACAGAACATGAAGCTGATATAGAAACACCACCGCTGAATGTTGATTCTGTTTGTTTTGTACCGCTGAGATTTGTTGCAGAAAATTTAGATTTTTATGTACAGTGGGATAACTGGCAGCGTGCGGTTGCAGTTAAAGAGGAAGGTGATGTTATGACGGTTGAAAGACCCATAGAATTTGAAATTGTTGACCGGGAGACTATATTAAACAATGAGATTTTATTAAATCTATACAATGAAAATTACATGTCAAAGGGAGTGTACTCTCTGATAGATGACAAATGGATGTATGTTCTTTTATCCGCAGGTGAGAAACCAACAGGTGGGTACAGCTTATCAGTAGACAGCATCACTGAAGTAACTCCCGGTACCGCATATATTAATGCAGCATTGAAATCACCGGATAAAGACAGCATTGTAACACAGTCACTGACATTTCCAAATAAAATGATAAGATTTGATAAAAATAACATTGTGAACATCCAATGGGATTTATCCGGTAATGAGATGAGTGATGAATCGGAAAGAAATGAAATAATAAAATTAGTTCAAAATTTCGGCGAACAATTAAAAATGGTTTCATTATTAGCACCCGAAGATATAATAAAAGAAAACATGGAAAAATATTATGGTGAGTATGTTACACCTAAGCTGATAGAAGATTGGCTTAACGATCCTATGAAAGCACCGGGAAGATTTCTTTCCAGCCCTTGGCCGGAAAGAATAGATATTTTAGAAGTTGAAAAATTATCCGAAGATGAATATGAAGTTACAGGTAATATAATTGAGCTTACAAGTGTCGAACTTAAAGAAGGCGGTATAGCATCAAAGAAATCCATAATATTAACCATTAAAAAATACGATGGAAAATGGTTAATTGATGAATTCAATTTCGGGGAATCCGATTGATATGCAGTATAAATTGATCATAATAAACCTATGACTCTCTGAAAATGGGAGTCGTTTTTACTACAGACAGAGGGGACGGTTTTCACTGACTGCAAAAAAAACATAAATAAACATGTGAGAGACTATTAAAATACTGTCTCAAGAAAAACATCGGCTATTTTTACAGTCGATGTTTTTGTCCATACATTGAATTGTATTGTATAAATATTAGGTTAAATATTTCCACAGTTCATAGATGTAACTCACTAATTCATCATTATATATGGAATAAGATTTACCTTCATAGTCATTGGTTATATATATTTCTCCATCTTTAAATGCTGTATAGTATATACATTTATCGTTATTCATATAAAGGATTACATTCATGGGCTGTGTTACGGATGGAGTAGTATGAGATCCGGATATTTTTTTCAGGTCACTTTCTCTGATGCCAAGCCTATTAAAAAAATCCACAAATTCCTTTAGTTCCTTATAAAAAAATTTATATTCCAATGATGTTCCGACAACTGTACGTCTAACCTCTCCGAATTTAATTTCATTTATGGATAATGTTAACTTTTCCCCGGACTTAATTTCGTCTGTAGATAATATTGCTTTTTCTCTATGTATCAAAATAATAATTATTGAGAAAATTGCTACAGCTATTGCCATTATAAATATTTTTTTCTTCATCTTTAGCATCCTTTATCTGATATTTTTTATATATAGAAGACGTTCAAAGAAACAAAATGTTCCAATTGAAAAAATATTTTGTAACCATATTATTATTAAAATGTAAATATAGCAAATAATTATATTTAATAATTCATTATGCTTGAAGGGCATTGTAGTTTGTAGTACTATTAAAGTATATATATTCAAGGGAGGAGGAAAAGCTTATGGAATTGGAATCAGAATTATCATGCAAACTGTAAATATTCAGGCTGGAGACAAGAATTTTACAGTTGTTATGTATGACAACGGTTCAGCACATACTATTGCTCAGGAAATGCCATTTACCTTGAATATGGATGATTTTGCCTCTCAGGAAAAGGTAACTAAACTGTCATTTGATTTGCCCTCCACCTCGACAGTGGTTCCTGCAGCAATCAATGCCGGATATATATATCTTTGGTCGGGTAACAATCTGGTGCTGTTTTATACCACATTTTCAAACTCCTACAGCTATGTTCCGATTGGATACATAACGGATGTTTTCGGATTAACAGATGCTCTTGGAAGCGACAGCGTTGAGGTAACTTTCAGTATTAAATAAGTAAAAATACAGACAATAGTACTTTACTAATGTTCAATATCGAAAAGTGAGGATAATGACATGGAATTAAAAGATTTTTTGGAACATATGAATAGTGGAATGACAGTTACCGGAGGATCGGAAACACATCTATTTATGCATAAATTGAGTCAGGAAGCATTGCGTCTTACAGCAGAATTGAATAATGCCTATCATACGCCGGAAGAAATCCGCAGCTTAATGTCAAATCTGATTGGGAAGCCTGTGGACGAATCCTTTGCCATGTTCCCGCCTTTCTATACAGATTGCGGAAAAAATATTACTATAGGAAAAAATGTATTCATAAATGCGGGATGTAAGTTTCAGGATCAGGGTGGTATTACTATCGGTGACGGTTCATTGATCGGGCACAATGTGGTCATGGCTACTCTAGATCATGATTTTGCACCGGAAAAACGAAGCAACTTGCATCCGGCACCCATTGTAGTTGAAAAAAATGTATGGATTGGCTCTAATGCAACCGTTCTAGCCGGAGTAACCATTGGGGACGGAGCTATCGTCGCGGCCGGTGCGGTAGTAACAAAGGATGTTACAGCAAACACCATTGTGGGCGGTGTTCCGGCTAAATTCATAAAAAGTGTTGATAATATCGAGGAGAAAAAATAGCCTATGATAAAACAAATCCCCCAATAAAGATTGTTTGCAATTTATCTTATTGGAGGATTGTTAAATCGGTTTTCTTTTTTGTACCTATTTTTCTCTACTGTTTTCTTACCAATACCTTTAATATTTCCGAAATGTACATGGTATGAAAATCTTTGTTGGAATAATTTTTTTCTACAAGATTTTTTTCAATAAATGAATCGGGGTTAAATTCCTGAGCAAACATCTTTTTGCAGGTTATTATTATATCTGCTTCTTCAAAACACGGTATATTGTCGAAATGATTTAATGTTAAGGCTGTTTTGCTCATCTTATCTTCGTCTCTTCCGGAAACTGAACCGAGATAAGATAGTTCCTTTTTATACTTACTGTCAAAAAAGCATAAAGAAAATGTATCCGTATTGTCTATGAATTCCTTTGTGTATCTTTGGGGCCTTAAAACAATGTATGAAACATTTTTATGCCACATGACACCAAGACCTCCCCATGATGCAGTCATTGTATTTGCTTTATTATCCTTTTCTGCGGTTATGAGCATCCAGTCATTTCCTATCATCTGAAAGGCACTTTTATTTAATTCCTCAGGCTTTATTTCAATATAATCTCTCAGCATTATTACCCTCCTCTATTAATTCTATTGTATGTTAATTGTATCATATTATCATAATTATAAGCAAGCAGGAACAAAATATGTTATAATTCGTCTATATAATATTAAAGATTATTGTTTCTGATATTGCTTTTAACAGCAATATGATTAATTCTATGTGATCTTTAGGAGGTTGTGGTTAAATGGCGGATTTAAAACCTATAAAACGCAGCAAATTAAGATTAATGCTTGGGAAAGCTTATTATACATTATCCCGATACGCACTTTGGCATTCAGGAAAATTGAAATTTGCTGACAATAGACTTACTGAGCAATTTAAGTATATTTATTTTTCTCATAAAACACCTCTGTTAAGGGAATTAAAAGATGTTGATATGCAGTATCAGTACAATAAAGTCATAAATCTGAAGCATGCTGTAAAAAGGATTGACGGAATTGTTATAAAACCCGGTGAAACCTTCAGCTACTGGAAGATGATAGGAAGACCTACGTCTAAAAAGGGATACGTCCCCGGCATGGTGCTGTACTGTGGCTCCTATACTTACGGCATAGGAGGAGGCTTGTGTCAGTTGTCTAATTTATTGTATTGGATGACGCTTCATACACCCTTAACCATTGTTGAAAGATATCGCCATTCCTTCGATGTGTTCCCCGATTCTAATCGAACACAGCCCTTCGGCAGCGGTGCCACCTGTGTATATCCGTACAGGGATTTAATGATAAGAAATGATACTGACGATGATTTTCAGTTGTGTGTCAGAGTAGGGGAAACAGACCTGAAAGGTGTATGGCGATCTGATTCTCCACCCCGATATAAGTATGAAATAACAGAAAAAAATCATAATTTTAAAAGCGAATACTGGGGCGGCTTCAGCAGACATAATGAGCTTTACAGAAGGATATATGCTATAGACGGCAGTTTTATAGATGAGGAATATATTACAGAAAACCATGCACTTATGATGTATGCACCATTTATTGCACAGAATAGCAGATAAGTATATAATATAAAAAATAAAATAATAAAGGGAGTGAAAAAATGTCTTTTAAATTAATTAAACCAATGAAGCTTAATAAGGGTGATAAGGTTGCGACGGTAAGCCTATCCTGGGGCGGAGCCGGCGACGATGAAATATTATGGAGATATGAGCAGGGAAAGGAACGTCTGCAAAATGTATTCGGTCTCGAGGTGGTGGAAATGCCCCATACACTCAAGGGGTCGGAATTTGTATACAACAATCCTGAAAAGAGAGCAGAGGATTTAATGATGGCTTTTTCCGATAAATCCATAAAGGGTATTTTTTCCTGTATTGGGGGAGAAGAAAGCATTCGAATGCTTCCTTATATTGATTTTGATATAATAGGAAACAATCCTAAGGTTTTTATCGGTTATTCTGATTCAACAACTACGCATCTTATATGCTTGAAGGCAGGAATATCATCGTTTTACGGAGCTTCGGTTCTGAACGAGTTTGCCGAAAATGTAAAGATGCATGATTACACCGTGAAATATATCAATAAAGCTCTGTTTTCAAATGGGCCTATAGGCAAAATTGAGCCCCCGGAATATTGGACCAGCGAAAGAGTGCCTTGGCTTATAGAAAATAAATACACAGAGAGAAAAATGCAGCCAAATACAGGATATGAACTATTGCAGGGAACCGGTATTGCTCAGGGCAGATTAATAGGCGGATGTGTCGAAGTATTGGAAATGGCAAAGCAAACTCCGTTATGGCCGAATGATGATGCTTGGAAAGGCGCTGTATTATTCTTGGAAACATCAGAAGATATGCCGGAGCCCACTTATGTTGAATATTGGCTCAGAAATTACGGGACACAAGGAATCTTAAATAAAATAAACGGAATTATCTGGGGTAAGCCGTACGACAACAAATATTATGACGAATATAAAGAGGTTATTTACAAGGTTTTAAAGGAATTGGAATTAAATAACCTTCCTGTTCTTTACAACGTGAGCTTTGGGCATACTCTGCCTATGATGGTGATACCGTATGGAGCATTGGCAGAAATCAATTGCGAAGAAAAGAGTTTCTCTATTTTAGAAAGCGGAGTAAAATAAAAGTATTAAGAAGGGTAGTGATTAAAATTTATAAGTACATATATATAAGAGCAACAGGTGCAGGAGCAATTTTCAGCCAACCTAATCACAAAGAATTAATTGATCAATATAGCAAGGAAGGATGGAGGTTTGTAACTGTAATTCCTGCTGCAATTAATGGTCATGGTGTTATCAAGGAGATTGATCTTGTATTTGAAAAAGAATTGTAGATAATATATTAATAGGAGGCATAGCATGGCTATTTATAAAAAAGTGGTTAAACTAAAAAACGGAAAAGATTTGCTGCTAAGAAATGCAGAAGAATTCGATGCGGAAAAAATGATTACATATCTTAATGCCGTAGGCGGTGAAAGCGATAATCTATTGTTTGGAAAGGATGGATTTCATTTAACTATAGAGCAGGAGAGAGAATACCTTAAAAACGCAAAGGAAAACCCTGATATGCTGATGCTCTTGGGTTTTATTGACGACAATATCGTCAGTATGTCTCATATCAGCAGCTCAACAAGAGCAAGGATAGCACACAATGCCGAAATAGCAATTTCTGTAAAAAAGGAATACTGGCATATGGGAATCGCAACAGCAGGAATGAAAGAGCTTATATCCTTTGCAAGAAATAAGGGAATAATAAATATATTTTTAGGTGTTATAGAAGGAAACGACAATGCCGTCAAACTTTATGAAAAATTAGGCTTTGTAAGAGTCGGTGAGCATAAAAACTTTTCGAATGTAGACGGTACATACCGCAATGAAATTTTGATGGATTTATATTTGTAACTAAAAATAATTTACTAATTGGGGGTAGTATGACAGAAGTATTAAGATTAGAACATGTGAGCAAGAGCTTCGGAGAGAAGCAAGTTTTAAGAGATATTAATTTCAGTGTCGACAGCGGAGAAATTATCGGCTATATCGGTTCAAACGGTGCAGGTAAAAGTACAACCATAAAAATCATCCTTGGGCTTATCGACGAATATGATGGAGATGTCTATGTATTCGGTGAAAAGGTAAAGGGTACTATTGATTACAAGAGAAGAATCGGATATGTACCTGAGGTATCTGATATGTACGACAATTTAACTGCATATGAGTATATAAGCTTTATCGGTATGCTTTACGGCATTGATTCGGAAAAAGCAATATTAAAAGCAAAAGAAATGATGGAGGTTTTTGGTATAAGTGATGCGCTTTACGGGAGAATTCACACATTTTCTAAAGGAATGAGACAAAAGCTTTCCATAATTACAGGTATGCTTCATAATCCTGACATTCTGTTCTTAGATGAGCCGTTGGGCGGTATTGATGCCAACAGTGTCCTTGTATTTAAGGAAATAATGCAGGGCTTAAAAAACATGGGAAAAACCATATTTTATTCATCGCATATATTAGAGGTTGTTGAAAAGTTAAGTGACAGGATATTGCTTTTAAACGCAGGTGAAATCGTCATGGACGGAACCATGGAGGATGTAAGGAAAAAACGATCTGATTCAACCTTGGAAACAATTTTTAATGAGGTTACCGGATTTAATGACCATAAAGAGCTTGCAGACAGGTTTATAGAAAGCTTTATGAGTTAGGGGTGACAGTATGACCAATATGAATAATACGAATAACTTTCTTTCATTAAAAATACTCGACAAGTTCCAAGGTTTGTTTGAAAAAATCGGCATTGATTATAAGGTAATGCGAATTATTTTAAGAACAAAATTAGTATTAGATTCAAGATCTGCACCTGTTATTGCAAATCAAAATAAAAAGAAAGAAAATGCTCAAGAAAGTACATCCTTTATTAGAAGGTATCTTCTGCATTTGATTTTTGGTGCCTTGTTAGCATTTTTAATTTATTTTATAAAAGATGAAATGATACGAATGATATATTTTTCAGGGGCTTTCTTTTTTATGACATCAATGTATCTCATTTCAGACTTTTCATATGTAATATTGGATACTAAAGACAAGAAAATATTGCTGCCCAAACCTATAGACAGCAAGGTTGTTACAATGTCAAAAGTACTGCATGTACTGATTTACATGTTTCGCCTCAACTTGTTTTTAGCAGGCCCGTCTTTGCTGGCAATTGTACGGTTGAACGGATTCATTGCAGCTCCGATATTTATTTTAGAAATTCTGTTGATGGACTTATTAATTTTCTTGGTAACCGCTTTTATATATTTATTAATATTGAGGTTTTTTGATGGAGAACTGTTAAGAAATATAATTAATTTAATACAAATTATGCTTACTATTTTAGTGACCGTAGGTTATCAGATAGCAATCAGGATGATTGATTTTACTGAAATTCAGAGTATTGTATATAATTTTGAGCCGCATAATTACTTTAATCCTATATTATGGTTTGGAGCACCCTTTGAAATTTTATTTAACGGCGGAAGAGAATTGTATTTATATATATTTACCATATTGTCCATCGTAGTACCGATAGTTTGCTTTATAATATACCTTAGCTTAAGTAAAAGAATGGAATCTTTGTTATTAAAGTTGGAGGGTGAAGGCAAGGAAAGACGTGCCAAACACAGGACTGAATTTTTAATGGGGAAATTATTTGCCCGGAATAATATAAAAAGGCAGGCATATCATTTTTCCTGTGCGGTTTTAAGAAGCGACCGTAGTTTGAAACTGAAATTATACCCTGCATTATCTGTAGGCATTTTATTCCCAGTCATAATGCTGTTCAATATGAGGGTGAGGGGTGATAACACGGCAGGCGGATATGAATACTTATATTTGTATTTTACCTTTATGGTTTTTCCGTCAGTCCTGGAGTTAATCAAATACTCATCAGCGTGGAAAGGCGCATACGTTTATTACAGCTCAGGATTTAAAAATACTAAGGAATTAAATTCAGGCCTTTTGCTAGCTGTTACACTTAGATTGTTTATACCTCTATTGCTCGTCAGCGGTGCTGTTTATATATTTATATTTAAAGGTTTGTTTATAAATGATATACTTGTAATAATGCTGGCAAGCTTAGTGATTTTACCGGTAATATACAGAGTTATGTTTGAGGAGCTGCCTTTTTCTAAAGAAATTGATGCATCCAATCAATCAAAAAATTTCGGCAGATTTATCGGTTCTATAGCAATTACAGGCTGCTTTGTAGCACCACATGTTATATTCAGCAAAATTAATATATGGATTTATGTTGGTATTTTAATCATAGCACTTCCTGTAAGCTGGATGATTCTTATGCCAAATTATAATATTAAGGGGACAAAATGAGCGTTTCAATAACTAAAGCAATATTACACATTCTTGACACAAGTTTAGGAATACCGGTTCTTTCTGAAAATCTGATGTCATTTAATGATGAAATGAGAGAGTATACAGAAAAGCATATAATTAAATGCTACAATGATGCAGATTTGAAGAAAACCAAATTTATCAATGAAGACGGATTTTTTTTAACATCTGTCAGGGAATACTTAAATACAGATGATTTTATTAAATTTACCAATGCTGTGTCAGAAGCTTTCTTTAAGCTATCATCTGAAAATCCTGACATAAAACCATGCGACCTTTTATTTGTACAGGCAAATGTATTTAATAAGGACTATATGATAATACTTAAGCTTAACTATA
Organism: Firmicutes bacterium UBA2116; assembly: GCA_002331025.1. Classification (GTDB taxonomy): domain Bacteria; phylum Bacillota; class Clostridia; order Tissierellales; family Sedimentibacteraceae; genus Sedimentibacter. Next base: position 130,077 of record DCYG01000004.1, on the reverse strand, counting down.
AAAAAGGGTACATTCATTTTACAAAGCAAGAGGAAAGCACTAAAAATATAATCATAGAACAACCTTGTTCATTACCTGCCGCAACACAAAAAATTGATGAATTTATATTTGTGGATTTAAATAGTCTCAATATATTTGTAAAAGAGAAGAAGTGTCAGATTTATAATGAACCCTGCTATTATATTTCAAAGTATATCCTTGAATGCAAGGAAGAAAAGCCTGACAAGGAAAAAGTAAAAATAATTACTGAAGCTACCGATAAAATAATTAAAGAATATTATGATGACGATATGTTCATGAAAAGCCGGGTGAAAAATATCATCAGAGAAAACGTGGAGGAATCATTAAATATCAATGTTGAAGAAATATCGGAAAAGGTATTTAAAGATAGTGAAGCAAAACAAATATACAACGAAGAAATAAAAATGAAGGGTATAAAGGAACCGGAGGTTAAAGTAAATTTCAATTATGCAAACAAAATAAAAACAAAGCAGAAATTAATTACCGATGAAGGAATAGAAATAAATATACCCTATGAAATATTGAGCAATAAAGAAAAGGTCGAATTTATAACGAATCACGATGGAACAATTTCTATAATATTAAAAAACATAGATAGTATAGTGGATAAATAATTCTATAAAACCGTTGATTTTCAACAGCTTATCATCTTGATGACTTTGTCATCAATCTGACCGTTGATTTTCAGCGGTTTTTCTATTTTACTAATTCTATTTTACTATCTTCATGGAATTGCATTTATCGCAAAACGATAAATTGTAATTGACAAACGATAATAAATGTATTATGCTTATTAAAGGAAACGAGAATCAAATGTATGAATTTAACTGATATTAAGGGGGTATTGACATTGAAAAGAATATTATGGCACGTTATATTTTGTCTTGGGAGCATTTTAGTATTCAGTCCCGTCGTAATGTATTGGTTTATTCATGGCAGCTATGAACGTTATATATGGATTATAAACGGCAGTTTTCCGTTCAATAGTTTTGGAAGCGGACCGGTGCAATTATATTTATATGCCGGACTCTTATTAGCAGGGCTAATCTTAACAGCAATTAGTTTTAAACATGTTAACAAGTATCTTAAATATGCTGTTTTGATTATTATATTATTAATGATTTTTATAATGTCAGTATCGTGTTATTCATCGGGGTCTGTTAACACACAAATTTCAAAATCCTTAAAAATAGAAATACCTGCTGCTTTAATCATAGAGTATGAGGATTCTCACGGTGGCTTTCACGGTGACGGAAGTACATATGCTAAAATTAAGCTTGATGGAAAAGGAACAGAAAAAGCCATACTTGAAATCAAGAAAAGCTGGAAGTCTCTGCCGCTATCCGAAAATCTCAGCTTGATAATGTATGGTGGAATGAGAGATAATATAGAGTATATATATAATTTTGCAGATAAGTTTAAAATTCCACATATAGAAAATGGTTACTGGCTTTTTATCGACAGACACAGCAAAAGTATAAATAATTATGATGATACTGATTTATTTAACAGGAATTCTTTTAATTTTACCTTGGCATTGTATGATGCTGATGAAAAAATACTGTATTATATAGAATTTGATACATAAAATTAATTCAAAACATTAGGGAGTTAAAACAACAATATATGAAAAATAACTGTTTATTTATTATAATTTTTATATTTGTTATGATAGTTTTCTTTATTTGGCAAAACAACTCTGTGGTCGTATCCAAATATGAATATAAAAATTCAAAGCTATCAATAAATTTTAATGGCTTTAAAATTTTACATATCTCAGATTTGCACAACAAAAATTTTCATGGAAGCCTATATAAGAAAATTAAAGATATTAATCCCGATATAATAGTAATTACAGGGGATTTGATTGACAGGCGCCGTACGAGAATTGATATAGCTGTGGAATTTGTAAAGCAAATCATAAATATTGCTCCGGTATATTATGTATCGGGAAACCATGAACAGCTTTCAGCATCATATGATGAGTTAAAGGAAGAGCTTACAAAGCTTGATGTACATATTTTAGATAACTCCCATTTAATTTTAAATCATGACGGTGAAAGGATTGGGATTATGGGATTGGCAGATCCGGCTTTGATATACACAGAAGGGAATAATGATAATAACAGAAACCGTGTGTATGCCGAAAACAATTTAAAAAGGTTATATGAAAATTCAGTCACAGAATTCAACATTCTTCTTTCTCACCGACCTGAACTGATTGAAGTATATAAAAACATAAATATTGACTTGGTTTTCAGCGGTCATGCTCACGGCGGTCAGATAAGAATTCCCTTTATAGGGGGAATACTTTCTCCAAATCAAGGCTTTTTGCCTAAATATTCGGAAGGGATGATTACGGAGGATAATACAACTTTGGTTGTAAGCAGAGGGCTGGGAAACAGTGTTTTTCCGATTAGAATTTTTAATCGACCGGAATTGATTGTAGTTGAACTGAATGGAGAAATAATAAAGCATTGATACATACGAAGGGTTTGTTAAGCCCTTTTTTATTATATAAAAAAATAGATTTGCGAAATGAAAATACCAACTTACTTACTCTAATAGATAGAAAGGAAGGTAATAGTGCAATGTTTAAAAAAGGAATCGACAAGGATGATTACAGTTCTTTTATAACTGAAAATAAAGAAATGCTCTACAGAGTTGCATATGGTTATCTTCGGGATGAAACTAAATCGTTGGATGCGGTTGATGAGGCAGTGTATCAGGGATATGCCCACAGGCATGATTTGAGAGAACCTAAGTATCTTAAAACCTGGGTTACCAGAATTTTGATTAATGAATGCCTTAAAATTATCAGAAACGCTAAAAGGGAATTAAACATGGAGGTTCTTCCGGAGGAACCATTTAGTCCTGACGAAAATTCAATGTACTTAAGGCATGCGTTGAACAATTTACCTGAGGAACTGAGAAGGATAATCGTACTGAGGTATTTTGGAGGATACACCATAGCGGAAACTGCAAATATTATGGATATACCCGAGGGTACGGTATCCACTCGTACAAGAAAGGCCTTGGAAATATTGAAGGTTGAGGTCTCTGAGTGAGAAGGCAGAAAGGAGTAAGTAATATGGATAATAACAGATGGAATGATATGGTGCAGGAATCATTTAAATATCCGGAGGAGCTTTCCGGAACGGAAGAAAGATTCAAAAATAGAATATCAAAGGAAAAAAGAAAAAGGAGAACGGTTGTCGGCTCTTTATCTGTCATTGCTGCGTCAATATTATTTATTATATTGATTAATACAAACACAGCTTTTGCCAATGCAGTAGCTGAGCTGCCGGTTATCGGTAAGCTTGCGGAATATGTTAAGCTTGATAAGAGTTTAAGCAGGGCAATAGAAAATGAGTATGTACAAGAGGTAAACCTTGTTTCTTGGAACGGAAGCAACAGATTGCTTTTACCATACGTTATAGCTGACGAAAAGAAATTAATTTTATTTTTTCAGATGCCCGAGGAATTTAAGCTGAAATCAAATCAATGGGTTGAAATTTTTCTGAAGAATATGAGAAACGGCGAAACAGGAGAAAAGATTGACGGATACGGATATTCATCAGGCAGACTTTCGCATGATGATGGAAATAAACACGGCTTTATCATGCAGGATTACCATTTTGAAGAGGGTAAGCTTCCCAGGTCATTGGACATTGTAGTAGAGGTAAAAACTAGTGTGATAAGTAATTATGAATTTGAATCAAGGATTTCTGATGAAATTAAAGGATTATATAGCTTTAACATAGAACTAAACGATTTTGCGGAGCCTAAAATTTATGAAATTAATGAAACTCATACGGTCTTAGGTCAAAAAATAATTGTGGAAAATATGAAAGTGTATCCTACAGGAACGGAAGTAAATTTTTCTTTCCCCGATGAAAACTCTGCCTTTATAAAAGGTCTTGAATTGGAAGTAATACAGGATGGCTACAAGTATTTTAAAGGAAATCGCAATGGATTCAGTGCAACATATGATGTTGAAAATACCATGATGAGCGTATATATTGAATCTAATTATTTTGATAAGCCGAAAAAACAGGAGCTGCTGATAAATGGTGTGCGTCTTTTAAATAAAGATGAAGAGTATATAACTGTTGACATAGACAATCAAACGATAACACCGAATATTGAAGGAACTGTATTAAAACAGATTATTAAAAAATCTGATTATGCTACGCTGATTTTTTCAACTGAAAGATTAAATGATGATAACTTTGCGATGTTTAATCATGATTACAAGGATACTGACGGAAATACTTATAGATTTGACGGTGAAGGTATGTCATCATATAATTCCCGGATGGAAACATTAATTACCGTAAAATATCCGCAAGATGGAAAGGTAATTTTAAGAAGGACATTAACTCCTGAAACGCTTTTGGATAAACCAATCAGGATTAATCTGCCTGTAAGCAATTAATAATTATCGCAGACACTATTGGAATATCTGTTGTATAATTTTATAAAAAATATTATAATATAAGTAATTAATTTGCCAAGTATCCCGGAAGTGACTTCTTCACTTTTAAAATTCCATAGCATAATAATGGAGGAGGTGTATCAATGTACTCAATTATTTATTTGATTCTTTCCGTTATAGTAATCGTCTTCGTTTTTTATTTAATTTACAGTATAAGATTAAAGGAAAGACGAAGAAAAGGTATGGAGTTTATCAGATTAAATTTTAAAGTTAATATCAACATGAATATTTTGTTTGCAGTATCGTTCTTGATTTTGGGTATATTAGTGATTTATCTTCTTTGCGGAGCTATATCGAAATCGTATATACCGTTTAAAGGTAAATATATTGACAGCTTTTTTCAAATATTCGATGATGCTTATATCAATAGCTTAAGGGAATATTTCCTGAATAATAATATGGTAGGGCAGCTTTTAGTAACCGTTCAATACTTAATGGACATACCCCAGCATGTGTTTCTTGCCGTCTTTATGATTTCATTTTCAATATTTTATTTTTACGTTGGATTTAAGCAAAATATAATTTATGAAGACGGTATATTTATAAACAGTGCATTGTATAAATGGGATGGTATTTTAGGCTTTGACTGGGGAGAGCTGCACGAAAAAGAAAATAAAGCGTATTATGATTTAACTGTTAATCTGCCAAAGCTATATGATTTAAACGTAGATAAAAAGCTAAGGATAAACGCTGAGGACAGAGATAAAATAGACGAAATATTGGCTGCGAATATTATAAAATCCGGGATGTAAATATCCCGGATTTTATTGGTATCAATACTCGAAATCAACCGTCACATTTGCTTCTACAAGCATGTTTCCGGGCATTATAGGAGTAGCCGCAGCAAGCTCATATCTGAAGGGCTGTATTGGCATAATACTGTTTTCTACAATGTTTACAGGAATTGGTTCGGATGAGCTGTTTAAACTCATGGCTATTGACTTTGATTTCTGAATGGCATCTCTTATTGCTGCGTTTAATGCCTGCTGGTAATAATACTCTCTGTTAGAAACGTCAAAGGATATCAGTTCTACAACATTTGCTCCTAAATTAACTGCGGTGTCAATAATGCTTCCTGCCATATCCAAATTATTCGTTCTGATTTCAAGTATATTTCTTACTGAAAACCCCCTGTCAATCTGCCTTCCGTTTTCATAATCATATAGTTTATCAATTGTGTATTGGTATGTTTTTATATTGTTCACTCCCATACGCTGCAAAGCTTGAATTATGGATTGTGTCATTCTTGCATTATCTGTTTGGATTCCTGTTATGTTTTCTCCTGTTGTCTGTACTCCTAAGCGAATTACGGCAATATCCGGAACTGCCGTTACTTGCCCCTGACCGGTAAGAGTCATTGTTTTGTTATGTACATTATCATTATAACGTCTGACCATTTATAAACTCCTTTCATTATTTTTTTCTTATATTATATGCCGGTTTATAAATGCTGCCATCAACAGAAAAATATTGCATGAAATTAATATATATATTATATTAGATAAGAATAATAATTAGAATTAGAATGACTTATATTTTTTGGAGGTTTTATGAGTAACAATTGGAAGAAAAATATAGTATTGTTTTTAGCAAGCCAAACAATTTCTTTGTTTGGAACTTCCTTGGTACAATACGCAATTATGTGGCACATTACATTAAAGACACAATCGGGATTTATGATGACAATTTCAATAATATGTGGTTTTCTTCCGATGTTTTTGTTGTCTCCTTTTGGCGGCGTGTGGGCGGACCGTTATAACAGAAAGAATTTGATAGTTATAGCAGATTCCTTTATTGCAACAGCAACCTTTATATTAGCCATGTTGTTTTATGCCGGACACGATTTTATCTGGCTTTTGTTTGTTGCATCTGCAGTCAGGGCACTTGGTTCAGCAATTCAAGCGCCTGCCGTTAATGCATTTATTCCCCAGATAGTCCCGGAGGAAAAGCTTACGAAGGTCAATGCTACAAATGGAAGCATTCAATCAATGGTAACATTGTTATCTCCCATGGTCAGTGGAGCACTGTTGTCAGTAACCAGCTTAGAGATAATATTTTTTATAGATGTGGTTACGGCAGCAATTGCAGTTATAATAATGATATTTTTCCTGAAGGTTCAGCCTCATTCAAGAGCCTTGGAAAAACAGGAAACAAGTTATATTAAGGACATATATGACGGATTAAAATATTTAAGGGAACATGCATTTCTCAAGGTATACTTTGCTTATTTAGCAGTTTTTTATGTTTTATTGGCACCTCCTGCATTTTTAACACCCTTGCAGGTTGCAAGAAGCTTCGGAGATGACGTATGGAGGTTAACTGCACTTGAGGTAGTATTTTCTGTAGGAATGATGGCAGGCGGAATATTTATGGCATCATGGGGAGGTTTCAAAAATAAAATTAGCACCATGGCTTTATCATGCTATGTTATGAGTGTCTGCACTGTTTTGTTCGGTGTAATTCCAAGCTTCTGGTCTTATATTTTTGTAATGGGGATATTCGGGGTTGTAATGCCTATACTTAATACTCCTGCCATAGTGCTTTTACAGGAAAAAGTGGAGGGCGATTATTTGGGAAGAGTATTCAGCATATTAAGCATGATTACAAGTATTATGATGCCTTTTGGAATGTTGATTTTCGGTCCTGTATCCGATTTCGTAAGAATTGAATGGCTGATGATAGGAACAGGATCATTGTTAGTCGTTTTAACCGTATTTTTCTCAAGGAATAAAATACTTTTAGAAGCCGGAAAATAAGTAATAAAATCTGATTTCAAAGTTTTACTGTAAATTCTCTGAATATATGATAAAATAAATATATGTTAATCGGAGGGCTTCAGTCAGTGAAAAATATAAAAAATGCTTCTATATTAAAGCTTGGTTTAATATTTATTATTATATCCTACGTAGCCGGTGCGTTGTATTCTATGAGTTTAGTGCTGAAAGAGCCTGTTTTTTTTAAACATTATTATGAGTCGCATATACATAGCAGGTCAGTTAAGTCTATACATTTAATTACAAATTCAAATGATGACAGGCAAATTGTACAGATAGAATTTCCCCAGTTGCCTGAGGACTTTGCATATGTGTCTTTAAGAAATGTATGGAATAATGATAACGGTTATGACAGAATAAATGAATTTGCTCATTATGATTATAAAATATTATACTTTGAGTTCATTAATGTGGATGAAGATTTATCTGGCGGAGAAGAAGAAAGTATTGTATTAGACAAAGCAGAAATAAGATATATGAACGGCGATGTTCAATATGTGGATATAGGAAAAATTGTTCTGCATAAGAATTTCAAGCTAAACGAGTTCTTTTATGACAGTTCTTCGTCCTCATCCAGTAATTTTTCTTCAAAGTTGTACACAAAAGTATTAAAGGATATCAACATTAATAATATTGAATCGAGTTTTGATGATGAGCTCGAAGGTTTTCTTGAAATGACAGTAAATAATTTGAAACAACAAGATATACAATATCCCATGAGTTTTAATTCCGGCGAGTATATAAACTTTAACAGCAATTACATATATGATGATTTGAATGACATGAGAAGGTACAATGTGTACGATGTGATAAAGATAATCAGTATTACAGACTCGGAAGGAAATAAAGGCAACGAACTGTTACATAATCTTGATTATGAACCTATGGGGATTATATCTTCTGAAAAAGAAATTATCGACTACCTTAGATACAGAGGGGTGAAATAGTGAAGGGATATAATAAAATTTTCTGGGGATTAATATTTGTCGTTTTTAACATCAATCTCGGACCTATAAATATTTTGCCTGATTTTTTAGGATATTTTTTAATAAGCATAGGGTTAAGTGCGATTCAAAATGAATACGATCATGACTCGTTTAAATTAGCCGCCATCATTGCAAATATATTAGGAGCATACACCTTAATAACTTCAATTCTCGCATTCGTAAGCGGTGGCAGCTATGAAATATTTAATAACAGCATTGTAAATATCGGATTTACTTTGTTGGTGAGTGCTGCAAACTTAGTAATGGAATTTAATATTTTATCAGGAACTGCTTCAATATTTAAGGATATGGAAAAATTGGAGGAAGCAGAAGAAACGTATAAAATTCAGAGAAACTATACTTATTTATGTATTATTGCTTTGTTTTTTATATCAATTATATTCAATATATCCAATATATCCAATTCAACAATTGCACTGATAATGGTAATTTATTATTTGATAGTGCGTATTTATTACATTAGTGTTATCAGAAGAATAAGAAAGTTTTTCGATAATGAGACAATTGGGTATGAAACAGATATGGCAAATGAAAATTTAGATGATGATAATAATTAATCAGGAGGGAAATTATGAAATTTTTATGGACTACGATTCATGTAAAAAATATGGAGGAATCGTTGGCGTTTTATCAGAATGTGGTGGGGCTTAAGCTCATGAATAGGTTTAATGCCGGACCGGGTATGGAAATATCCTTTTTAGGTGAAGGAGAAACTAAATTAGAATTGATATGCAGTGAAAAATTCCATAACTTTAATCCGGGCAACGGTGTATCAATGGGATTCAAGGTTGAATCCTTAGACGCTGCTTTAAATATGGTCAAAGAAAAAGGCTATGAAGTAATTACAGGACCGTTGCAGCCTAATCCGCATGTCAAATATTTTATTTTTTTAGATCCTAACGGTTACAAGGTACAATTTGCCGAACAATCATAAAATTGACGGAGATTGTTAATGGATATAATAAAAAAGCATTTAAATAAATTAGCTAAAAAGGAAAAAAAAATCTTAAACAAAAAGCAGAATATCATTGAAGAAAAATTGGAGCCTTTAGTTGATAAAGTTGAATCGAAAGTTCCAAAGTCATTGAAGGATACTCTTGACACAGCTTTTTACAAAAGCTTTAAGATTGTTTTTGAAAAGGGAACTAAATATATAGAAAAGCTGTATAATAAAAATAAAATACAGTTTAACCACAATGTCAATGATTATCATATCTCGAAAAGGCCGGACAAAAAGGCAATAAAGAAAATAGATAAGCATGCTCAAAAAAGCAAATTTTTAAACACTTCAATATCGGCCATCGAAGGTGCAGGGCTTGGATTTTTGGGCATAGGCTTACCTGACATACCTTTATTTACGGCAATGATATTAAAAACAATTTATGAAATATCCTTAAGCTATGGATTTATGTACGAAATGGAAGAAGAGAAGATCTATGTGTTAAACATAATAAAGGGAGCACTTACATCAGGTGAAACTCAGCAGAAATATAATTTAAAGGTTGATAAATTGGCGGATAAAATTGATAATCATATAAATATTATTTACGATTTGGACAGAGAGATAATACATACCGCAAGAATAATATCCGAATCAATGCTTACCTCAAAATTTATCCAGGGTATTCCTGTTGTCGGAGTTTTAGGAAGTATAACAAATTATAAAATAATCAACAAAATCAGTGAATATGCTTCGGTTAAATACAAGAAAAGGTATCTCCATAACAGAAGATGAGCTTTTTAAACAGTCTCGGCGGCAAGGGAAACCTTGCTTTTTTCTAATAGTTATTAAGTAAATAGTGTTTTTATGCTTTTTAATGGAAATTTAAGTTTTTTATAATATACGGTTAATATAAAATGGTGTTATAATAAGGTATAATGTTTTTAATTTATCAATCAATTATTTTAACCTTACAGAAATGTAAGGTTAGATGATAAAGTGTAAGACAGACATATGGTACTTATTGAATTATTCTGATAGTATTGAATTGAATTTATTTTTAGGAGATGGAAATGAAGAAAATTTTTAAAAAGAAAAGATTTATAATTATTTTTATTGTGATTTTAGCTGTTCCGATTATAATTTCGCTGAATAAAAACAAAGGAGCTGCAGAGGTCTTTGTAAATGCCGTATCTTTAGAGAAAAAAACAATAGAGCAGACAATATCTGTAAAAGCACCATTGGAAGGTATTGAAAAAGCGGATGTTGTTTCGCCTTTAAATTATGAAATTATAGACATAAAGGTAAAGGAAGGCGACGTTGTTCTTAAGGATCAAGTATTAGTCGTTTTAGACAGCGAAGAATTAAAGGAGCAGATTACGTCGGAGGAAAATCAAATTGCTTTAGCTGAATTAGAATTACAGGATAAGCTTAAAGCGATGCAGATAGAGTATGATAAAGCACTTCTTAAAATAAAAGAGCTTGAAGACAGCTACAATGTTAACAAGGAATTATTAGAGAATGAAATTATTACACAGGAGAGCTTTGATAAAATAGAAAGCAGCTTAAATGATGCTAAAAAGAATTTGGAAAGCTATAATGCGATTGACGGTAAAATTGTATTATCTCCATCAGAATCGAAACGCTTAGAAATTCAAAAACAAGAATTGGAAAAGAAAAAGAAGGATTTAGAAAAGGTATATATAAAGAGTCCGATAGACGGAACGGTAACGAGAGTAAATGTAAATTTAGGCAGATACGCGAGAGATACCGAAAATGAAAAAGCTATGTTTGTAGTTGAAAATTTAGATAAGCTGCAGATGAAGGTATCAATAAGCGAATATGATATAGAGAAAGTACATATAGGCCAGGAAGTTGAAATATACTCCGACGTTTTAAAAGATGGTATTGCCAAAGGGGTTGTTGCAAGAATATCGCCTACCGCAGAACAGAAAGATAATAATGCAATGGAAAGAGTTATACCTGTGGTTATAGACATCACTGAAAAACCAGACAACTTAATAGCAGGGGTTATTGCCTCGGCAAGAATCATGGTTGGCAGAGAAGAAAATGTATTTGCCGTACCGTCAGGTGCATTGCTTCAGGATGAAAATGATAAATTTAAATTGTTTACATTAAATGAAGATAATACTTTAAAATCAGTAATTGTAGAAACCGGTCTCGAAACCGATTTGGAAACAGTAATAGATGGTGCGGATCTTACTGAAGGAATGAATGTTGTTGTTAATCCGAACTTAAGCTACATAGATGGTATGACAGTAACACCAAATAAAGAAACAGAACAGGGTAAATATGAGTAAAATGATATCAATAAAGAATTTAAATAAAATTTATAAAAACGGCTCTGTTGAAGTTCATGCATTGAAAGATGTAAACTTAGAAATAGAGCATGGCGAATTTATTGCGATTATGGGTCAATCAGGATCCGGGAAATCTACACTTATGAATATAATAGGATGCTTGGATAGACCTACATCCGGAGAATACCTATTGGATGGAATAGACATAAGTAAACAGGGGCAGGATGACTTGTCATTAATCAGAAACAAAAAAATCGGCTTTGTTTTTCAAGCATTTAATCTTATACCACGAACTAATATTTTAAGAAATGTTGAACTGCCTATGATTTATGCCAAGGTGAAATCATCTAAACGAAGGCAGCGAAGCATGGAACTTTTAGAAAAGGTGGGACTTGGCGACAGAGTTAATCATCTGCCTAACGAGTTGTCAGGCGGACAAAAGCAGAGAGTGGCAATAGCAAGAGCTTTAGCCAATACTCCTCCGATAATTTTAGCGGATGAGCCAACAGGTAACTTAGATACCCAATCATCAGAAGATATAATGGAAATATTCAAATCATTAAATAACGATGGAACAAGTGTAATTTTAGTTACACACGAGCCTGAAATAGCAAAGTTTGCCGACAGGGTGATTGTATTCAGGGATGGTGTAATAATAGAAGATAGTCAGAAAGAAGGTGTTTTAAAATAATTTGGTTAGAAAATATTAAAATTGCATTTCAATCAATTTTATCAAATAAAATGCGTTCTCTTCTTACTATGTTAGGAATAATCATAGGCATAAGCTCCGTAATAGCAATTGTATCGATCGGTGACAGCATGAAAGGTGTTATGGATGATATCTATAAGGACATCGGAAAGAACAGAGCATATATGTATGTTTATAATATAGAGGAACTTCGTTCAACGGACTTTTTCTTTATGGATGATTTGGAAGTTGTTAAAGAAAGATTCGGAGATAAAATTACATACTTAGGTCCTTCTGAATCATTGAGAAGTGACGTATCCGTCAAGAAGAACACTGTTAAATTAAACATGATATGCGTTGACAGCGGATTTGATAAAGTGCAGCATATCAAAATGCTGTACGGCAGAATGATAAATAAAAGTGATGTGGACAGAAAAAGCAAGGTCATAGTGTTGGAGCAAAAGGCAGCCTTACAGTTGTTCAACAGAGAGAATGCGACAGGAGAGGTTATCAGAGTTAAAATAAATAATTACATGGAAGATTTGCTGATAGTCGGTGTGTATAAAAATGAAGAATCACCGGTGTTATCTCTTCTGCAGGGACAAAGTCCGTATGAAGAAAGCTATGTGCCGTATACAATGGCGTTTCCTTCAAACTATGGATTTTACGGATTAGATATATTTATATCAGAAAATCAATCCGTAAGCGATGTTGGAAATGAAATAGTATCCTATATTGCAAAGCTTAAAAACAGAAGCAATGAAAATTATATGTTTTATACCGTTGAGGAAGACCAGGAGACGTTGAACGGCATTGTTGGCGGTATGTCAATAGCTGTGGCTTGTATTGCCGCAATATCGCTTTTGGTTGGCGGAATAGGAATTATGAATATCATGTTGGTTTCTGTTACTGAGAGAACCAGAGAAATTGGTATAAAGAAATCACTTGGCGCAAGGACTAAGGATGTTTTGTTTCAGTTCCTGATAGAATCAGCGACGCTTTCGGCAATCGGTGGCATAGTCGGAACAATGTCCGGAATCGGATTGGTAATGTTAGGCGGTTCCATAATATCGTTGCCCATAGTAGTTAACCCGATTTCCATAATTATAGCAGTAGCTTTTTCTATGGTTATAGGAGTATTCTTCGGATATTATCCTGCAAAAAAGGCTGCAAAGGCAGATCCTATTAATGCTTTAAGATATGAATAATATAAATCAGATATATAATAGTGCAGGGGTGGTTTCATGATTTTATCAAAAGAGCAAATAAATCGTTACATCAGACACATCGTCATGCCGGAAATAAATGTGAAGGGTCAAGAGAAATTACTTGAATCTACCGTATCGGTGTATGGAGAAAATACAGATAATCTTATGACTGCGGTATTGTATCTTTCGGCAATGGGAATAGGTAAAATATTATGTCATATAAAAGATGATTTGGGATATGAATCTTTATTTTATAATGCTGAGGATTTAAATAATGACGTTTCAATAGAAATTATTAATGAGCATTTCGCCGCAGATAATGCAGATGTCAGAGTTATAATCGGCAGCATAAGCTTTATCAATGATGTTATTAATAAAAATGAATTTGTCCCAACTATTGTTTCTATGATTAATGAGGTTAATGAATGGAAGGGAACTCTTCAAGCCTTCATCGACCCGGAGCGTTTAAATGAATATATACAATTTGCAGGCGGCGGGAAATGTTATAATAAAGAGAAAAATTTACTTATAACTTCCTTTTCCGGTGCATTGTGCTCGGTTGAATGTGTTAAGCTCATACTTAATATCGGTAAAATTCATGAAAACTTATTAATGTTTGATTTGCTTACGATGGAATTTAACAAATTTAATCAAGACCAATACGAAGCGGCAATTTGTAAATTCAATATAAAAAATAATATATCATTGAGTAAAAAAGAAATAATTAAAAAGCTTAGTGACTCAAAGGTTTTAGTTGTCGGTACCGGCGGATTAGGGTCTCCGGCAGCTATTGGTATTGCCATATCAGGGATTGGTACAATCGGTTTATTGGATTCGGATAAAGTCGAATCAAGTAATCTGAACAGACAAATATTACATTCGGTTTCAAGAATCGGAGCACCTAAAGCTGAATCTGCAAAATTTTTTATTTCAAATATTAATCATAACATTAATATAATTACTCATGTTTTGGAATTGAATTCAGAAAATGCCGAAGATACAATAAGAGAATATGATGCGGTAATAGCTGCCGTTGATAATATTCAGACACGATATATAATTAATGATACGAGTTATTTGTTGAAAAAACCTGTTATTGAGTCAGGAGTATTAAGCTTTGACGGAACTAACACTACAATCATTCCCGGTGAAGGACATTGCTACAGATGTCTTTATCCTGATGTGAATACAAGGGGTATGACCTGCACTGAAGCGGGTATTTTGGGGGCAATACCCGGGGTAATGGGATTTATTGAAGCGATAGAGCTTGTAAAGGTTATTGCAAATATCGGAGTTACTCTGAAAAATAAAATATTGATGTTTGATGGCTTGGAAATGGAGTTTAATATAATAGATTTAGAAAAGAATCCGGATTGTACTGTTTGCGGGAAAAAAAAGTGACCTAACATCATTAAGAAATGGTATTAGGTCGAGTACGCATATTATTGATATGATTAAACTAAATTTTTATATACCTTTTTTTCCGGTTCAGGCTTTTCAATTTTTTCTTCTCCAAGCTCTTTTAATTTCAATAAGTATGCCATATTTTTTCCAAGCACGCGCATTATTTGAACTCCTTCATCATCCTGGACAGCTTCTCCGGGCTTTTGACCAAAGATAACATTCCAATAGTTTGATGTAGGCATTAACATTTCCGAATAGCCTATATAATTTATTAACTGATGATAAGCGGGTAATCCTCCGGCACGTCTCACTGCTGTTATTCCGGCACCTACCTTATGTCGGTACAATCCGCCGTTTGCACTTCCTACATAAGTTGCTCTGTCAAGAAAAGCTTTCATAGTAGCTGTTATTGAGGCAAAATGAACAGGAGAACCAAATATTATTCCATCTGCTTCCTTCATTTTTTGAATCCATTCATTTACTTCATCATCAATGATACACCTTTCGTTACGCATCTTAAAGCATGAATTGCACGCAGTGCAGCCCAGTATTTTTTTACTTCCGGTTTGAATTATTTCAACTTCTATATTTTCTTTTTCCAATTGCTCTGCAACCAGTTTAATTGCTTCATATGTATTTCCTTCTTTTTTAGGACTTCCGTTAAATGCAACTACCTTCATTTCTTCCTCCTGATATATATTTATTATACTATATCAAAAAAATTATATTATTACAAGCCGGTGAATAAATTGATTGGATAATACAAACATAAAAGTTAATTATTTATTTAACGATAATAATAACAAATGTTAAATAATATTAATAAAGTTATATTGACTTTAATATTTTTTGGTGCTATTATGATGAAGTCAAGTTGTAGTATCGTAATAAAAAATGAATTTTATTTAACAAACAACGATGTATTATGCAAAATTATTATGATGTTCAGTACAACTTAATACAAGAATTAACATACTTGGAGGGTAAAATGAAAAGAATATTATCTATAGTATTATGTATGCTAATGATTCTAAGTGTAGCTGCTTGTACAAAAGAAACTCAGGCACCGCCTGCGGGACAAGCTGAAACATTAACCGGAGTAGGCAAGGGCTTTGCCGGTGAAGTAAAGGTTACCGTTACAAAAGAAGGAGACAAGATTACGAATGTTGTGGTTGACAGCCACACCGAAACAAATGGAATAGGTACAAAAGCAGTTGATGAAATTCCTGCTAAAATAATAGAAGCTAATTCAACTGATGTTGAAGCTGTGGCAGGAGCAACAGTTACAAGTGAAGCAATTGTTTATGCCGTAAACAATGCGTTAGATCCCGCTAAATATCCGGCTCCGACAGCAACAACCAAAGAAGGTAAAAAACCTGAATCAGTAGTAGCTGCAGAAGTGTATCAGGGATTTGGTTTTGCGAGCGAAGGTCGTTTAGGACCGGGTAAGGATGATACAGATACACCTGTATTCAGCTTTAACGATGTATTTGCACATACGTTATTTGATCAGGAAGGAAGAATTCTTGCGATGACAGTTGACGTATTAGAAGTTGCAACTCCGAATTATGACGGAGAAGGTATGCCTCACTTCAGCGGCTTCCCGGGACAAGGCGGATACAATAATGATTCAAACCATGATGAAAAGGTTGATGGAAAAACAGAGGATACAGAAGATAACTTCATAGCTGAAATTAACAGCTGGCTATCGAAGAGAGACCGCGGTGCTTCTTACGTAATGGGAGCCGGTTCATGGTCGGAACAAATGGATAAATTTGAAGAAACATTTGTTGGCATGACTGTTGAAGAAGTTGAGGAATGGTTTAAAAAATACTGTTCTGATCTGAACGGAAGACCGTTAAAGGATGGCTCGGATAAGCCTGAAGATAAAGCTAAATACGATGCTTTAACTGATGAAGAAAAAGCAATGCTTGCAGATGTTACTTCCGGGGCTACTATGAGCTTAAAAGACCCTCACGGTGATATTGTTACAGCCATTAAAAGATCATTTGAAAACAGAGTTCCTTTAGAAGAAGTCAGAGAAGTTGCGTCAATGGGAACTGCAGTATTGCCATTGCATCGTTTAGGACCGGGTAAAGATGATACAGGTGTTTCTGTTTACAGTATAAATAAAGTTTTTGCCAATGCTTTGTTTGACGGACAGGGTAAAATAGTAGCTTTATATGTTGATCAATTAGAAGTGGCAACTCCAAACTATGATGGAGCTTCAATGCCTCACTTTACAGGATTTCCGGGACAGTCATACAACAACGATGAAAACCATGATGAAAAAGTTGATGGTACCATCACAGTTACTGATGACAGCTTCCTAGCTGAAATTCAAGGCTGGGTAACTAAGAGAGACCGCGGCGAAGGTTATGTAATGGGCACAGGTACTTGGGAAGCTCAAATGGATAAATTTGAAGAATTATTCATAGGTAAAACAGCTGACGAAGTTGAAGAATGGTTTGAAAAATACTGTTCTGACTTAAACGGAAGACCGTTAAAGGATGGTTCTGACAAACCTGAAGACAAAGAAAAATATGATGCATTAAGTGATGATGAAAAAGCAATGCTTGCAGATGTAACATCAGCTGCTACTATGAGCTTGAATGACGGTCATGGTGACTTAGTCGGAGCAATCAAAAAAGCTTTTGAAAATCGCGTGGAAATTGATTTAACTGTTAAATAGATATTTGTTTGATTTAAGAAAAGCTCTTTAATTAATTGATTAAAGAGCTTTTTATAATATTAAAAAATAATATTGGTTATACTATTAAAAATATATTTTATGGAGGGCTATATGAAAAAATTAGCTTTAATAATTAGTTTTTTAATGCTTTTTAGCATGGCTGCATGTACAGATAACAATAATAATCCTGGTACCAATAATCCGGATACCAATAATCCGGGAACAAACACTCCCGGAGAGGAAACACCGGGTAATGGTGAAAATAATCTGAATGGAAATACAGGAGTAGATCTGCCGGGAGACGGAGATTTAGAAGGAGATACGGAAACGTTAAAGGGATCTGCCCAAGGTTATGGAGGAGAAGTTACGGTTACGGTAATGGTTAACGGTGAAGACATTGTATCTGTTGAGGTCATGGGAGAAAAAGAAACCCCGGGTGTAGGAACAAATGCCATCGAACAGCTTCCCGAAAAAATAGAAGAAGCCGATTCTACAGATGTAGAAGCAATATCAGGTGCAACTGTTACGAGTAATGCCATAAAGGAAGCGGTAGATAAAGCATTAGAAGGAAGAAAGTAAAAATTTACAAAAGAGAAGTATATACGAAAAAACCAGCATGGGCTGGTTTTTTTAAGCATTTAATCATATAGAGATGATAATATCAATGATGTTGATGATTCTTTTATACTGTCTATTGTATGAAGCTGATCCTGTAAAGCTTTCAATTCAATAGGTGTCTTGCATCTTACTTTCATTATAATACACCATGTTCCGGTAACAATGTGGCATTCTTCTATTACCAAATTATTTATTTCAAGAGTTTTCAACTGTTCGAGCAGCTTGTCGTAATTAGTGGTTCTTACCCTCAGAGAAATAAGGGCATTTGTAGTATATCCGAGCTTGACCCAGTCGATTTTCGTTCTGTATCCCGAAATTACACCTTGTTCCTCCAATTTGGTTACCCTGTTGTGTATTGCCGGTCTCGACAGGTTTAATCGTTTTGACAGTTCTTCGTGTGATATACGTCCTTCTTTTTCAATGTTTTGTAAAATTTGCATATCTAATGAATCCATATTATACCTCTATATCTTATGGTTTTAGTTTACAATTATTTTAAATATAGCATAAAGTTAAGATTATTGCAAGCTAATAACGATAATAATGTTAACGTTTCTTGACAATGAAAGATGATTATATTATAATTTAATTAATAAAATTTGGCTAAAGATATTAGATATGAGGAGACAAATTTTTGGTGTATTAGTGTACGCCAAAAATTTTTTTATATTTATAGTATAAGAGACCGGCACCAAATCAGAGATTTGGGTCGTCCGCTTAATTAGGAGGATAATATGAGTAAGGTAATAATCACGGGAAATACTTTGACTATAGAGGAGGTTGTATCAGTTTGCAGGAATTATTACGAGGTTGAGCTGTCGGAATCTGCAAAGGAAAAGGTAGTAAGCTCAAGACAGATTGTAGATGATTTTGTTGAAAACGGAGACGTTGTTTACGGAATAACAACCGGTTTCGGTAAATTCAGTGATGTTTCAATTTCAAGGGAAGAATCAGAGCTTTTACAAAGAAATTTAATAGTTACGCATGCGGTGGGTGCGGGAAATCCCTTTGAAACAGAAGTAGTCAGAGGAATAATGCTTTTAAGAATTAACAATCTGGCAAAAGGTTATTCGGGTGTGAAGCTTGAAACCTTGCAAACAATGGTTAACATGCTGAATAAAAGAGTTCATCCGATTGTTCCTCAAAAGGGTTCATTGGGTGCAAGCGGTGACTTAGCTCCGTTATCACACATGGTTCTTCCGATGATTGGCTTAGGCTCGGCAGAATATAACGGTGTGACTATGTCCGGTGCGGAAGCAATGAAGGCAGCAGGGCTACCTGTTATTACACTTACCTCTAAGGAAGGACTTGCGCTGATTAACGGAACACAGGTGATGACTTCGGTAGGCTGTCTGACAGTTTGCGATGCATTAAATTTAATTAAAGCATCTGATATTGCTGCTGCTTTAAGCTTTGAGGCACATAATGGTATCGTTGATGCTCTGGACCATAAAGTCCATGAGGTAAGACCTCATAAGGGCCAAATGGATACAGCAAAAATACTTCTTAAGCTTTTGTCGGGAAGTAAAATGACAACAAGGCAGGGAGAAATAAGAGTGCAGGATGCTTATTCTCTGAGATGTACGCCGCAGGTGCACGGAGCAAGCAAGGATGCAATAAACTATGTTAAAGAAAGAATTGAGATAGAAATAAATTCTGTTACAGATAATCCAATTATATTCCCTGAAACAAGAGAAGGGATATCGGGGGGGAACTTCCACGGGCAGCCGATGGCATTAAGCTTTGACTTCTTAGGCATTGCCTTGGCAGAGCTTGCAAATATTTCTGAAAGAAGATTAGAAAGATTGGTAAATCCTGCTTTAAGCGGACTACCCGCATTTTTAGTTGAACATGGCGGCTTAAATTCCGGCTTTATGATTGTTCAGTATTCTGCGGCAGCATTGGTTTCGGAAAACAAGGTATTGGCGCATCCGGCTTCCGTTGACAGCATACCTTCATCCGCTAATCAGGAGGATCATGTTTCCATGGGCACTATAGCGGCAAGAAAAGCAAAGGAAATAATGGAAAATGTAAGAAGGGTGCTTGCGATGGAAATTATGTGTGCTTGTCAGGGAATAGATTTAAGAACGAATAATGGATTGGGAGCAGGAACAGCACCTGTTTATAATAAGGTCAGAGAATATGTACCGGTGTTAAAGGAAGACAGACCTCTATATGAAGATATAAATATATGTGAAGAATTAATAATCGACGGGACAATTATAGATGTATGTGAAAAAGGTATAGGAGAAATAAAATTCTAAAAGCATTGGTTTGTATCATTCTGAGAGCTTTACCTCGAAGAATCTCAGGTTTTGAAGTTCTGAGATCCCCAGTCTCATTCACCAATGTTTCAGCTTCTATGGTCGCAAACAATGGGAATTCGTTGCGAATGACCTACCAACCATTTCTCAGAAAAAAGACTCTGAGAAATAGGGTTAGGGCAAATTTCGCTATCGCTCAGGATGGCGAAAACAGAGGTTGTTAATTTGAGCGTTTCAGAAAATGAAACGTTTTTTTATTGCCATAAAAAATTGCAAATGATATAATTACATTAGTACATAATTTTTTTAAAAAGTAAATATAATAAAATTTCAGGAACAAATAAAAAAAATTAACGTCATATATAATAACCGAACGGGGTGAAACAATGCAAAGCAATGAATTATCGTTGATTGAACGGAGCCGGCAAGGAGATGTAGATGCTTTTGAAGAGCTTATAAAGGATTATAAGAAAATTGCCTACAATATAGCGCTTAGAGTGCTTAGAAATGTAGAGGATGCGGAAGATGCTTCTCAGGAAGCTTTAATTAAAGTATTCAAAAATATTCAAAATTTTAACATGCAATCCACTTTTAAGGTGTGGATGTACAGAATAGTTGTAAATACGTGTATAGATTTTAAAAGAAAGAAAAACCTTAATGTTGTTTCTATTGATGAAACAATAGATTTAGGCGGAAGTGTCCAGGTTCATAGGGAAATTGCAGATGACTCTAATAATCCGGATATATTGATTGAAAAACATTTTGATAGTAAGCTGATAAATGATGCTGTTAATAAATTAGAAGATGACTATAAGACTATTATTATATTGAGGGATATACAGGGATTTTCTTACAGTGAAATATCAGAGATTTTAACCTGTAATATGGGAACTGTAAAATCGAGATTGAACAGAGCAAGAAAAAACTTAAAAGAAATACTTGAAAATGAATTAAGAATTCAATGTTAGGTGGTGACGAAATGAATTGTGATGAAGTAAGAAGTTTAATATTCTCATATATTGACAACGAAACAGATGAGGATGAAAAGCTCTTAATAGAAGAGCATATAGAGAATTGTGATGAATGTAAAAAAGAATTAGAAGAATATAGAAAAATAATTAAAGCATTAAATGATTTGCCTGATGAGGAGCCACCGGCAGGATATTGTAAAAGGCTGCATGAAAAACTTTTGAATTCTAAAGTGACTGTATTTAAGGGTGAATCAGCTATAGAAAGCAATGCACCTAAAAGAAGAAAAAGCAAATATGGATGGGTGAAATACGCCAGTCTCGCAGCGGCAGTGGTGTTGGTCTTTACGGTAGCTGCAATAAATAACCTGAGGCTGTCAGGTATGAAATCTACGGAAAACAACATTGCATACGACAGTGCGGAGCCTTCGGCACCTCAGGCAGAACCGAGAGCGGAGTCCCCGGCAGAGTTTGAATCGTATAAGGTCAGAGGAAATGAATTTGCTGATCAAGACTATAACAATCAGGAACGGATAGCTTCAGAGGAAAGTGGTTATGCCGGTGCAAAAGACAAAATGAGTACGATGTCCCTAGAGACGAGAGAAATGAAAATCATAAAATCCGGAACAATTTATGCACAGACCGAGGATTATGATAACTTTCTGAAGGATTTAGAGGATAAAATTAACTCATTAGGAGGCTTTATAGAAAATAACAATACGGAAGTATATCAGGTTCATAATGATAATAAGCTTATGTACGGAAACTTAAAGCTGAGGGTACCTCAGGAAAGCTTCTATGAATTAATAAGTTATTTAGAAAGCTTTACGGAAGTCAGAAGAAAAAATGTAAGCGAAAATGATGTAACGAAAGAATATTATGAAAAGGACAACAAGGTTAAAAATCTTGAAATTCAGGAACAGCATTTAAGAGCTTTGTTTGAAAAAGCTCAGACTGTAGAAGAAATGCTTCAGATAGAAAATGAGCTGAGGAGGATAAGGACAGAAATAGATGCTTTAAATATAAGCTTAGCTGATATTAACGACAGAGCGACTATGTCCACAATCAATCTGGAAGTTGAAGAAGTAAGAGCGGTAAACTTTACCTTAAGAAGTGAAAAGGGTGTTTGGGAAAGAGCCAAGGAAGGCTTCATAAGTACAGTTAATTCGATTGTAAAAGGATTCGGAAATTTCATTGTAAGCACTGTTTCAGCAGCACCCATCGTTGTACCGGCAGCAGTTGTATTCATAGTACTGTTGTTCAGGATAAAGAAATATTGGAAGAAGAAAATTTAATATCAGGATAAACTTTTTCAACAGCACGAATCTAAGTCATTCTTACATTTGTTAAGAATGACTTTTTTCTTTTACGGTATAAGCGGCTGACACCAAATTAAAATTTGGGTTATCTGCTTTCACTTACAGTATAAGCGACTAACACCAAATTAAAATTTGGGTTATCTGCTTATTTATTTTTTTCGCCTGTTATGCTATAATAGTTATATTAAAAGCAAAGTGAGGCAAAAAATATGGGTCAGGCAAGTATAGGTGACTTGTTAAATGATAAAGCAAGAGAGCAAATGAAAAGTATGACTAAAATAAACAAAAATATTTCGGAGCTGAGGCCGGGAGAAAAGGCAGAGGGGTTTTATCTCATTAAAAGTTTTGAGGTAAAAAAGACGACTAACGGTAAGCAGTACATTGATATAGAATTAGTAGATAAGACGGGTTCGATAAATGCAAAGATTTGGGACTATACCAAGGAAAATGAAGAGGTTGCAACAGATAATTCAATAGTGAAGGTTCGTGGAGAAGTATTGGAATGGAACGGAACCAAGCAATTAAAGGTTAATAAAATCAGGGGAAAGCTGCCGAATGATGATATAAAGACATCTGAATTAATACCATCTGCTCCTATTGAAAACAAAGAAATGATGAATGCTTTGAAGGCATATATAAAAAAAATCAAGGATGAGGAAATCAGATTATTGGTCGAAACCATAATAAATAAGTATAAGGATAAGCTTTTATATTATCCGGCCGCAAAGAAAAACCATCATTCGTATTTGGGAGGTCTTTTATATCATATGCTTCGTATGATGCAAGCCGGAGAAAAGCTTGGTCAGGTTTATGATTTCATAAATATGGATTATGTATACGCAGGAGTAATGCTTCACGATATATGCAAGATTCTTGAAATGGATGCGGATACGTACGGGGTTGTATCCGACTATACGATGGAAGGCAAGCTGTTAGGTCATATAATTCAGGGAATTAAGGAAATAGAAACAGAGGGAGAAAAAATAGGCATCGATAGGGAAAAAAGTATACTTTTGCAGCATATGGTTCTATCCCATCATTATGAACCGGAATTTGGAAGCCCTAAAAAACCGATGACACCGGAAGCTGAGCTTCTCCACTTCTTAGATATAATTGATGCGAGAATGTTTGATTTTGAGCATAGCTTAGAGGGTATCGAGCCGGGGCAGTTTACGGATAAAATATGGCTGTTGGATAACAGGAACCTTTATAAATCAATGGGTTAGCAATAGAATAGCAATAGATTGGCAATTGATGAGCAATTGAAAAAGTTCTTCCCAATTGATAGTCTATTGCTATTCAATCGTCTATCGCATACCAATTGTTAAATAGGAGGAGATAATGGGATTAAGTTTAGTCTTTGGACGAGCCAAGTCGGGTAAATCCGCATATATTTATGATGATATAAAAAAGAATATTGAAAAAAACGACAATACCAACTTATTGCTCATTGTTCCTGAGCAGATGACATATCAGGCTGAGTATGAAATAATTGACAGAATAGACAATCAGGGAATTATGGATGCTGAGATTTTAAGCATAAAAAGACTGGGATACAAGGTGCTTGAAGAGGTTGGGGGGCTGAAGGTTCAGGAAATCAACAATTATGGAAAGGTTATGCTTTTAAAGCAGATATTCGAAGAGAATAAGGATAATCTTAAGGTATTTACAAAAGCTGTAAAGCAGGAAGGCTTCCTCAGGGAATTTGATGCTTTAATAAGCGAGCTTAAGCAAAATTGCATAAGTGCAGAATTCCTTGAACAAATAGCTAAATACAATATTAAGGATGAAGAAAACCAGTTCCTTAATAAAAAGCTGAAGGATATTGCGGTAATTTATAAAGAAATACTAAAAAGAACACATGATAGGTTTTATGACGAAGAAGACAAAACGGAGCTTTTAATATCGGCTGTTGAGAAATCAGATTACATTAAGAACTCAACAATATGGATTGACGGCTTTGAAAGCTTTGACATGCAAAGACATAATCTTATTAAGGAATTAATAAAAAATGCAAGGTCGGTAACCATTTCATTAAACATGGAAGCTTCATACTTAAAGTCATTTCATAGTTATGAAGATTGGGAAGTATTTAAGAACGTATATAGTACATACAGCACTTTGGTTAAAGATCTCGACTGTGATATAAAAATTATAACGGTTAATGAAAACAGATTCAGCGATGAAGTAAAAACAATAGAACGAAGTATGTTTACTGTGAATACGGAAAAATATTCGGGTTCGACCCAAAATATTCATATAATTTCATCGCTTAATCCATATTCTGAGGTTGAGAAAATTGCGGTGAAAATAGTGTCATTAGTTCGGGATTGTGATTACAGGTGGAAGGACATTTCAGTTGCCGTAAGTGATATGGACAGCTACGTTATTAATATTAAGAAGATTTTTACCCGGTTTGAAATTCCTTACTTTTTAGATGCCAAAAGGGATATTATGGGCAATCCGCTGACAAAATTCATTTTGTCGCTTCTTGATATGTTTAACTATAATTTTAAGCATGACAGCGTATTCGAATTTTTAAAAACCGGCTTTACCCCCTTGGATTACGATGAGATAAGTAAGCTTGAAAATTTCGCATTGCAATATGGCATTGAAGGAAGCAAGTGGTTCAGACCCTTTAAATTCAATGCAAATCAAATAGATTATTTCGAAGAGCTGAGAGAACGTCTTGCAAAAAATTTAAAAGAGTATAGAAAGGAATACAATAAGCTTAACAATGCACTTGATATAACATTATTTTTATATGACGTTTTAAAGCTTTACAAGGTGCAGGAAAAGATTGAAAAGCAGGTCAATATATTCAAAAAATCCGAAATGTACGAAATGTCCGGAGAAAATGCTCAGATATGGAATCATGTAATTGATATATTTGAACAAATTACCTTAGCCGGAGCCGATACGTCAATAACGACCGTTGAGTATAAAAAAATGTTGGAATCCGGCTTCAGGGAAGTAATGATAAGCATTATTCCTCCTTCTTTGGACAAGGTTACAGTATCTGATATTGATAAGATTTCAGTTAAACCGACTAAGGTTCTGTTTATAATTGGCGCCAATGAAGGAAAATTGGATTCTAAAAACAATGAAAAGGGTCTGCTGCTTGATGATGAAAGGGATTTGCTTTCAAAATCAGGCTTAAAGCTGTTGATTGATTCAAATTATTACATTTACAAGGAAAAGCACCTGCTGTACAAGCTGTTTACAAATGCATCACACAAGCTTTTTTTAAGCTATTGTCTGGGCACCTCAGACGGCAAATCTATGCAGCCTTCAATGTATGCAGACAGAATGAAGCAGCTATTTCCTTTGGTAAAGGAAGAGTCGGATTTAATTGAAGCCTCAGAGGATGAAAAAATATCAAACAATAAAGGTACCATAGATTATTTAATAAGCAGCATCAGAAATTACATTGAAGGAGACGATATTGGGCATGTTTGGAAGGATGCTTATTCATGGTACGAAGTAAATGATGAAAATATTATAAAAATTATCAATCAAGGAATGTCTTATGAAAATAAGGCAGAAAAAATAAAGGATGAAAATTTAAAAAAAATATACCATGAGCCAACGACTATATCAGTATCTAAAATAGAGAACTTCGCTTCCTGTCCCTTTAAATTTTTTATGGACAGTGTTCTAAGACCACAGCCAAGAATTGTACAGAAGGTTGAATTTTATGACCTAGGAAATATTTATCATGCGTCGGTTGAAGAATTCACGAAATCACTGAACAATTTAAATATTATGGATTTAGATAAAGAAAAAATTGACAGCTTATCTGTTTCGGTTACGGAAAAGGTGCTTGTTGATAATGAATCTGATTACTTGGCTTTGGATGCCAATGAACGCAATAAATATATGAAGGAAAAAATAAAGAGATTGGTGAGCAGAGCTGCTTCTACAATTGTAAATCAATTGCAAAGAGGTAATTTCAGACCTGCATATACGGAACTGATTATAGGAAACGATGCTTGTGAGTTTAAAATTTCTCCCGTAAAAATTGAAATAAATGATGAAACAAGTGTATATTTTCAAGGAAGAATTGACCGTGTAGACATATTAAAAAAGGATGATAAAACCTACATTAATATTATTGACTATAAATCCTCCTTTAAGGATATTGACTTATCAGATGCATTACAAGGTCTACAGCTGCAGCTTTTGGTGTATATGTCCGCCATAATCAAAAATGGAGAAAAATTGTTTTGCTCAAAACCGGAAATCGGCGGTATCTATTATTTTGTAATAGATGACCCTATGATTGATTCAGACGAGGTATCCGTAAATGATGCAGAAGCGGAAATTATCAATAAACTTTCTTTAAAGGGTTACGCAGTGGAGAATGAAGATATTATTATTAATATGGACAAGGATATTAATAACAACAGAAAATCTGATATTATTCCTGTTTCATTAAATAAGGATGGAAGCACCTCTAAATTATCAAAAACATTGACTGACAAGGAATTCAAAATGCTTCTTGATAAAATTGACAGTGTTGCAAAACAAACTGCTGAAAGAGTGTTAAAAGGAAATATAGATATAATGCCTTACAGAAAGGTTAATGGTGGAAAAACTCCATGCAGTTATTGTGAGTTTATATCTGTGTGTCAATTTGACCCTTCTGTAGACGGCAATAATTACAGGAGAATAAACAAGCTTAAGAAAGAAGATGTTTTAAGAGAAATAATGCAGGAAGGCGGTGACGTTGATGAAATTCAGTCCTAAGCAAAGAGAAGTTATCGACCTTAGAAATAAGAATATATTGGTATCGGCGGCGGCCGGCTCAGGAAAAACCACCGTCTTGGTTGAAAGAATAATCAAGCTTATTACGGAAGAAAAGGAAAATATAGACAGCTTTTTAATCGTAACCTTTACTAATGCCGCAGCAAGCGGTATGAAACAAAAAATACACAAAGCTTTGATTAAGAAAATTCAGAACAGCGAAAATAAAGAGCATTTAAAAAGTCAGCTTAATAGTTTAAGCAGATCCAGCATTTCCACAATACATTCTTTTTGCATCGACGTTGTGAGAAAAAATTTCCACCTTAT
Source organism: Firmicutes bacterium UBA2116 (assembly GCA_002331025.1). GTDB lineage: Bacteria > Bacillota > Clostridia > Tissierellales > Sedimentibacteraceae > Sedimentibacter. The sequence continues at coordinate 102,282 of DCYG01000004.1, read as the reverse complement.
AGGAATAGACCCTAATTTCAGAATAGGTGATGTAAATGAGGTTGAAATACTGTTGAATGAAACTATAGATGATGTTTTAGAGAATTATTACGCATCGAAACCTCAGGGCTTCGTAAAGCTTGTGGAAAGCTTTACAAGCAACAGGGGAGACAGTGAATTAACAGATATTGTTAAAGATATTTACAGATTCATATTAAGCAATCCGGAACCATTTGAATGGTTAAAGGAAAAAGTTGAAGAACATAATTTGTCTGCAGATGATTTTAAAGCTTCGGCCTGGCTCAAAGCACTCAAAACGAATATGATCATTTTGCTTAACGGTGCAGAAGAGAGCGTTCAATGGGCCGCAAGTTTATGTGATGAAGTTGATGGTCCCTTTGTTTACAAGGAAACTCTTTCAGAGGATTTAAATAATGTAATAAGCTTAAAGGAAGCTTTATGCAATGATTTTCAGGAATTTATACAAATTTTACACTCAGTATCATTTTCTTCTCTCAAATCCTTAAGAGGTAAACAAAAGGATGACGTAAGCCCTGAGAAGCAAGAGAATGTGAAGCAATTAAGGGAAGAGTATAAAAAAATTATCAACAATATGAAAAAGACAGTACCAAACAAAGACTTAGGTGAATTTGTTTCCGATATAAATTATATGTATCAGCCCATGTATATACTGTATCAATTGATTTTTGATATTGACAAGGAATTTAAATTGCGAAAAGTCGATAAGTCCATTGCCGATTTTAACGATGTTGAGCATTATGCACTTCAGATACTTAAGAATGAGGATGTGGGAGAAAGATACAGAAATAAATATAAATATGTATTTATCGACGAATATCAGGACAGCAACCGTCTTCAGGAGGAACTGTTAAATTCAATAAAACGAAACAATAATTTGTTTATGGTCGGTGATGTCAAGCAAAGTATTTACCGGTTCAGATTAGCCGATCCGACGATTTTTAACGAAAAATGTGACAGCTATCCTAGCAGTGACGATAACAGCCTTGACAGAAGGATTGATTTAACTCAAAATTTCAGGAGCAGGAAAGAAATACTTGATGGAATCAACTTTATTTTTAATAAAATTATGAACAGGGAAATAGGTGAAGTTGATTACACCAGTGATGTCTATCTCAATCCGGGAGCAGAATTTAAAGAAAGCGGAGATTGCTTCACAGAGCTTACAATCATTGATAAAAATAAGGATGAAGCGGATAATGTAAGTGAAGAAATTTTAGAAATGAAGCAGGCTGAGCTTGAAGCTGCGTTATCTGTTCAAAAAATCAGAGAGCTTTTGCAAAAGAACAATAATCTGCCTATAAAGAGAAGTGACAATAATGAGATAATAGAAGATATTCCTGAGCAACTTCAATATAAAGACATTGTAATTTTAATGCGTTCGGTTTCAAAAAGTGCCGGTATATTTGAAGAAATTTTCAATAATGAAGGTATTCCTTTTTATTTTGATGGTGGTATCGGATACTATGAAACAATTGAAATTCAGGTAATTTTAAATTTACTTAGAATCATAGATAACATAAGGCAGGATGTTCCGCTTTTAAGCGTCATGAGGTCACCTGTTGGTTCCTTCACCACAGAAGAACTTGTAGAGATAAGAGTTAACAGTCCTAAGTGTTCTTTTATTGATGCACTATACAATTATAAAAATAAATTCGATGATGAGCTTTCTGTAAAATTAAGATTATTTACCGAAAAAATTGAGTTCTGGAAAAAAAGAAGCAGATACACTCATTTGAACGACTTCATTTGGGAAGTATTAATGGAAACAAATTATTATTATTTTGTGGGACTTCTTCCAAACGGTAAAACAAGACAAGCAAATTTGCACTTGCTGACAGATAAAGCCTATGATTTTGAAAAAACCTCTATGAGCGGACTGTTTAACTTTTTGAGATATGTGGAAAAATTAAGGGTCTCGTCCGGTGATTCGGGGAGTGCAAAAACATTGGGTGAAAATGATAATGTTGTAAGGTTAATGTCGGTGCATAAAAGCAAGGGATTGGAATTTCCTGTCGTTATATTGTGCGGCCTGAGCAAAAGGTTTAATAAAACCGACAGCTCAAAGCCCATATTAAAGCATAAGGAATATGGACTTGCACCTAAATACATAAATCCTGATGGCAGAGTATACAGAGAAACTATTGCAAGAGCAAGCCTGAAAGGAGTTATAAAAATTGAAAACCTTTCGGAAGAAATGAGAGTTCTTTACGTTGCAATGACAAGAGCCATTGACAGGATGATAATGATAGGAACTGTTGATAAGTTGGAGAATAAAGTAAAAAAGTGGAATAAGGGAGTTTCCCTATACAATGTATACAACAGCGATTCATATCTTGATTGGATATGTTCCTGTTTTAATAACGGCTCAGATGTGTGGCAGGTTAATACAATTTCCTTATCCCAGATAAACCTGAACAAACAGGAAGCTGACAACGATAAGTCAAAAAGAATTCAATCGATTCATGAATTTAAAAATCAAAGCAACAGTTTGTTAAAGGATGAAATAGAAAGACGCTTAAAATATAAATATGAATTTATAAGCTCTGTCAATGTACCTACTAAGCTTTCGGTTACCGATATAAAGGTGCTGAAGCATGAAGCAATAGAAAGGGTTAAATATAAAATTCCTGTTTTAAGGGACTTACCTCAATTCAATGATGAGATTGATTTTACCAAGGCTGAAATTGGTACCATCGTTCACTTTGTAATGCAGCACTTAGATCTTAAGCAAAATATATCAAAGGATAACATAAACGAGCAAATAAATGAAATGGTACTAAAAAAGCTTCTGACGGAAAAGGAAGCCGCAGTTGTTGATGTCAGGATGTTGATGGATTTCTTTAAATCTGATATAGGAGTAAGGATGATGTCGTCTGACTTAGTAAAAAGAGAGGTTCCATTTGTTATTAAAAGGTATGCCAATGAAATAATCGGTTCACTTAATGAAAATGATATAATTCTTATTCAGGGAATTATCGACTGTTATTTCTATGAGGATGGTGAAGTGGTTATAATAGACTATAAAACTGATGAAATTAACAGTAATGATGATTTAAAGTATGCAACTGAGGAGTACAGACCTCAAATTTTATCATATAAGGAAGCAGTGGAAAAAATAACCCGAAAAAAGGTAAGAGCCTGTTATTTGTATTTGTTTGACGCTGCAAAATCATTGGAAATTGTATGAAGAGATCCTTTGCTGCGACGGATGACTACGATGTGTCATCCTGAACGCAGTGAAGGATCTCATCTTTTGCTGTACAAGATCCCCAGTCTCATTCACCAATATTTCTGCTCCCTTTGGTCGCAAATATTGGGAATTCATTGCGAATGACCTACCTACCATTTCTCAGAAAAAAGATTCTGAGAAATGGGGTTAGGGCAAATTTCGCTTCTGCTCAGGATAAGCGACCGACACCAAATTAAAATTTGGGTCGTCTGCTTACCTTCTTCTTCTTTGTTTAATTCTGATAGGCTTGTGAATTTCTTTTTTTTCTGTGTATGTATTTTTGTTTTCGTCGTAATTTACTGCCTTTTCATGGCTTTCATACCTGTCATTTCTGTAATATCTATCGTATTCATTTTTGGGGGTTGATTTTTCATTGTACGTAATTCCGTTATCTTCGTTTACTTCCTCTGCCTCATCATCGGGTAAAACGGATTCGTTTTTAAACTTTGATTCTTTAATGGCTTCCTGACTTTCATTATCGTCATTACTTGAATTTGAACTCATGCTGCTTAACAGAGGCATAAAGGTTTCCATTAAGCTGTTAATATCTAAGCTGCTGCCGTTTTCGGAATTGCCCGCAGAATTCGAAACGGATGAAAGTATATCATTAAAATTTCCGTTTTTAAGCATATTCGCTGCCATTGAGCCCACTATTTTATCCATATTGTTAGCTAATAGAGGTTGAGCAAGCATTTTACTGATATTACCGTTTTTCATTAATGCAGTCACTGCTTCAACCGGTGAGTTTGCATTTAATGGCTGAATAGGCCGGAAGGTTTGTGCCCTGTTTAAAAAAGAATACATGCCAAGTAATGTACTGGCTTTTTCAAACATAGGCAAATATGTATTTACTTTTGTGACAGTTTGTGTTGATGTAAGCGGCGCCACCGTACGAACCATACCGATTATATTTTCTATTTTTTGCGGATCATTCATAAAACCTCCCGCAAGGCTTTTAGATGGTCCGGACAGCTTAGAAACTATGCCTTGCAGTTGCCCGCTTCCAAAAATATATTTTGCTGCTAAAAAATATAAAATTATTTGAACAGGAATAATATCACCTTCTTACTTAAACTTAATATAACATTTTATTCAATACCATAAGTTGTGTTACACGTATAGCCGCTGAAATTAAAATTAAATAGTAATCAATCCTTTTCTTTGGCATATTATGTAATATGAATGGAGGTATTTAAATGGCTAAATTTTTTAAAAGTTTTGATGATGACAATTTAAATAAAATAGCTGAGAGTAAAGAGTTTAAAAAAGCGGCAAATGACAAAAATATTAATGAATTTATTAATAATAAACAATTTAAAGAGTTTAAGGAAAAATATAACGGCAAATCTGAGGATGAAATTTTGAGAGACGCAAAAAATATGAGCAAAAAATTAAAAGAGCAATATGGGGAAGAAGAATATCGGAAGAAAATTCAAGATTTGAAAAATTTTGAAATGTTTTTAAGTCCGGAACAAAGAAAGAAAATGAAAAAATTTTTAGATTCACTATAGTAATTTTTAGGAGGGGAAACCCTCCGAAAGTTAAATATATATCATGCAATTTTGTTAATAAATATGAAAAGCATTTTAATAAAAGTTAATATTATAAATTAGGTATTTTATTGAAAAAATGGCTAATAAACATAAGGAGGTTAAAATTACTAAGAAGAAAACGTGTGCTAATTTATAAAAATAAACAATAATTATAAATAATCGTTTTCATTTTAATTCAGTTTTTACCAAATTTATAACATATGGAAAGAAAGGTAATTTCAATTATTATTTGACAATTAATATATATTCAATTATAATAAAAAAAGGTAAAGTTTTTATTTAATTAGGAGGGACAAGATGAAAAAAGTTATAAGTATTTTGCTAGTGCTTATGATGGTGTTCAGCTTAGCTGCATGTAGTCAACCTGCAGAAGCACCGGCACCAGATCCAGCACCTGCACCTGAAACACCAAATTCAGAAACACCTGCACCTGCGCCTGCACCGGAAGCTGCTGCAGCTTTTGAAGGTAAAATTGCAATTGTAACAAATACTCTTTCTCAAAATGAAGAAGAGTACCGTTCAGCACAAGAATTGGTTGAAAAATATGGTGAAGACAAGGTTGTTCATGTAATGTGGCCGGACAACTTCATGACAGAACAAGAGCAAATGATCAGTATCGTTACTAAGCTTGGTTCTGACCCAGAAATTAAGGCTTTAATAGTTAATCAGGCTGTTCCGGGAACAAATGCAGCAGTTGATAAATTATTGGAAACTCGTGATGATCTGTTTATTGCTTATTGTCAACCACAGGAAAATCCGCCTGACGTTGCTGCAAGAGCAGATTTAATATTACAGGCAGATGAGTTAGGAATGGGTGACAATATTCCTTTACAAGCTCAAAAATTAGGAGCTAAGACTTTAGTACATTATTCATTCCCGAGACATATGTCAATCGTTCTTCTTTCATCAAGAAGAGATCTTATGAAAGCTAAATGTGAAGAAATAGGTATAGAATTTGTTGATGCTACAGCTCCGGACCCAACAGGAGACGCTGGCTTACCAGGTGCACAACAATTCATTCTTGAAGATGTTCCGAAGATGGTAGATAAATATGGTGTAGATACTGCATTCTTCTCAACAAACTGTGGAATGCAAACTCCGTTAATCAAAGCAAGTGTTGATGCAGGAGCTATATATCCACAACCATGCTGTCCGTCACCATATCATGGATTCCCATCAGCTCTTGGTATTGAATCAGTTGGATACACTGCTGATGCAATGGCACAAGTAATAAGCGAAACAGCTAAAAAGCTTGATGAAAAAGGCGTTCTTGGAAGATTCTCAACATGGCCTGTTCCTGTAGCTATGATGAACACTGTAGCAGCAGGTGAATATGCAATTAAATGGATAAACGATGAAGTAGGCGATGAGCTTGACATTGATGTATTAGAAGCATTGATGACTGAATATGCAAATGGTATAGCAGTTACAACTACTACTTATGTAGAAGCAGGAGCAGAATTCCCTACATACAGATTGATAATGATGGATTTCTTAACTTATGGTGAAGAACACATTATAAACTAAAAATAGTGATTAGATGATTTAATTGAAATTAAGGAATGTTTCGGAGTTTCGATCTAGAGCTTCCGCTACATTCCTTTTTATGGAAAAATTTACTCAAGGAGGTAAATATGAGCAACCTTCTAAGCTTAAAAAATGTTTCAAAGGAATACTCCGGAAACAAAGTATTAAAAGATATAAATATCGAGCTGAACAAAGGTGAAATTTTAGCCTTAATCGGTGAAAACGGAGCAGGAAAGTCAACCTTGATGAATATTCTCTTCGGCATGCCTGTCATCCATTCAACCGGTGGCTTTGATGGTAAAATAGAACTTGAAGGTCAAGAGGTTAATGTTAAATCACCTCATGCTGCCATGGAACTTGGAATAGGAATGGTTCATCAGGAATTTATGCTTATTCCCGGCTTTACTATTACGGAAAACATTAAATTAAACAGAGAAATTACTAAGCCAAATATTGTGAGTACGGTATTAGGCAAAAGATTGGAATCTTTAGATAAGAAGAAAATGAATGAAGACGCAAGAAAGGCACTCGATGTTCTTGATATGGATATCGATGAATTTTTGCCGGTTGCAGGTCTTCCTGTCGGGCACATGCAATTTATTGAAATAGCCCGCGAAATAGATAAAACAGGAATTAAAATTTTGGTATTTGATGAGCCGACTGCAGTTTTAGCTGAAACTGAAGCCAAAAATTTACTTAATGCTATTAAAAAATTGGCTCAAAAGGGAATAGGAATTATATTTATTAGTCATAGATTGGATGAAATAGTTGATGTAGCTGACAAAGTAACTGTATTGAGGGACGGTGAGCACGTAGCAACTAAGGATATAAAGGATACAAGTACGGTTGAAATTGCTCAATTGATGGTTGGCAGAAAGATTACAATAGAAAGAAGCGGAAAATCTGATAAGAATATTAGTGATGAAACGATATTGAGTATAAATAACCTGAACGTTGCAATGCCCGGCGAAAGAGTAAAAGGAATAAATCTGGATGTTAAAAAAGGTGAAATAGTTGGTATAGGCGGATTGGCAGGACAAGGTAAGCTTGGACTTGCTAATGGTCTTATGGGTATTTATCCTTCAAGCGGCGAAGTAACATTTAACGGGCAGAAGTTATCTCTGAACGACCCAAAAGCAGCTATTAAATCAGGACTTGCTTTCGTAAGTGAAGACAGAAAAGGTGTCGGATTGCTGCTTGATGAATCAATTGAAGAAAATATTGCCTTTTCCGCTATGCAAATTCACAATGACTTCTTGATAGAATTAGGACCTTTGAAATTTAAGGATTCCGGTAAGATCAGAAGTCACGGCAAAAAAATGATAGCTGATCTTGACATCAGATGTACGTCTTCATTGCAAAAAGCCGGCAGCTTAAGCGGCGGTAATCAGCAAAAAGTATGTGTTGCTAGAGCACTTACATTGAATCCGACACTTCTTTTGGTATCAGAGCCTACAAGAGGAATTGACATAGGTGCGAAAAAATTGGTGTTAGATTTATTAAAGAAATTAAATGAAGAATATGGAATGACAATCGTTATGACTTCCTCAGAATTAGCAGAACTTAGGAGCATCTGCGACAGAATAGTAATTGTATGTGAAGGAAAGGTTGAAGGTGTACTTGCACCCGATGCGGAAGATGCTCAATTTGGTTTGATGATGTCCGGAAGTCAACGTCATGTTGAAGGGAGTGAAGCATAATGGTTGGAGCAAAAGAAAATAAAAAATCTAATTTCAAAGATATAGTTAACGCGATTGGATTGCCTACTTTAATCATAGGTGTTTTCTGGGTAATATTATTAATTGCCGGAGGCGCATTAGGAATTTCAATGACTACTCTTATGAGCGACACCATAAAAAGAGCGGGAATGAACGGTATTCTGGTGCTTGCCATGGTTCCTTCCATCCAATCTGGTACAGGTCCAAACTTTGCATTACCGGTGGGTATTGTTTGCGGACTATTCGCAATGGTTTTGGCAATAGAATTTAATTATATGGGCTTTGGATGGTTATTTGTATCACTTGCTTTAGCAATAATATTTGCGGTTATAGTGGGATATCTGTACGGAAAGCTTTTAAATGCCGTGAAGGGCTCTGAAATGACAATAGCAACCTATACAGGTTTTTCTATTTCCGCTTTTATGTGTCTTGCATGGTTAATGATTCCCTTTACAAACAAAAAAATGGGATGGTTCATGGGGACAGGTCTCAGAGAAACTATACAGCTTGATGCCGTAGAGGGAGCTCATATATTGAGTAATCTATGGAGATTTACAATAGGCGGAGAAAAAGGGATAATAATTCCCACAGGAATGCTTTTAATACTCTTTTTATGCTGTATTATAGTATGGATGTATTTCAGATCCAAATCGGGTGTTGCAATATCTGCAGGAGGCATTAACCCTAGATTTGCGCAGGCATCAGGTATTGATATTAACAGAAACAGAATTAAGGCAAATGTATTATCTACAGTATTAGGAGCGGTAGGTATAATTGTATATTCCCAGGGATACGGATATACACAGTTGTATAACGCTCCGTTAATGATGGCTTTCCCCGCGGTGGCAGCTGTATTAATCGGTGGTGCTACTGCGTCAAGAGCAAAGGTATCACACGTATTAATAGGAGTTTTAATATTCCAGGGACTGCTGACAACAGCATTGCCCGTTGCTAACCAATTGTTTGAAGGTACGGATTTATCGGAGATACTTCGTATGATAATTCAAAATGGTATAATCCTTTATGCTTTAACTCAAGTAAAAGGAGGCGGTAAATAATGAATAACGTACCAACTCAGGAAAGATTACAAGTGAAAAAATCATCATGGATAGCGGACAATATAGTTACCATAATATTTGTTCTTTTTACTATTTTTGGATTTATGGTTTCTGACGGTGTAACGGTAAACTACTTTTTAACTGAACTTTCAAGCAGATTCTTCAGAAATGCTTTCTTGGTATTATCTCTGATTATACCGGTTGTTGCAGGTCTTGGTCTTAATTTCGGAATAGTTGTAGGTGCAATGGCAGGTCAGATTGCGATTGCCATTATAAGATACTTTGATATGGGCGGTGTTATGGGATTAATGTTGACCTTATTGATTGCATTCCCAATAGCTGCATTGTTTGGTTACTTTACGGGTGTATTGTACAACAAAACAAGAGGACAAGAAATGATAGCCAGCTTAATAGTAGGTTATTTTGCGAATGGTCTCTACCAGTTCTTATTCCTTTTTGCAGTGGGAGTTATCATTAAGGTTCCTGCAAACCATCCGATGATTAAGCCGGATGGCGTCGGTATAAGAATGACAGTTGACTTAGTACCCGTTAAGGACGGAGGACTTAAGTATGCACTTGACAACATCCTTCAGATGCCGTTTATGTGGGCGGTATTAGCAGTTGCTGCCGCTATATTATTGCTTCAGGTTATCAGATACGTTAAGAATAATAAGAAGCCGACATTTACTAAAAGTAATAAAATTATGACTTATATCAATATGGCTATATGCTTAGTATTGATAGCAATAAGTGTACATGCAATTACAACGAAATCATCCCTAATGATGGTAAGAAAGGTTCCCGTAGTAACAGGTCTTTTGATTATAGGACTTTGTATATTCAGTGAAAAAATTCTTAGTACCAAGTTGGGTCAGGATTTCAGAAGCGTTGGTCAAAGTCAGCATATAGCTGAGGTCTCGGGTATCAATGTCGACAGAACAAGGTTGATAGCAACTATGATTTCAACAGTATTGGCAGCATGGGGTCAAATTATGTATTTACAGAACATGGGTACATTAAACACCTACGGAGCTCATACACAAATAGGCATGTTCTCGGTTGCGTGTCTCTTGGTTGGAGGTGCTTCTACCCAGAAAGCTAATATAAGACATGCCATACTAGGTACATTATTGTTTAACTCTATGTTTATTATGTCTCCTGAAATAGGATTATCAGTATTCGGTAATGCACTGCTGGGAGAATATTTCAGAACCTTCATGGTATATGGTGTAATCGGATTGGCATTAGGACTTCACGTTTGGAGAACAAATAAAAAAGGAAAAATAACCCTCGACTAGTCAATGGATGAGCAATAGACTTGTGATTGATAAGCAATTGAAAATGATTTAGGATTTATACCTTCGGTATAAATCCTTTTTTTGACCCATTGCCTGTCCATGGCTAATCCATTGCTAACCTATTGCCAATCCATTGCATCAGTGGTATAATCAGAACAATTGTAAACAGGAGGAAATCATGAAAGATAATGTATTAATACTTGCTATAGAATCTTCGTGTGATGAAACAGCATGTTCAATTGTTGAAAACGGAAGAAATGTTTTGTCCAATATAATATCATCTCAAATAGAAATACATAAGCAATACGGTGGAGTCGTTCCTGAAGTTGCGTCCAGAAAGCATATTGAAAATATAAGCGACGTTGTGAATGAAGCTATTATAAAAGCAAATGTAAGTTGTGATAATATAGATGCCGTTGCCGTTACCTACGGCCCGGGATTGGTGGGAGCACTGTTGGTAGGTGTTAACTATGCTAAAGGACTGTCTTATGCATGGAATAAACCGTTGATAGGTGTAAACCATATAGAAGGACATATATATGCTAATTTTATAGAAAATAAAGACCTTGAGCCTCCATTTGTTTGCTTAGTCGCATCGGGAGGGCACACGCACCTGATTTATATCAATGATTACGGCAAATATGAAATCATGGGAAAAACAAGGGATGATGCTGCGGGAGAAGCCTTTGACAAGGTTGCAAGAGCTATCGGGCTTGGATATCCCGGAGGACCTTTAATAGAGAAGAAGGCAAAGGAAGGAAATGAAGCAGCAATTAATTTCCCAAGAGCTGTGATAGATGAAGACACTCTTGATTTTAGCTTCAGTGGTCTAAAATCGGCGGTTTTAAACTATATTCATAACAAACAACAGAAAAATGAAGAAATTATAGCTGAGGACGTGGCTGCAAGCTTTCAGCAAGCAGTAGTAGATGTGCTTGTAATGAAAACTATGAAGGCAGCTAAGCTAAGAAACTGTAAAATAGTTGCACTTGCAGGAGGAGTAGCGTCAAACAGCAGTTTAAGGGAAGCTCTTGAAAAAGAATGCAAAAAGAATAACTATGTATTTTTAAAACCATCGTCAATATTATGCACTGACAATGCAGCGATGATAGGATGCGCGGCATATTATAAATATTTAAAAAAAGAATTTTCAGATGCATCATTAAATGCAATTCCAAATTTAAAACTTGCAGATTAATTAACAGTAAACATTAAAAAAAGTATCAACAGTTGTGGATAAAGCTGTTGATACTGATATTTCAGCGAAAAGTTATCAACACCTTTTCAACAAAGGGTGGATAACTTTTCACATTTACAATATAATCGACTGACACTAAATTATAAATTTGGTCATCTGCCTATTTTTTATCCAATATTTCAGTCCATTCATTATAATATTGTTCTAATTCATTTTTGAGTATGTTTATTTTTTCATTTAAGTTCATAACTAAAACTTTGTCATCATATGTCGAAGGTTGACATAATGCAAGTTCCAATTCAAGAATTTTATTTTCATGCATTTCTATCATTTCTTCCAGCTTCTTTATTGATTTTTCCCGCCTTTGTCTGTCCCTTATCTGCTCACGTTCCTTTTTCTTTTCTGCGTTTATTTGTGTCTTAGTCTTTGCTTCAATTGTTTCATCGTCATCCTCTTCAAGCTCTGCTTTCTTCTGCAAGTAATAATTGTAATTACCCAGGTATTGAAAAACTCCTTCAGAAGACATATCATAAATATTATTTGCAATTTTATTTAAAAAATATCTGTCGTGTGATACAACTAAAACAGTGCCTTCATAATTTAAAAGTGCATCCTCCAGCATTTCCTTTGAATCTATATCTAAATGATTTGTGGGCTCGTCCATCAATAAAAAATTTGCATTTGAAGTCATCAGCTTCAGTAATGATAATCTGCTTTTTTCACCACCGCTCAGTTCCCCTATTATTTTATACAAATCATCTCCGGTGAATAAGAATTGAGCCAACATAGTGCGTACGTCATAATAATTTAAATCGGGATTACAGTCCCAAATTTCATCAATGACTGTATTTTCATCGTCTAAGCTCGTTTGCTCCTGATCGTAATAACCTATATTAACATAATGCCCCGTGCTTATAGAACCGCTAAATTTGTTCAATTTATTTGAGATAACCTTTAAAAGTGTGGATTTTCCTATCCCGTTAGGACCGATTATACCAGCTCTGTCTCCTTTATAAATGTTCATATTAATATTTTTAAAAACATTATATTCATCATAGCTCACAGATAAGTTTTCGACCTTTAACACATCTCTGCCGCTTTTTACCTTAGGTATAAAATGCAATTTAACCTTTTTGTTGTCTGTTTGAGGAGGATCCATCCTTTTTATTTTGTCGAGTGCCTTTTGCCTGCTGAATGCCTGTCTGATATTTCGTTTGCTGCCGTAAGCGTGAAGTCTGCGTATCATTTCTTCTTGTCTTTCGATTTCCTTTTCATATTCATCATACTGCTTCATTTTAAGCTCAAGCTCTTGTTTTCTTTTTTTCATGAACTCAGTATAATTACCGTTGTATGAGCTTAACTTTTTATTTTCCAACAGTAGGATTCTGTCTACCGTATTATCCAGAAAATATCTGTCGTGAGATATGATTATGGCTGCACCGCCAAAGCTTTTAATATATTTTTCCAGCCATGAAATTGCATCAATATCTAAATGGTTTGTCGGCTCATCAAGCAATAAGATATCTGCTTTTTCCAATAAAAGCTTTGCAAGCATAACTCTGCTTTTCTGCCCTCCGCTTAAAAGATTAACCGGTTTATTGAATTCATTTTCAGAAAAGCCTAATCCTTTTAGAACTCCTCGAATTAAGCTTTTAAATCCGTATCCGTCGAATTCTTCAAATTGTTCACTCAATTTAGCATAAGAGTGCATTAAATTTTCAAGCTCTGACTGATTATCATTTTCTGTAAAATTGCTTATTTTATTGGATAGAAGGCTGAGCTCCTCTTCTATTTTAATAACATCATTAAAAATTGTCAGCATTTCATCCATAATGCTCATGTTGCTGTCAATTTTTGTATTTTGTTTTAAATAACCGAGCTTTTTGCTTTTTACTCTGTAAATTTCTCCCGAATCAGGTTCTAATCTTCCGGTCAAAATATTAAACAGTGTTGTTTTACCGGCTCCATTAAGGCCTATTAGTCCGATTTTTTCATTGTCATTAACTGAAAATGAAACATTTTCTATTATATTATCTACTACGTAGCTTTTAGAAACATCGCTGCAAGATAAAACTATCATAATTGATCCTTTCGATTTAAATACTTCATGGTTATACGGATTTGGCTGTTCATTTAAATATTAATAAAAAACCTCATATTATCTAATATATTAGTAACGTTCTTCATAAACATCTTTTTCATATTATTATCAAGTGGTTGTCCATCAAATCTTATTGTATTTTGGTTGTTCATATAAACTATCAGACTTTCTAAAACTTCGGAAAAATCAATATCAATAATTTTTTCACTGTCTGTTATAGTATTCTTGTCCGCACCTAAAATGAAATCAGTTGACACATTAAAATAATCGGCCATCTTCAAAATCAGTTCTATACTTGGTTTGCGCTTTCCGTTTTCATATAGAGATATTGCCGATTCAGAAGTGCCCAATATTAAACTTAAATCCTTTGCTGTCAGATTATTTTTCAATCTCAGATAGCGGATTCTTTCACTTATTTTACTGCTCATTTATGAAATCCTTTAATTATATTTGTTTAATTCAATAAGATTATACCCATCATTTAATTATAATTCATAAATTGATAAAAAACAACAATAATTTACAATATGTAATTTTTTTATATAATTATTGACAAAATGTAAAGCTTGATTTATCATATAAGTAAGTAAAATTAAAGGGGGTTAGGAATGATAAAAAGCAGGATTGCTGAAATCGTTTTTGATGTAGAAAAATATATTGAAATTATTGAATTAAACCGTTTTAACAATATGTTTTTCGTAGTGGCTGCAGTTGGAATAATCGAAGGAAATATACAAGTATCTAAGGAAGATAATCGAATAACGTTACTTGATATTTATAATGTTAGTTGTAAAAATTCTGATTATATTTTTTTATCCTTGTATAATTTAATTAAAAGCAACAGTGATTTATATAATTATATTCTTAAGTATTTTAATTTGTGGCATGGCGGAGAATTAAAGGAATTTACATATGATAATTATCACAAATGCGAATTAAAAAACAATTTTAATCAGTTAATTTCTTTGATTTGCGATGAATTAAAATATGCTATTAAAAATAAAGACTATGAAACTATTTCAATATATGAATCTTTTTTATATGATATAATAGAAGAATTTAAGTAATTTAGCATCATTGCTATGACTAAAAGTATATCGTTCACTTTCTGTCATTTCGAGCGGTAGGTTATTCGCAATGAATTCCAAAAATATGCTACCGTAGGGAGTGTATATTTTTGTGAATGAGACTGGGGAATCTCAGGTTTTCAGATGTCAAGATCCTTAGCTATTGCTCAGGATGACAAATTATTGAACTATGAATAGTAAGTTGATACCATTAATTTATCATTAAATTTAATTGGTATCTTTTTTTTTGTACGTAAATATGCTAAAATATATGATGGTTTATTGTTTTTATTAATACGAATTAGCATTATCAATTTATTTATATCGGAGGAAAGATGGGAAAATTATTTGGAACAGATGGAGTCAGAGGAATTGCAAATAAAGATTTAACACCCGAATTGGCATATAAGTTAGGACGAATCGGAGGATTTTTTCTTACAAAGGGCAAGAAAAGACCAAAGATGGTCGTAGGAATGGATACGCGTATATCAGGAGATATGCTGGAAGGAGCGTTGTCTGCAGGCTTAAATTCTGCAGGCGTAGATGTTTTATATTTAGGTATACTTCCTACTCCTGCCGTAGCATGTATGATAAAAACATTAAAAGCAAATGGCGGAGTTATGATTACTGCATCACATAATCCTGTAGAGTACAACGGCATAAAATTCTTTAACGAGCAAGGCTTAAAATTAACAGATGAAACAGAAAATTCAATAGAAGAGTACTTGCTAAATAATATTGATATAGATTATCGTCCTGTTTCCGGGGAAATAGGGAGAAAGATTTTGGTAGAAAGTCCAACTGATATGTATAAGGATTTTCTGAAAAAGACAATCAATGTAAATTTAGAAGGAATGAAAATTGCGGTTGATTGCGGTAACGGAGCCGTTTATAAAGCTGCACCGGAATTGCTCAGTGAACTTGGAGCAAGCGTATATGTAATACATAATGAGCCAAACGGTATCAATATAAACGTAGAATGCGGTTCAACCAAGACCGAAGAGATACAGAAGCTTGTATTGGAAACAGGAGCAGATGTAGGACTTTCTTTTGACGGCGATGCAGACAGATTGATAGCTGCAGATGAAAAGGGTAATATAGTTGACGGGGATCATGTTCTTGCAATTTGCGGAACTCATATGAAAGAAAATGGAAAATTAAAAAGTAATGCCGTAATTGGAACAGTTATGACTAATATGGGTCTAGACGTATGCCTGAAGGCGCATAACATAGATATCATAAAAACTAAGGTGGGAGACAGATACGTCCTTGAAGAAATGCTTAAAGGCAATCATTCAATAGGAGGAGAGCAATCAGGACACATTATATTTCTCGATTACAATACGACAGGTGACGGACTTCTTACAGCACTGCAGCTGCTAAGTGTCGTGAAAGAAAAGAACACCAATCTGTCAGAGCTGGCGAGCATAATGCAAGTAATGCCTCAGACACTGGTAAATGCTCACGTATCACCTGAGAAAAAGAATGCTTATTTAGATGATGAAATAATTAAAAACAAAATTCAAGAAATAGAGGATCACTTCAGCGGAAAAGGAAGAGTACTCATCAGACCTTCAGGAACAGAGCCGATGGTAAGAGTTATGATTGAAGGAGAAAACCAATCGGAATTGGATATATACGCTAATGAGTTGGCAAAACTGATAGAAGAAAGACTGAAGTAAAATACTGTGAACAGTGAACAAGGAACAGTGAACAGTTAATGAAAGAATTTGTGCAGAGGCACAAATTCTACAATCATTATTCATTATTCATTTTTCATTGTTTATTGCTAAACGGTATTTCCATATAGGGTACATAAATGAATTTTTCTTTTGGTTGATGATAGACAACTACAGAATTTAAAGTATATTCGGGGTAAGAAGTTAATTTAATTTCTGCCCTTTTTTTAACTGCTTCTATATCAACAGGTCTTTTTGGACGTTGTTTTACTATGGTTAAATGAGGTGTATAATCTCTTTTTTCTTTTACAAGATTTAATTTTTCAAATATATTATCATATAAGCTGACTAATTCTTTAGAATATACATTGACATAAAGCACCCTATTGCCAAACTGTCCAAGTTTATCAAGCTTTATTTTAAACGGTTCGGTATTTTTGCACACTTCAATTAAGTCCGTAATAAAAGAGTCATCATCAGGAAGTGCCGGTGGCGGTACTATCGTAATATGAGGTTCAGTAGTAAGAAATCTGAATTCAGCACGCAGCGTTTCAACTTTATTTTTATATAAATTTGGAATGGGTGCACCTATAAAATATTTCATGTTTAATCCTTTCGAATATTATTATTTATTATTTTCAAATATTCATGCCTATTATACAATAAATTAGGGCATAATTAAACTAAATTGTTTCAAGCGGGATTATTAAAAATGGATGAAATTTTAGAAATAGTATTAAGATATGTAGAAGCGGGAGGACCATTGGCAGGTATCTTATTTACTGTCGTTGAGGCATTTTTCCCCATACTTCCACTGGTCGCTTTTGTTATAATAAATGTTGCAACATTCGGGTTTTTCTTCGGGTATCTCTATTCGTGGGCAGGAAATTGTATCGGCTCATTTCTTTTGTTTTTATTAATCCGTAAAGTTGGCGGAAAAAAATTCGAAGAAAAAATCAAACAAAGCAAATATAAAAGTACTTTAGAAAAAATCAAACAAAAAAATATTACACTCATGTTTTTTTTGTATTGCTTTCCGTTTTCTCCATCGTTTTTAATAAGCGGAACAGCTGCTTTGGCTAATATGAATACAAGGCGTTTCTTAATAACGCTTTTGCCGGCTAAATTTGTTATGATGCTGTCTTTGGCATTCATAGGAGAAAATGTGAGCTCATTTTTCGAAAATCCATTAAAATCAATACTTTATATTTTATTAATTTTACTTGTGAATTTGTTAAGTAAAAAATTATTATTTTTCCTTACCGACTAAACCATATAAAAATAGTTTTATTATTCCCAGCTTATAATCATCACTGGTACCAATATAATTTGGCTGCTGTGTAATATATGATGAAGCTGTCATAAAAGACAAAATTGCATCATCCGGTATATTCTTGTTGATATAGCCTTCGCATTTACCTTTTTGAATAAACTTTGTGAAAATAGCTTTTATTTTTAAATTTGCTGCCTCAGTGTATATATCTTTTAAAGCTTTATCCTGCCATGCATCAGAACTAAAAAATGTCTTGCCAGAATTTGTAATTGCATCGTGTTTTTTTGTTATTATTATTTTTAATTTTTCTTCAAAAGAGATGTTGTCTTCTAAAATATCATCATACTCATTTACCAAAATATCAATATAAGAAATAAGAACCTCTCTTGCAAGAGAAATCTTATCGCCAAAATAATTGTATATGGAAACCTGAGACACATTGGCCTTGGCAGCTATTTCACTTATTGATACGTCTGTTACTCCGTGTTTTATAAACAATTCACGAGCACTATTGATAATTGCTTCTTTTTTTATTTGAGTCCGTTTTTCATAACCATTCATCATAATCACCTTCATATTTATATATATGGATTATATCATATCTGAGCCGAGTGCAGCGCAAGCTCGCTTGCATTGCCGAGGCGATGGTATGATATATGTATTATATCATAGTTTTGAAATAATTCAACGATTATTTCAAAACTATATTGACATTACTATTTATATAATATATTATGAAATAAAGTAATTTAAATTTCAAAACTTTCGGAGGCAAAAAAATGAAGACATATGTCTTAAAATTTAATGAGATTTATAAATCAATGATAATGGATGTAGGCGGTAAAGGCGTTAATCTTGGAGAATTGACAAAAATAAATAACATAAATATACCTGACGGTTTCTGTGTTACAACAAAGGCATATCAAAAAACTATTGAAGGCAATATTGAGCTGGAAAAATTATTTTCTGAATTATCAGGATTAATGCCCGAAGACAGAGGTGAAATATCTTCTGTAAGTAAAAGGATAAGAGAGATTATTGAAAATATTAAGATAGACAGTGATATTGAGAATGAAATATTAAGTGAATTATCAGATTATGACAAGAAACAGTCCTTTGCAGTCAGATCAAGCGCAACAGCCGAGGATTTGCCCACTGCCTCGTTCGCAGGACAGCAGGACACTTATCTTAATATTAAAGGAAATCATGAAATTATCAGATATATAACAAAATGCTGGGCATCACTTTTTACCGACCGCGCAGTAACATACAGAATAAAAAATAAATTTGACCATAAAAAGGTTCTGCTTTCTGTAGTTGTACAAAAAATGGTTATGTCGGAAGCGTCCGGAACAATGTTTACGGCAGATCCTATGACCTCTGACAGAAAAACACTTTCGATTGATGCAGGGTTTGGTCTTGGAGAAGCATTAGTTTCAGGGATTGTAAATCCGGATATATATAAGGTGAAATATGGAAGCATTGCAGAAAAAAATATAGGAATAAAGAAAATAGAAATTAAACCTGCAGCTTATGGTGAAACAGAGGAATTAAATATAGATGATAAAAGAAAAGGCATGCAGGTGCTTTCGGATAGTCAGATACTGGACCTGGCAGGAATCGGCAGAAATATAGAAGCTTATTTTAATAGCCCTCAGGATATAGAATGGTGCCTATATAATGATGAATTTTATATAGTACAAAGCAGAGGAATAACTACTCTGTTTCCAATTCCGGATTATAAAGGAAAGGAAGCTCCAAGGGTGTATATGTCGATTGGTCACACCCAGATGATGACTGATATAATCAGACCGTTAGGCATGTCATTTTTTGAAATAATTTCAGAATCGACTATGGATAGAATAGGCGGAAGAATCTATGCAGATATAACTCATGATTTATCATCATATGCAGGTAAAAAAAGGCTTGTAATGGCAACCGGCAAACAGGACCCGCTGATACAATATGCACTCAATAATCTAATAAAAGATAAAGATTTTATGAAATCACTTCCGCGTGGTGAAAGAAACATTAAGGGCGGAATATTTACCTTTAAATCTTTGTTAGAAACATTTAACGTAAGCAGGAAAAATAATCCTTACATCATAGAAAATTTATTAGAAGGGTTCGAAAAAGAAATTAATGAAACGGATAATCTGCTCTCTGAATTGTCAGAGGCTGATGCTCTTGAGTTTATTCAGAAAGATAAAGAAAAACTGCTGTCTATGGCTTATAATCCGACAATGCTTGGAGCAATCATATCAGGAATATTGGTAAGTGATACCATAAATAAAAGTGTAGAAAAGTGGACCGGTGAAAAAAACGTTGTGGATATTCTGTCTAAATCGGCTGAGCGTAACGTTACAACAGAAATGGGGCTTGCGTTGTGCGATTTATCAGATGTTGCGCGAAAGTATCCCGATATAATAAATTATATATCAGATAGTCCAGGCGGCGATACACTTCTGGAAGATATAAAGGGATTGCACGGTGGTGATGAGGTTGTTGAAGCATTCATGTTATTTCTTGATAAATATGGCATGAGATGTCCCGGTGAGATAGATATAACAAAGGATCGCTGGGAAGAGAAACCTGCTCAGCTCGTACCGTTAATATTAAACAATATCAATGTTCTAAAAAGCAGGGAGCAGCAGGAGAAATTTGAAGCAGGAAAATTAACGGCAAAAGCAAAAGAAAATGAAATAATAAGGCATTTGGAGAGTATGCCGGGCGGTAATAAAAAAGCTAAAAAACTGAAAAAAAATATCAGTATCTTAAGAAATTTTATTGGATGCAGAGAATATCCAAAATACTATATTGTGAGAAGATATAAAATTTACAAAAGAGCATTAAAAAATATAGCTGATACGCTTGCTGCAAAGGGTATAATCAAAGAGGCAGAGGATATATATTATATGTATTTTGACGAACTCAAAGAAGCTGTAGCGGCAAATAAATTTGATTATAATGTTATTGAGAAAAGAAAAAATGAATACACGCATTTTAAAAAATTGACACCTCCAAGAATAATCACTTCAGACGGATACGTACCATCCATGAAAATGTCTTCTGCAAATATCCCGGAAGGATCATTATCCGGAATTCCGGTTTCATCAGGCATTGTGGAAGGAAGAGCAAGAGTGATTTTGTCAATGAATGATGCTAAGGTAGAAGACGGTGATATTTTAGTGACACAATTTACTGACCCAAGCTGGACTCCGCTATTTGTTACTATAAGAGGTTTAATAACCGAAGTAGGAGGCTTTACAACGCATGGAGCGGTTATAACGAGGGAATACGGTCTTCCCGGAGTTGTTGGAATTGAAAATGCCACAAAAATAATAAAAGACGGACAGAAAATACGGTTGAACGGTACTGAAGGATACGTGGAAATATTAGAATAGGACGAACCTTTTCAACAATCTATGAAATATTTATAAAAAAACTATTGACATTAACGTAGCGTGAATGTGTACACTGTTAATGTAAGGAGTGAGGAAATGGAATATACAATAAAAAAACTCAGCGCATTGGCAGGAATCAGTACGAGAACATTAAGGTACTATGATGAAATAGGAATTCTGAAGCCGGCAAGAATCAATTCATCAGGTTATCGAATTTATGGGGGAAAAGAAATTGATATACTGCAGCAAATTTTGTTTTACAAAGAGCTTGGTGTTAATTTAGACAGCATAAAGAAAATTATTACATCTCCGGATTTTGACGAAACAAAAGCATTGAAGCAGCACTATAATGAACTCCTTGCAAGAAGACAGCAATTGGATGCTTTAATCCATAATGTAGAAAAGACAATATTTAATAAAGGAGGGAAGATAAAAATGAGCGATAAAGAAAAATTTGAAGGCTTTAAGAAAAAGCTTGTAGAAGATAATGAAAAAGAATTCGGAAAAGAAATAAGAGAAAAATACGGTGAGGAAACCGTAAAAGAATCTAACGAGAGATTTATGAATATGACAGAAGAACAGTATAAAGAATTGCAGGAGCTTGGAAATGAGGTTCTTGAAACATTGAAGGAGGCCTACAAAGAAGGTAACCCTGCGGGAGAGCTCGGTCAAAAGGCAGCAGAGCTTCATAAAAAATGGATTACATTCTGCTGGGGAAATTACAACGCTGAAGCACATGCCAATTTAACTCAGATGTATGTGGATGATGAAAGATTCAGGGCTCACTATGATAAGGAACAGCCAGGATGTGCAGAATTTTTAAGAGATGCGGTTAAAATATATACCGAAAAAATCAGATAAAGTAAAACTTTAAAAGCTTGCGATTGTTTAAACAGTCGCAAGCTTTTTTACCAATCAATATTAAATTTATTAAATCAAATTCTAATGATTCATTAATATTTCCTTTATTGCCTTTTAAGTAAGTTTATCCATAATTAGAGCATAAGACATTAATACAGGAACATAGGGAGAGATTATGGAAAATAAGAAAATATATATTGTTCTCACAAGAACAAATACAATATTATCAAGAATGATTGGTTTTATCAAAGATGATGAATATACACATGCATCTATTTCTCTGGACAGGCATCTGAGCAGGATGTACAGCTTCGGCAGAAAATATACTTACAATCCCTTTGTAGGGCGGTTCGTTAAAGAGAATTTGAATGAAGGAGTATACGGCAGACACGATAACCTGCACGGTTTAGTAATGGAAATTGAAGTGACCCGAGAGCAGTACAGGAAAGCGGAGAATTTAATAAACGAATTTATTTTGAAAAAGGATTTATACAAATATAACTATATTGGACTTATTAATTGTTTACTTAACAGGGAATCATGCAATAATCACAGATTTTTATGCTCTGAATTTGTTTATTATATTTTAAATAAAAGCAGCATAGCTAATTTTAATAAATCCGGAAATCTTGTAAGACCGCAGGAACTGCTAAATATAAAGGGAAGAGTTGTATTCAGCGGAAACCTGAAAAATACAAACTGGTCCGGCAAAGCATGCAGTGAGTCTGAACTTATACCAAGGTATCAATACGCGGAAATATAATCCGCTTGTTGATGCCTTTTTTACTTTTATACACCTATAGTACCAACACACAAGTTGAGACTTGTATGTTGACATAAAGCATATCATGTGCTACAATGACTAAAACAACGAATATAGTCAAATAGTTAAATAAAAAGGAGGAAGTTCACTTGCCAAAGTCTTTTACTGAAAATGAAAGAGAATATATAAAAAGAAGATTAAAGGAAGAAGCAAAGGAGTGCTTAAATCTATATGGCATCAAAAAAACAACGGTAGATGAGCTTGTGAAAAGAGTCAATATACCCAAAGGAACGTTTTATTTATTTTATGATTCAAAAGAATTGCTGCTGTTTGATGTGATTAATGACGTTCAAGATGAAATACAAAGCCATATAATTAGCGAATTACAGGTTTTAAATGGCAACATTGACAGTGAAGAATTAACTGAACTTTTATTCATGCTTTATAAAAAGGTTGAAAATACATTTTTATTAAATATTTTAACAAACGGCGAATTAGAACTACTGATGAGAAAGCTGCCCCTTGATGTCGTGGAGAAACATTTTGTTCAGGATGATATGATAATTGAAAAGATTTTAAGAGTAATTCCGCATAAGCCCGATTTGGATATTAAGCATTTCAGCGGAGCGTTGCGCGGCATATTCTTATCCATGCTTCATAAAAGAGAAATAGGCGAAGATGTGTTTGACGGATCATTAAAGCTTATGATAAGAGGAATTACAATTCAATTGATGGAGGAACAAAATGATTGAAGTTATTGACCTGTCATTCAGCTATAATGACAGACCCTTTATTGAGTATATGAATTTCAACGTAAAAAAAGGGGAAATCTTTGGATTTTTAGGACCTTCCGGAGCAGGTAAAAGTACTCTGCAAAAAATACTTACAGGGTTAATCAGAAGTTATAAAGGCAATGCAATTGTAAATAAAACAGAATGCAAAAGCTATAAAGATGATTTTTATGAAAATATCGGTGTTGATTTTGAATTTCCTTCATTATATGAAAAACTGACCGGAAGAGAAAATTTAAAGTTTTTCGGTTCCTTATATTCCAAAAAACTTAGAGATGTTGACGAATTATTAAAAATGGTCGGGCTGCAAAACGATGGAGGCAAAAAAGTTTCGGAATATTCAAAGGGAATGAAGTCAAGGCTGAACTTCATAAAAGCGCTGCTTCATAATCCTGACATTTTGTTTTTGGATGAGCCCACCAGCGGCTTGGACCCCAACAACAGCAGAATTATGAAAAATATAATTCTCAATGAAAAAGAGAAGGGCAAGACTATAATTCTTACCACACATAACATGGTTGACGCAACGGAATTATGTGACAGAGTGGCGTTCATAGTGGACGGAAATATAAAAGCACTGGATTCTCCGCATAATTTAATTATGTCTAAGGGTGCGGCAAAAATAAAATATACCTTTATGAATGGCAAAGAAGAAATCAGAGAATGTATGCTTGGAAAAACATCTGAAGATGCAAAACTTCAGGAGCTTATAATGTCGAATAAAATTTTATCAATACACAGCAGTGAGCCAACATTGAATGATATATTTGCGGAGGTTACGGGGAGTGTGCTGCAATGAGGCTGATAAATCTTATATACGGCGATATTAAATTTCAGTTTAAATATGGTTTTTATTTTATTTATGCGATTTTTACTATAATGTATATTTCCATAATACTTTTTCTCCCTTTGGAATGGAAGGAAAAAGCAGCTGCTGTTTTAATATTTTCCGATCCTTCCGCAATGGGGCTGTTTTTTATGGGTGCTATAGTATTGTTGGAAAAAAGCGAAAGAGTGCTCAGCACTATAGCAGTTTCGCCTGTAAGGGCAGATGAATATATCATTTCAAAGGTTGTGTCTTTGGGTATAATATCTGCAATTTCAGGAGCTTCCATAGCTTTATCTGCAGATGCTCAAAATATGTTGATTGTAATAACGGGAGTAATTGCAGGTTCAGCATTGTTTACCTTGATTGGATTAATTGTTGCGGTTAATATCAACAGCCTGAACCAGTTTGTAACGGCAGCTGTTCCTATTGAAATAATAATTTTTACTCCGCCGATTTTGTACTTGCTTGGATACGATAATAAACTTATGCTGCTGCATCCGGGATGCATAACAATAAGTATGATCAGCGGCAGCAGTGATTATATTTTGTTTCTGCCGGTATTTATTATATGGTTTTTGTTTCTATATAAAATGGCACGCATTAATGCAATAAAAATGTTTCAAAGTCTTGGAGGCATAAAGCTATGAATTCAGATAACAGCTATGGAAAACTATTTATTTCATTTAAACAATATTTAATACAAATTACTAAGGATGCCATGCTTTTTATTATTTGTTTCGCTCCCTTGATGTGCGGAGTATTGTTTAAATTCGGTATACCGGCGGCAGAAAAACTGATAATACTTGAACCTTACTATCTTTTGTTTGATTTGCTTTTGGCAGTGCTGACTCCTATGATGATTTCATACATATCCTCTATGGTAATACTTGGAGATATTGATGAAGGTATAACGAAGTACATGGCAGTCACACCTCTGGGGAAAAGTGGATATTTAATTTCAAAATTAGTATTTCCGCTGTTTGCATCATTTTTTATAACAATTATTGTCATGATGATATTTTCCTTAACAAAAATTGATCTTATGCAGATAATAGGAATATCAATATTAACATCATTGCTTGGGCTTATAATGTCAATGATGGTAATATCAATTTCTGCAAATAAGGTGGAGGGTATGGCAGTTATCAAGTTATCAGGGATTACAATGATCGGAATACCGGCGGCATTTTTGACTGCAGAAAGTGTCCAATATATGTTTTTCTTCTTGCCTTCCTTATGGATTGCCAAATTTTCTATGGAATATTCATTAATTTATTTTGTTTTATGTATTGCCTTATCGTCCATATGGATTTTATTTTTTATTAAAAAATTTCTGAAAAAAATTTATTGATTATATACTTGAAAAATTTTCTGGGTTTGTTAATACATCTTTTTATAATGGTAATCTTTATAGGATTTTCGGTTATGTTTATTTAGGATATATTATAGTAAAACAGAAAAAGTCAACAGAAAATAGTCTTCTTATTTTATTTGAAGACTATTTTTTTCACCTAATAAACCATAATAAAACAATTTTCCTAAATCTACTCTTGTTTTCTTGCTTATATTTGTTTGAAGAACGCTATTGATCGAATCTATATATAATAGTATTGATTCAGTGGAAATGCTGCTATCCAGATAGCCCTCGTTCCTGCCCTGTTCAATTAAATTCATTAATAATGGTTCAGTCTTAGTTTTTTTATACTCTTCAAGAAAGTTTTGAACTGCCTGATCTTTGATAAATTCTGATCGATAAAGATTTTCATCTATACTATCTGCAGATTTCAAAGAAATAGCAAAAAGCTTTTCAATTTTATTACGATATGAAATATCGTGACTAACTATTACTTCCAGTTCCTTCATCGTAGAATCCATTAGATTGAATAATACTTGTTTTGCTAAATTTTCTTTATTTCCAAAAAAATTATATATACTTACCTGAGATACATTTGATTTTTTGGCAATTTCAGCTATACTGACAGATTTAAATCCTTTAATTGAAAAAAGTTCACCGGCAGCCTTAATAATATCTTCCATTTTCTTTTCTCTTCTAATCTCAAAGCCATTCATTATAATCACCTCAAAACTAGAATAACAAAACTTATGAAATATTTCAAGGGATTATTTCATAAATTTGTTGACGTATTCTTTAAACTGTTATATTATGAAATGGATAGTAAAAATATTTCATAATTTTATTAAATATTTGGAGGCTTTATATGGGCAAATATACTATGATTTTTAATGAAATTGACAAAGATAAGCTGCTGATTGTTGGAGGTAAAGGGTTGAATTTAGGAGAATTATCTAGAATCGAAGGATTAAATGTACCTTCCGGTTTTTGTGTTACTACTAATGCATATAAAAAAATAATCAAAAATAATGAAATGCTAAACATATTGATGGAAGAATTAGTTATCCTTAATGCAAATGAGATAGAGCGAGTTTCAAAAATCAGCAAGGAAATACGCAATATTATCGAAGCATCTGATATTCCGAATGATATGGAGGAAGAAATTAAAGGGGCTATTTTTATGAGGGGTTATGACTATGCATATGCAGTACGTTCCAGCGCTACCGCGGAAGATTTGCCGACAGCTTCCTTTGCCGGACAACAGGATACTTTTTTAAATATAATTGGTATCGATTCTGTTTTATATCATATTAAAAAATGCTGGGCGTCATTGTTTACAGAACGTGCCGTAGTGTATAGAATTCAAAATGGATTTGATCACCGTAAAGTATACTTGTCTGTAGTCGTACAACAAATGGTATTCCCAAAGGTCTCAGGAATTATGCTCACATCGGATCCGGTTACATCAAACAGAAAAGTCATATCCATCGATGCCGGTTACGGTTTAGGTGAGGCATTGGTTTCCGGCTTAGTAAATCCGGATATATATAAGGTCAGAGACGGGAAAATAGTACACAAGAAAATATCTTCTAAAAAAACAATCGTTAATGCGGCAAAAGAAGGCGGTACGGTAGAAAGAGAAGTAGTTACGGATATACAAAATATGCAGACGCTTACAGATGGACAAATATTACAGCTTGAGTCAATCGGAAGAAAAATTGAAAGTTATTTTGGACATCCTCAGGATATAGAATGGTGCATGAGAGATGATGAATTTTTTATTGTTCAGAGCCGTCCCATTACTACTCTTTATCCGACCCCTGAAAATGATGGTAAAAATCGGGTTTACTCATCTATGGGACATTTACAGATGATGACAGAAGACATTAAACCATTAGGAATATCCTTTTGTAAAATGTTATCATTTTGGTTTGGTGAAAATTTAACCGAAGCAGGCGGAAGACTTTTTATTGACGGCACATATGACTTGAAATCACCTGCAGCAAGAAAAATATTAATAAAAAGTGTAGGAAATGCTGACATATTGATGAAGGAAGCTTTATTAAATATTATTAATCAGAAGGAATTTGTAAAATCCATGCCGCAAGGTAAGACATCAATTAATGTGGGTACCGGAGCCTTAAAATGGATAGTTCATGCCTTTAAACTGTATTTGAAAAATGATATCTCAATTGTTGAAGAACGTATATCTTTCAATGATGAATTAATAAATGATATGGAGCAAAAAATTAAAAAGGTTTCAGGGAATGAATTATTTGAATTTATTTCAAGCGATATAAAGGAATTAAAAGGTATATTGACTGGGCCCAAAAATATGGGCGTAATGGTATTGGCCGGAATGGCACCTTACTGGATAAACAAAAATATGGAAAAGTGGCTAGGCGTAAAGAATACAGCCGATACACTTGTTAAATCCGTTCTAAATAACGTAACTACAGAAATGGGATTGGAACTTATGGATTTGGCTGATGCAATAAGACAATATCCGAAAGTAATTGAGTATTTACATGATGCTAAGGATGAAACATTTTTTACGGATATAGAAAAACTAGAAGGAGGAAATGTAGCAGCTAAGGCTTTTAAAGAATATTTAGAAAAATATGGCATGCGATGTGCCGGTGAAATTGACATTACGAAGAAAAGATGGAATGAAAAACCTACAGCGCTTATACCAACTGTTATAAGCAATATCAATAATTTTGAAACTAATTCAAGTTCAGCAAAAATTGAGCAGGGAATGCATGAAGCAAAGAAAATGGAACAAGAATTATTATCTGGACTTGAAAAGCTTCAGGGAGGCATGAAAAAAGTAAAAAAGACGAAGAAAATGATCAGATTGTTACGCAATGTTGCCGGATTCAGAGAATATCCCAAGTATTCATTTATTAAACGCTTCTGGATTTACAAGACAGCGCTTATGAAAGAAGCAGACAACTTAGTGAAAAAAGGTATCATAAGTGACAGAGAGGATGTATGTTATCTGTATTTTGAAGAATTCAAGGAGGCAGTAAGAACTAATCATATAGATTACAGCTTAATAGAAAAAAGAAAAGAAGAATATAAGGTCTTTGAAAAATTAACGCCTCCAAGAGTTATGACATCAGAGGGTGAGATTATTAAAGGAAAATATAATTCAGGTAATATTCCGAAGGGCGCTTTAGTCGGAATACCGGTTTCAGCGGGAACCGTTGAAGGAAGGGCACGCGTTATTTTAAAAATGGAGGATGCAAATATTGAAGAAGGTGACATTTTGGTAACTTCATACACAGACCCAAGCTGGACTGCACTTTTTGTATCTGTTAAGGGTATGGTAACTGAAGTAGGCGGCTTAATGACTCATGGTGCTGTTGTAACCAGGGAGTATGGTCTGCCGGGGGTTGTTGGTGTAGAAAATGCTACAAAACTTATAAAGGATGGACAGATGATACGTGTAAATGGAACAGAAGGATATGTGGTAATATTATAAAGTTTAATTTTGACAGTTTATTGACAGGAGCATTACATGAGAAAATATAATAGCAGCTTTATATTATTTTTGGCCGGAAGAATGGTATCTGATACCGGTACCAGCATACAAATGATGATATTGCCTCTTTATATTATAGATATAGGAGGAAATGCGTCTGATATAGGAATATTTTCTTTTATATCTCTCACTCCCGCTCTTTTTATTTATCCCTTTGCGGGAGTGCTGGGAGACAAATTTAACCGGAAGAAAATTATGATTATGACAGATTTTTTAAGCGGTGTAATAATATTGGCATTTGCTTGTATTTCTTATTTAGATAAAATGAGTATTATCTTATTAATGATAGGCATGGCAATAATATCTATGTTGAATGGCTTGTTTGACCCTGCCACAAGGGGCATGCTGCCTAAGCTCGTAGAAAAAGATGAGTTAACGAAGGCTAATTCGACGGTTGCATCACTAAGAGGCTTATCAGTATTACTTGGTCCTGTAATAGGTGCTGTATTATATTCCAATTATGGTGTTGCGGTATTATTCCTTATAAATGGCTTTTCTTTTCTGATATCCGGAATAAGTGAGATTTTAATTAAGTACAATCATGTCAACAGCCGTTTAACCGAATGCAAGCAAGGAATGCTGAAAGATTTGTACGAAGGAATAAAGTTCATTATTAACAATAAATTGATAAGTAAGCTATGTTGGTTTTATATCTTAATATATACTTCAATTCAACCAATATTTTCAGTAGTCTTGCCTTTGTTTTATAAGACTCAATTAAAATTTACAGATGTTCAATACGGCTATTTGCAATCAATCAGTATATTCGGAATGCTTTTGAGCAGTATAGCTGTTGGACTTGCATATAAAAAGGAAAAAGGAATAATAAAACCGTTTAAGATTGGTATTAAATTACTTGTGTGCTGTATGATAATATTTTCGTTTCTTGTATTTCCGGACGTGGTATTTTTACTAGGTAATGGTTCGACTATTTATTTTTTGTTATTATCAGCAGTGGTTTGCTTATTCAGCAGTGCTACTACATTTATAAATGTTCCGATACAATCATATATACAGAGAGAGACACCGGACGAATATATATCAAGAGTGTTCTCGATAGTTGGAATGATTACAAGAGGCGGCATGCCGTTAGGTTCTCTGGCATATGGTATTATATTGAATAATGTTAGCATTCAAATGACTGTTTTTGCGGCATCCATGCTGATTATCATATATTCGGCTGCCTTTATAATTAATTTTCAAAAAAATCTATTACCTTTCTAAGCTTAGGATTTGTTTAATAGGAAAGGGCTGCGCACTAAATTAGTGCGACGGCCCTGTTTTTTCACTTACAGTATAAGCGACCGGCACCAAATTAAAAAATTTGGTGCCGGTCGCTTATTAATATTATGTGTTGACAAATTATTAAAAATAAGATAATATTAACATAGACCATATGGTCTAGACTGATAAGTCTATTATATTAGGAGTTCTTTATGAAAGAAAAGAGTTTTGAAAAAAAACAGGAATTATTGGAAGCGGCATTAAATGAATTTTCTTCAAAAAAATATGAAGATGCTTCTTTAAATAGCATTATAAAAAGTGCCGGTATCAGCAAGGGTACATTTTATTATCATTTTAAGGATAAGCAGGAGCTTTACATTTATTTGCTGGAATCATCTTCTAAAGTTAAATGGGAATTTATAAATAAAAATATTAAATCATCTTCAACAGAAGAAAAAGGGGATATATTTGCGACGTTCAGGCTGCAGGCCAGAATTGGAGCAGAATTCGCATCGCTACATCCAAAGTACCATAATCTGAGCAGGATGTTTGTAAAAGAAAAAGGTAATGAAATTTATGATACAGCAAAGAATGTATTAATTGAAGACGATATAAATCCTTTAAACGAAATTATTGAAAATGCTGTAAAGAAAGGTGATTTCAGAAATGATTTGCCCGGAGAGTTTATAATAAAAATAATCAGTCACTTGTTTACTCATTTTGAAGATGTTTTTAATTCGGAAGATGATATGGAGCTTGGAAATATTATTAAAAACCTTGATTACTATGTTGACTTTATGAAGAATGGTTTAGACAATAAAATTACGCGGGAGGATATATGAAAAAAAATCATGATAAAATCATAGCATTGATATTTGCTTTGGGTACTGTGTTTTTTCTCGTTTTGGCATTTACAAACAATCAATTTTTTAATTGGGCTTATGAGCGCCATCAAAACCAGATAAGCTGGTATATAAGACCCTTGTTTCTGATACCGTTTTGTTACTTTGCATATAAAAGAAGCTGGGCAGGAATTTCTGCAACGATTTTTCTGCTGTTAACAAGTATGTTCTGGTTCCCGAGGCCTGAGACTGTAAATGAACAGGTTAAGGAATTTTTGAAGATGGAAATGGATTATTTACTGGGTGATTGGGGAGTAATCAAGATTTTGATTACGATGCTTGTTCCCGTATCGCTTATTGCTTTAGCGGCGGCATTCTGGAAACGAAATTTATATTTTGGTATTTCGGTAATGGTTTTTATAGCTGTTGCCAAAATGACCTGGAGCGTTGTGTTCGGAGGAGAAGCAGGCAAGTCGATTTTCATTCCCGCAATAGCTGGGTTGGTAATTTGCATAGCCTTGATATATTTTGGCTTTAGAAAGATAGAAAAAAAGAAAAGAGCTTAACGGATGCCCTCCGGTGTCGAGAATCGTCATAAACTTCCTGATTATGTAAGCGGGAAGTTTTTTTTATAAGATCATTGACCTAACAGGTAAATAGTGATACAATGTTATTAACCTGTTAGGTCAATGACTCGTTATGCCTGTTGATCTGACAGATAAATAGTTGAAAAAAATAAAAATAAGGTGATTATTATGTTTTCAAAATTTTTAAGTTTAGAGCCAGAAAGACGGAATGCAATTTTGAATGCAGCGCTCAAGGAGTTTGCCGGCAAAGGCTTTGACGATGCATCGACCAATGTGATTGCCAGAGAATCCGGCATATCAAAACCGCTGATGTTTCACTATGTTAATAATAAAAAGGATTTCTTTCTCTTCCTTTATGACTATTGTCTGGACATCCTGAACCGGGAGTATTTTGATAAAATTGATGTGAATGAGAAGGATATTTTTGAGCGACTCCGGCAGACATGCCTGCTTAAAATTCAGGTAATGCAAAAATATCCGTGGATTTTTGATTTTATTAAGGTGGCTGTTTTCACAGATTCTGAGGAGGTTAAGGATGAGCTTGGAAAAAAGCGCAGAATGGTAGAAAACAGGAGCTTTGAACGATTTTACAGAGATATTGATACCTCCAAATTCCGAAACGAGCTGGATACAGAAAAAGCAAAGAAGCTGATCTTTTGGGCAGTAGGAGGATATGCAGGTGAAATATTGGAACAGTTTCGAAGTACAGATGCTCCTGTATATGATTTTGAAAAAATTCGTGCTGAGTTTGACAGCTATCTTAACGAGCTGCGAAAAACCTATTATAAATGATTGGAGGGTATTATTATGAATGTAATTGAAACAAGAAAGCTTACTAAGTCCTATGGCAGACAGGAAGCTTTACGCGGGGTTGATTTGACCGTAAAGCAAGGTGAGGTATATGGATTTATCGGACCGAACGGCTCAGGAAAGTCTACGACAATACGAATTCTTTTGGGCATGCTCCGAAAAAGCGGTGGGGAAGCAAGGCTTTTGGGCGGTGACCCATGGGCTGACGCCGTGGAACTTCACAGAAGAATTGCATATGTACCCGGTGATGTAACCCTTTGGCCGAATTTGACAGGCGGGGAGGTTATAAATTTATTAAATCGCTTGGGCGGCAAAGCTAATACTTCTCGCATCAAAGAATTACTTGACAGATTTCAGCTTGATCCAAAGAAAAGATGCCGCAGTTATTCCAAAGGTAATCGGCAGAAGGTGGCGCTTGTTGCCGCACTTTCTTCAGATGCGGAATTGTTGATTTTGGATGAACCTACCAGCGGTCTTGACCCGCTGATGGAACAGATTTTTCAGGAATGTATCTTTGAATTAAAAAAACAAGGTAAAACAGTTTTTTTATCCAGCCATATTCTTGCGGAGGTAGAAGCACTTTGCGACAGAGTGGGGATTATCAGGCAGGGTGAAATCGTCGAAGAGGGTACTCTTGAAGAACTGCGTCATCTGACACGTACAACAGTTACCGTAGAGCTTGCAAAATCCATGAGTTTAAATCAACTTCAAGGAATTCACGATATATCACGAAAAGAAGAAAAGTGGCGTTTCTCAGTTGATGTCAATGCTATGGATAAAGTTATAAATGCCATTGCACCAATGGGTATTAAATCACTTACGGTAGAGCCGTCTACATTGGAAGAGCTGTTTATACGTCACTATGGGGACGATGTTCAGGAAAAGGCGGTGAAGTGAATATGAAACAATTTACTGGGACAGGAAAACTTTTGAGGCTTTATATCCGAAGGGACTGGCTCTTACTTCCTATCTGGCTCTTTCTTCCGGTGGTGCTTGTGTCCGGGCAGATGACCTTTGTGAAAGCGATGCCCGACTGGAGGTTGTTTATTGAAGAATTATCGGAAAGTGCGATTACGTCGGCATGGTTAGGACCTATTTATCCTTTGAGCTTAGAGGGGGCGATACTTTGGAGAGGTATGCTGCAAGCTGCTATTGTTGTTTTATTTGGGGCTGCATTTACCGTAATCCGACATACTCGCACCGAAGAAATGTCCGGACGGAGTGAGTTGATATTGGGGAAACCCGTTGGGCGATACGCAAATGTAACGGCAGCTGTGACACTTTCCTGTGCCGGCAGCTTGCTTGCGGGGCTGCTGTGCTCTGCTTCTCTGTTCAGCAGCGGATTTGCTGCAGGCGGCTCGTTAATCGCAGGACTGACGATTGCGGCTTCAGGCTGTGTATTTGCGGGACTGGGTTCAGTGCTTGCACAATTTTTCGGACACAGCGGACAGGTTCGTGGCGCAATATTCGGAGTATATGGACTGATGATGCTTTTTATGGTATTAAACAACGTAAATGGTGGTTATTCCGCCTGGGCATGGCTTAACCCCGGCGCATGGTTTCGCGTAACCGCACCATTTGCGGAAAATCACATTTGGCCGTTGTTTATTTTTGCGGGTCTTGCGTTGATTATGCCGGGATTGTCCTATGCTCTGCTAAACAAGAGAGATATGGGTGCGGGCATTATTGCCGAAAGGGAAAGAACTAAGATTGCAGACATAAAATCACCTATAGCTTTGGCATGGCATAGTCATAAAAGGGCTGTTGTAGTCTGGTCGGCGGGACTTTCATTTATAGGCGTCTTCATAGGAGCAATTACACCCAGTATATCAATGGACACTATGGGTGAAATGCTGGCGCAATTATCAGGTTGGGGACCGGCTATGATGAAGCTTGGCAATCAGGAAGGTTTTATCGCACTGTCTGTATATATACTGGGTCTGATGGGCGGGTTGTCGGTGTTTGCGCTCACATTTGTTCAAAGTATGCGAGGCGAAGAAAACGAGGGTTATACGGAAATACTTCTGTCAAAGCCTGTAAGCCGGCTTAAGTGGATGGGAAGCTATTTGGCGGTTGCTTTTGCGGGAAGCTCGATTATTCTTCTTGCATTCGGGATCATGTCCGGATTGGGCTGGAGTATCGGCTCAGGTAATTCGGAGCATCTTTTCCGCGTGACTGCAATGAGTATTTCAAAAATTCCGTCAGTGTGGATAATAATAGGAATAGCCGCTTTGCTGTACGGCTGGCTTCCGCGCATTGCGTCATTTTTGGGCTGGCTGATATGGGGCGTGTTTGTCCTTATTGAAATGCTTTGGGAAGCGGGGATTGTCGGTTGGTCCGCAATGAAATGGACGCCGTTTTCCTATGCTCATTACAGTATCCCGATTAATGAGATTTCAATGATTTCATTGATTGTGCTCGTCCTGATTTCCGGTGCCTTTACTGCTTTGGGTATTATTGGATTTAAAAGAAGAAATATTATTTAGCATTTATATTTCCGGAGGCAGTTGTTCTTTTGCCTCCGGAATAATATAAACTGCTGAAATCACATATTAATGACCACCAAAAATTAATTGAATTTATAAAAAATGCCGTATATAATAAACTCGGGGAGCATCATCCGGATACAGCAAGAAAAGTGAAATAAGGCGGTGATATGAATGAAGTATTTAATAGGTATAGATGCGGGAGGTACAAAGTCCGAGCTTGTTGCTTATGATTTAAGCGGGAGAGTTATATTCAAAAGAATCGGAGGAGCGGGAAACCCTGCCGTAAATTTGGAAAATACCGTGAACAATATTATTTCTCTGACAGGGGAATGCACAGGTGAGCTTGGAAAGGAAGGATGCCTTTTTATTTCCATTGGAATGGCTTCAGTAGAAACAGGGAATTATATTGAATTAATAAAAAAATATGTGGAACGTGATTTTGGAATTGAAACCACAGTCCTGAACGATGCTGAAATGGCATGCGTGGCATATTTCGGAGGCGGTGACGGGATACTTGCCATTGCGGGGACGGGCTCTTCATGCTACGTTCAGAAAAACGGGCAGGGTGAGATGGTAGGAGGCTGGGGACATATCCTCGGAGATGAAGGAAGCGGATATCACATAGTTATGGAAGCTTTTAAAAGCATAGTTTATAAAATAGACAGGAATATGAACCAGGATGTCTTAAGCATAAAGCTCCTTCATGAAATCGGCGGGTCTTCACGTTCGAAAATAATGGAATTTATCTATAATAACGAAAAAGACGCCATCGCCGCTTTATTTCCGGTTATTGTACATGCTGCCGAAGCAGGAGACGCGCTTGCTGTCTGGTATTTGGAAGAGGCGGCAAGAGCACTTGCGGAACTTACGCTGGCGGCATACGAAAAAGAATTTGACGACCATATTACCATAGGAATTAAGGGAGGCGTGTTCCATAACAGCGCGCTCATAAGGCGAACCTATGTAAATGAGCTTGAAAAGCATCTGAAAAGCTTCCAGATAATCGGAGAAGATATCTCCGCAACAAGGGCGGTTTTGTATTTACACGGCAGGAAATAAAAAGCAAATCGCCTGTCACATCAGTTTTGCTATCAGGCATAGAGATTTTGGATTGTTAAGCTTTTTTGCAAGGTCGTATGCTTTTTGGGAGTGGATTTTTGCCTCAGCATGATTTCCCTTTTTTATTTCTAACAATGCCTTATAATATTCTGTAAAATCTCTTCCCCAAATAACATTAAATTTATCAAAATATTCAATGGCTATATTTATTAAGTCTTCGGATTCTTTAAATCTGCCCATGCTGTACAGCGCTTGTCCTGCATTTGAATAAAATATTTCCAATCCCTTGACAACTGAGTTTTCCATACATATATTTATTGCTTTCATGAAATAATCATATGCCTCTTCATAATTTCCCAAGTCTTTGTTCATTTGACCTAAATAATTATAGCTTGCGGAAATGTTGACGCTGTACTTGCTGCTGAATTTATTCAAGCTTGAAAAAATGCTGATTGATTCATTTAATACTCTGTCTGCTTCTTTGAAATTTTCTGTCTTGATAAAATAAAGTCCCTGCAGCCTCAGGATGATGCCCCGTTCATCTATTATGTCTCTTTTTTCAAGAAGGTCTAAGCATCTGTTTATATAATCATTCATTATATCGTTATTATCGGTTTGTATGGCATAGAAAATCATTTGTTTGTGATTGTTTAATAAATATATTAAATTATCAAGCTTATGTGCCAGCTTAATGCTTATTTGTATATTTCTGATTCCCTTTTCATATTCACCTATAGAAATATAATATCTTCCTGCCAAATAAGAAGCTTCCATTTTTATTTTAATGTACTCTGTATCCAAATCATCTATGACAGTTAAATCCTTTTCGATATCTTTCAGTTCTGACTCAATATCCGAAATATTTGAAGTGCTTAAAGCATCTATTGTTTCTGATGATAAAGACGGATAAGTTTCATGGTACATGGTATAGTAATAGGTTAAATTTTCAACCTTACTCTTTAAATTGGCATAATTTCCGTTATGGTCGGAATTAATTGTATTTTTCAGATCTAAAATTTCTTTGAACAGCTTTCTCGTTTTTATTTCAGGTTCAACATCTAAATCGTTTTTCAATACGTTCGAAAGTTCATAATAAAGCTTGATTGCTTTATTGTAATCCTCGGATAATGTATGTATCCTCATCAGATAGCGGTAGTTTTTTTCATTGTAAGGGTCATTTTTTATTAAAATATTTCCATATTTTTCGATGCTGCTGTAGTCGCTGACACTGATTAGTTCATTAATTTTTTTATGTACCGATTTAATATAAATTTCTTTATAATAATCTCTTTTTTCCTGTATCCAGTTTTCAAAATCATAGCAGTTTTTCACAGAAAAGTTCATTAAAAAGTTGCCGGTATACAAATTAACCGCGTTTGTTTCGGTGATATTGTCTGCATCGGAGTCAACTTTTAAATCGTTTGAAAATTCTATTACAGATTTTGAATTGGAAAAAATATTTTCGATTGTACTAGTTTTTATTTTATACAGAGCATCTCTTAAGCTTTTTCTGCCTGTTTCCTCGACCGATTCTGACCAGAACATGTTGATTGCTTCTTCTCTGGATATTTTTTTGTTTATGACAACATAGTAAAATAAGGCCTCCGCTTTTTTGTACGGGAAGCTTATCAATTTATTATTAAGTTTTACAGACGGAGTACCCAGCAGCTTTACAGAAATAATATCCATATTTATACCTCGTATTGTGTTGATTTAATGATACATTATTTTTGGCTTTTTTTCAAATGAAACATAAAAGAGTTGCCATGCAATTTGTTTACATGCAAAAAAATTAAGTCTTACGCTGGCGTAAGACTTAATCAATATTTATAAAAAAACAAGGGGGAGAGGGTATTAATAAGTTGTACTTATTAACTATAAATTAATTATAAAGTTAAAAGCTTTAACTAATCTTAAAAATTTAGACGTTTTTTCGACGGATTTTGTTGTATAATATATTAAAGATAAATGGAGGTGTATTTATGAACAATTTAGACATTTCAAATGCTATGACCATAAAATTGGATGATGTTTTACCGGAATATCCGGTCTTTAAGGAAAATGTAAGAAGAGCTCCGAAAAGAGAGCTTACATTAAATGAAAGAGAAATTAAGCTTGCATTAAAAAATGCATTAAGGTATGTGCCCGAAAGCCTGCATGAAAAATTGGCTCCGGAATTTTTAGAGGAATTAATGACAAGGGGCAGAATTTACGGCTACAGATTTATGCCTAAAGAAAGAATTTACGGTAAACCTATAGATGAATACAAGGGAAATTGTGTTGAAGGGAAAGCGTTTCAGGTAATGATTGACAACAACTTAGATCATGAAGTGGCTCTTTATCCTTATGAGTTAGTTACTTACGGGGAAACAGGTCAGGTGTGTCAAAACTGGATGCAGTATCAATTACTGAAAAAATATCTGGAGCAGCTGACGGATGAACAAACTCTTGCGGTTATGTCAGGTCATCCCTTAGGGCTTTTTAAATCACATAAAATGAGTGCGCGCGTCATAGTATCAAACGGATTGATGATAGGTATGTTCGATAATCCTCACGACTGGGCAAAGGCAACTGCCATGGGATGCTCAAGCTACGGACAGATGACTGCAGGAGGATGGATGTATATCGGACCTCAGGGAATTGTTCACGGTACGTTTAATACATTAATAAATGCCGGCAGAAAAGAATTGGGAATTTCGGCTGACAAGGATTTATCGGGACACTTGTTCGTAACCTCAGGCCTTGGAGGAATGAGCGGAGCTCAGCCAAAAGCCATTGAAATAGCTAACGGAGTCGGAATAATTGCCGAGGTTGATTATTCAAGAATTGAAACAAGATTAAATCAGGGATGGGTGTCTAAGATTACAGATAACCTTGAAGAATGCTTTAAAACAGCTCAGGAATATAAGGATAAAAAACAAACTATATCAATAGCTTACCACGGAAATATAGTTGACTTATTGGAATATGCGGTAAACAATAATATCCATATCGATTTGCTGTCGGACCAAACCTCATGCCATGTACCATATGACGGAGGTTACTGTCCGAAGGGACTAACATTTGAACAAAGAACTCAAATGCTGAATACAAACAAAGAAGAGTTTGTAAAGCTGGTTGATAAATCATTAGCAGAACATTACAGGGCAGTTAAAGCTTTGGTTGACAAGGGAACATATTTCTTTGATTACGGCAATGCATTTATGAGGGCGGTATTTGATGCAGGTATTAAAGAAATTGCTAAAAACGGTGTTGATACCAGCGAAGGATTCATATTCCCATCTTACGTAGAGGATATAATGGGACCGATGCTCTTTGACTACGGGTATGGTCCTTTCAGATGGGTATGCCTAAGCGGTAAGGAAGAGGACTTAAGGAAGACGGATCATGCAGCGATGTCAGTTATAAATCCGGACAGAAGAGGTCAGGACAGAGATAATTATATATGGATAAGAGATGCGGAAAAAAATAAATTAGTAGTCGGAACTAAAGCAAGAATACTATATCAGGATGCGCTTGGCAGAAGAGATATCGCTTTAAAATTCAACGAAATGGTAAGAAATAAGGAAATAGGACCTGTGATGCTTGGCAGAGACCATCACGATACGGGCGGAACAGATTCACCATATAGAGAAACATCCAATATATATGACGGCAGTAATGTAACTGCTGATATGGCAGTACACTGTTATGCAGGTAATGCTGCAAGAGGAATGTCCTTGATAGCGCTTCATAACGGAGGCGGAGTAGGAATAAGCAAGTCAATAAACGGTGGATTTGGTATGGTGCTGGACGGAAGTGAAAGAGCTGATGAAATACTTAAAAAGGCGATGCCTTGGGATACAATGGTAGGAGTTTCAAGAAGAGCATGGGCAAGGAATGAGAATTCCATAGAAACTACTATCGAATATAACAAAATGAACGAGGGAGACGACCATATAACGATACCTTTCGTTGCAAGTGATGAATTAATAGAAAAAGCATTTAAAAATTACAAGAAATAACGGAGGAAGAAATGGAAAGAATTATTGAATGCGTGCCTAATTTCAGTGAAGGCAGAGATTTACAAAAATTAGAGAAAATACTTGATGTGTTCAGAGGAAGACATAATGTAAAACTGCTGGATTATTCAAGCGACGAGGATCATAACAGAACTGTCGTAACAGTAGTTGGAGAGCCTGAAGCATTAAAAGTTGCCATGGTTGAAGCAATAGGCAAGGCAGTGGAACTGATAGATTTAACCAAGCACGAAGGACAGCATCCGCGTATGGGAGCAGTAGACGTTGTACCTTTTATTCCTATAAGAAATGTAACTGTTGAAGAAGCCGATGCACTTGCTAAGGAAGTAGCGAAGGCAGCTTCTGAAGCTTACGGGCTTCCGTTTTTCTTATATGAAAAATCTGCGTCTGCTCCACACAGAGAAAACCTTGCAAATATAAGAAAGGGTCAATTTGAAGGAATGGCTGAAAAAATGAAGGATGAACAGTGGATTCCTGATTTTGGTCCGGATACAATTCACTCTACAGCAGGAGTAACGGCAATAGGAGCAAGGATGCCTCTTGTTGCCTACAATGTTAACCTTGGAACCAATAACCTTGAAATTGCAAGCAAAATAGCTAAGAATGTGAGATTTATGAATGGCGGCTTCAGGTACGTTAAAGCTTTAGGCATTGAGCTTGAAGACAGAGGCATTGTCCAGGTTTCAATGAACTTAACCGATTATACCAAAACATCAATTTACAGAGTGTTTGAAACGGTAAAAATGGAAGCCGAAAGATACGGAGTTAATGTTGTCGGAAGCGAAATAGTGGGGCTCGTTCCTTTACAGGCACTTGTAGATACGGCTGATTACTATTTGAGATTGGAGAACTTTAACTTCAATCAGGTGTTGGAAACAAGACTTTAAGAGCAAGTCTTTGAGGATATGAGGAATGTCGTCAGAGGAAATGGGACACGCCTCTTTATATAAGGGAAAGTCTTGGGGGTAAGAGGAATGTCCCTAATTAAGAAAAGGAGGAACGGATGAGTAAAATTATTATTAAAAATGCATCTGAGCTTGTTACCTGTAAAGGTAAAGCACCGAAACACGGCAAGGAAATGTCTGATATCGGTATGATTAAAAACGGATGTGTTGTAATAGAAGATGATATAATTATTGATGTAGGATCGACAGATGATATACTAAAAAAATATGATGAGAACGAATATAGAGTAATAGAAGCAGACGGTAAGGCAGTGCTGCCGGGATTTGTTGATTCACACACACATCTTGTATTCGGAGGCTACAGGGCTGATGAATTTTCGTGGAGGTTAAAGGGTGACAGTTATATGTCCATTATGGAACGCGGCGGAGGTATTACCAGCTCGGTCAGGGCTACACGAAACACTTCTTTAGATGAATTTATTGAAACAGGTAAAAAGAGATTAGACAAATTAATCGCAATGGGTGTCACAACAGTTGAAGGTAAGAGCGGATATGGCTTGGACAGGGAAACGGAAATTAGGCAGCTTCAAGCCATGAGGGAGTTGAATGAGATACATGAGGTTGACGTAGTGCCTACATTTTTAGGACCTCACAGCGTTTTGCCGGAGTATAAGGGCAAGGAAGATGAGTTTATTGATTATATGATTGATGTAATGAAAGACGTAGTCAGTGAAAATTTAGCTGAATTTGCCGATATATTTTGTGAAAAAAATGTATTTACCGTTGAGCAGTCAAGGAAATTTTTATCCGAAGCAAAAAAAATGGGATTGAATTTGAAGATACACGCTGATGAAATTGTGCAATTAGGCGGAACCGAGTTAGCCGTTGAATTAGGTTGTGCGTCTGCGGACCATCTGCTTCAGGCATCGGATAAAGGTATAAAAATGCTTTCAGAATCAGATACGGTTGCAACCCTGCTTCCTGCTACGGCATTTTGTCTGAAGGAAGAGTATGCGAGAGCAAGAGAAATGATTGATTCAGGGTGCGCTGTAGCTTTGGCAACAGATTTTAATCCAGGGAGCTGCTTTACAAATTCTGTACCATTGGTAATAGCACTTGCAGCTTTACATATGAAAATGTCTGTGGAAGAGATAATAACAGCTTTAACGGTAAATGCGGCAGCAGCTGTTAATCGCAGCAGTACTACAGGCAGTATAGAAGCAGGGAAAAAAGCGGATATTATAATATTAGAATATCCTTCAATACATTTCCTTCCTTATCATGCGGCTGTTAATATAGTTGAAACAGTAATAAAAAACGGAAAAATAATAGGAGAAAAAAATGAGAGACCTTACATTAAATGATTTTACCGAAAAACTTGCCTCTAATTCACCTGTACCCGGCGGTGGAAGTGTGGCCGCAGTGTGCGGAACATTAAGTGCCGCATTAGCGGAAATGGTAGCAAATTTAACCTTAGGTAAAAAGAAATACATTCAATTTGAAGAAGAAATGAACTCAATAATTGAAAAAACAGCTGTATTGAGAAATAAGCTGTTGGATTATATTGAGAAAGACAGCAATGCTTATAATAGGGTTATGGAAGCATATAAAATGCCTAAAGAAACAGAAGAAGAAAAGCAGCTCAGATCAAAAGCTATTGAAGAATATTCAAAGGGTGCGGCAATTGTACCATTTGAAATCGCTGAAACAGCATATGAAATATTCCCTTTGACAGAAATTGCTGTTAAAAACGGAAACTCGAATGCGATAACTGACGGTTTGATTTCGGCAATGCTTGCAAGAACCGCGGTGCTTGCAGGTATACTGAATGTACAAATTAATTTAGACTATATAACTGATGTTGATTTTGTAACCAAATACAGAACCTTAACAGGTGAACTTAAAGAAAAAGCGTGCGAATATGAGAAAAAAATATTAAATTATTCACCATTTTAAGGAAAATAGCGGAGCTGTTTATGGAAAAGAGAGGAATAGGCAAAATTGCAGTATTGCTTGCTCTGGGAGACGGTGATATTGAAAATTTGCAAAAATATTATGAAAACAAAAATTATATAATTTATCGCGGGCAGGCGGGTTCAATGGATTCGAAGAAAATTATAGCTGCCATTGAAACGGCCGCTTTGAGAGAGGATATAATAAGAGAAAATTATCATGAAGAACATGCTCTTTACCATGCTATTATTGAAGCTTTAAGCGGATATTGCAGAGGTCAGGTTATGCTTGGCGAGTTTTTAAGAAGTGCAGGTCTTACATTTGCGATTGTAAGAGGTACCTTAGTAGAAGATGAACCAAGCAGCGGAAATTGGATAGCTGTTGTTCTTTACGGACAAATCGGTTCTCCGAGAAAAGGTTTTGAACATGAAGCAATAGGCATGGGAATACAGCCAATATAAGCGACCGACACAAAATAAGGTCTGGAATTTTCCAGACCCTTTTTTATTTCAACTAACGGTATCCGTCTTCGCAAAATTGGAATAAAATTACTAACAATAAGAAGAAAAATAGTAAATTAGATCCGCTTGCTCCGCCAACTCTATCTCTGTTGCAACCCATATTTAAACCTCCTTAAAGTATTGTTTATGTTATTATATGAACATACCTTAAGTCGGTTACTGCTTTAATTTATAAAAATATAACTTTACCCGATTGTAATAAATTGTTATAATTAAAAGAATAAGAACTTTAATATTGATACGAGGAGATAACATGAATGATAAAATTATGATATTGGACGGCAACAGCTTATTGTTTAGGGCTTTTTATGCTATGCCTCCATTGAAAACAAAAAAAGGACAATATACAAATGCAGTATACGGATTTTTGAGCATGTTGTATAAACTTTTAGATACATATTCTCCTGAGTATATATGTGTTGCCTTTGATCCGAAGAAGCCTTCATTCAGACATGAGCAATACAAGGAATACAAAGCAACGAGAGCAAAAGCACCGGATGAATTGGTAGAACAGTTTCAGCTTATAAGA
The DNA here is from genome assembly GCA_002331025.1 of Firmicutes bacterium UBA2116. GTDB lineage: Bacteria > Bacillota > Clostridia > Tissierellales > Sedimentibacteraceae > Sedimentibacter. The sequence goes on along the minus strand of DCYG01000004.1, from coordinate 58,073 downwards.
GACGTATTGGATATTCATAATATAAAATGTGTGGAAATAGACGGATTTGAAGCTGATGACGTCGCAGGTACGTTTGCAAATGCAGCCAAGGAATTGGTGGATGAAATTTACTTAGTTACAAGCGACAAGGATTATTTGCAGCTTATAGACGAAAACATTAAAGTTATTTTAACTAAAAAAGGTGTTACAAATACTGAGGAAATGAATGTTGAAGAAATGAATAACCAGTATGGAATAACGCCCTTACAGTTTATAGATTTAAAAGCATTGATGGGGGATCAGTCGGATAACATTCCGGGAGTTTCGGGAGTCGGTGAAAAAACCGCACTTAAGCTCATTCAGGAGTATAATAATTTAGATAATCTGTATGAAAATATTGACAATATAAAAGGAAAATTGAAAGAAAAACTTGAAAATGACAAAATGCAGGCATATATGAGCCAGACGCTTGCAACCATTATAACCGATATTCCAGTTGATTTTAACCTTGACGAATACAAGGTTATGGAACCTGATTACAAAAAGTTGTCTGATTTATATGACGAGCTTGAATTCAGAACATTCAAGAAAAGAATAGCTGAAGAAAAAGTTCAAAGTGCAACAGAAACTCAGATGTCCCTATTCGATAATGGTGATGATAAAAGCGATACAATTACTAATAAAAACAGTGACGTAATTGTCAATAAAAATTCTGTAAGAATTAATTATATAGAAGCTGAAGACGATATAAAAAATATAGTAAATAATATAAACAAAAGTAAAAAAGCAGCAATAAAATTTCTGCTGGATAGTGACAGGGCTTTGTACAGCAAGCTTATAGCTCTTGGAATTTCTGACGGCACAGAAATTTATTATATAGATTCAGATAAAATAAGTGAAGAAAAATTATTGAGCAGTTTTAAAGATATTTTTGAAAGCGATGAAATATCCGTAATTGGTCACAGTCTTAAAAATGAAGTTATTTATTTAATGAAACAGAAAATAGAATTAAATTGTATTTCATTTGATTCCGAAATAGGAAAATATCTGTTGAATCCTTCTGACAGCTCATATGCAATAGACAAAATTGCCTATGAATATTTGAAGGAAGAATTGTTATCCGAAAATGATATATTGGGAACCGGAAGGTCAAAAATATCATTTAAAGAATTGAACTTGGATAAAAAGAAAGAATATATATATAATTATTTAAGCACCGTAACTAGGTGTGAAAGCTTAATGAAAACAGAAATAAAAGAGCTTCAAATGAATGAGCTGTATGAGAACATTGAGCTTCCTCTGATTGAAGTTTTGGGCTATATGGAATATGTGGGCTTCAAGCTTGATTTAAAAGTTTTAGAATCCTTAGGAACACATTTCAATGAGAAGATACAGTATTTAGAAAAAGAAATATACGAAATGGCAGGAGAAAAATTCAATATAAATTCTCCTAAGCAGCTTGCCGTTATATTGTTTGAAAAATTAGGTCTTCCGGTTATAAAGAAAACAAAGACGGGTGTATCGACAGATGCGGAGGTGCTTGACAGGCTTAAATCCGAGCATGAAATAGTCGGGTCAATAGTTGAATACAGGCAAATGGTTAAGCTGAACTCTACATATGCTGAAGGGTTGAAAAATGTAATAGATGCAAAGACGGGAAGAGTTCATTCGGTATTCAATCAAACAATTGCTGCCACAGGCAGAATTTCAAGCACTGAGCCAAATCTCCAAAATATACCCACCAGGACGAATGAAGGAAGAGAGCTCAGAAAGGCATTCGTTGCAGAGGAGGGCTATGTGCTTTGTGATGCAGACTATTCCCAGATTGAATTGAGAGTTTTGGCCCATCTTGCAAACGAGCAAAATCTGATAGATGCATTTCTGAATCATGAAGATATACACACTAAGACCGCTTCACAGGTTTTCCATGTAGACATTGAGGATGTTACCCCTATAATGCGAAGCAGAGCAAAGGCGGTTAATTTCGGCATAGTATACGGAATCAGTGACTTTGGATTGAGCAGGGATTTGAATATACCGAGAAAAGAATCAAAGCAATATATAGAAAATTATCTTTCGTTTTATTCAAATATAGATAAGTATATGAAGGATATAGTTGAATTCGGGAAAAAGGACGGGTACGTTACAACATATTTTGGCAGAAGAAGATATATTCCCGAATTATCATCAAGAAATTTTAATATCCGCTCATTCGGTGAAAGAATAGCCCTCAACACTCCTGTACAGGGTACTGCTGCAGATATTATAAAGGCAGCAATGGTTGGAGTTTATAAAAAATTAAAAGACAATAATATGAAATCAAGGCTTATACTGCAGGTTCACGATGAACTTATAGTAGAAGCTGTTACGGAAGAATTAAATGAAGTTAAAGTAATTATAAAAGAAGAAATGGAAAATGTAGTTGATAATTTCAAGGTTCGTCTCGAATCAGATATTAATGTGGGCGGAAGCTGGTATGAAGCAAAGTAAAAGGGTTATAGTAATTACGGGAGGTATCGGCACAGGCAAATCAACTGCAGTCAGTATAATAAAAAACTTTGGTTTTAAGGTGATTGATTCTGATAAAATAGTCCACGGAGGATATGGGGTTAACAGTCCTCTTTATAAGCAGGTTACGGAAGTTTTCGGTAAGCAGATATTAAATGAAGACTGTACAATAAACAGACAAAAGCTCGGGAAAATAGTTTTTAATGATAATAAAAAGCTGCATATTTTAAATGAAATAGTTCATAGATACGTGCTTGAGGAGCTTAATAAAGCAATAAATGAAAATGACGATGAAGTAATATTTTTAGACATCCCCTTAATATTGGAAAATATAAAGCAAAATAAGTACTATGAATTAAAATTTGATGAAATATGGTTAATATATGTAAGTCCCGAAATTCAGATTGAAAGATTGAAAAAAAGAGCCATACAAGAAAATAAAAATCCTGATGATGTATTAAATATTATAAAAAAGCAAATACCTATTGATGAAAAGGTATCAATGGTAAATGAAGTAATTGATAATGAAGGTACAATTGAGGACCTTAGAATTAAAATAAAAGGGCTTCTTAAAATAAAAGGGATAGGGTGGTGAGCTATGGCAAGACGGCGAAATATGTATTCAAAAAGGAAAAGAATTAATTACGGACGTATTTTCTTATTGCTTTTAATACTTGTTGTTTTGATTGCTTTGGTGTTTAAATTATTTAAGAAAAATGATTATATAGGTGTTGTAGAAGAAGCATTAAACTCAAAAATAATTCAAATTTCCGGCTCGGTTAACAGTGTGTCAGATGTCGATTACAGTGTTTATTCTAACGATGGTATCAGATATTCCAATCAGCATGAAAATATCATTCAGCTTAATATAATTGATGGAACCAATACTGAAGATAAAGAAAAAGCCAATGATGTAAAGCGTTTATTTGACAATCTCATTAAATCTGATGCAGCAGATGGAGTTAAGGAGTTGCCTTTAAAGGAAAGCGGATATTATTGGGTTGATGCAAAATTCATCGTTGAAGACCGTAAACTGTTTATTAAGGACGAAAATGAATATAATTTCGACTTATATTATGATATTGAAGAAAAAACAGTATATATCAAGGAAAAATATTTTAATGAATTCAGCAAGAAAAACAACAAGACAAGGCTTCAGGGATACACAGCCACCGAGGAATTTGTGAGAATCATCGAAAATTTAACTAAGTAGGAAAAATCTATCTGCTTCTGTTGACTTTGTAAGTTAATTACGTTATAAATTACTCAAATAAAAGGAACTGCCGAATAAACGGTTAGCTCCAAATTATACGTTTAAATTACATTAACCGTCCAATTTTGCGCTTGGGCGGTTAACTTTACAAAATATAATTTTATTGTCTATTTAACTGCGTTTGAAGCAAATAATATCCTATCATATAAACTAAAAATAAATATATTAATATTACCGCAAAATAAATTGCAAATCTGATACGTTTCAATTTAAGGGGATGAAAGTAGCTACTATTAAAAACGACATATGCTATTACCGGCATAAAAAGAACTATAAGTATCATTGCTTTTGCTATATAATCACCGCCGCTGAAAAACTGCAACCATTTTATTATAATTTTCACCCTCTTTCTTTACGTAATATATTTTCTGTCTCTATAAATCGATAAATCATGGACAATGGACGACATGCAAGATATGCTTTAAAATAAGGTAGTTAATATTCTCCATTGAAGATAGTCAGTTGTTATTCAAGTGTAAATGAAGAATTATTTTATTTGTCATTATTTTTCCTTTTACCTCTGAGATAGCCTTGTAATTGATGCTCGTCTTCTATCTCAAGCTGCCTTTCTCCTGCCAATGATTCAAAATGGTGAACAAATTCATGCTTTACAATTGACCGGAGCATATTCTTCAGCCTGTTTCTTGAATAATTGCCATAAAGCCTTTCCACTGAGCCGTAGTATACAACGATGTACCTTCCTGAAATCTTTTCGTTGCGATATTCGCCCATAACATAAAGATCATCATCAATACTTCTTTTATGCAGTTTAATTTGAGGCAGCAAAATTATACCTCCGTTCAGATCCTTATATAGTTCGGAGGGAAATTCTGCAGCTATTTCATCCAATATTGCCTGTACTTCATCTATTGTAATCATAGTTATATCCTCTTTAAGTATTATTAATATTATATCATATCTGAGCCGAGCGCAGCGCAAGCTCGCTTGCATTTATGATATATATAATATATCATAAATGCAAGACGCTTATCGTCTTGCTTCACACCGATACAATAAATACATGATCAAGCAAGGACGTATGTCTTTGCTACCTTAATTGTATTTATTATATTATTAATTTATTGATTTTACAAATAAAAAAAACAGAGAGAGTCCATCCAGCTGCTTTTTTAGTGATACCACTTATATCTTATTTTATAACTTCGTATGTACCTCTTACCATGAAAACAGCGTATGTATCGGTGTAAACACCTCTGCCGTCATCTCTCGGAACTATCATCAGATTGTTAGGAACTGCTTCCATGCCTGAAACAAAATCTTTGCCCACAGTAATATTGGCAAGACCGCCTAATTCACTTCCGATAATAGTGGCCTTTCCGCCTCTTAATATAAGCTCTGTTCCTGCTCCTCCTATCAATCTTTCACCATCTTTAATTTCGACAACCTCTAAGCTTGCAGTGGTGCCTGGGCCTGTTGACGGACCGTCAGTGCTTAGATTATCTACCTTCTCCTTAATTGTCTGAACGTCTTCCAAGCCATAATCCTTTATCAAACTGTTAATACGATCATTTAAATAGCTCAATACCACTATAGGATCGTTTGAATCTCCGGCTGCGGCAAAAATTACCGGTGTTAAAGTCAGTAACAGTACAACTGTAAAAATCAGAATTTTTTTCAAATTACCACTCCCTTAATTATATGATGAAGACAGGTTAAACATATTTTATATTAAAATAGTAAATTATTCAACAAAAATCGACTTTAAAGCAGTAGCACAATTTGCCAATAAGAAGAAACAAATCATTGAATTTAGCCGATTGTAATGTTATAATTCATAAGGAATAAAAAATTGATGAAGAAGGTTAAAATATGCAGAAATTATGTATGACAGTAAATAAGTTTTTCAAGCTGCCCGTACATCCTTTTAATTTAAACAATGAAGGGAAAAAAACCTATGCAGAGTGGCAATATGAAAAGGGTATTGAAACGATCAAATTTTATTTGAAGCATACTGATGTTGATGAAATGTTTAAGGACAAAGTTGTTTTGGATATTGGCTGCGGTGCTGCGGGCAAAACAATTTTTTATGCTTCCAAGGGAGTTGAAAAAATCGTTGGTGTTGAGATATTAGGTAAATATAAGCCGGAAGCCGAGGAATTGGCAAGAAAGTACGGTATGGAGAGTAAATTTGAATTTGTCAGTGCGGATGCTTCAAGCACTCCATTTGAAGACGAATATTTTGATACTATCATAATGAATGATGCCATGGAGCATGTGGATGAGCCGGAAAAGGTTCTGAATGAATGCTACAGAATTCTTAAAAAGAACGGCAGACTATACCTGAATTTTCCTCCGTATAATCATCCTTACGGCGCTCATTTAAGTGATGCGATAGGGATGCCCTGGGTTCATGTGTTCTTCGGCGAAAAAACTTTGATAAATACATATAAGGAATTAGTTAAGGACTTACCCGACGGCAATGAGAGAATTGAGTTCAGGATCGGTAAGAGAGCAGACGGAACCGAATATTTTTCGTATATTAATAAAATGACAATAAAAAGGGCAAAACAAATAATAGGGAATAGCGATTTCAAAGTAGAGTATTATTCTGAGGAGCCATTAAGGAATATATTTAGGTATCCTGCAAAGTTACCGGGATTAAAAGAATTTCTTGTTAAAATGGTTGTATGTGTTTTAAGAAAATAAATTTATAGTGGGGAGTTAAAATGAAATTAAAAATAGATAAAATTGTTTTAGTGTTAATATCATTATCTCTTTTAGTAGGGATTTATACGGTTTATCAAAGGGTAGAAATAGAAAAACAATATAAAACGGCAGAAATTATATTGGATTACAGCGAAATGAAAAAATTTGCCGACAGCTCGGAAGAAGATTTAGGCTGGTGGCTGAGAGAATTTAAAAAATATGGTGCTGAGTCGGTTGCGGTACCGGAAGAAACGGTTAAACTTTTAATTGAATCAGGCAGACCCCTAAGGGCTGAAATTGTATCGGAGATGATAAAAAATTACAACTGGCAGAATGATTACAACGAACAGATTTCAGTAATGATTGATGAAGGCAGTATAAAAAACAACGATGTGATTATAACGACACGGGACGAATCATTGTTTGATTATTTAAACAGCGGCTTAACAGAAAGATACGACAGGTCATTTTTTGATACATATCATATGAACGATGATTATTATATAGTGTTAAAGGGTACAAGTGATGATATATATTACTCTGATATTCAGAAAGTCTGGGATCTGGAGGGAAAAGGAGTTTATGAATCAAAGATTGTGGCTGATTCAAGACTGCTGAACATAGGTATAGGCTATGATGAAGAAAAAATAAATCTGATAAAGGATTCCGGTCTGGACGTCATATTAAGACCTATTAATTTTCCTACATATAATGAAAAATTGACAGATGTATACATATCGGAAAATGAGAAATACGATTTGCAGCCTCGGATATACCTGCTTGGCAGCAAGGAAGTTTTGGGATATCCCGAAAATGAGCAAAGCCTCTTGGATTATGTTAAGGAAAACAACATTGCGATAGCTCTGATAGAGAACTCTACTCAAAGAGAGCATTTAGACGGAAAGGGGTTAAATAAGTTAGTTGAAAATTCCGGCTACAGCGCTATGAGAGTCTTCACCATGTGGGATTACATAAGAGAAAGAAATAAATACTACAATTATGAAGGTGCGGAAGAAATTGAAAACACAATGTTCAGGGCAATAACTGAGCGTAATATAAGAGCAATTTATTTTAAACCGTTCTTTGAAGAACAGAAAAGCAATAAGTATATGACTGATGCCGAAGAATATGAAAGAACCTTCAGCAGTTTGGAAAACAGATTAAGTGAGCATAATATCAAGCTTGGCAAGGCTGAGCCGATGAAAGAATTTCATGTGGGCTCAAAGAGATTATCTGTTTTAGCCTTTGGTATAACTTTAGCAGCAGTGCTGTTGTTTATCAAAATGTTTAATATAAAAGACTCAAGGGCAAACTATTTATATTTTTTTGCAGTTCCGGCAGCATTCATACCCCTTGTTGCAAGAGGCATTGCCGAAAAAGGATTTGCATTTGCCGCCGCAGTAATTTTTTCAGGTCTGGGAATATATTTTTATATTAATCAAATTAAGAAAATATATGTGGATACAAAGAAATATTCATTTATAAACATTGTATCATATTCAACGCTGATATTGACGGGAGCGGTAATTATTTCGCTGGCCGGTGCAATCTTTCTTGATGCAATGCTTGCGGATGTGAAATATTTCCTTGAGATGGATATTTTCAGAGGAGTTAAGTTTGCACAAATACTTCCTTTTGGCATCTTTTTGGTGATGTTCATAATTTACTTCATGAATAAAGAGGAAGATGAATCGGTTAAAAGTGTTGTTAAAACTACCGCAAGATTTCTGAATAAAGAGGTAAAAATCTATTACGGAATTATAGTTGGAATTATAGGTGCCGCAGCTTATATTTATATTTCAAGAACAGGACATGAAACGAACATTCAGCCTTCAAGCATCGAAATGATTTCAAGAAACTTTATGGAATATGTATTATTGGCAAGGCCGAGGACTAAGGAATTCCTTATTGCGTTTCCTGCAATTTTTGCCGCAGTTTACGCAGCCGGAAAAAAATCGGAGTTCTTTACAGGAATTTTCATGTTAGCAGCTGCGATGGGGACTTCTTCAATAATTAACACATTTTCACATTTGAGAACTCCTATATATTTATCATTGGCAAGAACAGTGATTGCATTAGGCTTTGGAATAGTTGTGGGTGTAATTGCAGTGATAATAATGGATGTACTTCGTAAAATATACTTAAGATTACAGGAGAGGTTTAAGTGAAAAAAATATTGTTGGCGGGATATTACGGGTTTGGAAATTTAGGTGATGAAGCAATATTAGAAATGGCACTTAAACAAATACTGGAGATAACCGACAGAAAAAATATTATTGTTTTATCAGGAAACAAAGAAATAACAAGCAAAAAATATAACATAGCTACAATAGACCGCTACAATGTGCTTTCGATTATCTTTAAGCTAAATAGTACAGATGCTATTGTTTTTGGTGGCGGAAGCTTGCTGCAGGATATAACAAGCAAAAGAAGCATTTATTATTACCTGTTTTTAATCAGATTAGCTAAGATGATGAAAAATAAAGTAGTTATGCTCAGTCAGGGCATCGGACCGCTGGTTAACGAAAACAGCAAAAATGCGGTTAAAAATACATTAAAATTAGTTGATTACATAACTGTAAGGGATAAGCATTCGATGGAACTGCTGGAGGAAATGGGATTGGATAAAAATAAAATATTTTTATCCATAGACCCGGTCATAAATTTAAGAGCGGGTGAAAATTTTGTCAATAAAACAAGCAGTAGAAAAAAAGTTTGTTTTTCACTAAGAAACTGGAAGAATGCTGATGTAAGCTGTAAAATAAGCAATGTTGCAAAAAAACTGATTGAAAATAATATCGAATGCTACTTTATTCCTTTTTACTATAACGAAGATTTAGAGCTTATTGATCAAGTCGAAAAGAACCTCGGCGGAAGAGCTGTTTATTATAAAGAACGGCTTACTACCAATGAAGCCTTTGATATTATTAAAGGTATGGACGTATTAGTGGGTGTAAGGCTGCATTCATTGATTTTTGCAGCGGCAGCAAATGTGCCCTTTGTGGCAGTTTCATACGATCACAAGGTTGACCATTTCGTTAACAGTGTCAACATGAAGGTTTCTTCAAATATTGACGATATTGATGAGGAACTGCTTTTTAACGAGATAATAGATAAAATAAACAATGAGGATTTTGAGAAAAAAAAGCTTTATGATAATGTATCAAGATTAAGAGAGCTGATTAAGGTTAACTATCAAATATTAAAGGAAATATAGTATGGATAAATTAAGTATAATGGGTGTTAGAATTGACAACATGTCAATGAATGAAACCATGGACGTAATTAAAGATAAAATAAAAAACAAAGAACGATACATAATTTATACGCCTAATACCGAAATAGTAATGATGTGTCATAAAGATGAAGAGTTTATGGAATTAATAAACAAGTCTGACATAAATGTGCCTGATGGTATTGGCTTAATATACGCATCTAAAATTAAAAAACATCCTTTAAAAGAAAAAGTAGCCGGTTATGATTTATCTGTAAATATGCTAAAGTTAGCAAATGAAAATAATTTAAAGCTTTTCGTAGTCGGAGGGAAACCGGGAATTGCCGATGAGGCAATGGAAAATGTCCACAAAGAATATCCAAATATAAATATTGCAGGAAGTCAGCACGGTTATTTCAAAGGAACACATTTAGGTAAGAATGGTGATGACGAAGAATTAATAGTATTGGATAAAATAAACAAGGCAGAGCCGGATATTTTATTTGTCGGTTTTGGTGCTAAAAAACAAGAGCAGTGGATAGAGTATAACAGGGATAAGATTAATGCAAAGATAATAATAGGAAACGGGGGTACATTAGACGGACTTGCAGGCAAGGTAAAAAGGGCTCCCGATATTTTTATAAAGTTAGGACTTGAGTGGTTATACAGATTAATAAAAGAACCTAAAAGAATTAAGAGACAAATATTGCTTCCGATTTTCATGATTAAAGTTATCTTCGGGGGCAAGGATATTATAAAAGAAATAAAGGAGGGTTAAATGAAACTATTTATCGATACAGCTAATGTTGATGAAATAAGAATAGCAAACAACATGGGTATTATCTGCGGAGTAACCACAAACCCATCATTGATCGCAAAAGAGGGAAGAGTATTTGAAGAGGTTGTTCGTGAAATTACGCATATAGTGGACGGTCCTATAAGCGCGGAAGTTATAAGTTTAGACTCTGAAGGTATGATAAGGGAAGCGGTTGAACTTTCTAAAATACATAAAAACATCGTCATTAAAATTCCTATGACCGATGAAGGACTGAAAGCTGTGAAGGTTTTAAGCAGGGAAGGAATTAAAACAAATGTTACTCTGATTTTCTCGGCAGGTCAGGCACTTTTAGCAGCAAAGGCAGGAGCGGCCTACGTGAGCCCCTTTGTAGGCAGATTAGATGATATTAACAGCGATGGAATCAAGCTGATAGAAGAAATAACAAATATATTTATGAATTATGATATTGATACGGAAGTAATAGCTGCCAGCATAAGACATCCTATGCATGTGACAGAAGCTGCAAAATACGGCTGTCATATTGCGACAGTTCCGTTTAAGGTGTTGATGCAGTTAACGAAGCACCCGTTGACAGATAAAGGAATAGAGCAATTTTTAAAGGATTGGGAAAACAGCGTTAACAATAGATAGGCAATAGATGGGCAATGGATTAGCGATAGACAAGGCGATAGGATAAAACATTAAAAATCAATTGCAAATCAACTGCCAATCAATTGCAAATCAATGATTTTGCGAAGCAAAATTCGACAAAAATAGGAGGATTAAATGAACTACGATGAATTAAGTGTCATAGCGAAAAATATGCGCAGAAATATTTTGACTATGATTCATGCGGCAAATTCCGGACATCCGGGAGGGTCGCTTTCTGCAGTTGAAATTTTAACTTATTTATATTTTAAAGAAATGAACATAAAGGACGTTGATGATGATGACAGAGACCGTTTTGTATTATCAAAGGGTCACGGCGCTCCTGTATTATATGCAGCGTTGATGGAAAAGGGCTTTGTGAGCAAGGATTTAATGAATACGTTGAGACAAGTTAATTCGAAGCTTCAGGGTCATCCGGACATGAAAAAACTAAAGGGTGTGGAGGCTTCGACAGGCTCCCTGGGTCAGGGACTATCTATTGCAAACGGTATGGCTCTTGCTTTCAAGCTTGATAACAGAAAAAACAGAGTGTTTGTACTGTTGGGAGACGGTGAGATACAAGAAGGAATGATTTGGGAAGCAGCAATGCTTGCCAATCATTATAAATTAGACAATTTAACGGCTATAATGGATCATAACGGACTTCAGATAGACGGTAAAAATGAAGATGTTATGAGCGTAGAGCCTATAGATAAAAAGTTTGAGGGCTTTGGATGGCACGTCATCCATGTGGATGGTCATGATTTTTCTTCACTTGAGAAAGCATTTGAAGAACGAAAAACTATAAAGGAAAAACCTGTATTGATTATTGCAAAAACAACAAAGGGTAAAGGCTGTTCATTCATGGAGGACAAAGCGGGATGGCACGGCAAAGCTCCGAACGACGATGAATATTGCATAGCAATTGAAGAATTGGGGGGTGACAATTAATGGCTAAAGCGACAAGAGAAGCATACGGAGAGGCATTGAAAAAATTAGCTGCAAGTAATCCTGATATAGTGGTCTTAGATGCAGACTTATCCGGGTCTACTAAGACATCGGAATTTAAAAAGGTCAGCCCTGAAAGATTCTATAATGTAGGTATAGCAGAACAGAACCTGGTGGGTACGGCGGCAGGTATGTCCCTGGCAGGAAAAATTCCATTTGCAAGTACATTTGCTATGTTTGCTGCGGGAAGAGCATTTGAAATTATAAGAAATACCGTAGCATATCCTAATTTAAATGTAAAGATTGCGGCTACACATGCCGGTCTTACCGTAGGAGAAGACGGCGGTTCACATCAGGCAATAGAAGATATAAGCCTGATGAGAAGCATACCTAACATGACGGTTATCAGTCCCGCCGATGCAACAGAAGCGGAACAGGCAGTGTTAAGCGCAGCTGAATATGTGGGCCCTGTTTATATAAGACTGGGAAGAATGGCGGTTGAAGACGTTTATGATGATTCATACAAATTCAAATTGGGAAAAGGCGTTGAGCTCAAAAAAGGTAATGATATTACAATAATCGCTACCGGTTTAATGGTTCAGGAAGCTTTAAAGTCAGCAAAGAAATTGTCTGAGGAAGGTATAGATGCAAGAGTAATTAATATTCATACTATTAAACCTATAGATGCAGAAATTATTATGAAAGCTGCTATGGAAACTAAAAAAATAGTAACGGCAGAAGAACACAGCATCATAGGCGGACTTGGAAGCGCTGTTTTAGAGGTTTTATCCGACACATATCCTGTCAAGGTTAAAAGAGTGGGTGTGATGGATACATTCGGTGAATCGGGAAAACCGAAAGATTTACTTGAAAAATATCAATTGACATATGAATTCATAACAAAAGCGTGTAAGGAAATACTATAAACCAACATTTCGGGGACGGACCTTTTTGTGGCGGCTTGCCGCCACAAAAAGGTCCGTCCCCGAAATGTTGAAAAAAAATTACAATTTTATGTTGACATAGTGTGGACAACAGGGTATAATATTCGATTTGACATATCTTTGCAAATGGTGTATACTATAATTTAGGAGGTATTTGTATGTTTAAATTAGGCGACAAAGTAGTATATCCAATGCATGGAGCCGGCGTTATAGAAACGATGGAGTCAAAAGAAATACTGGGTGAAATCAAAAGTTACTATGTACTTAAGATGCCTATCGGTGAAATGAAGTTAATGATACCGGTAGACAATGTTAATAATATAGGGCTTAGGAATATTATAGAAAAAGACATGGTTGAAAAAGTATATGATATTTTAAAGCAAGCTGCTGTATTGAATGATTCAAACTGGAATAAAAGATATCGTGACAACTTGGTAAAAATGAAGACCGGAGATATATTTGCTGTAGCTCAGGTAGTAAGAGATTTAACGTACAGAGACAGAGAAAAGGGATTGTCAACCGGTGAGAAAAAAATGCTGGTAAGTGCTAAACAAATGTTGATTAGCGAAATAGCTCTTTCAACTGATAAGGACGGCAAGGGTATTTCTGATTATTTGGACAATATTATAAATGAAGATGCACTAACACAGGAAGACAATGTGCTTTAGTGCATATTTCTTTTTTTGTTGCAAAGTTAAGGAAAAATTAATAATAATTACGTATAATTTAATAAAAATGGTATAGCCAAATGATAAAAAATGTGTTACATTTAATATTATAACAAATAATGGGTATACTTAAAAGGAGGTGAGGATATGATTGATAAAATAATTAAAGCAGTAATTACTGTTGTGGGGGCATCATTTGGTGCATTTGTAGGATTACTGTTAAATCAAAACGGACTTCTGAATTTTACAAGTTTGCAAAATGTATTAATAATTTTAGGTATAAGTATAGTTTTTGGAATCATATTTTTTCTTTTTTCTTCTAAAATCAAAAAGATCGGACTTAGTATAGTAGGAGCTTTTGAAAGAGAATTACTGAAATTCTCTATAATGGATATCATCTGGGGAGCAATTGGGTTAATTGTTGGATTTATAATTGCTGCTCTGATAAGTCAGCCGTTTTCAGACATAAAATACGTGGGCACGATTGTTTCAATTTTGTCGTACTTAATGTTTGGATACTTAGGAATTAAAATATCCACCGGGAAGAAAGATGATATGCTGTGGCCGCAGATTAATTTAAAAAAAGCAGCTTCCGCAGTTAAAAAACAAGATAAAGGTTCTAAAAAAGAAATGCTGTCTCCTAAAATTCTTGATACAAGTGTAATTATTGACGGAAGAATTTCGGACATATGCAAGACAGGTTTCGTAGAAGGAACGTTGGTTATCCCTGAGTTTGTTCTGAAGGAATTAAGACATATAGCTGATTCGTCGGATAGCTTAAAAAGAAACAGAGGCAGAAGAGGATTAGATATTTTAAACATCCTTCAAAAGGATGATGACGTGCACGTTGTTATTGAATCCAAGGATTACGGCGATAACATAGAAGTAGACGTGAAGCTCCTGAAGCTGGCTAAAGAGCTTGGAGGCAAAGTGCTTACAAATGATTTTAATTTAAACAAGGTAGCGGAATTCCAAGGAGTTGAAGTTCTGAATATAAACGAGTTGGCGAACGCAGTAAAACCGGTTGTATTACCCGGTGAAGAAATGAATGTCATGGTTGTTAAGGACGGTAAGGAATCAGGTCAAGGTCTTGCGTACTTGGATGACGGTACTATGATAGTGGTAGAAGGCGGCAAAAAGTGCATAGGAGATTCGGTTGTAGTAACGGTAACAAGTGTACTTCAGACGGCGGCAGGCAGAATGATTTTTGCAAAGCTAAAAAATGTAATTAATAAAGCGGTTTGATAGGAAGAGGGACACACCTCTATAGAGGGTGACTCTTTGGGGAAAGACTATAGAGGAATGTCCCTGTCTGTGAAAGGGGACACACCTTTAAGGATGGAAAGTCTTTGAAGTATAGCTTAAAGGAATGTCCCCGTGTATAAAATTTGATAAAAGTATAAGAATAATAAGGTACTCGTGCGGGTATCTTATTTATTTTTTTGTTTATCTATGTTTTCAGGTGGTGTTAATTATGATTATAGTTGCTGTCAGGGCGCTGATATTATATACATTTTTATTGATATCAATGAGGATAATGGGAAAGGGCGAGCTCGGAGAGCTTCAGCCGTTTGACTTGGTTGTATCATTAATGCTTGCTGAGCTTGCAGTTATACCTTTAGGCGATTTAGGCGAGCCATTGTTTCATGGATTTATTGCGATAGCAACAATTATGTTTTTACAATGCTTAATATCGTACATTACTTTAAAAAACAACGGTGCAAGAAAAATAATATCGGGAGTACCGTCAATTATTTTTGATCATGGCAGATTCAATGTCAAAGAAATGAAAAAATTGAGAATAAATGTTAATGACGTATTAGGTCAGATTCGGTTAAAAGGATATTGTAATATAGAAGATATAGATTATCTTATAATGGAAACTAACGGAGAAATGAGCATTATTGCACCGGATGATCCACCGGGTACAAAATGCAAGAGATTACCGGTTGCCACAATACTTGATGGTAAGGTAATGTATAATAATTTTAAAAAGTACAATATTTCTTACTCGGATTTTGAAAAGGAACTGAAAAAGAAGAAAATAAATTCAAAAGATATATTGTACGGTTTTGTGGATGAAGATGATAATTTTGTTTTTTATGTGAGGTAAGCTATGAAAATGTTGATTATTTCCTTAATATTTTTGCTGTTAATGATTGGAATATGGATGTGGTATCATCTCACCTCAATTGAACCAATGACCAAATTTTATAATGAAAGTATAAGCGATTTATTAATAGATATAGAAAATGAGCAATGGGATAAAGCAGACGAAGCCATATTGCTCTACCTGAATAAATGGGAGGAAGTTAAAAATGTCTGGATTTATTTCATAGACCAAAAAGACTTAGACGGCATAGAATCATCAATGAAAAAGATCAACGTCTACATAAAAAACAGGGATAAATCATATGCTCAAGCTGAGCTTGAGCATATGATGATTTTATTCAATAGCATTAAAGAAAATGAATGCCTGACAATACAAAATATTTTTTAAACCTATTTGACAGCATTGGAAAGCTCACCTATATTTTCTATATAACATTTTACGACATCGCCTTGTTTCAGGTAGTTTGGAGGATTAAAACCTGCTCCTACACCCGCAGGAGTTCCTGTTAATATAATATCTCCCGGATACAGTGTGATACATGATGAAAGGTCACTGATAATTGTCGGTATATCAAATATTAATTGGTTTGTGTTTGAGTTTTGTCTCAGTTCACCATTTACATAGCTTTTGATTTCTAAGCACGGTGGAAATGATATATTCGTCTTATGTGCAATATAAGGTCCCAGTGGTGTAAAGGTATCTACTGATTTTCCCTTGTGCCACTGAACATGCTCCTGCTGCAAATCTCTTGCAGATATATCATTGCAAATTGTGTATCCGAAAATTATACTTTCTGCTTCTTCCTTCGATACATTCTTGCATTTTTTGCCGATAACCACAGCTAATTCAACCTCATAATCCAAATCCTTTACGATAGGAAAGTGGGAATCTATAAAATCCTCGTGACCTATGGCAGGATATGCAACCTTGCTGAAATAAATCGGATTTTTAGGTACATCGGCATTGACGTTCTTTAAGCTCTTAACCTCATGAACATGGTCAAGATAATTTTTTCCTAAACAAAATATATTTCTTCTTGGATAAGGTATAGGAGCAGATATTTTCACCTGATTCAGCATTATTTCCGCTTTGCATGAATGTAATGCTTTTTTAATTTTTTCAGAACCTACATTATCGAAAATATCAATAAGGCTTAACATATCTTTGGGTTCATCGATATTTAATTCTAAAAAAACCTTGGAAGCAGGTATTATGCCCTTTTTTTCTTCATCTAAAAAACCTATGTACTCTTTGTCTTTATAAATATACGTTAATAAATACATTACTACCTCCGTTAATTTAATCATATATATAATATATTACAATAATAAATTAATTTCAAGAAAGATATTCACATTTCGATGAAATATGAAAATATTTGCATGGAAATTGCATATATGCTATAATAAATACAATAAAGGTAACAAAGACTTATGTCTTTGTTTGATTTGTGTATTTATTGTATCGGTGTGAGGCAAGCCGATAAACGGCTTGCTTTTATGATAGAATATATAAATCAAAATCATATAATTTGAGGTATAAAATGAGCAGATTTATGTTGAATGAACTACATAAGGAAATACTACAGCAGTTAACCAAAAAAGAATTCCTGAAAAAAATTAATATTACCGAAGAAAAGATACAAGCTAATATTATAAACAAGAAGTTCGTTAACAATTTACTTATATTAATAAATAAAAATCATTTATCATGCAAGGATGTACTAGAGTTAAGCTCTGATGTTTTAAGCGGCATTTATCCTGATTCTCCTTGCGATTGGCTTTCTTACATTTTTCAATATACCTTACATAAATCATTTCCCGAAGCCGTAACCATAAAACTCTATCCTAAATATGAAAGCGGAGTTCTCATATTCTTGGAGATTTTGAGAACTATACTTCGTCATGCAGGAAACAGCGATGTTTATGACAAATTTTCGGATTTCAATTTTTTGAGTCAGGATGAAATAAATGAGCTTGAAAATCCGGATGAATATATTAATTTCTTAAATTACTTCGATAAAAATTATATATATGAGCTCATGATGCTTGATGAAGAAGTTAACGGATTCAATACGTTAAAACACGTTGCCGCAGTTCACTACGTTGCTATGCATGTTGCAAGGCAAATGAAGAAGGTAGGAATTCAAGTAAATTTAGGCTTGGTTTCAGGTGCAGCTGCAGGTCATGACATTGGGAAATACGGCTGCAAAGGACTTGAAAAAAGACGTGTCGCATATCTTCATTATTATTACACGGATCAATGGTTTACAAAATATAACATGTCATCAATCGGTTTAATAGCAGCAAATCATTCAACATGGGATTTAGAGCTCGAAAACTTGCCCTTGGAATCGTTAATATTAATTTATGCGGATTTCAGGGTTAAAAACAGACCTGTTAAAAACGGTTTTGAAATGTATATTTACAACCTGACAGAGTCGTTTCATATAATCCTTGATAAGCTTGATAATGTTGATGAGAAAAAAGAAAAAAGATACATCAGAGTTTATTCTAAGCTTAAGGATTTTGAAAATTACATGGTACACAGAGGGATAAACATAGATTTAAAATCTGATGAGCCAAATCCTACAAAGCTTATTGACTACGCTTTAATAGACGGTTATGAGGTCGTGGAAAATTTCAAGTACATGGCCATAGAGCACAATACATCTCTCATGAGCAAGCTTAACAACGAGGTAATTTTTACAGGCATGATTGAATCTGCAAGAAGTGAGCGAAATTGGAAGAATTTAAGAGCATACCTGGATTTGTTAGATGAATATTCCATTTACTTATCGCAGAAGGAAAAGCTGTTTACATTAAATTTTCTGCATGAGCTTTTAGTATACAGAGAAGGGGACATAAGACGAAAAGCGGCAAACCTCATGGGTAATATCATAGTAACGTATGATTTGGAATATTCAAAGGAAATTCCCGAGGATGTAAAAATAGATTTAGACGAAGAAATAAACGGATTGTCCCTATGGGATAAATACATAGGTCTTTTTATTGATCCGGGATATAAGGTGACTGAAAACCACAAGGAATGGATTGGATATTCTTTAAGGATTTTTGTGGATTCTGTTATTAATTCAGGCAGAAATGAAGATAAAAAAAGTTATTTGGATATTTTTATAAAGTATTTGCAGCAAGAGAATAATGTTGCATTATTTAGCTGCTTAAATTCACTTTTAAGCATTCCTGTTGAATTATATTCTCCCGAGCAACTGTCTTTTATAATTGACTATAGCTTAAAATCGACGAAACATCCGCAAGATATACATCTGATGGCAGTACAGTTTTTTAATATGCTGGTTAACAATAAAAATAAAGTTAATATAAGCTTAGAAAAAATAAGAAATTACGTAGCTGATATATCTGTTGATGAAGGTCTTTGCATAAACTATTTGAAATATAAAATTTCTACAAATTTAAACATGCCGCAGGAAATAATCAATCAATACAGCATTTTAATTACAAGCAGCAGGTATAAGAGTTCAGATTTGTTTTTAAATAATCTTAAAACCGCAACACCGTGGAATGTAAAAACAATCAGTATTGATTATATAATGGATTTTATCAAGGACAAAAATGAAGTTACCCTACTGCAGACCGCAACGCATCTGGCGAATCTGGTAAAGGTGAGTGCAAAAGAGTCGGTGAGAAATAAGGCTGGTAATTCATTAGTTGAATTGGGGTCATTTTTAACAGTTGACCAAAGAAATGAAATAGCAATCGAGCTTATAAAGGGTCTTGAAATAGATGAAATACAATATGCCAAATATATACCGGAATATCTTGGCCGCTTTGTTATGCTTTTATCCCCTAAAGAATTAGATGAGGTTATAACCGAACTAAGAGTTATATACAAGGGCACAAATGACAGGGCAAGTGCTTTGGTAATCAATACTTTAGGCATAATGATACAGTATTATCCGGAATATAAAAAAAGATTTAATGAGGATGATGAAACCTATAACAACAGGCTGATAAAAATGATAGGGATAGTTCTAAGCGGGCTTTCCAATTATAATATATCTGTAAAGCAAGAGACATTTTTAGTCATAGGTCAATATATTTTTTGTTCAAAAAGATTAAGCTTAAAGGAAAAGCATAAGATATTTTTGCTTATCTATAAAAAACTGTTAACTTTGATAAATGAAAAAGAATCCGGAGATTTGTTCTTTTTCAATAATTCAGCTTCGTTTAATCATATTTACAGGTTTATAAGCGATTATGAATTCTATTATAAGGATTTTGAAATTATTGAAAATAGGAATATTGCATTTTTCCCGGGAACATTTGATCCGTTTTCATTGAGCCACAAGGGAATAGTTACTGCTATCAGAAATTTGGGTTACGAGGTTTATTTGGCGGTAGATGAATTCTCTTGGTCAAAAAGAGTTCAGCCTCGTATGATAAGAAGACAAATAATAAATATGTCAATAGCGGATGAATTAGGAGTATTTCTGTTTCCTGATGATATACCTGTTAATTTATCAAATACAAATGACTTAAAAAATTTAAGAGAACTCTTTGGCAACAAAGATATATATATAGTGGTGGGAAGCGACGTATTGATAAATGCCACAGCATATAGGTCAAGACCTACCAAAAATTCGATTCACAGCTTTAATCATATTGTATTTAAGCGCACTAATGATGATGCTACACCTGCTATAATGAAAAAGACAGAAGAAAACAAATTAAGAATAAAAGGAAACATAGTTGAGCTTAAGCTTCCTATGTATTTAGAGGATATCAGCTCTACTCAAATAAGAGAAAATATAGACAATAACAGAGATATATCAAATCTTATAGATTCTCTTGCTCAGAGCTTTATATATGACAAAAACATATATATGAGAGAGCCGTTAGATAAAGGTGTTTTAAAATCAAAACCATTTACTATAGAAATAATCGAAGATTTAAGTAAAAAAATTGTGGATGAAATTGGTCACTATATTTTTATGCATACAAATTTGTATGAAAATATAGGTGAAAAGCTTATATCCAAAGATATCAAGCTGATGGTTATAAGAGACAGCAAGAATTCCAATAAGCTGCTAGGATTTTCTGCGTTCCATAAGATAGGATCATCTGAAGTTTACGGAGAATTCCAAAGCCAATATATTGCTAATTATGTAAGAGATAAAACTGCAGGAAGAATAATAGTTATTGACGGCATTTTTATTAATCCAAGCAAGACATACGACAATATGGAGCAGATAATTTTAACTGAAACACTTGCTTACTGCCTGAAAAATGATTTCACATATGCGTTATATTATAACACATTGTCAAATTCTAACACGGATGTGGTATTGGAAACCTTAGAGATGCAAGGGTTTAGTAAAATAGATGACGGCAATAAAACAATTTATGCTGTAGATATGAAATTTCCGATTTGCTTAACATTAAATATGAGAAGCTTTATAAAGGATCCTTTAAGCAATAATCCGAAAGTTTACGAAGCAATTGTTTATGCAAGGAAGAGATTGCAAAAGTCAATGACGGAATTGTATCCGGGCTCATTAGTTTTATCGATTGACAATGATATGATTAATCAAATCCTTATAAATAAAATATGCAGCATTAACAATGTAAGCAATGAAATGCAAATTCCGAGAGTTTTAGGGGAATATATGTGCGTTCCGTTCGGCAATATACTGAAAGGATTGGTAGTGCCGAATACGGTTACAAAATCACTTCATACAGAAAAGGTATATTCAACTGATGCTAAATCATTTAAAATAACCGAATATCCAAACTATTCACCTATTGAGATACAGGTAAATACAATCAAATCATTTGATAAACAGGTTATTCTGGTTGATGATTTGCTGCACAAGGGGTACAGGATTAAAGAAATTGATCCTGTGCTAAAAAGATACAATATTGAGGTTAAAAAGATTATAGTAGGTATAATGTCCGGAAGAGGCAAGGATTTAATGGATATACAGGGAAGAGAGGCCGATTGCGCATACTTCATACCTAACCTGAGGATATGGTTTAATGAAAATCTTATGTATCCGTTTTTGGGCGGAGACGGTATGTGGCAGAACGGACAATCATTTAATCTGATTCCTTCCATAAATTTAATACTTCCGTTTTATTCGCCTATGTATTTAAATCAAGCGACTAAAGAATCGATATATAATTTATCAATGACCTGCCTGACAAATGCCAAGATGATACTTCAGGTATTAGAGGATGAATATCAGGAAATGTACGAGAAGAAGCTTACCTTAAAAAGACTGGGAGAAGTTTTGATATCTCCGAGAATTCCTTATTTGGGAGACAGTATTTATTATGATTTAAACAAGGAAGCTTCAAGCTATATGGATGTATGCATAGAAAATTTAGTAAAGCTTGAAAGGATAATAATATAATGGTTTATTATTTATATAAAAACAAATATTTATTTTCAATTGAAGATAAATACGATTACCCCAAAATAAATGACATACCTTTGGTTCTTGACGAAATATACTTTTTATATGAATCAGATCAAAATACTTCAAGGGCATCATATGCGGTATCTGATATTTCAGATTTGTTCACTTATGAAGAGTCAATAGATTTGTTGAGGCTAAAAGAAACAGAAGAAATAATTCCGGAAAATATAAAGCGGCTTATAGATAACAGAAAAATAAAAGCAGTCAACACATCCTATAAAAATTACGAAGAAAGATTTTATTTTGCTGAAAATAAAAAAAAGACAGTAAATATTTTTGCATTAGGAGATGTAGGCAGCACTCTTTTAACGGGACTTAAGCTTCTTGGAGCAGATATTATTGAATCCATCGGTATATATGACAGGAGTCCCGAAAAAATCCAAAGATTTGAATATGAAATGAATCAAACGTCATTTCCGTTCCAGTATAATATATTGCCCGAGGTACACGGAGTTTCCAAGGACGAATTGTTTGATTGTGATATGTTTGTATTTTGTGCATCAAAGGGAGTCCCTGCAATAGGGGATGAAGGTAAAGACGTTCGCATGGTGCAGTTAGAAGAAAATGCAAAGCTCATTAAGGAATATGCGGTTCTGGCTGCGGACAAAAACTTTAAGGGCATATTTGCTGTTGTGTCGGACCCTGTTGACCCCTTATGTGCCGTTGTTTTAAAAGAAAGCAATAACAGACTTCTGCCGGAGCAAATTAAGGGCTACGGTCTTGGAGTGATGAATTCAAGAGCGATATATTATGCTAAAAAGAATAAAGAATATTCCATGTACCTTGATGAAGGAAGAGCTTTTGGGC
Source organism: Firmicutes bacterium UBA2116 (assembly GCA_002331025.1). Taxonomy (GTDB): domain Bacteria; phylum Bacillota; class Clostridia; order Tissierellales; family Sedimentibacteraceae; genus Sedimentibacter. The sequence continues at coordinate 35,066 of DCYG01000004.1, read as the reverse complement.
CGCATGGAAATGACCTCGTCATTGCAAACAGCATAGTTGATTACGACGATATATTATCAAAAGAGTTGACAAAACTATCCGTTGAAGCAAATTTACAGGTCAGAAAGACAGGGTTTAAGCCATATATTGCTCCCGCACTATCGTCAGGAGCAATATCCATTGTGTATACATTAAAAAGTGAATGGCATTACAGCTCGAATTATATAGCAGGTGTATACATGGGAGCTAAAAACAGAAATTTGTCCTCAGGGCTGGAAATAGAAAAAATAAATATGCCGGATGAATTGTTCGAAAGAATAAAATATACTTATAACAATCTTAAGAAATTAGGTAATTTGTAATACTGAGCAAAGCTATAACTGCTATTTGGGGGTGTACTTATGGAAAAATTGCTTATACTGATTCCCGGTGATGTATCGGAGCGACTTAACAAAATGATAGAATATTCAACTCGGGGTATTGAATATGAGATATTAACACATCTTGACGAAACAGAAAACTTACAAAACAGAAAAATCCTTTTTGCCATTGAGTTAGGTGATTCCGGCATAAATTTAGAGCTTTACAGGATGCTTGAAAAAATAAGATTGTCAGGCGAATCATTTATGAAAAATTCTGTGGGAAGCATATTGATAAATTCAAATAATGAACTGTATACAAGGGATGTGGCACGTAAGACGATTCTGTATTGCAATATGGCAGGATGCACATTTCCCGGAAGACCATTGTGTGAGGCGGCAGGTTATTTAAAAAACTTTAAAACACAGCAAAAACTATCAGCTGATTTAAGTCTCGATGAAGTTTGCCTCAACGACAGCAGAAATGTAGTAGAAAAATTAATAAATTTTAAAGCTGAAAAATTTATCGAGCCTAAAATATTGGTTCTCCACGCAAGCAATTACAAAACATCCAATACATTATCACTCTGGCAAATGGTAAAGAGCAATTTAGATGGCTGCAGCATAAACGAAATACACATAGAAAACGGATCCGTAAAGGATTGTAAAGCATGCTCCTATAAGGCATGCAAGCACTATTCACAAAATCATAACTGCTTTTACGGCGGTATAATGGTAGAAGAGGTTTATCCTGCTATCATAGATTGCGACATATTAATAATGCTTTGCCCAAATTATAACGATTCAATAAGCGCTAATCTGTCGGCAGCAATTAACCGTCTGACGGCATTGTTTCGAAAAGTCAAATTTTATGATAAATATATATACACTATCATCGTATCAGGCTTCAGCGGAAGCGATATATTAGCTCAACAGCTCATAAGTGCGATAAATATCAACAAGACATTCATATTGCCGCCAAATTTTGCTCTTATGGAAACAGCTAACGATATAGGTGATATAGAAAAAGCAGAAAATATAAAAGAAAAAGCAAAAGAATTTGCTGACAATATAAAAAGGCATCAGATATAGCTCTGATGCCCTGTTTTTTATACCTCGAAAAATACTCGTATTTGTCATTCCGAGCGTTAGTGAAGAATCTCAACACTTGACTTTCTTATTCCTCGTCCTCTTCATCTAACAATTCGTCCATTTCAGCTTCGTCTAATATTTCGTCAAACGCTTTTGTAACTTCTTCGTACTCTTCATCAGACTCGATAGTTAAAAGCTCAAAACTTCCGTCCTCATATTCTTCAAAACCGTAAAGATATACTTCGCCTTCTTCGTCTTCATTTTGTAAAGGCAGCAATGCTATGTAATCTTTTTCTCCCACGGGGAATATTGCTATTATAGCACACTCAACTTCAGTTCCATCCTCGAGAGTAATAGTCATTATATCTTCTTCATGTCCGCAACCGCAGCCACATTCATCATGGTCGTGATCGTGTTCATTATCATGGTCGCAACCGCAACCGCAGCCGCATAAATCTTTATCTTCACTCATTTGATATACTTCCTTATAATTTATTTATCTGTCACAGATAGTTATTTAAACTGTAACAGAATAATTTATAAAATGCAAGACGAAATTTGCAAATTATATACTTTACAAGTTTTTGATTTTGAGCTATAATAATCAAAGATATCGGGGTGTAGCGCAGATTGGTAGCGCACTTGACTGGGGGTCAAGGGGTCGCAGGTTCAAATCCTGTCACTCCGATTAAAAGGGCATATCTTCTGCAAAAAAGGAGATATGCCTTTATTATTTATAATAAATACAGATAATCTATGATGAGGTGAACTTCACTGCATTCTTTAGAGAGCCATCCGGATACAAAAAATATCCCGGTGGCTCTTTTCTTATAGTAAAATAATGGTAAAGGGTGTATAATATGAAAAGGAAATCTATCTGATATAAAAAGTAATAACATTATTAGGAGAAAATCGGATATGAAAAACAAATATAAAAAAACTGATGAAATGTGTAAGTATGTATTAGTGATGATGTCCTTATTAATTATTTTAGTCTTTGGAGCATGTGAGAAAAGTCTTGACGCAGACGCCGAAGCCTGTGAGGAAAAAACAGAAGCCAATGAGAGTATTGAAATAGACTTAAATATTGAAGATGCAGACTTAAATCCATATGATTTTACACTGACCTTCGCGGGAGACATTAATTTCGATGATAAATGGTATACCATGAGACATTACAACAGAGTTGAAAATGGAATTTATGACTGTATTTCACCGGAATTAATACAGATAATGCAGGATGCGGATATTATGTGCTTAAACAACGAATTTACATACAGCACCGGTGGCTCTCCCTTGGGAAAGACCTATACATTCAGAGCGCATCCGTCAAGGGTGAATATTTTGAAGGAGTTAGGTGTTGATATTGTAACTCTTGCCAACAATCATGTGTATGATTATGGAGAACAAGCTTTGACAGACACCATGGAAACCTTAAAAGAGGCAGATATACTTTATTGCGGTGCAGGTCACAATCTGGAGGAAGCTATGACGCCTGTATATTTTGAAATAGACGGAAAGAAGGTTGCATATGTTGCTGCTTCAAGAGCTGAAAAAAGCAAGGTAACTCCTCAGGATGCGGAGGATTCTCCCGGCATCTTGCATTGCTACGATACAGGACTGTTTATCGAGACAATAAAGGAAGCAAAAGAAAATGCACATTATGTTATTGCCTATGTTCACTGGGGTACAGAATTCACTCATGTGTTAGAGGATGTACAGCTTGTTACGGGAAAGGATTATCTGGATGCAGGTGCGGATGTAGTAATAGGCGCTCATCCGCATTGTCTTCAGGGTATAGAGTACTGGTAAATATATAATATATAGCTTAGGAAACTATTGGTTTAACGGACAGGACATAGATACAATGCTCTTAAACGTCCGGTTTTATGGTGGCGATACGGAAGAATTTATAGAGGTGGAGGTTGTACCTGCATTTCAAACATACAATACAACTAAATTTATAAGCTCGCAAACTGAAAAGGAACGCATCTATTCATTGCTGGAGGATATGTCAATAAACATAGAAATTAACGACGCGGGAATTGTCACCGGGGTTAGCCCATGACCAAGAGAAATTTATTGACAAAGGGGTATTTTAATAATATAATAATTGCAAGAAAACAAAGAAAATGGGAATCCTAGATTATTGAAATAAAGGATAGTACTACAATATAAAAGGTGATTATTATGGAAAAAAAACGAATAAGCATTTCTGCTAAAAGACAGATAACAATACCCCGGAAATTCTATGAAATGTTAGGCTTTGAAAATGAAGCTGAATGTATTGTAAAAGAAAATGAGCTTATTTTAAGACCTGTAAGGGAAACAAACAGCGGTGAATTTGCTGAACAAATTTTATCAGATTTAATTAAGCAGGGATTTCAGGGAGAAGAATTACTTAATAAATTTAAAGAAACACAGAGAAAAATCCGCCCGGCAGTTGAAGAAATGCTGAAAGATGCAGAACGTGCAGCAGAAGGAGAAGGAAATTATTTCACATATAATGATATATTTTGTAAAAAGGCGGAACAGTGATGACGCAGCTGAGAATCATGCCCCCTGCTGCGAAATATTTAAAAAAGATTAAGGACAAAAATCTGAAAGCCGAATATCAAAGAGCAATTGATAAAATTCTTGAAGATCATACTGTAGGAACAGCTAAAACAGGCGATTTGTCAGGTATCTATGGATACGACATATACTACAGAGGAATTAACCATGAATTAGCGTATGCTGTGGAATATATAAATGATAAAATTATCATTATAATCATGGCAGGAACAAGAGAAAATTTCTATGATGCATTGAAACGGTATATGAAATAAAATTATTATGAAATCAAAAGAACTAAGATGCTAATTAATATTGAAAATATGAAGAAAACAGTACTCATACTATGTGAATACTGTTTTTAATTTATATTATTCAAAGTCAGAAACTATTGATTTTTTAATATAACGTCATGTGCTCCGCCTTCGGTTAATGATGTGGATGACACCACTGTCAGTCTTACATTCTGCTGAAGCTCTTTTATAGTCTTCGCACCGCAGTTACACATGGTACTTTTTATCTTGTGGAGAGTTGAACCGAGACCGTCGTCAAGCTTGCCGGCATATGGTACATAAGAATCAACGCCTTCTTCAAATTGAAGTCCTGCTTTTCCTCCCAAGTCATATCTTGCCCAGTTTCTTGCTCTGTTTGAGCCTTCTCCCCAATATTCCTTAACGTATCCGTTTCCGTACTTAATTTTTGAAGTAGGGCTTTCATCAAAGCCTGCAAAATATCTTCCGAGCATTACAAAGTCTGCACCCATAGCTAAAGCCAAAGTAATGTGATAATCCAAAACAATGCCGCCGTCAGAGCAAATAGGAACATAAATGCCGTTTTTCTCAAAGTATTCATTTCGAGCTTTAGCCACATCCAATACTGCTGATGCCTGACCTCTGCCAATACCCTTTTGTTCTCTTGTGATACAGATGGAGCCGCCGCCGATACCGATTTTTATGAAATCGGCACCTGCATCTGCCAGATATTTAAATCCTTCTTTTTCTACAACGTTTCCTGCACCGACTTTCACTTCGTCACCGTATTTTCCTTTTATCCATTTTATAGTATCGAACTGCCATTCGCTGAAGCCCTCTGATGAATCGATACACAGTATATCTGCGCCTGCTTCAACCAATGCGGGAACTCTTTCCTTATAATCTCTTGAATTTATACCTGCACCGACAACGTATCTTTTTTGTTCATCCAGCAGAGAACGAGGATTTTCCTTGTCTTCGGAATAGTCCTTTCTGAAAACCATGTATACTAAATTAAAATCTTCATCTACTATAGGAAGTGCATTTAGTTTATGCTCCCATATAATATCATTTGCTTCTGAAAGAGTAATTCCTTCCCTGCCGACAATAAGCTGTTCTCCCGGAGTCATAAACTCCTTAACCTTTTTATCTAATGGATCTCTCGTTATTCTGTAATCTCTGCCTGTTACAATTCCTAATAATTTTCCGTCAGAAGAACCGTCCTCTGTTATTGCCATGGTGGAATGACCGGTTCTTGCTTTTAATTCAAGGACATCCTGCAATGTATTTTCCGGAGTCAGATTTGAATCACTTATAACGAAACCGGCCTTGTACTTTTTAACCTTACGAACCATTTCTGCTTCGTTTTCAATTGATTGTGAGCAATATATAAATGAAATTCCGCCGTTTTTTGCAAGTGCAATAGCCATGTTGTTGTCAGAAACCGACTGCATGATTGCAGAAGAAAAAGGTATGTTCAGCGTTAATTGCGGCTTTTCGCCTTTTTTGAATCTGCAGATAGGTGTTTTTAAATCAACATTTTCAACGACGCAATCCTTAGTTGTCAAATTTGGTAAAAGTAAATATTCTCCAAAGGTTCTGGACGGCTCATTGACTATATTCGCCATTTGTATATCTCCTTTTCTTATGTATAATTATTCTTGATAGATTAACACAACAAATAAGTATTGTCAACCCTTTAACACAAATATCCCACGACAAACGCATGAATGAGTTTTACAATTAAACTATTGAAAGATTAAATTTTAAAAAATATGAGCCAGTTTAAGTTACAAATTCATAATATTTTCTAAATGATTTTCAGGATTAGTACAAATAGCAAAACGCTTTAATTTAAGGCTCATAGGCTTTTTACCTGCTTCATATATCTTCAAAACATTTAGTGCGAGTTTTCTTATGATATTCAAATTAAAGGAAGCTTGCTTTTCGAGAGTATGGTTATCATCCTCACGAAATGTTACGTCCAGATGCCAATGATAACTTTCCACCATCCAGTGTCCACGTATCGCCCTCGCAATTTCATTAACATTCAGTTCCAAGCTGCTTATAAAGTATCGAATTTCTATTGTTTCTACGTCATTCTTAGTTATCGTATTGCGTATCATTGCAATGGATTTCAAGCCTGACCAATCCTTCTTCTGCTCCAACCACCCTATATCGTCTGTTTGCCAATATTCACGCTTTTCAATTCCGCCACGTGCTTTCTCCATCGTTTTTGTATATTCACACTGTGCCAATAATTCTGAATCATCAAAGTATTGTTTCACTTCCTCGTGCAGGGTGCCTTGATTCCCCTTCAGAGCGAGAACATAATCAGCATGTTTTTTCCGTATTTTCTTCACTATCTCAATCTGTGTTCCCATCGCATCTGTTGTAATAATATGTCCTTTCACATTTAAATCATCTATTAATTCCGGAATTGCTGTAATTTCATTGGATTTTTCATTTACTCGTTTTTCTCCAAGACAAAACCCATTTTCGTCTACAGCACTTACAATATGATTCGCCTTTTGATTTTTATTCCCATTTCCACATTGCGTTTTGCCATCAATTGCTAAAATCTTTTTGACTTTTTCTCCTTCGTCACTGTTTAGCATTTCATTCCATAGTTCTTGGAATCTTTGTAGAAATTCAGGTGATACCATTGCAAATACTCGCTGTATTGTGTCATGTGATGGTATTCCATTTGGCAGCTCTAAATATTTTTGCAAAAATTTATTATGTTCTTTGCCGAATATTTCTATTTCCACCCATTCATTTGCATTTGCTAACATTGCAAAAAATACCAACGCTATTATATCACTCATTTTGTGCTTTACTTTTTTCTCTTGTCTTATATCTTTTACTTCTTCTAAATATTTTATTGTCTCTTGCATTTTATCATCCCCTTAGGATGATTATACCTATTTTTGCCAACCAAAAAAAGCTTTTTCTTTATTTGTTACATTTTCTTAACTCGTGCGTTTGTCGTGACAAATATCCGAGGATTATACATTTACTTAAGATTTGCTTAATAATTACAAAGTATATTATATATAAAGTATAAGTATTGTTGAGAAAATTATCAGGAGGAAAAATGAAGGAAACACAGAATACAAATAAACCGTTTATATATTATTATGGAATAGTTTTAATAACAATATTATTATTAAATTCATTTGTTCTGCCATATATTAATAAAAGTAAATTGGAGGTTGCAGAGGTTGACTACGGTACTTTTTTATCTATGGTGCAATCGGGAGATGTTACTACGGTAGAGGTTGAAGAAAAGCAAATCGCATTCCTGACAAAATCTGAAACTGAAAAGGTTTATATAACTAGTAAGATGGAGGACCCGTACTTAGTGGACAGACTTCTTGCTTCGGGTCAAGAAATAACCTTTGACAGGATATTTCCAAAGGAAAACTCATTATTTGTGAATACATTGATATCATGGGTGTTGCCACTTTTGTTTTTTATAGCAATCGGTCAGATCATGTCAAGGCAGCTGCAAAAGAGAATGGGTTCAGGTGCAATGCAGTTTGGTAAAAGCAATGCAAAAATTTATGTGGAAGCCCAGACTGGTAAAAGATTTGAGGACGTAGCGGGTCAGGATGAAGCCAAGGAGGCTTTAACAGAAATAGTTGATTTTCTGCACAATCCCCAAAAATACGAAGAAATCGGTGCTTCAATGCCAAAGGGAGCCTTGCTTGTAGGACCTCCGGGAACAGGTAAAACACTGCTGGCAAAAGCGGTTGCCGGAGAAGCAAAGGTACCTTTCTTTTCGATTTCGGGTTCTGAATTTGTTGAAATGTTTGTGGGGATGGGAGCTGCTAAGGTCAGAGATTTATTTAAGCAGGCACAAGAAAAGGCACCATGTATAATATTTATAGATGAAATAGATACGATAGGGAAAAAAAGAGATACAGTTAACGGTATGGGCGGAAATGATGAAAGAGAGCAGACATTAAATCAGTTGTTAACTGAAATGGACGGTTTTGACGGGCAAAAGGGTGTTGTGATTTTAGCGGCTACAAACAGACCTGAATCATTGGATCGTGCACTGCTGAGACCCGGTCGATTCGATAGAAGGATACCTGTCGAGCTTCCTGATTTGGCCGGACGTGAAGCTATTTTAAAGGTTCATGCCAAAAATATAAAAATGGAGGACGGCGTAGATTACAATGCAATAGCGAGAGCAACAGCCGGTGCCAGCGGTGCTGAGCTTGCAAACATAGTTAATGAAGGTGCCTTAAGAGCAGTTAAAAGCGGGAGAAGCATTACAACGCAGGAGGATTTAGAGGAGGCAGTGGAAGTTGTTATTGCCGGATATCAAAGGAAAAATGCGGTAATATCTCCTAAGGAAAAGAAAATTGTCGCATATCATGAGATTGGTCATGCTCTGGTAGCTGCGAAACAAACCGAATCTGCTCCTGTTCATAAAATTACCATAATACCTCGTACCTCAGGAGCATTGGGTTATACAATGCAGGTAGCTGAAGAAGAGCAATTTTTATTGAGCAAGGAAGAAGCATTCAACAAAATTGTTACATTTACAGGCGGACGTGCGGCTGAGGAGGTAGTATTCAACACATTTACTACAGGTGCATCAAATGACATTGAGCAGGCAACAAAATTAGCAAGGGCAATGGTAACACGTTACGGTATGAGTGAAGAATTTGACATGATGGCATTGGAAAGCGTGGCTAATCCATATTTGGGAGGAGAATCGTCTCTTGCTTGCTCATCCGTCACTTCAAGCAAAATAGATGATGAAGTATTGAAAATAATTAAGAGGGCTCATGAAAAGGCAATAAATATTTTAACTGAAAATGAAGACAAGCTCCACGAGCTGGCAAGTTATTTATTAGAAAAAGAAACAATTACAGGTGATGAGTTTATGAAAATTCTTAATAATGAGCAGGCAGGGAGTGAGAGCTTATGAGAGATGAAGTGTTAAAAAAAGAATTGTGGGATATGACAAGGAATATAACAACAACCTTGCAAGCTATCCTCAGACCTATAATGGAAGCTCATGGACTTACAACGATGCAGGGAAGGGTATTAGCCGCTGTTAAGGAATGTGAAGATATAAATGTAGGTACCATATCGAAAATATTAGATGTTTGCGGAAGTAATGCTTCCAATATGTGCAAAAAGTTAGAAAAAGACGGTTTTATTATGAGAAAAAGAAGTAAGGATGATGAAAGAGTTGTGGAGCTTTTGTTGACTGAAAAAGGTGAGAATGTATTGGGGAGAATCAATAATGAATTGAAATATAAATATGGACCGGTTCTGGAAAGTATGGAAGATGAGAAATTTGATTTAATAATCAAAGGAATAAATGCCCTTAATGAATTATTGGAGGAATTTGAAAAAAGTATAAGTAATCAGGAGTGAGTTGTAAATGAATATTTTATTAACCCTTAATTCAAATTATATTGAACAATTGATAGTTATGCTTACTTCTCTTGTTAAATCTAATGCCAATGAAAATTTCGAGGTATATATAGCGCATTCGTCTCTGGATGAAGAAGATATTTTTTTAATAAACAGCAGTATATGTAAAGACAGGTGTAAAATTATTGATGTAAAAATACCAAGCGGTATGTTTAATGAAGCACCTACAACAGACAGATATCCTAAAGAAATGTATTACCGCATTTTTGCTGCTCAATATCTTCCGGAATTTTTGGACAGGATTTTGTATCTTGACCCGGATATAGTAGTTATTAACAGTATCAGCAGCTTATATAACATGGATATGGGTGACAATTTTTTTGCTGCGGCATCCCATGTAAGTAAAAGCCTGAAAAAAATTAATGAAATAAGACTTGATATGCCCGGGGACAGCATGTATATTAATTCAGGTATGATGCCTTTAAATTTAAAAGCATTGCGGGAAAATCAAGATGTTCAGGAAGTTTATGACTATATCGAAAATAAAAAGGTTTTTTTCTTGTTACCGGACCAGGATGTGATTAATGGAGTATATGCAGATAAGACAGTCCATATTGATGCAATGATATATAATTTAAGCGACAGATATTTATCTTTATATAATGCAAATCCTAAGAATATCAGCACAAAAAAAGATATGAGATGGATAGCACATAATACATCAATCGTTCATTACTGCGGAAGAAATAAACCTTGGAAAAGCGGCTATAAAGGAGAACTTGGGGTTTTTTATTATTATTTTGAAAATTTAGTAAATAGAAATAAAAAACAGATAGTATTTTAGCTTAAAGGAAAGATTTTTTGTGGTGGGATGAACTGGAAGATACTGTATTGACTAATACAGTATATAATTATATGATATATTCAGTAGATATTAGCCGGATTTTAATTAAGCCCCCCTTGTAAAGAGTATTTACATACACTTTACTTTTTATAAAGATGATTTCATTTGAAATCATCTTTATGCTGTTTACAGTATAAGCGACTGACACCAAATTAAAAATTTGGGTCATTCGGTTTCACGTATGTTTGAATACGCTGCTGTTGTCCGTCTTCCGGTGACTTTGCAATAAAATCTGTCATTATCGATATATACAGTTCTGTACCTTTTTAAAGATACAGATAGATTTATAATATATTTAACCAAATATTTAGGAGAGAGCTATGCATAACATTCCAAAGGTTGCGGCAATTCATGATATGTCGGGTATAGGAAGATGCTCAATGACAGTTATAATGCCTATTATGTCGGCTTTAGGCTGTCAGGTGTGCCCGCTTCCGACAGCATTACTGAGCAGTCATTCAGAATTTAAGGATTTTTATTTTTTTGATTTTACTGATCACATGGAAGAGTATTTTAATATGTGGGAAAAAAACAATGCAACTTTTGACTGCGTATACAGTGGCTTTATCGGTTCTGAAAAACAAATAGACATAATGAAAGACATTATTGACAGGGTAAAAAAAGCAAACAATCCTTTAATAGTCGTTGACCCTGTAATGGGTGACCACGGTGTCGTCTACCAGACCTATACAAAGGAAATGGTAGATAAAATGAACACCCTTGTAAGTGTTGCGGATATTATAACTCCAAATCTGACAGAGGCGGAAATTCTCTTGGGAGAAAAATACAAGTGTGATAAGATATACATTGAAAAGCTTAAGCAATATTTAAAACGCCTTTGTGATATGGGACCGAGAGTATCCGTGATAACAGGAATTATAACCGAGGATGGTGAACATATAAACGGATGCTATGACAGAGCTAATGATAAATTTTACAAGATACCCTTTGATTACGTTGATAAAAGATATCCCGGAACAGGTGATTTGTTTACTTCATTATTTTTAGGGTACTTGCTTCAGGGCAAAATCCTTCCAGAGGCAATGGAATATGCGTCAACCTTTGTTTCGAAAGCTGTATTGACAACATATGAAGCTAAAACTCCAGGTTCGGAGGGTGTGCTGTTTGAAAAAATAATGAAGGAATTATACATGGAAAAGAAAAGTTTTAATTATACACAAATATAATTAAATATAAAGGTAGACATTTAGCAGACAGAGATTGTACTAAAAATGCATTCTCTGTTTTTTATTGCTTTTTATGGTATATTTTTATATAAATTGTTAATAATAAAAATAATTTACAGAGAAATTTACTTAAAACTACCCATAAAATACGCGAAGAATAAATAATTTATAAAAAAAATCAAATTTCCATCAAAAAAAACTTGTATTTTTTTAAGATTAAGGTTATAATACGTCTTGTGCAAAAAATTATGGGATTTTGCATAGGGATTGCCAATAATGTATGAGTTCATACTTATACAAAAAGTAAATTTTTCAAGTAAAAATTTATACCTTTAATTGACAATGCGCAAGTCAATTTTGGATATTATTAAAGGTTGGTGGTAATATGAAGAAAATATACCCATTAATAGTTGTAACAATTTTAATAATGAGCTTTATTATAACTAATGATAGTAATGAAGGAAACTCTAAATACAGTGTTTTTGCAAGCATATTCAAAGAGGATGAAGCAAAAACAAAACCTCCATTAAAGGAATTAAAGTATGATATTGACAGAAGTAAAGTAGAGCATAATACACAAATATTATATAATGACGAAAAATATGTAGACTATAAGCAAGTAATTCAACAAGGTTCGGATGGTTTGAAAAAATCAGTGTATCAGGAGTGCTATGTAGACGGAAAAATGGTACTCAGAACACTAGAAGAAGAAATAATCATCAAAGATCCTGTTGATAAAATTATCGAAGTAGGTACAAAGGACAATACGGTGGCAACCTCAAGAGGCGGATTCAGATTTAAGGATGAGTTTGACATGGTTGCAACAGCTTATGACTTATCGTTTGAAAGCACAGGTAAAAGACCCGGAGATCCCTACTACGGTATTACGGCATCTGGCACAAAAGCTCAGCCAGGTACAGTTGCGGTAGACCCAAAAGTAATACCTCTTGGAACGAAGCTATACGTAGCTTCCACAGATGGCAGTCCTGACTATGGGTTCGCAACAGCACTTGATACGGGTGGAGCAATCAAGGGAAACAGAATAGACTTGTTTATGGAAGACGGCAATGATGCATACTGGTTTGGAATCAGACAAGTAAAAGTTTATATTTTAGAGTAAAACATCATTAATCGAGAGAAAAAGGGAAAAAATCATATTGATTTTTTCCTTTTTTCATACAATAGGAAAGCTTTCTTTCCTATTGTATGAAAAACGAGGATTGCAAAGGACGGTACGTCCTTGCCGTTAAGGGGGGTGCTCAGTAAAAATGTTTACATTTTTACGCCGAAGGGGGACATAGGTCCCCCTAGCGGAATTTGCGCAGCAAATTTTCTTGTATGCAAATTGCAAAAAATAGTGTATATTGTAAATAGAAAACAATATATGAGAGGAAATTATGAGGCAACCTATTTTTATTGGAGTATGTGGTGGAAGCGGTTCGGGTAAAACAACAATCGTTAACAGAATTAATTCAGAGGTTCCGGAAAAAAGTATATCGATAATGGAACATGATGCTTATTATAAGGACCAGAGCCATTTAACGTACGAGCAAAGATGTAAAACTAATTATGACCATCCGTTTGCGTTTGACACGGATTTGTTTGTGGAACATATAAAGGAATTAAAAAAAGGAAGTACGATACAAAAACCCATCTATGATTATGGAATACATAACAGAACAAAGGAAACAATTATTTCAGAACCGAAGGAAATAATTATAGTTGAAGGCTTGCTGATTTTTTATGAAGAAAGAATCAGGGAGCTGTTAGATATAAAAATATTTGTGGACACCGATGCAGATATAAGAATTTTAAGAAGAATCGTAAGAGACATGAATGAGAGGAAAAGAAGCTTGGATTCGGTTATTAATCAGTATATGAGCACTGTAAGACCGGCGCATGAGCAATTTATCGAGCCAAGCAAAAAATATGCGGATATTATTGTTACGGAAGGCGGCAATAATTTGGTAGCGGTTGATCTGATGGTTACAAAGATTAAATCATTACTTGAACATGCTTACAGAGCTTAGCTTGAAGAGGTGTTAATTTGATAAAGGAAATAATAGTAGTTGAAGGAAAATCTGACATATCGGCTGTAAAAAGAGCAGTTGATGCGGAAGTAATAGCGACCAGCGGTCTTGGTATAAACGAAAATATAATCAAGATTATAAAGAAAGCTTCTAAAAACAGAGGTATAATAATTTTGACAGACCCTGATTTTCCGGGCAAAAAGATCAGAAATATTCTTTCAGAGGAAATTGAAAACTGCAAGCACGCATATATACCCAGAGATAAGGCAAAAAAGGATGGCGACATAGGTGTTGAAAATGCATCTCCCGAGGTCATCAGAGAAGCTTTAAAGAATGCAAGAGCAGAAATTTCAGACGGCGCTCCGGAATTTACAAATAAGGATATGATTTATTACGGTCTGGTAGGTAATGACAATGCTTCAAAAACGAGAGAACTGCTTGGTGATGAGCTTGCCATAGGCTATTGCAGCGCAAAGCAATTTTTAAAAAGATTGAATTCTTTTGGTATTACGAGAGAGGAATTGGAAGAAGCTATAACTAAAGTTGAAAATAACGAGGAATAGAGATTAATGGATGATAAAAAGCTATATTCACCTAAAGTGATGAAATACATACTTGATAAATACGGATTTAAATTCAGCAAAAGTTTAGGTCAAAATTTTCTTATAGATGGCAATATTATAAATAAAATAGCTGAAACCGCAGAGTTGGGTGAAAATTCAGGTGTCTTGGAAATAGGACCGGGCTTTGGAACTCTTACTCAGATTTTATGCGGCAAGGCAAAGAAGGTTGTTGCTGTTGAAGTTGACAAAAGCCTGATTGAGGTTCACAAGGAAACCTTAAATTTTGACAATCTTAAAATAATTTACGATGACTTTATGAAGATTGATGTGAATAAGCTGATAGAAGAAGAATTTAAAGGTCTCGATGTAAAAATAGTTGCGAACCTGCCCTACTACATTACAACACCGATTATAATGAAAATATTGGAGGAAGGTTACAAGGTATCCAAAATTGTTGTAATGGTACAGAAGGAAGTCGCACAGCGATTAAATTCAAAGCCAGGCAGCAAGGAATACGGCGCAATAACATTAGCTGTCCAATACAGGGCTGATACAAATATTGCTATCATTGTACCCAATACCGTATTTATGCCAAGACCTAAGGTGGATTCGGCGGTTATTGAATTTAATATATTGAATGTCCCCAAGATAAAGGTTAATGATGAAAAGCTGATGTTTGATATAATAAAGGCATCATTTGGACAGAGAAGAAAAACATTGTTAAACGGTTTAAGTAACAATCTTAAAATTCCTAAGGAAACAGTAAAAACCGCATTAGAAAATTCAAATATAGATCCCGGCATCAGAGGAGAAAATTTAGGACTTGAAGAATTTGGAAAAATTTCAGATGAAATCAGTAAAATTTTAGAGTAATGGGAGGAATATATGAAAATTTACACAAAGACAGGCGACAAAGGACAAACATCTCTGTATGATGGTACGAGAGTATATAAGGATTCATTGAGGGTAGAATCCTACGGTACAGTTGACGAGCTTAACTCATCGATCGGTTTTGCGATGAAGTTTGTAAAAGATGAGGAAATAAAGGAAAAGCTGAAGAAGATTCAAATGAGGTTATTCTTTGTAGCAGGTGAATTGGCGACAGTAGAAGAAGGTAAATATGTGTATAAAATAAAGGAAGAGGATATTGCTGCATTAGAAAAGATAATCGACGATTATCTGCCTAAGATAAAAGGTGCAGATAAATTTATAGTGCCCGGCTCATCAGAGGCTGCAGCGGCACTTCATGTTTCGAGGACAATATGCAGAAGAGCCGAAAGAAGAATATTGACCCTCAAAAAAGAAGAAACTGTAAGTGATATTCTGCTAAAATTTGTGAACCGTCTGTCGGATGTTCTATACACCTATGCGAGATACCTGGAAAGTGATTTAACTATTATGGATTTTGAAAAATTCTACAATGAAAAGCTGTAAAAATCTTCATAAATTCTTAATATTTGAATTCTTTACAAATAATATATTTATGATATCATATAAAAGTAATATGATTGGAGGAATTTAAATTGAAGCGTTTTTTAAAAGTATTCTTTACTTCGCTCATATGCTTTTCATTGGTAGTTACCGGCGGCCTGTTTATGCTGACGGGTTCCGATAACGGCTTAAGTGTGGAAGCTGCAGATATTTTCAATAATATAATAGGTAACAATAAAAATGAAAGAATTAATGTATTGTTATTAGGTCTGGAGCATGAACGTTCCGACACGATAATGGTTGCAAGCTATAATACGAAGACGAAGACGGCTGATATTATATCAATCCCAAGAGATACATACATAGAAAGGGATGGATTCAGAAACAGCGCCAACAATAAAATAAATACCGTTTATACCGTAAAGGGAATAGAAGGACTTAATGAAACTATTTTAGGTATAACAGGCATGAAAATTGACAAATACGTCACTGTTGACTATGATGGTGTAAGAGCGGCAGTTGATGCAGTTGGAGGAGTGGAGGTAGACGTACCGTTCCATATGAGATATACAGACCCTTACTCGGACCCACCGTTAGATATCAATATACCTGCGGGAGAACAGCTGATTAAGGGCGACAGAGCTATGGAGTTTTTGAGATTCAGAAAAACTAACTATGCAGGTTACCGAGGGTATTCAGAAGGCGACTTAGGGAGAATAGAAGCTCAGCAGGGTTTCATAAAAGCAGCTATAAAAAAAGCTTTAACCTTTAGACTGCCAAAGGTAGTAAGCGAGGTATATCCCCACGTGAAAACAGATTTTGCCTTAACAGAAGCAACCTCATTGGCAGTGAGCAGTGTGGGACTTTCGACTGACAATATAAACTTCCATACTTTGCCGGGAGCGCCTAAAACAATAAACGATATCTCATTTTATATAATTAATCAAGAGGAAACGAAAAATTTAGTATATGGTATACTTAACATCAAATAAAAAACGC
>DCYG01000004.1:2130-18093 GCA_002331025.1 Firmicutes bacterium UBA2116 | reverse complement strand
GCGTTTTTTATTTGATGTTAAAATATATCTCTATCGGTAGGTGCTTGATTATTTATAAGCATTTTTTCGCCCATACGTACCATTTCTCTTACACTTAATCCATTAACAACAGCAGGATACATTTCTGAAGTTGCATTTCTTAAAACAGGGACACCTAAATCCTGAGCTATTTCCATTTTTAAATTGTTAACAGCTTGTTGGGCTTCAGGAACTACTAATTTATTTCTGCTACTCATTTTTACAGCTCCTTTATGATTATTTACCTACACAAGCTCCAATTTTTATATGAAGCTATAAGATTATTATTAACTTTAAAAAATAATATAAACTGAAAAATATTTCAAAAAATAAAAATAAAATGAAAAAAATGAGCAGATAAAACTGCCCATTTTAAATTATTTTATTGTCATTCCGAACGTCAGTTAAGAATCTCAGGTTTTAAAGTTCTGATATCCTTCGCTGTCGCTCAGCATAAGCAACCGACACCAAATCAAAGATTTGGGTCGTCTGCTTTCACTTACAGCATAAGCGACCGACACCAAATATAAAATTTGGGTCGTCTGCTTACCTTGGGACTATGGTAGGTGTTCCCAGACACCAATCGCACACGTTCCAGCATCTGTTGCTTCCGCCTGTACCCGCAACGTTATTACATCTGCTTCTTCCGCCTGTACCTGCAACATTATTACATCTGCTTCTTCCGCCTGTACCCGCAACGTTATTACATCTGTTGCTTCCGCCGGTGCCCATAACATTACCGCATCCGCAACCGCCGCCTGTACCTGCAACTTCTCCACAACAGCAGCAGCATCGTCTTCCGCCTGTACCTGCTACGCCGTCACAAAGTCCTGTTCCTGATATGCATCCAGGTCCTCTTAAAGCAATTCTTTGAACTCCGAATGTACCCATTACTTGGCCGCAATCTCCGGACCTATTAATAAATCTATCACAACTCATAATTAACACCTTTTTCTCTTAATATTTGAGTCAAGCTCAATATTATCATATTCGACAGCTTATAAAGTGTTACGACATACTTTTTAAATTTATTATTTATTATGAAACGAGAATTATTGGTCGTATTATTTAAATAAAAAAGCCTAAAAATTAATAAATTGTTAATAATTAGTTTATAGTTATTCAAGACTAATAATGTATTATATAAATATACAACTACATAAACGTTTATGATTTTATGTTGCCAAATTATATATTGGAGGCAGGAAAATGAATTTTAATAAAAAATCAGCTATGTTCAGTGTTTTTATTCTTGGTGTATTGATTTTTGCAACATCGGCCTTTGCAGATATTATGCTTGGTTCGGGATATCACAGCTTGAAAAATTCTGCAAAGACAACAGCGGAAAAATTGACAAATGAGGTTGATAACTTTAGTGTTGATGTTATCATATCTTTAAAAGTTGACGGTGAGACTTTGTTGGGATCAACGGATAATACAAAATTTGACATTGCAAATCAAGCTCAAGAAACAAATGGAACAAATCTTGAGAAAGGCGAAATAAGGGAGACTTATAGATACAGTGATGAAAATCAGTCTATATATAAAAATTTTGAGGATGGTTCATATAATGTTATAGAGAAACAAAAATCTAATAATAATGACAGACAAATATTTGAAAACCCCTTTGAAGAAGAACGGGTTAAGGATGCAGAAAAAATTATGGATGCATTCGTAGGAAGCCTAGAGGATATTATTCAAATCGAGGAATCAGGCGGAAAGAAAATGTATATGGGCAACATATCAGACACGGAAGTCCCTCCTCTTGTGAATGCTGTTTCATCCTTTGCATTAAAATATTCAATTATCAATGACTATACAGCGAAAAGGCTAAATGTTCCATATCCTAAATCAAATATATATGTTATAGATGCATCGGGCAAGGCAATTGAAAACGAAGAGGGAATTATAGAAAGCGGCATTTTTACTGCAAGTATGTCTGCAGAGGACAGTAATGGTACAGAACACGTTTATACTGTGGAATTTTCAATTGACGTAAAAGATATTAACAATACGGTTGTTGCTGCTCCGGATTTAAATGGACAAAAGGTTACTTATATCAAGGAAGGCTTTGAATTTGATACGAAATATATTGGAAAATATAAAAATGACATTGTAAAAGAAGAAAATAATTCCTTTGTGAAACAAGGTGAAAGAATTGTCGAGATAACCTCTGCCGATAAAGACAGCATAAAGGGTAAATATTATGAGGTTTATAATGAGGGTTATGAACCCGATACAGTAAGAAATTTTGAGTTTAGTTCGAATTATAGTGAGTCAAGATATTACACCATACTAAACTATACGGACAGTAACGGCGAGAAGAAAAAGGGAGTTATCCGCCGCGAAGGCTTACAAAATATCAGCATATCATTTGATGTTGTATTTGATGAGGATGACGATGGGAATGTGAATGGATATTCATATTCAAACTATGATGGCGATTTTGATACTTACTTCTTTAGGATATTAGAATAAAAAAAGGACGCAAGGGCTTTGGACTTTGCGTCCAAAAACCATTTTACGGAGAGGATTATGTTGGATAAAGCAATTATAATTGAAAATCTTTCAAAAATGTATAAAAATAACCGTGGAATACATGACATTAATCTGGAAATTGACCGTGGAGAAATATTCGGATTTTTAGGACCGAATGGAGCAGGGAAGACTACTACGATGAAGATTATGGTGGGTCTGATGAAAGCTGACAAGGGTGATGTTATACTAAATGGCTATAGAATTTCAAAGGATTATGAAAAGGCAATGAAAAAGGTCGGATGCATTGTGGAGAGTGTAAACCCCTTTTCTTATCTTACTGCATATGAAAATATGAAGCTGTGCGGACGGTTTAATAATGATGTTGATGGTGCGAGAATTGATGAATGCCTGGAGATTACAGGACTTATTAAATATAAAAATGAAAAAATAAAGCACTATTCCTTAGGTATGAAGCAAAGAATCGGTATCGCCATGGCAATTCTATCAAATCCTGAGGTTTTAATTTTGGACGAGCCTCTGAATGGATTAGATGTTGAAGGAATGGTGGAGATGAGGAAATTAATACTTAATTTATCAGAACAGCATAAAACAACATTTTTTATATCCAGTCATTTAATACATGATATAGAGCTTACATGCAATAAAGTTGGTATTTTGTATAACGGTAAACTTTTAGGTGTGGACAAAACACATAATATTTTAAAAAATTATTCTTCTCTTGAGAATTATTATTTAAGTGAGGTAATATGAATGCAGGCTCTTAAAACAGTATACATAAATGAAATATTTAAAATGTCTAAAAAGAAAAAAGTTATAGCATCATTGATATTTTCTTTTTTTTCAGTTATTGTTACAGCAATTGCAGTATATGCTTTAAATAACTTTGCGGGAATAAGTATAACGGGAAGCTCAGAATTTTCAATTATGGTTTTGGCAGTTTTAAGCTACACATTTTTTCCTCTTTTTACTGCTTTTATCTGTATAGATATGTTTGCCGGAGAATTTGCTGATCATACGATTAAATTTACTCTTACAGGACCGGCATCAAGATTTAAGGTGTTTTTGGGGAAAATTCTTGCTGTCGCCGTATTCATAATAGTCAACCTTGTATTGGTAATGATTTTGTCACTTATAGCTTCCTTGCTTATAAACAGAGGTATGCCAAACTTTTTTAAAATATTAATTGCATACATCATGGAATTCTTTCCGATTTTTATCTTTGCATTGGTGGTAGTTTTAATTTCAAATATTACAAAGGGAACAACAAGCGCTTTTATGCTTTCTGTCTTTGTGTTTTTGGTGTTTAATGGAGCAGGATTGGCTTTTCCGTACTTAAAAAGCCTGCTATTTACAGCTGCTTTTGATTGGTATAGACTGGCCTTGGGCAGTTATATAAATTTAAGTAAGATACTCAGGGTATTTCTAATTTTGCTCGGTTACGGTATAATGTTATTTACAGCAGGATATTATCTGTTTGAAAACAAAGATATTTAGGATGATTTTATGAATTTAAAACAAAGGTTTTTAACACAAAGTATGATGACGCTCGTAGGCACAATTATTATTACCGGTTGTGTTGGTTTTGCTTATGTCTTTTTTTATAATTTATTGAATAAATCGCCCATTTCCGTAAGTCTGGGGGAAACGGCCATAGTTGTTATGGAAGATGATAATATCATATATAATAATGAAGAATTCAGCAGCTTGCAAATTAAAGAAATGCTGATGAATATAAGTGTCAAAAATAATTATTATGACAATGGAGATACAAATTACAGCATAAATGCAGAAAACTTTATAACATCAAACGGCGATAAATATATGGTAATAACCCTTAATCCTGTTATAAATACAGATGATAATTATAGGTTTCTTATTGTATTTGTTTTTATAACTTTTCTGATAGTATTTGTTGTGGCAAGTACAGTTGTTCAAAAGCAAAATATGAAAAATATTATTATACCTATTACAAATTTAACAAGAGAAACGGAGAAGTTAAGAACCGGAGAGCTTGAAACAGCAATTACAGATCATGGCTACGGTGAAGTCAGAGAGCTTGGAAGAGCTGTGGAACAGTTGCGTCTCCAGCTTAAAAACTCTATATACTATCAGCAAAAATATGATGAAAACAGAAAATTTTTAATATCAAGCATATCCCATGATCTTAAAACACCGGTTACATCTATAAGAGGATATATAGATGGAGTTCTGGACGGTGTTGCTGACACCGACGAAAAGAAAAAGTACTATTTATCAAAAGCCGTCAAAAAAACAAAGCTGATAGACACCATGATAGAGGATTTGCTGTTGTACTCCAAGCTGGATTTAAATCAAATGCCCTTTGAAAAAGAAAAGGTTAATATTGTAAAATATATGGAAAGCTGCATTGAGGATAGTTCAGCGGAATTTGAACGTGAGAATAAAATTATAACCTTAGAGAATGAGCTTTCAGATGTATATTTCGTAATAATAGACAGTGAAAAATTTAAACGCGTTATACAAAATATATTAGATAATGCTAAGAGAAACATCGAAAAGGGATTCGGTCAACTAAAAATTATATTAAGAGAAACAAATTCATCGGTTATATTAGAGTTTAAGGATAATGGTGCAGGAATCAGTAAGGATGATTTGCCTTATGTTTTTGATAGATTTTACAAGGCAGATACTGCAAGGGCGGTTGAGGGTTCGAGCGGCTTGGGACTTGCAATTGCAAAGCAGATAGTAGAGGTCCTAGGAGGAAGAATTTGGGCGATTTCTGAAACTGGCACAGGTGCTTCCATCATTATTTCTTTAAAAAAAAGTTAAATGAGAGGAAATGAAAGAATGAAAAGGATATTAATTATTGAAGATGATAAAAGCATATCAGAGCTGCAAAAGGATTATTTGGAAATGAGCGGCTATGAGGTCGTTTGTGTTTTCGATGGTTATACCGGTCTTGAGCATATAAAAACTGATAGATTTGATCTGGTTATTTTGGATTTGATGCTTCCTCAAAAGGGTGGATTTGATATCTTAAAAGATATAGCAGATTCGAAACAAATACCTGTACTTATTGTGTCTGCAAAATCCGATGAAACGTATAAAATTAAAGGGTTAAATTTAGGTGCCGATGATTACATAACCAAGCCTTTCAGTATGGGTGAATTGGTTGCAAGGGTAAACAGTCACCTGAAAACATATGAAAGATTTAACAGCAACTTAAAGAAAAAACTGATAAGAGCAGGAGCGCTATCTATTGATAAAGAAGACCGCAGAGTTTTTATAGGAGATAATGAAATTCTTTTACCTCAAAAGGAATTTGACTTACTTTTATTTTTAGCTGAAAACCCAAATAGAGTTTTTAGTAAGGAAGAGTTGTTTGAAAAAGTTTGGGGGTATGATGCTTTGTCAGACACAACAACAATAACTGTACATATAGCAAGAATAAGAGAAAAAATTGAAACGAACTGCGAAGGACGTCAATATATTGAAACCGTATGGGGAACAGGATACAGATTCAAAATTTAGTATACAATATTTTAATTTATAGGTGGAAAGTTTATGTTTATGGATATGGAAGTATTTTTCAAAAAGATATACACAGTTGCTTTTAGACTTACCGGTGAAGAAGGACTTGCAGCAGAAATGGCTGCTAGTGCAATCACATATACTGTTAATGAATTGGAAGAAGATTATAAAGTGACAGAGGAGCTGCTCCAATTAACAATTATAGAACTGGTAAAAATATTCCTGAACATACCGAAATCACATTGCAATTATAATTTAAAAGGAATTCAAAGGGCTTTATTAGAACTTAAACCTATAAACAGAGCAGTATTAATTTGGAAGGATGTGTTAGGATATCAAATAGATGATAACATACCTGTACCGGATTGTACTTATGAAGAACTGATTAAAAAACTTGTTCATGGAAGAAAAGAGCTTAAAGAATACATTAGCAGATTGGAAGTTGCTCTCACACCCGAAACACAGAGAACTTAAAAAATGTCTTTTAATAAAGTCCATTTAGGTTTCGAATATGATAAGTTATCTAATGGTTTATTTGAAAGTAAGCTTATAACAAATATTTATATAAATTCATGGTAATTAGTGGTATGATATTATATATGAAAGTTAATTAGTTCATAATTGTAGAATTATGGGTTAAGAGGTGATAAAAATGCTAAAGCGGGCATCAAAAAGTGCTTTAGGAATAAGTTTAGGGACAACAATAGGAATGGTAATGATTCCAAGAATTATGGACCCAAATTTAAACAAAATATACCCACCCATTTTTGTTCAGACTGTTGTGCAATTTGTTGCATCATACATTGTTGCTTTCTTAATTTTTTTGCTCTTAGACTATTTTAAATTAAAAAAAAAAAGAAATATTAGAATAATTTTTAAGGGGGCTATATGGGAGAAAAAACGCTTGGATACATAATAATCATCTTAGTATTTTTGATTTTTTATATGGTAATCAATTTCAAATTTAAAAATTTAATACCGGAAATATATAACAAAATGTTACTTGCTGTTATATATTTTATGCTAATAGTTAAATTAAGGTATGAAAACGGATTTTTAAATGGATTATACGATTTACTTTACATACTTTTAATTATGGCAGCGGCAATTGTTGCATTCACTGTATTAAAAAAGAATAAAATTTATTTTTTTAAGGGAATAGACAAAAAATTTATTAAATCAAGAAATAATGAAATATTACATATATTGCAGGAATATAAAAATAACAATTTAGATGATGAAGCATCCATACACCTTGAAAAAAGCAGTATAGTTTTTAACGGGTTAAATAAGCTGCAAATCAAGGAATGCATATCATTAATCGGAAGTTATATTGATGAAAACAAGGGAAAATATACATTTGATGATTATGTGAATTACTATGTTAAGACAGTAGCTGTCCCCGTTATAATTACATTAGCAGTTGTAACCATATTTATAAAAATTCTTTCTTATCGACCACCCATTGAAGTTTCAGAAAAAATAAATATTGAAAATGAATATTCGATTGGAAATACAGAGGGCAATATTAACAATTACGGCATGGTGGCAGAGACTGATGATTCTATTTATTTTGTAAGGGATTATAAAATATACAAGACAGATAAGGAACTTAAAAATGAAATAATCGTAGTGGATGAACCTGCAAATTTAGGCAAAGATACCATTAATGTTGTTGAAGATTGGATATTTTATAGAAGGGGCAAGGAAATAAACAGGGTAAAGACCGATGGAAAGGGATATGAAATATTATTTATTGGTTATTCCTTGCATATGCAGGTTGTGGGAAACTGGATTTATTTCAATAGCGTTGACGATGACAGCAAAATATGCAAAATAGATGTTAATGGACAAAATAAGCAGTTCCTGAGTGATGGGGATATTAAAGATATGGCTGTCTATGACGGAAAGATATACTACAGCTATAAAAATAAAGAAGAAGGGTTCCTGGAAGTAATGAATATGGATGGATCTAATAAGCAATTTTTATCTAACATTAGAACCAGAAATATGATTGTTGATGAAGAATATATTTATTATCTGGATGATATTGAAGAAAAATTGTATCGAATGAATTTAAAAGATAAAACGAGAGAACCTCTGTCAAATGAACAAATACTTAAATTTATTAAAGATGACAGTCATATATATTATACATTAAAGACCCCTGATGATTCAGATTGGAGATTTAAGGGATTATATAGAATGAATATTGACGGCAGCAATGTCGTATCCCTTGATGGTGATACCTATTTAGATGAGATGGGTATGGGAGTAACCAAAGATTATATTTTCTATGTTGCTGCAAATGGCAAGGAACAACCACGTTTAAAAATTATTAATATGGACGGAATTATGATAAAATAGAAATTGACAATATTAAAATCAATAAATAAGACTTTGGAGATAATTATGAGAGATAGCATTTTAATCGTTAATGAAGAAGATATCGTTCAAAAACATAAAAATGAACATGACGCTTATGCTTATTCAAAACGTGAAGTCACGAGCAGAAAAGATTTCGAACAATGTTATGTTGCTGTTTATGAAATACCACCTAAAAAAGCCAACTATCCATTGCACTATCATACTGCAAATACAGAAGTATTTTATATAATTAAAGGAAAAGGTATATTAATTACTGTAGATGGTGAAAAAGAAATAAAGCAAGGAGATTTCATAGTATGCCCGCCTACTGAAAAATCGGTTCACAAAATAATTAATACATCAGAAAGTGAAATACTAAAATATATCGATTTTGATACAACAAATTCACCTGACATAATACATTATCCGGATTCCGATAAGGTGGGGATTGTTATTCATAATAAATCAAGTGATTTTTTTAGAATTAAAGAAAAAGTAGATTATTACGATGGAGAGTAAGTAACATTATCCTACTTATGGTAAGTCTCCTCGCAACACATATTATTATAAATTAAAATTTACAGCTTAAAAACATTGAATATGTGTATTAGAATAATATGATAGAGAGAAATTATAAATTTGATTTGTTTCTGATAATAACAGTTATTATAATATTTTTATTTAATTATTGCTTGTATTAATAAACGAATTATTGTAAAATATTGTCAGAATAGGTAGAGCAGGGTATGGCTGATACATCCTGATGAAAGGAGGTTAACTCTAAGTAGTGGGAGGTGAAGCCTATGTCTACATACGAGGCTGTTTCACTAATGATTGCATTTGCAATGTTAGTAGCAGTTATCATAAATGGACAAAAAAAGTAATTACCCTGCGGCAACAGGGTAATTAAAACATTTTTTAAGTAAAGTCAGCCATAGCCAACTGCCTATTCTTTATCTTATGTAAATTATATCCTAATTATTAAGAAAAATCAATAATAAAATAAAGGATAAGCTAAAAACATTTCTTTATTGCCATACCCTACTTATGATAAGCCTCGCCTGCATTTATTTTGAACGCACGGTATATTTGCTCCAATAATATGATTTTAAACAGCTGATGAGGAAATGTCATTTTAGAAAATGACAGCTTAAAGTCAGCTTTTTTTATTACATCTTCTGATAGACCGTTGCTGCCTCCGATGATAAAGGTTATATCCGAAACACCACTGATACCTAAATTGTTTATTTTATCGGCTAATTCTTCGGAACTGAGTTGTTTTCCCTTTATATCCATAATGATAACAAATGAATTTTTAGGTATGCTGTTAATTATTTTTATACCTTCCTTGATTTTTACCTGTTCTATTTCTGCCTTAGAATAGGTGTCATCAGCTCTTTCGTCAGGTATTATTTCTTCTGTCAGCTTACAGAACTTTGATAGTCGTTTTGTGTATTCGCTGATGGCATCAATAAAAAACCTTTCTTTTATTTTTCCTGCGGATATAATTGTTATTTTCATAATTCACCTTATTTGAAACATGATTATTTGTTTTATTAATTATAGTATATCATAAAAAAGCAATTATTGACATATTTTTTGAATTTAAGAGGAAACGTTTACAAGTTTTTTGTTGATTAAATTTTAACTGTGTGTTATAATTTTTTAATATAACGACAATTGAGGTATATTATGATGAAGATAAAAATAGTACTGATTATTTCATTATTGATTTGTTTTTTTAGTATACAAGCTTACGGAGCAACCGAAGAACCTGTTAATGCAGATAAATTGATTGACGCTTTAGAGAGTACATACGGCATTAAAGTAACAATACAGGATAAGGATGGCAACATAAATTATAATGATTGTTTGATAGTGCTGGACAAGGGTCTAAGCAGATTCCCTGACGGCTTAATTAAAGAAATAACAGATTATTATGCTAAAAAAGAAATCAGCACCAATATTATTGTTAATAAAACAGAAAAAATCAGCGACTTATTTTCAGAATATGTAATGAGTGATTCATCTGCAAATATTTATATAAATACATTGCAAAATAACCTATACAGAAATTCATGTGTTGCTTCGGAAGAAGGGTTTATTTATGAAACAGGTCATTTTATAAGCGATTACATATTTGAAATATATGGATACGATAAATTAAAAAGTGAATTTGAAAAATTAAATTCAGGGTATAATTACGGTGCTTGGACTGAAGGCTATGAAAATATATTTTTAAATAAACATGCGGCTTCTTCTTTTAAGGAGGAGGTTGCTAATTTGATTTGGTATACTGAAATCCATCCCGACAAACTTAGAAATATTAATGACGGGAACTTTACGATTATACATAAGAAAATCGAGTTATTATCTAATGCAGCAGAACAGAGTTTTTCGTCCGTAACAAAAGAAACAAATCTTTGGAATGAAGCATTACCTCAAAAACCGGATGAATGGGCGAGAGAAACGATTGAAAAGATGGAGACAGCTTCCTTAATACCAGATGAATATGAAGGAATATACAGATCATATATAACGAAAAAAGATTTTTATAATTTAACCTTCAGTATTATTGAGAAAAAAATAGGTAAAGAAAGCTTTTCAAATACGTTCGGTATAGTTGAAAAGGAAGAATATACGAGTCTGGACCCGTTAAAGGGAGAAGCATATGTTAATATAGACGTGTATGATGCTGATGAAGATAACTATATAACACGATTAGAAATAGCTAAGTTTTTTGGTTATGTCAGCAATAAGTTAAATAAGGATATTTCTGATTATAAAACAGTTGAATTTGATGATATTTCAAGTGTAAGTGAATCGGAAAGATTATTTATTTATTATGTTTCAAGCAACGGATTATTAAAGGGAAACGGCACCAGCTTTAAACCCTTTAAAAATTGCACTTATCAGGAGTCATATTTAATGTTGATGAGATTATACAATTTCTTGTAACATATAATAATTTATATTTTAATAATAACTCTTTTTGTGATATATTATATATATCATACCATCGCCTCGGCAATGCAAGCGAGCTTGCGCTGCACTCGGCTCAGATATGATATAATGGCAAAAACAATGAGGGTGGACTATGTTTGACTTAAGAAGTATTGTTATCGGCATTATACTAATGCTTAAAAAATATACTTGCATCAATATTACCATATATGCAGATACAACTGATGAGGATTACAAAAGCGGCATTCTTGTTTTACCACTGATAGGATTCGTCATTGGTTTTGCTGCGTTTTTTATAGCTGGTCTAAAATTTTTTTATGACAGCTTTTTTATTGGTGTATTAATTTTAATTTATTTAAATATAATTACAAAATCAGTTAATATAAAAGATACATATGCTACATTGAATTTTCTTTTAAAGACCAAGGACAGCAATGATCAAACAACCGGTATGATCGGTATAATATTAATAAATTTATTGTATTTTTCATTAATTGGAATTATTCCTGCAACCGGCTTGATAATTATGCCCCTTGCGGGATATTCGAACCTTATTATATTGAGCTTTATCATTAAAAGCAATAAAGAAGATACATCTGTTATGAAACACTGTGAAAAACATCATATTATTTTTGCATTTGTAATTTCATTTTTATTGACTGTAATTTTTAACTATCGTTTAATTATTTCCTTGTCATTGACATATATGATTACAGGAATAGCAATAAGCTTATTTGATAAAAAAATCGGCAAAATAACAGAATCATTTGAAGGCTTCATAATAGAAATAACGCAGGTTCTGTTTTTGATAATAACGTATATGATGTATTTATAATATTAATTTTATTGATAATTTTGAAAGGTGAGATTATGCATACCGGCAAAAAGATACTGTTAGTAGAAGATAGTCGTTTTATAACAGCAGTAGTAGGAGATTATTTAAAAAAGAACGGTTTTGAAATAGATAGCGTCACAACCGGTGAAGATGCAGTAGAAATAGTATGCGGTCATTCAGCTTGGGATTTGATACTTATGGATATAGAATTAGCAGGTGAGATGAATGGCATAGAAGCAGCTAAAATCATAAATAACCATAAAGAGCTGCCTATAATATTTCTTACGGCTAATGCTTCTGACACAATAATTAATCAAATAAGAAATATCAGTGCCTACGGTTTTATAGAAAAGGGAATGGATAATACTGCCTTACTTGCTACAATTGAAATGGCTTTAAAGCTGCATGATGTTAAATCTGAAATTAAGCAGAAGGAATCTATTTTAAATGCCGTAATTAATTCTGTCCAGGACGGTATGATTATGACGGATGACAAAGGATATGTGTCTCTTTGGAATCCTGCCGCAGTTCGGTTGTTTGGCTATACAAAGGATGAGATGCTGGGTAAAGAGCTTCATGAGCTTACAGTAACCGATGATTTTGAAAGCATGAATAAGAATGGTATTATTGATGACTTATTTGCAGATAAAAAGGTAAAAGAATTAAAAATCAAGCATAAAAACGGACAAGTTTTTGATGCTGAGGTTTCTGCTTCAACGCTAAAGATTAATGATAAAGATTATTTTGTAGGAATTTTCCGTGACATAAGCGATAGAATCAAAGCAAGAGAGGAATTAGAAAAGTTATCCGTAACAGACTATTTAACAAATACTTATAACAGAAGATTTTTTGTAACCAGACTGGAAGAAGAAATTGAACGCTCGAAAAGAACGGGAAGAGTTTTTTCGATTGCAATGTTAGATATCGATAGATTTAAAACAATAAATGACAAATATGGTCATAGCATAGGTGATTTGGTTCTGCAAAGTATAACCGACTATATAAAGAAAAGGATACGTAAAGCTGATTGTCTTGCACGCTGGGGCGGTGAGGAATTTATGATATTACTGGCTGATACACCTATAGTTAATTCCGGTGTACTGTTGGAAGATTTGCGATTAGGTATCAGTAAAATTGAAATTCCAAATGTTGACAGATTTACTGGCAGCTTTGGAGTAGTAGAATATGCGCCGGGAGATACAGCAGATATGATGATACAAAAAGCGGACAGCATGATGTATGAAGCAAAAAAGTGCGGAAGAAATTGTATAAAATATATGATGTAGCTGTTTAAAGTATTTTTGACAAATAAAAAACGCTGTAGTATAATCAAAAAAGTACTAGAGAGCTTTCTGCTCCATTGTGGAAGAAAGTTCTTTTTATATACAGGATAACAATTCATATACGGAGGATAGCAATGGAAAATAAAAAGGTGATATTCAGCGGTATGCAGCCGTCAGGCTCACTTACTCTCGGGAACTATTTAGGAGCACTGAAAAACTGGGTTAAGCTTCAAAGCGAATATGACAGCTATTATTGTGTGGTAGATATGCATGCTATAACAGTTCCGAAGGAACCAAAGGATTTAAGAAAAAATACATTTGAAGTACTTGCAAATTATATAGCAGCAGGCATTGACCCCGAACAAGTAACATTATTTATACAATCACATGTTTCGGCACATGCAGAGCTAAGCTGGATTTTAAATTGCTTTTCATACTATGGTGAATTAGGAAGAATGACTCAGTTTAAGGATAAATCCAAGAAGCTTGATCACAATGCCATTACTGCAGGCCTATTTACGTATCCTGTTTTAATGGCGGCAGATATTCTTCTTTATCAGGCAGATTTGGTGCCTGTAGGGGAGGACCAGAGACAGCACCTGGAAATTACAAGAGATATTGCTACGCGATTTAATAACAGATTCAGTGAAACCTTTAAAATTCCCGAACCCTTCATAGAAAAGGAAGGCGCTAAAATAATGAGTCTGCAGGAACCGTTAAGTAAAATGTCTAAATCAGATTCTAATGAGAATGCATACATATTGCTTTCTGATGATGTTGATTTAATAAGAAGAAAGTTCAAAAGGTCGGTAACAGATTCTATAGGAGTAGTTAAATATACTGATGAACAACCGGGAATCAAAAATTTATTAAATATTTATTCTAAAATAACCCATAAGCCATATAGTGAAATTGTAGCTGACTATGAAGGTAAAGGTTACGCTCAGTTTAAGGAAGATGTGGCAGAGGTTGTTATTAACGAGTTGAGACCGATACAGGAAAAAATTGATTATTTATTGAAAAATAAAGATTACTTAGAGAAAATCTATCAAAGTGGTGCAGAAAAAGCAGAGGCAACAGCAAGAAAAACACTTAGAAAAGTATCTAAAAAGGTTGGCTTTTTACCTAAATAATATGTATTTGGAGGAAGTATGTTAGTAATTAAAAATGGTTACATAAAGACAATGACAGGAGAAGACATCCCTAACGGACAAATAATTATTGAAGAAGGTAAAATAAAAGCCGTGGGAACCGGCTTGGAAATACCAAAGGATTCAGAAATAATAGATGCAAATGGGATGTTGGTTACGCCGGGATTTGTGGACGGACATTGCCATATAGGCTTGTTTGAAGAGGGCATCGGCTTTGAAGGCGAGGACGGCAATGAAGCAGTTGAACCGATTACACCTCAGCTCAGAGCAATTGATGCCATTAATCCATTAGACCAAGGTTTCATAGATGCAATTGAAGGCGGAGTTACCTGTGCAGTAACGGGACCCGGCAGTGCCAATGTTATAGGCGGATCATTCCTTGCTATGAAGACATACGGCAAGAGAGTCGATGACATGGTTATAAAGGATCCTGTTGCCATGAAAATTGCATTTGGTGAAAATCCGAAGAGAGTTTATGACGAACAGCATAAATCACCTGTTACAAGGATGGCTATTGCAGCACTTTTAAGAGAAACATTATATGAAGCAAAACAATATAAAGAGGATTTAGAGGCTTCAGTGGAAGATCCCGATAAAAAACCGGACTTTGACCTGAAGCTTGAAGCACTGATGCCTGTTATGAGAAAGGAAATACCGTTAAAAGCTCATGCTCACAGAACTGATGATATATTTACGGCTCTAAGAATAGCTAAGGAATTTGATTTAGATATAACATTAGACCACTGTACAGAAGGACATCTGATAGCCGACGAATTAAAATCAGCAGGGAAACCGTGCTTTATAGGACCAACCTTCGGTTCAAGAGTTAAATACGAGCTTAAAAATAAAAGTTTCGAAACACCAAAAATATTGCATGAAGCAGGTATAAAAATAGCAATAATTACTGATTCTAATGTTATACCGATTCAACATATAAATATGTGTGCCGGTATGGCAGTCAAAGCGGGATTGCCTGAGGAAGAAGCATGGAAGGCAATAACTATCAATCCTGCACAGATAACCGGAATTGCTGACAGAGTAGGAAGCATAGAGGTTGGAAAAGATGCAGATATAGCTATATTCAAAGGAAATCCGTTGTTGGATATTGACTATGAAACAGTAATGACCATTATTGATGGGAAAGTGGTTTATAAAAATAACAAATTTGATTAATCTTTTTATGACTATTGATGATAAAGCAATGAGATCCTTCGCTATCGCTCAGGATGACAAAAGCGGGAGTCTGGCAATAATTTGGGGGACACTTTAATGTGTCCCTCAGATTGATGACAAAGTCATCAAGATGGTAGGCTGTTGAAAAAGTTCATCCTGCAAG
>DCYG01000004.1:0-2084 GCA_002331025.1 Firmicutes bacterium UBA2116 | reverse complement strand
CTGTTGAAAAAGTTCATCCTGCAAGGCGCCGGAAGACGGGCAACCGCAGCGTATTAGACATACGTGAGGATTGACCGACTGAACGGCAACGACGTAGGGGGACTTTTTCAGCAGCCTGGGGGACACTTTAATGTGTCCCTTTTAAAGTATGGAAAAAAAAGCTTGCATATTGTCTTTAAAAAGAATAAAATAATCCGTGGTTAAAAAAGGATGGTATGTATGAAAAATAAAATTATAAATATAGCAGTAATAGCTCACGTTGATGCAGGAAAATCCACATTAGTAGATGCTTTTTTGCAGCAAAGCAAAGTTTTTAGAGAAAATCAGGAGTTAGTGGACCAGGTAATGGATTCCAATGCTATTGAACGTGAAAGAGGAATTACTATTTATTCCAAGAACTGTTCGGTAATGCATAATGACTATAAAATAAATATAGTCGATACACCCGGTCATGCCGACTTTTCATCTGAAGTTGAAAGAATAATGAAGACTGTTGATACAGTAATTCTTTTGGTTGATTCAATAGAAGGTCCTATGCCTCAGACAAGGTTTGTTTTACAAAAATCCTTGGAGGTTGGCTTAAGACCGATTTTATTAATAAATAAAATAGATAAAAAAAATCACAGGGCTGAAGAAGTTGTCGACATGGTATTTGATTTATTTGTTGAATTAAATGCAACAGATGAACAATTAGATTTCCCGATACTTTACGGTATAGCTAAGCAAGGTATAGTTCAATATGAATTGGATCAGTCCAGTGACAGTATAACACCTTTATTTGATACGATAATAAAGCACGTGGAAGCATACCCGGACAAAGACAATGATGATTTGCAGATGCAGATATCATCACTTGGTTACGATGATTATATAGGAAGATTAGGTATAGGCAGAGTTACAGCAGGTACAATCAAAGAAGGGCAGACGGTTTCTGTCGCTAAGCATGACGGATCGGTGGAAAAGCAAAAGATATCAAACATATATGTATATCAGGGACTTAGCAGGAACAGTGTAAGCGAGGCATACAGCGGAGATATAGTTGTTGTATCCGGAATTTCCAATATTTCCATAGGTGACACCATATGCAATGAAAATAAAGTAATTCCGATGGAAACAATAAAAATAGAAGAACCGACACTGTCAATGAATTTCCTGATCAATACTTCTCCATTCGTCGGATTGTCAGGTAAATATGTAACTACAAGGCATTTGAAGGCAAGATTGGAAAAAGAGCTTGAAATAAATGTAGGTTTAAGGGTAGAGTCGTTAGAAGGAGCAGTTGACGGCTACAAGGTTTCAGGCAGAGGAGAGCTTCATTTGTCAATATTACTTGAAAATATGCGAAGAGAAGGATATGAGGTTTCAGTTTCAAGACCTGAAGTGATATTAAAGAAAATTGACGGCGTAGTAATGGAGCCAATTGAAAGAGTTTTCGTAAATACTCCGGAAATATATTCAGGCTCTGTTATATCAAAGCTCAATGTAAGAAAAGGAATGATGGTTTCAATGGTTCCTGACGGAAACTATGTAAAAATTGAATACATGGTACCTACAAGAGGACTTCTAGGTTATCGAACAGAACTGATCAATGATACAAGGGGCGAAGGAACAATAGTCAGAAGCTTTGATCATTACGAAAAATATAAGGGTGAAATACCTCAAAGAATAAACGGAGTTTTGATATCCACAGAGCAGGGTGAGGCAATTGCTTATTCGTTGGCAAATCTTGAAAGCAGGGGATCATTATTTATTAATCCCGGCGAAAAGGTGTATGAAGGGATGATTATAGGAATGTGTGCAAGAGGTGAGGATATAACCGTTAATCCCTGTAAGGCAAAGAAACAATCCAATACTCGTTCCTCATCGGCAGATGACTCAATAAAATTAACACCCCCAAGGGTCATGACATTAGAATCGGCACTTGAATTTATCAATGATGATGAATTGGTTGAAGTAACTCCTGACAACATCAGATTAAGAAAAAGATACTTAACTGAAATTGAAAGAAGAAAACAAGTGAATAGGTTGAAGATGTCATAATATTGTTTTTTATGTCAAAAATTATGGGGCAATCGGAAAATAGC
>DCYG01000041.1 GCA_002331025.1 Firmicutes bacterium UBA2116 | reverse complement strand
GTCCGTCCCCATTGTGTTGTTGTGTTGCTATTGCGGCAGTATAATGACCGGCTGGATTTGTTTACCTTCAAGCGCTTTTTCAATAGTCGGTATCATTTGGTCAACATCGGCAACCATGGAGTTAGGTTTGGACCTATAGTTATCCTGACCAAAGGGAACAAAAAATATATTTTTAGTATTGTAAAGAGTACCTATGTTTTTAAAGTTCATGCTTAGTGCATCGTTTGTCGAAACAGAAATAACAACGGGTTTATTGTTTCTGAGATGCGCTTTTGCAGCCATCAGTACAGGAGTATCGGTAATTGCATTAGCTAATTTTGCAATGGTGTTTCCCGTAGCAGGTGCAATTATAAAAATGTCGAATAAATTTTTAGGACCAACAGGTTCGGCATCTACAATTGTTGTAATGGGCTCGTTTCCGGTTAATTGATATACAAGCTTAAGGAAATCTTCTGCTTCGCAAAATCTTGTATCACAAGATTTTGCATTGTCAGAAAATACGGCGTATACATTTGCCTCAAGATCTTTTAATTTTGTAATCGGAGGAATTATTTTATCAAAAGTACAAAATGATCCGGTAATTCCGATTCCTATATTTTTACCTGATAAAATCATAATAATCCTACTTTCTTTCATATTTCTTTCAATAAGGGCAATATTTCATTAAACAAAATTTCAGCGGATGCCAAAGGAGCATACTTTCCGGGTACTCCTAAACATAAATATGCATTGATGTTCAACTCTTTAGCAGCTTCGTAGTCAATACCGCCAGGTAAGGAAGCGATATCTATAATTGTTATTTTTGGTGATAGAGTCGATAAAAGTTCCTTAGTCAGTACTATAAAGGGTATTGTATTGAAAATATAATCAAATTCGGATATTTTGCTTCTAAGTTCATCAAGCTCTAATATATCACAGCCGTTGACAAAAGCTTCTGCTAACGCAAATTTACTTCTTGCACCCACGGTTACGTCTACATTAAGAGCCTTCAGTTTAGATGCAATTACCTTTCCCGTCTTACCGTATCCAAGTACCAGTCCCTTGCTTCCATGTAGGTTGCCTAAGCTTTTCGTCACCGCCTCAGCAATTGCTCCTTCAGCAGTTGCAATAGCATTGAACATTGCAATTTCCTCGACTTTCATTAGATCAAGATAAGGAATATTGTTTTTATTGCAGGCTTCTATAACTTCTTTAATAATGTTTCCGCCTATTAAACAATGAGTTGACTTTAGATGAAGTAAGAATTCTTCAAAAGTGAGTTTGTTTCCGTTCTGAATATGATCCGTAATATGCTTTTTATCCTTTGAAAATGGAATTGGAGTTATAATTAATTTGCTGAAATTCATAGCATAGCTTATATCATCTGTAGTATTTAAATTAAATTCCGTACTGTTTATTAATCTGTATGTTATTACATTAAATCCGTTTTCATATAGCAGATTAGCCAAATATGTCTGCCTTAAATCTCCACCTATAAAACACACATCAAATTGGATAATATCGTCCTCCTTTTTTACACAATATGTCTTATTTTATGACTGGTTTATTAAAAAGTTACATAATTAGAGAATAATGCAAATGTTTGCATAAAATCATTGAAATTTAAGCGATTCTTGTACTTTTCATGTTGCTTTAACCATTTACCTGTGATATGATTCACAATATGATTACGCGATATATTGGAGCAGAAAATGATAAAACAATATTTTCAGGATTTAAAGCTTGAATTCAAAAATTATAATTTAAAAAAGTTTACTCTTGATGCTATGGCAGGGCTGACGGTTACAGCTGTGGCATTACCACTTGCCCTCGCATTTGGGGTAAGCAGCGGAGCGGGTGCGCCATCAGGTATTATTTCTGCAATAGTTGCGGGTCTGATTATGGGAGTACTTGCGGGAGCTTCCTATCAGGTTTCCGGTCCCACAGGCACAATGATTGCAATTTTGGCTACTGTTTACGCTGCACATGGCACAGAAGGAATTTTGATTACAGGATTTTTATCCGGAATATTGCTGCTGATTGTATCGATATTTCGTTTTGGTAAATTGGTTTCATTTATACCTGCTCCTGTGATAACAGGTTTTACATCGGGCATTGCAATTATCATTGCCTTGGGTCAGATTGATAATTTTTTCGGAACAGTTTCATATGGGAAAACAAATGTAGAAAAACTTTTATCTTATGCGGAACTTGGATTTGAGTTCAACATGTATGCGGTGCTTATAGGCTTGTTAGTTGTGGCAATAATGATTTTCTGGCCAAAAAAATGGAGTGCAAAAATACCTTCTTCCCTGGCAGGATTGATTATTGTTTTAGCTGTTAACCGGATTATCGACCTTCCGGTTATGCTGGTTGGCGAGATACCGAATACAATCTTTTTAGAAAGCAGATTGTCTTTAAGCAGCATATCTATAGGAAAGGTATTAAACTTGATAAGTCCTGCATTAAGCATAGCCGTACTGTGCATGATTGAAAGCTTGTTGTGCGGGGCATCTGCAGGAAAAATCAAAAATCAACCGCTTAATGCAGATAGAGAATTAATTGCTCAAGGAGTAGGAAACATATTGATACCTTTTTTTGGTGGTATTCCTGCTTCAGCTGTACTTGCAAGGACAAGTATAGCATTAAAGTCCGGAGGTCAGACACGTATAGTATCAATAGTGCAATCCTTAGGTTTATTGTTTTCAATGCTTTTTTTAGGTAAGTTTATTTCAAGAATACCCATGTCAGCTCTGGCAGGGGTCTTAATGGTTACTGCATGGCGAATGAATGAATGGAATGAAATAAAATTTATTTTCGGCAAAAGATTTGGGAGAGCTATTATTGAATTTACAATTACAATGGCAGCCACAGTATTGTTTGACCTGACAATAGCAATATTGATGGGTGTGTTTTTGGGGATGATGATGTTTATCATAAAGGATAATGAACTCAGAATTGATGTCAGTCCCGTTGATTTAAAAAGGATAAAGGGTCATGAGTTTTCAATGGATCACATGAATACAAAGATAATTTATTTAACCGGACCGTTGTTTTTTATTACGAGAGAAAAGCTTAAATCACTCGTTGCTCATGCAGAAGATACAGAAAATATAATTATATCAATGAGAGCCGTTACTACCATCGATGAATCCGCTGTGAGTGAATTCAAAGAAATTGTAAGTAAAATTTTAAAAAATAATACCAATGTACTATTTTGCGGAATTCAACCTTCAGTAAAAGAAATGCTCGATCGTTCCGGTCTGACGGAACTGGTTGGAAATGATTTATTCTTTTGGGATGCGATTGAAGCGTTGAAAAATCTTGAAATTATAGAGATAGCAGCAGAGAAATAATACTAATCACCCTAAAATGAGAAAAATAAAAACGGAAGATAAGCATATGCGTCTCTTCCGTTTTATTGAGTATAGTATTTACTATCCATAAGAACACCTTCGTATTTTTTAATCTTCTTCTTTTCTTAATCCACGTTCATGTAATTCACATTCTTTTTGGCTGCATTTGCTGTCAACATTATATATACATGTGATAGTTCCACATTTTCTAAAGGTCATTTTTGCAACTACATCTTTAATATCTTTCACGCCTGTATTCATAATATTACCTCCCTAAATTACTTATAGCTTATTATAACACCAATTATGCAATTTGTAAAGAAAAAAATGCAAAAAAAATTAAAAAATATATAAATTGACTATAGGAAACATTTGCTTTTGCAACTTTACTGTTATAAAATTCATTAATACAAAGTCGTAGTTTGGAAAATAATGCAAGAAAAGCAGGTAGGCATTCAAAATGTCTGGATATAAAATTAATCTGCATTCCTTATACTTGCGGAATTTGTCAATAAAAAATATTTATTGCCAATTCTTTTGTTTTAATATATAATACCTTTGCGAACAAAAAACTAAATATTAGCGCATCAATATAATGTGGAAGATATGGTTCCTGAGTTTCTACCAAACGACCGTAAATTGTTTGACTATTGATAAGTTGTTTACTATGTATGATGCGAATGTTCTATTCGCTTTTTTTAGTTCCCTGCTTATGCTCTAATCCGATTTGTACAACGA
The DNA here is from genome assembly GCA_002331025.1 of Firmicutes bacterium UBA2116. Classification (GTDB taxonomy): domain Bacteria; phylum Bacillota; class Clostridia; order Tissierellales; family Sedimentibacteraceae; genus Sedimentibacter. The sequence goes on along the minus strand of DCYG01000041.1, from coordinate 50,701 downwards.
CAACGCAGCTCAAATGGCGATAGGTCAAAGCAAGAAAGAAATCTGTGATAGATTAGGCGTAAAAAGCATATTTCACATGCATATGCAAATAATAGCAATAATTAGTTTAATAACATAATTAAAAATCAGGAGGAGCAATGGAAAAGTTTTTTAAGCTTAAAGAACACAATACAGATGTAAAGACGGAGGTTTTAGCAGGCATTACTACGTTTATGACAATGGCATATATTTTAGTAGTTAATCCGGGAATGTTAAATTCAACAGGCATGGATTTAGGCGGAGTATTTACAGCAACTGCCTTATCATCAATGATAGCAACGTTAGTAATGGCTATATATGCTAAATACCCATTTGCATTGGCACCCGGTATGGGGCTAAATGCGTTCTTTGCTTTCTCAGTGGTATTAGGACCCATGGGTAAAACATGGCAATTTGCATTAACTGCTGTTCTTATCGAAGGAATTATCTTTGTATTATTATCCGTTATAAAAGCAAGGGAAGCAATATTTGAATCAATACCACTAAATTTAAAAAATGCTGTTTCGGTTGGAATAGGTCTATTTATAGCATTTATAGGTTTGTCCGGTGCCGGAATAGTTAAAACAGGGGACGGAACAATCGTAGCCTTAGGAGAATTAACATCAGGTGCTCCGCTGCTGGCAGTTATAGGAATTATTATAACGGGATTTTTATTAGCAAGAAATATTAAGGGTGCATTATTATTGGGTATAGTTTTAACAACAATTATCGGTATTCCAATGGGTGTTACAGTATTGCCGGAGAATTTCAGTACAATAGTTAGTTTACCCCCATCAATTAAGGATGTTGCATTTAAGTTTGTTGGATTTAATGAAATATTCTCTTTTGAAATGTTAATTACGGTGTTTACATTCCTATTCGTTGATATATTTGATACGGTTGGTACTTTGGCAGGAGTTGCAACAAAATCTGATATGTTAGATGAAAATGGCAAACTGCCGAGAGTAGGAGCTGCATTAATGGCAGACTCTATTGGTACAATTGTAGGTGCATGTTTTGGAACAAGTACTGTTACAACCTATGTTGAAAGTGCATCAGGTGTTGCAGAGGGTGGCAGAACAGGTCTAACTTCGTTTACAACTGCAATTATGTTTGGAATAGCTTTATTCTTCGCACCATTATTTACATTAGTTCCAACGGCTGCAACAGCACCGGCTTTAGTAATTGTAGGACTGTTCATGATGAGCCCTATTACAAAAATTAATTTTAATGATTATACAGAAGCTATTCCTGCTTTCTTAACTATAGTAATAATGCCGTTTGCGTATAGTATCGCTGAAGGTATTGTATTTGGTATGATATCATATGTAATTCTTAAAGCTGTGTCAGGCAGATACAAGGAAATATCTCCTGTTATGTTGGTATTATCATTTCTGTTTGTTTTAAGATTCATATTTATGTAATAAAAAATTCGTATTATGACAGGAAAACAGCAGGATACTATATTATCCTGCTGTTTTTTATTCATATCTTAATGCATCCACAGGCTTAAGCTTTGAAGCCTTGTTTGCGGGATACAATCCGAAGAAAACTCCCACTGCCAGAGAAAATATAAATGCACCTAAAATAACAGGTATGTTTATGGAGTAGGTTATGCCCATCATGTTGCTGACTGCATATGAAGCAGCTACCCCCAAGGATGCACCGATTACACCTCCTACACCGCTCATGACGGAGGACTCTATTAAAAATTGAATCAATATGTTTGCTCTGCCGGCGCCAATAGCTTTCCTTATACCTATTTCTCTTGTTCTTTCTGTTACGGTTACAAGCATAATATTCATAATTCCTATACCGCCAACTAACAGTGAAATTCCTGCAATACCTCCCAGCATGGCTGTCATCATCCCGGTTACCTCGCCTATGGTTTCAAGCATTTCATCCTGGCTGAAAACCATATATGATTCATCATCACCGAAATAATCCAGGAGATAATTCTCTATATTTGTCTTTGCAGACGTAGATTCTTCAGAAGAATTGGCCTGTATCGTTATTGAATTTATTGTCTTTGTGTTGCTCTGTCTCATCAGTGATGTTATGGGGACTATTACAATTGCATTGCTGTCACCCATTATTGAGCTTCCCTTGCTTTGCAGCACACCCACAACAGTATATTTTTCTCCGTTAATGGATATGTCCTTGTCAATTGGATTGTCTCTGCCAAACAAATCTTCTGCCGTAGTCACACCTATTACCGCAACCTTGTTTCGATAATCAACATCAACAGGATTTATTGCTCTCCCGGAGCCTATTTCATAATTATTGATATCCATATAATTTTCATTGCCGCCTGTTATGCCTACATTAACTGTTTCCAGATCGTATTTGACTGTTGCATTGGATGAATAAACAGGAGTTACACTTTTGACGCCCTCAAGCTTTTCAAATTCTCTCACATCTCTGTAATCAAAGGACGCCCTCCTGCCAAATATGTTAACACTTATAATGTTTGATCCCATGCTTGATATACTTTCCGTAACTCCGGAGGTTGCTCCCTGTCCTATAGAAATCAGCACAACTACAGCAAAAACACCTATTATTATTCCAAGCATTGTAAGAAATGTTCGCATTTTATTGGAAAAAATAGATTGAAAGGCCATTTTAGTAACACTTTTTATATTCATAATCGTTTCCTTTCTAAGCTATACTGTTGTTGATAAGCATACCATCTTTAATTGTAATCGTTCTTTTAGCTTCCATTGCTATTTCACTGTCATGAGTAATCAGTACTATAGTTTTTCCTTCCTTACTAAGCTGCTTAATCAGGTTCATAACGTCGCTTCCCGATTTGGAATCAAGATTACCTGTGGGCTCATCTGCAAGAAGTACAGGAGGATCTCCTGCTAGAGCCCTTGCTATGGCAACACGCTGCTGTTGCCCTCCCGAAAGTTCCGTAGGCTTGTGATTCATCCTGTCCTCCAATCCCACCTTTGTCAGTGCATCTATACTTCTTTGTCTTCTTTCCTTATGACTCATACCTCTGTATATCAAAGGTAGTTCCACATTTTCCAATGCGGACAATTTCGGAAGCAGGTTAAATTTCTGAAATATGAAGCCTATCTTCTGATTTCTTATTTTAGACAGCTGCTTTTCATTGTAGGTGCTTATTTCCTTTCCGTCAAGATAGTATTCGCCGGTTGTGGGAGTATCAAGGCATCCGATCATATTCATCAGAGTGGATTTTCCGGAGCCCGAAGGACCTACTATGGCTAAAAATTCACCTTCATCTACATGTAATGATATACCTCTTAAAACCTCCACCTGTACCGAGCCCATGTCATATGTCTTGGTAATTTTTTTTAAATCTATCATTGTCTCGGACCTTCCTGTCTAATAACTGTATTACCACCGCCTGCAGGCATCATCATCATGCCTCCGGGCATCATGTCAGAGGATTGAGATGCACGGTAAACAATAACATCACCCTCATTGAGTCCGGATAATATTTCTACTTTCTTTTTTGTGGCAAGTCCTAATTCCACCTTGACATCTGTCTTGTTTCCTGCCGCATCCTTAACTGTAACTACGTAGTCACCGTTTAATCTGTTTACGGCATCTATGGGGATGGTCAATACATTTTCCTTGCTGTCCGCCAGTATTTCAACATCCACATTCATACCTGACATGAGAGATTTTCTGTCATCTAACTTGATTGTTACATCATAGGTGGTAACACCGCTTTGAGTCGTTCCTTCCATTGATATTTTAGAGACCTTGCCTGTAAACTTTTCGTTGGGATAAACATCACAGGTGATATTTGCAGGCTGGTCCAGCTTTATTTTGTTAATGTCAAGCTCATCAACAGATATTTTTACCTCCATATTGTCCAGATCGGCAACAGTCATCAATGCAGTTGTTCTGTCAACAACCTCCTCCTCAGAGACGTCTATTTTCAAAATAGTCCCTTTCATAGGTGAAAATATGGTATCACCTTCAACCAGATCCTCAATCTGTGAGTTGTATTTTTCTATTGCATTTTGTTTTTCCGCAATCTGCAGGCTTATGTCATCACCCTCTATGGTGGCTATTACATCTCCCTTGTTGACATATTTTCCGTTTTCCACATTTACAGTCTTGATTTTACCGCTTACCTTGGAAGTGACTTTTTCTTCCTTGACATTGACTATCTCACCTATATTCATTCCCTGATAAGTGCCCTGTGCATTGGATACTGTAATCTGAGCCAGATCTCCCACACTGTATCCGCCCGGATTGCTCATCTTAACGGTTACTAAGTATCCGAATGTACCGCCGCCCATTTGTACGGGAGTACTGTCTTTTTCAACAACGGTTCCTGTTTCGGTAGAGAAATATTTTGTCATAAAGATTGAAACGTTGTCAGATATGGATATATTATCAAATTGCTCTTTGGTAAAGTACACCTCAATGTATGAATTGTCCGTATCCTTAATGCCGGCAATATCATAATTTGCACTTATCTGATTACCCTTTTCGATGCTTAAGCCGGATATAACACCTGAAACAGGAGCATAAATATTTAATTCGCCCTGATTGTTGTACAAATCGTTCAATTCACGTTTTGCTTTTTCAATATTCAGCTTTATGCTGTTGATTTCCGTCTGGCTGCCGCTAGATGTTTCGGATTTCAATGAGGTGAGAATCTGATCCTTTTCAACCTCATCCCCTTCAGTTACATAGATACTTTCAACCGTTCCGTTAATTTCAGATTTTATAATCCTCTTGTCGGTGGGATTAACATTACCGCTTTCCGATACTGAAACGGATATGTCGTCCCTTGCAACGGTATATTCAGTTTCACTGCTGAAATTCATGCCCGGTGCATTTGCCAGAGAGCTTTTCCTCATACTATTGATGCCTGCAACAGCAATAACTAATACTATAACAATAATTGCTGCAATTACTTTCTTTTTGTTCTTCATAGGGTATCCCTTTCTTTATTTAATAATTGTCAAGTACTAATATAGCATCCAAATCTTAAAGTTATCAAAAAAACAAGGTACATTTTTGTACCTTGTTTAATGGTGTAATCTTAGTTAGCAAACACTTGTGTCCAGTATGGAGTTCCGTTTGAATTAGTTACGTATCCAACACCGATTCTGCCAAAGTTTGATGATAATATATTAGCTCTGTGTCCTGGTGAGTTCATCCATGCAGTTACAACTGCTTCAGGAGTTCTTTGACCGGATGCAATATTTTCACCCCATGCATTCCATTTGATACCAAATTTAGTAAGCATGTCTCCTGCACTTCCGTATGTAGGTGATTGATGCGCAAAGTAATTATTTACAGCCATATCCTTTGATTTAGTTCTTGCAACGTTTGAAATAGCTGAATCAATTTTAAGTGCCGGTAATCCTGCTTTTTGTCTTTCTACATTTACAAGCTCAACAACTTGCTGTTCAAAACTTTGATTAGATGAAGAAACTGTTTTATCTTCTTCTTTAGGTGCAGGTGTTTCCTGAATTGGTGCTTTTGGAGTTTCAACAGGTTTTTCAGGTGTCGGATTAGTTATATCCGGTTTTTTAATCTCAGGTTGTTTAACTTCTGATTTCTTTTCGCTAAGTAGTGTTTTCCAATCAATTGAATTTATGTCCACCGCTTTTCCATTTACTTTTACTTTGTACTGTGTGTTTGTTTTAGCATAATTACCGATAAAATTATTCAACTTGTTGTTGATATCGTTGTAATTAACTGTTGTGCAATCTGCAGCAAACGCCGGTGCTGATGATAAAGCTAATGTTGCTGCTAATGTTAATGCTATTACTTTATTTTTCATAATGTTACTCCTTTTCAAGCTTTTGATTTTTTTGGAAGCAGGGTAACCCCTTACTTCTTACGAAACTACATAACTTGCCAATGAGTTTCTTCATGTTGGTATTATAGCACTGAAAAATAAGCAATTAAACGTACAAAAAATTCTTTCAATGGCAAATGTGACATTATTATTACACAATAATGTAATTAGAAAAAAATTTTACAATTATATTACAGATACAAGGGGAAAGTACATAATAGCTTAAGGAAATGTTAATTAGATTGGAATTGATTGTATGATGAGTCAATATTTACTCCGTTAAAATTTAAATTATCTTGACAATATTTTAAATTTATATTATCATTTCATCTATATAACATATAATATCATAACGTTGAAGGAACAAAGTAACAGTTTGGTTACAAACCAAGAGAGTGAATCGGCTGGTGAAAGATTCTCAGTACAAAGTGTGAAATACGCTTCCGGAGTTACTATGGGAAACCGTAGCGGGTAGACCGACCGATAAATCGGAACAAGGCAAATTATTGCGAATTAAGGTGGTACCACGGGTTATCTCGTCCTTTCAGGACAGATAACCCTTTTAATTTGGAAAAAAGTTTCAGGAGGAATTTATGGAAAAGAGAAATGTTTTTGATGTATTGAAAGAGAGAGGTTATATAGAACAATGTACTCATGAAGAAGAAATAAGAGATTTGTTAGGTAAGGAATCAGTTACATTTTATATTGGATTTGACCCAACTGCCGACAGTCTGCATATAGGGCACTATATACAAATAATGGTTATGTCAATAATGCAGCAGCACGGACACAAGCCCATAGCACTGCTTGGAGACGGAACTACTATGATAGGTGATCCCAGTGACAGAACAGGCATGCGTTCGGTTATGACCTTTGAAACGATAACTCAAAATGCCGAAAACTTTAAAAAGATATTTGAAAAATTCTTGGATTTTTCAGATGGCAAGGCAATTATGCCGAGAAACTCAGAGTGGCTTTTACCCTTGAATTATCTTGAGTTTATGAGAGACGTAGGTGTACACTTTTCAGTTAATAAAATGCTTGCGGCTGACTGCTACAAGAACAGGATGGAGCAAGGACTTACATTCTTTGAGTTCGGCTATATGCTGATGCAGTCATATGATTTCTATGTTTTGAATCAAAGATACAACTGTAAAATGCAGTTCGGCGGCAATGACCAATGGTCCAACATCATAGGCGGTATCGAATTGACAAGAAAGAAATCCGGAGAACAGGTATACGGTATGACTTTCTCACTGCTCACAAACAGTGAAGGCAAGAAAATGGGCAAGACCGAAAAGGGAGCCCTATGGTTAGACAGAAACAAGACTACACCCTATGAATTCTACCAATACTGGAGAAATATCGATGATGCCGATGTTGAAAAATGCCTTGCACTGCTGACCTTCATACCTATGGATGAAGTAATAAGACTGGGAGCATTAGAAGGGGCTGAAATCAATAAGGCAAAGGAAATACTTGCATATGAGGTTACAAAGCTCATCCACTCAGAAGAGGATGCTGCCAAAGCACAGGAAGCGGCAAGAGCGCTCTTTGGAGGAAGTGCTGATTCTGAGAACATCCCTGCAACAGATCTTACAGCTGATGAGCTTGGAGACGGGATGACGGTAATAGACCTGATGATAAAAGCAAATCTCATCAAGACGAAGAGTGAGGGAAGAAGATTAATCGAACAATCGGGAGTATCGGTTAATGACAATATAGTTGATGATATAGCTGCAACAGTTTCAAAATCAGATTTTGAAGACGGAAAGCTAATGATTAAAAAAGGCAAAAAAACATACCATAGGATAAAACTGATTTAACAGCCTATCCTTTATAAGGAGATTCTTGACTAAAGTACTCGGATGACAATATGTCGTTCCGGGCACAGCGAGGAATCTCCTTTTTTTATTTAAAAATACAAAATTTTCAAGTTAAAAAAAAATATTTAATCAGTAAACAATGTGGTATAATAATATAAAGGATAAAACGTTAACATTAAAGATAAAACTTTATACAATATTATAATATTCAGGGGGTCGTATTATGATGAGAATTGCGGGGACTGGCAAGGGGACGCTGGCAAGGGGACGTTTTGTTTGCCATTAAATAAAGCTTTTAAATAAAGCACATTATTTTATTGAATTATGGATAAGATTGGATTAAAATAATATAAATATTTTAATTTTTTAACTTCCGTTATATTTATTACCCCTTTTAAATTGCAAGCTAAAAAGTGCATAAAAGACTCAGACCTTACGTTTTCGCTTCTTCTGGTAAGGAAATAATTATAATTCAATCAGATATTATACATTATACAAATTGACTATTACTTAACCAATCAATCAGATTTACTTGTTGTATTCCTTCATGGTCGCTTGGAAAATCATCAAGAGTAATCAGAAATTTCGGATAGTTATCCTTGATTTGCATAAGCGGCATAAGTTCACGCTTTAATGTTCCTTCATCTAATACAGTTGCCGAAACCTGATAATATTCAGTTCTCTTATTACGCACAGCAACAAAATCTACCTCTGTACCCCGACCTGACTTACCGATATGAATTGTATAACCTCGTCTTAAAAGCTCTAAATAAACGATATTCTCAATTTGATGTCCAATGTCCTTGCCCTGTGTTCCAAGTATCATATTTCTCAAGCCTGTATCGCAGATATAATACTTGTTTTCTGATTTGAGGTGCATCTTTCCTTTAATGTCATAGCGGCTTACCTTATAAAAAAGATATGCATCGGTAAGTGCCGTCAAATACGTGTCAACAGTTGCGGAGCCGGTTGGGCGTCCGCTCGATGTAAGTGTATCAGCAATCTTCTTAGCAGAAACAGGGCTCCCTATATTATCAGCTAAAAAGCTTACAATGGATTTCACTAAAGTAACATCGTTTAGCCCTTCTCGTGTCATAACATCCTTTATAAGAACTGTATTATAAATGCCCTCCAAATATTGAGAATGAGCAAGCGAATTATCAACAAAATGTGTTGCGTAGGGAAATGCCCCCATATTCATATATTGGCTAAATCGTTCACGTTTATCAGAAGTTTTGACCGCTTCACTGTATTCCGCAAATGAAAGCGGAAGCATATCAATCTCAATATACCTTGCGGTTAGCTTTGTCGCAAGCTCTCCTGACAGCATATATGCATTTGACCCCGTGATATAAATATCAAGATTCTTGTTGAGATAAAGACTTGAAACTGCTTTTTCATAATCCTTACAGTTTTGGATTTCATCAATAAATACATACGTCCATTTGTCCTTTAAGATGCGACCTTTTACATACTCATGTAGATTTTTATAATCCAAAAGCTCTGAATAGTCCACATCTTCCAAATTAACAAAGATTATTTGTTCATCATTTACACCATCTGCTTTCAACTCTTCAATATACAAATCAAACAATGTTGATTTACCGCATCTTCTAACCCCGGTGATCACCTTTATCATTTCTTTCTCTCGCCACATGGCAAGCTGATTTAAATACAGCTTACGCGGAACTAACTTATTCATTACAAGTATCACCCCTTCGAAATAAGATATATCATGTTGTTTATATATTTTACCAAACAATTGCAGAATATGCAAGTTATTTCTGAAATCATAAAACACTTGCTGTAAATTGTCCTTGTGAGCGTCAGCAATGAATTTCAAGATGGAAAATAATATCCAAGTACCATATAATGTGATATAATAATATAAAGTGGAAAAGTCTATTATGAATAGTAAAAGAGGATAACGATTGGATGTATGGAAGAAATAACTTAAAAGAGTAAAAATGTGGCGAACGGGATACAGATGATTTCAGTTCCGTAAACTAAAAACAAACGAAGATGAAGGGTCTGGTTCAAATTGATAGGTGCACTTTGGGCGCTTATTTATCTAAAAGTTATGGGAGGGATCTTTATGCCGAAATATAAATATTTTTTACTTCCATATGACGAATCTGAGATAGGTGCTATAGAAGGATGGCTAGAATTGATGGCTGATCAAGGCTTTAAATTGACGAAAATATTTATAGGCAAGCTTGTTAGGTTTGAGAAATCATCAATTAGCAAAATACGATATTGTATTTATCCTCGAACGGGTGATGAATGCTGCGATACGCCCGGGTGGGAGCATGTTGGAACGCTTTCAAGAAATTTTGATGTTTTCGTAGCAGAAGATAGTAATGATGCGGTTGAACCGGATATTGATCCTGTGATTATGGAGGCTGCACTTAAAAAGCAAATACACAGACATAAGTATGGTGTAATACTGTCTATTTTGCTTGCTATCTCATGGATTATTTTAGGAAAAGGATTAATTGCCGGAGGAGGACTTGTTACATTCCTGATTGATTATGATATTTTCCTGCCTATTGGAATTCTGGTTGGAATTATATGTGTCGTGATCTTTGGAACGATGCACTTTTTTGCATATATAAAGAGAAATAAAAGAATTGCTTTGATTATGGAACGCAACAAAAATCCCGCAGTCAAGTCACACAAATTGCTTGAGATAACTATGGTTATGATAATTGTTATCAGTTTATTTGTGATTAATAGCCAGTTAGCGAAGGGAAACCGTATAGATACAATTCCTCTTGATGAATATACTCTATATCTTAATTTACCGCTGATGGAGCAAATTTCTCCTGAAGAGTTATCTGCTGCAAAAGCGATGCAGGAAAAATATGGTCCTGATTGGATAATTGACTGCTTTGTGACTGAAGAAAGTTGCTATGTTGCCCCCTTGTTATTATATATCAGACAGTATGGATATACATATCCGGGGCATATGACGGATGGTAACGAAATACGATTTGGATACAATGTTAACTATTATGAAATGAGAAGTGAAGATTTAGCGATTCGATATGAGGAAGAGCTGTGCATAGAATTAAGTACAGGAGAAATGACCGTTATAAATTTAAACGGTTTTGATAGTGCTTCATATTTTTTGAAAGGAGAAACAGAAGACATTGTACTCAGAAATGGGAATATTATAATAACCGCAATGTACTACGGATCAGGCAGGCTTCTTGATTCAGTTTATCAGTTTTCATATTAGGAGTACACAGGCACAGGTAAGGGGTCAGGGCAGGCGAGCTTGATATTATGATATATTTAGAAGAGCAAATAAAATTAAATAGAGTGTGATTTGATAAATTGACAAGATTGAAAATACTAAAAATATGGAGGAACAATCGTGAATAAAAATGAAATACTGCTTTTTTTGACAGACCGATGGTGTGATTGGGAAGCAAGCTATGCAGTTGCTGTAGCTAACTCCTTTTCGGAATATAACGTCAAAACCATTGGGATAGATACTGCTGACAAAGTATCAATGGGTGGGATAAAATCTAAAATTGATTTCGGTATCAATGACTATCGTAATTTCGATAACCTTGCAATGCTTATTATTCCCGGCGGTCTTTCGTGGGAAGAGAATGATTATGACGAAATAGCACAGTTTGTTACAACCGTTAGAAAATTAGAGATTCCTGTTGCGGCGATATGCGGAGCAACTTATTTTCTGTGTAAACATGGATTTCTCAATAATATTAAGCACACAGGAGATTCTTTGGAATTGTTTCAAAGCGTAGAAGGATATGAGGGAGAAAAATTCTATACACAAGCTCAAGTAGTTTATGATAAAGGATTTATTACAGCCAATGAAACTGCAGCAGTTGAATTTGCATATGAAATATTCAAAATTTTAAAAGTTGATAGTGATGAAGAAATAAACCAATGGTTTGATAATTTCAAAAATGGGGCAGTGCTTTAATAGATCAAATGCAATAATAGGAGGTTTTTTTCTATGCGAAAAGTTCTAATTATTGGAGTAGTCGTAATTTGCTTTATTTTTTTAATAGATATAGTTGAATTTAAAATTGATTTTAATATGGTGGCTTCATTAGCTGTTTTGTTTGGAGTTATAGTATATATAGGATATATTAATTCATCAATCAGAGAATTGAAAAGTAGAGTTACAGAATTGGAAAATAAAATTACTATAGATAATAGCGGTGATGAAAATCAAAACTAGAAAAACGGTTCACAGATGACCCTGCATAGTGGCTACAGGGTAAAAATATTGTATTTAGAATACAGCAGGAGTAAAAAGTATTGTATATGCATGTTGCAATAAAAAAGCATGAAACCGACATTCTTGGTATACATGCCCTTTTTTCTACTCACTATACATAAATTCCTTAACTCTCAGATAGCTATTATCATCTCCTACAAAGTAAAAAATATCATCTTCTAAAAACACGGCATATGCTCCCGGGGATAAAATAATGCTGTTATTTCTTTTAATTGCAACAATAGTAGCATTGGTGTTTTGCCAAAAATTAATTTCAGATGCTGATTTATTCAAATGCTTTGAATCCTTAGTAATTTTTATTTCAAATGGAACAAAGGGATTTGACGAATGGAAACGTTGCGTATTCTCAGTCAGCAAATCAAAGTTTTTCTTCAAGGCTTCTATTTCTTTTATTTGATTATTAAAACTTTCATTTATTTCATTTATTAAAGATTTTATAGTTTGCTTATCGCTAAAGCCTCTTACGTATTTAACAGCATTTTCATAGGATTTAATAATTACTCCGCTGCCCTTCATGGTTTCTACTATATCTAGGTCTGAAAGAATATTTATGGCTCTCCTTGCAGTTTCCGGAGATACTTTATATTGACTGGATATTGAAGAGCGGGAATATATTTTTTCGCCGATTTTCAGATTTTTTTCTACGATTCTTGAGGCTATATCCAAAGCTATTTTTTGATAAACAGAACCTTTAACTTTATTTTCCACTTTAATCTTCCTTTATATTTTTTGCTTTTCTTTATTTTGTGGAAATTATATCATATTATAATATAAAAAACCATATGATTATATACTAAGATGACACCCATAGGGTGCCATCTTTTACATTAATCTATTAAGCCTACTGATTTTAACCATTCTTCTGCAACCTCATCCGGCTCTCTTTCGTTTATATCGACCTCATAGTTAAGCTTCGTCATTGTTTCTGAATCTAATAGCGGTGATATTTTCTCAAGAATATCTTTTATTTCAGGATGTTGCTCCAAGGCATCCTTTCTGACTACAGGAGCTGCGTTATATACAGGGAAGAAATATTTATCATCCTCTAAATTTACCAAATCAAAGGCAGCTATACGTCCGTCAGTTGCAAATCCCATAGCCACATCAACCTGATTTTCTCTTAAGGTTTTGTACATTATACCCAAATCCATTATTTTAATTTCATCATCACTCTGGTTAAATCCGTAGTGAGCTTGTACTCCCGGATATCCATCCGGTCTCACTGAAAACTCATGGTCTATGGCGGTCGTTAATTCTCCCGGATTTTCACTGATATATTTTGATAAATCACTTATAGTTTTTATTCCAAGCTCTTCTGCATGCTCTTTACGCATCATCAAGGTATAGGTATTATTCAAGGTAGCATACTGCAGCCATATAAAGCCATTTTCTTCGTCTGTATCTCTAACTCTTTCGTAAGCTTCCTGAGAATCAGTTATAGGCTCGTCATTTTGAAGCTGAGATAACCATGCAGTTCCTGTATATTCCCAGTAGAGATCAAAATCTCCGTTTTCAAGAGCCAATCTAACCTTATCTGAGCCTGCAACTCCGGTTTTATCATCAACCTTAAATCCCGCATCCTTTAATGCTAATACAGTTATTTTACCCAGCAACAGCTGTTCTGTAAACTCTTTTGAACCTACCTTTATAGTATCGCTGCTGTTGCTGCCGCATGCACTTAATATCCCTATGGACAGTACCAATACCAATACTAATGCAATTGTTTTAATAAATTTTGATTTCTTAATCATAACTCCTCCTATATTTTAATGTTCTGATATTTTAATATTCTAAGCTTTTTCAAATAAAGCCATCAAATAATCTGCTAAAATTGCCAGAAGTGCCGATAGCAAGGCACCAAGTATTACAATTTGCCACCTGTTTATATTGTTTCCTGCAATTATCAGGTCTCCCAGACCTCCTGCTCCTATGAATGCTGCCAGAGTGGCAGTGCCAATATTTACAGTGGCAGCAGTTCTTATACCTGCCATTATTACCGGAAATGCAATAGGCAGCTCTATTTTAGTTAATATCCTTACCGGATTCATTCCCATTCCTGTTGCAGCCTCCATAACGTATCTGTCAACACCTGTAATACCCACCAATGTATTGTTCAGTATGGGAAGAAGTGAATAAATCCATAATGCAAATACGGCAGATTTAAAACCAATGCCCAAAACACTGACGAATAAGGCCAATATAGCAAGACTGGGTATGGTTTGACCCATATTGACTATACTTATAAATATATTGGCAAGCCCTTTGAATTTTGGTCTGGTCAAAAATATGCCCAGTGGAACTGACACCAGCACTGCTGCAGTAGCAGAAACTAATACCAGTACTATATGCTGTTTAAGAAGATTAAAAACTTTGCTGTATGAAACGAAGTCTGCCACAATTTTATCTTGCGGGTAATTTATTACATAGAAGGTATAGGATAGGCCGATGAATATAAGAACTAAGGGAATTAATACTGCTTTAATTACGGGTTTTCTATTTTTTACATTTCCTGAATCAGTCATTTATACTCACCGCATTTAAAATATCGTTGATACCAATCCATCCCCTTAGATTATCTCTTTCATCTGCCACATAAATGTATCGTTGACCTATACGTAGCATTTCCGACAGTGCATCGTTTAAGGACATTCTTTCATCCACAGTGACTCCCATTTCTTTTTTGTAGTCTCCCGACATTCCTGTTTTACCCTCTATATCCTTTAACTCTGCATAGCCTAGAAGCTTATTGTTTTGACCTGTGAGAGCTATGGTTTTAAGACCGTTTTCCAGCATTATCGTTCTGGCTGTATCCAGCGGAGTATCCAGTTTCACACTAAACGTATCATGCATTATTTCACTGCATGTAACCAGGTTTAAGCGCTTGATGGAGCGATTGCCTCCGATTAAGTTTTCTACAAACTCATCGGCAGGATTACTGAGAATATCGTCCGGAGTGCCCTGCTGAACTATCTTTCCGTTTCTTACAACTACTATTTTATCTCCCATCTTTATAGCTTCATCAATATCGTGAGTAACAAATATAATTGTTTTACGTATCTTTTCCTGTAAACGCAAAAATTCATTTTGCAGCTTACTTCTGGTAATAGGGTCTAACGCTCCAAAGGGTTCATCCATAAGCATTACCGGAGGATCTGCTGCCAAAGCTCTGGCAACACCTACTCTTTGTCTCTGCCCCCCGCTTAAATCCGAAGGTCTTCTGTTTCTATAAATCTCCGGATTTAATTCCATTAATTCCAGAAGCTCATCCACTCTTTTATCTATTCTTTCTTTATCCCACTTTTTTTCTCTGGGAACGGTGGCGATATTTTCTGCAATAGTCATATGAGGAAATAATCCTATATTTTGGATTACATATCCAATATTACGTCTTAGATCAACCGGATTATGAGCCATAATATTTTCCCCATCAATATAAATATTGCCGGAGGTTGGTTCTATAAGGCGGTTGACCATCTTCATGGTAGTTGTTTTGCCACATCCGGATGGTCCAACCAGCATGCATATTTCTCCCTCATTAATTTCAAGGTTTAAATTGTTAACAGCCGAATTTTTTGTATTAGGGTATTTTTTAGTTACATTTTCAAATTTAATCAAATTATCCTCTCCTTCCTATGATAATTTTTTTTCTGCTCTTTTCTGCAATAAGGATAATAGTCTGTCTACCAAAATAGCCATTAGCGAAATCATAAGCGCACCGATAATAATCATCTTGTCGTTGGTTCTCTGTATTCCTTGAAATACATAATCTCCTAAACCGCCGGCTCCCACATAGGATGCAATAGCTCCCATGCCTACGCCCATAACTACTGCTGTTCTGATTCCGGCTATTAAAACCGGAAGAGCCAGTGGCAGCTTAATCTTAAAGGTTATTTTAAATCTGGACATACCCATTCCTCTGGCAGCCTCAATAATTGACGGATTAATATTTTTAATTCCTGTATATACATTTCTGACTATGGGTAACTGGGTATAAAGAACTATTCCTATAATGGCTGGTGTTGCACCGATACGAAATATTGGTATAAGAATTGCAAACAGTGCTAAGCTTGGAATTGTCATGAGAATTTTTGTGATATGCAAGACCACTTCAGCTGCTTTTTCATTGTAAGTAATGAGTATTCCAACTATAACACCTATGACGATAGATATAATCATGGCAGTTAAAACCATGAAAAAATGCTGTGAAGTCAGTTTTATTATAGTTTCTATACGATTAATAAAAAAATTAAAAATATCCATAATATCCCCCCTTAAATTAATAATCTGACTACTTTAGTATAAAGTACAAGTAGTTGGTTGTCAAGGTCTTTATGGATAAAGTTGGGGATTTAATAAAAATTATTAATACTTTAAGGAAAGTATGGTAAAATATATATAATAATATATATAAAGGAGTGATTTCGTGTTAAATAAAAAGTTGATTGAAGATACATTGAATGCTGCCTTGTCCACCGGAGGAGATTTTGCGGAGGTATTTGTTGAAGACAGAACTAATACCGGAATTGTAATGATAGGCGGTAAGGTTGACAGCACAATGTCAGGCAGAGATTACGGAGTAGGTGTTCGTATTTTTAAAGGATTTAACAGCGTTTACGCATATACAAATAAATCTGACAGGGATACCCTTATAGAAACTGCAAAGAAGGCAGCTGCAGCGATAGAAGGAAGTCCGTTGAGCCTGACTATTAATCTTGAAAAATCGCAGGTTAAAAATATCCATTCTATAGAAATTGACCCTAATTCAATAGAAAAAACAAGAAAAGTTGAGGTTATGAGAAAGGCATATGACACTGCATTTAACTACAGTGATTTAATTACGCAGGTTACCATAAGCTATACTGATTATGCACAGGATATAATGGTGGCAAATTCTGAAGGCCTGTGGAGAGAAGATAGAAGAGTTCGCTCTCGTCTCGGTATTTCTTCGGTTGCATCAAAGGATGGAGAAATGCAATCAGGATTTTTCGGACCGGGAGCAAGCAAGGGATATGAATTTTTTGAAAATCTGGATATTGATTATTATGCCAAGGAAAGTGCGAGAATTGCTGTGACAATGGTTAATGCCAAGTACAGTCCAAGCGGCAGGATGCCGGTTATAATAGATAACGGATTTGGAGGAGTTATATTTCACGAAGCATGCGGTCACGGCTTGGAAGCTACTTCTGTGGCAAAAGGTCTTTCTGTTTTTACCGGAAAGGTTGGTCAGAAAATTGCATCTCCTCTTGTAACGGCAATTGATGACAGCTCGATTTCAGGCGAATGGGGTTCCTACAACATAGATGATGAGGGAACAAAATCTCAGAGAAATGTCTTAATAGAGAACGGTATACTGAAGGGTTACATGGTTGACAAATTGAATGCAAGAAGAATGAACATGGATATAACAGGCTCAGGCAGAAGGCAATCGTACAGATACGCTCCAACATCCCGTATGTCCAATACATTTATAGATAACGGAAAATCAACACCTGAAGAAATAATTTCAAATACCGAAAAAGGTATATACGCAAAGTATATGGGCGGCGGTTCTGTAAACCCAAGTACAGGAGAATTTAATTTTGCGGTTATGGAAGGTTACATAGTTGAAAACGGAAAAATAAAAGACCCTGTGAGAGGAGCAACACTTATCGGTAAGGGAACGGATGTGCTTAATAAAATAGACATGGTAGGAAACAATCTTCTCCAAGGGCAGGGTATGTGTGGCTCGGTAAGCGGCAGTGTGCCGGCAAATGTAGGTCAGCCGATGATCAGAGTTTCCGAAATAACTGTTGGAGGAAGGGAAGGTTAGAACTAATGGATAAAAAATCATTAATAGAAAAAATATTCAGTGAAGGAAAAGAGCAAGGACTTGGAGACATGGAGGTTTATTATTCTTCGGGCAGATCACTTTCTCTTAAGGTTTTTAAAAAGGAGCTTGACGGATACAGCTTATCTGAAAGCGAGGGCATATCCTTAAGAGGAGTATATAATGGTAAGATGGGATATTCTTATTCTGAAAAGGTTGATGAATCATCAATAGAGTTATTAGTCAGAAATGTTATAGAAAATGCAACAGTAATCGATTCGGATGACGAAGAATATATCTATGAGGGTTCAAAGGAATACAGAGAAGTAAAAACATTTGATGAAGAGCTTGAAAAAGTAGAAGAAAGCGACAAGATAAAATTTGTCAAGCAGCTGGAAGCAGAGGCACTCAGCTTAGATAAGAGAGTTGAATCCGTTGACTCCTGTGTATACGGTGACGGCTATGGAGAAGCAATCATTTCTAATACAAAGGGATTGTATCTGCATGATAAAAGCAACCTTGCCTATACGTATGTACAGGTGGTTGCCAAGGACGGCAATGACATAAAGACAGGTTTCGCTTACAGAACAGGCAATGATTTCAGCAAGTTTAACCCTAAGGAAATATCTAAAGAGGCTGTTGGTGAGGCAACTGCGCTTCTCGGAGCAAAATCTGTTAAATCAGGGGATTATCCCGTAATAATCAGAAACAATGCTGCGGCAGATTTATTGGAGTCATTCAGCAGCATATTTTCTGCAGAAAATGTTCAAAAGGATTTATCCTTATTAAAGGGTAAGCTTGGGAAAAAAATAGGAAGCGATAAATTTACTGTTATAGACGATCCGTATTTAGAAGAGGGATTAAGCTCCAAGTCCTTCGACGGAGAAGGAGTTGCATGTAAATATAAGAAGGTTATTGATAAGGGAGTATTAAAAACATATTTACATAATTTAAAAACGGCAAAAAAGGATGGCATTGAAACTACCGGAAATGCCAGCAAGGGTTCATACAAATCATCCATAGATATTTCACCGTCAAATTTCTATGTTGAGAAGGGTGAAAAATCATTGGATGAAATGATTTCCGAAATCGGTTCGGGAATTATGATTACCGAGCTTCAGGGACTTCATTCGGGTCTTAATTCAATATCGGGAGATTTTTCACTTGCATCATTGGGCTATGAAATAAAAGACGGGAAAATAGCAGGTCCGGTTGAACAAATAACCGTAGCGGGAAATTATTTTGAAATGATTAAAAACATAGAAGATGTTGGCTCCGACTTGAAATTCGGGTTACCTGGTGAAGCGTATATCGGTTCACCGTCCTTAAAGATTAAAAAACTTGCAATAGCAGGTGAGTAATAACAGTGAACAATGAATATCGAACAATGAACAGTGAACAGTAAAAAACAATTGAAAAGATTAGATTCTTGCCGCGTTAAGAATGGCGGACATACAAAAAAAGACAATCCAAAATTGGATTGTCTTTTTCTATTAATCTGCTAATCTACTCTTTCGCGTTCGTCGAACAATAATGTTATGCAGTACAAGCCCGCTAAACCTACAAGCCCATAAACTAAACGGCTGAATATCGCTAATTGTCCGCCGAATATGGCAGCAACAAGGTCAAAACTGAATAATGCTATTAAACCCCAGTTTATAGCTCCTATTATGACTAATATTAATGCAAATTTATCCATAAGTCATATCCTCCTTGAAATTTAATATAAAGATATTGTTTCAAGAAATTTCTATATTATGCATAACTTTAAAAATACTTTAAAGACGTTAAATAACGAAATATTTAACACTTACAATCAAGGTGAATATAATAACTAAAAATGTTATTGTTAAGGAGGGTATTATGGATAATTGTAAACCTGAAAATATTGAAGCTGTAGAAGAATTAAATATTCAATGTGATAAAGGTTGTGACAGAATAGGCGGAAGAGGCGGAGAAAGAAGACCGCTAAGACAACCGTGCGTACATGACAGGGTATTAGGAACCGGAGATAATTCATCACTTTTATTTTTCTTTCTTATTTTAGTTGTTATAGTTTGCCAAAGTGACTGCGATATTGAAATGGATACATTGTTGTGGTTCTTCTTGTTGTTGGTAGTACTATACAACAACAGATTTTAGATTAAACGCAGGTTGCTGGAAATAATCGACTGGTTCGTTGTCGTTCAACCGGTACAAAATAATGGAGGGCATAGCCCTCCGTTAATTTTTGTGCTTATCTAACCCATCATCAATTAACTCAATTTCAAGTTTGTCAAAATCTACTTCATCCACGAAATCATGAGGATAGAAGGTAACATATTTAAATTGAGAAAATTCCAAGTCATGCCTTTTAAGCCATAAAGGTACACTAATATCTAATTTAGCGCATATTTCCTTGAAAGCTTTGTCTCTTTTCAAATCAAGAGATATTTCTTCCTTGTTTTTTACTACTATTGAACTGACTATATTGTTAGTTTTTATTTTTTTAGCCCATAATTTGTACATGCTGATTATTTATAAAATGGTGTTATTATGAAATCCTTTAACAATAAACCGCCGTAGTTTATTTTAACACCTTTTAATTCCCTTTCGAAGTCCTTGGGTACGATAATTTCAATGCCATCAACATCGTAAACATTATCGTTGTCTGTTTGCTCCAACGAAGCAATTCCGTATGACTTGCCGGCTCACCCGACTTTGTATGCAGTTAACATAATAGGAACGTTATGTTCCTTCATTATTACCAATTTTTCTTTTGCTTTATCAGTTATCTTAAAATCCATTTGTTCCTCCTTTATTTAAATTTTGGAACAACTTCAAATCCCTTTTTGAAAACTCCGTTTCTATAATCAATTTCAGCTCCGCTAATTGCACCCGTTAAATCCTCAGAAACAATTAAATCGAATCCTTCAATGCTGTAAACTAAATCATTTTCTGATTGTTTCTCCGAAACAATGCCTAATTCGGCACCACATCAGGAATAGCCGGTTATAGCTAATTTAATAGGTTGTTGATTTGATTTTAATTCTGATAACTTTTCTTTTGCGCTGTCAGTTAATTTAAAGTCCATAAAAATTCTCCTTTCCGTTTAGTTTAGTGTAACACCAAACTATTTTTTTAGCACTTACAGCATAAGTGAC
The DNA here is from genome assembly GCA_002331025.1 of Firmicutes bacterium UBA2116. Lineage (GTDB taxonomy): Bacteria > Bacillota > Clostridia > Tissierellales > Sedimentibacteraceae > Sedimentibacter. The sequence continues at coordinate 29,832 of DCYG01000041.1, read as the reverse complement.
TGACATAAAATCAGATATTTGTATTGTCTGCTTATGATTGTAGTATAATTTTGTTAAATGTCAAGGCGGTATTTCACCTCGGTTATATCATTATATTCTAATATATTAATATAGTCAATAATTTTTGCAGGTTTTTCATTTAAAATATAAATATAATCTGATAATGTTACCGCTTCATCCACATCATGAGTAATAAATAAAACTGTTCTTTTACTTTCGTTCCAAAGCTTTTTAAACAGTAAAATCATCTCACGTTTTAATTTCATATCTAGACCCTTAAACGGTTCATCTAAAATCAATACATTGGATGGATAAGCGAATGCTCTTGCCAGAGACACTCTTTGAGCCATACCGCCGCTTAATTCCTTAGGTTTGTAGCTTTCAAAACCTTTCAACTCAACCATATCAATATAATCCTTGATAATATTTACCCTTTTATCAGAATTATAAACATTTTTTAACACAAAATCAATATTATCATACACACTGTACCATTCAAGCAATCGCGGTTCCTGGAATACAAATGAATACACTGCATTCTCAGTTACTTTGATCTCTCCGCTATCGATTTCTGTTAAATTAGCGGCTATGTTGGCAATAGTAGTCTTACCTACTCCAGAAGGTCCGAACAAGCAGGTGATCTTATCTTTTTCAAATCTGATATTAAAATTATTTAAAACCTCTAAATCATTAAATTTTTTAGAAACATTTATAAATTCAATCATAAAGACCTCGTAAAAATATTTTTAACAATTTTTCAAACAGTATGCTGAGTATAATTATTATGAAAGTCCATGCAAATAAATCCGGTATTTCAAGATAAACCTTTGAATCATATAAAAATCTTCCTATAGAATATTTAGGCAGGCTTAAAACCTCTGCGGCAGAGGTTACCTTCCATCCCAAGCCTAATGCAGAAATCATTCCTGCCTTAATATAAGGAAGGGCGGAGTAAAAATAAACAGATTTTATAATTCTGAGCTTATTAATATTATAAACTTTACACATCTGCAAAAGCTTGACATCCGTGGATTTAATACCGCTTATTGTATTTGTCCAGATAATGGGAAAGCACATTAGAAATGCAACAAATATTGGTACATTAGTATCCTTAAACCACATTATTGCGATTATAATTATTGACATAACAGGAATTGTTCTTATAATTCCTATAAGGGGATTGAATAAATCATAGGCAAGTTTATTAATTCCGCAAAAATATCCAAGTACGATTCCCGCAACACAAGAAATCAAAAAACCTGCAACAGTTCTATAAGTGCTGTATAAAATAGTTATGTAAGTATCAGTTGCCTTCAACATATCAATCAGGGCATAAAATGTCGTAATAGGAGAAGGGAGGTAAATCTCCTGATCTATAATCAAGCTAAATATCTCCCACATAAAAATCCAAAATAATGATATAAGTATTTTATTGTATTTACTTTGTAAAATAGAACCCTTCATCAGGCAGTTTACCTCCAACGGAAGCAGGATTAGAATCAAATAAAATTTTGTAAAATTCATTCAGTCCGTTTTTAACATTATGTGCCGGTTCATATACGATTCCGCAATAAGGTATTGCTTTTTCAACAACTGCCGCACTCGGCATAATTTCATTTTTTTCCACTAATAAGGAAGCATCCTTTTGATTTTCTAAAACCCATTTTACTGACGCTTCATATTGCTTTAAGAACTCTTCTACAAAGTCTTTGTTATTTTCGGCGAAGTCCTTGTTTACAATCACAGCACCGGTATATAACTGACTTGTATTGTTCGTTGCGGCTTTCCATGCTTCGTTTAAATCAACTAAAATCTTTACATTGCTGTTTTTTATCATGGCCTGTGTAACAAAGGGCTGAGGGAGAAGTGCAACCTTTGTGTCTTCCGCGATTACCGATTGAGACATGGTAGCATGATCCATTGCATAATTTAATTCTACTTTATCGCTTATGTTATTTTGGTTCAACAGATAGTTCATTGCAAAATCAGGAGTAGAGCCCTTGGCACTCATGCCGAGCATTTTTCCTTCCAATTCACCGATTGATTCTATATCGTCAGTTCCTACGATGTACAAATTACCTATGGTGTTTACTGCCATTAACTGAACCTTTCCTCCCGTCTTGTTGTATAACACGGGAGCCAAATTAATGGGAACTGAAGAAATTTGTATTTCACCATTGATGATTTTTCCGGTCAGTGCATCAGGCGCACTTTCTGTCACATAGCTGACATTGTATTTATCCGTGTTTAATGCCCTTTCATCAATCATTTTAATCATGCCTATGGATGTAGGTCCCTTCAGACCGGCAATTGTTACATTTACAGGTTCTGTATTTACCGGCTCCTGCTTATTGCAGCCGGCAGCTAATAATACTGTGATTAACATTAATAATAAACTTATTTTTTTCATAATACATCTCCCAATACTTATTTTTTTGATAATGCGCTTTTCACGCTTAATCCCTTTAACTTTCCTAATTTGCCTGTTAAAGCCCCGATTTCATCTGTAGTGCCGTCAACTATAAGTGATATTACATTAACCTTTTTTTCTTTGTATGGTATTCCCATTCGACCCACGATAATTCCACCGTATTGGTGTAAAATTTCATTGACTTCAGCAATAAAAGTCAAATCTTCGATAATGATTCCAACTACACCTATTCTGTTTTCCATAAAATCCTCCCAAAACAAAATTCCTTGCAGGCGCAAGGAATAAAAGACATAGTAATATGAGTTGAATTTTCCTTGCTCTCAGACAATCCTTAAGCTCAGTTAATATTTAATTATGAATTATTTAAATGAGTCCAAGTCATCCTTTGAAATATTAAAATAATTTGCAAAGCTTGACAAATAAAAATCAGATGGCTTTTCTTCATTTGTTTCATATAATTTTATTCTTTCTTTTGGAACATTCAGGGCAATGCCCAGCTCTTGTTTTGTTAAATCCTTTTCTTTTCTGATTTGTCTTAACTTTTCACCTAATGTCATAATATCACCTCAATTTTTATTTTACCTACTATATATTATATCAAAACATATAATTAATACAATAAAATCTGACATGAGGATGTGAAGTACTTCTGTATACACATTATCAGGTTGTTAATAAAATGTCAAATACAATTTGTTATATATACAATTTATTTTCAGAGTGATATAATTTATTATGACTAATTTGCATGGAGGTATATATGATATCGACTAAATGGATGGAAGATAATTGTTTGGTAATATATGAGAATAATGCTTTGGCGGGCACGGGAAAGCTTGTATTTGTTGATGGGAAATATTTTGTTGAAAATGTTATTATTAAAGAAGAATTCAGAAGGAAATCATATGGAGAGCTTGCTGTCAGAATGCTTGTAAGAAGAGCCGTAAACATGGGAGCGGAAAAAACCTATGCAAGAATTGATAAGAGCATAGTGAAATTATTTGAAAAAATCGGCTTTTATAAGCAGGAGGAAACAGATAACGGTGATTATCTGATGTGCATGGAGGGAGATGTTGGAGGGCATTGCTGTAAATAATAAGAAGATTTGGGTGGATAGTTAGAGGGGTCTCTTTCAATAATTTAACTTAACAAAATAATTAAACATATTTCTTCGGATATATAAATATATATATACAGGTCCTATTATTTTTGGGGAGGAACTGATGAAAAAATATGTTAACAGGTGTATAAAATATATTCTTATTTTTACAGTTATTTTATTTATTTTACAGTATAACGGCTTTTCAACAACAAAAGAATCAGCCGGTGAAATAAAAATTAAGGGAATACGCGCCAAGGTCACAGAGGTGATAAGTGAGAGTAAGGACAGCCAGCTTTTGGAACTTATTATCATAGAGGGAGATTATATCAATCACAAATTAAAAGCAGAGTTTTATCCTGTATTTAATTTTTACGGCATCACACTTTCTGAAAATGACGAAGTATTTTTAAATATTACTATTGATGAGAATAAGGTGTTGAAGAATGTCACTGTTACTAATGTTGCCAGGGACAGGTACATGCTTTATTTATTTGCGGGATACGTTCTGCTGCTTTTTATCATAGGAGGATTCAAGGGATTAAGGGCTGTTATATCCCTGATTCTTTCGTATCTGATAATTATAAAGCTGCTTTTTCCTTTAATCATCAAAGGATATACCCCGGTGTATGCCACCGTGCTTATATGCTCGATTATAACAGTTTTTACCTTAGTTTTGATCGGAGGTTTTAATAGGAAAACATTATCTGCAATATTGGGCACATTTTGCGGGCTGGTAATAGCGGCCGTTCTTGCGGTTAAGGTAGGCGATATGGCTCATATTACAGGTGTTATAGATGATGAATTTTATTTATTAAAATACCTTCCCCTAAATTCTTCATTTAGCTATCAGGGACTTCTTTTTTCAGGAATGATAATCAGTTCTTTGGGAGCAGTAATGGATGTCAGTATGTCTATATCGTCCTCAATAAATGAATTGAAAGAGCACTCGTACAATTTGAATACTCTTAAGTTAATATCTGCAGGTATGAATGTAGGAAGGGACGCAATAGGTACAATGACAAATACACTTATTCTGGCTTATATAGGCGGTTCAATATATATGATGCTAATCATAATTGCTGAGGATGTTTCTTTAATCCATTTTATTAACAGTGAAGCGGTGGCAACGGAAATTTTACGCTCTATGGCAGGGAGCATAGGAATTATTGTTACTGTTCCCGTTACGGCAATCATATCAGGATTACTCATATAGTAGCGCATATATCATAGGTGCTGACACCAAGTCTTTAATTTGGTGTCAGTTATTTTCATTTACAGCATAAGCGACCGACACCAAATATAAAATTTGGGTCGTCTGCTTAATATGGAAAAATATAGCCAAGCACTTCTTCGGCAGGCGATATATCGGTTACGGTAATCTGAGGCTCATCCTGTCCGTTGTACTGACCCTTATGAAGTATTCCTGTAACTGTAATCCACTGTCCCGATTCCAATTCCGATAAATTGTCATATAAGCACAGTATACCGACAGGGGCAAGATCTGCGGCACAGCATACCATGGCAAGCCTTGCGGGAACAAATTCATCTTCATTGAAATATTCCTGATCCTTAAAAACAAAACCTGTCATAGTAATTTCATATCCTTCGTATCTATCTATATTAGCATATATTTCAGTTATCCATGGATAAAATTCATCGTTGATTATGTTTATTTTTTTATTTTCCTCATCCAGTCCACTTTTTGCATCCCGGTCATAAGGGGACGGTGCGGTGTCATATGAGTAGCTGTAATCTTCCTGAGTTGAGGGGTAGGTAGTGCTGCCGCTGTAATCTACTGGATCATTAGTAAAGTTGGAATACTGACCGGAAGAATATTCTGATTGCATCGAAGAATTTCCGGAGGCAGGGTTTTTCATATATGCTCCTGCCCCCGCATAGCCGGTTGAAACATCGTTAATTCCCAGTGCGCTGTGAGGCAGAAGCAAAAGCAGAACCGGAATCATCAGCACAAAGCAGTGGGCTGACCGTATCAGATGCTGAGGTTTAAACAGTCTTCTGATTCCTGTTACAGCCCAGATTAATGAAACTATTGACGAAAAAATAAGGTAAGGCTCCATTCTGGGAGTAACATAATACAGGTAATTACCGCTTTTAAGCAGATAAATTATAATCAATGCAAAGACAATATTGCACGATATTTCCAAAAAAACCTGAGTATTAAAAGCTTTAGCCTGCATATTACATTCCTCCCCAATTTGCAAACAAAAATACGGTTAAAAAACAAACTAAAAATGACGTAAACAGGAATCTGCCAATGAAGCTTTTTGAAAAGCCCGAAGACAGCATCATTACATTTTTAATATCCATCATGGGACCAAAAACCAAGAATCCCATAAGTGCCCCAGCAGGGAATTGATTAGCAAAGCTTCGTGCCACCACTGCATCTGAAGATGAGCAAAGAGAAAGCACAAATGCCATAACCATCATAATAATCATTGATATTGCCAGAGCTGTACCACTCTGAGCCGAAACAAAGATACTTATACTTACTGCCTGGAAAAGAGAAGAAATAAATGTCCCTATAATCAGGTATTTTCCAACATCAAAGAATTCCGCCTGCGAATGGCGCAGAAATAATAGCAGCTTTCCCTTAAGAGTAGTGACGGATTCAACATCTTCATAGCAGCCGCAGCTGCACATCAATCCGTCCAGCACGCCTCCGTTAAGAATATTATTTTTAGGAGGTATGAGTTCGAAAGAAAAGCCTATAATTACGGCTGATATTATTCCAAGGCATATTCGACCCAAGACAATTGTCATATTGCCACTGAAGGCATAATAGGTAGATAATATAACCACAGGGTTAATTATGGGGCTTACAGTCATGAATGTTACTGCGGCCGAAACAGGAACTCCCTTTCTCACAAGGCTACGGAAAATAGGAATGGAAGCACAGTCACACACCGGAAGGAAGAATCCTCCGACTATCGCCGTGAGTATTCCGAGACCCGGAGATTTTGGGAATCTCCGGCTTATGGTTGCTTTAGGGACAAAAATTTGTATAAAGGATGACAGAAGAACACCAATCATCAAAAATGGCAGTGCCTGAAGAATAATGCCTAAAAATATATTTATAACGGTATTCACAGGAATACCCATCATTTCTAAAAATGGTCTTATGACAAGATGGGCAAATAATATTGCCAATATTGCCAGAAAAAACATTGTTCCGGAATGTTCGTCGCGCTTGAACAGATGCTTGTATATATTCTTATAGGATTTAATCCTGCACACGTGGACATCCGGATTTATATTTCTGATAATATTCCGTATTCTTTTAAAAGACTCAGAGGAGCCGGCGTTTCGTACAGCAGCTATATTGCTGTTCGATATTTGCTCCGGCAAGGCTTCTCCGGTTTTCCCCAGAAGGTTTTCTATTTGCTCTCCGTCTGAAACGTTAATGACCTTGTGTATTGTACATAAATTTCTTAGAGAAGGACTCAGGAGAAGGTTCTGCAGCTTCGAAAAAGGAACTGTTCCGTTCCATTCAATCCATATTTCATCAAACGGGCTTTGGACTATAGTCTCAAGAAGTTTATCCTCAATCATGTCCGGATTCTGTTCCAGTTCCTTTTTCATAAAGGAAAGATAGGTAAAGTTTTCATTTGTGCTGCAAAATTCCGCATCTCCGGTTTCAAATTGTACAATTAATATATATGAATCACTCCAATCCGCGCGGTTCAACAGATTGTTCATGAAAGTTGTCTTTCCCGCATCTAAAAAGCCTGTTACGACATATACGGGCAATTTAGTTTCAAAGCTCATTACAGACCACCGTTAAACACAGATATAATATCCTGACGGTTCAGTCCGTGTCCTATGATGCACAGCATATCTCCGGAAGTGCTGCATGTCGTTATGCTCATGTCACCGGGAACATACTGCAAATTTAAATTTCCGTCTGCGCTGCGTAAAATACCCTTTATGCGCAATATTTTTTCACCATACCGCATGTCTGTTTCTTCAATAAATTTTGTCAACTCTTCATAGGTAAAAGTGCGTTTTGTTCTTATGGTTATCGTATCAAATATTTCATCAGCAGAATGTTTATGTTCATGTTTACGTTTAGATATTTTGCATCCGCCAAGAGCTTTATAATCCGGACGTTTGCGGGATGAAGGTATAAGTTCGTCAAATTGTATATCATTCCAGGCCTTTGATAATATAGGTGCTTTTGTATTCAAATTATTTATCAATTCTGATGCCCCTTCAATTTTGTCAGGATACTCATTTGTTCTGCTTAGAAGAACAGTGTCTGCGTTTTCTATTTGATCCTGAAAAAACTCTCCGAAATTATCCAGATATTTCTTGCAGTATCTTACATCCACAACCGTAATTTTCGCTTTTACTTTTGCTAATTCCCGGATTCTGCGATCCAGACAGCACTTGTATATATCAGACAGTTTTCCTACTCCGGAAGGTTCAATAATAATTTTATCGGGACAAAATTTTTCTAACAAATCTCTGACAGAATTTACAAAGTCACCGGAGATGCTGCAGCAGATACATCCTGAGTTCATTTCTCTTATCTCTATGTTGGTATCCTTCATCAGTGCAGCATCTACGCTTATATCTCCAAAATCATTTTCAACAAGAGCAACATTGCTATTTTGAAAAGCTTCTCCAATCAGCTTCCTTATCAAGGTGGTTTTACCGGCTCCTAAGAAACCTGAAATTATATATATTTCTGCAGTCATAGTTGGTCCCCTTTATAATTTGATTCATCGGTTGTACTATTTTTTATGGTAACAGTCCCTGCATATACCGTAAACTTCAACATTATGACCGATAACATGAAATTCATTATCCTCAATCTTAGGAACAAATTTTTCCATAGGACAATTGTTCATTGGAATAATTTTATGGCAATCCATACATACGGCATAATGTTTGTGTATAAAACGGTTCAATTCGTAAACAGCCATTTCGTTGTTCATGACTGAAATTTTATTAACTATATCTTTTTTAATAAACAGTTCCAATATACGGTAAACTGTCGAGAGCCATATGTTTTCTCCGGTTTTTTCGATCTCCATGCATATATCCATTGCACTCAATGGTTTTTCTGCATGCTCCAGAACTGACAGCACGGCTTCCCGGGTCTTGGTTTTTTTTATTCCTTCAAGCAGCTTTTCTCGTTTATTGTTCAATTATATCACTCCCTCTGTACACTCTGTAATTTCATTTATCATATAATCATGGTTTGTCTTTTGTCAACATAATACTCGCAGTGATACTCTTAATGATTAATATCAATACAAGGCATATAACACCTATGAGGACGATTGTTCCTCCGGGCTTCAGACGTTGATAATATGAGATGTATAATCCTGCAACCATGAAAAAAACAGCAAAACAAACAGAATAAATAACGGTTTGCTTGTAGCTCTTTCCGAATTGCATGGCACATGCAACAGGAATTACCATTAAGGATGATACTATCAGAGCACCAACAGTACGGGCAGCAACAGACACAGTTACGGCAGTAAGTATGGTAAAAACGAAATTCACGGTTTTTACGGGAATTCCTGCCAGACGAGCTGCACGTTCATCTAGGGCAATATAAAAAAGCTCTTTATACAGAAAGAAAAAAATTAACATAACTGTACAGCTTATGAGTATAACCAGCAGCATTTCAAAATTGCTTATGGCAACGATACTGCCAAACAGGAAGCTGTTGAAATTAGCCGAGTTTTTCACAAATCCCGATAAAACACCCGCAAGTCCCACGCCGGCCGACATTATAATTGCTATGGACATCTCGGCGTACTTGGGAATTTTCTTGCGTATGACTTCTATTCCCAATGCTGCAATTATGCAGGCAATTATAGAACCCAGTATGGGGTTTATGCTCATTACAAGACCTGCTGCAACACCGGCCAGGGATGTATGAGAAAGTGCATCTCCAATCATGGACAGACGTTTCAATACTACTATTATACCTACGCATGGAATAATGAAGGCAAGAAGTATTCCCACAACAAATGCTCGTCTCATAAAGTCATATTCCAGAATTGATGTCATATTAATCATTCCTTTCTTCGAGGGAGCCTTCTTCCAAGCTCAAAATGCGCGATACATATCCGGATGCTCTGCCTATATCGTGAGTGACCATAACTATAGTTATTCCTGTTTCGCGATTTAAAGAAGACAGCAGTTCATAGAGCGACTTTACTGTTCCGGCATCCACTCCCGTGGTAGGCTCATCCAGAATCATTATTTCAGGATCGCTCACCAATACCCGTGCAAGCATGACACGCTGACGCTGTCCGCCGGAAAGCTCAGTGATCATACGTTTAGAATACGCATCCATTCCTACGAGCTCCAGTGCTTGATGCACTTTATCCCGGTGTTTCTTTTTAGGAAAGCGAAGCAGCCCGATTTGAGAAAAAAGATTCGCCATTACAATTTCTTCTGCTGTGGCAGGAAAACTGTCGGCAGATTGCAGTCCTGACTGGGGTAAATAACCGATTTTCGGCCAGTCTCCAAATTTTTCTGCATCTTGATTTAAAATTCTGATGCTCCCGCCTGTGGGTGTAAGCTCACCGAGTATTATGCGCATCAGGGTGCTTTTTCCGGTTCCGTTTGAACCGATAACAGCTACAAAGTCTCCCTTATAAACAGAGAAGCCGATTTTTGTAAAAATTGACTCGTTTCCGTAGCTAAAACTCAAGTTTTCGGCTTCTATTACCTTAGGCATTATACTTTCTCCTTATTCTAATGCAGACTTTAGTGACTCCAGATTTTGACGCATAACGGCAAAATAATCATCGCCGTTGTTTCTTTGTTCGTCGCTCAGTGCTTCTATAGGATTAAGAACATCTGTCTTTGCACCGATATTATTTGCTATAACCTCAGCCACCTTAGGATTTACCAGTTCTTCAAAAAATATTACCCTTACATTGTGTTCTTTAGCGAATTCTATTATTTCGGCAACTCTTGCAGGGTCGGGCTCGGAATCAGGTGCCAGCCCCTCTACGGGAACTTGATTTAGCCCGTATGCAGAACATAAATAACCGAATGCCTGATGAGTTACTATAATATCCTTGTTAGGAAGAGGAGTTAGGGTATCTCTGAACTCCTTGTCCAGAGTGTCAAGCTCAGCTGCGTACTTTACATAGTTTGCTTCATAATAATCCTTATTTTCAGGATCGGCTTTTACAAAAGCATTTTTGATATTTTCCATTTCTATTTTTGCATTCATCGGATCAAGCCATACATGTGGGTCAAAATTACCGTGCGAATGTTCTTCATCTTCGTGTTCTTCCTCATCATGTTCCTCATCATGCTCATCTTCGTGATGATGACCTTCCAGAAGTGACAGTCCTTCAGAAGCTTCCGCAATTATCAGGCTGTCATTATGTATAGATTCAAGGACATCCTCAACCCAATGTTCCATGCCGGCTCCGTTATATATAAATACCGCCGACTCTTGAAGTCCCACTATATCTGCGGCGGTAGGCTCCCAATGGTGAGGTTCTGTACCGTCCGGAACCATGTTTATTGCGTTAATTTTATCTCCTCCGATTTTAGAGGCAAAATCGTACATAGGATAAAAACTGGTATATACCGAAAGTTTTTTATCCTGATTCTGATTATTATCTGCATCTGAAGCAGATGGCTCCTGAACTGTTCCACACCCTGAAAGCAGAGATAGAATTAAAATTATTGATAACATTATGCTGTAAAATTTCTTCATTATTCAATTACCTCCCAATATTTTTCCAACTTAATTCTTAGTATATGACAATTAATGCAAATGATTCGCATTTGCATTAATTATAATTTGAATCAGGTCTTGTGTCAATAACTTATTAAGAAAAATATGCAGGATTAAATATTTGGTATAGACAAATTAAAATCAGAGTTATATAATTATTACAATATGACTCATTGGTCAAGTGGTCAAGACGCCACCCTCTCACGGTGGAAACAGGGGTTCGACTCCCCTATGGGTTACCAAAATTTTTAGGGACGGGGACACCGTCTTTTTATTTCACTTACAGCATAAGCGACTGACGCCAAATCAAAGATTTGGGTCATCTGCTTAACTTATACAAACGGAGGTAGAAATGGATTATAAGAAACTTGCTGAAATGTTATTTCCAGATATAAAAGAAACTGTTACATATTATGAAAATGATATTTTCCCTGAAAGAAACTTACCTGAAGGAGCAAGGGTTACAAGGCTGGCACCTAGTCCTACCGGATTTATCCACTTAGGGAATTTGTACGGGGCATTCGTTGATGAGCGTTTAGCACATCAAAGCGACGGAGTGTTCATGCTTCGTATAGAGGATACTGACGAAAAAAGAAAGGTTGAAGGAGCTGTTGAAACAATAATATCATCCTTGAAATATTTCGGATTAAATTTTGACGAGGGTGCATTGTTAGACGGAGAAAAAGGAATCTATGGTCCATATTATCAAAGTAATAGGGGACCGATTTACCAGTGTGTTGCTAAATATTTAGTTGAGCAGGGCAGCGCATATCCATGCTTTTGTACGGAAGAAGAGCTGGAAGAAATAAGGAAGCAACAGGCTGAGGTAAATGTAAATACAGGATATTACGGGAAATGGGCAAAGGACAGAAGCCTAAGCTTGGAAGGGGTTCAAAAACATCTGGATAATGGTGATGAATTTGTAATCCGATTCAAATCAAACGGAACAGAAGAAGGTACCTTTGAAATTGAAGATGCCATAAGGGGAAAGCTTTCAATTCATGAAAATTATCAGGATGTAGTAATATTAAAAACTAACGGTATACCTACGTATCATTTTGCTCATGTTGTTGATGATCATTTTATGAGAGTTACCCATGTTATAAGAGGGGAAGAATGGCTTTCTACATTGCCCATACACTATGAAATATTCAAAGCTATTGGCTGGAAGCATCCTGTATACTGCCATACAGCACATTTGATGAAAATGGATAACGGATCTAAAAGAAAGCTTTCAAAAAGAAAAGACCCTGAATTAGGGCTTGGATATTATATGGATTTAGGATACCATCCTGCAGCAGTCAGAGAATATTTATTAACCATTTTAAATTCCAATTATGAAGAGTGGAGAATAGAAAATCCTGACAGTCCGACAGATGATTTTAAATTTACTTTGGATAAGATGAGCAATTCAGGTGCATTGTTTGACTTGGATAAATTAAATAATATCAGCAAGGATGTTTTATTGAAAATACCTGAAGATGAAATATATGAATTTTTGTTGAATTGGGCAAAGGGACATAAGCCTGAAATTACGGAAATCTTAGAAAATAACAAGGAAGAAGTAATTAAACTGTTGTCAGTGGGAAGAGATGGGGATAAACCTCGTAAGGATCTGATGTACTGTGAACAAATATTTGATTTTATAAGCTATTTCTTTGATAAACACTTTAAAATAGTTGACAGCTATCCTGAAAATATAAATGACGAAGAAGCGAAAAAATTGCTTAAGCTGTATTTACAGACCTATGATCACAATGATGACCAAAGTCAGTGGTTTGACAAAATAAGGGTAATATCACATGAGAACGGATATGCCGCTAAACCTAAGGATTATAAGAAAAATCCGGATATGTATAAGGGTCATGTGGGAGATGTCAGCTCAGTTATAAGATTGGCAATAGTGGGAAGAAGCTCATCACCGGACGTATGGGAGCTTCAGCAAATTATGGGTGAAGAAAAAGTAAGAAGAAGAATAGAAAATATCATAAAATAGATAAAAGGGAAGTTTTTACTGTCATTTGGATTGTACAAAATATTACAAAATATTAACAATAAACTTGTTGAAAAGAATAGAACTTTGTATGTATAATGACATGTAAAAATTCCCCCTCTATTTATTATATATTTGTTTGATTATTGTTTGAGCTAGGTGACCCTAGTTCTATTTTTTTGATCTCATTTGTTTGTTACTTCTCATTTGCATCTACGTCTTTTTTTCTTTCTTCCACTTCAAACTCATTTGGTATATAAACATTTCCTGGATTTTCTTTAGTTGAATTTTTCATTTTCAATTTATTAACCAGCTTATCAATAATTATCACAATATCACCACCTTTTTTATAGTTTTTCAGATTATGCAAATTTTATTATTTAATTTTACTAAAAATAATAAGATTATTTTCTCTGCGTTCAGAATGACAAAAAATTTAATATTCCATTAACTTATTTATTGATTTTGAATAACATAATATAAATAGCTTTTGCATCATCTGTCGGAGGTAATAATGGAATATATTTGCGAATTAAAAAATATCTCTAAAAGATTTCATACAATAAATCACGAAACAAAGGCAATTGATAATTTGTCCATGAAAGTTAAAAAAGGTGAGATTGTATCTATAGTAGGACCTTCTGGCTCAGGTAAATCAACCGTTTTAAATTTAATAGGCAAACTTGAAAAGCCTTCAGAGGGTGAGGTTATAGTTAATACTAACAGTATAGGTTTTATGTTTCAAAAGGATCAGCTTTATGAGTGGAGAAATATTTTTAAGAACTGTCTTTTAGGTTTAGAAGTAAAAAATGCAGTTACAGAGGAAAACAAAGCAAAGGTTATCGATATGCTGAAAAAATATGAACTTTACAATTTCAGAAATCATTACCCAAGCCAGCTTTCAGGTGGGATGAGGCAACGTGCCGCTTTAGTGCGTACTTTAGCCATAGAGCCAGACTTATTGCTTTTAGATGAGCCGTTTTCTGCATTAGACTATCAGACTCGTCTATCTGTAGGAAATGAAGTTGGTCAGATATTAAGAAGAGAAAAAATATCTACTGTATTGGTAACTCACGATATTCCCGAAGCGGTAAGTATTTCTGACAGGGTTATTGTATTTACAGAGAGGCCTGCAAAAATTAAAAAAGAATACATCATCGAGTTTAAAGAGTGTCAGGATGACAGAACTCCTATGAATTGCAGAAATACTTTAGAATTCGGAGAATATTTCAGACAGATATGGAGGGATTTGGATGTGGGAGAAAAAGAATAAAAATGATTTTAATATTTCTAAGGAACATTCCGATTATTTAAAATCAATAAAGAGAGAAAATTATTTTATCAGAATTACTCAAATATTGGTTTTTGTTTTTTTTATTGCCATATGGGAATGGGCTGCCAGATATAAACATATAGATGTATTTTTGACAAGCAGCCCCGGTGCAATATATAAATTAATTGTCAGGTTTATAGAGGACGGAAGTTTAATAAAGCACTTATCTATATCTACCATGGAAACAATAGCCGGTTTTTTTGTAGGAACAATATTGGGATTGTTGACAGCAATCTTATTATGGTGGTTTAGAAGATTGGCTCGTATAATGGACCCATACATTGTTATTTTAAACAGCCTGCCGAAAACTGCCCTAGCTCCCATTATTATTTTGTGGGCAGGTATGGGATTTTCGGGAATAGTGGCTACAGCTGCTTCAATATCTGTAATAGTTACGACCATGACATTATATACGGGATTTATAAATGTAGAAAAAGATAAAATAGTACTTTTAAAAACTATGGGTGCCAATAAATTTCAGGTATTAAACAAGGTTGTGATTCCTTCAAATATTCCTAATATTTTGAGCGTTATCAGAGTCAATATAGGCCTGTCATGGATCGGTGTTATAGTAGGTGAGTTTTTGGTTTCAAAGGCAGGTATCGGTTACCTGATACTTTACGGAAGCCAGACATTTAAGCTTGATTTAGTTATGATGGGTGTATTTGTTTTGGGAGTCGTTGCAGCAATTATGTATTTTTTTGCATCATGGTTGGAGAAAATTGTAATAAAGTATTGAAGAATCGTTTTCTTTGTTGTATAATATTTCTAATAATTAATTTGTTGAAAATATTTTATGATATAGAACAGAGGCATAGAAGAACAAAGGAGAAGGATATGCAGTTAGGGGATAAGATCAGGTCATTAAGATTAAAACAAAAGATAAGCATAGAGCAGTTAGCAACTATGACCGGTCTGAGCAAAGGCTTAATAAGCCAGATTGAGAGAGATTTAACAGGACCGTCAGTTGCATCGTTGTGGAAGATTTCAAAAGCATTAAATGTTACTATGAATTATTTTTTTGATGAATATGACGATTTTAATCAAGTAGTCAGGAAAAATGAAAGAAAAAAAATATTGATGAAAGACGCCAGCAGAATCTATGAACTTTTATGTCCAAATCTCAAAAATCAAATTGAAATGTTATGGATAGAAATTGAACCCGGTGACAACAATATAGGTGATTATATAAGTCATGACGGAGAAGAGTGCGGCGTAGTTATCAAGGGAAGCCTGAGAATTTTATCGGGAGATAAAATTTATGACCTTGAAGAAGGTGACAGCATTTATCTTGACAGTACAATACCTCATAAATATATAAATATAGGGAGTGTGCCATCTGTGTCAGTATGGGCCATGGTACCTCCAAGCTTTTAAAATAAAAAGGAAAAAAAGAGAACTAATCTCTCTGCCGTTGAGATAGTTCTCTTTTATTATGGTAGGTTAATGGTTAGTATGCAAAATATGTGTTTTATTTTTCAAAAGCCCGTTATAAATATTTTTAACGATATAGTTATCTTCGGCATCCTTTAACTGATTTGTTTTATCTATATCATACAGGCCCTTGGACCTCAGTGCTCTTGTTTCTCTTGTTATCATTTTAGGCTGCGGTTGACCGCCTCCTGCGACACATCCTCCGTTGCATGCCATAACTTCTATTAAATCATATTTTTTTTCGCCGCTTTTGATTTGCTTTATAAGATTATCCGCATGCTTCAAGCCGTGTACGACAGCGATTTTTATTTCATTTCCATCGATGTTTACAATTGCTTCTTTAACGGATTCTAAACCTCTCACGCTATTGAAGATAATATTACAGTCTTCCTTATCAAATTTATTTTTCAATACCCTTCGTAAAACTGCCTCAGTTACGCCGCCGGTTGTTCCGAATATAACGCCTGCTCCCGAGCCGGTTCCAAAAGGCATATCCATAGACTCTTCTTCTACCTCGTCAAATTTAATTCCTATTTCCTTTATCATAATAGATAATTCTTGTGTAGTTAATACTAAATCAACCTCTCTGACTCCGTCATGAGAAAACTCCGGTCTTGCTGCCTCGGCTTTTTTAGCCGTACACGGCATTATTGATAAAATATATGTGTCTCTTAAATCCTCTGAATCCTTTTCTTTGTATGCCTCTCTTAAAACTGTACCAAACATTTGCTGAGGAGATTTGCATGAGGATATATTTTTCTTAAGCTCAGGATATTTGTTTTCTGCAAACTTTACCCACCCCGGGCAACATGAAGTAAATAGGGGCAGATTTTCACCATTGTTATATCTTTTCAAAAATTCATTGCTTTCCTCAACGACTGTTAAGTCTGCTGAAAGTGATGTGTCGAAAACTTCTTCAACTCCAAGCTTTTTTAAGATTGCTACAATTTTTCCTGTTGTAACCTCTCCGGGTTTTTTACCGAATTCTTCACCTAATGCAACCCTGACTGCAGGAGCAATTTGTGCAATAACTCTTTTACTCTTGTCATATAGCGCATCCCATAGTCTTTCTGTTTCATTTTTAATTATAATGGCTCCCGTAGGGCAGACCATACGACATTGACCGCAATTTATGCAGTTAGTTTCGGCTAAGGACTTGTTAAATGCAGGCTTTATTATTACCTCAGATCCCCTGTTAACGAAACCGAGTGCGCCGACACCCTGTACTTCCTCGCAAACCATGACACAGTCACCGCATTTAATGCATTTATTCGGATTTCTGATTATGCTTGGACTTGAGTCATCAACCTCGTTATCCTGAGCCAACTGAGTAAATCTGTTAACTCCTAATCCATATCGTTTAGCTAATTTTTGAAGTTGACACTTACCTGTACGCTCACATGAGGTGCAATCCTTATCGTGGTTAGCTAATAAAAGCTCCAATATCATTTTTCTGTATTTTCTGATTCTTGGTGAATTTGTATATATTTCCAATCCGTCCCTGGGTTTTTCAGAACAGGTTGCTATAATCTCTCCTTTGGAGGTTTCTACGGAACACATTCTGCAGGCACCATAAATACTTAGCTCTGAATGGTAGCAAAATGTAGGCAGATCAATACCGGAGTCCCGTATAAGACTTAAAATATTCTTTTGGCTATTAAATTGTACCTTCATTCCATCTATAATCATTATTCCGCTCATTGCTATACCTCCTTAATTGCTTTAAAGGCACAAGCTTCTATACATGCGCCGCATTTAATACATTTTGCGGTGTCTATAATGTAAGGTTCCTTTACTTTTCCGGTTATGGCATTAACAGGACAGTTTCTTGCACATTTCGAGCAGCCCTTGCATAATTCTTCATCAATTTTCAGTACCATCAATTCGGTACATTGCTTAGACGGACATTTTTTGTCCACAACGTGAGCAAGGTATTCGTCATAAAAATACTCTAATGTGCTTAATATCGGATTGGCCGCAGTCTTGCCCAAACCGCAAAGGGATGTATTTTTAACAGTGTCGGCAATTTCTTTTAATAATGACAAATCTTCAAGAGTACCGCTTCCGTTTATTATTTTTTCCAATATTTCAAGCATTCTCTTAGTGCCTTCTCTGCAAGGTATGCATTTACCGCAGGATTCTCTTTGAGTAAAGTTCATAAAAAATCTTGCAACCTCTACCATGCATGTATCTTCGTTCATGACAACCATGCCGCCTGAACCGATCATTGCTCCAACTTTCTTTAATGAGTCAAAGCTGAGCGGTATATCTAAATGTTTTTCATCAAATGTTAAACACCCTCCGGAAGGTCCGCCTATCTGGACTGCTTTAAATTTTTTGCCGTCAGGAATACCGCCTCCTATATCAAATATAACTTGTCGAATTGTTGTTCCCATTGGAACTTCAATAAGACCGGTGTTAACAACATTACCGGTAAGCGCAAATGCTTTAGTTCCGGGACTGTCTTTAGTTCCGTATTTTTTATACTCATCAGCGCCTATGTTAATTATTAAAGGAACGTTGGCAAAGGTCTCTACGTTATTTAGAACCGTCGGGCATGCAAACAATCCTTGCTCTACAGTCCTTGGGGGCTTTACTCTCGGCATTCCTCTTTCACCTTCGATAGAAGCTGTAAGAGCACTTCCTTCTCCGCAAACAAATGCACCGGCTCCCTTATTGATTCGAAGATCAAAATCAAATCCTGAATTTAATATATTTTTTCCTAACAATCCGACATTTTCAGCCTGATTGATGGCTATTTTCAATCGCTCAACTGCCAAAGGATATTCCGCTCTGACATATATATAACCTGAATGAGCTCCGGTTGCGTATCCGGCAATTATCATACCTTCTATAATCTTGTGAGGGTCACCTTCCATGATGCTTCTGTCCATAAAAGCACCCGGGTCTCCTTCGTCACCATTACATACTACATACTTGGTGGGATTATCCTGTGATAAAACCTGACTCCATTTCTTTCCTGCGAGATAACCGCCGCCGCCTCTTCCTTTAAGTCCGGAATCCTGTATCAGCTTACATACTTCTTTTGGCTCCATAGCGTTGGAGCTCAGTATTTTAGAAAGAGCCATATATCCGCCTCTGCCTATATATTCCTGAATATTTTCAGCATCCATATGACCGCAGTTTTCCAGCACCAATCTCGTTTGTTTCTGATAAAAAGGTATTTCCTCTTGTGTTTTATATATCTTGTCGCCGTCCTTATACATTAACCTTTCAATCGGTTCGCCTTTTAAGATGGTGTGATTGAATATATCTTCGCAGTCCTCCAATTTAACTCTTAGGTATAAATAGTTGTAGGGTTCAATTCGTACTAATGGACCTGCTTCACAAAAGCCGTGACATCCGCTTTTTTTGACGCTGATCCCTTCTTTTTCCTTCAGTAAATCAACATCGCATAAAACTCCGTTCTCTTTAATCAATCTTACAAATTCGTTATACAATTTCAGGGAACCGCTTGCAACACAGCCGGTACCGGCACATACCAATACTTTAACCTTCTGCTTGTCTAAGGAGTTTTTAAAAGTATCCGCATATGATGATAAATCGTAATATGATTTTACAAACATTATTCTTCCTCCCTTTTCATTGTCTTTAAAAGCTCAATAGTAGATTCAGGCGTCATTTTAGGATGAACATGGTCATTTATTGTAATAACAGGGGCTAATCCGCATGCTCCTAAGCATGAAACTGTTTCAACCGTAAACAATAAATCATCCGTAGTTTTTTTCTTGTCAGATAATCCAAGTTCTTTATAGATTGCATTAAGAATAGGAACTGATTTTCTCACATGGCAAGCCGTACCGTCACAAATTTTGATAATATTTTTGCCTTTTGCTTCAAGTGAGAAGTTTTCGTAGAAGGTGGCAACACCATAGATTTTTGAATGACTGATATCCAGACAATCGGCCAAGTAAGTCAAGGCATCTTCGGGTAAATAATTGTACTCTTTTTGAATTTCCTGAATAATTGTGATAAGTTCTTTTTTTTCATATTTATGATTAGTTAATATGCTGTCCACCTTTTCTTTTACTGCTGATAACATAACATCCTCCCTCTCCTAAGGTATTCTACATCATTTGATAATAATATAACAAACATTGCATATTAAACACAACAGCATAAAATAAAACATTTAAACTAAACATTAGATATAAGTTTGACATATTTTGAAAAGTACAAATACGATTTCCCTGATATTTTTTTAACCAAAAGTATTGACATACATATGTTATCTATGTAAGATATAAGCATAGATAACATATGTATAAGGCGGATTGATTATTTTACTATCAGGAGGAAGGGATGAAGATTGATAATAATTTAATGAGAGGCAACACAAGAATGCTGATTTTAGCTATAATAGATACGGGTAACAAGTATGGATATGAAATTATTAAGGAACTGGAGTCAAAATCATATGGAACTTTTGTGATTAAGGAAGGCACTCTTTATCCTATACTTCATGACCTTGAAGAAGAGGAATTGATTTTTTCAAAAAGCTATAAGATGGAAAATAACAGGGTAAGAAAATACTATAAAATTACGAAAAAAGGAAAAGCTTATTTATACGCTAAAAAGAAAGAGTGGGCAGAGTTTGTTTCAAAGGTAGATATGATTATAGGAAAGGAAGCTGAATCTATTAATATATGACCATACTTCTTGAATGTTTATCACTGATATGCTAAAATACTAACAAAACGAAAAGAGAAAGGATATAAATATGGCTCAACAGATTATTTATCCCATTTTATTTATTTTAGTAATATATTTTATATTTATAAATTTCAGAAATAATATGAATTATAAGAAACAAAATATGAAGGTATTGTTCCAATTGAAGGATGATGATAAAAAGAGACAGACATTCAGCAATATATTAATAATTTTTATTTTGGCTATGACAACATTTATGATAGTAGGAATGATAAATTCCGATGAAGAATTTGGCGTGGAATCAATTTTCACAACGGTAGTCTTACCCTTGTTGATGATTGGCTTATACATTCCCTTAACAAAAAAAACCTTTGTATCAACCTTAGGCATACATAAAAGAGGCGGGTTAATAAAATGGGAGAGCATAAAGAACGTTAATTACCATAAGCCTAATGAAAAAGGTATGGTAATCGTAAAAATACTGCATACGATAACGTCGAGAGAAGTATCGGCAGATATTTTAATCAATAAAGACGATGAATTATTAAATGTATTTAAAGAAACAGTAAAGGAATACAGAAATACAAAAAAGAAGGAAAAGAAAAGTGGAAAATAAATTAATTGACAGTCACGCTCATCTTGATGATGATAGGTTTGATAGTGACAGAACAGAAATAATCAATAAATTGAAGGATGACGGAATCGAATTGATCCTGAATCCGGGAGCTGACTTAGCGACATCAAAAAAAGCTGTGAAGATAGCGGATGAATATTCGTTTATATATGCTGCGGTAGGATGTCATCCTCATGATTCTAAGTACATGAATGATGAAACAATGGGCGTGTTCAGAGAATTGTCCAAGAACAAAAAGGTTATTGCTATCGGGGAAATAGGTCTGGACTACTATTACGACAATTCAGACAGAGAAACTCAGAAAAAATGGTTCAGGGAACAGATAAAGCTTGCAAATGAATTAGATATGCCCTACATAGTACATGACAGAGATGCTCATGAGGATCTTTTTAAAATAATGAAGGAAGAAGCAAAGTCAAACACGAGAGGTGTCTTGCACTGCTATTCAGGAAGTGTTGAAATGGCGAAAGAATTCATTAAATTAGGTTTCTGTATTTCACTGGCAGGCCCTGTTACATTCAAAAAGGCTAAAACTCCAAAAATGGTTGCAAAAGAAATTCCCCTTGATAAATTACTTATTGAAACGGATTCACCATATTTAACTCCTGAGCCATACAGAGGAAGAAGAAACGAACCGAAATTCGTAAGATATATAGCAGAGGAGATTGCAAATATCAGAAATGTATCCTTGGGCGTGATTATAGAAAGTACCAATCAAAATTTTAAAAAATTATTTTGTTTGTAGGAGCAATATAATGTTAGACAGAAGTTTTTATGACAGAGACGCACGAATTGTGGGTCAGGATTTAATAGGTAAAATTATAGTCAGACGGTATGATGATAAAATTATTAAGGTAAGAATAAATGAAACTGAAGCATACATAGCTGAAATTGATAAGGCAAGTCACGCTTATGGAAATAAAATTACACCTCGAACTAAAATAATGTTTGGACCGCCGGGGTTTACCTATGTATATTTTATATACGGCATGTATTATTGTATGAATTTTGTAACAGAAAAAGAAGGTACATGCAGCGCGGTATTGATCAGAGGTGCTGAGCCGGTTGAAAATATAGAATTAATGAGTTTAAACAGATACAAAAAATCATACAACGAATTATCAAAATATCAGATTAAGAATTTGCTTAACGGTCCCGGAAAACTATGCAATGCACTGAACATTTCTAAAGAGCACAACGGTAACGATCTTACCGGCAATGAAATTTATGTTGAAGATGACGGCTTCAGTGACTTTATTGTGGAAAAAAGCAAGAGAATAAACATTGACTACGCAGAAGAAGCAAGAGATTTTTTGTGGCGCTATACCATGTTAAAAAACAGTTGACAAACTTGTTAAAAATAAATATAATTTGATTATCAAAATAAATTGAGGTGATTTTATGAACAATCACGATGCTGTTAATGAAATACTTGTCAGGCTATTTGCAAATATTCTGGATATTGAAGAAAAATGTTTAAAGATTGGAGAATTTTCTGATTTATCTATTTCTGAAATGCATGTAATAGAAAACATCGGCATAAACAGAGAAAGAACCATGTCTGACACTGCGAAAGATTTAAGAATTACGTCAGGTACACTTACTACAGCTGTGGATAATCTTATAAGAAAAGGATACGTGGAAAGAAAACGTTCAATTGAAGACAGGCGTGTGGTTATAATTAAATTGACGGAAAAGGGTGTAGCAGCTTATAGTGCTCACGAGGATTTCCACAAGGATATGGTTATCAGTGCATTGCAGCAGTTAGATACTAAGGAAGAAGAATTATTAATCAAGATATTGACAGATATTGACGTATTTTTTAAACAAAAATATGATATTGGTTATAAATAGTTAATTTCTTATTAGGAATTTCCTAAGATTTTTGCAATATAATACTTTAAGAATCAAAAAATTTGATAATGAAAATAGTGAGGTTATTATGGGTATCAGAATAGTTATAGATAGTACTGCAGATGTTACGCAGGAAATTATAGAAAAACACAATTTAAAAATGGTTCCTCTGACAGTTAACTTTGGAAATGAATCATATCTGGACAAGGTGGAATTAACCACGTCCATGTTCTTTGACAAGTTGACTGAATCAGAAAAATCTCCTACAACATCTCAACCTTCACCCGGTGACTTTGTAGAAGCATTCAGTGAAATATTAATAGAAGGTGATCAGATTCTTGGAATATTTTTAGCTTCGGAGCTGAGCGGTACGTATGATTCGGCTCGTATGGCGAAGGATATGGTAGGAAGCGACAATATAAAAATTATTGATTCCAAAAGTGTATGCCTCGGAACCTTTTCCTTAATATTGGAAGCAATTGAATTAGTTAACCAAAAAAAGAGCATAGATGAAATAG
Organism: Firmicutes bacterium UBA2116; assembly: GCA_002331025.1. Classification (GTDB taxonomy): domain Bacteria; phylum Bacillota; class Clostridia; order Tissierellales; family Sedimentibacteraceae; genus Sedimentibacter. The sequence goes on along the minus strand of DCYG01000041.1, from coordinate 6,118 downwards.
TTGAAGAGTTAGAAAATGTAAAGGATAAAATTGTTGCAGTGGCCGGCCTTGATACCCTTAAATACCTTGAAAAAGGCGGCAGGCTGTCAAAAAGTCAGGCGGTTATAGGTTCCCTTTTAAACATAAAACCGATTATAGGTATAAAGGACGGTGCAGTATCGGTAATCGATAAGGTAAGAGGCAAGAATAAAACAATCAAATGGTTTGAAGAATGGATTGAAAAAAACAATTTTGATTTATCGGACAAAACAGTTCTTTTGTTTCACGGACAAAGCTATGACCAGCTTCAGGTACTAAGAAAAACAATCGAGGAAAAGTATAAGATTAAGAATATTATAGAGCAGGAGATAGGGGCTGTTATAGGGACACATGCAGGTCCCGGTGTTTTAGGAATAGGATTTTTGAACAAATAATAAATAACTAAGGCAGAATTCAATTAATGAATTCTGCCTTTATATTTACGTGATTATTAATTCTGTTTTTTCTTCATTTATTTTAACTGTAACCGAACTGCCCTCTTTCAGATTTCCTCTCAAAAAAGCTTCAGATATTTCATCCTCAACATATTTTTGTATGGCACGTCTTAAAGGTCTTGCTCCGTACTTTGTATTGTAACCTTTTTCAAGTATGAATACTTTCATTTCGTCGGTTACATCGATGGCAATCTTCTTTTCCTTACCTTCTTTTATAACTTCCTTTAACATTAAATCAACTATTTGTCTCAGTTCATCCTTTGATAATTCATTGAACACAATTATATCATCAATACGATTTAAGAATTCAGGTCTGAAGGCTTGCTTTAAAGCATCCTTAACCTTTGCTTCCATCGCTTCATATTCCTTATTTCCAAAACCGATTTTATTTGCCTTAATGCTTGTTCCGGCATTGGAGGTCATGATGATTACCGTGTTTTCAAAGTTTACGGTTCTTCCCTGATTGTCGGTTAACCTGCCGTCCTCTAATATTTGCAGCAATATATTAAATACATCTTCATGAGCTTTTTCTATTTCGTCAAGCAATATAACAGAGTAAGGTCTTCTTCTTATTTTTTCTGTTAAAAAGCCAGCCTGGTCAAAACCCACATATCCCGGAGGTGCTCCGATCAGCTTTGAAACAGTATGCTTTTCCATGTACTCGGACATGTCTAACCTAATCATAGCATCTTCGTTTTCAAACAGCTCGAAGGCAAGAGTTCTCGCCAATTCTGTCTTGCCAACACCTGTAGGACCCACAAATATGAATGAAGACGGCTTTTTCTTTTTCTTAAAGCCTGAGCGGTTTCTCCTTATGGCTCTTGCCAGAGACGTAACTGCAGGATGCTGACCGATAACGCGCTTGTGCAGACTTTCTTCAAGGTTAATTAACTTTTCTGCTTCAGCTTGATTAATTTTTTGAACAGGAATCTTTGTCCACGCTTCAATTACGAATGCCACATCCTCAGTGGTCAGATGTACATTATCGCATTCCTTTGATAATTCCCTTATTTTTGCTTCAACCTTTAATTCTTTAACCTTAAGCTCAGCAGCTCGTTCATAATCATCATCTTCGGCCGCCGTTTCTTTTTCTTCCTTTATTTCATTTAATTCGGTTCTCAGAGCCTCAAGCTCAACTAAACCGCTATTTTTTAAGTTAGCTCTTGAACCGGCTTCATCTATAACGTCTATTGCCTTATCTGGAAGAAATCTGTCGGTAATATATCTTTCCGACATTAAGACGGCTTGTTCAATTACTTCATCAGATATTTTAACATTATGATAATCTTCGTAGTAATCCTTGATGCCTTTGATTATTTCGATAGAGTCTTCAATTGAAGGCTCATCTACCAGTACCGGCTGAAATCTTCTTTCAAGTGCAGTGTCCTTTTCTATATGCTTTCTGTATTCATCTAAGGTTGTTGCACCTATTACCTGTACTTCACCTCTTGCAAGAGCCGGCTTTAAAATATTGGCAGCATTCATTGCTCCGCCTTCAGCTTCTCCTGCCCCGACAATATTATGAACCTCATCGATAACAATAATAATATTTCCTGCTTTTTTTGCCTCATCAATTATTGCTTTCATACGAGCTTCAAATTGACCTCTGAACTGTGTTCCCGCAACAACAGAGGTTAAATCAAGCAAGTAAATTTCAGTATTGAACAGTTTTACGGGAACATTATGCTCCGCTATTCTTACAGCAAGTCCTTCGGCAATCGCCGTCTTGCCGACACCCGGCTCACCGATTAAAATAGGGTTATTTTTTGAACGTCTGTTTAATATTTGAACTACCCTGTCAATTTCTCTTTCTCTGCCTACAATTCTGTCTAATTCGCCCAACCTTGCCTGTTCCGTCAAATTAGTTCCGTAAGTATCGAGATATTTCAATTTTTTTCTCTTAACTTTTTCTTTTACCTTTGTTCCGGAACTGCTGCCGGTACTTTTCATATCAATATCTACACTTTCATCATCCGTGGGTTGGAATTCTTTATTAGAAGAATTAGATAAACCTGAAAAAGCTGAATTCATAAAATTCATCAATGATTTCATACCTTCGGAATCCTCGGATTCAATATTTTTCGATAAATTGTCTATATCAACATCTCCCATTATTTCTACAAGCTGATTATTAATGTTTTCAAAGTCTTCCGGTTTCATGCCGCTTTGCTTCATTATTTGATCCATAGGTGCAATGCCTTGTTTTTTTGCGCAAGGAATACATAAGCCCATAGTTTGCATTTTACCTTCTAAAATTTTATTAACATATATAACAGCTACGTTTTTCTTACAAACTGAACACAACATTTTTTCATCTCCTATATTTTGCTTTTGCTGTAATATTTATCACAAATTTATTTAGATTTATTATTCTGACGCGGACATTCCTTTAAGGTATTTCTCCAACGAGTTACCCGTCTTTAAAGGTGTATCCCCCTTCAACTCATGTGAAATCCTTCGCTATCGTTCAGGATGACGAAAACGAAGTTATAGTTTTAAAATTAATTATACAAAATTGATTATAATATATAATTCTTAAAAAAGCATTAAAAATTTGCGTTGTAATATAAATTTAATAAAATAGTTTACTATTCACAGATAAAAACTTTAAGCTCACCAGTTCGTTCTATTCTCATCTTAAGCGAGAAATATCAGCTTTTCTCATATAACTATCCGTTATGTTATCCATATAAATATATTCTATTTGTAAAATATTATACGAGTATTAGCTTTAAAAAAACTTTATTGATAATGATTATCAATTACTTATTGACAAATTAAAATCAATAAATTATACTAAGCTTAAAGATAATGATAATCACTATCATTTTATTCAGGAGGTTCATATGGCACTTACTATGGTTGCGGTTGGAGATACAAAAGAAGTTTTATGCTATAGAGGAAAAGATGAAATGAAAAGACGTCTTCATGATTTGGGACTGGTTAAAGGTGAAATGGTTAAGGTTGTGGGAGAAAACCAGGACGGACTTATTTTATTGGTTAAGGGTGTTAAAATTGCTATTAATAAAGGGTTAGCTTCATTAATAATTGTCAAATAGGAGGATATAAATGACATTAAACGATTTGAAAACAGGTCAGACAGGAACAGTTCAAAGCATCGGTGAAAAGGGACCTATGAGAAAGCGTCTTATGGATATGGGTGTAACACCCGGAACTACTATAAAGGTAATTAAGGTAGCACCTCTTGGAGACCCTATTGAGGTCAATATAAGAGGTTACGAATTAAGCCTGCGAAAAGACGAAGCAAAAAATATAAAAATAGAAATATAACATAAAGGAGACACTTATGAATTATACAATAGCTCTTGCCGGAAATCCTAACAGTGGAAAAACAACACTGTTTAACGAACTTACCGGGGCAAAGCAGCACGTAGGAAACTGGCCTGGTGTAACTGTTGATAAAAAAGAAGGAATTTATAAAAAGAATAAGGAAATAAATATTTTAGATTTACCCGGAACGTATTCGCTTTCACCATACTCAGCCGAAGAAGTTATAGCAAGGGACTATATAGTTAAGAATAGGCCTGATGCGGTAATTAATATAGTTGACGGTACTAATATCGAAAGAAATCTTTATCTTACATTACAGATAATTGAAACAAGCATTCCGATGGTAGTAGCTGTAAATATGATGGATGAAGTTGAAGAAAGCGGTATTGTTATTAACTTTGAAAAACTGTCGGAAGCATTCGGAATACCTGTAATTCCTATCGTAGCAAGAAAAGGAAAGGGACTGGACACATTAATGGAAGCGGCAGTTCGTGTTGCAGATGACAAAACAAGTCCAAAGGAGTTAAAAATATTTGACAGCAATATTAATACAGCTATAGATTCTGTATATGAAGTGCTTACCTCAGATTATAATGTATCAAAAAGAGATGCAGTTGAAAAAGATGCACTTAACTATTGGAAAGCAATTAAGGTAGTTGAAAATGATGATATTGTAACCGACGAATTGGCGGATAATCAAAAATCGGAAATAATCGCCATATTAAGTGAAGCAGAAAAATATGCGGATGGAGATACTGAAGCAAAGATTGCCGATTTAAGATATAAATTTATAACAAATCTCGTTAGTGAATCTGTAAAAAAACCAAAAACACATACTGAAACCGGTTCTGACAAAATAGATAAGATATTAACGAATCGTTTCCTGGCAATACCCATATTTGCAATAATAATGTACATTATGTTCGCGTTAACTTTCAGCGAAAATCTTTTCTTTGTTGAAGGGCTGTTAAGTCCGGGTATATGGTTGGCAGGAGTAGCGGAAACTCTATGGGGATATATTGGAAGCGGTGTTGATGCTTTAGTTGCCAATACTTCACCTTGGGTATATTCGCTGGTTATGGACGGAATAATTGAAGGATTGGGAGCTATCATCGGCTTTATTCCTTTGGTGCTGGTATTGTATATGCTTATATCCTTCCTTGAGGATTGCGGATACATGGCGCGTATAGCGTTTGTTATGGATAGAATTTTCCGTAAATTCGGTTTATCGGGACGTTCATTCATACCTTTATTGATGGGTTTTGGTTGTAGTGTTCCGGCTACGATGGCTACAAGGACTCTTGATACTGAAAAAGACAGGACAATTACGACGATTCTTACAGGATTTATGCCATGCGGAGCTAAGCTTCCGATTTTTGCAATGTTTGTGTCAACATTCTTTGTGGATGGAAGTAAGACATTAATAACCTATTCTCTTTATATGTTAAGTATAGTAGTTGCTATAATCGTATCACTTCTGTTAAATAAATTTGTATATAAATCGAAGGCATCCAACTTTGTTATGGAATTGCCTAAATACAGAGTTCCTACCTTAAAGAGTATTGGAATTCACGGATGGGAAAAAGTAAAAGGCTTTGCTGTAAAAGCAGGAACGGTAATTTTCATATCGACAATTATCATATGGGCTCTGAGCAATTTCAATGCAAATTCATTTAACGGAGTTAATGCTGCAAACAATGAAGACGAAAGCATTATGGCAGAAATGGATGAAAGCTTTTTAGCTTCTGTAGGAAATGTTGTTGCCCCTGTATTCAAGCCCCTTGGATTCGGAGAATGGAGACCTACCGTAGGAGTTGTGACAGGTTGGATTGCAAAGGAAATGGTTGTTGTTACTTTAGCACAATTATACGATGAGGACGTAAGTCCCGAATATCTGGAAGAATTTTTCTCTGTATATGGCGAGGAAGAATTAGAAGAACTTGGATTTGAGGACGGTGTATATGATGAGGAAGCTGCATTTGATATTTATGCCGAAGCAATTTTATGGGAAGGCGGAGACGAAAATGCTTTAAGAACCATGAAAAATGACATAAGAACTGATGCTGCCGCTTACGCATATATGGCGTTTAACCTTTTATGTATGCCATGCTTTGCAGCTGTAGGAGCAATGAAAAGAGAGCTGAAAACATGGAAAATGACAGGTGCTGCAATTGGAGTACAAATGCTTACAGCATATGTTGTTTCATTTATAATATATAATGTTGGAAGTTTAATATTTTAGAGGGTGCTGAAAATATACGGCCGCAGGGAGTAAATATTATACTTATGCGGGATTTTCAATAATTTAAGCTATGCTAAGCGATTAGTATAGCTTTTTTTTATGTAATAGGAAA
>DCYG01000016.1 GCA_002331025.1 Firmicutes bacterium UBA2116 | reverse complement strand
ATTTTTATTCCTCAGTGCTGTTCACATATTTTATTTTTATTTTATTTTTAAATTCCACCAGCTTTTCAAAGCTATCTATAATTTCTATATTGTTATTTGATAATGATGTTTGTACAATGTTTAAATGGTTACTTATCGTATAAGCAACCGGTTTATTGTAGGATGAGGCAAATCTGACCGTATGAGATGTTCCGCCTTTTTGTCCTCCCTCAATAACTATAACTCCATCCGATATGGCTGCAATTATTCTGTTTCTGTCTATAAATGTATAGCTTTGTGACCTTAAGTTAGGAGGCAGTTCGGATACTATTGCTCCTCCGCTTAAAATTATCCTGTTATACAATACTTTGTTTGCTTTCCGAGCATATAAATGACCGGAAGGAATCACCGCAACTGTCTTTCCGCTTGCCTGCAGGCAGCCGTAATGAGCAGCTTCGTCACAACCGGATGCCAGTCCGCTTACGATACAGCATTGTTCTTCTGTAAGCTTTTCTGCAAAAATAGAACTTATTTCGTAACCCTGCTGAGAAGGATTTCTCGTTCCGACAATAGCAATATTATTATTCTGATTAAGCAGATTTTCATCACCATCAACATACAACACCAAAGGTTTATCTTCTATAATTCTTAACTTACGAGGATATTCCTTGTCATATATTCCTATTATCTTCAATTTAGCCTTCTTACATGACTCAATTACGCTTAAAGCTTCCTGTTCAATTTTGTTTATGTCAATATGTACTTTTCTTATCCCAATACTGTTCAACAATTTTACAATTTCAGAAAAGTTATTTAATTTTAAGTTCTTTGAATCTATGTAACTTAAAATTTTGCTGATTGATTTTCTCCCTAATCCGTCAATCAACTGCAGCTTGATAATATCCTCATTGCTAATCATTTTTTCCCCTTGTTATACTTGCTAAAGATAGTGTTTTACATTTTAACACATAATTAGACAAAAGAAAACTCTTCTTTTGAAAAGAAGAGTTAAGAAAATTTAATTATTTAGCCGATTGTTACAAGTGCATCTCCCGTGCTCACATTAGATGACTTTGTTGTGTGAATTTTATTAACAACTCCATCATTTGGTGCTACAATTTCATTTTCCATTTTCATTGCTTCTAATATTAAAACAACATCCCCTGCCTTTATAGCTTGACCTTCCGTTACTTTAATATCTAAAATTGTTCCCGGCATAGGTGCTGTTATTAATTCACCTGTTACTGGTCCCCCCGGTGCCTTTACTGCTTTGGGAACTGACTGAGCTGCCGGTGCCGGCTGTGTTGCCGGTTGTGGTTGCACTGCCGGTTGTGATACACTTTGTACCGGTTGGTAAGTAAAACCTCCCTGTCCTGCTCCGACTTCTTCTACCTCTACTGCATACAATTTGCCATTTACTGTGATGTTAAATTTCTTCATTTTTCCTCCGTTGCAATTATCTCATCAATTTCATCCTGCCCTTTAATGCCCATACTGAATCCAATCCATACGTTCTGGTTATGTTTCTTACTATAAATTCACTCGTACTTTTCCCTAAAATGCATGATATTGCAGCTGTTATTGCAGCAACCGTTTCTTCTTCCTCATCCATTGAAGCAACTGCAGCCGCAATTACAGCAGTAATCTCATCTTCATCCGCAATTTCAGAATTAGTATTGACTATACTCAGTTCTTCTTCCTTATTTTTTCTGAACAAATTACTAAAAAAACTCACTTAATTTCCTCCTATAGAGGTATGTTGCCATGTTTCTTTTCAGGTCTCAAAACTCTCTTTCCTGCTAACATGTCAAAGGCACTTATTATTCTCTTTCTTGTTTCAGCCGGCTCTATAACTGCATCAACATAGCCTCTTGCTGCGGCAGTATATGGATTTGCTACCTTATTTCTATATTCTGCAATCATTTCGTTGCGTTTTACATTTTTATCTTCAGCTTCTTCTATTTCTTTCTTAAATATGATATTTGCGGCTCCTTCCGGTCCCATAACAGCTATTTCAGCCGTAGGCCATGCCAATACCATGTCAGCTCCTAATTCTTTGTTACACATTGCAATATATGAACCGCCGTATGCTTTTCTTGTTATAACAGTTACCTTTGGTACTGTTGCTTCTGAAAATGCATAGAGCATTTTTGCACCATGTCTTATAATTCCACCAAACTCCTGAGTTGTTCCCGGTAAAAATCCCGGTACGTCCATTAATGACAGCAATGGAATATTAAAAGCATCACAAGTTCTTATGAATCTTGCTGCTTTGTCAGATGCATTAATATCCAGACATCCGGCCAACACCTTAGGCTGACTTGCCACAACACCGATACTTGAACCGTTTAATCTCATAAAGCCGGTAATAATATTCATTGCATAGTATGGCTGATATTCTAAAAATTCACCGTTATCCGATAAATTCTGTATGATTTCCTTCATATCGTATGCTCTGTTCGGATTATCAGGCACTATTTCATTTAATACTTCATCCATTCTGTTCAAGTCATCTGAAACGGTCTGTGAAGGAGTTAATTCTAAATTATTCTGAGGTAAAAAGCTTATTAACTTCTTTATGTGATTCATGCATTCTTCTTCCGAATCATCAACAAAATGCGCAACTCCGCTTATGCTGTTATGTGTCATAGCTCCACCCAATTTTTCTGGAGAAACCTTTTCGCCTGTAACAGTTTCAATTACGTTTGGACCTGTTATAAACATTTTGCTTGTATTTTGAACCATAAATATAAAGTCGGTGATAGCCGGAGAATAAACCGCTCCACCTGCACAAGGACCTAAAATTACTGAAATTTGAGGAATTACTCCTGAGCTGATCGTGTTATTGTAAAATATTTTTCCGTATCCTGACAGCGCATCTACACCTTCTTGTATTCTTGCTCCACCCGAATCGTTTATGCCGATTATAGGTGCTCCGACTCTAAGTGCCATCTCTTGTGTCTTAGCGATTTTAGCTGCATGCATTTCTCCCAAGGACCCACCAATCACAGTGAAATCCTGTGCGTATATGTAAACTAATCTTCCGTTAATTGTTCCGTATCCGGTAACTACACCTTCACCGGGAACCACCTTCTTTTCCATACCAAAGTTTACACATCTGTGTTCTACAAAGGCGTCTATTTCCACGAAGCTTTTTTCATCAAGCAAGCTTAATATCCTTTCTCTTGCTGTTAACTTACCGCTTCCATGCTGTTTGTCGATTGCCTTTTGTCCTCCGCCTAATTTTACATTCTCAATTTTTTCTCTAAGCTCATTTAATTTTTCGTTTGGCAATTTTAAACCTCCTAAGTTGATTTACCATACCTATGTATATAAAATAATAAATTTTGGGAACAAAGTCAACATTTATATAAGTTTATTTTAATCATATTTTTTTTTAATGCATATATTGATTATTAAACAGGTTAAATAACTTGAGAGGTGTGTTGCTATGAATGTCAATAATACAAAATCGTACAAAGTAAAAAATATGATGTCAAAAAAATTAGAAATACCGGCTCAACCTGAAGAAGACTCGGTAGGATATATTTCAACTGTAGTATATACGGCTTCGGGTGCCCTCCCTGTACCTGATGCAATAATTACTGTATACAATATAAATGAAACCGGTGAAGAAAATGTTTTATTTCATCTTGTTACCGACAGAAGCGGAAACTCTCCCTTAATTACACTGCCTGTTATGCGCGGAGAAAGAGAATATGAATTTACAACATACAATATAAGAGTTCAGGCAATCGGTTATTATACCACAAATGTACTTGATGTAAGAGTTTTTCCTGATGTAACCACAACCTACAGAATAAATCTCATTCCAACAGCACAGGGGGCAAATGAAGAAGGTGGTCAGACTGTCGTAATTCCATCTATACCACTTGATATAACCAATTAAAGGAGCATAATATGAGTGTAAGAATATCCAATGTATCACCAATTGTTGTAATTGATACTCCATTTCCGGGAGAACTTCAATTAGGTGATATTAATGAACATGTACTTACTTTAAAGAATGAATTAAATGTAATTTCTGTTAATTATCCGGATATTCCAAGGTTGTATCCGGTAGATCAGGTATTTGATGAATCTACGGAAACAGCAGTAAGAAATTTCCAAAGGATTTTTCAATTACCCGTTACAGGAACCGTAGGCAAAGCAACATGGTTTGAAATAAAAAGAATTTATGAAGCAGTAAGGAGATTGGCTTCTTCCTCTTCTGAAGTAATTATTCCAATAGAAATTTATCAGGAAAATATACCCGAGCCCGGAACTAATGAAGTTTTTCCGACAATTCAGCTTGCACAATATTTTCTCAACGTTTTATCTGTGTATTATGATGCGATACCCGCGGTAGATATTAACGGTATACTGGATAACGAAACTCAATATTCAATACGTCAATTTCAGAGAGTAATGGGCTTACCTCCTACCGGATTGTTAGATGATGAAACATGGAATCTTATGTACAGTTATATATTGGGGATACTTGAAACACTGCCCTCCTCTGCTATATCACTTCCTGCATTGTTATATCCAGGTGTAGTATTAATTGAGGGCTCTGAAGGCGCAAATGTATTTATAATGCAGCTTTTTCTGTCATATATATCATCAATAATACTAAGTATTCCTCCCGTAAATACAAGCGGATTATTTGATGCACAAATGACAACTGCTGTAACAGAATTTCAGAGATTAAGTGGTATCGAACCCACCGGTATGATAGATGAAGAAACCTGGAGCGAAATTGTTGATGTTTATCGCCAAATGAGATTTTCGAGTTACAGACCGATAGGTCAATATCCGGGTACATTAATAGGAGAATAGCGAGGTTATTTTATGATTCAAGAATTAACTGATTTTAATCTTCCGGCTGATATGCTGCCTCATTTGATAGTTCCCTTTCCCGTAGAAATAACCGTACACTTAGGAGCACCGGACGATCCAAACGCTTTAAATGTAACGGTCCCCTATTTAGACTATATTAAAAACGTCGGTTCAAGTGAACTGTACCCTACATGGCCTGAAGAAGCAATCAGGGCAAATTTATATGCCATTAACTCTGTTGCTATGAACAGAATTTTTACAGAATGGTACAGAAGCAGAGGTTACGACTTTGATATTACCAGCTCAACTGCCTATGACCAGGCATATGTGCACGGCAGAGGTATTTTTGATACCATATCAAATATTGCAAATGAAATGTTTGACCAATATGTTGTTCAGGAGGGGCATATAGAACCGCTGTTTACAACATTTTGTGATGGGAGAATTGCACAGTGCAACGGTATGGCCCAATGGGGAACAGTCGAATTAGCTAATCAGGGATACGACGCTTTAGATATCCTCAGATATTATTATGGAGATAATATCAGAATAGAGCAAAGTACAGCACCCGGTGTAATTGCAGGAACTTATCCCGGAAGTCCTTTAACCATTGGCGATTCCGGAATTGTAGTTTTCAGAATGCAGCATTCGTTAAACAGAATATCGGATAATTATCCCGCTATACCTAAAATTACTATAACCGGATACTATGATGAGCAGACGGCAAATGCCGTAAGAACTTTTCAGGAAGTGTTTGGTTTGCCTGCTACAGGCATAGTGGATGAAGAAACCTGGTATTATATAAGACGTATTTATATAGCCGTAACACGCCTGGGCGAATTAACTTCGGAAGGACTTTTGATACGCGATTTAATTGAACTGTATTCATCAATTATTTTGGAAGGAGGAAACAGACCCATAGTAGTTTTAATTCAATATTTTTTAGATTTGCTATCTATATTTTATCCGACGATTCCAACCGTACAAATAGACGGTTATTACGGTCCCGAAACAACAGAAGCAGTCAGAGCGTTTCAAACACTCATGGGACTTCCACCCTCAGGAATCGTTGACCAGCAAACATGGAATGCATTGTACAGTACAGCTTACGGCATTTTGATAAATTTACCGGTTGAGGAAATATATTTACCGAGCATAAATTATTTAGGATTAGAATACAGTGAAGGCATGGGAATATATTATCCCGGAATATTCATATTGGAGGTCATGCTTGCATATTTATCTACACAATTTCCTGATATACCGCCGATTGAAGCAGAAGGAATATTTGATGCCGATACCAGAAATGCTGTTATTGCATTTCAAAATATGGAAGGCCTTACTCCCACCGGTGTAGTTGACGAAAATACATGGAATGCATTAGTAAATGTTTATCAAAGTTTACAAAATAATAGCACAGCATAAACTAATGTCATTTAGCTCTTGACAAATTAAGGTCCTTTGTTAAAATAGATTTAGCACTCATAACTTCAGAGTGCTAATACGTTTTAGGGAAGGATGATAAAATGGCTAAAAAACAATTCAAATCTGAATCTAAAAGATTGTTGGATTTAATGATCAATTCAATTTACACCCATAAGGAAATATTTCTGAGGGAACTTATTTCAAATGCAAGCGATGCTATAGATAAAAGCTATTACAAATCACTGACGGATAACGGCATCGATTTTAACAAGGATGATTTTTACATAAGAATTACCGTTAATGAAGATGAACGAATTTTAAAAATATCCGATACAGGAATAGGAATGACAAGGGAAGAATTAGATTCTAACCTTGGAACTATTGCAAAAAGCGGCTCACTTGATTTTAAAGAAAACAATGAGATCAAGGATGGTGTCGATATAATCGGGCAATTCGGAGTAGGCTTTTATTCTGCATTTATGGTTGCTGAAAAGGTAACGGTCATCAGTAAACCAATGGGAAGCAGCGAAGCGTATAAATGGGTTTCTGCAGGCGCTGACGGCTATACTATAACCTCTTGTGAAAAAGAACAAGCAGGTACCGACATTATAATTAATGTAAAACAAAATACAGAAGATATTGATTATGATGAATTCCTTGATGAATATCACATCAAATCTTTAGTTAAAAAATATTCTAATTTCATTAAGTATCCTATAAAAATGATGGTTAAGAAAAGAAGATTAAAAGAAGGAACCGAAAACGAATATGAAGATTATCAGGAAGATGAAACATTAAACAGCATGGTTCCTATCTGGAGAAGAAATAAGAGTGAATTAAAACCTGAAGATTATGAAAATTTCTATAAAGAAAAACATTTTGGTTTTGATAACCCTTTAAAATATACACACATCAGTGCTGAAGGATTAGTGAGTTACAATGCAATACTATATATTCCTTCAAGAACTCCTTTTGACTTCTACACAAAAGAATTCGAAAAAGGGCTTGAGCTTTATTCCAACGGCGTGCTGATAATGAACAAGTGCGGAGATCTGCTTCCTGATTATTTCAGCTTTGTACAAGGCTTGGTTGATTCCGCGGATTTATCTTTGAATATATCAAGAGAAATATTGCAGCATGACAAACAGCTTCAATTTATAGCAAAAAACATAAAAAACAAAATAAAAAGTGAACTGTTATCACTTTTAAATGATGAAAGGGAAACATACGAAGAATTCTTCCGTAATTTTGGTAAGACACTAAAATTCGGATTGTACAGCGAATGGGGAGCTAATAAGGAAGACCTTCAGGATTTAGTTATGTTCTATTCATCAACAGAAAAAAAATTAGTTACACTTGATGAATATATATCCCGCATGAAAGAAGATCAAAAATACATTTACTATGCAACAGGCGAAAATGTAAACACCCTGTCAAAATTACCGCAGAGTGAGCTTTTGTCAGATAAAGGATACGAAATATTGTACTTTACAGATGAAATTGATGAATTTGCCATAAAGGTCCTTATGAACTACAAGGATAAGGAATTTAAAAATATTTCAAGCTCTGATTTGGATATAAAAACTGACGAAGAAGAAAAGCAGGATGACGAAAATAAAGATATATTCAATTTCATGAAGGAAGCTTTATCAGGTAAAATAAAAGAGGTAAAAGCATCTAAAAGGTTAAAAACTCACCCTGTATGCCTCGCGACAGAAGGTGAATTATCTATCGAAATGGAAAAGATTCTGAAATCAATGCCGGACAGCACAGGGAAAGACATAAGTGCAGAAAAAATACTTGAAATAAATACAGGGCATCAAATGTTTGAAAAGATCAAAAATGCATATGACAATGATAAAGAGAAATTAAAGAAGTTGTCTAATGTATTGTACAATCAAGCCTTATTGATTGAAGGACTTCAAATAGAAGACCCGGTACAGTATGCTAATGATGTTTATGATTTAATTGAGCAATAGGAGAATAATGGAGAACAATAGCTGAATAATTGTTAAAGGGGCACAATGAATGAAGGGTGCCCCTCATTTTATCCTATTGTTCTTCTGTTAAAAGATTAAAATTTACTTAATTTTTCATGTGCTTCTTGAATAAACATTATAATATTGATATACTGAATATTATTTGTTTGGAGGTATTATTTTGATTGTTTTTATAGAAATATTAAAGGCGATTATACTGGGAATTGTACAGGGTATTACCGAATGGTTGCCTATAAGCAGTACCGGCCACATGATTTTGGTTGATGAATTCATTAAAATGAAATTCTCAGATATATTTGTCAACACTTTTTTAGTAGTAATTCAGTTCGGCTCAATTTTAGCCGTAATCACGCTGTATTTTACTAAGCTTAACCCTTTTGCAAAGCAAAAGACGTCACAGCAAAAAAGAGATACCTTTTCTCTTTGGTTTAAAGTAATTGTTGCTATTATACCTTCAGGAGTAGTAGGTGTTCTATATGATGACCTGATTTTTGATCTTTTTTACAATCCTGTTACGGTAGCACTTGCTCTGGTTGTCTACGGAGTAATAATGGTTGTTATTGAAGCCGGAAGAAAAAGATCAAGAATAAATCATTTCAATGATATGACCTATTTAAAAGCTTTTTCCATAGGGATTTTTCAATGCCTTGCATTAATTCCGGGAACTTCACGTTCTGGTTCAACCATAATAGGTGCCATGCTGCTCGGAACATCCAAATTTGTTGCTACCGAGTTTTCATTTTTTATGGCAGTTCCGACAATGTTAGGTGCAAGCGCGATTAAGCTTTTAAAAGCGGGTTTTGCATTTTCCGGATTTGAATGGATGGTTTTAGGAATAGGCTCATTGGTTGCATACGTAGTTTCAATTTTCGCAATTAAATTCTTGATGGATTACATAAGAAAGCATGATTTCAAAGCATTCGGTTATTACAGAATAGTATTGGGATTTTTGGTATTAGGGTATTTTTACCTGTTATAACGAGTACAAAAAAGAGATTCTTCGTTATCACCTATGATGACACAATTCATGTCATCCAAAGAGTGTACCCGAAGAATCTCATTTTTTTATTCAAAATACTCTTCTAAAGTCAAACCTGACTCATAAACCTCTTTTGCTAACTCAGTTCCTAAATATCTTATATGCCACGGCTCATACATATATCCTGTTACATCCTCTTTACCCTTAGGATATCTGATTATAAAACCAAACCTGTATGCATTTTCGGCAACCCATTTTCCTTCATCGGTTTCTCCGAATGTCTCATCTAACTGAAAGTTCATGGCTTCGCAGGTTATATCCATCGCCAAACCGGTCTGATGCTCGCTTTGACCTGCCTTAGCGCTGAATTTATCTGCAGCCGCTTTTCCCCAATTGGCTACATACGAATTGTATAACGATTCTTGTGTACCGTATGAACGGTATCCTGAACGCGCGTACAATTCATAATTTTCCTCTTCCTTTGCTGCCTCAAACAGTTCAATTAATGCATTGTATGCCACTTCCCTAAGCTGATTAATTTCAGGATTCTCCAACACGGTAGGAACCTCGGTTAATTTAACTAAGTCCTGAGGTACATACGTTTTTGAAAGAGTTCTTTTTTTATTTACTAATACATCATAAACCTCAGGACTCTCAATTAAAATCAAATTGTCATTATCATTATTAACAGGTTCTTCCGGTGTTTCTTCACCCGGTCTCTCTGATATTGGATTTTCAGTTGGATCTTCTGTAGGATTTTCCTCTGCCGGATCTTCATCCCTTGGCTTTTCAACAACGGGATTGTCATCTTCCGGCTCCTTTTCATTATTAATTTTTCCTTCTATCAAAAAAATTGCTCCAAATAAAACTATTAATAAGCTTGTAACTGTTATTATTGCCTTTTTCATCTTGCGTCTGTTTTTTCTTTTCATTTTATCTCCGTCCTATATTCTTTTCCACATTATGATTGCATCTTCGATAGGTGCCTGATAATATCTTGGTCTTTTCCCATGCTCTAAAAATCCGAATTTTTTATATAGATTAATGGCAGGTATATTGGACTCTCTGACTTCAAGAGTCATTTGGGTAATTTCGGAGCACTTGCATATTTCGATCATTTTATTAATCAGATGCGTAGCTACTCCCTTTTTTCTGTACTGAGGAAGTACTGCTACATTTGTTATATGGCACTCATCAAGGATGCGCCACATCCCCATGTATCCCATAATAATCCCGTTTTCTTCAGCACATTGGTAATAAGCTAATTTGTTGTCTAATTCCCTTTCGTATGATTCTCTTGACCAAGGCAATGAAAAACACGTTTTTTCTATTTCGGTTATCTGATCTAAATCGTCACGTCTAATTCCTCTAACAAGCATAAACCCTCCTTATTTTTTATTCCTCTCGGCTTGGGATAATCTTAAATATTGAGGTTTGAAATCAAAAGCATCAGATAATTCACCACTCAATGCTTTATTATATGCTAAGTATGATAAGGTTGAAGCACGTAAATTATTAAATACTCCCGGAGCAAAATATATCTCTTTATTAAGTTTTTCCTCAATTATGTCTTTATAGTTAACTGACCCGTCTCCGTTGAATATAATAGGATTATTATATTCATTAAGAATTTCAATTAATTCATCTATGTTACAAGGAAATTGTTCCTTCACCCCGACCAAATTTCCTTTTTCCCATTTATATATGCCCGTATAAATACGTCCTGCCTTTGCATCCATTATAGGAACGATTAATTTATCAATATCATATATGTTACCCGCTAAAGATTTTATTGTGGGAATATTTGCTATAGGTATGTTTGCTGCAAAGCTTAAGCTTTTTGCTATTGAGGCACCGATTCTAAGACCTGTATACGAGCCCGGTCCTTCAGATATTGCTATAACATCAATATCCTTAATATTTAACTGTAACTCCTCCATTAATTTTTCTATTAACGGCATTAACTTTTCTGAATGTGTTTTTTTATGATTTAATGATACCTCTCCTAATAAATCAGTTCCCTCTGAAACTGCACAGGATGCAGTTATAGAGCTTGATTCAATTGCAAGTATTTTCATTAACTGTTCAACTCCCCAACTAATTTGTCATAGGCTTTTCCACTACCGTCGATATACAGTACGCGTCTGACGTCATCGATTCTTTTTATATATATGTTAATTCTTTCTTCCGGCAAAATTTCTTCAATTTTTTCAGACCATTCAATAACAGTTACCCCCTCAGAATAAATATATTCTTCATAACCTAAATCATACATATCATCTGTTGAGTCCAACCTGTATACATCCATGTGATAAAAAGGTAATTTCCCTTCATATTCCTTTATTATTGTGAATGTAGGGCTCGTTATATACTCTTTAACACCAAATTCTTTCGCAATAAACTGTGTCAGGGCAGTTTTTCCAACACCCAGATCACCGTCTAAGCATAGAACGTCTCCCTTGTCTAAGCATCTGCCTATAATATTTCCTAATTGTTCTGTATCCTTTAAACTGTTTACCGTTATTTCCATAGTAATTTTTTCTGCTCTCCTCGCTCATCAATTGCTTATCTATTGCTAATCAACGCTAACCAATTGTTTTCATTATACATTTCTGAATTTAAAAAATCAAGAAAGAATAATATACTTGGTAAAATTGCTACTTTTAGCAAATTAAAAACCATTGAACAATGCAATGGGACATGTTATAATGTTATGATTTGTTCATAGAACAAAAGTTAATAAATATCCTTACTAATAATAGTAGTAAGACATTTATTATATGAATAAAATGAATATATAAGAATATTCAAGGAGAAGATAATGAATCAAAATTTCAAATCCATATATTTTATTGGTATTGGCGGAATAAGCATGAGTGCTTTGGCTGAAGTAATGATTAGTGAAGGAGTTAAGATTTCCGGTTCAGACAGAAGCAATTCTCACATAATAAAAAAATTAATAGACAACGGCGCTAAAATATACATAAATCACGACAGCAAAAACATTACCGATGACATAGATTTGGTAGTTTATACATCTGCAATTTCAAATGATAACCCGGAATTGTTGCGGGCTCAGGAATTGAATTTGAATATTATGGGCAGGGCGGAGTTTTTAGGTTATATCATGAAGAACTATAAAAATTCCATCTGTGTTTCCGGCACACACGGAAAAACCACAACAACAGGCATGCTGTCTTCAATATTAATAGAAACAGATTTGCAGCCAACCATATTTTTGGGAGGTGAAATGGATTCTCTCGGAGGAAATTTACTTAAAGGTTCATATGATTTAATGCTGACAGAAGCATGTGAATACAGAAGAAACTTTTTGAAATTTAATCCGACAATGGAAATAATTCTGAATATAGAGGAAGACCACCTTGATTATTACAAGGATTTACCTGATATTGAAAGGGCTTTTGTTGAGTACGCCAATATATTACCTGAGTCAGGACACCTGATAGTAAATGTAAAGCATAAAGAGCTTTTTAATGATCTGAAGTGCAAGGTAGTAACATTTGGTCCCGACGACAGCGCCGACTATTATCCTGAAAATATAAAGCTGACTCCTGTTCCTTCTTATGATTTAATGCATGAGGGCAAAAATGTTGCTGAAATCAGCCTGAAAATATTTGGAGAACACAATATTTTTAATTCTGTCGCTGCCGCTGCTGCATGTATTTGTCTTGGCATTGATACTGAAATTATAAAGAGCGGATTGTATCACTTTAAAGGTACCCACAGAAGATACGAGTACAAAGGAAAATGTAATGGTGCAACCGTAATCGATGATTACGCACACCATCCTTCGGAAATGAAGGCAACGTTAAAAACGGCAAAGACCTATGCATCAGGAAAAATCATAACCGTTTTTCAACCCCACACCTTTACGAGAACTAAAAAATTATTAAATGAGTTTGCTGAAGGATTATTATTATCTGACGAAGTTATTCTGTTAGACATATATTCTGCCAGAGAAACTGATACCGGCGAAATTCATTCCAAAGATATAATAAGCAAAATGAAAGAATACAACAAAGACGGATATTATGCCGAAAGCTTTGAAGCCGCTGCCAAAATAATAAAGTCTCTGGCAAAAGATGGAGATATAATAATAACAATGGGTGCCGGCAACGTAGATGGGGTAGCAGACCTGTTAACAATGGATGGGCAATAGCTTAACAATTGGTTGGCAATTGATTAGCTATAGATTCGCTATGGGATAAAAATTTAAGAGCACTTAGGTGCTCTTAAATTCTATCGTTGGTCAATTGAAAGTCTATCGCCCGTCCATTGCTCAGTGGTCTCTTTTTGTCAGGGACTCAGCCAGCTCTATTAAATATTTTGCCTTATCTCCAAATATGCTTAACACTCCTGTTGCTTCTTTAGTAAGCTGCTCTGCCTGACTTTGTGCCTCTTCTATTGATACAAAAGACAAATAAGTAATTTTATCATTAGCAATATCGCTGCCTGTTTTTTTACCTAACTTTTCAAGTGTGCTTGTAACGTCCAATATATCATCTTCTATTTGAAAAGCCAGGCCTATTTTATCCGCAAAAATCTCAAGCGACTCCAATTGAGCTTCATCCGCACCGCCCAATATTGCTCCTGCAATTATGCTGCTTTTAATTATAGCACCGGTCTTTAAAGAATACATATATTTTAAATTCTCTAAAGTTTTAATTTTCTCATGTCCGGACATATCAACTACCTGTCCCCCGATCATACCGTCAACTCCGGAAGCTTTTGCTATAATATTTAAAGCTTCTAAACCCCTGCTTTTATCATCATAGCTTAGGCATGCTTTAATCCCTGTTTCAAATGCCTTGTTCAGCAGTCCGTCACCTGCCAATATTGCGATTGCTTCTCCGTACTTTTTATGATTTGACAATTTTCCTCTTCTATAGTCATCATTGTCCATAGCCGGTAAATCATCATGTATTAAAGAATATGTATGAATCATTTCCATTGAGCAGGCAAATGGCATTACATCTGTTGAGTTATCCTTAAACAATTCGTACGAAGCCAATAATAAAACAGGTCTTAACCTCTTGCCTCCCGACAACAAACTGTAGTTCATTGCTTCATAAATTACACCTTGAGGATTGTTTTCCTCACCAATAATATTTCTTATAAAATCTTCTATATTATTTATTTTATTTTTTAACCAACTGTTAAAATTCATGGTATCTCCTCCTCCAACCAATAGGGGACGGTCCTTTTTGGGACTGAATAGTCCCAAAAAGGACCGTCCCCTATTGGTTGATGCTAAAAAAATCGGGTTATCCCGATTTTTTGTTTTTAGCTGCCAGTTATATTCTTGTAACGTTAGCTGCTTGGTCTCCTCTGTTTCCTTGAGTTACATCAAAACTAACTTTTTGACCTTCCTCTAAAGTTTTGAATCCATCTCCTTGGATAGCTGAGAAATGTACGAATACGTCATTTCCATCTTCTTTTGTGATAAATCCAAATCCTTTTTCTGAGTTAAACCATTTAACTGTACCCTGTGCCATGAGTACCTCCTAAAAAAATAATAATTATATTGCATTGTATAAAAAAATTCACACGCTTTTACATATTATATATACAGCAACCACATATAATATCTAAAAAACATGTGAAATCCATAAATACTCTGTAATACACATATAGATTAGCATATAAGTCCGCATTTGTCAACCTTTTATGCTAAATTTTAATTGCTAATTATTTACAAAAACGTTTTTGTAGTTCCAATGATGCAACCAAACGGGGACGGTCCTTTTTGGGACTGACCTTCGTCCCAAAAAGGACCGTCCCCGTTTGGTTGTCCCCAAAATGCCATTATTTTCTTCTCTCTATATATTCATCGTAAGTCATAGCTCTGTCCATCATACCATCTTCAGTAAGCTCGATAATTCTGTTTGCGATTGTTTGAATAAACTGATGGTCGTGTGATGAAAACATCACAATTTCTTTAAAGTCAATCAAACCGTTGTTTAATGCTGTAATTGATTCCAAATCCAAATGGTTTGTCGGTTGATCAAGTATCAGTACATTAGAGCCTGAAAGCATCATTCTTGAAAGCATACATCTCACTCTCTCTCCCCCTGACAATACATTTGCAGGTTTCAATGCATCATCTCCCGAGAACAGCATACGACCTAAAAATCCTCTAAGGAAGCTTTCTGACTGATCCTCGGAAAACTGTCTCATCCAGTCAACAAGATTTAATTTAACGTCGTCAAAAAATTCCGAGTTGTCTTTAGGAAAATATGACTTGGTTATTGTTTGTCCCCACTTAATAGTTCCTGTATCCGGTTCCATTTCGCCTGTTAATATTTTAAACAAGGTTGTCTGAGCAAGCTCATTTTCACCTATAAAGCATATTTTATCATCTCTGTTTACTCTGAATGAAACATCCTTTAATATGTCAATGCCGTCTATCTTTTTTGATAAACCTTCAACCGTCAATATTTCATTGCCTACTTCCCTGTCAGGAGTGAATTTAACAAACGGATATCTTCTGGATGATGCGGGCATTTCTTCAATTTCTAATTTTTCAAGAAGCTTTCTTCTTGATGTTGCTTGCTTTGATTTAGATTTATTAGCTGAGAATCTTTGGATAAAGTTTTGTAAATCCTTTATTTTATCTTCTCTTTTTCTGTTCTGATCCCTCATCAACTGCTGCATTAACTGACTTGACTCATACCAGAAGTCATAGTTGCCCACATACATTTTAATTTTCTTGTAATCTATATCAACTATATGAGTACAAACAGTGTTTAAAAAGTGTCTGTCGTGGGATACAACAATTACTAAGCCTTCAAAGTCCAGCAAAAAATCCTCCAACCAATCTATAGAATCAATATCCAAATTGTTTGTCGGCTCGTCAAGGAGGATTATCCCCGGTCTGCCGAACAATGCCTGAGCAAGCATTACCTTAACTTTGTCACCGCCGTTTAAGTCCCTCATATATGNNTGAAGTTCCGTACTTACACCTAAACCCTGAAGTATTTGTGCTACCTCTGTTTCGGCTTCCCATCCGTTCATTTCGGAAAATTCTCCCTCTAATTCGGATGCTTTTACACCGTCTTCATCGGTGAAATCTTCTTTTGCATAAAGGGCATCCTTTTCTTTCATTATTTCATACAATCTTTTATTGCCCATTATAACTGTTTCCATAACAGAATAATCGTCATACATGAAATGGTCCTGTTTTAACACAGACATTCTGACATTGTTTGGTATAGCTATTTCTCCCGTAGTATAATCAATCTCCCCCGACAATATTTTCAGGAAAGTAGATTTTCCTGCCCCATTTGCTCCGATTACTCCGTAGCAGTTTCCCGGAACAAATTTTAAATTAACGTCATTAAAAAGTTTGCTTCCTCCAAATTGAAGTGATAAATTTGTTACTGTAATCATTTAATCATTCCTTACTATATATTATTATTTTTAGATTCCTACACTCCGTTTTAGAAACAAATAACCGTCCCCAAAACTTCAAACATTAAACAGAATATCACATAAGGATGCTTAATGCAAGAAAAAAAGACGGATTTACCGCCTCAGTCCATTAGAGTTGATATTTGCAGTCAAGTTATAACCCATCAGTTTTCTGTCATTCCGAGCATAGGCGAGGAATCTCAGCCTTTCAATGATGAGATCTCTCGCTTACGCTCAGGATGATAAATTGCTATGTTACTGTGAATAGTAACCTGTCTTCTATTTTTTATTTAAGAAGGATGGTATTTGGAAATCAAATGGATTCTCCTTTGATTTATCCTTCTCATCCTTAACAGGTATTTTAGAATCCTTCAGCATCTTATCGCTATTTTCACCGAAGCCGGTCGCAATAACGGTAATTTTTATAGAATCTCCAATAGTTTCGTCAATATTTGCTCCAAATATTATATTTGCTTCAGGGTCAGCAGCTTCTTCTACTAATTTAGCAGCTTCATTTACTTCATGGATGCCCATATTAGTTCCACCTGTAATGTTTAACAATACACCTCTGGCTCCGTTTATTGAGGTCTCAAGCATCGGACTTTGAATAGCTTGTTTAACTGCATTCAATGCTCTGTTTTCGCCGGTTGCTTGTCCTATACCCATATGAGCTAAACCCTGATTAGACATAATGGTTTCAACGTCGGCAAAGTCCAAATTCATGATTGCCGGTATTGCAATCAAATCGGAAATACCTTGAATCCCCTGTCTCAATACATCATCAGCAAGTGAAAATGCCTCAAGCATCGTTGTTTTCTTGTCTGAAATTTCTAACAGCTTATCATTAGGTATAACTACCAATGTGTCTATATTTTCTTTTAATTTTTTCAATCCTAGTTCAGCATTCTTAGATCTGCTTCTGCCTTCAAATATAAAAGGCTTTGTAACAACTGCAACAGTAAGTATTCCTTGTTGCTTGGCAATACCTGCTATATAAGGCGCCGCACCTGTACCGGTTCCGCCTCCCATACCGGCAGTTATAAATACCATGTCGGCTCCTTCAACTAACTCGGCAATATCCTGTTTATTTTCCTCAGCGGCTTTTTCACCTATTTCAGGCTTAGAGCCGGCACCGAGACCGTTAGTTAATTTTTCACCTATCTGGAATTTAATGTCTGCCTTCGATGTGTATAATGCTTGCTTGTCCGTATTTACGCTGATAAAAGTTACGCCTCTCACTCCGGCATCTATCATTCTGTTAACGGCATTATTTCCGCCTCCGCCAACACCGATAACCTTTATATTTGCTAATCTTTCTGATGGTTCCTCAAATTGAAACATATATTGACCTCCTATAAAAAGAGAAATTTCTTCAGTATTTTAAATATTATATCATAAGCTTATTAAATTTCATATATATTTTTATTTAGTTTGTCCGTTTTTTTTCAATAGTTACTTTGTACGTCAACCCTCCTGTTCAGAGAGAAAACATTTTAATTATTTACGCTTTTCAAGCATAATATTAATAATGTTTCTTAAATTTTTATAAATATTGTTTCCGAATGCAAATACAGCTGCCAAGTATATAGGAAGTCCCAATTGTTCTCCCACATATCCCAGTAGCAATCCAAAAAACAAATCACATGCAAGATAGGCAATGCTTTTAATTAATGTAAGCTCGCCTTTAATATTATCGTTTATCATATTGAAAATTACATTAATAATAGCCAATATACCAAGCGAAATATAAACTGCATATTCGGGACTGTAAATTAAATTTAAATTCATTCCCGCAATAATACCAAGAACTACTCCGGCTATAACATAAATCATACCCAACCCTTTACCTTTCTGCACTTGATGCAAAATTTATCCGATAATCATCTCCGTGGAATTTAGGAACCGTTACATAAGTCATTCTTGTAACAACCTCCATTCCATACTTATTTTTTAATTCATAAGCATACGTTCCTTCTTCGTTAACGGCATCATACAAAGCTTCCATATCACCAATCGCACTTATTAAGAACGGAGCGGAAACCTTATCTCCGTTTATTCCCAGCAGAGGTCCCGCACAAACCACTTCAGATACGTTGATAATTCTTTTGTTATTAACAGCTATAGCTTCCGCACCGGCTGCCTTTAAATCATTGAGCAACACGGTTATATCAACATCATGAATAAGTCTTTTCATTATATCAATACTATCATCATCTATCAAGCTGTCCGAAACCGTTAAATATATCCCGAGTCCTCTTACATCGGTAAATCCGCTGTATTGCTTAAGTTTTTCTATTTCAGCGTTTATACTCATTATATCGGCTGAATATTGATTATTTTCATATTCATTTACATGTTTTTTTTGCTCGGCCGTTTCTTTTTTTATATTTTCAACAACTATCTTCATATCTTCAATAGTTTTTTCATATTTATTTAAATCTTTTATAACATATATTGTGTTTTCATCTATTTTTAAATCCACACCGTTTACTACTGTGCAGGATGCAATTAAAACAAGAAGAAATAACAAAATATTCTGCGCTTTAAGTTTTATAACAATCTCCTCCGTTTCTTAAAGACCCATATCGTCTTCCACATACACAGGAACAGCGTATTTAAACTCTATTTCACCGTCATATCTATTAATAAATATCTCAGGAGAACTTTCAATTTCAACTGTATAACCTATGTTTCCAAGCTGAGAAACAATTCCTCCCACGAAGTTCAATGATGCTTCAATGGTTCTTGAAAATCCTATTGCCTTTATTTCTAACGGCAACACCATTGCAACACCGTTAATATTAATATGATCCAACACAGGTACAATTTCAGTATAGTTGGTATATCTTTGACCGTTAATTGAAATTGCTTCCACGCCTGCATTGTTTAAGTAGCTTATCAATGCAAGTATATACTGATGACCGTACGCTATGCTGGCGGCGTTTGGTTCGGCATCTATAGTGATAATTGTTCCTTCACCCTTAACATCATAAAATCCGGACAAAATCCTTTGTTTTTCGAGCTCTTCCATTAATCTTTCAAGCTCTTCTTCTTTTCGCTTGTACGCTTCTTCATTTTTCCTTGAATTCTCTTTAAGCTGATCCAATTCTTCTCTCAGTTTGTTTTTCTCAAGAGTCAGTGCTGCAAATTCACTGTTCAAATCAGAAGCTTTATTATGAGGAGTTTCATTTCCCAATACATTATTTGTTGTACGAATTTGAGTCATTAATACAATCCCCAAAATGACACTTATTATAAACAACATAATTTTCTGCCAAAGTTTATTCATTATATTCCTCCATATTAAAGTCCTCTACGTATATTGTAATATCCCCCTTGGTAAAATCTATAAGTCCGTTGAAAACAGGTAAATTGTTATTTAATCTTTCATTGATTATTTTCATTGCAAATACTGCCTGATACTTAACATCTTCGCTAAGCATCATTTTAATGAATGTACCATACTTGGTTTCCAATAAAATACTGTTGTTTTTATTAACCCAAAAATTTGTCACGGTTTCAGAATCAAATTCACTTTCTATGTAATCAATTGCTTCAAAAATACTTTTAACATTGTCTATGCCGGTGAATTTAATTTCTTCTCCTACATTGTATAATACATCAGTTAAACTTTCAATAGTTTTTAGTTGATTATTTGTTGTATCCGCCTTTAATGCAATCCCATTTTTATCTGTTACGACATAATTATTATTGTAATATATCTGATATTTTTCCTGTCTTTCGGTTATATGTATGTAGATTTTATTCGGAAGCTCGTACACTACCCTTGCATGCTCAACGTATACCTGCTGCTGCAGCCTTTCTTTCACATCATTTCTGTCAACACTGAATAATTTTTCGCCTGTTTCTATTTCTGAGCTGTCCAATATAAACTGATTATCATAGACTAAATTACCCTCAATTTTAACCTCTGCTACGTTAAAATAATCTGTTTCGTAATAAACATAGTAAATACAAAAAACAACAATTACAGCAGCTGTTATAAAAGCTGCTGTACTGACGAATAGCTTTCTAAACTTTCTTTTTTTCTTCTTTCGTTTTTTTATTGCTTTTTCTTTTGCCATAGCAGTTCCTTTTGTATTTTGTCCTTCCGAACGCTCACATTTGGGGGACATTCCTTATACTCCAAAGACTATTCCTTCTATTGGGGACATTCCTTATACTTCAAAGACTATCCCTATACTAAAGGTGTGTCCCCATTCATATTAAGGTGTGTGTCCCCCTTCCTCTAAACCTCTGTTATTATTACACCTAAATTCTGTAATTTCGTAACAAATTTTTCGTATCCTCTGTTTATGTGATAAATATTATTTATTTTAGTTGTTCCCTCAGCTCCTAAAGCGGCAATAACCAATGCAGCTCCGCCTCTTAAATCCTTTGACTCAACTTCTGCACCTGTCAGCCTCTCTACACCTTCCACTACGGCAACTCTTCCTATTGTGGTTATATTTGCTCCCATTTTCTGAAGCTCAGGCACATGTTTAAACCTGCTGTCAAAAACAGTTTCTTCAATAATCGTTATACCATTGGCAGTTGCCATGGAAGCCATGAACTGCGCCTGCATATCCGTCGGAAATCCCGGATACGGTTGAGTAGTTACTTTTTCTATAGCATTTAACCTGCCACTGTTTTTTATAACTATTGTTCCTTTTGTTTCCCTTATTTCACAACCTGCATCTTCATAAATTGAAGTTATCGACTTAAAATGAGATTTTTCAATGTTTCTTATGTAAATTTTGCTCTTCATCGATGCGGCTGCACTCAAATAAGTTCCTGCCTCAATACGGTCGGATATAATTTTATATTCAACAGTTTCTGTACTTTTAATATTTTTTCCTTCAATAGTAATAACACCGGTGCCGGCCCCGCTTATTTCATATCCGCAAATATTCAAAAAATTCTGCAAATCCACAATTTCAGGTTCTCTTGCCGGATTATAAATTGTAGTCTTTCCCGGAACACCCACAGCATACAGCATTATATTTTCCGTAGCGCCGACACTTGGATAATCAAGCGAAATTTCAATTCCTTCGGGCTCTTTGACAGTTCCTATCAATAAACCGTTTTTTTCAACTATTTCGACACCTAATTTTCTTAGTCCCTTTAAGTGTAAATCAATCGGCCTAAGACCTATTTCACATCCTCCGGGATATGCAATCTCAACATTGTCTGTCCTTTGAAGCACAGCGCCCATTAAAATTATAGATGACCTTATTTTCCTTACAAGCTTCTCCGGAACCTTGAAGGTATTAAGGTCTCTCGTATCAATCAACGCAACTCCATCCTCATACTGAATTTTACATCCCATGGTATGCAGTATATCAAACATATCTTTTACATCTTCTATATCAGGTATATTCTCAAGAATGTATTCTCTTGGGCATATAACTGTACTTGCTATTATAGGAAGCGCCGCATTTTTAGATCCGCCGATATCAACTATGCCTTCTAAGCCTTTACTTCCCTGAATAATAAAACTTCCCATCTTTATCCCTCCGCAACAAGTATTACATATAATATGTTATGCAAAGTTTGATTACTTGTTACTTCCGGATTTACTGCCCACCAATTTTACCATTGATTCATAAATTTTATTTTCCACGTCTGCATTTCCCATTCTTTTAGAATTTAAAGCCATCGTTTTTAATAAATTTTTATTCTTGATAATATCCTCTATAGCCTTAATAAGCTCTTTGCCTGATAAATCCTTCTCTAAAATTACCTTTGCGGCACCTTCCTTTTCCAATGCTCTTGCATTATATTCCTGATGGTTTTCCGCAGTGTATGTCTTGGGTATAAGTATTGATGGCACCCCCAATAATGTTATTTCAGCTATTGTTATTGCTCCCGCGCTTCCGATAACTATATCGGCCCCTGATAAAGCGGTAGCAGCATCATACATATAATCCTTGATTTCTATATTTTCATCTAATATTATCTTTTCCTCTTCAATTTTATCCATAAATCCATCATGTAGTTTTTTGCCTGTAACGTGAATTATACTGATACCATTTTGTCCGTTGTATTTTTTAATAACATCTATAATTGCCTCATTTAAGCTTATCTGCCCGCCGCTGCCTCCAAACGAATATATTAATATGTCGTCAGACCGTAAGTTTAACCTAGCTCTTGATTTTCTTCTGTCAGCATTCAGTATATCTTTTCTGACCGGATTTCCAACCAAAATAAGCTTATCTCTCACTTGCCCGGGAAAATATTTTTCCGCTTCGTTAAAGCTTATTGCTACAACGTCTGCTACCTTTGCAAGCATTCTGTTTGTAATACCCGGAAAAACATTTTGCTCATGAATCATTGTAGGTACTTTTTTCAGACTTGCCGCCAATACCACGGGGCCACATACGTATCCGCCGGTTCCCACAACTATGTCAGGCTTAAAATCGTTAATAATTTTCGCTGCTTCCATAACTCCTTTAACAGAAGCGAAAAGGGTTTTTACATTTTCTATGCTTATTTTCCTTCGCAGAAATTTTGCCGTAACGTATTTAAATTCAAATCCTTCCTTAGGAATCAGCTCACTTTCAAGACCTGTCTTCGTTCCCACATACAAAATTTCATTATACGGATCTTGCTGTCTGACCTTTTGCGCTATTGCCAATGCAGGGTTGATGTGCCCTCCGGTTCCTCCGCCTGTAATAAGTACTCTCATTTTCAACTCCTGTATGTATTCGAATATTTCGATATATTCAATAATATGCCCATTGATAACAATAAAAACATCAGTGAAGAACCTCCCGCACTTATGAAAGGCAATGCTCTTCCCGTAGGTGGCATCGATGAGGTTGCAACCGCAACATGTATTAAAAATTGAAGTAATACCAGAGTTGTTATACCAAGAGCCACCTGACTTCCAAAAAAATCGTCTGTATTCATGGAAATTCTTAATCCTCTCCATGCAAAAATAACAAAACCAAGAATCACAAATACACATCCGATAAACCCAAGTTCTTCTCCGATTATTGAAAATATAAAGTCATTGTATGCTTCCGGCAGATGAAAAAACTTTTGTCTGCTTTTTCCTATGCCCATTCCAAACAGCCCGCCTGTCCCCAAAGCATAAAGTGACTGTATTATCTGATATCCTTCATTCAGCGGGTATTTAAACGGATCAAAGAATACGATGATCCTTGTTATTCTGTAGGTTTCCATGGAAATTAAAACTATGACACCTGCAACCGCAAGCAGGAACAATACGACTAAATGAGCCATTTTTGCCCCCGCACAAAAGAACATCACCATCAACGTTCCTCCCAATATAACGGCTGTGCTCAAGTCGTCCTGTATAGCAATCAACAAACAAAAAAAGCCGATTAATATCATCGAAGGAAAAAATCCTTTTTTGAGAGAGCTGATGTTTTTTCTGTTCTTATCAAAATAATAAGCCATGTATAAAACTCCGCCTATTTTTATTATTTCTGAGGGCTGGAGCGATATACCTCCAATGATAATCCATCTTTGGGCACCGTTGGAAGCGATACCTATGATTATCGTAAGCAAGGCAAAGCCAACACATGCTATTAAAATAATCTTGTTGAATTTCGCATAAATTTTATAAGGTATATTAGCTATAAAAATCATTCCGACAAATCCTGCAACAGCCGCAATTACCTGTTTTTTCAGAAAGTAAAAGGGGTCCTTATCAAATTTATAGTATCCATCAGGAAAGCTGGAACTATAAACCATCAAAAAACCAAAGAGTACCAATACTACCACAACAAATACCAATACCCAGTCCATAGAAGTTTTTCTACTTTGCTTTTGTACTGTTCCCTCCATAATAGTTTACCCTCTCCTTAAAATCTCTTCCTCTAACTTCATAATTAGGATACATACCCCAGCTTGCGCATGCGGGAGACAGTACAACATTATCCCCCTCCACACTTCGTTCAAAGCATTCTTTAACTGCTTCATCCATATTTTTCACTCTGCATATATCTGTAAAACCGTAGCTTCTCGCACAGGCTTCAATCTTGTCTGCCGTCTGCCCCAACAAAATCAGGCTCTTTACCTTACCGTCAAAGCTTTTAATAAACTCATCGTAAGAAGAGTCTTTGTCATAGCCGCCTGCTATCAGAATTATAGGTTTTTCTATTCCTTGAATCGCCTTAATTGATGCATCGGGATTCGTTCCCTTGGAATCATTATAAAACTTTACACCATTAAATTCTGCGCAAAATTCTAATCTATGCTCCACTCCTTTAAAATTCTTCAGTACATTTGCGATAGTTTGCGTACTGATACCTAAGCTTAGAGCAGCGCCTACCGCACACATTGCATTTTCCAGATTATGCTTTCCGGGTATAAATATATCATTTGCATTTATAATAAATTCTTTTTTTCCGTCCCGGCTATACATGATTTTTTCGTCATACACATATATTCCTTCATCTAATATGCGTTCAGAGCTGAAAAATATTTTTTTAGATTTAATCTTATCAATAAAGCCCATTACTATTTTATCTTCATAATTTAATATTGCATAATCATCCTCATCCTGATTGGCAACGTTTCTGAATTTCGCATCAATATAATTCTCATAGGTGTGGTGGAAATCCATATGATCAGGGGTTATGTTTGTTATAACCGCTATATGAGGTTTATAATCAATTGTTCCCGCAAGCTGAAAACTGCTGACCTCAGCAACAATTACGTCATCCTTATCAGAGTTAACGGCATCATAAAACATTCCGGAGCCAATATTGCCGGTAATTTTACAGTTTTTCTTACTTTCCTTTACAATTTCACCGATCAGAGTTGTAGTAGTCGTCTTTCCGTTTGTTCCGGTTATGGAAACAATGGCGGCGTCCGTAACTTTGTAAGCGGCTTCAATGTCACTTATAACTCTTATATTTTTTTCTGCAAGCGTCCTGATAATGGGTGCCTCATATTTTATCCCAGGGCTTTTAATCGCTAAATCAATTATGCTGAAATCTATTTTGTCTATTTCATCATTTCCATCATTTTTAAAAAAATATGATGCTTCTATTTCCTTCAGCTCCTGTAATTTATCGAAGCACTTTTCTCTCGGAGATTCGTCATATACATATATATGTGCTCCTAATTTATTTAATCCTCTGATGCATGCTGTGCCGGAAACACCAAGCCCCACAACAAGTATATTTTTATCCTTCATTATAAGTACCTCTCGCTATTAATCCTAAAAAAGCCCACTAATATTGTATGTTATCTATACTGAATAAATTCCTATAAATGCAAGTATGACCGTAACGATCCAAAAAACAGCCACGACCTTTGTTTCTTTCCAGCCGCACATCTCATAATGATGGTGCAGCGGAGCCATTTTGAAAACTCTTTTTTTAGTTCTTTTATAATATAAAACCTGTATGACTACCGAAAGTGCCTCAATAAAATAAATACCGCCTATTATCGGAATCAATAAAACCATGTTTGACATGACAGCTACTGCAGATACAGCACCGCCTAATGCCAATGAACCGGTATCGCCCATAAAAACCTTGGCAGGATTTGCATTATGTTTTAAAAATCCAAGGCATGCACCTGAG
This sequence comes from Firmicutes bacterium UBA2116, assembly GCA_002331025.1. Taxonomy (GTDB): domain Bacteria; phylum Bacillota; class Clostridia; order Tissierellales; family Sedimentibacteraceae; genus Sedimentibacter. The sequence continues at coordinate 70,766 of DCYG01000016.1, read as the reverse complement.
ACCCCCGCAGCAAAAACAGATATGCCGGCATATATAGGATTTACATCCTTCATACTGTTTGCTATCAAGCTGAAAGCAGCCATAACTATCAGCGTAACTCCTGTGTTCAACCCATCTAATCCATCTGTCAGATTCACCGCGTTTACAATGCTTAAAACTACAAATAAAACAAATGGTATATATAAAATTCCTAAATCTATGTATGCATTGAAAAACGGAATTATGAGCTTCGTACCGTATGCGCTGTATCTTGAGCCGTATAAAGCAAGAATAACAGCAAATATAAGCTGTCCTATGATTTTTTGATATGCTCTCAAACCTAAATTACGCCTAAGAACAACCTTTAGATAATCATCCAAAAATCCTATGAGTCCAAACGCAACAGTAAAAAACAACCCTGCCCATACTTCCTGCGTATAGTAGCCACTGGTAAACAATGAAATTATAACTGCTAGAATTATAATAATTCCACCCATTGTGGGAGTTCCGGCTTTTGTGAAATGACTCTTAGGCCCCTCCTCCCGGATGCTTTGTCCTACTTTCAGTCTCTTTAATACCGGAATTACAACCGGTCCGAGAAAAATAGCTATGAGAAAAGATACAATTATTACCCTTAATATTTGTCCGTTTGCTTGCATTTTAAACTCCTTATCGTAATTTGGGGTAGAGGTGTAAATTGGGGATATTAAAGGTGTGTCCCCTTTCATTGACTCATTGACAATCCCCTTTTTCTCTCAACATCCTTAATGGCGTTCTTGGCAATAGTACCTTCGTCGTATGGAACTTTTTCTACTCCCATATCCTGATATGGTTCTGTTGATTTTCCCGCAAGTAATATTACATCCTTGCTCTTTGAGTTGTCAATAGCATAATAAATTGCCTTATCCCTCTCTATGATAATTTCATATTTACCGTTGTATTTTTTTACACCCTCAGCTATTTCGAGGCATATATCATATGGATCCTCAAATCTTGGATTGTCTGATGTAAGTATGCTTAAATCACAATATTTACCTGCAATTTCACCCATGGGGCCGCGTCTTGACAAGTCTCTTTCACCTCCGGCACCAAACATAACTATTTTCCTGCCTTGTGCAAATTCATCTATAGTTTCCATAACCTTTTGTAATCCGTCCGGAGTATGAGCAAAATCTAATACAATAATACAGTCAAGCTTATTTTCAAGCATTTCAAATCTGCCTGTCACACCTTTGATTTTATCGAGAGCTTCAATTATATCATCGATATTTATTCCCAATGACCAGGCAGCACCCAAGGCACCAAGAGAGTTTAAAACACTGAACTTACCTGGAGTATTTACATGAACCTTTTTAACACTGCCGCCTATTTCCAAATCAAAATCGGTTCCCTTCATTGTAGTAACTAAATTGCTTGCCTTTATGTCGGCATTATTTTCAATACCTATTGAAATCGCCTTAAAGCCTTCTTCCTTAAGTTCAGTATATAATCTTTCTCCATATGAATCGTCAACGTTTATAATGTTGTTTACCTTAGTGATATGAAATAATTTTTTCTTCGCCTGATAGTAATTTTCCATCGTATTATGAAAATCAAGGTGATCTCTCGTCAAATTCGTAAAAATACCTACGTCAATGGATATATTGTCAACTCTGTTCAGTTCTAATGCGTGTGAAGAAATCTCCATAAAACAATGATTTATATCCTTTTCCACCATTTTGGCAAAATATTTCTGCAAATCTGCGGCTTCAGGAGTTGTATTGTCAACCTTAATTTTTTCTCCCTCTATTAAGACACCCATAGTACCTATAATCCCGGACTTTTTGCCTAAATAATCATAAATTCCCTTAAGCAGGTACGTAGTACTTGTTTTTCCGTTTGTACCGGTCACTCCGACTAAGTTTATGCTTTCTGAAGGACATCCGTATATTATGTTTGCTGCCGCCGCCATAGATTGTCTCGGATTCTCTACAACTATAAAATTACCCTTATTATTAACATTTTCAGGGATGTGGTCGCATAAAACGGCTGCTGCCCCGTTAACGAAAGCATTTTCAATAAAATTGTGCCCATCATTGGTATAACCTTTGATTGCAACGAAAATATCACCGTTTTTTACCTTTTTAGAATCATTTGTAATACCTTTGATTTCTATACTTTTATTGCCGAAGTAGCTTTTATGATTTAATTCTTTCAGAAGGTTATCAATATCCATTTTAATGCTCCCCTTAATTAATTGTATGTATTATATGCAATTTTATCATATTTAAAATTCATTTACAATAATTTTAGATATCCGCAATCTTGTATCATTTGCCATTATTAATAAACGCATACGCCCATTTTCTCTCATTCCGGGCAGTCGAGCAGTAAAGAATTTCAGCCTTTCAAATACTGAGAATTCGTAAAAAGGAACGCAATTTGCGTTCCGTAGATTTATGTCAATTTATAGGCTTTTACAGCTGCCTAATTTAGAATCAAAGTAATCATAGAGTTCTTCGTAACCATTTCTCCTGCTTTAGGGAACTGCTGCTTAACAATACTGTTTTCATCTACCTCTATTTCTATGTTGCTTTCCAAGCCTGCTCTTATTAATTTATCCATTGCTTCAGCAATTGTAAGTCCCAGTAATTCCGGAACCTGAACCATTTGCTTCTCAACGTGACCTAACTCTTCCTCGGTATAAACCGGTTCTACATCATAATATTTCATGATATTTTCCAGAAGATCTGCTGCAACAGGTCCGGCAACAATACTTCCGTAATATCCTATGCTAACGTCCGGCTCATCAACTATTACAAGAACAACCGCCCTTGGATTATCAACCGGTGCAGTTCCGATAAAGGATGATATGAATTTGCTGTCAATATATTTTCCATCTATAACCTTTTGAGCTGTACCTGATTTTCCGCCTATTCTGTATCCCGGTCTGTACGCCTGCTTAGTTCCTGCTTCAGCGGAATCCTTCATTATAGAAAGCATCATCTTACTTGTTTCATCGGAAATAACTTTTCTTCTTATTTCAGACTCGAAGTTTTCAACAACATTTCCGTCATCGTCTATTAACTGCTTTACGATTCGAGGTTCCATTAAATTTCCGCCGTTGGATATTGCAGAAACCGCTGTAATCAATTGTATCGGAGAAACAGCTACACCTTGACCGAATGCTTGTGTTACAACATCGACATCCTTCATATTTATAGGCTCTTTTAAAAGTCCCAATGCTTCTCCGTTCAGCATAATTCCTGATTGTTCCTCTAAACCGAAAGCTTTTAAATATTTATAAAATGCCTCCTTACCTATATCAAGACCTATTTCTGCAAGTGCATCGTTGCATGAATTCTGAATTGCTTCAGACAATGTTTGCTGTCCGTGGGGTCTGTAATATCTCCAGCACTTTATGTTGTTGCTGGTAATTTGTCTTACAAAGCCATCACAGAAATATGTTGAATCCAGGCTTGCTGCATTTTCTTCAAGAGCAATGGCTGTAGTCAATAATTTAAACGTAGAACCCGGTTCATATATATCGTTAACAGCCGGGTTCCTCCACATGTCGAACCAAGCATTTCTTAATTCATCTTCAGACAATGTTTCCCACTGTGCCTTAATTTCTTCATCTATGGGTACCCTTGGATCATTGGGATCATAATCCGGCTTTGACGACATAGCAAGCACATCGCCGTTATTTGGGTCCATCACTATAATCGTAGCCCTTAAAGCATTATAATCATTTAAAACCTTTAGTGCCGCCGACTCAGCATAATGCTGTATAACCTCATCAATAGTTAAAACAACACCCAAGCCGTTTGTAGGCTCATAATAAGAATTGTAGCCAAAGGGAAGCTCCCTGCCGATAGCATCTGTATTTATAACAGTCCTTCCCGGTATTCCGGTCAGATATTCATTATATGTAGCCTCAACTCCATAGAGTCCGTCCTGATCAATGTTTGTAAAGCCAAGTACATAAGGTGCAAAGTCGCCATATGGATAGACGCGTTTATTATCCTCAATAACGCTTATACCGCTTAGCTCCTGTTCACGAATTTTTTGTGCCTGCTCTTCGGTTATCCATCTTTTTATAGCCACATATGAATAATCAGAAGTAATTCTGCTTAACACTTCATCATAATCCATTTCCAAAATTTCTGCTAAAATTTTAGCAGTTTCCTCAGGTGTTCTCTTATTAATCGGAATGGATTCACCTGCAGTATTTTTACTGATTGATTTGTTTAATTTTTTAAGCAAACCGGTAAGGAATCCACCATCCTCTTCTGCGTCGGATGTATCTTCATTAGCTGATAAATTACCCTTTTTAACGTCGGCAGGAATACATACTACCGTACTTGAATTAACGCTTACCGACAGTTTCTTACCTTTAGCATCATAAATTGTCCCTCTTTTGGCACTTATGGTAATATCCCGGGACCAGTTTTCCATGGCTTGCTTTTTATATTCTTCACCATCAATTATTTGTATAAACCCTAACTTAACTATCAATCCAATTGTAGCTAAAAAAAAGAAAAGCAAAAATACCAACATTCTTCTTTTATTTTGAAGGTTAGTAGTGCTTTTAATACGCTTTTTCATTGCTGCACCCCCTATTGAATGAAACTTACCACCTTATCTACTATACCCAATAGTATATTATGGCCTTTCTCTTTTGCTTTAACAGTTTCATCCTCCGTTGCTTCAGGGCTTCCATATTTAAAATCAACAAATACGGTTTGTTTTCTTGTGGGATAATTCATCCCTAAATATGTTTTAGCCAATTCTTCTATACTGTTTGTATTTTTGATACTTTCAAGAGCTATGTCATAAGCGGCTATGTCATTATTAAGATTCACTATGTCTTTATTCAATGTATACAGTTCCATCTGTTTGTCTGTTATTATGGCATAGTTATACACTATTATAATTCCAAGAATAAAAGTTATAGCGATCATGACCGTATTTTTTATACTTTCTATAATATTATTATTTTTCTTATTTCTTTTTATTCGTTTTTTATTGGGAGAATTCAGTTCTTGTCCATAATCAATATCAATTACTTCTTTTCTTAATGCTGACACTTATTACACCCTCTCTCCTATTCTTAGCTTTGCACTGTGTGCTCTGTGATTTTCATTTATTTCATCATCTGATGGAATAATTGGCTTTTTAGTTATTATTTTTAATTTTCTTCTGTGGCTGCATATACACTTAGGAAATTCCGGCGGACATACACAGTCTTTGTTCAAATCAGCAAACGTATTTTTAACTATTCTGTCCTCTAAGGAATGGAATGTTATAACACAAATTCTTCCGCCCTGTTTCAAACATTCAACAGCATCCCTAAAAGTGTTTTCAAGTATTTCAAGCTCCCTGTTAACTTCTATTCTTATTGCTTGAAATGTTCTTTTGGCAGGATGCGAACCTTCTTGTCTGACTTGCTTGGGTATTGCTTTTTTAATGATGCTTACAAGCTGACCTGTAGTTTCTATAAATTCACTTTCTCTTTCCTGTACGATGAATTTTGCTATTCTTGATGCCCACTTTTCCTCACCGTATTCCCAGATTATTCGAGATAATTCATTTTCTTCATACCCGTTAACTATATGTCTTGCAGTAATCGTACCGCTCTTATCCATTCTCATATCAAGAGGCATGTCATGATTGTAGCTGAACCCTCTTTCCGGTATATCTAACTGGAAAGACGAAACACCCAAATCAAATATTATCCCATCAATTTTATCTATATGTAATTCTTTCAAAACTTCTTTTATATTGCTGAAATTATTTTTAACAGCTATGAAGTTGTCATAATCCTTTAATCTTTCTGTTGCTCTCTCAATGGCATAATCATCCTGGTCAATACCAATAACCTTACCCTTAGTTACATGTTTAAGTATTTCGAAGGTATGACCTCCGCCTCCCAAGGTTGCATCAACATAAATTCCGTCTGATTTTATATTAAGCCCCTGGATAGCTTCATTCAATAAAACCGAAGTATGTCTGTAATCCATATGGCTCCTCCCCTATAGTCCTATCCCCAAATCTGACATTTTTTCTGCTATGCTGTCAAAATCATATTCATCGTTGTTAGAATAATCATCCCAGCTGTCTTTGTTCCAAATTTCAATTCTGTCGATAACCCCTATCACAACAGCCTCTGAATTTAATTCACTGAACTCTCTCAGAGATGGCGGTACTAATATCCTTCCCTGTTTATCGAAAGAACATTCACTGAATCCCGAAACAAATCTACGCAAGAAAAATCTTTCTTCTTTATTAAAGGTGGATAAATTTTTAAGCTTACCGACAAATTCTGTCCATGTTTCAATAGGATAAATGAACAAGCACTTATCCAATCCCTTGCCGATATAAAATGTTTCTCCAAGCTCGTTTCTAAATTTGGAAGGAATTATAACCCTTCCTTTCTCATCAAATGAATGTATATATTCACCAGTAAACATTTTCTACCACCTACTGGGCATATTATACCACAATGTGGGATAAAAACGCCACTATTATTTTTATTTTTTGGAAAAATATTTTTTTCTCCCACACAGTGATAGTTTTTGTCATCTCAATCGGCATTTTTGTCATCCTGAGCGTTAGCAAAAAACCTCATTTTTGTATAAAAAAAAGAGATTCTTCGGGCTAAAGCCCTCTGAATGACAGTGTCATCCTGAGCGTTAGCGAAGGATCTCATCTTTTTGCTATAATATTTTTCCGTATAAATCTTCCCAGATTGGATTCATTGATTCTATAAGTTCTATTTTCTTATATCTTGACCAACCCTTTATTTGTTTTTCTCTTTCAATAGCAGACATAGCATTTTCAGTATAATCATAATAAACAAGTCTATGTACTTTATACTTTGAAGTAAAACCTTCAATAATATTATTTTTATGCTCATAAACTCTTCGGGCTAAGTTATTGGTAATACCTGTATAAAGTACTTTGTTATATTTATTTGTCATAATATAAACATAGTACATTAAATTTCACTCTCCCTAAAAAAGAGATTCTTCACTACGTTCAGAATGACAGAGCCGCAGGCTATTTTGTCATCCTGAGCGTTAGCGAAGGATCTAACTATTTTTCTTTTTTACTATATACCACAGAGCAGTACCTGATAATATCATGGCTAGGCTTATCAGCTGTGCTATGCGCATGTTTAAAAACATCAGGCTGTCTGTTCTCAGCCCCTCGATGAAAAATCTGCCTGCCGAATACAAAATCAGATAAAGAGCAAGAATCTGGCCGTGTGTTGTTTTCTTCTTTCTTGCAAACCATGTCAGAAATATAAATACCGCAAAATTTATTATAGATTCATATAAAAATGTGGGATGTACTTTTTGACCGTTAACCACTATTCCCCACGGTAAATCAGTCGGTCCTCCGTGTGCTTCCTGATTAACAAAATTTCCCCATCTGCCTATTGCCTGCCCAAGCGCAACACTGGGGATTAATATGTCAAGGAGCTCAAGCACATTGATTTTTCTTTTCTTACAAAACAATATTCCCGTTATAACACCTGCAATAAGCGCACCGTGTATTGCAAGACCGCCATTTCTTATGTTGATAATTTCAGAAATATTCCCATTGTAATAATCCCAGGTAAATATCACATAATAAGCTCTTGCACCAACTATTGCAGCCGGAATTGCCATTAATAAGAAATCAAGAACATCATCTCCCTTAAAGCCGGTTCTTTTTGCTTCTCTTAACGCAAAGAAAACTCCCAAAAGGACTCCCAGTGAAATTAAGACACCGTACCACATTATATCTATTCCAAATATTCTAAAAGCCACAGGATCCATAAATACCTCCCATATGTAAAGTTAGAAAGCTTATCTAATTGTAAATACATATCCTTAATATAACATTAACAATTATATAGACATATCACTTTTAAGTCAAACAAAAGATAATTATGGTAATTTCATACACGTTAATAAAACAATGGCATAAACGAGGTTTTCAGCAGTATGAACATACTAATTTATATATCTATATTCATAGCATTTTTAATATTTTCAACTGTTTTATTCCCTATTATATTTGCTTTTCTACTGCCATCAAGTATAATATCACGCACTTCTTTAGTATTTTTTTCATAATAAGCACGTTTTTCTCTAAATGGCTCGAGGATTAAATTTATCTTTTTTGATAAAATATTTTTGCAGGCTACGCAACCAATATTAGCAGCGCTGCACATTTCGCAAATATTTCCATAATCTTCACGATTGAATGCTTTATGATATTTACTTACTGTACATATATCCGGATTGCCCTTATCTTTTACGCTTATCCTATTCTTATCAGTTACTGCTGATTTTACCTTCTTATTTACATCTTCAGCATTATCCGACAGATAAATTGCATTACCAAGACTTTTACCCATCTTAGAGTTTCCATCCAGACCAATAAGCCGAGGCATATCACTGATTAAAGCTTCCGGCTCATTAATAATAATCCTGCCATTACCATATAAATCATTAAATCTTCTCACAATTTTTCTTCCTAATTCTATGTGGGGAATTTGGTCTTCTCCAACCGGAACTAAATCAGCGTTGCAAAAGGTAATATCTGCTGTTTGACTGACGGGATACCCTAAAAAACCGTAACTTAAATCATCATACCCGTATTGCTTCGCTTCCGTTTTTATAGTTGGATTATGACGTAATGAATTTACCGAAACCATCATTGAATAAAATACAGTTAACTCTGCAATTGCGCTTATCTTAGACTGCAAAAAAATTGTTACCTTACTTGGGTCTAAACCAACTGATAGATTGTCAATTGCAACATCATATATACCTTCATTAATTAACCCAGGCTGTTCAAAATGAGTTGTCAGCGCTTGTATGTCCGCTAATATAATAAAGGTGTCATATTCATCTTGTAATTTTACTCTGTTTTGAAGACTTCCTACATAATGTCCCAAATGTAATTTTCCGGTTGTTCTGTCACCCGTTAAAATTCTTTTCATTTTTATACCTCCATATACACAAAAAACTTCTGCCCCAAAGGGACAGAAGTCTATAATTCTGTTTTGCCACCCAAATAGCTTTTCACATACTAACATATGCTTCCTTCATAACGGTTAGGATTTCCGTCAACGACTACTCACACAGTTTTCGGGTTGACCTCATGAGTCCATTCAACATAGATTGAAATGCTATATTCTCACCTTCGATAGCTCTCTGAAATTCAATTTCATATGTTTACTACTCTCATTCAACAGTTTAATTTTATTTTTATTATATAATATGTTACAAGAAATTATTTGTCAAGTCAGAAAATCTGCCAGAATTGACATCTGGTTTATAGTGAGATCCCTTGCTTCGCTCGGGATGACAAAAACCTACATTCTCAATTTCGCTTCGTACTTGCGTTCTAACTGCTCCAATATCTTTTTATGGATGCTTTCAATTTCTTTTTCTGTTAAAGTTCGCTCTTTATTTCTGTAGGTAACTGAAAATGCAGTTGATTTATATCCTTCCTGAACGTGTTCTCCCTTGTAGACATCAAACAATTCCACACTTTCAATCAAATGAGGATTTACGGCTTCGATTGTTTCAATCATTTCTCCTGCCAAAATTTCATCCTTAACTATAACCGCTATATCCCTTACCATTGCAGGGTATTTAGGAAGCGGCTCGTATTTCCAGTTTGTGTCCTTATGCTCCAATAACTTTTCAATATCTATTTCAGCAGCATATACCTTGTGGTCAATTCCATAGTTGCCGGCAGCTTCCATACTCATTTCTCCGTAAATTCCCAGCAAATCATCATTTACATACATTGCTGCCGTTCTTCCCGGATGGAATGACGGATTATCCGTTACAGGCTTTAAGCTCACCTTAATTCCTAATCTTGACAGTACCGCTTCAATTATGCCCTTCAGATCAAAGAAATCATAATTGCCGTACATACCGATACATAATTTTATCTTTTCATGAGGCTCATTAACAACCGGCTGTTCCTTGGGAATAAATATGCTTCCTATTTCAAAAAGCTTTGCATTGTCTACTCCTCTGTTGGAGTTCCTTGATATAACCTCCATCATATTAGGCATAAGTGTAGTTCTCATGGAACTGAAATCTTCTCCGAGAGGATTTAAAATCCTAACGTAATTTCGAAGCGGGCTGTGGTCGCTGACACATATATTATCGTATGACTTTGGACTTATAAATGAATATGTCGTTATTTCATACAAGCCTATACCACAAAGTATTGTCTTGATATAGTCCTCTAAATTTCTCTTATCGGTCTTTCTTCCGACTCTTGTAGTACCTAAAAGAGGTGCGGATTCTATGTTCTCAAATACGTATAATCTTCCAACCTCTTCAATCAAATCTGCTTCCTGCTCTATGTCTGTTCTGAAATAAGGAATTTTACTTATTATTTTTTCACCGTCAAAGGTTGATTCTATTTCCAATAAATTTAAATATTTCAGCATATCATCAACAGGTATGTCAACTCCCAACAGCCATGGCACTCTGTGAGGTCTCAGGGTAACAACAGGTGCCTCGTATTCGCTCCTGCCTGCTTCTAAGTAACCTCCCACAACAGTTCCGGCACCAATCATTTCTATTAATTGACACGCTCTTTTGTTAGCAAGCTCCACCATTACATAGCCCATCGGTTTTTCATTTCTTGCAGATGCTTCTGAACGCATACCTAATTTTTTTGATGTCTCTCTTATTGATTTAGGATTAAAGTTTGCGCTTTCCAATACCATAATTTTTGTATCGTCATTGATTTCAGAATAGTAACCGCCCATAACACCGGCTATACATGCAGGCTTTTCGCTGTCAGCTATAACAAGCATTCTATCGGACAGGCTTCTTTCATTTTGATCAATTGTAACAATTTTTTCATCCTGCTTAGCCCTTCTCGCTATTAATTTTCTTCCGCTCAAGGCTTCCAAATTATATGCATGAAGCGGCTGACCAAGCTCAAGCATAACAAAATTTGTAACATCTACGATGTTATTTATTGGTCTCATTCCTGCATCCATCAATGTTCTTTGCATCCACAACGGAGAAGGTCCTATTTTTATATCCTTTATTACCTTAGCATAGAAACGAGAGCACAAATCTTCATCTTCAATTTCTACACCGTTAAGATATTCTTTAATATCTCCCTGCTCATTTTTAATTTCAATTTCAGGAAATTTAAATTTTGTTCCCAGAGTTGCCGCAGTTTCTCTCGCCATACCCACTATGTTTAAGCAGTCCGGTCTGTTGAAGGTAACCTCCACCTCAAGAGCACTGCCATCCAATTCCAAAACATCCTTAATGTCTTTTCCAAGCTCTGTATCGATTGGTAAAATTGCAATACCGTCACGTGCTTCCTTAGGTATAACCTTGTCGTCAAAGCCCAGTTCATCATAAGAACACATCATTCCGTATGAAGGAAGTCCTCTGAAATTGGATTTTTTTATCTTCAGCCCGTTAGGAAGCTCCGCTCCCTCCAGACATACGGGAACAACGTCTCCCACATTAACATTTTTAGCTCCCGTTATTATCTGTACGGGCTCATCTTTATTTATATCTATCTGTGTAACAATCAATTTATCTGCATTAGGATGCTTTTCTATTTCAAGAATTTTCCCCGTTACAACATTGGTTACTTTCTTTTCATAATCAATAACTGCATCCACATGTGACCCTGTAAGAGTCAGCTTGTCGGCCAATGTTTTGTCATCGGTATTTATTTCAACATATTGTTTCATCCATTTAATAGGCACTAACATTTTCTTACCTCCTTAAAACTGTTTTAAGAATCTTACATCATTTTCAAATAATAATCTGATGTTAGGAATTCCGTACTTAACCATTGTAACTCTGTCGATTCCCATACCGAAGGCATAGCCTGAATATATTTCAGGATCGATTCCGCAGTTTCTCAGAACATTCGGATGTATCATACCGCAGCCTAAAAGCTCCATGCTCCAGCCTGTTCCTCTGCATGACGAACAGCCCTTGCCCATGCATATATGACATGAAACATCAACCTCTGCACTAGGCTCCGTAAACGGGAAGTTATGAGGTCTGAAACGAGTTGTGACATTATTTCCGAATAACTCCTTAACGAACTGGTCGATAGAATCCTTTAAATTTGCCAGTGTAACACCCTTATCCACGACTATACATTCCATTTGATGGAACATAGGTGAGTGAGTATCATCCACATCATCGAATCTGAACGTCCTTCCTGTGCAAACGGCTCTGACAGGAAGCTTGTTTTCTTTGACAGCCTCTCTCATGGTCCTTACCTGTACAGGGGATGTGTGTGTTCTGAGTATTAAGTCATCTGATATATAAAATGTATCTGACCAATCTCTTGACGGATGGTCATATGGTGCGTTTAAGTCGTCAAAATTATTTGCAACTGTTTCAACCTCAGGACCGCTCACAACATCATAGCCCATACGCATAAATACACTTTCTAATTCTTCCTTCGCCTGAAGCAAGGGATGTCTTCTTCCTATTTCCGGAACTCTGCCCGGCATTGTAATGTCAATGATTTCTGATTTAACCTTCTTTGAGCTTTCAAGAGAGCTGATTCTGTCCTTAATTACTCTCATTTCTTCTTCTATTATTGCTCTTACTTCATTGGCAAGCTTTCCTATTTCCGGTCTTTCTTCTTCAGACAAGCCTCCCATTGACCTTAAAATTGCAGTCAAATCTCCTTTTTTTCCTAAGCACTGAATTCTTACCTTTTCTATATCTGTATTGTCAGCGCATTCTTTTAATTTTTTTAATACTTCTTCCTTTAATTCTAAAAGCTGCTCTCTCATATATACTCCTTTCGTACTTTTAATAATATTTTGTTGAAATATAAAAGCGGTTATTCCCCTCATAAGAGGCGAATAACCGCGGTACCACTCTTTTCACTTTCGACAAAGTCCCGAAAGCCTTGTTTGTTTAACGATATTTACCGTGCAAGACTACTAAATTCATCCTGCAAGCTCCAAAGTGAATGTTCGGTATAAAATGTTCAAAATCATTTCCAGCCTCGATGATTTTTCTCTGATAACATTAAGCTCATACCTACTGTGCTTTTTCATAGCTCTTAATATATGCAATTACGTATGATTATAGCAAAGATAAATTTATTTTACAACAGTTTTTTTCTGATTTCGTAAATACTTATGCCTGCTACTATGGACTAATGGTGTCACAAGGTATTTAATAATTACATATAATACATTATAACTTGTCTATAATTTAAAAACTTTTTTCACATTATTCAAATTGATTCTAAAGTTTATGAAATATAGATAGTTTTTAATATTATAGCAGTAACGGTCTAATAATAATGGAAATTTTGTATTTGCATTATTAAAGAGTAAAAATAATGACCAACAATCTATATGAAACTTTTAAAAACGCTCAAAGCGGAAATGAATAACATGTAATTGAATTATATTATAAATTCTTACCTTTAATAAAGGGATATGGAAGAAAACTTAAATACGAAGAAGCAGAAAGTGACTTAACTATTTTTTTATTAGAATATATTAATAAAATTGATTTAGATAAATTTAGTAATAGAAGTAATGGTGAGATAGTTTATTTGATTCAATATAGGGACTGGCATCAACCAAATTAAAAATTATGTAAAAAAATAAAAAAATTTTGAAAACAGTTTACATTTATTCCTAAAAAATCGTTTCTATATAGTGTAAGACAAAATCAACCCGGGAATTGTGTCTAACAAAAAATAAAATAAGAGAGCGTGATTTTATATGGTATTAGCATTTTCTTGTACACCAGTCAGAAAAGAAAATTTAGGTTTGGGTTCAACGATTATAGAAAATTATACTTTAGATAGAGAAGAAGCTAAAAATTTAAGAGATTACTTTGATGCTTTAGAAGCAGGACAATCTGTAAGTGATGCAGTTGTTCTTAGTATCATTGGTGGTAGTATCTTTGCCGGAATAGCAGGAGTAATTTTTGGAGTAGTTGCTTCAGTTGCAGTAGGAATAGCGACAGAGTATTTCCAAACTTTAGATAATGACTTAGATGTATTAGCAACCTCTACTAATGATATTAATGATGTAGAGTTAACATATAAGTATATAAGACATGGTTCTAGTTCAGGTGCTTATCACTTGGATTCAGTTAAAGTTATTTCTATGCCACCGTATTGACCTGATTATGTTTACAATGATAACAGGAATCACACCTATAGAAAGTAAATAGAGTTTAAAGTTTAAGTCAGGAATGAATAAATTTTTAATAACAATTACTACAAAACAAAGTATTAATAAAATCAAAATATCTATATTTTTTTTTCATATCTTTCTATAAATATTTCTTTGAATTTTGACTTCAAAAAATACCACCCCTTATTTTTATAATATATATTTTGATATTGTACCGAATTACACTGTTTTTATCATTAGTTTTTTATGATTTTGTAAATACTACAAAGCTCTGCCTCAGAAAAAGTGAAATTATGCATTAATCCTCACTTTTCTTATTTTTATAAAGCCGTTGAAAAAGTGTAATCATAAATGAACAGATTAATGATATTGCAACACTCAACCCACTGTCTAAATCATTGAATATGTTCCTCACAAGCATAAAAAGCACCACATATAAAACCACAAGTATTAAACAATCAACAGGTTTAAAGTTTGTTTGGTGTGAAATTATTTTCTTAATAAATTCTTCCATTATTCTTCAACCCCTATTCCCTATTATATCAATACTTATAAAATATATTTTTGTTGTCATCGGTATCGACTATACAAATTACAACAGTTTTTTTCTGATTTCGTAAATACTTATGCCTGCTGCTATGGATGCGTTCAGGGATTCGGCTCTTCCGGGCATCCTTATGGTTATATTCATATGTGAGCTTTCGATAATTTCCCGGGAAACGCCCTGACCTTCATTACCAATTACAACACAAATTTTATTTTCTTCCTTTATATCATCAAACGAATACTCTGATTCCACCACGGTTGAAATTATTTTAAATTTATGTTTGTTTAATAAATTAATTATTTCAGTATCTGAGTCCATATTAATAAGCGGTACTCTGAATATTGCTCCCGCTGTTGCCCTTACTACCTTTGGGTTATGAGTATCCACGCAGCCTTTATTTAAAATAACAGCCGCAGGTCCGAAGGCATCAGAGGTTCTGATAATTGTTCCCAGATTACCGGGGTCCTGTATTCTGTCGCACATTATTACAAATTTATAATTTTTCAGTATATAATCAGCATCATATTCATTTTTACCTACCACTGCTATAACACCCTGAGCATTTATTGTATCTGCCGCACTTTTAAAAACATCCTCGTCGCAAATATATGATTCGAATCCTGATTTTACAGAAAGGTCATACAATTCCTTTACGTCTGTCTTATTTAATGACTGTTCGCTGAATAATAAATAAATTATATTCTGCTTCTCATTAATTGCTTCATATACAAACTTAATTCCTTCAACAATGAATGCATTTTCTTCCTCACGCTTCTTTTTAGTATTAAGGGAACGAATGTATTTAATTTTGTTATTATCCTTGCTTTTTATTGTGTTCATAAATATTACTCCTAAAGTATTGCATATCCTTTGCTACGACGGATGACATTAACATGATTTATATATAACAAAAGACTGTAATCTACAGTCTTCATTTCTCTTATGCTCTTACTTGGTCTACCAGGCTTGTAAACCCAGCCGGATCGTATATAGCCATTTCTGATAGCATTTTTCTGTTTATTTCAACATTGTTTTGTTTTAAAAGATTAATAAATTTGCTGTAAGATAATCCGTTTTGTCTTGCAGCTGCATTAATTCTTGCTATCCAAAGCTGTCTGAATTCTCTTTTTCTTAACTTTCTTCCTACATAAGCGTATGAAAGCGACTTCATAACTGCTTGATTTGCTGTTTTATATAATTTACTCTTTGCTCCGTAGTAACCTTTAGCAAGTTTCAATATTTTTCTATGGTTTTTCTTAGCATTTACAGCTCTTTTAACTCTTGCCATTTAAATCTCCTCCTGTGACAATTCCTTTATTAGTATGGTAATATTTTACTGATCCTATCCATATCAGCACTTGAAACTAATGTGCTCTTTCTTAAATTTCTTATTGATTTAGAAGCTTTTTTGCCTGTAAAGTGATTTTTGCCTGCTTGTGATCTTTTAATTTGACCGCTTCCTGTTTTCTTAAATCTTTTTGCTGCTGATCTGTTAGTTTTTAATTTTGGCATAACAGTTCCTCCTAATGTTATTTTTTAGGCGCTAAAAACATGGTCATGTTTTTGCCCTCTACTATTGGTTGCTTATCTATAACAGCATATTCTGACGTCAATTCAGCAAATTGCATCAATACTTCCTTTCCTACTTCCATATGTCCAAGCTCTCTGCCTCTGAAGCGAACGACAACCTTGACTCTGTCTCCGTCTTCGAGGAATTTACAAGCATTCTTAGCTTTAACACTTAAATCATGATCTTCAATGTTTGGAGTCATTCTAATTTCCTTTACATTGATGATCTTTTGTTTTTTCTTGGATTCTTTTTCTTTCTTCGCTTGGGCATATTTGTATTTGCCGTAGTTCATAATTCTGCATACCGGTGGCTCTGCATTCGGAGACACAACAACTAAATCCAGCTTTTTACCTTCGGCAATTTTTAATGCTTCCTTTGTACTAATAACTCCTAACTGAGTTCCATCAGAGTCTATGACTCTTACTTCCTTTTCACGAATTTGCTCGTTGATTTGAAGTTCCTTAATAATTTACACCTCCAATTTATAATTACAAATTACTATCCTTATATATTTTTACAATAAAAAAGACAGCTCAATCACCGCTATCTTAAACAATACAAAACTAAATTGCATTTATTTATAACCCTACTAACAGTTTTATAGTTTTAAAACGCCATAAGGTGAGAAGCGGTTACTTCTTCTTGATTTCTATTACAGTATATACAACATAACAATAAATGTCAACATATTTTATTTTTAAAGTGTTATAACTTTTTATCTTATGGTAAAGATAATTCTATCACAAAAAACTTTTTTCAGCCATAGGAGGTTATATGAAAAATAAATATTTCTATTTAGCAATTTCCTTTATTATATACAATATTATTATTCTAATAGTTTCAGATAGATATTCATTATCAATACTCTTTTTTATACCGATGCTGTTTTATGCATATTACATGGTTAAAATGATTTCCTCAAACAAAAAAAGTGAAGATTCAAAAATGTACATGGAGGAATCAAACGAAAGCATCGGTTCAGCTACATATTTTGAAAAGAAGAAAACCGAAGAGCCGAAAATTCAAACCGGCTTTAACGACGTGGCAGGTTTAGAAGAAATTAAAGATGACTTGATGGATGTTATCGATTTTTTAAATAATGAAGAAAAATACAAATCAATGGATGCAAAGGTTCCGAGAGGAATACTTTTATACGGTCCGCCCGGCACAGGCAAGACATTAATTGCCAAAGCAATTGCAGGTGAAGCAAAAGCTACATTTATTTATTCAAGCGGCTCGGAATTCGTAGAAAAATACGTGGGTGTCGGTGCAAAACGCGTCAGAATGATATTTGAAAGAGCGAGAAAGGAAGCCCCTAGTATTATTTTTATAGATGAAATAGATGCATTGGGCGCTAAAAGAAATTCTGAAAGCAACAACGAAAAGGACCAGACATTAAACCAGCTTCTAATTGAATTAGATGGATTTAACAATACATGCAACGTTATAGTGGTTGCAGCAACCAACAGAATGGATTTACTTGATGAAGCACTTTTAAGACCTGGGCGTTTCGACAGAAAAATATACGTAGGTAATCCAAACTATCATTCACGCTTAAAAATATTAGAGGTACATACCAAGAACAAGCCGCTTGACAAAAAGGTACAGCTAAAGGATATAGCCGTGAAAACACACGGTTTCTCAGGAGCGCAGCTTGCAAACATAGCAAATGAAGCTGCTTTAAAGGCCATTAAGGATAAAAGCAAAAAAATAAACCTTGATAATTTTGAGTTTGCCATAGAAAAAATAGCAGCGGGTCTTGAAGTAAAGCATTCTACCGTTTCTGACAAAGAAAAACGAACCGTTGCATTTCATGAAGCAGGTCATGCGGTTGCAGCAAAAATACTTGATATAGATAAGGTTCAAAAAATATCTATAATTCCAAGGGATAAGGCCTTAGGCTACGTACTTAAATTCCCGACAGAAGATAAATTCCTTTATACAAAGAAGGAGCTCATCGATAAGGTAACCGTCCTGCTGGCAGGAAGAGCTTCCGAAGAAATTTTTATAGGTGAAATATCTACCGGAGCATCTAACGACATTAAGGAATCAACAAATATAATATATGAAATAATCTGCAGCTACGGCATGGGTAAAAATACTCAAAACACCTGCATCGATGAAAGATTTTTCAAATACTACCTTGATTCTATAAAAGAAGAAGCATCTGAAATGACTAAAGAAGCTTACGAAAGATCCATAAACATCATCAGGGACAATGAGGATAACGTGAGAAAAATTGCCGAATATCTATTGAAAAATGAAACGATGAACGCAGATGAGCTGGATAGGCTGATGGATGAGAAAAAGAAAAGGGCGCTGATTTAACAATAGATGAACAATTGGAGAACAATGGATGAACGATAGGTGAATAATTGCATAAAAACAGGGATGCTTCGCATCCCTCTATAACAATTGTTCTTCTATTGTTTTTTAGTGTAGTAAGTCTCTGCATCTTTTCTCACACCGTTGACTCTGACTTCTAAGTGCAGGTGGTTTCCTGTAGAATATCCTGTTGAACCTACCAGAGCAACCGGATCTCCTTTTAATACCGGGTCTCCTTTGCTTACCAGCAGCTTGGAAGCATGTGCATACAATGTTGCTATTCCACCGCCGTGGTCTACAATAACGTAGTTGCCGTATGAATAATGCCAGCCTGAGAATATTACAACACCATCGTTTGCAGACAATATAGGTGTTCCGTAAGGTGCTCTGATATCTGTTCCTCCGTGACTTGACCATACTCCCGTAATCGGGTCAGCTCTTCCTCCGAAATGGGATGTAATGGTATAATAGCCGGGTAACGGCCACAGGAGTTCTCCGCCGGCATATTCAACCGCTCTTTGTGCGGCCAAAATATCTCTTTCGATTTGCTTTGACTGCTCGTCCATTGCAGACTGCTGTCTTTCCATTTCTTTAATGTCTTTTTGCAGGCTGCTCATATATATTTCTTTGGAACGGGATGCAACTGTTATTTCATTATGCTTAGCATTAAGACTGTTAATAACTGCAGTCAATTCCAATCTTTCAATTTCCTGTTGTTCCTTTAGTGCTTCTACCTGACCCTTTTGCTCGGTTATGCTTTTTAAAAGCTCCACATCACTTTGTATTATCAGTTGAATCATATCCATTCTTGTCAATGCATCAACTAAATTTTCTGCATTAAGTATTACTTCCATATACCCTGCTGTTCCGTTTTTATACATTACTCTCAATCTATCTTCTAAAATAGTATTGTTGTTGTCTATGTCCTTATTCAGCTGCTCAATTTTCTGCTCTGACTCAGAAATTTTCATGTTTATTTCTTCTTTCTGAAGCTCATATCTTTCAACTTCTAAAGCTAAGGCTCTGATTTCACCGTCTAAAGCATCAATTTCCTGCTGCACGCTTTTTTGCTGACCTTTAAGTTCCTCTGCTTTTTTACGGATTTCATTAATCTGATTTTGCAGTTCCTTCTGCTTTTGCTGCATGCTTGCAATGCTTCCCCCTGCCGCTGCCGGGAAAGCAGTTAATATACTCATAATTACTAAAATAAATACAACGCTTTTCCTGAACATAACCCCTCTCCTATACACTTAAGAATTTTTTCAAAGAAATCAGGCTTCCCAAAATTCCTATGCCGATTCCTATAGTAAGGAATATGATTATCAAATCATTTAAAATCATATCCACTCCAACCATATATCCAGCCATGCCTGTCACTATAGCGACATACCCTCCCGCTAAATATTTAATTAAATAATTATAGCTGAAGAATATTATAACTATTGCTACGATTGAGCCAATCAACCCGAGAATTAAACCTTCAATCAGTAACGGTCCCCTTACATAACCGTTCGTAGCTCCGATATACTGCATTAACTCAATTTCCTTTTGTCTGTTAAGGACTGTAATTTTGATGGTGTTGGAAATTATAAATACGCTTATCAAAAGCAATATTATGATAATTCCCGCCCCGCCTTTTTTTACGAAATCAGAAATTCTTATCAGGCTGTTGACAGCATCCTTGTAATATTGTGCTTGCTCAACTCCGTCAAACGTTTCAATTTTACTCTTAACATAATCAGAATATTGCACGTCCGTCAATTGAACTATATAGGTATTGGGTAAGGGATTCTTTCTTAAGCTTTCAAGCATCCACGCATCCGCTCCCCAATCCTCCTTTAACCTTTCAAGGGCGTATTCCTTGGTTTGAAAGGCAACTCCCATGACACCGTCTATTTCTTTAAAGGACTTCCCTAACTGTTCAATTTGAGCTTCTTCCACGTCATCGCTAATGTATACCGCTATTTCATCAAAGCTTTCCTTAGTTGCCAAGGCAATATTGTTTACATTGAGAACGATAATTAAAATAAAGCCAAGTATTATCAAAACGGCGGTTACAGAACCGATTGAAGCAAGTCCCATCATTCGGTTACGCCATAAGCTTTTAAATGCTTGTCTTAAAATATAATTAAGCTTTTTTATTGTCATTACTGTATCCCCCTGTTTTCATATCCCTTATAATGACACCTTGTTTCAATTCGATAACTCTCTTTTGATATTGATTGACTATCTCTCTGTCGTGGGTTGCCATTATAACTGCTGTGCCTCTTTTATTAATTTCAGTGAGGATTTTCATTATCTCTTTAGATGTTTCCTGGTCCAGATTACCTGTCGGTTCATCCGCTATAATTGTTTCCGGCTTGTTTATTACCGCGCGGGCTATGGCAACTCTCTGCTGCTCTCCGCCGGACAGCTCGTCCGGATAATATTTTGCCTTATCGCTTAATCCTACCATGCTAAGTACCAACGGTACTTCTCTTCTGATGTTTTTAGCGTTACAGCAAATCATTTCCATTGCAAAGGCAACATTCTCATATACCGTTAATTTAGGCAGCAATCTGTAGTCCTGAAAAATAAATCCGATGTTTCTTCTGTATTCCGCTATGTTTCTTTTTCTGATTTTAGTGATATTTTGATTATTATAAGTAATGATTCCTTCGGTAGGATTTATTTCTCTCAGCAATAGCTTTATCAAGGTACTCTTTCCCGCACCGCTTTTTCCGACTATAAACAAAAATTCGCCTTTTTCTATTTTTAAGTTAATATTTTTAACTGCAGTAAATTCATTTTTATATACTTTTGTGACATTATTAAATTCAATCAAAGCATTTTCACCTCTTAATACTTATATAATAACATAATCTGACAAAATTTCAACTATTACTATAATATTTTACTTTATTTTCACTAAAAATGAAATGTTTATTTTTGGCTTTACCTAAAAATATTGTAAAGAATAATCAACCTTGACTGCGAAAATATTATTAACTGTTTACAAAAAATGTTAAATTGTATAAAATAGGAATGAATTAATAATTTAATTATTTATTTAATTCTGCACCTGAACATAAAAAATAGTAAACTAAAGAGGAATAAAATGAAAAGACAAATAGTTGTGAGAGAACACGATAATGCTACCATAGAAGCAATAAGAACAGCCGTTGATAAAATGGTTGAAGAAATCGGATTCGACAGCATGACCGTGAGAGATATATGTACTGAGGTAGGTATAACAGTTGGAACGTTTTATCATTATTTTTCATCGAAAAATGATTTGCTTCTCGACAGGTATATCAGATACGTCAACTTTTTTGAAAATTATTATGAAAAAGAATTGCGCGGAATAAACGAAATTGATGCTTTGAAGCTTATTGTGAAAAAGCAGTTGGAATATGGGAACAGCAGAGTATTTAAAATATATAAGCGGTATTACCAGATTATGATTGACGAATCCGACAGATGGTCAGAGTTCAGGGTAAATACAGTACCCATGCTGATTGAAAATATAATTAAAAGCGGACAGGAAAAAGGAACAATAACAAATGATTTTTCAGCTTATGAAATGAGATCGCTGATATTGGGTATTATGTCCGGACTACCCATACAATACTTCTCCGGAGACAAATCAGTATTGTCCGATCCCGGAATAATACGTGTAGTAGAAAGCTGCATAGAGAGCTTTGCTCTAAGACCCGTTCAATATCAATGAGCGGGTTTTTTTATACGGCTTTGAAAAAAATATATAAGAAAAAGACTTTGTTATAAAAATATCATTGACATAAGTGTTTGTTAATAATATAATTAATCTAACACGTTTGACGAACACGTTAGACAAACATGTTAGATTAATTATGATGGGAGAGTAAAATGAAGAAGTATTTATCGATTTTATTAACTGTTTTAATGTTATTTTCATTGATGACAGGGTGCACAAACAGCACAGATGCTCCAAATGGAGATGCAAGTGAAAATACACTGTTTAAAGCAGGAAAGTATACCGGCGAAGGTCAGGGCTTTGGAGGAGTAATTAAGGTTGAAGTTGAGGTAAGTGACAATGAGATTTTAAAGATTAATATGCTTGAACACAAGGAAAGCGCCGGCATAAGCGATCCGGCCCTTAACACAATACCGAATAATATAATTGAAAATCAATCTGTGGCAGTAGATGCTATATCGGGCTGTACTCTTACAAGCAACGGGATAATAGATGCAGTCAAATCTGCTTTGATTTCGGCAGGAGCAACAGAGGAAGCAATATCAAAGGCAGTGGAAAAGAAAGCAGCATCCACAGATGTTATTAAAAAAGAAGCTGATGTAGTTATAATTGGCTCAGGCGGAGCCGGAATGTCAGCAGCAGTTGAAGCCATAGATGCAGGAGCAAGTGTAATTGTTATAGATAAACAAAGCTCCGTTGGAGGAAACACATTGCTTGCAGGAAGCGCACTGAATGCATCCGATCCTGAAAGACAGAAACAACAGACTATGTCTGAGGCAGAGCTAAAAACGATTGAAAAAATATTGGCTGTTGAGCCCAAAAATGAAACAATGAAAGTATGGCTCGATACATTGAAGCAGGAGATTGGCGAATACAAGGCATCAGGTGCCAACTACCTGTTTGACTCGCCGTCACTTCACAAATTACAGACATATATTGACGGTGATTTTGTGGCAGAAACTGAAAAGGTTGATATATTAGGTGAAAATGGTCCTGAAGCAATAAAATTCCTTGAAGGCTTGGGAGCAAAATGGATTGAGCAGATTCAAGCTGCAGTTGGTGCAACATGGAAAAGAAGCCATACACCTACAACAGATCTCGGAACAAAAGGGGCATCTTTCGTACTTCCTCAGGCTAATTACGCAAAAGAACAAGGTGCGGAAATAATGCTGAACAGTAAAGCTGAGGAACTAATAATGACTGACGGTAGATGTACAGGCGTCAAAGGAACTGCTACAGACGGACAACCCTTTGAAATAACAGCAAACAAGGGAGTTATAATAGCGACGGGCGGCTTTGGGGCCAATGTAGAAATGAGACAAAAATATAACAACCATTGGGCTACACTGGATGAATCGGTAAATACAACCAACGGACCGTTTGCAACAGGTGATGGGATTGTTATGGCAGAAGCGATAGGTGCAAACCTAGTCGATATGGAATGGATTCAGCTTATCCCTACTTACGGACCGGGTGTAGTTACTCCGTATATTGAAAATCAGTTCTATATTAATAAAGAGGGCAACCGATTCGTACATGAAGACGGCAGACGTGATGAGCTTTCAAAGGCGGTTTTAGAGCAAACAGACGCACAGCTGTATATTATATCTGATGCAAACACAATTAAAGATGGAATGACAACTATAGGAACAAATGTTGATGAAAGAGTAGGAAACGGCTATACTTGGAAGGCAGATACAATAGCAGAGCTTGCGGAAATGATAAACGTACCTGCTGAAAACCTTCAGGCATCTGTAGATCAATTCAATAATTCATTGAGAACAGGAAATGATCCATTCGGCAGAACTGTATTTGATAAGGAATTCGGAGCAGGTCCTTTCTATGCGGGATTGACCGGTCCTATGGTTCACCACACAATGGGAGGCATTCAGGTTACAACAAAATGCGAGGTGTTAGACACTAACGGGAATATAATACCCGGATTGTTTGCAGCCGGAGAGGTTACAGGCGGTGTACACGGTGCAAACAGGCTTGGAGGAAATGCCATAACCGACGTAATCGTATTCGGTCGTATTGCCGGACAAAATGTTGTTAAATAAGCTTTTAACTATATATTGAATATTGAAACATAAGGAGAAAGGGTGCCGGCAACAGCGGCACCTTCTCTCTTTATGTAACTATCGTTCATCAATAGACAATCCATTGCTTATCTATTGCTAATTCTTGTATTGTTTTTCTAAAATAACCTTTTGCGGCAGTTCTTCCAAGTCTGTTCTGACAACTGCGAATGGATATGTCAAAATTTGTGCAGTTACATCTCCCGGCTTAGGGTCGGTATATTCTGCATAAACAGTTAATATCTTTTCACCGTTTTCTTCTGTCAATGTTAATTTATCTATTTCAACCTCGTAGCCTGCGGTATTTTTTTCTCCTCTTGTAACAACAACATAAATTTCATCATTTACCTTAGCTACCAAAGCTTTTTCCTTCATTCTGTAATTTGGTAATACTTCAGTTATTTGTCTTGGCATATCCTCTGGTTTTATACTGTCGAAGCCTACAGTTTCTGCATCCCTTCCTCTAATATATCTAAAAAAGAATAAAAGAGCAGCTATAAATACTATAATCGCAACAATGGTTATAATCCTTTTCATAAACATCCCCCTAAATTAAACTTCTTTATATATTTATTCTTCTTAACTAATTTTATGCTAAATAGTAAAGAGTTTGTTTATAAAATGTATTAATAAAGTATTTGACATTGCAGCTTGTCTTTAAGTATAATTTTAATAAAGAAAGGAGTTGGAAAATTAATGTCGTGTGATTGTAATGAATTTCAAAATCTGACTGCTAATTTACAGTTGTTAAATAAAAGTATTTTAGACGTAGTAACAAAATTAGACGAACAAACATCCATGCTCAACAGAGCAGTTTTTAAATCTGCTACACATTGCGGCTGCATTGAGATACATGCTACAAAACAACTATTTTCTCAAAACAAAACTCTTGAAGAAAATCAACTTGATTTAGAAAATCATATTGAGGGAGAATTGTGTTCAAAATGTAGAGAAAAAATTGAAGAAGAAATGGGTGAATTGATATTTTACTTAGCATCAATGTGCTCAGCACTTAATTTAGATTTAAATGATATAATGGAATCAAAATTGGATCATTTAAAAACTTTGGGAATTTATAACCTGCTGTAATCAATAATATTGTAAATAAATTAATGTCATCCGCAAGGATGACATTTTTATAATTTATATCATAGTTCCGGTTTGTATATATCTTTCATGCCAGGAAAGCGCCTCGCCTAACAAATGAGGTGTATGAGCACCTTTAGCAGCCTGAGAAGCCCTGCTGTAATAGTCCCTCAGCATTTCCTTGTAATCGTTGTGGGCGCAATTGTCTATTATTAGTTCTGCTCTTTCTTTAGGAGAAAGCCCTCTTAAATCCGCCACACCATTTTCCGTAACTATAACCATAACATCATGCTCTGAATGATCAACGTGTGATACAAATGGTACGATAGATGAAATTTTTCCTTTTAGTGCGGTTGATGGTGTCGTAAAAACGGAAATATAAGCATTGCGGGCAAAATCACCTGAACCGCCGATTCCGTTCATCATCTTGCTGCCCATAATGTGAGTTGAATTTACATTACCATAAATATCAACCTCTATTGCGGTGTTTATTGATATAACACCCAGTCTCCTTATTATCTCCGGATTATTACTGATCTCTTGTGGTCGGAGTATAATTTTATCCTTATATTTGGAAATATTATTTAAAAAATATTTTATTCTTTCAGGCGATATTGTTAATGATGCCGCCGAAGCTATTCTAAGTTTTCCGCTTTCAAGCAAATCTAATGCAGAATCCTGAAAAACTTCAGAGTAAAAGTCCAAATTTTCAAATTCCGAATAACGCAGTCCTCCCAAAACAGCATTAGCAACGCTCCCTACACCTGATTGCAACGGCAGCAAATTTTTAGGCAATCTGCCGCACTTAACCTCTGATTTCAGAAATGATATTAAATTTTCAGCCATCTTTTCAGATATTTCATCAACAGGCGCGATAGAATTTGTTGTATCTTCTATATCTGTAACAACAATAGCTGCTATTTTTTCAGGGTCGCAAGGTATATAGGTTGTTCCTATTTTATCGGATGCATTTTTAATTGGTATATGTTCTGAAAAAGGAGGTTTATTAATTGCGTAAATATCATGTATCCCTTCAAGCTCTGCCGGCTGCGATACATTAATTTCAACGATCACTTTATCGGCACACTCAACAATAACATTTGAATTTCCAACAGATGTACTTGGAACAATACCTCCATCTTCAGTTATTGCAACCGCTTCTATTATAGCAAAATCCAGCTTGCCTAAAAATCCGTTTTTTAAGTATTGTGCAGAATTGCTTAAATGCATATCATTATATTTTACACTGCCGTTATTTATGGAATTTCTTAAATTATTATTTGTTTGGTAAGGATATCTTCTTCTTATTATTCCTTTTTCAGATAAAAGTCCGTCTAATTCATAACCTACCGAAGCTCCTGTAAAAAGATCGATTTGTATTTTATCGCCTTTATCGGCTCTTTCAGCCAAAGCCATTGGCACAGCTTTGGGATATCCCGCAGGTGTAAATCCCGATGTCCCCACAAGGCAGTTATTCATAATCAAATCAGCTGCTTTTTCAGCACTCATAATTTTATTTTTTAGTAATTCACATCTGATTCTTTCCATTTATATCTCCCTGTCTTAAATCTAATATTAATATAAAAGCTCCTCATAAATAAACATACGAGGAGCTTTTTCATGAATTCGATATCCTCTTAAGCGTAGTTAATCAATACTGCAATTACCATGAATACGGCAGCTACAGCAGTCCACAATAATATAAGCGGCGCTACAAACTTAAACCATTGCTCATATTTAATCTTTGCAACGGAAAGATTTGCAAGCAGAACTCCCGATGTTGGTATGATGGAGTTTGAAATACCGTCACCAAACTGATACGCTAATACGGCGGTTTGTCTCGTTAAGCCTAAAACATCGGCCAATGGCGCCATTATTGGCATTGTTGTTGCAGCCTGACCTGAACCTGATGGTATTGCAAAGTTTATTAAAGATTGAACTATAAGCATACCTACGGCACTTATAGCTTTTGGCAATCCTGCCAATACGGAAGCAAGTGAGTAAACGATAGTATCTATTATCATACTTCCTTCCATTATTACAAGTAATCCTCTCGCCAAACCGACAACCAATGCTCCTGTTGCCATGTCCTTAGCTCCACTGATAAAGTTTTTAGCTATATCATCAAAACTCATTCTTGCTACAATACCTGACACTATACCCATTGCCAAGAATATAGATGCAATCTCGGTAATGTACCAACCATATTTAAATACACCAAATACTATTAATCCCATTCCGCCAAAGAATACTAATAAAACCAATATATCTCTGCCGGTCATTTTTCTTATATTGCCTAAATCAATTTTCATATCCTTTTCTTCTTGCTCAAGGTCATAAACTATACTTTTTGTAGGGTCTTTTTTAACCTTATTGGCATATCTGTAAATATAACCTATTACAAGAATTAAAGAAGCTGCCCAGATTACCAATCTTAAGCTAATACCCGAAAACATAGGTATGCCTGCTATTCCTTGTGCTACTCCTACGGTAAAAGGATTCATAAAGCCGGATACAAAGCCAGTAGCTGCCCCTAATGCAACTATTGCCATACCGGTTACAGCATCATATCCAAGGGAGCGTGCCAACGCGATGCCAATCGGAACGAATACGATGGCCTCCTCAGCCATACCGATTGTTCCTCCTCCAACGGAGAAAATAAAAACAATTATCGGAATCAACAAAGCTTCTGCACCTTTTAAGCTTAAGGCAACTTTACTGATCCCCGCTTCTATGGCACCTGTCTTGTTTATAACGTTAAATGATCCTCCAACTATAAAAATAAAGAATACAATTCCTTGTGCAGCTCCTAATCCCTTAGGAAATGCCTTTAAAACATCAAAAACTTGTGCAGGGTTGGAATCCACATTTGCATACGAAGCGGGGTCAACTACCGTTCTTGTTCCCGTTTCGGTTTCAATTTCCATTTTCTGATACTGACCTGCAGGAATTACGTAGGTTAATACTGCCGTGATGATAATTAATGTAAATATGATTACATAGGTGTGCGGCACTTTAAATCTTTTCTTTTTAATCTCTTGTTCCATATAGTCCTCCTTATTTTTTATATCAACATTAACCTTATTGTTAATGATTAATATTTAAGTTATTATGCTTCTCCACGTTTATAATATCTTCCAAGCGTGTTATTTATTTTATTGCCTTGTTTAACAGCTAACCTGCCGTTTAATATGACATGATCGATACCTTCGGGTTTCAGCTGAGGCTCCTGAAACGTCGCTTTATCAATTATTGTATCATAATTAAAAATTACTATATCCGCATCGTATCCTTCTTTCAACAGACCTTTCTTTCGAAGGTTCAACCTTTTAGCAGGCATGTAAGTCATCTTATATATTGCGTCATAAAAATCCATAAGCTTCTTATCTCTTACATAATGACCTATAACTCTTGGAAACGTGCCTGCTCCCCTTGGGTGTCCCGAATGGTTTCTGTAAATTCCGTCACTTGCAACCATTACAAGAGGATGATTCAAAGCTTCAACAATTTCTTCTTCATTCATTACGTATGCTACAGCAAGCATTTTCGGATATTCTTTTCTTGCCTTTTCGAAAAGCTCCTTGTCACAGAACACACCTTTAAAGGGGTCTTCGGTAAGCATTATAGAATCATAGCTTTTATTCCATAGTTCAAAGCATCCCTCATCAAATACGGCAGAGCCGATGAATGTACTGAATGCTGCATACGGATATGCGTCAACCGATAAATCAATACCGCTTTTAACTAGGTCATCAATAAGATTAAGTGCTTCTGTCATATTGCCAAAGGCGCTGCAGCTGGATAAATGAGAAATCTGAAATGGTATTTCGGTTTCTTTTCCTATCGTTGCCATTTCTCTTATTGCATCTAAAGCGAATTTGGAATCCTTTCTATAATGGGCTGCCAGCAGCAAATCTTTTCTGCCTTGTATCTCTTTTGTAATTTCAATTGCTTCATCTGTATCTATACCGGGACAGTATTCCAATCCGTATGATATGCCTACGGCGCCATTATTTATTGCCTCGTAAGCCAAAGCCTGCATCTTTGATATTTGTTCTTTAGTTGATTTTTTATAAATATCCTCATTACCTGCTATATTTCTTAAATAATTATGCCCGATATAAGACATATAGTTAACCGGATTTCCTTTTTCATTTATAAATCCCGCAAGTTCGTCGATGCTCTGCCTGTTGTTTCCACAATTCCCTACAACACATGTAGTAACACCCATGTTTAACATGGTTTCAGAAATGTCGTATTCCTGTTTTTTTGTAAGAGAGAAATCCTCTTCGTGCATATGAATATCTACAAAACCCGGCGAAATATAGTTACCTTTTGCATCAATAACCTCTTTCGCTTCTGAAGACACACTTCCTATTTCTGCTATTTTTCCCTCATTTATGCCAATATCTCCCTCTGTAATCCTTCTGTTTTCAATATCAATAATCTTCCCGTTTACTATTTTAACATCTAACATACCGACCCTCCTTAAGTTCATAATTATACAATAATTTTAATTTAATTGCAAAACTTTTTTGCAATTTTCGTATAAATTTCTACGTAATTAATCAAATCAATTACCGGAATTTTTTCATCCTTTGCATGAGAATATTTCAAATCACCGGGGCCGGTAACAACCGTAGGTATCTTTCCGTATGTAGAAAGAACACCCGCATCCGTCCATCCTCTTCTTTTCTCTATGTTCGGCTCTTTTTTATTGAAATCCTTTAATACATCGTAGACTGTTTCAGCAATATCGGAATTCGGTTGTGCAATAAGCGGTGCATGATCAAATTCATCCATTAAATTTGAATCCATTCTTATTATTTCCGCCTTAAATTCAGGATCTTCCTTGCTGATTGTATCTATAATATCCTGATATTCTTTAATGACACTTTCAACATTTTCTTCAGGCAAATACCTTCTGTCAATTTGGATGACACAGCTGTCAGCAACCGAGCTTGGCTGTGTACCCCCTTTTATGAATCCGAAATTCATAACAGAAGGTCCCATCCATTCATTTTGTCTTAATTTCAGCTTAGGCATAAGCTCATCTTCAATTTTTCTTATAAGCTTTGCTGCCTTGGAAATTGCATTAATTCCAAGCTCCGGGATTCCGCCGTGCGCTATTTTACCTTCTATTTTTATTTCAAGCCATTCAAGCCCTCTATGTCCTAAAGCATAGCCGTAGTTTGAAGGTTCTCCAACTATTGCACCATCAGCCTTGATACCGCTTTTCACAACGTATTCTGTACCGTCACTCTTCTCTTCTTCTCCTACCGCAGCAGTAAGTATTATATCTCCGCCTAACAACTTTCCTTCTTTTTTTATATTAAGCATTGCAGTAATCATACAAGCCACGGCACCCTTCATATCATTAGCACCTCTTCCCTGAACATAGCCGTCAACAATATCTGCGCTGAAAGGGTCAAAATTCATCTCATATGGAGGAACTGTATCAATATGACCGTTAAGAATCAAGGTTTTTCCGGTTCCGGTTCCTCTCAGCTTAGCTATTACATTTCTTCTTAACCCCTCTACGTCCTGATACTTCACCTCAAGTCCGTTATCCTTACAATAATTGTAAATAAATTCAGCAACAGCAGATTCCCTGTTTTCCGTATGCTTGTGGCTGGGAATTCTGATAAGCTCTTGTGTAAGTTTAACAACTTCATTTTCAATCATTGGAATTAATTTCTCTCCCATAAAATCCTCCATGTAATTTTAAATATTTATTTCTAGATTTGGTTTTAAGTTGTTCCATTGCTATGAATCACTGCTCATGTGATTCTGAAGACGTAGCCTGAAAGATTAGATCCTTCGCTATCCCTCAGGATGACATGCCTTGGAATATATTCTTTCACCTTTATATACTTTTTATAATATATTAGCAAAAGTCATGCCAAAAAATAATCTCATTTTTTGTTGCATTTTAAAAGGATTAATTTTATAATGTTAATATAGTGAACATATTTACGTTCACTATATTAACATGGTTCGTTTTCTTAACTTAATACATAGGAGCGTTATATGATTCCAAAATATATTATTACTTCGCCTAACAAACAATTCACTCAAATGGTGTATAACACAACAAAAGAATTAGGCTTTACAGATTTTATTTTAATAGAAAATGCGTTGGAGGAAGCTGTTGATATTGTTGCTAAGTACATAAAGGAATTTCCTATTTCCATAATTGTAAGCCGTGGAGCAACAGCAAAGATGATCCGTAAAATCACGGACATACCCGTACTGGAAGCCGATTCCACCCCGTTTGATATAATAACTTCTATTATGGAAGCAATGAAAACATCGAAAAATATTGCCTTTATTCACTATGACAAAAGTATTACAGAGAATTTTTCAAACATAATTGATGTATTTAATATCAACTTAAAAGAATATTATTATAATAATCACTCGGAAATCGAGCAATGTGTCTATGATGCCTACAAAGATAAAAATGAAGTGGTCGTATGCGGTTACAGCTATATAGAAAACATCTGCAAAAAATTAGGAATCGCTTCCGTGATGTACAGCACAAGCAATTATGCCATGAAAGAAATTCTCTCCAAGGCATCCCTGATAAAATATGCGCAGGAAAGACAGATCATGCACGAAAGACAGTTAATAACCTTTATTAATGAAATGCCGGACGGAGTAATCTATCTAAACGAAAGGAATGTAATAACACTTATAAACAATACAGGAAAGAAACTTTTGCTTTTAAATGATAATCAGGATATAGCGGGTCAACCAATCAGCAATTTTATAAGCAAGCATAATCTGTTGGAAATTATAAATAAAAAGAAAAATGAGCTTGGAAAGGAAATTAATTTTTCCGGTAATAAAATATTATTGCGTTCAACACCCTTGTTTGCTAAAGAATCGTACATGGGTACGGTATTGATTTTTCAAAAAAGCTCTTTCATATCCAGATTGGATCAAAACGTACGTCGTCAAAATATAAGCAAAGGCATGCACGCATACATGACATTTAAGGATCTTGAAGCTACTACTGTTTCTGTTGAAATGAAAAATTGTATAAATAAAGCAAAACAATACGCTAATACCGAAAGTACAATTCTTATAACCGGGGAAAGCGGCACGGGAAAGGAATTGTTCGCTCAAAGTATTCACAATTCTTCCAGCAGAAAAAATCAACCATTTGTTGCAATCAATTGTGCGGCATTATCTCAAAATCTGCTGGAGAGTGAACTTTTTGGTTATGAAGAGGGCTCATTTACCGGGGCCAAGGCAGGCGGTAAACCGGGGCTGTTTGAGCTTGCACACAACGGAACGTTATTTCTGGATGAATTGGGATTACTTCCATTAAGTGTACAGGTACAATTGCTCAGAGTATTGCAGGAACGTCAGGTAATGCGTGTCGGCGGCACCAAAATGATTCCCATAAGCATAAGGGTAATAGCTGCCACAAATTCAAATTTGAAAAACGCTGTGGAGAACGGCACATTCAGGCACGATTTATATTACCGGCTCAATGTTTTAAACATATCAATACCTCCTCTGAATAAAAGGAAGGATGATATACCTTTATTGTTGGAGCACTATTTGTCATTGTTCAGTGCCAGATACAATAAAAATATTAAATCATGCAGCAGGGACTTTATACAGGCCTTTCAAAATCATAACTGGAGCGGAAACATAAGAGAGCTTGTAAATTATCTTATGAGAATAGTTATATTATCAGACAGTGAAATACTTACTACAGATGATATAGTAAAAAGCGAAATAAATTTAATTTCCAATGAATCGGTTGCTCCGGAAAAACAAAAAGACAATTTGGATAATTTGATTGTTTTAAATCCGGATACTCTCGAATCAATGGAAAAAAGTATAATAAAATGGTACATGGATAAATATGACGGCAATCGCTCATCAATTTGCAAGTCACTTAATATAAGCAGGACAACGCTTTGGAAAAAATTGTCCGATATAAAACAGGAGCATTAAAAAAGTTGCTGCACGCAACTTTTTTAATTGACTCTCCGTTTTTATCACCCTGAGTGAGACTGGGGATCCAAGAATTTCAAAACCTGAGATTCCTCACTGACGTTCGGAATGACA
The DNA here is from genome assembly GCA_002331025.1 of Firmicutes bacterium UBA2116. Lineage (GTDB taxonomy): Bacteria > Bacillota > Clostridia > Tissierellales > Sedimentibacteraceae > Sedimentibacter. Next base: position 37,211 of record DCYG01000016.1, on the reverse strand, counting down.
CAAGCGCATGATTTACGCTTATTCATAGCAATGACAGTACCGGAAATATACTTTTTCAGCAGACTAATCTCTTTGGCAGAGCTCTACAAGAACTCCTCCCGTACTTTTAGGGTGACAAAAAGCTATTTTAGCTCCGCCCGCACCGTAGCGAGGCGTTTCATCTATCATTCTCATTCCTCTTGCCTTCATTTCTTCGATTGCTTTTTCGATATCGTCGACTCTGTAAGCTATGTGCTGGATACCTTCACCATTTTTAGCAATATACTTCGCTACGGGGCTGTCCTCTGACGTTGCTTCCAATAACTCGACCTCCGAGTCACCGGTAGGCAGAAAAGCAACTTTAACCTTCTGTTCTTCAACAATCTCAGTACCGGCTGCCTTCAAACCAAGCACACCTTCGTAAAAGTTAAGCGCTTGCTCAATGCTGTTAACAGCAATTCCTATATGATCAATCTTTTTTACCATTTATACCTCCTAAAAATTCGTCACGAACTTCGTACATGTTTTTTTCTTTATTGAGTATATTGATTACTTCCTTGTCTAAACGGTTTTCACTGTCGGTATGAGTAATAACTATTTTTCTCAGTTCTGACTCAATCAGTTCTACAACCTCAAGCTTAAGATTTTTCGTTCTTCTTTCAATAAGTCTGCCGCTTTCCTTCAAATAATCAATGTGACTTTTTATTTCGGCTATTAAATTATCTATACCTTCATTTTTAGAAGCAATAACCTTAATTACAGGTGGTCTTCTATCCATATTCATGCTCAAATCAAGCATCATGTTAACCTCAGTCGCAGTTCTGTCAGCACCAAATAAATCACTTTTATTTATAACGAAAATATCTCCTATTTCCATTATACCTGCTTTTATGGACTGGATATCATCACCTAAGCCCGGTACCATAATCATAAGAATTGTATCTGCTGTTTTAACTATATCAACTTCAGATTGACCAACACCTACAGTTTCTATGATAATATAATCATACCCTGCGGCATCAAGAACTTTCAGAGCATTTTTTGTGTATTTTGAAAGACCGCCAAGATATCCTCTGGTTCCCATGCTCCTGATAAATACGTTGGGATTTAAGGCCAAATCCTGCATTCTTATTCTGTCTCCCAGTATCGAACCACCCGAGTAAGGACTTGTAGGGTCAATGGCTATTATGCCGACCTTGTATCCCTGATCCACAAGACCTTTTGTCAACTTATCGGTCAATGTGCTTTTTCCTGCTCCCGGAGGCCCGGTAATTCCTATTACGTGAGCTTTTCCGGTATGTTGATGTATTTCTTTCAATACTTTTTCAGCTTCCTCGGGGTAATTTTCAACTAAGGTTATAAGCTTAGCGCACGCTCTTTTGTTACCCTTTAAGCTCAGCTGAATTAAATTTTCCACTAAATCACCTCGTTGCTTATCTATTGCTTTATGTTTGTTTTTATGAATTCTATCATCTGTGTGGTTGTTGTTCCCGGTGTAAATATCTCTGCAATACCTGCTTCTTTCAGTGCCGGTATATCATCATCGGGGATAACTCCGCCGCCAACTATCAAAATATCGTCAGCATCCTGTTCCTTTAACAATTCAACTACTCTCGGAAACAAATAGTTGTGAGCGCCCGACAGCAAGCTCATACCTATAACATCAACGTCCTCTTGAACAGCCGCGGCAACAATTTGCTCAGGTGTTTGTCTAAGTCCTGTGTATATAACTTCCATTCCTGCATCTCTAAGTGCTCTTGCTATTAATTTTGCTCCTCTGTCATGACCATCGAGACCCGGTTTAGCTATTAAAACTCTTATTGGCTTCATATTTTCCTCCTACAAATTAGAGTAATACCGCTTGCTCATATTCTCCGAATACTTCCCTCATAACATCACATATTTCACCTAATGTTGCATATTCTTTTACTGCGTCTAAAATATGAGGCATTACATTTTCAGTACCCTGGCAAGCTTTTCTTAAGTTGTTTAATTTTTCTTGAATTGCTTCGTTGCTTCTGCTTGCTTTCACATCAGAAATTTTCTTTTTTTGCATTTCTGCAACTATCGGGTCTACCCTCAACAATCCTTTTGGAGATTCTTCCTCAACCTTGTATTTGTTGACGCCGACAACTATTCTTTCAAGTGACTCAATTTCCATTTGATAGTTGAAAGCAGAATCAGAAATTTCTTTTTGGATGTATCCAAGGTCGATTGCCCTTGCAGCCCCGCCTAATTCATCTATTTTTGTTATGTATTCCAATGCTTTTTCTTCGATTTCTTTTGTTTTAGCTTCTATAAAATATGAGCCTGCCAATGGGTCAACAGTATTGGTTACCCCTGTTTCGCTCGCTAATATTTGCTGTGTTCTGAGTGCTATCGTAACTGATTCTGTTGTAGGAAGCGCCAAAGCTTCATCTCTTGAGTTAGTGTGCAGCGACTGTGTTCCGCCAAGAACTGCAGCCAATGCCTGCATTGCAACTCTTATGATGTTGTTGTCAGGCTGCTGTGCCGTTAATGTGCAACCGGCAGTCTGAGTGTGAAATTTAAGCATCATTGATTTTTCGCTTTTAGCTTTGAATCTGTCCTTCATTATTTTTGCCCATAATCTTCTTGCTGCTCTGAATTTTGCAACCTCTTCGAATAAATCGTTATGAGAATTAAAGAAAAATGATAACCTCGGTGCAAATGTATCAACGTCAAGTCCCGCATTTATAGCTGCTTCTACGTAAGCTATGCCGTCGGCTAATGTAAATCCGACTTCCTGTGCGGCTGTTGAACCTGCTTCTCTGATGTGATAACCGGATATACTTATTGTATTCCATTTCGGAACTTCTTTTGAACAGTATTCAAATATATTGGTTATTAATCTCATAGATGGTTCTGTAGGGTAAATGTATGTTCCTCTTGCTATGTATTCCTTTAATATATCATTTTGTATTGTTCCTCTTAATTGATCTGCAGGTACACCTTGTTTTTCAGCTACGGCAATGTACATAGCAAGCAAGACTGCCGCAGGTGCATTTATTGTCATAGATGTACTTACTTTATCCAATGGTATTCCGTTGAAAAGTATTTCCATGTCTTTAAGTGAATCAATTGCAACTCCAACCTTGCCAACTTCGCCTTGAGCTAAAGCGTGGTCAGAATCATAACCTATTTGTGTAGGTAAATCAAATGCGACAGAAAGACCTGTCGATCCCTGGCTTACCAGGTATTTATATCTTTCATTTGATTCTTCCGCAGTTGCAAAACCGGCATACATTCTCATAGTCCACGGTTTACCTCTGTACATAGTAGGTTGATACCCTCTTGTAAAGGGATATTGACCCGGGTAACCGATTTCTGTTTCATAATCTATGTCTGCTATATCTTCGGGAGTATATAACCTGTTAACAACCGCTCCTGATACGGATTTAAATTCTTGCTTTGATTCCGGAGCTTTTGCTAACGATTTATTCAACACTTTTTCTTCCCAACTTTCTCGGTTTTGCTTTATTTTTGAAAGTTCTTCTCCATTAAACATGACTACCTCCTATTTGCTTAAACCTATTCAGCATTTAATATAATCTAATTTGCCTAATTTTGCAAGATGTTTACATAAAATGATTTTAACTTTTTCTAACTTGCAAAATTTAACCTTATAAACAAAGAAGTCCGACATACGTCCGACTCTCTTTTAAAGTATTCAATTTATTTATAATGCGGTTCCCGGATTTAAAATGTTGTTTGGATCGAAAATCTTTTTTATTTCTTTCATGAGGCGTAATTCCGTTTCCGAGAACTGAAGATTCATTTTTTTGTTTCTTACCTTGCCTATTCCGTGCTCTCCCGTTATTGAACCGTCACATTCCATCACCAATGCAAATATTTCATCCGCAATTTCGTCATAATTATCCGGCTTTACGGCTCCTTCCGTCAATATGCTGTTGTGCAGATTTCCATCTCCTATATGACCTATGGTTGAAATGTGCACATTATATTTTTCTGAAATTTTTTTTATGCTGTCCATATATTTCGAAAGATTTTTCATAGGAATTGCAGCATCTATAGCATCTACCACCTCATCGTGCATGCTTGGATATACGTGGCTTCTGATATCAAGCAATGTCCTTTGATCCTTTGGGCTTTCGGCAACAAAGCTGTTAAGAGCATTATTTTCCTCACATATCCCCACTATTGTTTCATACATTTCATAAAGATCATCTTCTTTTCTCTCTGATACTATAAAGTATAAATCAACTGCTCCTTCGCTTGAAGGCCATGTCATTCCAATATCTTTTGCAGCCTTTAATATTGCTTTTTTCTCCATATATTCAATTGCCATCGGCTTAATGCCGGTTTTAAATATTTCCGTCACTGCCTTTACAGCATCACTTTCATTTTCAAACGAAACTATGAGGCTGCCTATATGCTTATCCTTCGGCTTAATAGATAATGTTGCTTTTGTAACTATACCTAATATGCCTTCGCTGCCTACTATAAGGTTTTTCAAATCTAAACCTGCGTTGTTTTTAATAAGATTTTTACCGAGCCTTACAATCTCGCCTGATGCTAAAACCATCTCCAGTTCTTTAATCTGATCTCTCATTACACCGTATCTTACTGCCCTTACGCCTCCGGCATTCATTACGACCAAGCCTCCTACCTGAGCGCCTTCATCTCCGGGGTGAATGGGAAAGTACAAGGTATCATGCTTGCTGAACAATTCAACCAGCTGAAGCAAGGTTACTCCCGCTTCACATTCAACCGTCATAGATGTTTCATCAACCTCAATTATGTTGTTCATTCTTTCCATTGATATTATAATGCTCGGCATTATGGCTACGGCAGCTCCGGAAAGAGAAGTTCCTCCGCCTCTTGCAATTACAGTCAATTTATTTTCATTGGCATACTTCATAATTTCGGATATTTCTTCTGTCTTCGATGGTTTTACGACAACACAATCAGTACAAATTTCCGGCTTCATTGCCTTTTCAGTTTGATCATCACAATAGCTTTTCACCTTTTCTAAATCGCTTACTACCCATGCTTCGCCTAAAACTTCCTGCATTTTTTTAATTACTGTTTCGTTCATATATCCTCCTTAATACTTGTTTATTTATAACGGGGACATTCCTTCTATCCCAAAAACTCTCCCTGACAAAAAGAGGTGTGTCCCCCTTCCTATTAAGCTCTCTCTGACAAAAAGAGTGTGTACCCCTTCCTCTATCTATTTTAAATAGCAAGATTATTATTACGTATTGCACTTATGATTTCCGGAATAATTTTATACATATCTCCTATTATAGAATAATCCGCAATATTAAATATTGGCGCCGAAGGGTCATTGTTAATAGCTATTATAACTCCGGCTTCCTTCATGCCTGCCAAATGCTGCGGTGCTCCCGATATTCCGCAGGCAATATATACTGCCGGCTTTACTCTGTTTCCGCTGTATCCTACCTGATGGTCCTTTGAAATGATCCCCGTTTCAACCAAAGCTCTTGATGCACCTACTTCTCCGCCCAACAAGACTGCAAGTTCCTTTATCATGCTCAAATCCTCCGCGCTTTTAACGGAAACTCCCGCAGCAACCACTACCTTGGCATCTTGTATATTAATGCTGCCATCTGACATTTCTTCCAATATTTCAATTAAATTGTTATTCGTTTTAACAGGTGGGATTTTAATTGTTTCTCCTGTCCTGTCCGCATCTCTTTTAGCTTCTTCAAATTCCTTGTATCTTACGGTTGCCATCTGCGGATATGTGTCTGATTTAATATGGGCAAGAATGTTTTCACTGAATGCCGGTCTTATCTGTATTAATTTCATATCGTCATCTGTTTTCAGGTCGGTACAGTCCGCAGTAAGCCCCGTTTCCAATGATGCAGCCACTCTTGGCGCAAGGCTTCTTCCAAATGTCGTCGCTCCGAAAAGACATATTTCAGGCTTAATACTTTTTATCAGGCTAACAATGTTTTCTGCATATATCAGCTCATCAGGCTTATTAAATGCAGCCGAATCAGCAATGTGGTATACCTTGTCGGCTCCTCTGCAAATAAGCTCCTGTGCATTAATTTCTTCAGGTCCTAAAATAACTGCATTCAGGCTGCAACCGATTTTGCCGGAAAGCTCTTTTCCCTTTCCTAAAAGCTCATAAGATACTCTGTGGATTGCATTGTTTTTCTGCTCTGCAAAAATCAATATTCCATTATAAATTTTTTCTGTCATCTTATGCCTCCTTAAGAACCTTGCATGATTTTAAAACATTTAATATATCCTCGACCGCCTTTTCGTCGTTTTCTTTATATAATTTCCCTTCTCTTTCTGACTGCTGAGGTACTTCAATTTTTTTAACCTTTGTGGGCGAGCCCTTTATTCCTATTTTTGAAGAATCCAGCACTTCTTTCAAATCTTCATAACCCCATTTTGTAATTTCTACCTTGCGAGCTTTCATTTTATTCTTGAAGGAAGGGAGCCGCGGAACATTTACGTCCTTTGTTACCGTTATTAAGAGAGGATATTTTCCTCTTTTCAAATATTGACTTTCCCATACGCTGCTTACTACCTCGATGTCTTCTTCGGTAAAGTTTTTCATTGCTTCAACATTGCTTATATGAGGTATACCGAGATATCCAGCTACTTCAGCGCCAACTTGTCCCGTATCTCCGTCAACGCTTTGGATGCCTGCGATTACCAAGTCAAATTGTCCTGCCTTCTTGATTGCAGAGGATAAAATTGTGGAGGTCGCCTTAACATCAGAGCCTCCGAATTTCACATCTGTTAAAAGAATCCCTTCATCAGCTCCTCTTGCAATTGCTTCTCTTAATGCTTCCTCTGCCTGGGCCGGTCCCATTGTCAAGACTGTTACTTTGCCGTTTGTATTTTCACTGATTTGAAGGGCAGCCTCCAAAGCATTTAAATCAAAGGGATTTATTTCTGTTCCTGCGGATGACCTGTCTATTCTTCCTGCTTCTCTGTCAAACTTTACTTTTTCCATATCCGGCACTTGTTTTACAAGTACTACTATATTCATTACTACCTCCCGTCACTGTTCGGAAGTGAAGAATTTCCATGACTTTACATCTATAAATCCTTCACTTCTGCAAGTAATTAAATTGCTTTATTAATTTTTTTATTCTTTTTAATTCCCACCACTATAAACGGGAACATTACCACAAAAATTGAAAAATATCCAAGGTATCTGTAACCTATATTGATTATTTGAGCAATTCCAAAAGTTGATACGATTACGTCCAATGTTAACATTATAAGGACTATAATCAAGCTTATGCTTCTCTCACTCCTGATGTTATTAACAAATACCGGCTTATTCTTAAATCTGACAACCAGCGAAAATGCAAATGTAATTATGGTTGATAATGATGCCATCACGACAAACAAAACGTATACTGTTTCCAAAGCCGGAATTCCGATTTGCTGAACTATATAAAAATTCGGAAGAAGGCTGTTTATTGATTCAGGCTGAAATCCGTAATTAACAACAACTATTGCGGCAAGCATCAATACATTTAAAGACACTCCCAATACAGCTGTTTTTGCACTGTCCTTCTTTGATGTCAATCCTTCGGAAACTGAAATGCAGTTGCCGATTATACCCGTGGACTGAAAACCTGCATACGATATTGCACTCCAAATTGCTGCCAAAATGCCAAAATCAGAGAATGTTGAATTATTCCAGTTTAAAGCTATATCTCCACTGCCCTTGCTTATTCCAAGAGATACTATAATTGCCAGTATCGTTAATATTCCTATGGTAAGTCCCGTAGAGGCAGCTTTTACCAATGCGACTCCGTATATAACCAGTATTACGGAAAGTAATACCATTATTATCGTTCCGATCCATATATTCAGACCGAAGAACTGGTTCAAAAGCTGTGCACTTGTTGCTATACAAAGGCCCGGTGCCAATAAGCATGTTACAAGAAAGCATATTTCAAAAAATGTGCTGAACAATTTTTCATAAGGATGAAAAAACTTATTTGTAAAAGTTTTAAAATTACTTATATTATTGACTCTTGAATATTCCAATGCATAATAAATTGCCCATCCCAAAATTGCCATAGCTATTAAAGGTGTAAACATGCCAAGCTTTCCGTATTCAGCGTAGTAAGATACTACCTGCTTTCCCGATGCAATCCCCGGACCTACGTGAGTTCCGAACCATACTGCCGCAATTCCTATATAAGGCGGAATTGAAGATTTTTGATTGATTGATTTGTTATCCATAAAATGCTCCTCATTAATAAATTTATATATCACTTTGGCCAAAAGTTGTATATCTGTTGTAAATAAAGCATAAAAAAAATCTTTCACTCCTATAAACACATTTGGATTCAACTGTGCTTATAGGGACGAAAGATTCATTCCGCGGTACCACCCTAATTATGATATGTATATCATCACTTCAAAGTCTGACAACTTCTAACTCTGTAACGTGAGTTCACGTATCTGCCTACTCGGTATTCCTTTGAACAGATATGCTCCGCAGTGAATATTACATATTTTCTTCAATGCCGGCTTTCACCTCTCCCAGCTCTCTGTGCTTGCTAAAAATATCTTTCTCTGCATCAACGCAATTTTTATATTATCCATTATATTAAATTATATAAATAAGTTTGTCAAGCATTATTCTGAAAAAATTTCAAAATATTAAAAATGAGATCCTTGTTACTATTCACGGCTTAAAAGCCGTCATCCTGAGCGTAAGCGAAGGATCTCATCCTTATTATTCATTGTTCCATTGTTCATTGCTATTTATTGCTATTTATTGTGCACTGTCAAAAAGCATCTCAAACTCTTTTCCGGATATTGTTTCTTTTTCTAACAGAGCCTCGGCAACACGATGTAACTTATCCATGTTTTCACTGAGGAGTGACTCTGTTCTATGATATGCGTTATCGATTATTCTACGCATTTCGTTATCGATTTTAGCTGCAACTTCTTCCGAATAATTTCTTATTTTATTGAAGTCTCTGCCCAGGAATACCTCTTCGTCATTTGACCCGTACGTCATAGGTCCTAAATCGTCACTCATACCGTATGTTGTAACCATTGCTCTTGCAATTTTTGTAGCTCTTTCTATATCGTTTGAAGCACCTGTGGATATGTCGTCAAGAGCTAATTTTTCAGCAACTCTGCCGCCTAATAATCTGACAATGCTCTCCTGCATATCTGATTTTGACCTGTATGAACGGTCTTCTTCAGGCAGATACATAGTAAATCCGCCTGCTCCGCCTCTCGGTATGATGGTAATCATATGGACAGGATCTTTGCTTGATGAAAGCTTTGCAACAACCGCATGACCTGCTTCGTGATAAGCAGTAAGCTTCTTCTCGTTATCGCTTATAACCTTGCTTCTCTTTTCAGGTCCGGCTATAACTTTTGTAATTGCTTCTTCAATTATATCCATTGATATCAATGTTTTATTTTGTCTTGCAGTCAGCAATGCCGCTTCATTCATTGCATTTTCCAAATCGGCAGGTGTAAATCCAGGGGTTCGTTTTGCAACTATTTCTAAATCAATATCATCTGCCAACGGTTTTTTTCTGACATGAATTTTTAATATTTCTTCTCTTGCCTTTACATCCGGAAGTCCGACGTGTACTTGTCTGTCGAATCTGCCCGGTCTCATCAATGCAGGGTCTAAAATATCCGGTCTGTTTGTTGCCGCAATGATAATTATTCCTTCATTGCCTGAGAATCCATCCATTTCAACCAGTAATTGATTCAACGTCTGTTCTCTTTCATCGTTTCCGCCGCCGAGTCCGGCTCCTCTTCTTCTTCCTACCGCATCTATTTCATCTATAAAAATTATACATGGTGCATTTTTCTTCGCCTGGTCAAACAAATCTCTGACACGGGAAGCACCCACACCAACAAACATTTCAACAAAATCCGAACCGCTTATACTGAAAAACGGCACTCCCGCTTCTCCTGAAACGGACTTAGAAAGATATGTCTTACCTGTTCCCGGAGGTCCCACCAACAATACTCCTTTTGGTATACGAGCTCCAAGTCGAACGAATTTAGCAGGATTCTTTAAAAAGTCAACTATTTCGCTCAATTCTTCTTTTTCTTCATCCAGTCCTGCAACATCAGCAAAGGTAATTTTTTTACTAGGATCATCATCCTTTACCATTCTCGCTCTGCTTTTGCCGAAGGACATTGCCTTGCCTGTTCCTCCGCCCTGGGATTGCTTCATAAACACATACCAAAGAACTCCCAGAAGAACCAGCATTCCTATTGTCGGAAGTGCCTGAACCCACAAAGGTGTAGCAGGAATCGGTGCACCTATTACTTCAATTTGCCCTGTCTCCATTTTCTCTGACAGGTATTTGTCATGAAAGCTTCCCGAAAAAAAGAATAAAGCCGGTATATATGAGGTGAATTTTGTATCATCATTATAAACACCTTTCACTTCACTTTCCGTGAAAGTCAGTGTTTTTACATTGTTATTTTCTAGCTGTATTATAAGCTCGCTGTAACTTATACTTTGCGCATCCTTAGCCGGCTCAACCATGTTTTGAACCAACATTATTATTACTACAAATATAAGTATATACATAGCGATGCTTCTCATGAATCCTTTCAATTAAGCCCTCCTATTAAATTACATCATTACATTATGATGTAATTGTATCATAAAATGTAAATCATTACAATTGGTTTATATATTAACTTGAAATCAATTGGAATATACTTCTTCCTTTAACACTGCAATATATGGAAGATTTCTGTATTTTTCCGCATAATCAAGACCATAGCCAACCACAAATTCATCAGGAATTTTAAATCCGGTATATTTTATGGATAAATCAATTTTTCTTCTGTCAGGTTTGTCAAGTATTGTGCATATTTCAACAGATGCCGGACCCCTGCTCTTTAAATTTTCCACAAGATATGACAGTGTTAAACCGGAATCAATTATGTCTTCAACTATTAATACGTGTCTTCCTTCTATCGATGTATTCAAATCCTTTAATATCCTTACAACGCCGGATGACTGTGTATTTGTTCCATAACTTGAAATTGCCATAAAATCTATATCTAAAGTTGTGTCGATTTGTCTCATCAAATCACTTACAAATATTACCGCACCTTTCAAAACACATACTAACAACAAATCCTTATCCTTGTAATCTGCTGTTATTTTTGCTCCAAGCTCTTTAACCTTTTCTTGCAAGTCATTTTCTTCTATAAGTATCTCTCTTATATCCTTATCCATTTAGCTGCTCCCTTATTGTAATATTTAATATTTTCCTTGTTGACGAAGTTACTTTAAAGCTGTTGTGAATTCTAAAGTCCTCTAACCACAATATGTTGTTGTCATCGGCTATAATCAGTTTTTTGTCTCTTTCTTCTTTAGGCACTTTCATATCAATGAAAATATCCTTAATTTTCTTGATACCCGTCATTCCGCAAGGAATCATACTGTCTCCTGTCAACCTGTTTCTTACAATCAGTCTTCCTTCTATTAAATCATAGTCTATGCTGATTGTGTCCTTGTTCTCCGGATTAAATTCAGAAACGTCCAGCACTTTGCAGTGTATAACTTTACCAACTTCAGAAATTTCCAATGGCTCATGTAATACAATATTATATTTAAATTTTGGAATATTTTCAAGATTTTTATTAAATATTAATTTATCATAGCTTATTTCCGCGTTTACAGCTTCTGTTAAGTTTATTTTTTTACCAGTCTTCCCGTTGTTAACAAAGTCAATTACATAGTTTATATGCTTCATTTCAATGTTAACAGCATTGCCTTTAAGCACCTCTAACGCATATCTCAAAATTCTTCCCATTTCTTCCGGCTCTGTTTTTTTTAATTTTTGTATGCTTAGTATAACCTTATTATCGCCATTTGAAATAAGTACTTCATAAAAAATTTTTTTTATATATTTTTCTATGATTTTTTTGTCCCTATCCATTGCTTCAGACATTCTATACAGCGTATTTTGAATGTTAGGATTGAAATTATTCTCTAAATAGGGTATCAAGTCCAGCCGGATTTTATTCCTGCCGTAGATACTTTGGGAATTAGTTATATCAACGCAATATTCGTAATTATTATTATGAAGATACTCTAAGATTTCAGATTTTGAAACATTAAGCATGGGTCTGATAATATTATCCTTTTTGACAGACATGGCACTCAGTCCGTCAATGCCTGTTCCTCTTATTATCCTTTGAAGTACTGTTTCTGCCTGATCGTTTAAATTATGAGCAACTGCAAGTATTCCGCCACCCACCTCATTCAAATTCTCTTTAAAAAAATTATATCTTAAAATTCTGCCTGCTTCTTCTTCTGTTACCTTAAGCTCCTTGGCATATTCGGTAGCATGTTTTCTCTTGACAAAAAGCTTTATATTGTACTTGCCGCATAGCTGTTTTACAAATTTTTCATCGTTAAAGGCATCTTCGCCTCTATACATATGATTTATATGAGAAGCATACAGGTTAAAACTTAAATTTTCCTTTAGTTTTATTAGATTATAAAACAAAAAAACAGAATCAGGCCCTCCTGACAGTGCTAACAGCACATTATCACCGTGGCTGATTAAGTTTTTATTCAGTATATTACTTTTTACTAAATCGTGCATACTTTTCCTCATATTCTTAACATATTTAAAATTATACCACGAAAATGCAATTTTAAAAATAAATTTTTAAAATTGATTGGCAATAGACAGGCAATAGATTAGCAATTGATAGGCAATGGATAAAAAGAAGCGCCAAAGGCGCTTAAAATCAATTGCTAATCAACTGCAAGTCCATCTCTAATCCATTGCCAATCTATAGCTCTTCATCCTATCTTTGTCACTAATACCGTCATATCATCTATAACCGAATCCTGTCCTCTCAACGCATAGCTCAGTATGGAATTGGCTATAGTCTGGGGATCTTTCTTTACAAGGAGCTCTAAATATTTATCCAGATTTTTCTTTTCATCCATGCTTATGGAATCGGTAATTCCATCTGAAACCATAATTATTATATCTCCGATATGTATATTCTTTTTAAAAGAACTGTATTCAAAATTATCAAGTATCCCCAGAGGCAGGCTTTTTCCTGAAATTTTATCTACGCTCTTATTGCTTATTATGTAAGTTGGAGCCGCACCTGCCTTATAAACCCGCATTTCTTTCGAGCCGTAGTCTATTATGTTCAGATCAAATGTTACAAATCTTTCGTCTCCTAATTTAAGCATTAATATTGAATTTAATGTTCTCAATATCTGTTCTTCGGTAAAATCGGTATATAAAAATTTAGACAGCAATTCCACGGCACTGTTGCTTTCGCAGCAGGCTTCTTCTCCTGAACCGATGCCGTCACACAATACCGTATAATATTTATCCGCACGTGCCGCATGTGCGAAGTTATCTCCTGATACAATGCTTCCGTCCTTAGTTGCTGTCGCACTGTACGTCCTGATTTTAATTCTTTTTATATTCTTAAATTTAAATACATAGTAATTAGGAGATACAATTACTCTTTCAGTACATTTAAGCTTTACCCCGCTGACATTTCTTACGATCAGCTCTATGGAACCCTCCGCTTCTTCGGGACTCTTTTCTGTCTTTACCGTCAGGCTCAATATAATGGAATTTTTGTTGTAGGATACAACCTCAAAAAATTTTATATTTATATTTTGCCACAATAGCTGTTCCTTTATTTTTATCTTTGCCTTTTCAGAAAAAATATTTATATATTTGGATTTTTTATATTCATCTATATTTGTAATTGTAGATGCAACTGTTGCGGCAGCTTCATTTCTGATATGTTTATCATTTGCACGATTTAAATTGTCATCCTTATTTTTAACTGATTCAGATTTAAGAGACTTTTTTTTATCCATTTTAAATCTGTGAACATTTATTTTTCTTGTACCATTTCTTACACCTCTAATAAACTTTATTGCTTCGTTTAATAAAATTATTGCGCTGAAAATAAAAAAAGTTTCAAAAATATTTAATATCAATCCATTTTTACTGAATCCGTCCGCTACAAGTATGGTGGTCTTTGAAACCATTAGCACCATAGCCGAATATCCTGCCGCCTCCAGAATTGTTTTGTCACCTTTTTTATTAATAAAGTAAGCATATACAGCCAACAGTATTATAATGTATACAAAGTTGAATTTAACTGATAAAACGGCTAAAATTGTAATAATAAGAAGAGATAATGATGCCCCCTTGTTAAAGCTGTAAACACTATACGCAATAATTGCAAAGGGAAATATTTCATGTATTATATTTTGCCTTGCAATCAAAAAACACACCAAAAAAATAATTAAATTTTGCTTGATGTGTTCTAATTCATTTTTAACAATGTTTTCGAAGAAATTTAAACTGAAATTTTTATCATTTGTTTTACCGATCATATACTCCACCCCTCTATGACTATGGTAGCAGAGATATAATGTAAAAGGCTGTCTAAATACGCGATAAAAGAATTCTAATTTTCTAAATCCCCTTGAAATCCAATACCTTGTATCAGCTTATTATCGGTTTTGTTTTTATCTATGTAAATAGTTTCGTTCGGTTTAACCATTTTATATTGATTTCTTGCAATTTTCTCTACAAGATCTAAAAGTTCTTCTTCGTTATTCATTTTTTCAACATCACTTTTGAGTTCCTGAACCTTTTTTTCTACTTTTGCTTTTTCAAATAATTTTTCATCAATTTGATTGTTTAAATCATTCAACATCTGATATTGATTAACAGCAGTATAAGCAAAGTATATGACAAAGACGGAAAACAAGAAATTAATTATATTAAATCTCCTTCTCTTCTTAATAGGAGCTTCAAACTTTTTCTGTCTGTTCTGTTCCTTGATTGCCTTTTCCTGCTGTCTGAAGTCTTCATTGTTTATTCCTCTTTTTAATGCTATTATCTTTTGTTCGTCGTGCATTTGACTGCTCCTTTCTTCGTATTTTGCCCATCTAAGTTTAATAGCTTTTTCTTTTGTTGGATTTTTTTTGTTGATTTTTTCTTTTGTTGATTTTCTTTAATCGCTTCTTTTTATTATATAACATTTTTTTGTTTTTTGAAATCTTTTTTAACCTGAATTTATAAAATTTGTATCTTTTTTTTGCATTATTCCTTATTTTTTCATATTTTAATTTAAAAGGATACAAAATAATCTTTAATTTTCTGATAATAGCTTTAATTGGTCCAATTAACAAATCAATTGTTTTTTTAATAACATTTAATACCTTATCGACAATATAAATTAACAGTTTTAATATATATCGGCTGATTCCGTAAAAATATAATAGTGCTCCAATCATAAATCCCATGAGAATGAAAAATCTTACATTTCCGTAACTTAAATCGAAGATAAGTGTGATGCCTATGTAAATGCTTGTCAGCCAGTAAATTAAGTCACCGATTGCCGTACCAAAGGGACCCGGTTTTATATAGTGTCTAAACAACCTGTAAATGTCCCACATGCTGCCCAGTAGCATGCCGGTCATTATTGACACTGCAAGCATGTATTCTTGAGAATATGGTAAGTAGTCCATTACAGCCTACTTAAACAACTTCTTTATCAAACTTACTTTTTCTCTTTGACCTTCATACTCAGAGAAAATTAATGAATTAATCTCACCCTTTACTATAAGCTTCCCTTCATCCACGTTTAATTTGCTGATGTTTAATTTTTCACCCTTAATTGTAAGCTTTCCTTTATTAGTTAGTAAAACAACCGCTTCATCATTAAAATTATCTACACCTTCAACACCTGTTACATTTAATATTTCTTTATTCTCAAGCAACAAGCTTTGAACTGCTTTTTCATCCATATATTTGCCCCCCCTGATTCCCATAATATAAAAATAATTTTATTACTAATTATATGTCCAATTACTCATAATATGACGTCACGTTAAAAAGAGAGAGCCTTCGCTCTTAGACCTCAGAATGACGCATAATGTCATCCTGAGCGTAAGTGAAGGATCTCCCCTTTTATTTTTAACTTTTCTTATGTTTTTCCTTGTATATATCCTTTGCTAACCTGCCGTTAAGAATACTTCTTTTTAAAGATTTAATACTTTGCCTTGTCTGAATGACATGACCTGAATTCATTAAAATAGCCGCGTGTCCATCCTTCAGAAACACTTCTTTGACAGAGTTTATATTTACATACCCGTATGCCGCATCATGCCTGAATATTGGTTCTCTTGCATTAACATAGACATAGACTATGTTCTCATTTATAACGATAGGAACTTTATTTGTAATACCAAGTTCACTGCCATAATTTATTCTGTTGTGATACAAACTTATATTATAATAATCAGCCAGATTCTTTATACATGTTTCTATTGTTGCACTTTTTATAAAAGATTCATCTTTCGTTAAAATTTCCGTGCAGTTTCCGGTATCTTTCACATATATAGGCAACATGGCTTCGATCTCGTTGAATTTTAACATCTTTTTCATTTTACACAAATCCTTTTATTAAAATTTACATTGAAATTTTAATATTATTTTTTTCTCGAAATTTAATCAGTTTCCACTCTGACTTACATGCTATCGCCATTTTTACATTGTCAATTTAATTTGTTATCCTTAAACTGTATCGTACGGAAAAGTAGGTGAAGCATGGTTAATAATTCAGATACTGATATTAATTATATTATTCAGATGTCCCTAAAAGGGGACAAGAAATATCAAGAAATTTTATTAAACGAATTAGAGCCTCTACTGTACAAGAATATTTACAAGTATTGGGTCTTAAACGATCCCATAATCGAAGATTTGTTACAGGAAGGATACATTGTAGTGCTTCAGGCCTTGAAAAATTTTGATATAAATAAAGAAATTCATTTTCTTGCATTTATTAAAAGCAAGATAAAGTATTTCTACCTTAATTGCTACAGAAACGGCTTGAAGAATACAATTAATTTAACAAATCATTTTAATATCGATGATTTGGAGATAGATGATTTAAAAGAGAACGTAGAAGAAAAAGTCCTTAAAGACGAAGAAACCTCTTTGCTTAAAAGCTGCATTGATATGCTGCCGGAAAAGGAGCAGCGATTAATATATTCATTTTATTTCGATGAAATTCCAGTAAGCGAAATTGCTGAAAAATTAAATATTTCCTACGGTGCCGCTTGCTGCAAAAAATCAAGGATTTTAAAAAGATTAAGGAGCTGTATCATCAGGAGGTGACGATATGGACGATATCTTAAATCTGATTGGAAATTTTGGATTTCCGATTGCTGTTGCAGTATATTTACTGGTGAGAATTGAAGCAAAGCTCAATCAACTAACAGAATCAATTTGTGAGCTCACCACTGCCATAAAGAGCATGAGATAAATCTTTTTCCCTCTTCCCTAAATTAATAAAACATGTTAATATAAAAACATATAATTATTATTTATGCGGCAGAGGGAGAATTTGTATGAAAAACAAAGAAGTGAAATCAGTACTTATATTACTTTTAACTGCAGCCATATGGGGTTTTGCATTTGTAGCACAAAGGGTAGGTATGCAGCATGTGGGTGCATTTACGTTTAACGGCGTAAGATTTGCATTGGGAAGCATGTCATTACTGCCGGTTATTTATTTTTTCGGTAAAAAGTCTACGGAACCCATCGAAAAAGTTGAGGAAGCAGACTTTAAAACCACTGTTAAATCCGGTATAATGGCAGGAAGTGTATTGTTTATCGCAGCGTCTCTTCAACAGGTAGGTCTGATTTATACTACCGCAGGAAAAGCAGGCTTTATTACCAGCTTATATATTGTATTGGTTCCTATTTTAGGAATATTTTTAAAACAAAAAACCCATGTTACCACATGGCTTGGTGCACTTACGGCAGTAATAGGTCTTTATTTTTTAAGTATAAACGAGAATTTTACTATTGAATTCGGAGATTTGCTGGAGATTATTGGTGCTCTCTTCTGGGCTGTCCACATTCAACTGATTGATAGATTTGTTAAAAATGTTGATGCAATTAAGCTTTCATCTATTCAATTCGCAACCTGTTCAGTATTAAGCTTAATTGTTGCATTCATATTTGAAGATGTCAACCTAGGCGGTCTGTCAAGTGCCATAATTCCAATATTGTACGGCGGTATTATGTCGGCAGGTGTTGCGTATACACTTCAGGCAGTGGGACAAAAACACGCAAAGCCTTCTCATGCGGCAATTGCATTAAGTATGGAGTCGGTATTTGCAGCCGTTGGCGGCTTGCTCCTGCTTGAAGAAATCTTACCTGCAAGAGGCTATTTAGGTTGTGCATTGATGCTTTTGGGAATGCTGATAGCTCAATCGGAGAATTTTAAAAAAGATAAATCGTTAGCATAAGCAGATGATCCAATTTTATGATTTGGTGTCATCGCTTATGATGCACGTGAAAAATAGGGGAGATTCTAATGCTGGGAATCTCCCTGATTATTTGCGTTAATCTATTTTATATTACCATTTCTATCAAGAGCTTCGTCTCTTATTTCTCTTCTCATATTTTTAATTGATTGTTCTCTTCTTTCGTTTTTTTCCTGAAGATCATTTTTTTGCTTATTGCTCATGCTGTTTCTTATCATGTCTTCCGTTTCTCTGTAGTTTGCTATAGTATTATCAATGTTTCTTTGAATTTTATCGACATTATCTCTTCTATCATCCGGTTTTGATTTATTCATTTTTTCACCTCACTGTTTGTTTATTAAAGATTATATATAATCTATTAGTTATTATGTGTAACTACAAAATTATTATTAATGTAGTTTTTAATTTTTACAGGTCCTGCCAATGTATCCCTGCCTATTAATAACTCTCCCGTATCCCTTGCCTTAACGCTCCATTTGACAAGCTGAATATTCCCTTCTGCTATTTCCAGTCCTGTTATACATCGCGGATGAACACAGCTCCCGTCGTTAAAATACGGGACCATATTATCTGAATCCAACATAGGTTTGTGATTATGTCCTGCTATTATTATTTTATTTTCTTTTACTGCCCATTCCGTCAGCTTCTTTGCCATTTCATTCTTCTTTTCATAATTTTTTGCGGTCCTTGTTACATCGTTCACTCCGAAGTTTTCTAACGGCTTCCAAAAGTATCTCACCAAAAATCTTGCAATTTTCCATATATCACTGTTTAAAAAATCCACTTGATGTCCATGCAGAAGCAATATTTCTGTTCCGTCCTCTCTGTGCTTTAAAACTAACCCTTCATGAACTTTTATATCTTTAAACAAAGTAATAATTTTACCGTCTCTTTGCCTGAAATACTGATATAAATTTTCCTCTGTAAATTTTTCTTTTTTCTTTACCATGTCATGGTTGCCGTAAATCATATAAAACCGTCCTTTATCGTAAAATTCTTTCATTATCCAAAATGCATCCCTGTGCTGATCAACTATATTTTGAAAGCTTCTGTTTTCCCACAATTCATCTCCGTCACCTATCTCAATATAAGTATATCCTTTCTTGTAGTAATGTGACAACGCGGCAAAAAAAATATTACGGTTTCTGGAAAAAGAATCTGACCAACTTCCGTCTCCCCTATGGCAGTCACTCATAAGGATAAATTTGGAGTTGTCATCAAAAAATACTCTTTCTGCAGAATTGTAAACTTTTGATATACGATTTAAATAATTCATAATACACATCCTTTGTCCCTAGTTATTGAAACTAAGAAATCTCATTATTCATATTATGCTTAATGAGAAGTTGCGTACTTAAAAATTCCCGACTTTTTGCAAAGTCCCCGCGTTTGTACAATAACAAGACATGCAGTAACAATCTTTATTTGGTGGAATATGATAATAATGGGCTTGGCTCAAAATCAAAATAGGAAAAGGTGTTATTATGTATTATAATGAAAATAATGTAGCAGGCGCAGGCGGAAGAAAAATAAACTATGCTAACGGAACAGTAGCCGGAGATTTCTATCGCAGAGGATGCGGAAATGAAGTTGGCGGTGCAGGACGCAGAAGATGCGACTGCGAATGTGTTTATGGATGTTTATTGGAATTAATCGAAGATGCAGTTGAAGAAAATAACAATCATCATCATAATATTTGCTGTGGCAATTGGGTGAATCCGGGCGGCGGAAACAGACGCAGATGCGACTGTGTATATGAATGCTTATTTGAATTATTAGAAGACGCTCTTGAAGAAGACAACAATAATAATAATCATTGCTGCTGCAAATGCTGCTGTAGAAGATAGAATATGTTGACGGCGGAGGATATCTCATAATATCTCCGCCGTTTAAGTTTGCCAAAACAGTATTTATTTCATATTATTGTGTGGTGTGAAAGTCGAACAGTCCGTTTCATGCGTACTTTTAGCATCACGGCTTATAACTTCGATTTTTTGTGCATTGCAATGATCTCCTTGTTCCCAATAATGACATGAATTTACAAGACACTTAATACCAGGATTATGTTGATTCATTTTTTGTACTTTGCCTTCCATAATTATTTCTCCTTGTTTTGTAGTTTAAAAGTTTCAATAATGGCTTTGCCCGTTATAAACTTTCATTTAGTATTATTTCACTTTTAAATCTATATATGAGTAGAAATAATGGATTTTACCCCATATTTTGTATTTTATTTTATTTCAATTCCGGAACCACATTGGGAGGAACTTCTCCCTTAAGTGCCGCTATTAAATTTTCAGCAGCCAGGCGTGCCATATCATTTCGTGTTTTTATGGTTGCAGACCCAACATGCGGCAGCAATACAACATTTGACATTTTAAGAAGCGGATTGTCCTTTTCAATCGGTTCTTTTTCAAAAACATCAAGTCCTGCTCCTAAAATTTTCTTTTCATTTAACGCTTTTATAAGTGCCTTTTCATTAACGGTCGCACCTCTTGATGCATTTATGAGTATTGCGTCGCTTCTCATTAAATTGAACTGTTCTTCATCTATCATATGGTAGGTTTCGTCTGTTAACGCAGTCATTATAAGTATAAAATCGCTTTGCTTTAATAGATCGTTTAAATCTGCATATTTTACGCCCATATTTTTTTCTGTATCATATTTTCTGTTTCTGTTATAATAAAGCACATCCATATCGAATCCATATTTCGCCCTTTTTGCAACAGTTTCACCTATTCTTCCCATACCAATTATGCCTAATGTAGAATGATGGACATCTTTAGAAAATATTATGCTTTCATCTTGTTTGTTCCACTTGCCATCTTTTACGTATCTATCCATTTCAGGAAGCTTTCTTGCAGTGGAAAGAATTAATCCAAATATCAAATCAGCTACAGTATCATTTAAAACTCCCGGAGTATGAGTTCCAATAATATTTTTTTCCTTCATATCTTCGATATTAAAATTATTATAACCAACAGATATATTACTTACTACTTTTAATTTTGGAGCGTGCTCAAGCAAATTTTTGTCAATTTTGGTTCCTGCAAGCAACAATCCATCCTTATCATGAATTTTATTAATTATATTGTCATATCCTGCATCTTCAGCGATTTCGTAATCACAATAATTTCCTATGTATTCTTTAACATAATCCGGTAGCTTTTTAATTATTAAAATCTTTGGTTTCATAAATCTCCTCTTTTCTTCTTATAATGTTATATTAATTATACCATCTCTGCTTCATTAACTCAATATTCAGTAATTTTATACAGGTAAGAATATGCCTTTATTAAACAATTTCTGCATAAAAATAACCGGTTGATTAAAAATATTATTTATAGCTTTGACATTTATTAAAATTCATAATATTATTAATGTATCACTTCTTAACTGGGAGGTTTTGTTATTGAATACAGATAAAAAAGAAATTACAAGCGCATTGACTCATTTAGGCGGCGCAGTATTTGCGGTGGCAGGTATCTTATTTTTCCTGTTCACCAACAAAATATCAAATTTAATTACTGCAGTTGCATTTTTAATTTTTGGAATAAGCATGTTTTTGTTATATTCTACAAGTACTGCTTATCATTTCATTGATAAATCAAAGCAGAAAGCAAAGCTCATTATGAGAAAGTTTGACCACATTATGATATTTGTTTTTGTGGCAGGCAGCTATACACCTATTTGTCTGCTTGTCTTAAACAATTACATAGGTTATAGATTATTGGCAGCCGTATGGTCAGTAACAATTATAGGAACATTTATTAAGCTGTTTAAAATTAATACTCCTAACTGGTTCAGCTCCGTACTGTATATCGGAATGGGATGGATGGCAGTAATGGTATTTTCTCCGCTTGTTAAAAGCATGCCCTTAGGAGGTCTTGCCTGGCTCATAGCCGGTGGATTGTTTTACACAGTGGGCGGTGTTATCTACGGAATTAAAAAACCAAATATAAGCAAAAAATATTTTGGATTCCACGAACTGTTCCATATATTTGTTCTGGCAGGCTCATTCTGCCATTATATAATGATGTATTTTTACGTAGGTTAACAAAAATAGCCGGAGTTAAACAAATGACTCCGGCTTTAACTTTAGATTATTCTGATGTATTGACCAAACACATACCCGTTAATATTGTTGTAATTAATTTGATACCAATCTCCGACTCTTCTGATTATTTCTACATTTGCTCCGTTTGGTGCCATTCCTATAACTGGATTACTAAGGGTCGGACCATTTCTTATATTCAGGTACCCGCTATTTAATGTTACCCTTCCCATTGTCCGTCCATTTTGTGTGCTGGCATTAGTAACCGGAATACCAAAGTATTGCGCTAATGAATTGGCAAGGGCTAAGGCAATCAATTCCTTATTGTTTACTATCCAGTTTGCATCTTCCCAGTTATCATGAAAAGCAACTTCGACTAATACTGATGGTGCTCTCGTTCTTGAAACTTCACCTAAAGTTGTTGTCGGCATTGTTCTTACAAGATCCGGTGAAGGATAGATACCAGTAAAGTTCTGTCTGATAATTTCAGCCATTCTTTGTCCGTTAGTGCTTGAAGGATAATAGAATATAATAGGTCCTCTGTTCTGACCTGCATTTGCAGGTGCAGAAGCATTTGAATGAAGTGCTAAATGAAAATCGTAATTTCCTGCATTTGAGGCAGCAATTGAAGAACCTGCCGTCATATCGGGTGTATTTCTTGAAAATTCGATACCGTACCTTTGCAAATAAGGTATCATGGCATCAACTATATCATTCATATGCTGCTCTTCTGAGCCGCCGTTTATAAATAAATTATATTCTTGAGTTGAAGGACTTAAATATATAGTAGGCATTAATCAACCTCCGTTTCCTCTAAATTTGTATTGCAATTTATTTTATGCATGAAGGCTGATTCAGTGCGTATATGCAGAATATATAACTAAATTAAAGGTCTTCCTCTTCTCATTTGCTTAATCGCCTTTAATCTTTTAATGTCATAGAAAAAATTATTCATTAATCCGGCAGTAGTTTTCTGTGCCATTACTAATGAAATTGATGTAATTTTATAAAACTTCATAGCTCCATTTTTTAAACCGGAATACATTTTGTATGTTTCTATAGCTTTGTGAGTATTTAAATTAATATAATATTCTAACGAATCAAGATAAATACCACCTCTTTCTACCTTAAATCTGCGATGCTTGTTATACATCTTTATAACCCAGTTCTCATATGACCTATGATTGTTTAACAGTTCAATATTTGCATGCTGCGGAATGGTTAAATCCTGAATCAAGTGACATGCCGCACCTAAATAAAACATAGCATTCTTAATATCTCCCTTAAAATACTCCTTGATAGCTCTCCTGTAATAAGTAATGCATTCAGTTCTGGCATTGCTGTTACCGTACAGACCTCTTTGAATTTTCGGATTATAAAAATGATTACTGCTTTTAAAATCCTGATCGGCCCACACAGCTCCTTCGTTTATATCTTCGATATATTTGGAAACTATGTTATAAACAGCAGTATGACCGTCATTTTTCAATATTTCAACCGCCTGATTGTTAATAAATTTATGTACTATGCATTCTGTTTTTATCACTTTCTTTTTTAACGGATTTACTGCCTTAACTACCTTTTTATATAAATATGAATAAGATTTTTCGATTGTGCTCATAGTATTTATCTCCCTTTGTACCGTTTTAAACTCACTCCGATATATTAGGATTATTTTATTCATGTTTTACACTATTATCCAATATAAAAGAAAAAAGAACCTAAGTATTCCCTTAGGTTCAGATTGATGAAAAAATCATCAAGATGACAGGCTGCAGACCTTAATAATTATAGTTTTAGAATTACACCTATTATTCCGGAGATTATAATATAGGTAACCGGGTGTTTCTTAAATTTTACTATTGAATAAAATATAGCTAAGAAAATAATTGATTTTAATATGTCTATGCTGCCGAATAAACCAACTGTCGATATCAAGCTTCTGTTTAATATTGCTACGCTTAGCAAGTCCACACCTACGTAAGCAAGCAAGCCTGCAACACATGGTCTTATACCGTAAAATGCATGCTTAAAATCTTGATTGTTTTTAAATTTAAACAAAAACTTAGATACCAATGCCACTATTATTATAGAGGGTAAAATTTCCGAAACCGTTGCGAGGATACCTCCAAAGATTCCCGCAACTTCATTGCCCACATATGTAGCCATATTTATACCTATAGGTCCGGGCGTTGATTCTGATATGGCAATCATATCCGTTATAAATGACACCTCATACCAGCCGGTTCTCTCTGCTAAATCCTTCAAATAAGGTATGGTAGCTAATCCGCCTCCAAATGTAAATAAACCTATAATAAAAAATTCATAAAATAATTTTAAATATATCATGCTCTTAACCCTGATTTCTTAACAAGTATTCCAATAACTCCACTGAGTATAATCAAAATAACCGGCGAAATATCAAACGCAAACATAATTGCAGCGGTTATAACAAAAATTGCTAAGCAGATTTTATCAACAACACTTTTTTTCCAAAGACCCACTATAGCGCTGAATATTAATGCGGTTGCACCAAGTGTTATGCCGGCAAATGCATGCTGTATAATTTCTATGTCACGGAAATTTGATATAAATGAAGTTAAAATAGTTATTATTAAAATGCATGGCGATACTGTACCTAGACTTGCAGCTATATCACCTAATAACCCCCTTTTGCGATAACCTATCATAGATGCTACATTAATAGCCAATATTCCAGGTAGACCTTGACTGAGTGCATAATAATCAATCACTTCTTCATCGGTTATCCATTGCTTATTTTGTACGATTTCCCTTTGGAGTATCGGCATCATAGCCATTCCTCCACCAAAGGTTACCGAACTTATTTTAAAAAATGTAAAATATATTTCCAATAATCCTTTCATCTGTTTCCATCTGTCTCCTTTTTCGTCATTCTTTTATAAATTAAAGACCCTCAATTCAGTGGGGTCTTTTTCGTCAACCTACGCTTTTTTAAACCAATATTCCTGAAACAAAGCTACCATGACTCCTAGCATACCACCTAATACTGCACCGATTGCAGTGTTTAAGGCATTGCTTGGGCTCGTTTTTTGAGTTGGTGCTACAGGAGGCGAAGGTAAATAAACATTTGTTTCTACTACTCCGATTACACTTGATTCCAAAATTTCAGTTTGACCGGTTCTGTAGTATTTGTATATTGCCTCTCTTTCCCTGTCTAATTCCGCTAAGTATTGATTATTCATTCTGATAGAATTTTCTAAGTTGTTAATTAATTGCTTGTTTGCAATAATATCAGTTTCTAATTTAATATAATTTGGATTTATAGTATCAACCGGCAGAATATAATCACTGCTTCCGTTCAAAGGGGACTGTATTTCTATATTTGCATTACCGTCACTTATATTTTTAGGTGTTTGTGCCAATAAATCTTCGTTACTTTTCAGTATTTCTTTCTGGCTGAGTAATGAATTTTCTAATGCTCTTAATTCTATGGTGAAGTGATTGTAATAATAGTTAACTGCTCTTTCCTTTGTCATGGAATCTAAAAAATCTAAATAATTACTGTATAATATTTGAGCTAACTTCAGAGCTTCTTCAGGATTATTTGCTGAAACGATCACTTCAAAGCTGTTTTGAACAGAGCCTGCTTTTGCTTCATTTTTACCGACCGTAATTTTCTTTCTCAATCCATCTATACTAGTAGTTTCTTTGTCATAACCCATATCCTCAATCGTATGAAGTAACACATCATTACTTGTTATTAAATTGATATATTGCTCATTTGTCGTAATCGGCAATACATACTCGCCATATCTTGTAATATATTTTTCAGGCATGCTTATAACTATATTTAATTTTGAATCGTAAACAGGTGATAAAACAAACATACTAAACATCCCTGCTAATATTGCTGCTATAAGAGTAAAGCATATTATCATTATTTTTCTTTTCCAAAGAGCCATTATAAGCTCTCTTAAATCAATTTCATCTTCATAATATTGCACATTGTTTTGATTTTCGTTCATTGTTTGCTCCTTTATCAATATAAAAAGTATGACTAATACATTATAACAGCAATTAAAGTGATATTCAATTAATAAATTATATATCAGAACCTTTAGTTTTCTTTGTCATGTCATATCCTAACTCATAGTAATGATTATTATTAAACTCAAAGTTTTTTATTACTTCAAGTCCCAGCTTACGAGTGTGAGCATCGTAGGACCTATTGTTTATATGATTTATAAATGTAATTAATACAGGGTATCTATCCTTCATCTGTAATCTTGAAAATTCAAATAAATTAGGCAGGACATCAGTTCCTCTGTACTCCATGTCTATGCATATCGGACCATATTGATAAGAGTTTTCAGTGTTTAATACAGTGTTTAAAAATGTAGTATTGGGTAAATCATTGATCATATGTTGAAATAAAGGCCACGCAGACCAATATTGCCATGATGCGGACATTGCATATCCGACTACTTTTTCACCGTCACAAGCTATGGCAAGTCCATTTTCTTTTTCTATCAGTTCTTTAAATTGATTTTCCGTAAATAATGTTGTAACAAATCCATGTGGTTTATCTTCATCTCTTATGGTTGATATATGATACTTTTGCTGTAACAACTGTACCTTATTAATATCCTGAATAGCAGCATTTCTATATTCCATAAACTTCCCCGCCTTTCAATTTTATTGAACCATACTAATATGATAATATCATTATAGAATTTTATCAAGCATTTTGTCATTATGAGCACATTTACCATATACTCTACGTTACAATTCTCTTCCTGCTCCATCTTCCTGTCAAATAATATGAAAATGAAATAATATAATTTGCTGCCCATCCCATTGGAATAGCATACCAGACTGCCTGAACTCCCCACTTGGGTGAGAAGTAAAATGCTACAAAAACCCTTATGCTTAAATTCACAAGATTAGATATGGTAAACAGCAGCATATCACCCGAACCTCTGAGCACGCCGTCAGTAATTGATTTAAAACCGATAAATACAAAAAAGTAACCAATAAATTTCAAATATCTGATACCTGTATTAAAAGCTAAGCTTCCATTTTCTACGTCCAAAAATATTGAAATAATAGGTCTGTAGAATAGTGCTATAATTACAGCAATAACTGCCGCAAACGAAACAATTATTCTGTAGCCTGAATAATATCCCTCACGTACCCTGTCTAATTGTCCTGCTCCAAGGTTTTGAGCCGTAAATGTAGAAATCGCATTTCCTGTTGCAATCATCGGAACAATACATATTGACTCTATTCTTGTTCCTGCCGAGTATCCCGCTAAAACGGAAGAACCAAAACCATTTACCACTGATTGAACGAGTACCATACCGATTGAAACAATTGACTGCTGCAATATAGACGGTACCGCAACAAAAATCATCTTTTTAAGCATTGATTTATTAAATTTCTCTATATACTTTGTTTCAGTAACATAGTTTTTTAATGTGTTTATTAAAATGATATATGAAATTACCGCAGATATTCCTTGTGCAATAACAGTAGCGATTGCAACACCGGCAACACCCATATGCAATACCAACACCATAAACAAATCAAGAATAACGTTTAATATCGAAGAGAAAATCAATAGATACAAGGGTATTTTAGATTTGCCTAATGCGTTAAACACCGATGCAAATATATTATACATAAACAAAAATGGCAGACCTATAAAATAAATCGTCAGATACAGCAATGCATCATCAAAAATATTGGCAGGTGTATTTAACAAAAGCAATAACCGTTCCTTAGCAACAGTACCAAAAATCAACATGAATAAACTTAAAATCATAAAGCTTATTAAAGCCGTATAAACGGATGTCTTCATCTTTTCATATTCTTTAGCCCCCAAGTATTGGGAAATAATGACTGATGACCCTATTCCGCCACCTATCGCTATCATTATAAAGACTGTTGTCAAGGAATATGATGCACCTACAGAAGCAAGCGCCTCTTCACTTACAAATTTACCTACTATAATCGAGTCAGCCATATTGTAAAACTGTTGAAAAAGATTACCCAAAATCATAGGCAATGCAAAGAATAATAATGATTTTCCGGGATTATCTTTTAACATATCGTATTCTTTCATTATAAACCTCTTCTATATCAAATAAAAACAACACCTTTCGGCGCTATATACCATTGTCTTACATTTATTCTGATAAATCAAGGGGAAATTATTATTTGATACTTTTGTGTCATTTTTTATATTAAAACATAAGATAAAGCTAAAGAAGTTAGCTTAGGCTAAATTATTTAGTAAAATATAATATTTTATGACAGGAGAAATGATATGAAAGCATTAACAGATGCCCATGTGGGCGAAGTTGTAAAGGTAAGAAAAAATACCGCACAGGATTCATTAAAAGAAAGATTGCTTGCCTTAGGTCTCACAAACGGGGCTGATATAGAAATATTAAGAAAAGGACCTAAAAATAATTTGACTGTTTACAACATACGAGGAGCTATGATTGCCCTGAGAGGGGAAGAAGCTCGATTGATTGAAATATATTAGGAAGGGGCGAGTATATGGGTTTAACTGCACAATCTGTCAAAATAGACGCTATGAAGGATGTTTTTGATATAGTAAAGACCGATTATCAGCATGTAATAGCGTTGGCCGGAAATCCAAACACAGGAAAAAGCACTGTCTTTAATTATTTAACAGGCCTGAAGCAGCATACGGGAAATTGGCCCGGCAAGACAGTCGTTTCGGCAAGAGGAGAATACTCCTACAATGATGAAGAATATATAGTTGTAGACCTTCCCGGATCTTATTCATTGTTTACATCATCTAAAGATGAGGAAGTTTCCAGAGACTTTATCTGCTATGGCGATTATGAAGCAGTAGTCATAGTTGCAGATGCAACATGTCTGGAAAGAAACTTGAATTTAGTTTTTCAAATATCCGAAATAACAAACAAGGTTATTCTCTGCATAAATTTAATAGATGAGGCAAAGAAAAAAAACATAACAATCGATAAAGAGGGTCTTGAAAGGGAGCTTAATGTACCGGTAGTTTTAACTGCAGCACGAAGCGGTATAGGAATGGATGAGCTGAAAAATTTAATAGAAAAAATAACATTCAACAACGAAAAAAGAAAGCCGGCAATAATAACGTACGATGATTATATAGAATCAGAAATCAATGATATTTTACCTCATTTAGAGGATTTAAATATTTCAAACATACGGTGGACCGCCCTGAGATTAATCGACAGCAATACAGATATTTTTTCGATAAACAAAGAAGGGCACTTAACTGTATCTCAGGCAAAAAAAATAAAAGAAACTCTTAATATCAATACAGATACTATAAAGCTGCGTGAAATGATAGCAGAGCATAACTACAACTATGCTAATGAATTAAAGCAAAAATATGTAACAGAAGATACAAAAAAAATAAAAAGAGACAAAAGAATAGACGATATAATTACCTCTAAGGTACTTGGTTTACCGATTATGCTTTTACTTTTGGGATTGGTATTTTGGATAACAATTCAAGGAGCAAACATTCCGTCTCAAATGTTAGCAAACCTATTATTTGGAATTCAGGATAAGTTATCGGCATTGTTTGTTCAGTGGGAATTACCGATGATACTGCACAACATACTTCTTGACGGTATATATCGTACATTAGCATGGGTTGTATCTGTTATGCTCCCTCCAATGGCAATATTCTTTCCATTGTTCACATTCTTAGAGGACCTTGGATATCTGCCGAGAATTGCATTTAATTTAGACCATATGTTTAAAAAAGCATGCGCCCATGGAAAACAGTGTCTCACTATGTGCATGGGTTTCGGGTGTAACGCTGCGGGGGTTATCGGATGCAGAATAATTGATTCTCCTCGAGAGAGAGTTATAGCCATTTTAACTAATAATTTTGTGCCCTGTAACGGACGTTTCCCAACAATAATAGTAATATCATCAGCGTTCTTTGCAGTTTATTCAAATGCATACGTAAACAGTCTGATACCGGCATTGTTTATTACGCTTATGGTTTTGTTCGGAATTATCGTTACATTATTTGTTTCATATATATTATCAAAGACGCTTTTAAAAGGAGTGCCCTCTACTTTCACTCTTGAGCTTCCGCCTTATAGAGTACCAAAGATAGGCCGACTTTTATATACCTCAATTATCGACAGAACCATATTTGTATTATCGAGAGCAGTAGTAATAGCAGCTCCGGCAGGTGCAATTACATGGATCTTTGCTAATATTTATATAGGCGATTTAAGCATATTGTCCCATGTAGCAAATTTCTTAGACCCGATGGCAAAAACAATAGGTCTCGATGGTATTATATTGATGGCATTTATAATGGGTATACCTGCAAATGAAATAGTACTGCCGGTTTTATTAATGGCATACCTTTCAACGGGAACATTAACTGACTTTGAAAGTGTTGATCATCTGAGAACAATTCTTATAAATAATGGATGGACTCCGTTAACTGCCTTAAACGTGATGCTTTTCAGCTTGCTTCACTGGCCTTGTTCAACAGCCCTATGGACTATAAAAAAAGAAACAGGCAGTATCAAATGGACGCTGCTTTCATTCTTCATCCCCACAGCCATAGCATTTACAGTCTGCTTTATTACGGCGAACTTATATAAATTAATATTATAACTGAATCAGGATATTCACCGCATCTATATGCGGTGAATATCCTGATTTTTTCAATGGGTAATTCAATTCCCCGCTGAAACTATTTAAAGATTATTTTTTTACTTATGTTTAAATCGACAATATATCGGTATATATTACATTGTAATTATTACAACTTAATATTAATAACAATAATTTATATTACAACTAACGGAGGAGCAAAATGAAAAAAAACAATTCAAATTTTCAAAGCATAAGTACAGCTATATTAAAAATAAGTATAATCACATTGATTATAACCGTAGTAATAACATCAGTAATTTCTTTGTTCTATTTTAACAATATAATAATTGAGATTTCAGAGGATAAAGCATTAGCATCAATGGATATTGTAGAAAAGGAAATAGAATCAATTAAAAGTGAGCTGACCGAATATGTAAGCGAAGCAGCAAAAGATACAAAATTAATAAGTTATATAAGCTCTAATAATACAAGCATGCTTGAATCATATATAAACAGCTTGAATGAAGCATCTGATTATGACAATATAACGGTAACTGATTTAAGCGGAACCATAATTTCAAGCACAAATGAAGTATATAAATCAGGAGATAACATTTCGAACAATGCAATTATAAAATCAGCACTTGACGGAAAAGTACTTTCAGATATAGGAAGAGAGCCCTCAGATTTTTATGGTATAAATGCCGGTTCACCTATTTATCAAAATAATAAGTTAATTGGTGTTTTATCATTAGGATTTAAGCTTGAAGACAATAATTTTGTAGATAATATGAAATCCTTAATAAATAATGAAATATCAATATTTGAAAATGATTTGAGAATAAGCTCTACAGTAATTCAGGACGGAAAACGGCTGGTTGGAACAAAGCTTGATCCCAAAATAGCCGATACGGTTATGAACAATAAAATGGACTATGTTGGTAAAGCAGATGTGTTTGGCCTGCCGTATATAACAGTATATAAGCCAACCCTTTCATCGGATGGGTCTGTTAAAGGAGTAATAGTTACGGCAAGTGACTATTCTGTTATCGAAAAAAAGATATTAAACGAGGTTATGATAATAAGTATTATTTCAATACTGTCAATTATACTCAGTATATTCATAATGCAAAGATATTTCAAATTAAAGCTGAAAAATCCGCTAAACATTGTAGTTAACGCAGCAAAAGCTATAGAAATCGGTGATATAAGCGAAGATATAATAAGACAGATTAAAGAAATTGATTCTAATGACGAAATCGGCTCTTTAGCTAAATCTATGGATGGTGCAGTTGTATCAGTTAATATGTTGGCAAACAGCATCGATGGATATAAAACAGCTTTAACAAATAATGATTTAACATATACATCAGATACATCAATACATAAAGGTATATATTTTACAATTATTAAAATTGTAGAAACATTATTTAATGATCTTAGGTCAATTTTAAATGAAATTAACTTGGCAGCAGATGGAATTAATTCGGGGGCAGAGCATGTTTCTGCAGCTGCTCAAATGCTGGCACAAGGCTCTACCGAGCAAGCAAGCTCTATCGAGGAATTAGCTGCTACCATGTCAGAAGTAGCAGTTCAGATTAAAAACGATGCTGAAAGTGCTGTCAATGTCAGCAGATTGTCTGACGAAACAGGGTCTGTTGTACTGCAAGGCAGTCAATACATGAATGAATTGATGAACGCAATGGAAGAAATCAATCATACATCAGGTGAAATTGAAAAAATAATTAAAACAATAGATGATATAGCATTCCAAACTAATATATTGGCGCTTAATGCGGCTGTTGAGGCAGCAAGGGCGGGTGCTGCCGGCAAAGGATTTTCTGTCGTTGCAGACGAAGTTCGGAATCTTGCATCCAAGAGTGCCGAAGCAGCCAAAAGTACAACCCTTCTGATTGAAAGTTCTGTAAATTCAATTAACAAGGGAACCTTAATTGCAAAAGAAACTGAATCAGCACTAAAAAATGTTGTGGAAAAAACTCATAAGGCTAATTCTTTGATAAATGATATTTCTGAAGCTTCACAAAAACAAAGCGATAATGTTTATCAAGTCAACACAGGTGTTGATCAAATATCAAGTGTTATACAATCTAACTCAGCAACCGCAGAACAAATAGCGGCATCGAGCGAAGAGTTGTCAGGACAGGCTTTTTCATTGAAGCAAATGGTAGGAAAATATACATTGTAATAAGCAGATAACCCAAATCTCTGATCAGGTGTCAGTCGCTTATACTCTAAGTGCAAGAACAAAAACCGGAAGGATAGTTATGTCTTCCGGTTTTCCCAATTTCTATTGCTGAATCTTATGATGCCTGCTCAAGCCGAAAAGGATTGTTAATGCACTGATGCTTACACCGATAAATAAAGAATTCATATTCAAATCAAAGAATGTTTCACATACTAAAAATGATAAAAATCCGAACACACTTGATAAAACAGCGAATTTACTACCAATCTTACCTTTAAAAAATAGTGCTCCAATCATCGGAATTATCAACACCGTTGCTCTTAACCCCATAGACATGAATCCCCATGTTAATATGGCCGTTTTTAGATTTCCTAAAGTAAATATTGCAGATACTACCAAGGTCAACAAAATTACAATCCTTGTGATTACTAATTCATTTTTGATATTTTCATTCTTGCTTATATATTTTTTATAAATATCATTTATAATAATTGTGCTGAATCCAAGTGCCATTCCTGAACCGGTTCCCACTAACGCTATCAATAATGTTGCTAATATAAGACCGCTGATAAAAGGCGGAATATTGTTAATAATAAATAAAGAAAATGCCTGACTTGATTCTATGTAAGGATAATTAATTTTCATATACATTCCTATTAAAATACTGCCGATTCCTATAGGTGGTATAATAGCAGCACTTAATAATGCGCCCTTTTTGGCTTCCTTTATATTTTTCCCTGATATAACAGCCTGAATATAAGTCTGAGTAGATAATACTCCCAAAACAACCGAAAACCCATCACCTACATCAATACCAACTCCTCTTGATACAAGATTAAAATATTGTTGGTGATTAAGGTTATTATAAAATCCGGAAAACCCTCCCCCTAACTTAAGAGCTATAGCAGCACCTAAAAAAACAGAAAAATATATTAAAACAAGCTTTATAATACCTAAAATACCTGTACTTAAAACTCCGCCAAAAATAACGTAAACACTCATTAGCAATATACTGACACAAGCACTTTCCACACTGCCCAAACCAAACATTGAAGATAACAATGCATTAGCAGCTAAAATTTGTGCAACTATATTCAATATTATCCCGAATGATGATAAAACTGTAGTAATAATACCGGAGGTTTGTCCATACTCTGAAGATATCATTTCTTGTATTGTATTACAGCAGCTTAATTTAAGCGGCTTAACAAAGGCTGATCCAAGAGTTAAACATCCCAGACCGGCACCTAAGGTAAACCACCAGGCAGAAAAACCATAATTATATGCCAGCTGTGCGGTACCTACGGTTGAAGAACCTCCTACCAATGTTCCGATAATTGTTCCGGCAACTAATAAAGAACTCGCTCTGTGACCGCCTGTTGAAAAATCCGATGCATTTTTAACTCTTTTCCCTGAATAAACTCCTATTCCCATTATGATTATCAAAGTAACTAATGCTCCGATAATATGAGATGCTGTAAGGTTTTCCATGAAGTTCTCCTGTGAGCAATTAGGGTGGAACCAGAACCATATTGCGTATGGCGATCAACCCTTGTAGACTTTAGCTTTTTTCAATATTTCTATTAATTCTGTCTTTTCAGTCTCTTTAAGCTCAAGTAACGGTTTTCTCACGTACCCGCCTTCAAAGCCTAATAAATCACATGTATGCTTTAATCCTGCTATGCCGTACTTGCCCGTTACGGCACTGTTAACAGGAAATACCCTTTCATATAGCTCTCTTGCCTTTTCTAAATTACCACTTTCAAATTCCTTTTGAATTTCTATACATTCATCGGGACAACAATTTGCAAGAGCCATAAC
This sequence comes from Firmicutes bacterium UBA2116, assembly GCA_002331025.1. Classification (GTDB taxonomy): domain Bacteria; phylum Bacillota; class Clostridia; order Tissierellales; family Sedimentibacteraceae; genus Sedimentibacter. Next base: position 2,174 of record DCYG01000016.1, on the reverse strand, counting down.
GGCAGCTTTAACGCCTAAGTTCAATGCAGGATACCAGATAGATGCGGTTCCAACCATTAAATTAAATTCCGCATCTCCTGCTGCTCTTTTAAAATCTATTAACTGTGAAACATTACCCGAGCTGTCTTTCATTCCGATTATGTTAGGATGCTTGCATAATACACTGACAGCAGATGGAGAAATATTAACATGGGTAAATTTAGTAACATTGTAAATCATTGTTGGTACTTTAACATTGTCTGCAACATCTGTATAGAAATTAATCAGTGCTTCATCGTTCATTTTGCCGCCATAATAGAATGGAGTAACAATAAGAGCACAATCGGCTCCTAAATCAGCTGCCTTGTTTGTTAAATCGATAGTAGCACTTGTTGATTCCATACCGGTTCCGGCAACAACAATTTTCCCCGTCTTTTTATGTTTAACCGTAAGTTCAATCAATTTTAATTTTTCTTCTTCTGTCAAGTACACAGTTTCACTGTTTGAGCCGAGCGCCAAATAACCAGCCAAATCATATCCGTTCCATTTTTCAATGTTTCTTCTAAACTTATCGTAATCCACCTTGTCATTTTCATCAAACGGTGTTATCATCGGCGGTATTACTCCCCTAATATGTATAAATGCCATTTTTACCTCCTTCATAAAATATTAATTTGCCACCGCAGCTTTTATTGCAGTTGAACTAACAACATTAACCGTTCCCATATCACCTAACATCTGAGAAAACACCGGCAATTGCAAGACTGTTGAATAGTTAATTATAAGTACCTCATCAATCTTATTTTCTTCTATCAGCTCATAAATATTATCATTGTAGTAGCGAGGATCGACTATGAAAATATCAACATAATGAGGTATAAGAAACGGGATAAAAGCATTACCATAAGAATCCTTTATCACCAATATTTTTTTCTCTGTCTGAGAATCTGCTTCGATATGTGAAAAAGCAGCATCTCCGCCCATGAAAACAGAATACTTTCTGCTATGCTCGAAATATGACGGAAAAACAATCTGATTTGAACTCCATGATGTTTCGTCCCTGTTTACTGCTGAATATTTAACCGGCAATAAAGGATTGTAATACCATATATCATCTAAATTATTTTCCAATCTTTCATTTTGAGTCATATTGTATATGGAGCCAAGATATTTATTTTCCGAATCTATTTTTTTATATCTTTCTAACTGTACAGGTTCCTCTTTTTTAGTTTTCATAAATGATTCATATGCCCTATATGCTCCTAATCCGGTCCAATGATGATCTGTCTTGAAATATAGGTATTCATCCTTATTTGCCTCTATATTTGAATATGCATCCACCGTTATAACCTTATTATTCATATTTGAATAAGCATATTGGATCCCATCTTTTTGCGAATCACTCAAGTCACTGTATTTATCAGGCATATTAAATTCACTGGATGTTGGTGCAATGAGATTATATATTTTTACATCACTGCCTAAGTTTGCAGCATATTTATTAATCGAATCTATGTAAACATTTGCATTATACTTACTAAATTTGAACTTTTCATAGCCTACACTGTTTATTATTACAAAATTACCCACATGTTCAGGTGTATGCTCTATAGGTAAATCATTTCCTATAATGTCATCTTCTGTCTCAGAGACGCTGTCATTTTCGGATTCAGTTGATTCATCTTCTTTCAGCTCATCATCCGACTCTTCTATTTCATCTGTATTAACTATATTTTCATTTGTTTCACTGTTCTTAAAAGCTATTTCATCACTCAAAGTTTCTTTATTTAAATCATTATTAACTGTTTCATTAACTACACCATTTTCAACTGTAGGTAAATGTTTAGTATTATAAATAATTAATACTGAAATTAAGCTGATTACTATAATTGTACCTATTAATACTGTTTTTCTTGAAATAGTCATAAGATATCTCCTGCGCTCAGTTTACTTTCTGACATTTTGTACCTAAATTATAGCATAATTATGTAAATTATTCAATTTAATTAAATCTGCTAATCATTATTAAGTCTTCAGAAAGGGTTCTCTTACACTAATATTAATACTCCTTAACTCTTACCTATGTATGTTAGGCTGCTTTACGCTTCAGAAACTTTTCATTCCAATTTACTGACAAGATGATATATAATAATAGATAATTGTATGAATTAATATTAGGAAGTTGTTAAAAGAAA
>DCYG01000038.1 GCA_002331025.1 Firmicutes bacterium UBA2116 | reverse complement strand
CGGGCAACCGCAGCGTATTAGACATACGTGAGGATTGACCGACTGAACGGCAACGACGCAGGGGGGCTTTTTCAGCAGCCTGAACGGCAGATTACTGCCGTTCCTTGATTTACTTATCAATTTTATTCTGATAATTTTCATCCCTTAATCCAAACACTGCTCTCGCACTTTCTTGTTGCGGATTGTGCTTAATATGTTTTGAGCGAAATTTTCCATCTTCTTTTTTATTGTTTTTTGTACTTTTCATTTTATTGTCTGCCATATAAATCTCCCTATCAGCAATGATATGTGTTGTTACCTCGTGTTACTTATGTGTGTTGCTGCCTTTCTTGCTGATTAATTTTTTATGTACTTATATTTTAACCGGAACAGTTTTTTTGATACTGATTTAAATTTTCCAAAGCTTTTATAATTTGCATGGCACTAAAATTTAAAATTGAAATTACTTTTATTATTTATTAAATTGCAATAAAAACGTAAACTCAATAGGGGTAATGCACTTCCGTTACGGAAACCTTAACCCATAATTTCAATACATCGGATAATATTAATTTACTTACTGTCAGTTGATACTCCGCTGCATCAAATTTTAAAATTCTTTTGTCGATTACCTGCATCAATATATCTGCATCCAGATTCTTTACTTCCTTTCCCAATAATGATGTAAACTTCTCCTTAATTGCCTTTTCTATGGAAATACTGTCTATCTTATCTATTTGCTCCTTGCTGAAGCTTGAAAAATCCAAATCAATAATGATATCCTTCAAAACAATGCTTGATTGATTAATGGAGTTTTCCAATTTCTCAAGCTTTTCATCCTTATCTGTTATTGTATTTTCCAGATAAGCAATTTCTTCATAAAAGGCATCCATCCTATAGCTTATAATTGTGCTGATTCCTAATGCTCCGATTATTACTCCCCACAGCATACCCGTTAAAAAGCATATAAAGAACTTATATCCTGCATTGTTTACCTTCCCCATATGTAACCACACCTTTGCAGCAATCTTATAAATTCATATCCTATGTTTGCTCCCGACAAAGATATCAATATATAAAGGGCCTGTTTTGCCAAGGTTTTTATTTCACCGTCAAAAATACCTTTTTCTATAACCGCAAAGGAAGAAAATGTACCTCCTAATGATGCAGCTATTGCCCAGATTTTAATGGAGCTCGCAACCTGCATCATAATTTTATAAGGAGGATGATTGGTTATTATAGCACCAATTCCCGAAAACAAACTGGCACCGATTACAACCCCGAAGCTTATCAAAAAATTTTGCACAATACTTGAATAAAAAGAAGACATTTCATCACCAACCTTCTATAAATGGTATGATTGATGAAATGTCTTTATGATTAAACTTACTGTTCTTTAATTAAGCCTATTCTGTATGCGTCCAAAAGCATTTCCAAATCTTTTATTTGTGCAATTATCTCCTTGCCGTTATCCGTATCCCTCACTCTTTTTCTTTCTAATTCCTTTTCAAGAACCATCGTTGTGGAATGAATATCCTTTTCTTCCTCAATGGCTTTTTGTGTTGATTCGAAAGGATCGTGAGAAACAAGCAGCAGACCGTAAGAATTATATGTCAGAGTGTATCCTGCTATCCCCGTTGTACCCTGATAAGCCTTTGAAAAACCGCCATCTATAACTATAAGCTTTCCATTTGCTTTTATAGGACTTTCACCGCTTTTACTTTTAACAGGTACATGACCGTTTATAATATGTGAGGTGTCCGGATTCAATCCGAATTCTTTAAATATTATCCGGCACATTTTTTCACTTTCTTCTAATTTAAAATAATGACTTTTCTTTTCTTTATGGGTTTCTTTTTCATCGATAAAATATCTTTCGAAGGTAGTCATTTTATCCTTGCCGAATAACGGAGAATCAGGGCCGGTCCACAAATACCAAGTTATATCCATGCCGTACAGCTTTGCTTCAGGATTATTTTCATGGAAATATCCTTCTCTTACCAATGTATCAAGCCGGTCAAAATACGCTTTTCCGCTATAGCATTTTCCTGAAGACCCGATTTTAACCTTCTTGAACGTTCCATCCTCATTAACGGGAATGCATCCGTGATACAAAAGATTTGAATTGAATTTCAAATACATACTTCCGTTTGACAACAAAAACCTGATATGCTTCTGCAGCTTTTCACTGTTTAAAAATGAAAACTTTAACTTATCGATTAAATCCCTTTCTTCTTTAGTCAATTGATAAGGGCTCATAGGGTCAATGGTCGGGAAATTATTATCATTAAGCACATATATTTTACCGTTTAATTCAATCGTTCCCTCTTGATAGTTGATTTTTTCAAGCAGCAACCTGTCTTCCATGCAGAAATGAGGTCTTCTTTTAATGATTTCCCCTTCCAGTTTAAATTGTATAATAGAAATTGCCTTATGCATTTTAGCTATAAGCTTTAAATCATTGTCCGTACAAACTATGCCGTTTTCTAATTTTGGTTTAAACTGTACGCACTCGTCATCACCGTAAAATTCCAAGGCAAAGGTCGCAAGAGGCAGCATATTGATGCCGTATCCATCCTCGATCGTATCTAAATTCGCATACCTTGTGCAAATTCTGATTACTGTGGCAATGCTTGCTTCACTTCCGGCGGCAGCTGCCATCCACAATACATCATGATTTCCCCATTGGATATCCACAGAATGATAATTCAAAAGTGTTTCCATTACCTTTTCCGCACCGGGTCCCCTGTCAAATATATCTCCTACAATATGTAATCTGTCTATAACCAGCCTTTGAATAAGCTTTGACATAGCAATGATAAATTCATCAGCTCTGCCGACCCTTATAATTGAATTAATAATTTCGCTGTAATATTCTTCCTTGTCATACTCTTCAGGTCCTCTGTGCATTAATTCTTCTATAATATATGCAAACTCTGCGGGCAGTGCTTTTCTTACCTTCATCCTTGTGTATTTAAATGCTGCTTTTCTGCTGACTTCAATAAGGCGGTAAATAGTAATCTTGTACCATTCTTCTATGTTTTCTTCCTGTTTATGAATGATTTCTAATTTTTGCTCCGGATAATAAATGAGAGTTGCCAAAGCTTTAATTTCTTTCTCACTCATTATATCTCCGAAAACTTCGGTAATTTTGCGTTTTATATTTCCCGAGCCGTTTCTAAGGACATGGTTAAATGATTCGTACTCCCCATGAATATCCGATAAAAAATGCTCCGTGCTTTTAGGAAGATTTAATATTGCCTGCAAATTAATAATTTCCGTACATGCGGAAGCAATTGTAGGGAATTGTTTTGACAGCAGCTTTAAATAACGAAGCTCTTGTTTTAAATCTAATACTGCATCCTCACTTGAATATGGCATGGTACACTCCTTAATTAGAATTCTCCATTAACTGATTATTACTTATACTATATATTATAGCACAAATATTATTGATGTCATCAAATTATCGGTTTTAATTTGCATTTAAAATATTAAGTACAGAAAAAAACAAAGCACTTAAGCTATAAACCTAAGTACTTTATCATATTTGCTTAAATTGCTGTCCAGCCGCCGTCTACAGCAAGATACTGTCCTGTGGTAAAGCTTGAGGCATCGGAAGCGAAATACACTACTGCTCCGTCAAGCTCTCCTTTTTTACCTACTCTGCCCATCGGGCAATAAGCTTTTAATACCGGCTCAAATGTTGGATCGGATACAATTGCCGATGTCATCTCACTCTCAAAATATGAAGGTCCGATTGTATTTACTGTAATGTTGTATTTAGCCCACTCAACCGCCAGTGCCTTGCTCATGGCCATAACTCCGCCCTTTGCCGTCATGTACGCTGATACCGGGAAGGCATTCATTGCAACCGTACTGTGAATTGAACCTATGTTTATTATTTTGCCGTATTTCTGCTCTATCATTACCTTGCCCACTTCTCTCGCAACAAAGTATACTGCATTCAGATTGAGACCGATCATTTTATTCCATTGTTCGTCAGTTTGCAGTTCAGCAGGCTCCGCAAATCCTACTCCTGCATTATTGACAAGAATATCAATTCTTCCAAAGTGCTCCTTAACATTTTCAACAGCTTTCTTCACCTGCTCCACATCCGTTACGTCGCATTGAACAGAAAGAACTCTGACTCCGAGTTTTTCCAGCTCAGACTTTACATCGTTCAGCCTTTCCATTCTTCTTGCAACTATGGCAACATCAGCACCTTCTCTTGCAAGCGCTGTTGCAAATTGTACTCCTAACCCTGATGATGCTCCCGTTACAAGAGCAACCTTTCCTTTTAAACTAAATAAATTTGACATGCATAAATCTCCTCACATTAATATCCAATAAGTTGTTAATAAGTATAACTTTATTATACCCTAATTAAGAATGTTAAACTTTTTTCTTCAATTATGCCTTACAACCTCAAATCTCTCCATAGCGTAATCGTCGCCGGGATTGATTCCCGCCTTTTTTAAAGCTATGCTTACCTGCTCTTCCGGAGTGTCTATACCTTCGAGATTAGGCAAAAGAAGACCGCTTCTTCTTCCTTTTTTAACTATTACTCCGTATTGTTTTGTATTAAGCTGACTTATAGATTTGATTGGCTCAGATTCCTTTAAAACATCAACCGAATACTGAATTTTATTTAATTCTTTTTTAGTAACCGGATTGAATCTGGGATCCTCCATGCCTGCACTGATGGCATTTTGTATAATTTCATCCGCTATACATTCAGTTGCAGCTGAAACGGTTCCTATACATCCTCTCAGTTGTCCGTCCATCTTCAATGAAACGAATACGCCGGCTTTGCCGGTAAGCATTTCTGACGGCAAATTATCCGGTTTCTCAAGCTTATTATGGTGAATCACATAGCTTTCAAGCGTTCTTCTTGCTAAACGAACGTATTCATCTTCGTTTTTTCTCAGACTATTTATCCTTTCTTCCTCCTCCATGCCGTATAATCTGCCAAAGCGCCTGTTATCATCACTGCCTGTAACTTCAAAGGATGCAACGGCATATCCAACACCGTAAGTACCCTCGTATGACAACAATTCCGAGTTAACAGCTCTGCCATCTAAAGCTCCTGCCATCATTATGAAGGAACGAAGTCCACATTCTGCTGCAGCTTCACAAAATTCTTCGTCAAATGTCAGAAAACGCATAAAATTACCGCTATTCATGGCTTCGGTGACTTCCTTATCAAATGCCGGACCCTCATCCGAATATCCGTACGGTCCTTCATCCTTAAGCATGTGAGACAAATCACCGCTTGCAATAAAAACAACATTCCTGTTAAGTTTCTCTGCCGCATCTGCAATGCACCTGCCAAAATCGTAATGGTCTATGGATGACAGACCTGAAATACCTATACGTACTAATTTATAGCCGGTATAATACTTGTTGATAAAATATAAAGGTACCATCGTGCCATGATCTAATGATTTTTTTCTTTCACCCAACGTTCCCGCAGGTATATCCTGCCGTTCAGCCAGCTCCGATAGTTTATGCACAAATTCCGTATCATAATCTGCCTCATATTTAATATCCGGTTCTCCAAATTCTCCGAAATCACCCTTTGCTCCCTTTCCCGGTGATATATGTATGTAGTCGGAGTACATGATTGAATGCGGAGTAGCCACAACAATCGTATCAGGTCTTAATTCAGCTATTTTCCTGGCTATCTTATCATAAGCTTTTACTGTTTCTTCGATTTTTATTTCCTGTCCTCTTCCTACCCTAGGAACAATCAATGGCGGATGAGGAACTATAAAAGTATTTTTTATAGACAATAAAATCACTCCTTGCACAAATTATATGTATCGGCTGCAATTATTTTTTCTTCGTTTGCTTCGACAACTACTATTTTTACTCTTGAATTATCAGAGCTGATAGTTCCCGCTCCTTTTAATTCAGAGTTTTTATCAGCATCAATTTCAATTACTAATATTTTTCATAATGAACTTTTGTTACATCGATGTCATTTTCATCATAAGACCTCATCTTATCATTTTTATATCCTATTGCCAAAATACATACAATTCCGTAATAGTCAGGAATGTTTAAAATGTTTCGCACTTGATTTTCAGCATCTCCATTATCATTAAATCTCTTCCTCATCTGTATCCAGACAGAGCCTAATCCAAGCTCTTCTATTTGTAACTGCATATATGATGCAGCAATAGATGAATCCTCCACCCACACATCGCTTTTATCACAATCACAAGCAACAACTATGGCACATGCTGCCGTATTTAATCCGTCCCCGCCTTTGCTTTTACATTCCTTTAATTTGTTGATGGCTTCTTTATCCTCCACTACAATAAATTCCACCGGTTTTTTATTTTTAGATGTAGGTGCCAGCAAACCCGCTTTGAGTATTTCTACTATGATTTCCTTAGGTAGCTTTTCTTCTTTGAATTTTCTTATTGACCTTCTGCTCTTAATAATTTCCAACATATTTATTTCCTCCTGTACGTTTTTTAATAGGCTGTTGAAAAAGTTCATCCTGCAAGGCGCCGGAAGACGGG
>DCYG01000037.1:41630-66849 GCA_002331025.1 Firmicutes bacterium UBA2116 | reverse complement strand
GCTATTTTCCGATTGCCCCATTTAAATTTTTATTACCATGTCTTTGTATTAATAAATTTATCGACCAATGTTTCAGCTGCTTCGACTATTTGACTGTCGAAATTCATGTAATGAAGCAGCTTAACGGCGTTTCTGGTTTGCGATGGACCTTGCTTTAACTTATAATCAAAATGTATACCATCATCTGTAATATGTTCACGAAAATGATAGTTGTCATATTCTTTATTTAATATATTTGTCAGTTCAATGTCATGAGAGGCAGTTATGCAAAGACAATCTATATTGTGCAGATATTTCAGTACGGATGTCGATGCAGCAATGCGTTCAATAGTGTTTGTTCCCTTTAAAATTTCATCGACAAAACATGTACAGGCTGTATCCTGCACCTTATCGAGTATTCTTTTTAATGACTTTATTTCTTTAATAAAGTAACTGTCTCCTTCAGAAATGTTGTCGCGAACAGCCATAGAAGTGATTATTAATGAAAACCTTAGGTTAAATTCTTTTGCAGTACATGTGTGAATTGTCTGGGCCAAAATACCATTAATAGCTAAGGCTTTGATAAATGTGGACTTTCCTGAAGCATTGGAGCCTGTGATGATGCTGTCATTGCTTATTTTTCCGCTGTTAGGTACAGGATCTGATAGCAGGGGATGATACAAGTCTTCAAAACATACGGAGTTTTCATTATAAAAAATCGGAGTACAATAAAAAGGCAGACTTTTTCTGAATGATAGCACACAGATTGCCATATCAATTTCGCCCATGGATTTGTACAATGTATGAAAGTCATTGGAATATTTTGAAATCATTCTTATAGCCTTATTGTAATTTCGTATGTCGATGAGGAATATTATTTTTATATATTCCGCAAAAACAGCCATGTCAGAAAAATCCTTCTGTAAAATATCTGAAATTTTAGTTCTCAGAGGCTTAAATATAAGATAGCTTTTTTTCAGCTCGCTGAAAAAGGGAACTGATTCATAATTTTTGGTTTTGAATATTTTATCTAAGCATTGCAATATAGACGAAAAATATTTTATAGCAGAAAGCTCTCTTTCTATTTTCGTTTTTGTTCCGTAATAAAAGAATCCATTTAATATAGCTGAAAGTATAAAACATAAAATACCCGCTTGAGTATCAAAGAAGGATAATAAAATGCATAGGACGGGAATAATGGTTAAAATATTATATATAAAATTATGTTTCAAAGATTTTGCTTCTGCATCAAAGATAAAAGAAGCTATGCCGTTATAGTTATATTTTCCCGCTTTGGCTAAATTCATTTGCAGCTTCAGTCTATCGTCGGCATTATCTTCCAGATAAGAAATAAGCTTCTCTCTTTTTAAAAGAATGTCTTCTTCCATTTGTACCTGGTGCAGAGTGTCATATAAGTATTCTTCACCAACAGATGTCAGACAAGTATTAATTCGTTTAAATGTCAGATTCATGTCCAAATCGTCCCATGTTATACTATCTATTGTATTAAAGTCATCAATGTTTGCTTTTTTATATCGGTGATAGCTTTCGATACTTTCAAACTCGCATTTCTTTTGATTTGGTATTTTGCCGAAGGAATTTATGAGAAATAATTTTAGTTTTTTAGTTGCTTTCATATGCGATATAATTAGTAAAAACACTACGATAAACCCTATTAATATAAAAAACCATGTGTAGTTCATTTAAAGCCCCTTTTAATTTTATCTGTGCAGTTAATTTTTATTACCGAAATGTGATATTTAAAGTTCTGACAATTATTATAAGTCATTAATAGAATTATATCAATAAAAATGGTATACTTTGCTGACAGCGGATGTCAAAATTAGTAATTGCATCTTATGGAATTATCGGATTGGGACATCGGAATTAACCAATTATCATTTGCATTTTTAAAGCAAATATAGATTGCATTATGTGACTTTCATCTCTTCCAAATTTTACAGAAGGATTATAAATTTTTATATAGTAAAAAAATGTTGAAAAAATATTATAGTTGCTATATAATATTATTAATAAGGCTCTGAAATATCTTCTCATGTACTTTTTCAGGATTAAGTATGCGAATTGTGAGGTATAAAAGAGTCTTTTAACTTATTTGGTGATCCTATATGTCATGTCTATATTCCTCTCTAAGTAAATCCTTATATATTAAACAAAGAACAGCGAGAATTAAAGTACTTGTATTTTATGTAAAAATTTGATAACATAAATTGACTCTTATATTAATACATTAATATAAGGGGGATTTTTATGAAATTTTTTAAAGATATAGCTTTTATAAAAAAGCTGATAATAATTATTTTGTTAATAATAATACTTATTCTGCTAGTAACAGGCAGATGCAGCACCATGAATTTAATCAGAATGTGGTAATGATATATATGAAAGGGGACACACCTCTTTTTGAGAGCGAGTCCTTGGGGATAGGAGTAATGTCCCCAAATTGACAAAATTCGGAGGAAAAATGATAAATAAGTACACTTTAGATAACGGACTGAGGATAGTAACAGAAAAAATCGGTTATGTTAAATCTGCATCCATAGGTATATGGGTTAATGTTGGTTCTAACAACGAAAATGATGAAACGAACGGCTTGTCACATTTTATAGAACACATGCTTTTTAAGGGAACAAAAAACAGAAAGGCAAATGAAATTGCTGAAGAAATTGATAATATAGGCGGTCAGATGAATGCCTTTACAAGCAAGGAATGTACTTGCTTTTATGTAAAGGTATTGGACGAAAATATAGTAGAAGCAGTTGATATACTTTCAGATATGTTTTTTAATTCATTGTTTAAACAGGAAGAAATAGACAAAGAAATTTCGGTTGTAATTGAAGAAATAAAAATGTATGAAGATTCTCCCGAGGATTTGGTTCACGATAAGCTGACGGAAATAATATTTAATGACAGCCCAATGGCATACAATATTTTAGGCACGGAGCAGAATTTAAAAACATTTACAACGGAAAAAGTATTAAATTATATGAAAGATAAATATTCACCGCATAATACTGTAGTTGCCGTAGCCGGAAGCTTTGATGAAGAGTCGTTCGTAAACTTGATTAAAGAAAAATTCAGTAAATGGCAAAACAAATTCGTAGAGCATGTTGATAAGGACAGTCATTACGAGCGAAAGGTAGTAGGTATTAATAAAGATCTAGAACAGCTGCACGTTTGTATAGGCAATAAAACAATAGGCAGACACCATAAGGATTATCATTCTTTGCTTGTGTTAAACAATATATTCGGTGGAACTATGAGCTCTCGTATTTTCCAAGAGGTAAGAGAAAACAGGGGCTTGGTTTATTCCATCTATTCATTTGTTTCAAATTATTCTAATTCAGGTATCTTCAGTATCTATGCAGGTATGTCCTATGATCAGGTTGAAAAAGCAATAAGGACAGTGCTAAAAGAAATGGTCAGCATGAAAAACGGCAAAATAACAATGAAGGAATTTAACAGGGCCAAGCAGCAGATAAAGGGTAATTATATCTTAGGTTTGGAAAGCACATCAAGCCGTATGTCCGCAATAGGCCGAAGAGAGCTTTTGTTTAATGAAATATTATATCCCGAAGAGGTAATCAACAGCATAAACAATGTTAAATTTGAGGACGTTGTTAAGATTGCCAATGAATTGTTTGATATTGATAAATTAAGTATTACTTTTACGGGAAATTTAAACAAACATAAAGGAATAGAAGAAATTATTAATAAAGTACTGGGAGAAGAATATGAAAGTTAAAATTGTCAAAAATAATCCGTTTAATTTGCCGGCATTTGAAACAAAGGGTTCCGCGGGAGTTGATTTGCAGGCATATGTACAGGAGTCCGTAACATTGAAGCCGATGGAAAGAATGTTGGTTCCTACAGGTATTTTTATTGAAATTCCCGAAGGATATGAGGCTCAGGTGAGAGCAAGAAGCGGTCTTGCAATAAAACATGGTATTTCCCTCGTAAACGGAATAGGAACCATTGATTCCGATTACAGAGGAGAAATAAAGGTAATATTAATTAATTTAGGAGATAAGGATTTTACTATCAATAATGGTGACAGAATTGCTCAAATGGTTTTTATTAAGCATGAGAGACCGGAATTTGAATTAGTTGAGGAACTGGGAGATACTGCAAGAGGTGCAGGAGGATTCGGGCACACAGGAGTGTAACAATTGATTAAAGGGGGGAAATTAATGAAATTAAGTGAATTGTACAGCAAAGAAATAATTAATATTGACACAGGTGAAAATTTGGGGATATTTGGTGACTGTGACTTGGTTATTGAAGAAAAAACAGGAGAAATAATAAGCTTTATATCCGGCAGCAACTCACATTTTAATATTTTTAAAGAGCCGAAGAAAAAAGAAATTTTATGGAAGAACATAAAAAAAATAGGCAGTGATATGATTATTATAGAAAATGATTAATGTGGCGTAAAACTGTTTGTATAAAATAACTAAAACTCCAAAGAATAATCAGGAATAACCTGATTATTTCACATTGATGACTTTGTCATCAATATGACAGGCTGCTGAAAAAATTCATCCTGCAAGGCGCCGGAAGACGGGCAACCGGAGCGTATTAGACATACGTGAGGATTGACCGGATGAACGGCAACGAAGCAGGGGGATTTTTTCAACAGCCTAAGAATAATCAGGAATAACCTGATTATTTTTATTTGGAGGATTAAATGGAAAACAACAATCAAAGCTTGAACTTACAGCAACAGTCGTTCAACAATATGGACGGAAACAGGAATTATAGCAACAATCAGATTAATAACAGAAATAATAACCAATACGTTAATAATAATACAGAGCCGGCAAATCCGTTTTTATTTAACGGAAATGAAGATAATAAGGGCGATGAAAATTCTGACCAACCCATAGAAAATGTAAAACAGGTGGGTAGTGTAACAGATATAAGTCCGGTAAAGGATATTTGCTTTATAAGCATTATCGGAGAAATAGAAGGCCATACTTCCTTGCCGCCTCAAAGCAAGACTACCAAGTATGAACATATTATTCCCATGATAATAGGTGCAGAAATGGATCCTGAAATCAAAGGCATTCTTTTACTTATAAACACAGTGGGCGGAGATGTGGAAGCCGGTCTTGCGATTTCTGAACTGATTGCAAGTATAACTAAGCCGACGGTATCAATCGTATTGGGCGGAGGTCACAGCATAGGTACAGCTCTTGCTGTATCGGCGGAATATTCATTTATAGCTCCGACGGGAACCATGACTATCCATCCTATACGTACAAACGGTTTTGTAATAGGAGTTCCTCAGACATTCAGATATTTTCAAAAAATGCAGGAAAGGATTATTAATTTCATAGTTAATAATTCAAGAGTGGATAAAAAAGCATTGCTGAGCTATATGTATGATACGGATGAAATTGCCAATGATGTGGGAACGGTACTTAATGCTCAGGAGGTTATAGATATTGGGCTTATAGATGAAATTGGCGGCTTTAGCTCGGCGATGAATGTTTTAAGAGGTTTAATAGATGAAATGGAAAAGAAAAATTAGCTTTTTGTTCATAATTAAATAGTTATTGCGACTATTCAGTATTTTATGATATAATTGGATTTAGAAAAGTACAGGGGGACGTTGTACAAAATGGCAAAAGTACAAACTGAAAGCAAGTCAAAAAAAACAAATACGAGAAAAAAAAGTACAAGCACAAATCAAATTAAAAAAGCCGATATTCTGAAAAAAGAAATAATAGGTATTTTTATTGTTGCATTTGCCGTATTTTTAATTGTAGTTACAAACAAAGAAAATCAAACAGGTATTATAGGCAAATCAATTAATATTTTTACTCATTCGATTTTTGGTAAGGGTGCTGATATCTTACCTTATTTTATATTAACGATCGGAGTAATGAGGTTATTAAACATAGTAATTTTAAATGATAATAATCAAATTATCGCAATAATTGGTTTCTTTATTTGCTACATAATATATGTTTCTATATCAGATGCGGCAATTTTGGCTATATTAAAGGGAAACACTAATTTACAGGAACTGTTTGCGGCTTCTGTAGATACCGGTTTAAAGAAAGTCGGCGGAGGAATAATAGGAAATGTATTGACATATATATTTGTAAAATTATTAGACAAAAACGGTACATATATAGTTCTTGGCGCACTGGTGTTTTCAAACATAGTTCTGTTTACGAACCAAAGCATCATAGGAATATTTAAATTATTTGCAGGCTACATAAAGAAATTTTTAAATGCAGTATATAACTTTGTGTTTATTGAATCGACAAATGAAGATAATAATAAAAAGCCGGTTGAAAAGCATAGTAAAAATCAGGTTGATACAGCAGACAATATACAAATATATGATTATTTAAATCCTGCAGATAACAATAAAAAGACAGAAATTACACAGCTTAAAATTGATGACATAAAAAAGCCGTCTGCAAATGCAGTACAAGCTGATGCGAAAAAACAGGAAGATACGGAACCTCCTGAAAAAGAAAAGAAGATAAATCCCAAGGAGAAATTTGAGCCGCAAGCAATTACCGATGATATAATTAACATTGCCGGAGTTAAAAGTGATAAATATAAAATGCCGTCAACAACACTCTTAGATCCGTTACCTCAGCATAGCAGAGGGGATAAGGATGATTTGAAGAAGGATGGGGAAAAGCTGATTGAAACATTGAACAATTTCAATATACCCTGCAACATTCTTCAGATTAACAAAGGACCTACAATTACAAGGTATGAAATCCAGCCTGCTCCCGGTATTAAGGTCAGCAGGATAACCGGTCTGTCCAACGATATAGCTCTTGCGTTGGCTACGTCGGACATACGTATGGAAGCACCCATACCCGGCAAGGCTGCAATAGGAATAGAAGTTCCGAACAAAAGTAAGACGAGTGTATATTTGAGGAGCTTAATAGAATCAAAAGAATATAAGGCTGTCTCTACAAATATTCCGTTCGCTTTGGGAAAAGATATAGCAGGAAAAAACATTATAGCAAGCATCGATAAGATGCCCCACCTTTTAATAGCAGGGGCTACCGGTTCGGGTAAAAGTGTATGCATTAATTCCTTGATCATGAGTATTCTATTTAAAGCGAGACCTGATGAGGTCAAGCTTATACTGATAGATCCCAAGGTGGTTGAATTAAGTGTATACAATGGGTTGCCGCATTTATTGATACCTGTTGTTACTGACCCTCGCAAGGCGGCAAATGCACTGAATTGGGCTGTTTCTGAAATGACAAGCCGATACAAGATATTTGCCCAGAACAGTGTAAGAGATATTGCAACTTATAATGAAAAGATGGTTAAAGAAGGCAATGATAAAATGCCTCAAATAGTTATCGTAATAGATGAATTGGCAGATTTGATGACAGTTGCTTCTTCTGAAGTTGAAGAATATATAACAAGAATAGCCCAGCTTGCAAGAGCATGCGGTATGCACCTTGTTATAGCCACACAAAGGCCGTCGGTAGATGTTATAACAGGTGTTATTAAGGCAAATATACCATCCCGTATTGCTTTCGCCGTATCTTCACATATTGACTCAAGGACAATTTTAGATACCGGAGGAGCTGAGAAGCTTCTTGGAAGAGGTGATATGCTTTATCATCCAATCGGTATGCCTAAACCAATACGTATTCAGGGAACATTTATATCGGATGATGAAATTAAAAGAGTTGTAGACAGCATTAAGGAGCAACAGATAGAAATAAAAATAAACAAGCAAAATGAAATAATAAATGAAATAGAAAAAACACAAAACAGTGATGAAGAAGTAGATGAGCTTTTAGAGCAGGCAGTAGAAATGGTCGTTACGGACGGTCAGGCTTCCGCATCTTACATTCAGAGAAAATTTAAAGTCGGATATGCCAGAGCTGCAAGAATAATCGACCAGCTTGAAGAAAGAGGAATCGTAGGTGGGCATGAAGGAAGCAAACCTCGAAAAGTGCTTATAACTAAAGAAGAATTAGACGAAATGAGAGGAAATTAATGAAAAAGATTTACATGCATTCACTTGGGTGTTCAAAGAATTTGGTTGATTCCGAAAACATGCTGGGTATTTTACGCAACAAAGGATTTAAAACTACTGATTATGCTGACAAAGCAGATTACATCATTATAAATACCTGTTCGTTTATAAGTGATGCTCAGCAGGAATCAGTCAATGCAATACTGGCTGCTGCAGATGTAAAAAATGAAGCGAACCAAAATGCAAAAATAATAGTGACAGGCTGTCTCGCTCAAAGATTCGGTGAGGAGCTTTCAAAGGAAATACCCGAAGTAGATATAATCGTAGGTACAAGCGGATTTGATAAAATAGATGAATATATTGAAAAATATGAAAGCAGTAAGCAACTGGTGGTTGAAACCGATATGAAAGAGATGGATGAAGAAAATCTTCCGAGAAACTCTTTGACGGAAAACTGGTACGCGTACTTAAAAATAGCGGAAGGTTGCAGCAATAACTGCACCTACTGCGTTATACCGCAGCTCAGAGGACCATATAAAAGCAGAAAAATCGAAAAAATCATTGAAGAGGCAAAGATTCTTGCAAAGCAGGGAGCAAAGGAAATAATAATCATTGCTCAGGATACAAGCAAGTATGGACTTGACTTGTACGGTGAGAAAAAGCTTCATGAAGTAGTTCGGAAAGTTTCTGAAATTGACGGAGTTCAGTGGATCAGAATTCATTATTTGTATCCGGAGGACATTTATGATGAGCTTATAAATGAATTTAAAAATAACGACAAGCTTCTTAATTATTTCGATATACCATTGCAGCATATTAACGACAGAATATTAAGAAGGATGAACAGAAATACTAACAGGCAGCAAATAATAAATTTAATAAATAAAATCAGAAATGAAGTTGAAGATGCCGTAATCAGAACTTCATTAATAACAGGTTTCCCCGGAGAAACAGAGGAAGAGCACGAGGAGCTGTTAAGGTTTTTAGGGGAATATAAGCTTGACAGGGTCGGTGTTTTCCAATATTCAAGAGAGGAACATACTCCTGCATACAAGCTTCCCGATCAGACAGATGATGATATCAAGCAAAGAAGACAGGATGAGCTGATGGAGCTGCAGGTTGGCATATCATATGAAAACAACTTAGCCAAAATAGGCAGAATCTATGATGTTTTAATAGAAGAAAAGGATGTAGAAAACATATACATTGGCAGAACATATATGGATTCTATAGATATAGACGGTGTTGTTTATGTGACGTCAGACAATGAATTAGATTTAGGCAATATTTATAAGGTTAAAATAAATGATGCTTTAGAATATGATTTGATGGGAGATGTGGTTGATGAATTGGTTTAAGAATATGAATTTACCAAACAAGCTTACTGTTATAAGGATATTGGCAATACCTCTTTTTCTTATATTCTTATACATAAGCAAAGGAGTATTTCGATTTCTGCCACTTTTGATTTTTGCGGCTGCGGCAGTAACCGATGCAATTGATGGGTATATAGCAAGGAGAGATAATTTAATTACTGATTTCGGAAAATTTATGGATCCTCTTGCCGATAAGCTTTTAACATGTGCGGCTTTTATTGCGTTTGTGGAAATTGGTTATTTGAGCTCCTGGATTGTTGTTATAATTATTTCAAGGGAGTTTTTAGTATCCGGCTTCAGAACCTTAGCAGCTTCAAAAGGAGTAAAAATAGCTGCAAACCCTTGGGGTAAAGTAAAGACAGTTTTCCAGATGATACTGATAGTTGTTATTTTACTGAACTATACCGGCTATTTTGAATTTACAGATTTATGGATTGGTCCATTGGTTGCTGTAGTTGTTCTTCTAACGGTTACTTCCGGAGCAACTTATATCTACGAAAACTTGGATATTCTGAAATAAAATTTATTAATTCTGTGTTGACAAAATCGTTGTTTATGTTATAATGATAAAAAGAACAAATGTTCTATGAGGGAGTCGAGAAGATGGAAAAAGATAAGGCACTTGAGCTTGCGTTAGCTCAGATTGAAAAGCAATTCGGTAAGGGTTCTATAATGAAACTTGGAGAAAATGCAAAATTGAATATAGAATCAATACCAACAGGAGCCCTGCCGCTTGATATTGCAACAGGTATAGGAGGAGTTCCCAAAGGCAGAATAGTAGAAATTTACGGACCTGAATCATCGGGTAAAACAACCGTAGCATTACATATAGTGGCAGAATCACAGAAAAGAGGCGGTATTGCAGCATTCATAGATGCTGAGCACGCACTTGATCCCGGATATGCTAAAAAGCTTGGAGTATCAATTGAAGATTTAATAATTTCTCAGCCTGACACGGGAGAACAAGGGTTGGAAATAGCTGAAGCGCTTGTCAGAAGCGGTGCGGTTGACATTATCGTTATAGACTCTGTTGCGGCATTAGTTCCAAAGGCCGAAATAGACGGCGAAATGGGAGATTCTCATGTTGGTCTGCAGGCAAGATTGATGTCGCAGGCACTTAGAAAGTTAGCGGGTGCAATTAACAAATCCAATACTGTTGCCATATTTATAAACCAATTGCGTGAAAAAGTGGGAGTAATGTTCGGTAATCCTGAAACTACAACAGGGGGTAGAGCTCTTAAATTCTATTCATCAATGAGATTAGATGTAAGAAGGATAGAGTCACTTAAAAAAGGTGACGATGTTTACGGTAACAGAACAAGAGTAAAGGTTGTTAAAAATAAAGTTGCTCCGCCATTTAAGCAGGCAGAATTTGATATTATATACGGCAAAGGAATATCTAAAGAAGGCTGCATATTAGACATGGCAGTTGAAGCAGGAGTGGTAAATAAATCAGGTGCATGGTATTCATATGAGAGCACAAGAATAGGACTAGGAAGAGAAAATTCAAAGGATTATCTGGCTTCAAATCCTGAACTGATGAATGAAATAGAAAAAAAAGTAAGAGATAAATTTGAACTTGGTGATACAGTGTTAAGTTCGGATGATTCAGATAAATCCAGCGATTCAGACAATTAATACAATGAGTTTCCTTAGAATTTATTAAAATAGTCAGAACAGCTCACTGCTGTTCTGTTTTTTTGCTATTTGTCTTGACATAATACATAAAAAATTATAGAATATATTATATTCAAGTATCAAGAAATGACTTAATATTTCATATAATTTAGAAATTATCATTTAATAAAAAAACAGTTAAATGTAAATATTTCGCAGCTTGAAAATTTAATAACGGGAGGTGCTGAATTGTTCTTAGAAGAAATAATAGTAGGTATTATCTGCGCAATAATAGGTATAGTAATAGGATTTATAATTCGTAAAAATATATCTGAAAGCAAAATTGGTAGTGCTGAACAAGAAGCTAAAAGGATAATCGATGAGGCAACAAAAGATGCAGAAACAAAGAAGAAAGAAATTCTTGTTGAAGCAAAAGACGAAGCTCACAGAATGAGAAATGAATATGAAAGAGAAAACAAGGAAAGACGAAGCGAAATACAAAGATCAGAAAAAAGACTAATCAAAAAAGAAGAAATGCTGGATGCTAAAAGTATGCAGGTTGAAAAGAAAGATGAAACGCTTCAAAAGAAATTAAAGGAAGTTGAAAATAAACAAAATAATTTAGAAGCAATCCATCAAAAACAATTAGAAGAGTTAGAAAGAATTTCCGGACTTTCAACCGAAGAAGCAAAAAGCATATTGATCGACAACATTAAAAAAGAAGCAGAGCAAGAAGCTTCGATTGCAGTGAAAGAAATAGAGAAAGAAGCAAAGGAAAATGCAGAGAGAAAAGCACGTGAAATAATTACATATGCGATTCAAAAATGTTCTGCAGACCATGTAGCGGAAACCACTGTATCTGTAGTTGATCTACCTAACGATGAAATGAAGGGTAGAATAATAGGAAGAGAAGGAAGAAACATCAGAGCTCTTGAGCAATTAACAGGTATAGATATTATAATAGATGATACACCGGAAGCAGTAGTAATTTCCGGATTTGATCCTATTAGAAGAGAAGTTGCAAGATTAGCACTTGAAAAATTAATTGCAGACGGTAGAATACACCCAGCAAGAATTGAAGAAATGGTTGAAAAAGCCAAAAAAGAAGTTGAACAGCAAATTAAAGACGAAGGTGAACAGGCGACACTAGATACCGGCATACATGGACTTCATCCTGAACTTGTAAAGCTTTTAGGTAGATTAAAGTTTAGAACAAGCTACGGACAAAATGTATTGAAGCATTCTATGGAAGTATCATATTTGGCGGGTATAATGGCGGCAGAATTAGGAGCAGATGTTAAAATTGCGAAGCGTGCCGGCTTATTACACGATATAGGCAAAGCAGTGGATCATGAAGTCGAAGGTCCTCATGTTACTATAGGCGAGGATCTTGCAAGGAAGTATAAAGAAAGCAAAGCGGTAATTCATGGAATCGCTGCTCATCATGGAGATATAGAGCCGCAAACTGTTGAAGCCGTATTGGTTCAGGCGGCTGATGCTATATCGGCGGCAAGACCGGGTGCAAGAAGAGAAACACTTGAAACTTATATTAAGAGATTAGAAAAACTTGAAGAAATATCAAACTCATTTGAGGGTGTAGAAAAATCTTTTGCTATTCAGGCAGGAAGAGAAGTCAGAATCATCGTTAAACCAGATGTAACAAGCGATTCAAGCATAATTTTGATTGCGAAAGACATAGTTAAGAAGATAGAAGAAGAAATGGAATATCCGGGTCAGATTAAAGTTAATGTAATCAGAGAATCAAGAGCAACGGAATACGCAAAATAAAAAAGAAATATATGGAAGTAAACTTTAATGTTTACTTCTTTTTAATTTAGAGATAAAATAATATCAATGGATGGGCAATAGATTAGCGGTAGATTATCGGATAGGCAATTGATTATATAGACGAAACTATTTATGGCTGATTAACTGCTTAACAATAATAAGTAAATCAATCACTATGGAGGATATAATATTGAGAGATACATATGAAAATCCGCTTATAACAAGATATTCAAGCAAGGAAATGCTATATATATTTTCTGATGAAAAGAAATTTTCAACATGGAGAAAGCTTTGGGTTGCTTTGGCGGAAGCGGAGAAGGAATTAGGATTAAGCATAACAGACGAACAAATAGAAGAAATGAAAGCTAACATTTATAATATTGATTATGATTTGGCAGCACAAAAAGAAAAGGAATTCAGACATGATGTTATGGCACATGTGCATACCTTTGGTACGTGCTGTCCCTCTGCTATGCCAATTATTCATCTAGGGGCCACAAGCATGTATGTAGTGGATAATACAGATGCAATATTAATGAAGGAAGCATTATTGTTACTAAAAAAGAAATTAGTAAATTTAATAAAGGTTCTGTCAGATTTTTGTTTAAAATATAAGGATTTACCGGCCTTGGGATACACTCATTACCAGCCGGCTCAGCTTACGACAGTGGGGAAAAGAGCTTCCCTGTGGCTTCAGGATTTATATTTAGATTACGAGGAAGTTAATCATGTGTTGTCGTTGGTTAAGCTGAGAGGTGTCAAAGGAACTACGGGAACTCAGGCAAGCTTTATGAACCTGTTTGACAACGACGGAGATAAAGTAAAAGAGCTGGAGAAAAAAGTTGTAGAGAAAATGGGTTTTGAGGAGGCCTTTAAATTAACGGGACAGACGTATACCCGAAAGGTTGACTTTTATGTATTGTCAACCTTAAGCGGTATTGCTCAAAGCTTGCATAAGATGACTAATGATATCCGAATACTTCAAAGTCAAAAAGAGATAGAAGAGCCATTTGAAAAAAATCAAATCGGCTCCTCTGCGATGGCATATAAGAGGAATCCGATGAGAAGTGAAAGAATTGCATCATTGGCACGTTTTATTATTTCCAATGAAGCAAACATGGCTAATACGGTTACTACGCAATGGTTAGAAAGAACATTGGATGATTCGGCAATTAAAAGACTGGCAATACCCCAGGGATTTTTGGCAGCAGATGCAATTTTAGGTATTGCAATAAATATATTCAGCGGAATGGTTGTAAATGAAAAAGTAATAGAAAAGCATATAAATGAAGAGCTTCCCTTCATGGCAACAGAAAATATTATTATGGAAGCAGTTAAACGTGGAGGAAACAGACAGGATCTCCACGAAGAAATAAGAGTACTTTCAATGGAGGCAGCGGAGCAGGTTAAAAAATTCGGAATGCCGAACGACCTTATTGATAGAATGTCAAAGAGCAAGGTGATAAACATGTCAAGGGAAGAGATTGAAATTACAATAAATCCGGCAAATTACACAGGAAGATCACCGCAGCAGGTACAAGAATTCTACAATGAGACGATCAAGCCTCTTCTTGAAGAAAACCGTGATTTGCTCGGAGTGGATATTGAGCTAAAGGTGTAGTATATTATGAAAATAACGTTGATTTACGGT
Source organism: Firmicutes bacterium UBA2116 (assembly GCA_002331025.1). Taxonomy (GTDB): domain Bacteria; phylum Bacillota; class Clostridia; order Tissierellales; family Sedimentibacteraceae; genus Sedimentibacter. The sequence goes on along the minus strand of DCYG01000037.1, from coordinate 52,442 downwards.
ACTGAGCGCAAAGGAAGCACATATAACATTGCGCAATTGTTTTTAAACAGATTGAGAGATGAAAAATCCGAAGTGACGGAAATTTTTCTTCCAAAAGACATGTCCCATTTTTGCAAGGGATGCAGTATGTGCTTTATGAAGGGAGAAGAATACTGCCCTGATTACGAGCAGATTAATAAGATTAGAATTGCACTTGAAAAAGCCGACTTGCTGATTTTTGCCAGTCCAGTATACGTATATCATACTACAGGTCAGATGAAAGCATTGCTTGATCACTTCGGATATCAATGGATGGTTCACCGACCAAATAAAGCAATGTTCGGAAAAATTGCTCTCGTTATTTCTACAGCCGCAGGAGCAGGCATGAAGTCAACAAATAAGGACATTGCGGACAGCCTTACCTTTTGGGGGATAGCAAGAATATTCAGATATGGAAAAGGTGTTGCCGCAATCGACTGGAACAGTGTAAGTGATGATAAAAAATCTGCCATTTATAAGGATGTAGATAAAATATCTTCAAAAATAATAAAAAAATTCAAGAATGTGACACCTAGTATAAAGGTAAAAGCACTGTTTTATGCAATGCGCATAGCTCAAAAAAGAGGCGGTTTCAATAAAACGGACGTAGAATATTGGAAAGAGCAGGGATGGTTAGGAAACTTACGCCCGTGGAAATCTTAAATTAACTTATGTATAGTTTACATAATATTAGTTATGACTACAAAGTTTGAAGGTAATATTAAAATAAAATTCAGATAATAAACAAAAAATTTAAATAAAAGGAATTTATAATGTTAATTTATTTAAACTTATTGGATACTGAAGAAGAAAAAAACAAATTTGAGCAAATTTACAACAATTACAAGCTCACAATGTTCTATGTGGCTAAGAGCATCTTAAAGGATGATTATCTATCCGAAGATGCTGTTCATGATGCGTTTATAAATATTGCCAAAAGCCTGGACAATATATCAGATGTTATCAGTGCAAGAACAAAAGGATATGTTGTAATTATAGTCAGAAACATTTCTTTTAATATTCTGAAAAAACAAAAACCAATTGTTGAAATTGAAGATTTTGAAGAAAATGTTTCATACGATATAAGCTTAGAGGATGAGATATTGTCAAAACTGTCCTTTGATTTCATCATAGAAGAAATTATGAATTTACCGTTGATATATAAAGATGTGCTGTATTTATCTTACGTAGAGGAACTCAGCGCTCAGGAGATATCAAAATTAATTAATATTTCCAATGAGGCTGTGAAAAAAAGGTTGCAAAGAGGAAGAAGAAAATTAGTCGAAAACATTAAAGAAGCAATGTAAGCAAGTGAAAGAAAAAAATTTCTAAATTTTTTTTATATTTTTTGTCCCCATATGCCATTTAAAATTGTTTATATAGTAGAGAGAATTTTCAGAGTATATAGGTGGGTAGAATTTATGAATATCGAAGTTTATTTTAATAGGATATATTCGGTTGCATTTCAGCTGACCGGTGATAAAGAAATTGCTGAACAAATATCAACAAAAGCAATAATTAATACGATTAGTAGTTTTAATAAAGATAATGAAGTAACTGTAGGTATGTTTAAATTAACTATTTTAGAATTATTCAAAATATATTTAATCATGCCGAAATCAAGATGTAACGATAACATAAAAGGAATTCAAAGTGCATTATTAAAGCTTAAGCCGGTAAACAGAGCATTGGTAATCTGGAAAGACATACTGGGATTTAAGTTGTCAGATAACACACCATTATCAGGATCATACGGAGAACTGTACAAGGAACTTATATATGGCAGAAAAGAACTTAAAGAACATATCAGTATAGGTCAAATAGAATAACGGATGTATTAGCAAGAAAGGGAAATTGATATGGCTAATGAAATATTAAAAAATGCGTTGATAATTTCAATGGAAAATGAGTTGAATACTATTCCTTCATCCGTAGATTTAAAAGAATACCATAGCTTTTCAGATGAATTCGATAAAAGGATGAAAACTTTAATAAAGAAAGCAAATATAAAATATGTTAATATAGATAAATTCAGAGTCAGGAGAAGCATTGTTGCCGCATCGTTAATAATAATTATCGCCACGGCATCCATGAGTGTTGAAGCTTTAAGGTTGCCGATAATTAAGCTGACCGAAAAAATATATACTGAATTTTCGGAGATTTTGTTTGACAATGAAGAAAATATTGCAGTTCCTGAAATGATCGAAGACGTGTACGTACCTTCATACATGACTGAAGGATATACTTTAATTGAAGAAAGCAAGGATATGAAATTGATGCATTTTCTGGTTTACGCTAATGAAAAAGATCAGCTAATTATGGTTGACCAATTTACTTTAGGTGTGAGTATGGCAGTAGATACAGAAGGGATAACAACAGAAGAAATAACGATTAAGGACAAGAGTGGAATAATATACAGTAAAAATGGTTTAACAACCATAATAATCAATGATAATAATTATGTGCATATGATTTCCGGTTATGAAAGCAGAGAAGAGATTATTAAAATAGCTGAATCATTGCATATCAGAGAATAAATCATAAATAAGGAGAAGACATGGCGTTGGATATGAGAGTAAGCTTGCATCCTAAACAGGCTGCGGAAATTGTTAATAATGAAATCGTAAACGGAAGTGTCACAGGGGAGCTGATTGACAGCTATGTGATAAACGGTGATAATGATAAATTATGCGTAATATCAGTATATGATAAGCATTATTACAGAGCCGGCAACAGACTGACACTTACCGTAGTTATTGATAATATGGAAGGTGTAACAAAAGTACATTGTATATCAGGCGGAGGCGGCGAAGGTTTTTTTCGTTTTGACTGGGGAGCGGCAGAAAGCTTCGAATATTGTGTCGAAAATGCATTATCTAAGTATAAAATGTAAACTATATTAAAAAGTAATATAATTCAAATAACGGAAGGAATTAATGTGAAAGCAAAGCTGTTTTTTTTGATTACAATCATTATGATGCTTGCTGCATGTGCAAATAATAATGATGATGATTTAATACAGAACGATAATGATGTCATTGAAAATAGTGACAATACAGTTAAAAATGTAATTGATTTAGATTTTACTCCTGTACCAAAGACATCATTAAAAGAGGGATTGCCGAAAGAAGGATGGATTAACGGAAAAAGCATTTATTTTGGTGCTTTGCCTAATCAGATAGAATCAACGGTACATTTGTATATAGACGGTAACGAAAGCCCTGAGCAAAGACCTGGTGAGGGAACAATATATGGATTTTTAGAGCATAAGAATAAAATATATGAGCTTGGAGTTGTCAGCAGTTATGGATTTCATGATATAGATATAGATTTAGCAGACAGGACCTTAGATGGTATCAAAGAAATTAATATTGTTGGCGGTATGGGTGCAACTTATGCAGAAATGAAAATAATTGCTTATAATGAAGATAGTAATGAATGGGAAAATTTATTAACTATGGGTACTCCCACTGTCGCAGATTTAGACAGGGATGGACAGGAGGAGTTAATTGCCGGTTCTGCAGGAAGTTTACCACCCTATGCAGATATATATAAATGGAATAATGATCATTTTGAGAAAGTGGAAATAACCGAAGCGACCGGAAATTTATATGCATACTTAGACACAATAAATGACGAATGGATTATTAAATCAGGATTACAAAATGTTGAACCTAAATTATATAAATATGAATCGGGTAAACTTATAGAGTATAAATGAAACAGTAATTATTTTTTTGCATATAATAAGTTTTTTTTACTGAAAATAATTCTTGTTTTAATATATAATTTATTGTAATATATTGTTAGAAAAAATAAGAAAATGTTTCTCTAAACCATACCCTAAAGGATAATTACTCATATATGAATATATTAATATTTATAAAACATAATCTCGTTAAGTTGTTAATTCAGAGTTTATTTATAGTAATATTGCTGATAAGTATCTTTTCTATTGAATTCTCAATCGAAATACTTCACAATGACAGTAAATCCGTTAATTATGTAGGTATTATAAGAGGAGGAACTCAGCTACTAATAAAGCAGGAATTATCAAACAGACCAAGTGATGAACTGATAGAGCAACTGGACGGTATAATTAGCCAGTTAAAAACACATGATGAAAATAATCATTTTGCCATACATGAAGATAAAAAGCTTCAGGAATTACTTTCTGTTATAGAAGTAAAATGGGTAGAATTGAAAGAAGAAATTTATAATTACAGGGCAGGCACTGATCCTCTGAGGCTCTATAATTTAAGTAATGAATATTATGAACTGTCTAATAGCATGGTATTTGAAACTCAGGCATACGTTGAAAGTAAAGTAGAAAAATTAGATTCTATGCGAACAAGATTATTTATAAGTGTAATTTTAATATTAATTTTCAGCATACAGCAGTTTATCAGTAAAATCTTAGTGCAAAATAAAAATGTTGCATTAAATCAAGTCGCATACATTGATAATTTGACCGGTCTGCCTAACAGAGCGCATTGCAATGAAATTATTCTTAAATACAATGAAATGGAAATCTTGCCCGACTTAGCGTGTGTGTATATAGACCTGAATAATTTAAAAGTTACTAACGATTTACTTGGACATGAAGCAGGAGATAAATTCATAAGAGATTTTGCTGCAATTTTACAGGAAGCAAGCAGTCCCTACGGATTTGTATGCCGTAATGGCGGAGATGAATTTGTGGCGATTTTTGAAAATTGTTCACAAAAGAATATAAATGATTATATGAATTACTTAAATGAGAAAACTCACCTGTATAATTCTAAAGAAAGTGAAATAAAAATCAGTTTTGCTATCGGTGTTGCCTTTTCGCACGAAATAAGTTCAAATCAAATGAATGATCTTTTATCGTTAGCTGATAAACGTATGTATGAAAATAAAACAGCGTATAAAAAAAGTCTGCTAAATCAAGCATAAAATATTTTAGAGGAAATAGTGGAGATTTGACATAATACATCAAATCCCCACTATTTTTCGATAGAAAGCTCTTGAAAATTAGCTTGATTTTTGATTTTCTTACAGAGTTTCTAAAGGTGGCGGTGTTCACATAAAAGATTTATATTGTACAGATAGAAGATAGAACAAATTCAAATTAAAATACGTCTAACTAATATAGTATTTAAGCCGTAGATCCAAATTTTCAGATTTGGTGCCGGTCGCTTATATTGTAAATATAATAAATAGAAGGTATAAGGGGAAGTAAATGAAAAAGAAAAAAATTTTTATAATCTGCATTTTCGCAGCAGCAGTAATTTTTATTTTTTTTAATAGAATCAATAGAAATAAAACGGGAATACCTGACAAGACGGGGTCATGGTCTCACATTAATCAGGAAGTTCAAAGAAGTAAAAACTGGAATCAATATGTACAAAGCAGCCAATTTCAGCTTGGTGAAAGAAGAGTGAAGGGAAGCTGGAATACACCCGACGGACCGGAAGATTATTATGAAATCGAGTTCGGAACATACCCGAGCCTTGACGGGTCAACAGTTGCAATACCCATGGCAGTTGAATTTGCAAGGCAGCACTTAAAATTTACGGATGAGGATGCCAATGATTTTTCTTCTTTTACAACAACACACTATGCATACGAAAATTTAATATTGAAACAACCCAATACACTTGGAATGATCAGAACCTCTAACACTTTTTTAGATGAAAATCATCCCGTGGACTTAATTATTGCTACGGAGCCATCAGATGAAGAAATTAATTTAGCAAAGGATAAAAATGTTGAGTTAATCATAGAACCTGTTTGTTATGATGCCTTTGTTTTCATAACTCATAAGGATAACGTGGTGGATAATCTTACAGTCGAACAGATACAAAAGATATATTCAGGTGAAATTACAAACTGGCAAGAGGTTGGAGGAAAGAATCAAAGTATTAAGGCATTTCAAAGGGAAAAAAACTCAGGGAGTCAGACTGCTATGGAAAATTTAGTAATGAAAGGTATTCCTATGCTTCCTCCAAATATAGTTAAAGTTGCAGCTGGAATGGGAATGCTTGTTGATGCGGTTGGTGAATATGAAAACAGCCAGGCAAGCATTGGATATACGTATAAGTATTATATAGATACATTGTATAAGAATGAAAATATCAAAGTTCTTAAGGTGGAAGGGGTTTCGCCTGACGATGAAAACTTAAGGAATAAATCCTATTCATTCACTACTAATTATTATGGTGTAATCCGCAAGGAGGATGAACAAAATATTGCAGGTAAATTTTTAGAATGGATGATATCGCAGGAAGGTCAGAAATGTATTGAACAGGCAGGTTATATTCCATTGAATATGGCATATTAACAGATAAATGAATAAATTATGCAGGTGTTGGTGAAAGTAGTATTACAGATGATATTCAAGGAGAAAGGAAAAACCAAGTATACCGGTTAATAAAAAGCATATGTTCATACCAAGGAGAATAATTTTTCAAAAAGAAGCACTGGAATATGATATGGCTAAGGAGATACTTGCCAAATTCAATGATAAAAACACTGAAATAATAACCTTGCCATCTAATAAGATAAAACAATATATTCCGGGTACGGTCCTCAGCCAGCAATATAAGGAAGGAAAGAAGACATTGGTCGTAGGAATTAAAAAGGGTTTGAAATTTCAGACCTGCAAACCATCCGCTCATTATCAGATGCCACTGATATCCGGATGCATGGGACAATGTGAGTATTGTTACTTAAATACTATGTTGGGAGATAAGCCTTTTGTAAAAGTATATGCAAATGTGGATGACATTCTTAACCAGACAATGAAGTATATAAATGAAAGGACTCCGGAAGAAACCATATTTGAAGGGGCGGCAACATCTGACCCGGTTCCTGTTGAACCCTATACCCATTCGTTGGAAAAAGCAATTATATTTTTTGGAGGCAGCGAAAAAGGAAGGTTCAGATTTGTAACAAAATATAACGATATAGATTCATTGCTTAAGTTAGAGCATAGAGGACATACGGAAATAAGATTCAGCATCAACACTTCTTCAGTTATAGATAAATATGAACATTTTACAGCTTCAAGAGATAAAAGGATAGAAGCGGGAATGAAAGCGGTCGAAGCAGGATATCCCGTAGGTTTTTTGATTGCTCCCGTATTCATATACCCTGACTGGAAAGAAGAATACCGTGATTTGCTTCTTATGTTAAAATCAAAGCTCCCCAAGGATTTGGAATTTCCGGTAACCTTTGAAATTATATCCCACCGCTACACCACAACAGCTAAAAACAGGATATTGCAGGTGTTTCCTGAGAGCATGCTGCCTATGAATGACGAAGAACGAAAATATAAATATGGTCAGTTTGGATACGGAAAATATGTATACCCCAAGGAAAGCCTAGATGAAATAAAAGAATTTTTTGAAAAAGAAATTGACAGGCTTTTTGAAAATAAAAAGGTGAAATATATAATTTGAAATAAAAATTATATTTTAAACATGGAGGAAGTTATGAAAAAAAGTTATTTGTGCAAGACAGTAGTTGTAATGATTGTATGCATTTTTACATTTTCATTGTTCAATATTACATACGGCGTGGAATTTAATGATGATATACAAAAAATTACATTAGATTATGATTACTTCGATGGAATTGGAAATGACAAAATAATACGAAGTAAAAGCGACGACAGTTGGTATTTGTTAAAATCGGATGGCAACAGGATTAAGTTAAAGGGCAATTATTTAGATTATGCCGGAATTGAAAATGGCGAGTTTTATCATTATGATGAGGATTATTATAGCTTTTTTGTTCCACTTGATGATAAATTGACAAGGCTCGGCTTTGTAGATAGGGACGGTGTGGAATGCATAGTTGAAGGATATTCCTTTGCCGATCCGACAGTGAGTGATAAATATTGGCTTTTGATGAACGTTGATGAAGAAATAAGCTACAAGTTCGGACTTTACGATAAATATAATAAAAAAGAAGTAATACCTGTTGTGTATGACAGCTTATTGTATTTGAAGGATGACAGGATAGTTGTACAAAATGACGAGGGTGGAGGAATATTAGATATTAATCAGGATATAATACTTCCCTTCAATTATTATAACCTACAGTATATAAACGACAGCTTTATAATCGCCTCAGATAAAGATTTCAAATATGGTGTAATCAATATAAATAATGATATTGTAGTACCATTTGAATATGATGAAATACATATTGTGTCCGATTCAATGAATTATTTACAGATAACTAAAAATAACAAATCAGGACTGTTTGATAGGAATAAAGCCGAATTCGTTATACCTATCGAATATGAAAGTTTAAAATATATAGATGAAAGGTATTTGGAAAATGAACTTGTTGTTGCTAAAAAAGACGGTAAAGCCGGGATAATTGATATGCAAAACAAGGAAATTGTACCGTTTGTTTATGACAGAATTGAATACGTCGGGGATGGCTTAAAGTTTTATGAGGATGGATTGGCAGGATTATTGGATGCAAAAGGGAATATAATACTGTCTGCTGAAGCAATAGATATAGTGTATGCTGCTGATGGATTTATTACGGCAAAAGTATATGTCGAAAATTACAATAGCAAGTATGCTGTCTATGACATGAAGGGAAATGTAGTAGTACATCCTATATATGACGATATATATTTTTCTTTTTCGGACAGATATATGGTTGTAAAAAGTAACGGTTATGTCAATTTGATTGATAAGATTACTGGTGAGGCTGTATTAAAGAACAGCCATTATTCTGATATTTGGTATATCAACGATAAATATTTTGCAGGAGGAAGTAACGGTTATAACAGTATCGTTAATTTTTCAGGTCAGGAGCTCACTCAGCCATACTATTCCAATGTTGAAGTAGTTAATATTAATGGTGAAAGACTGTTAGCTGCCCAGTGGCAGGGATATAAAAATTACGGCAGAAAAATAGATTATTACAAACAAACAAAGGGACCTTCGGCGTGGGCGGTAGACGAAGTAAGTAAAGCAATTGAAAACAATTTAGTTCCATTTGAATATCAGGTGTTATTTACCTCTGATATTAAGAGGTATGAATTTTGTGATATAATAGTAGCTTTTTTAGAAAAATATTATAACACATCAAAAGAAGATATTATTGATTATAATAAAATTGACGTGGCTAATCCTACGATGGTTGATGAATTTAACGAAAATGTTGCAATTTGTATGCATTTAGGTATTGTTAAGGGAAGAGGTAACGGTATTTTTGACGGAGAAAGTGAAATAACAAGAGAAGAAGCTGCCATAATGCTCGCTAATTTGGCAAAATTTTCAGGAATTAATATAGACGCGGATGAAGTGCATTTAAAAGATAAATCAGAAGTATCGACATGGGCGTCAGATTCAGTTAATTTTGTTCTTCAAAATAAATTCATGCAAGGAATAGGCAACGATATGTTCTCTCCTAAAGCAAATATAACCAGAGAGCAGATATATATTATAATGAATAGAATGCTGAACAATTCAAAATGAGAAGTTGCTGTTTGATATCAAAATAAAATAAATCTAAGGGGCTTCTCTAATACACAAAATGGTACTCATTAAAATAATTGTCATTACTATGATATATCTGGATGTATATCCTATTTGTTAATATTGATGTTTTATATCAATAGATATATGATATTTATATACAAATGCATATAGGGGGATATATTATGACAAAAAGAATTTTTACTTTAACATTTGCTTTAATGATGGCATTATTAATGAGTACGGATATGAATGTAGCTCAAGCAAACATTTATAATGATTATGCAGTATATCCTGATTTTGAAGATAATATTGGAATAAATGAGCAGACTGAACTTAACACAGACAAAGTGCAGTATACAATTACAGAAGCACAAGGACCTATTGCTGCTGATGAAAATATAAATAAAAGAGAAATAGACCCAAGTAAACCAATGATTGCTATAACGTATGACGACGGACCATCTATATATACAACTGAAATATTAAATACATTAAAAGAAAACAATTCCGTTGCAACATTCTTTGTATTAGGATCTCAGGTACATGGAAATAAGGATATATTGAATCGAATGATAGAGGAAGGCAATCAGATAGGTAATCATACTTATAATCATAAGAATTTAACAACAATAAGCGATGAAGAATTATACAAGCAAATTCAAGGAACAGATGATTTGGTTTATATAGCTACAGGTTACACACCGACGGTTATGCGACCGCCATATGGAAGCACAAGTGAAGAGTTAAATAAAAAAATACAAAAGCCGATAATTCAATGGTCAATCGATACACGTGACTGGGAAAACAGAAATGCCGGAATAATTGTTGAGAATATTCTTAAAGATGTAAGGGACGGGGATATTATACTGATGCATGATTTATATGACAGTACTGTTCAAGCGTCTGAAATAGTAATTCCGGAGTTAATTAAAAGAGGATTTCAGCTTGTGACAATAGACGAATTATCTGAGTACAGAGAAATTGCATTTACGGCCGGAGTAAATTACTACCATATGTATAAATAAAATTAAAAAAGTTGTTGTCATGCAGATAAATATGTTTTATAATTATACTCACAGCATAAGCGACCGACACCAAATCAGAGATTTGGGTCGTCTGCTTAATTTAATTAAATATCGGGAGCTTATTAATAGGCTGAGAGGAAACTGTTAGTTTCGACCGAACCTGATTTGGATAATGCCAACGTAGGGAACTGTTTGTGAAAATGAATGGGATATACCACATGTTGGTAAATCCCATTTTTTTATATAACTAGGAAAGTACTAGCATAAGCGACCGACACCAA
>DCYG01000037.1:0-41406 GCA_002331025.1 Firmicutes bacterium UBA2116 | reverse complement strand
GATTTGGGTCGTCTGCTTATAGAAAGGACATGAATTATGGAAAGTTACAAAACATCAACGTTGAGCAATGGATTATTATGGTTTGGTGCGTCAGTGTCCATTGCAGAAATTTTTACAGGAACATTATTTGTTCCGCTGGGATTTACAAGAGGATTTTTTGCAATAATAGCAGGGCACATAATTGGATGTATTCTTTTGTACTATGCGGGAATTATAGGTGCCAAAAGCGGCAAATCATCCATGGAATCCGTGGGATTATCATTTGGAAACAAGGGAAGAAATTTTTTTGCACTTCTTAATGTTCTGCAGCTTGTAGGATGGACTGCAATAATGATAATACAAGGTTCAAGAGCGATAGGAATTATGTTAAGTACAGACATCGGTATGCAGGCTAACTTGTTGTGGTGTGTTATTATCGGAGCAGCTATTCTTATGTGGGTTATTATCGGACCTAAAAACTTGGAAAAAGTCAATATTGTTGCTGTGGGAAGTTTGTTTATACTGACAATTCTTTTGAGCTTTACTATTTTCAAAGGAGGTTCACAGACATACATAAACGGAAAATTGAGCTTCGGAGCTGCAATAGAACTGTCAATTGCAATGCCGCTATCATGGCTTCCTCTTATTTCCGATTACACCAAGGATGCAAAACATCCTCTAATCGCATCCCGCGTCAGTGTAATTACATATTTTGCGGGCAGTGTCTTCATGTATACAATTGGCTTAGGAGCTGCCATATTCACCGGCGAAAGCGATATTGCCGTAATAATGTATAAAGCAGGCTTTGGTATTTTGGGAGTGTTAATAATATTATTTTCAACAGTGACAACAACTTATTTGGATGTTTATTCTGCGGGAGTTAGTTTAAAAACAATTAACAGCAATTTATCAGAAAAAACTATGTCGATTCTGGTATGTATTATAGGTACTGTTACGGCAATTTTAATGCCTGTTGAACAATTTGAAAGCTTTTTGTTATTAATAGGCTCTGTTTTTGCCCCTATGATTTCTATATTGATAGCAGATTATTTTATTCTGAAAAAAGACAACCTTAATAAATCTGTAGATAAGGTAAACTTTATTATTTGGCTTGTGGGCTTTGTAATTTACAGAGTGCTTTTAAATGTGGATATGGTTATGGGAAGCACTATACCCGTAATGTTTATTACATTAATTATCTGTGTGATTACAAACAAAATTAAAAATAAAAGACAAAAGGAGATTAAACATGTTTTCAGAAATTATTAAAAATGTTAGAAGCAATACACCATTAGTACATAATATTACAAATTATGTAACAGTGAATGATTGTGCAAATATATTGTTAGCTTGTGGCGGTTCACCCATAATGGCTGACGATATAGATGAAGTTGAAGAAATTACATCAATATGCAATGCTTTGGTAATAAACATAGGTACATTAAATTCAAGAACTGTTGAATCAATGCTAAAAGCAGGTAAAAGGGCAAATGAACTTAATATACCTGTCATACTTGATCCTGTAGGAGCAGGGGCTTCGAAATTAAGAACGAATACTGCTTTCAGATTGCTGAAAGAAGTAAAATTTGCTGTGGTTAGAGGCAACATGTCTGAAATAAAAGCTATAGGCAAAGATAGTTCAAGTGGAACAAGAGGGGTAGATGCCAGTGTGGATGATACCATCACCGAAGAAAATATCGATGAAACTGTTAAATATATAAACTCATTGTCAGAGAGACTATCTGTTGTTGTGGCAGTTACAGGTGCCATAGACATTGTTGCAGATGGAACAAGAGCATACGTTATTAGAAATGGCCATCCATTTATGAGTAAAATATCCGGAACAGGATGCATGCTTAGTTCAATCATAGGTGCTTTTTGCGGTGTTAATAAGGATAATTTTTTCGGTGCAACTGCGGCTGCAGTATGTACTATGGGATTATGCGGTGAACTTGCTTATGAAAAAATGAAAAAGAATGATGACGGAACATCCTCATTTAAGTGTTATTTAATTGATTTTATGAGTAAAATTGATGCTGAAATGCTGAAAGAAGGTGCTAAGATTGAAGTTAGATAATAAAGCACTTCTGCTTTATGCAATTACCGACCGTACATGGTTAAAAGAAAAAACACTTCCCGAGGCAGTTGAAGAAGCAATATTGGGGGGAGCAACATTTATCCAGCTAAGAGAAAAAAACTTAGGCTATGAAGAATTTTTTAAAATTGCCGGAGAGGTAAAAACAGTAACTGATAAATATAATATCCCTTTTGTAATAAATGATAATGTGGATGTAGCAGCTTCAATTGATGCTGACGGAGTACATATAGGGCAAAGTGATGAAGAAATTAAAACAGCAAGAGAAAAACTTGGGTTTAATAAAATAATAGGTCTTTCAGCAGTAACAGTTGAAGATGCTATTAAAGCAGAACAAAGCGGCGCAGATTATATAGGTGTGGGTGCAGTTTTTAATACGTCTACAAAGCTTGATGCTGATACGGTTCTATTTGAGACATTAAAGGAAATATGCGATGCAGTAAGTATACCTGTTGTTGCAATCGGAGGCATATCTAAAGATAATGTTCTTGAGCTTGTAGATACAGGAATTGCGGGAATTTCAGTAGTATCGGCAATTTTTGCGCAGGATAATATTAGAAACGCAACCTCTGAATTGTTAAAATTAACAAAGCAGATAATCAAATAAAGGAGACAAGAATGAATATTGTGTGGATTTGAAATTGAAAATAAAGAGGATATGCAAAAAGCAGCGATAAAAATAGCTGAAAAATATTCCGGTTATATTCTTATAAAGGGAGGTCATCTGGTAACCGGCAGCGATGATTTGTTATACATGGACGGTGATTGTATATGGTATGAGCAGGAAAGAATAAACAATATGAATTCGCATGGAACAGGTTGCACACTGTCATCGGCAATTGCATGCAATTTAGCAGAGGGTCATGATGTAAATACGAGCATATTAAACGCAAAAAATTATATAACAGGAGCTTTAAAGGCAAATTTCAGTATAGGAAAAGGAAGAGGTCCTTTAAATCATTGCTGGAATCTTTAGTCTGCAAATTGATTGGCAGCTAAAGCAGCTATGTTTGATTTTGACGGCAATGCCTGCAATGTTAAAAATCTCCCTTAGGAGTATTATCCTTAGGGGAGATTTATTTCATATAGAATTTTAGCTGTCCTTTTTTTGTGCAGGTTTATAATTATTTTGTGTTTCTAAAATTATATTGTTTACGATTTCAAGGATATCCTCAGTATAAGAAAGGTACGGTTCAGTTAAACTTTTATTATCAGGGTAAACATCATTTGATAAACGACCAAATAAGAGATAATCTGCAGATAAATTATAGTTATTACATATCTTATAAAGTGTTGTCACTGACATTCCCTTTTTTCCATTTTCAATTTCGGCAAGAAATTGAGGAGAGATACAGGCTTTTTCAGCAAATTCTTCACGAGTCATATTTAATTTTTCCCGCTGCTTACGTAATCTTTTACCAATTAGAATCATATTTTCTTTCAATTCTATCACCTCTATTATATATTAACTATTGCTTTTAGCGTATTAAATAAGCTATAATTATAATAGTAAGCAAATAGCGTATTGATTTTGTTAATATTTATAATATGAGGTGGAAATTTGAAAAAACATAAGACATGCTGTTTTATCGATTGTTATTCACAAGATTGTTTTATGGAATTAAGCCATGATAATTCGGATTATATTAAGTTAGAATCTAAGCTTAAAGAAATATGTGTAAGTTTGATTGAAGATTTTTCAGTAACTCATTTTATAAGCGGAATGAAATTTGGTTTAGAACAAGCTTCTGCCGAGATTGTTCTTGGATTAAAAACTAAATTTTCAGGTGTTACTTTAGAGGGAGTAGTGCCATATGAAAATTATACAATAAATTGGTCTGAATCTCAGAGGGACAAGTATTACTCCATTATGAAAAATATTGATAAAGAAGTTATGCTCCAACATAATTTCTCACATGACTGCATGATAAAGCGTGATTTGTATATGATAAATAAATCTAAATATATCATACTGTATACAAATAATACAAATGAAATAAATGCCATAAATAAATATGCCAAATCTATCGGAAAGGTTGTATTTATTTTGGATATTGAGACGTTAAACACAATTCCAAACATAAAAATTTGCAGATAAGGTTCGCGATAAAATTTATACAACGCAGCAGAGGGACTTTTTTTGCAGCCTGAGCACCATTATTGGTGCTTTTTTGTCGTAATGATGTTATATTCATAGTAAATGCAGAAAAAATTTTTATTATTTTTGCAGTACTTTATAAATATTATTCGTTATTATTATGTAGAGAGGAGGGGAGGCATGGAAAATGAAGGTCTTTTAATTGAAAAAGCGGCTTTGGGAGATGAAGATTCATTTTCAATATTAATTAATAATTATAAAAAGTATGTATTTGCTATTATTCTGAATTTTATTAAGAATTATGATGAAGCAGAAAATGTTGCACAAGAAATATTTTTCCAGATTTATGTTTCCCTTCCCAAATACGATCAAAATAATTTTAAGGCTTGGATAGGTCGTATAGCAACCAATAAATCAATAGATTGGCTGAGGAAGAAAAGGGCGAAATTCAAGGATGAAATCCTTGAATCGTTTGATAATTTTGATAATAATGTTGATCTGACAGCTAATCCGGAAATAGTATTATTAGAGAAATATAAACACGATGAGTTAAAAAAAGCATTAAACGGCATTCCGGATATCTATAGAGTTGCATTAGAAAAATTTTATTTTCGGGAAAAATCGTATGAAGCAATAGCTGAGGAAGAAGATGTAACTATAAAAACAATTGCATCCAGATTGTATAGGGCTAAGGTTTTATTAAGAGAGAAGTGGAGGTGTGAAGATGAATCATTATGATTATGTTGAGTGGTTGCTTTATAAAAACAAAGCGATGTCAAATAAAAAAATGAAGGAAATGGAAGAACATTTATATAATTGTCAAGCTTGCTTGGATATCTTTCTCTCCTTAATAAATGAACAAGAGGAAAACTATGCCGGAGACATTGTTCCATCAGACTTTACACCTAAAGTGTTAGAAAATATAACTAAATCCAAGATTATTAAGCTTAATACTCATAGAGTCAATAAAGTTAAAAAATCCATTAATTATCAACTTGGGTACTATGCCGCAGTAGCATCAGTAACTATATTTTTAACACTTAGTGGATTTTACACTAATCTGGTAGATTCGGTTCCTAAGATAACAGCATCTATACAGGAAGTTCAGGTACGTCAGAATTTAATAGCCAATTTATCTGACAGAATAATAGATTCAACATCAAGCTTGTTGTTTAGCATTGAAAATAACGAAAAAAATATGATTGAGGAGGAATAATTTTGATAGAAAAGAGTAAATTTATAGGATTTATATTATCCTTTATACCGGGGTTGGCTCATTTGTATATAGGATTGAGGGAGAGAGGATTAATATTTCTAGGAATGCTTGGAGCGGGTGTTTTGGGAACTGTTTTTCTTGGATTTATAACATACGGCTCAGGTCAGGTTATAGTGTTATTTATGCTTGGTTACTCAGTATTATGGCTGATAGCAATATTGGATTTGTTTTCATCATGGCGCTTAGCAGAAAGAAGAAATTATACAAAAACGGCTGCAGGCAGTCAGGAAAAAATTTATATAAATAAAGAGGAAATAGTAAGCAGCAAAAAAAGCATATCAATGGCTTTATCGATTGTTCCCGGAGCCGGTCATATGTATATAGGGTATCAGAAAAAAGGATTGATGTTAATGGGCTCATTTTTCTTCTCTATATTTTTTATGGGCTGGTTAGGCATATCGTTACTGTTATTTTTGTTGCCGCTGATATGGTTTTATAGTTTTTTTGATGCGATGCATATTGCGGAAGGTTCTAAAAATAATATTAAGGAACAAGAGATAGAACTGCCGGATATAAAGCATGAATGGATTGGATATGGATTAATAGGAATAGGTATTATAATAATACTTGAAAGAATACTATATCCGTTGATACCTTACGAATTAAGAAGATATATACAAACATCCATAGTGTCATTAATATTCATTGTCATAGGCTTTGTATTGCTGAAGGGAAATAAGAAGGAACCGGAGGATATTGTTGAAAACATTCCGGAGAAATCAGAAAAAAATACCTCTCCGGAATACAATGAGATAATAATAGAGGGGGAGAGTGATTACACTGAAGATTAAAAGAGTGGGCATAATATCTATGGCTATAGTCTTAATCGGCTTTGGGGTTATCCTGTTTGTTTCACAATTCAGTATGCTGTCGGCTATTGAAATAGCAATCAAGCTATGGCCGTCAATATTGATAATAATAGGTGCGGAAATACTTTATTATGTAAACGTGCAAAAAAAGAGTACGGAAAACATAATTATTAAATATGATTTATTTTCAATTTTTGTTGTAACAGTTATTTTAGTCGTGAACATTGGATTATATGGTTTAATGGAAACGGGAGTTTTAGATTATTTTAAATTAGTAGTCAATAATGAAACCATAAGATACGAGAGAAATATGAACTATTAAAGGGAATGGGATATGTCAATATGCGGCATATCCCATATTTTATGTTCTGAATCCTATAATTCTCCTTATAGAGGATCTATAACCTGTGTAACTGTTCCAAAATCGTAGCCTTGTTCTCTTAAATTTGTTATCATTGTCTGAAGAGCTGCAAGAGTATCAGGCGCTGACTGATGCATTAAAATAATAGCACCGGGCTCGACATTTTCAACTACTCGATTTATGATTGCGTCAGATCCCGGATTTTTCCAATCCAATGTATCTATAGTCCACATTATGGTTACATAACCGAGAGCAGCTAATTCATTAAGAATTGCCTGATTATATTCGCCGTATGGCGGCCTGAATAAATATGAACCTGAACCCGTAACATTATTTATAAGAGCATCCGTCCTGACGATTTGGTTTCTTATTTCCGGCAATGGTATAAGCGGCATATGAGGATGAGTATAGCTATGGTTTGCTATTTCATGACCTTCAGCTGCTATTGCCCTTGCAAGCTCAGGATAATTTATCAACCAGATACCCGACAGGAAGAACGTTGCTTTTATGTCATTATTTCTTAGTACTTCCAGCAATTCATATGTTTGATTATCTCCGTAGGTTGCATCAAAGGTCAGAGCAACCATTTTTTTAGACGGATTACCTATATATATAGCAACAGCGTTTTCCGGAAGCGCAATGGTTATAGTCATACCGGGCTTTAGCTGGCGCGGTTCTAATTCCGGATTAACATTTAAAATTGACTGGGCAGTAGTTCCGAATCTGCTTGCAATTTTATATATAGTATCTCCGGGCAGCACCGTATAATGTACAATTCCGGGTTCAACAGGTACGAAGGGGTTTACGGCATTCCTTGGTAATATAATTTTCATACCCGGATGAATTAATGATGGGTTAGTAATATTGTTCAATGACAGAATATCCTGGATACTTACTTTAAAAAGCAGTGAAATAATATATAGGGTATCACCTGGCTGAACTGTATATATAATGCTGCCGGGCGGAGTTTCTAAATCTTCTTCTTTAACAGGTATTAATATGACAGAACCGGGATAAATCAAATTAGGATCTGCTATATTATTTGTATTTACAATTTCCTGTATAGTGCTGCCGTATAGGCGAGCTATCTTATAAAGTGTGTCTCCAGGCTGTACAGTATAAACGATTTGAATCATATTAAAAACCTCCTTTCCTTTATTATTTAATATAATATTCTGATAACAAAACAAAGTGATTATTACATATATAAAATAAATGTTACTATTCACAGCTGCCTGACAATTTGTCATCCTGAGCGTAAGCGAAGGATCTCATAATTGTATAGTAACAAATAAATAATTGTTGTAATTTAACAATAATTATTATATAATTGAACTATAAATTTTCAGGAGGATATCATGGTAATAACATTTGGTTCTGCAAATTTTACTTTGAATAAGCAATGTAAATTTAGCAGTTCTGTTTCAAAAAATGGAATTTCGGTAGTTTACGGGAGAAGTGTATCCATTTTTAGTATGAAAACAGCAAATGTATAAATCCATGTTTGATTCTTTTCAATTTTTAGTTTATGAATTCTGACTCGGGTTTTACTTGAGTTTTTTTATTTATTAAGGATATTCATTCTTCCATATGGCTTTCATTCAGAAAGCTTATTTTATTTTTTGAATATAAAAATATAATACTTTGGAGGAATAATGAATATTAAATTAAAACGAAATATATCTATCGGATATGTATATAATTTTTTCTTGCAGTTGAATATGATTTCTGCTATATGGGTACTTTATCTGGCATTTAGAGGGATGTCATTGATTGAAATAGGTATCCTTGAATCAATCTATCATATTACAGGGTTGATTTTGGAAATTCCCTCCGGTGCAATTGCAGATTTATACGGAAGGAAATTTAGTGTAGTAGCAGGGAGGGTAGTGAATTTAATTTCATGCATCCTGATGATCACAGCAAATAGCTTCCTTGAATTTGCTATCTCCTTTATTTTAAGCAGTGCGGCGATGAACCTGAACTCAGGGGCTGCGGAAGCATTGATTTACGACAGCTTAAAAGAATCAGGCGAGGAGGGAAAATATAAAAAAATATGGGGACAGACAGCCTTTATCATGTCAATTTCTCAAGGCATAGCAATCTTACTTGGAGGAATATTAGCAGATGTTAAATTCCTGTATGCTTACGTATTCGGTGCGATAGTACAGATTATAGCGCTGATGGTATCCTTGAATTTTACTGAACCAACTGTTAACAGAAAGCATAATATCGGAAATTTAAAAAAGCAAAAAGAAAATATATTTGTTAATCAGTTAAAAATAAGCATTGATATATTAAAATGCAGAAAAATTGTTTTATATATCATTATGTTTTCAGCACTGTTGGGAAGCCTGCAAACAACTGTATTTTTCTACAGTCAGAAGTTTTTTTCGGATATGGGCTATACAAAGACGATAATCGCTGTTATTTGTTTTATAGGCAGCATTGTAGAAGCATATAGCTCAAAGTATGCCTATAAAATAGAAAAACGACTGAATATCAGAGAAATATTAATCAGTTTATCCGCCTTGAACGTGATTGCTTTGGTGGGATTAGCATTCGTAGCTGAGTTTTCCATAGGTTTTTATTTGTTAACAAATTTAACCGGGGGATTAGCCTTTACAATATTAAGTGACTACATTAACGGAAGAATACCATCCGAGTCAAGAGCAACAATATTGTCATTTGAAAGCCTGTGGTTCAGCATATTTATGATAGGGGTGTTTCCATTGTTCGGATTTATAGCGGAGAAAATAGGACTTACATTAACTTTTGGAATAATTGCATTAGTCTATATACCGGCAATAATATTTTTAATGCTAAAATTACAAAAACATGAACAGCTGACTTAAGATGGACTATTTTATAGTTAAATCAAAAATGGTCCATTTTAAGAATCCCGTTATTGTGCATAAGTTTATAATTTAAGGTTAAAATTTGAATAATGAATATCTATTTTGACTAAGGAGGAAGTACTTATGAACAATTTTAAGGATGAACAATTAAATCAATTCAGAGTAGATGATATGGGAAAAGACCTGACAACCAATCAAGGTCTTAAAATGGCAGAAGATGAATTTTCTCTTAAGGCAGGGGAAAGAGGACCAACTTTAATGGAGGACTTTCATTTCAGAGAAAAAATAACACATTTTGACCATGAAAGAATTCCAGAAAGAGTTGTTCATGCCAGAGGAACAGGAGCACATGGACAATTTCAGCTTTATGAATCTATGAAGGAATATACGAAGGCAGGATTTTTACAGGATCCCAATGTAAAAACTCCTGTGTTTGCAAGAATTTCAACAGTTATAGGATTCAGAGGCTCTGCAGATACGGTCAGAGATGTAAGAGGATTTGCCATTAAATTTTACACACAAGAAGGAAATTATGACTTGGTAGCTAATAACATGCCTGTTTTCTTCATGCAGGATGCAATTAAATTTCCGGATTTTGTTCATGCTAATAAACCGGAGCCAAGGACAGAAGTCCCTCAGGCTTCCGCTGCTCATGATACTTTCTGGGATTATATAGCAAACAATCAGGAATCTGCTCACATGGTTATGTGGGCTATGTCGGACAGAGCAATACCCAGAAGCTATCGTATGATGGAGGGCTTCGGAGTAAATACCTTCAGATTTATAAATGAACAGGGTAAAGCAACCTTTGTAAAATTTCATTTAAAGCCTGTTTTAGGTGTTCATTCTTTGGTGTGGGATGAAACTCAAAAAATTGCCGGAAAAGATCCTGATTTTAACAGGAAAGATTTACAAGAAGCAATTGACTGTGGTAATTTCCCAGAATTTGAATTAGGGGTGCAGTTGCTGGCTGAAGAAGATGAATTTAGTTTGGATTTTGATATATTAGATCCTACAAAATTATGGCCGGAAGAAGATGTGCCTGTAAAGATTATTGGAAAAATTACATTAAATAAAAACGTGGATAATTTCTTTGCAGAGGTTGAACAGGTTGCTTTTCATCCCGGAAATTTGGTTCCCGGAATTGATTTCAGTAATGACCCTCTTCTTCAAGGAAGATTGTTTTCGTATACCGATACTCAATTAATCAGGTTAGGAGGACCGAATTTCCATGAAATTCCCATAAATAAACCCTTGGTTCAATTTCATAATAATCAAAGAGACGGTTATCACAGACAAACAATTAATACAAGCAATGTAAGCTACCATAGAAATTCCTTAGCGAACGGTACTCCTAAAACCGTGCCTGAATCCGAAGGAGGGTATACTCATTACCAGGAAAAAGTCAGCGGAAATAAAATAAGAGCAAGAAGCGACAGCTTTAAGGATCATTTTTCACAGGCAGCAATGTTTTATAACAGCATGAGTGAGCCGGAAAAAATGCACATTGTTGAAGCGTTTAAATTTGAGGTTGGAAATGTTAAAAGTAAAGAAGTAAGACAACAAGTTGTGGATATGTTTGGAAATGTAAACATTGATATGGCTAATCAAATAGCAGATTTTATTGGAGTTAACAGACCTAAGGGAGAGTGCTCAAAATATAGTAAGGTTTCTCCGGCGCTCAGTCAGGCTAATACAGTGAAGAAGCCTGATACATTAAAGGTAGGATGCATAATATGTGAAGGATACAATTCGGAAGAATTTAATTCAGTGTTGAAAGCACTTTATGATGCAAAGACAATTCCCGAAATAATCAGCAGCACATTATCTCCTGTAAAAGGTTCAGGCGGAGATGAACAAGTACCAAAATACACTTTTATAACTACTGATCCGGTTCTTATGGACGCAATTTACGTAATTGGTGGTCCGAATTTGGATGCAAAGGCTGTTACTGAGGTAAAAAGGTTTATTCATGAAACATATATGCACTATAAACCCATACTGCTTTCACAAAATATATCTATGCTGTTAGATGCAAATATGGCAGCCCAGCCGGGTGTTACAATACTTGATGGAAATATGCAAATTAATAAATTTATAAATGATATTTCTATGCACAGACATTGGGACAGAAATGTAAATATAGCTGGTACGAACAGTCAATTACAAAATCAAAACAAGACGCTGTCTTTAAAGTAAGCAGATGACCCAAATCTCTGATTTGGTGTCAGTCGCTTATGCTGGATGCGAAAGCAGATGACCCAAATCTCTAAAAAATAGGATGCCTCACGCAGGTAATCCTATTTTTTATGCTTATGGAAATTTAATGCCAACTCATAATTGATAATCACAAGAAAATAATGTATAATAATTTAACGATATATGAAAGAGGAATACATATGATAAATATAAGAAAAGTAAGGGCAGAAGATTTAGATACAGTATCAGAAGTTGAGGCAGCGTGCTTTCCTGAGGCGGAAGCAGCTACAAAGGCATCATTAGAACAACGTATCAATACATTTCCGGGAAGTTTTTTCGTAGCAGAAAGTGACGGAAAAATAATCGGGTTTATTAACGGATCATAACCGGTGAAACTACTATACATGATGAATTATTCAGTGATGCTACTTTACATATTCCGGATGGGGAATACCAGGCCATATTCGGTCTTGATGTGATTCCTGAATACCGCAATAAAGGAATCGCAGCGCAATTAATGAATTACATGATAGACGCGTCAAAGCTAAATGGTCGAAAGGGTGTTATCTTAACATGTAAAGAGCATCTCATTAATTACTATTCAAAGTTTGGTTTTAAAAATAAAGGCATATCAAATTCCGAACATGGCGGAGCTAAGTGGTATGATATGATTTTGGAGTTTTAATAAGGTATGTATCGTCAATCATTATAACTTGAATAGTGGGGAGCAGATAAAATCCCCGCTATTATACATTTATTTTATGTCGCAAAATAACTATTTTGCGACATAAAAATGTTGCATAATCTTCTCACCTTATGTATGATTATAATACAACTTAATAGGGGCTCATGATTTTCGGGAGACCCCCGTAGTGGGTCCCATTTTGAATAATTATTAAATTTGGAGGCTTTAAAATGAGTAATGAAAATGGAAAAATGAAACATCTTTATGATTCCTATGCCAGGTCTGATGTTGATGATTTGAAGGTTGAATCTTCTTATTCTGGTGATAGTGAGTTTTTGTTTTATCATCATGACATTCCTGCTTATAGGGTACGTGAGTTAATCGTTAAAAAAGCTTTGTTTGATGCTGCCGTGTTGTTACTTGCTCATGGTGATAGTGTGGTTATTCTTTCTCGTAATCGCGATGGCTCTCCTTCTGTTCTTGAGTATGATAATGCTGGACATTTGGTTAATTTATTAGATTTCGAGTATGACGATTAATCGTTTTCTCTCTTCTCTGTTTAAAAAAAGCTCGTTTGATATGAGCTTTTTTTCTTGTATTTAAGACTGTTTTATGTTATTGTTATATTACTCATTTTAAAGCTTTGAATAAAGGCTTAGAGGACCCGCGCATCCGGTTAACCGGTGCGCGGGTTTCTTTCTTTATAAAGCATTTTACAGTTGTTACTCTCTCCTTTCTTGCTTAAGGGGGTATGGGGGAACTTCCCCCATAGATAGCGGGTAGTTTGAAGGGGTTTCCCCTTCATTGCATACAAAAAACCGTTCTGTCTAAGCGGTTAGCAAAAATTAAATTTAAAAAACCGTAACTAAAATATGTATGTAAGTATAAAGAATTTATTTGTTTGCGGTGATATGTATTGATTTTCCATTACGTTTGTTCGCATCTTAAGAGAAGGTTTTTTCTTTTTGAATTTTTGGTGGCATGGTTTTTGCAATTACTTGACTTAGTATCATTATTCAGTCAGATGTTCGATGTTCAGTATTTTAATTTTAATTTTGAATTCATTTTAATATTTTTACCTTCAGTTTCTTTTCGTAATTATTTTCAGCTCGACTTAATATCATTATTTACTCAGAGGTTTGATGTTAAACGTTACATGAAGTCGTAAAATCGTTTTTAAGCAATTTTATATTATCTCAGTTCTGTATGCTTATGTATTTGTACTAAATTTTACTGTATTCAATTTAAGCCTTTACAGTATGTAATTTTATACTGACATATATAGACATATCGTAAAAGTTTTATTTTGCGACATAAACATCATTAAAGATGGCATTGGGGCTCCAAATTAGCTCTGATATTGAACTTTTACTGCTTTTAGCTTTTTTCATCGATTAGCAAAAATAATTTTTAATGTTTGATAATCTTTGGTTCATTCAATTCTTTTTATATTAAAAATATTTTTTGTATTTAATAAATTGATTATTTAATTCATGAATGATAAAAAATTTAATATCTTATATTTACTATATATTGCATTAGATATTTTATCTTGCTTATTGTCTTATAGTTTATTAAATGTTTTAAAATCAGAACTGTCTTTAAATAATAAATATCTCAAAAAATATGAGGCTTTAAAATGCGTTTTAACAAAAGTTATTTTATTCTTTGACCCAATTATACCTTGTAATATTTTGTGAAACTTATTATTTTGCGGTTTGTTGGGCTAATGGATAGATTTATTGATGAAATATGGAATTTAATGATAAATGGATATCTTTTGTCGGTATTATATTCAATAATATAAATTATATATCTACGTCGCTAAGTTGCTTCATTTTTGTTATAAATGGTGAATATTGATTAACAGAGAACAAATTCATAAAATAGCTTGTCTTTTTATACAAATTTATATATAATTTAGTAAGAAGATTTTGCGACATTTTTAATAAGGAGAAAATTATGACTATAAATTACAATGACCTCTGCCCTGCTCCGCTTAGTGATTTTTTGGAATATTCTTTATCAATCAAAGGCAGATCAGAAAAAACTGTAAGTGAATATTATCTTGATCTCAGAACCTTTTATAGATTTTTAGTAATCAGGTTTAAGCTATCCCCTAAGATTAAGGATTTTGAAAATATTGATATTAACCTCGTTTCCCTTGATACGTTGAAAAAGATTAGAATTATGGATCTTCATTCCTTCATTGCGTACATAGACAGAGAAAGAAATAATTCAAACAGGACCAAAGCTCGTAAAATTGCCTGCTTGCGTTCCTTTTTTAAATATTTATACTCTATTGTTAAACTGATTCCTGAAAATCCTGCTTTGGATTTAGAAACTCCTAAGAAAAACAGTCGCCTGCCTGTTGCATTAACTTTGAACGAATCAAAGAATTTATTGACATCAATTTCCGGCTCTAATGAAAAACGTGACTACGCAATAATTACATTGTTTTTAAATTGCGGTCTGCGTTTATCCGAGCTTATAGATATAAATATAGATAAAATTAAAGGTGATACTCTTACTGTTGTCGGAAAAGGAAATAAGGAACGAACCATATATTTAAATGATGTTTGTGTAAAGGCAATTGAAGAATATTTGGAAGTTCGTCCGGACGCAAAGCCGGGTCATGAAAATGCTCTTTTTATAAGTAACCGAAAAACACGCTTTACTCAAAAAGGTGTACAGCATATGGTCAATAAATACCTGAAAGAATCAGGACTATCCGGAATGAAATATTCACCGCATAAACTCCGCCATACTGCGGCGACATTGATGTATCAATATGGACATGTTGATATACGTGCCCTGCAGGAAATTTTAGGCCACGAAAGTGTTTCAACTACACAGATATACACACATATTGACAAGGAACAGCTTCGTGATGCCGTTAAACAAAATCCATTAAATAATGAACATTAGTCTGTTGAAAAAATTTATCCGGAAGCGATGCAAATGGACTTTTTAGCAGACTAAAATGCATCTTATTTAATATTCAGGGTGTTAATCAAAGCGTCTTGTAATATCTGAGAGAAATTTACATTGTTTTCAATAGCTATATCATTTAACCAAGATGGTATACTAAGTGTTTTCTTTACTGCTTGAGATCTATGTTTCTTTTTGTATGCCAACATATCAAATTCAACTATAACTAAATATTGATTTTTTTCTAAAACGATATCTTGGGGTTTTGAAGCCATTGGTATTTCCATATTGTTATCTTCCATATATGAAAGCATTAAGCCTAATGCATCAATAGCCATTTCATAAGCGTCTTCCATACTTTCTCCGCATGTGTTACATCCCTCTATATCGGGAAAAAAAACAGAAAAAGCATTATTATCTTCGGTTTGAAAAATAGCAGGATAGAATAATTTCTTCATTAAAAACACTCCTTATTTTGTAAACAATTTTAAACCTGCATCTTTTAATTACCCTAATAAGGATAATCTATTTTATAGGTATTGCTATTACGTCACCTGGGTATATTGAAGAATTTAGAATATTGTTATGTCTTGATATTTCATAGATTGCTTCTCTTATTTCTATATCATCCATATAGGTTGATGCTAAGGACCATAGAGTGTCCCCTTCTTTAACGTTTATGTATTTAAATTGAGGTATGTTTTTTGAGTATGCATTTAAAGTTAAAGATGAAGCAAAAATTATAATGCTAATAAATAATACTGACATAAAAACGAATCTTTTAAAACGGCTGATATTAGTTATCCTGTATTTATTAAATATTATCATAACTCACCTCGAACAAATTTTCTATTTTTATTTTAACAGAACATTAGTTCGATGTCAACAAATTTTTGCAAAAAACTCAAACAAATGTTTGATTTATTTCTAGATGTATGTTAAAATATAAAAAAACAAAAAGAGGTGAACCAATGAAATATGATGGCTTAAGTGATAAGCAAATTAAAATACTAAAGTACATAAAAAATGAATTGACTCTCAGAGGTTATCCTCCATCAATCCGTGAAATCTGCCAGGCTGTTGGATTAAGCTCTACTTCTTCGGTACATGCCCATATTAATACATTAGAGGAAAAAGGATATATAAAAAAAGGAAATAATAAAAGAAGAGCTCTCGAGTTGATCGATGTTGATGACATATGCAGCAGTATGCCTAAAAAAGAAATTATAAATGTTCCTATTATAGGAACCGTTACTGCAGGAGAGCCGATTTTAGCAGTTGAAAATGTTGATGATACTCTGCCTATTTCAATAGACTTTGTTGGTAATAAGGAATCTTATGTATTAAAAGTTAAAGGCGAAAGTATGATTGAGGCCGGAATATTAGACGGTGATTATGTGATTGTTAACTCTCAGAATACAGCAAAAAACGGAGATTATGTTGTTGCTTTAATAGACGATGAAGCTACAGTTAAAACCTTTTATAAGGAAAAAGATCATATCCGTCTGCAGCCTGAAAATAAATTATTGGATCCAATCTTAGTTAAAAATCCATATATTTTAGGTGTTATAAAAGCAGTTGTTCGAAAATATTAATCAAAATCAGTGTGTAATTACTCTGAGCTACGGTGTAAGTACTTATAGGATATATCTTTCAAGGATATGTCCTTTTTTCATATAACACCAATAAGATGCACCCTATTCCGTAGCACATAATGTCCTTCCAGTCAAACACCGAACCCATTATCACTCTCCAAAATACACTTTCATTAAGACCCAATATATTTACTATTTCTATATATTGCAGAAATTCAACAAATACTGCAAATAAAAATATCCAAAGCGGCAGGAGTTTAATTTTAGTCGGGAAAATCGTTCTTACTGCACAATAAATTACAACTACTACCAATATATCTCCTGCATACGGTCTGATAAATTTATCATGTACATACAACGCAATAAAAATTTCCACCAACACCAGCAATATAAATGCCGTAGCATATTTTATCCTATGCTCTGTTTTGTTTTTTTTATATGTATTCATAATATTTTCCTTTATTACGCTTATGCCTTATGCTGAATACTTTCAATGATATTCCCCCCTATGTCGTAAATGGTTACGGTTCCGGCATTATTAGGCAAAATAACCACAAAAGGATTTTCGCTATCAACTTTAATTGTTTTAACATCGTTTCCATCATCAATTTCTATTTTGCTAACTTGTGGGTTATTCATAGAAACAAATGCACGCTCGTTATATCCTTCAATCTGGATTTCAGCAACATATTTCTCTGTTTCAATGGTTGAACCACCTGCTCTAAAAAAATATCCAAATGAAAAACCAGGTCGATTTACATAAATTGAAAATGTGTGGTCTGCAAGGTCGTCAGAATAGAAAATCATAGCAGATATAGTTTCGGTAGTATCTTTTGCAACCTGCCAATTGTCTTTAATTTTATGAGAATTACGAGCATCTTTCTCGATGTTTGACTTGTTTATTCCTATATTACCATTAAAGTATAAAAAGCAAACAGCTACTATTGTTACAACGATAAAAACACTCAAATATTTTACGGTTCTTTTCATCTCAATAAATTTCCCCCACAAACTCTTGATATTTTATATTAAATTAACTTATTCTTTATCTCATCAAATTCCAACATTTTTTCCAATGACAGCATTACTCCCAATTTAGCGTGATCATAGAATAATCCACCTTGGATGTATGCAATGTACGGTGGTCTCATCGGGGCATCGGCACTAAGCTCTATGGAAGAGCCTGACACGAAAGCACCTGAAGCCATTATCACCTCGTTGGTATATCCGGGCATATCCCATGGCACCGGTGATACGTGTGCATCTACCGGAGATGAAACTTGAATAGCCTCGCAAATTTTAATAACCATATCCTTGTTGTTAAATTTTATCGCTTGTATGATGTCGCTTCTGTCATCTTCCAAGGTTGGTGTGATTTCAAAACCGAGAGAACTGAAAACTCCTCCGAATAGCAATGCACCCTTTAATGCTTCCGAAACTATATGGGGTGCAAAAAATAATCCCTGCAATGTATTTCTTGTAGTTCCGTATGTAAGTCCTATTTCCTTCCCTACTCCCGGAGCCGTCAGACGGTTTGCAATTCTGTCGATGATGATCTTCTTTCCTGCCACATAGCCGCCGGATAATGCAATTCCGCCGCCCGGGTTTTTAATTAATGAGCCTACAACAACGTCTGCACCAATATCCGATGGTTCGATTTCTTCTATAAATTCTCCGTAGCAATTGTCTGCCATTATATATATGTCAGGATAAGCTTCTCTTATTTTTTCTATGGCATTTTTGATTTTCGATAATGCCAGAGCAGGTCTGAAGCTGTAGCCGGTTGAACGCTGAATCATCAGGAGCTTTGTTTTAGCAGTAATTGCCTTTATTGCACTTTCAGAATCTATGTCGTTGTCAATCAGAGGTATTTCTTTATAAACTACACCCGTTTCTTTCAAATTACAAGGCTCATTTCCTTCCTCTCCGAGGACTGTAAGCATTGTGTCATAGGGACGTCCAGATATAGCTATAACTTCATCTCCATGCTTTAACAGTGCAGATAATGTGAGATACAAAGCGTGTGTTCCTGAAGCAATGGATGGTCTCACCAACGCATCTTCTGTATGAAAGACAGATGCAAATATTTTTTCTGCCTTTTCTCTTCCAACATCATCGTATCCATATCCGGTATTCCAATAAAAGTGGGTATAATCAAGCTTGTGCTTCTGCATGGCGCTGATAACTTTATATTGATTATATTCTCTGACTTTATCAATTTTTTCAAAATACTGTTCTTTAATATCCTTTTCAATATTTGTTACATAATTAAAAACAGTTCTGCTTATGCCAAACTGTTTACATAATATATCTTCTGTTGACATTTATTACTCCCCTGCTGCTTCGTTATTAAATAATCTTACCTGTCTAAAAGGCAGAATAGATGTGATGGCATGTTTGTATACCAATTGTTGCCCCTTATCTGTTTCGATGAATACAACATAATTATCAAAACCGATAACAGTTCCTGTGAGTTTGTAGCCATTGTTTAAGAAAATCGTAATTGTTGTTTTTTCTTTTCTAACGTTGTTTAAAAAAGAATCCTGTAAATTAATGTTATTCATTTTATCATCCCCTTTTATAATTGTATTTTTAAATATTTGAAAATATTGTCTACGGTTGTATCAATATCCTTTACGTCTTTTACATCAAACCATTTTACTTTTTCATCCCTCAGAAACCAGGTATACTGACGTTTAGCGAACCTTCGGGTATTACGTTTCAGAATATTGATTGATTCATCAATGCTCATATTTCCGTCAAGATAATCAATAATTTCCTTATATCCGATTCCCCTCATTGAAACTAAATTTTTGTCATAGCCCTTATTCAGCAATGATTTAACCTCTTCTATAAGCCCGTCATCAATCATTTTATCTACTCTTTGGTTTATTCTTTCATAAAGCTGTTTTCTGTCCATACTCAGGCCAATCAGGATACAATCGTATTTTTTGCTTGGTTTTCTTATGTCCGTATTGATTTCTGAAAACTTATAGCCGGTTATATCGTAGAATTCCAAAGCTCTTATAACCCTTTTTACATTATTTTTATGGATTTTTTCGGCTGCGGCCGGGTCAATTTTCTGAAGCTTTTCATAAAGCTTATCTTCTCCGTGTTCTTTATAATAATAGGTATAGTACTCTCTGATTTTTTCATTGGATTTTGCATTACCAAAATCCAAATCATAGATAAGTGA
Source organism: Firmicutes bacterium UBA2116 (assembly GCA_002331025.1). Classification (GTDB taxonomy): domain Bacteria; phylum Bacillota; class Clostridia; order Tissierellales; family Sedimentibacteraceae; genus Sedimentibacter. The sequence continues at coordinate 21,324 of DCYG01000037.1, read as the reverse complement.
ATTCACATAGAGCCCGCTGCCGCCAACTATAATAGGAATTTTGCCGTTTAAGAGCAAATTGTCGATTATTTCTTCGGCTTTAATCTTAAAATCCGATACCGAATAGTTTTCATTCGGCTCTATAAAATCAATCATATGGTGTTTGACACCGTTTTTTTCACTCTCTGTTATTTTTGCTGTTCCTATATCCATATATTTATAAATCTGCATAGAATCAGCGGATACTACCTCTGTATTAAGTTTTTTTGCAAGCTCTACCGAAGCATAAGTTTTTCCGACTGCTGTGGGACCTACAATAACGACTATTTTATTACTCATTTAATTTTCCTTCATTAATTCTGTATTCTTTCAAACATTTTTTCTACTTCATACTTAGTCATTTTAATTATAACGGGTCTTCCGTGGGGGCATGTATATGGGTTTTCTGTTCTGCCAAGGTCATTAAGCAAAGCTTTAACCTCCAATAAATGAAGCTTATCTCCTGCCTTAACGGATTTTACACATGCATTTTTAATTATTTTATCCAATTCCAGGTTTATGTTACTTGTATTCTTCAATGAATCAAGAATCGTATAAAAGATGTCCTTAATGTTTGAGTTCTTAAAAATAGATGGTACGCTATTTATCAGTATAGCATTAATCCCAAAATTTTCAATGAAAAAACCTAAATCATTAAAAATTTCTGCATTGTTCATAGCCGTATGGTAATCATCATAGGATAAATTGATTACTTCGGGCACAATCATTTCCTGCAGCAGTATTTCTTTATTATTATATTGATTTAAAAATTTTTCATAATTAATTCTTTCGTGAGCAGCGTGCTGGTCAATCATATACATTTCTGTTTTTTCAATATTTTCACATATTATATATGTGTCCATCAAAATACCTGCAACCGAAAGTTCCGGAAGCTTATTATCACTATCTTTTGTTATTTCAATAAAATTTTCCTGTATTGGTTCTTCTTTTACATCAGCTTTAGCTTCGGATTTAATTTCATCATCACTTCTAATTAAGGTGTACGAATCCTTAATTTTATCAATTGCCTCATCAAATATATTGATTTTTTCATTGTTAATATTTACTTCTGTTATTTTAATATTTGTATAATCTTCATTATTATAATCAAATGTATCTTTTTTAATATCGGGCTTACTGTCGCTTTTTTCAAAAATCTCAAAGAAATTATTTTTAACTTTATTATCGGTATAGTCATGAATTATTGTTTCTTTTGTGATTTCTTTCATAATATTATTTGAATTAAGTGCAGAATAAACAGACCTCTTAACCTCATTTAATATATTATCCTCATTTTGAAACCTCACTTCAGTTTTAGCGGGATGAACATTAACATCCACCAAGGACGGGTCAATTTCTATTTTGAGAAAGCAAGCAGGATATTTATTTTTTGGAAGTAATGTGTTGTATGCCGCTTCTATAAAATAGTTGATTCTTTTGTGTTTAATTAACCTTGAATTTACAAATATAATTTGCTGCTTTCTGTTGCCTCTGTAATAATTTAAATTAGTTGTATAACCCGTGACGATAATACCGTTGTTTTCATAATTAACCTTTAATAAGGAATTATACATATCCTTTTCATACAAGCTTGAGATTGTATTTAAAAAGTTATTTGATTTAGGAGTTCTGAATATTACGTTACCGTTATTTATGTATTTAAAAGATATATTTTCCTTGCTCAGGGCCAATGAAACAACAATTTCATTAATATTACCGCTTTCGGATGCATCGCTTTTCAGGAACTTTTTTCTTGCAGGGACATTAAAAAATAAATCAGTTACGGTCATGATTGTACCGACGGGGCACCCTATATCCTCTTTTGAGACAATTTCTCCGCCTGTCAATGTTATTTTAGTTCCGTAGCTGTCCTCAGCTGTACGTGTAATAAGCTCGACGTGGGAAACAGAAGCTATGCTTGCCAAAGCTTCACCCCTGAAACCTAAGGTATATAATGAATTTAAATCGTCTGAGGTTGATATTTTGCTGGTACAATGCCTCTTAAATGCATCCTCCACCTCATCCTTTTCTATACCCTTACCGTTATCGGTTATGCGTATTAAGCTTTTGCCGCCATTTTTTATTTCAACCGTGATTTCGTCCGCTCCCGCATCAATTGAATTTTCAACCAGTTCCTTTACAATTGACTTAGGGCTTTCGATAACCTCGCCTGCTGCTATTTTATTTATGGTTTCATTGTCCAACAAATGTATCTTAGCCATAATCTACCTTCTTAAATATGTCTTGCTTTATCTATTAATTCATTTAACAGCGTAAATGCCTTAACTGGTGTTACATTGTTAATATCTATGTTTTTAATACTGTCGGTCAATTCCTTGTAGTTTTTATTTTTGCTGTTTTCAACGGGGTCCTCATTGAACAGGGATACCTGGAAATTGTCTGTTATTCTGTCTTTTTTCTTTTTGGCGAAAGGTTTATTTATGTCGCTTTCGTCCAATTGAGTCAGTATTTCCTTAGCCCTTGCTATAACCTCGCCCGGAAGACCGGCCAAATTAGCCACCTGTATACCGTAGCTTCTGTCTACGCTGCCTTCGGCAATTTTTCTTAAAAATATTATTTTATCATCAGTTTCTTTGATAAGTATCCGATAGTTTTTTACGCTTTTCAACTTGCTTTCAAGCTCTGACAATTCATGATAGTGTGTGGCAAACAGTGTTTTTGCCTTAATTTTTTTAGTTATATACTCTACGACGCTCCATGCGATGCTCAATCCGTCATAGGTGCTTGTACCCCTTCCGATTTCGTCAAGAATCAATAAACTGTTTTCGGTAGCATTGTTTAAAATATTTGAAACCTCGCTCATTTCAACCATGAAGGTGCTTTGACCCTGAGACAGGTCATCGGATGCTCCCACACGGGTAAATATTTTATCGAGTACGCATATTTCTGCTTCTTTAGCAGGTATAAAGCTGCCTATGTGCGAAAGAAGTGCTATCAATGCAACCTGTCTCATATATGTTGATTTACCTGCCATATTGGGACCGGTTATGATTGACATCCTATGTTCCTTGTTGTCTATGTAAGTGTCATTGGGAACAAAAATTTCGTTCTTCATTATTTTCTCTATAACAGGATGCCGCCCTTCGGTTATTTTGATATAACCTTTAGAGTTCATGGAAGGTCTTGTATAGTTATTTTTAACCGCAGCAATGCTGAGTGAGTTTAAAACGTCCACTACTGCAATGTTGTATGCAGTTTCCTGAATGCGATTGACCTGCTCCTTTATTTGCTGCCTGATTTTCAGAAACAATTCATATTCAAGCTTAATCATAAGCTCATCAGCATTCAGTATCTTTGCTTCCATTTCTTTTAATTCAGGTGTAACATATCTTTCGCAGTTAGCTAATGTCTGCTTTCTTATGTAATAATCGGGAACTAAGTTTAAATAGGATTTCGTAACCTCAAGATAGTATCCGAAGATCTTCGTATATCCGATTTTTAAATTCTTAATGCCTGTTTCTTCCCTCTCCTTGCTTTGAAGCTCTGAAATCCAATTCTTACCGTGTATGGTTATTTCTCTGATTTCATCAAGCTCCGAATTGTATCCGGATTTTATTATTCCGCCTTCCTTAATCGCAATTGGAGGTTCTTCGATTATTGAATTATCGATTAATTCATAGATATCATTCAAAGTATCCAGGCGTTCATATATATTTTTGAACAGCTGTGATGAGAGCTCGGATATTTCAATTTTTAGATCGGGCAATCCATATACTGATTGTTTCAGAGCGTTTAAATCTCTGCCGTTGCAATTGCCGTAAACAATTCTGCTTATGAGTCGTTCAATATCATAAATACTTTTCAGGCTTTCCTTCATATTGTTAGATATCATAACATTGTTATAAAGCTCTTCTACAGCATCTAAACGGTTATTTATATTGTTTAGATTTTTTAAAGGCTCCTCAATCCATTTTTTAAGCAATCTTCCGCCCATTGCAGTCTGTGTATGATCCAATACATTGTAAAGAGTACCTTGTCCCTTTTTGCCCCGGACTGTTTCAATAAGTTCAAGATTTTTTCTCGTGCTTGAATCTAAATATAAGTACTTTCCCATGTTGTAAAAGTGGAGCTTGTTAATATGTTCAAGTGATGTTTTCTGTGTCTGGTTCAAATAATTAATAAGTAAGGCTAGGGAATAAACCGCATTATTGTTGTCTGACATACCGAAGCTGTCCAAAGAAACCACATTGAAATGCTTTAATATAATTGCTTTACATTCTGCGTAGCTTGGAACGTTGACTGTTGTTATCATAGAATCAATAAAATCATTTTCCGTCACAGTGTTTGAAATAACCTCTGAAGGATTTATTTTACTGATTTCTTCTTTAAGTAAACTGTATTTATTTTCATTGCTGACACTAAAATCACTAAGTGAAATATTTTCTGTTACGTACAAATCCCCTGTAGAAATATCTACATAAGATAAGCCAAAGCCTTTATCAATATATATGCAAGCTAAATAATTGTTGCTTTTTTCATCAAGCATATTTTGATCTATTATAGTTCCGGGTGTTATAACCCTTACAACGTCGCGCTTAACTATACCCTTAGCTGCGGAGGGATCTTCTAATTGCTCGCATATTGCTACCTTGTATCCATTTTCAATCAACCTTGAAATATAATTGTCAACGGCATGGAAAGGAACTCCGCACATGGGAGCTCTTTCTTCCTGTCCGCAATCTCTGCCTGTCAGGGCAATTTCTAAAACCTTTGAAGCAGTAAGTGCATCTTCAAAAAACATTTCATAAAAATCACCGAGACGATACAAAAGTATGCAATCTTTATATTGTTCCTTGATACCAAGGTATTGTTCCATCATAGGTGTGTATTTAGCCATAAAAAACCCCCTGTAACGATTGTGTTTTCCAATTGCTCGTCCATTGCTAAACTATTGCCTGCCTGTTTTATCAATTTGGGGACATTCCTCTTATCCCCAAAGACTATCTCTTTATAAGAGGTGTGTCCCCTTACCTATTTATTTGCCCTTCCATATGGAAGGTTTTTACGTTTGTTATTTTTACATTAACTATTTTGCCAATTAAATCTTCAGTTCCCGTAAAATGAACTAATCTGAAATGCTCAGTCCTGCCGGTTAAATAATTGTCGCTTGTTTTGCTTACGGATTCAACCAATACAGGATAGACATTACCTATACATGCACTGTTTCTTTCTAAAACTATAGGATACAAAACATCCAATAATCTGTTGAAACGGTCATGCTTCATTTCGTCAGGAACCTGATCATCCATTTCGGCTGCCTTAGTCCCTTCTCTGACAGAATAAAGGAAGGTAAATGCAGAGTCATACTGAACTTTTTTTACAATATCAACTGTTTCCAGGAAATCTTCTTCCGTTTCTCCGGGGAACCCCACAATAATATCTGTAGTTATTGAAACATCAGGTATTTCCTTTTTTAGTTTATATACAAGGTCGAGATAATGTTCCTTGGTGTATTTACGGTTCATTCTTTTTAAAACATCATTACTTCCTGCTTGTACCGGCAGGTGCACATGGTTACAAACCTTGCTGCATTCTTTTATTGCCTTGATTAAATCATCGGTCAAATCCTTCGGATGAGACGTCATAAAACGTATACGCTCTATTCCATCGATTTTATTCAATTCATACAGCAATTCCGCGAATGTAATTTTATTTTCAAGATTACTTCCATAAGAGTTAACATTTTGACCTAAAAGGGTTATTTCTTTACAGCCGTCTTCTGCCAACAGCTTTACTTCATTGATTATTTCATTCGGTTCCCTGCTTTTTTCCCTTCCTCTGACGTAAGGAACTACGCAATAGGTGCAGAAGTTGTTGCAGCCGTAAGTTATATTAACCAATGCTTTATATTTGAACTTACGCATTTTAGGCATATTTTCATATATTAATTCCGAATTGTCTATTATATCAATACCTTTTTTCTTGTTTATTTCAACATCATAAATCAAGCCCGGAAGCTCCTGAATTGTGTTAGTTCCAAAAACTATATCCACAAAAGAAAAAGACTTTAAAAGCTTTTGTCTCATTTCTTCTTTTTGCATCATGCAGCCGCAAACTGCCACTAACATATCCGGCTTATTTCTTTTTAAGCCTTTAACTTCACCAAGTTTTCCAAACACCTTAAGTTCTGCATTTTCTCTTATAAGGCATGTGTTGAATATTACCAAATCAGCATTTTTATCATCATCAGTTTCCTCATAACCTATAGAAGTAAGCATGCCTCCTATTTTTTCTGAATCATGCTCGTTCATCTGGCATCCGTAGGTCAGTATATGATAAGTTTTTTTTCTGCCGTTCATAATAAAATATTGTTCGTTGTTGTTTCTTAATTCTATAATTCTATCGCCTGTTAACTTTGTATTTTCAGCGTTTTTTATTTCTGCATTTTTCATTTTAACCAACTTTCTATATCTGATATATCCCGCATATTATATCATTTTATAACTTCTTGTTCAATAATTATTTAAAAACCTTGTATATGTTGCTGATAAATGTCGAATTTTATGAACAAACTTATTTACGTGTCATATTATACTATAAGTTAACTAATGATAATGATATTAAAAATTAAAAAGGAAGTATGCCATATGTTCTTTAATAATAAATGTTGTCACGATAAAATTCCTCCCCACATTCATCCTGTAGAAGGATTTGTTGAATTAGGAGGACTAAGATGTGATTTACACAAGCATTGCTTTGAAGGTATAGCAGGAAAAATAATCCCCTGCGGCGACAGCCACATACATGAAGTTTATATTATAACCGATATTGTGGATTGTCATTGCCACAAGCTTATAGGTAAAACAGGACCGGCTATCCCTACCGGCTGCGGAAATCATATACATCTCATGGAGGGATATACGACTTTTAATGACGGACATAAGCATTGTGTCAAAGTTGCCACCGGAATTGAAGAACCCATATGTTATGATTAAATTTACGGAAAGCGAAAGCTTTCCGTTTATATATATAAAAATAGCTTTTATTTTTTCATTATATATTGTAAAATATCATGGTAGTATGGATTAAGCATAAGAAAGGACAATCATGAATAACATAGATTTAATTAACAAAAGAAGAATTTTCGGTATAATATCGCATCCCGATGCAGGTAAGACTACCTTGACGGAAAAGCTTCTGTTGCACGGCGGTGCGATAAGGGAGGCAGGAACCGTAAGAGCAAGAAAAAACTCCAAATTTGCCAAATCAGACTGGATGGAAATAGAAAAGCAGCGTGGTATTTCCGTTACATCCTCTGTTATGCAATTTGAATATAATGACAAGGTTATATCCATAATGGATACTCCCGGTCATAATGATTTCGGCGAAGATACCTACCGTATTTTAACATCTGTTGACAGTGCGGTAATGGTTATAGATGCTGCCAAGGGTATAGAGGCTCAGACAAAGAAATTGTTCCAGGTTTGCAGCATGAGAGGGATTCCCATATTCACATTTATAAATAAGCTTGACCGTGAAGCTAAGGACCCCCTTGATTCAATGCAGGAATTGGAAGATGTGCTGGGTCTGCCGTCAGTTGCCGTAACGTGGCCAATTGGATGTGGAAAGGAATTTGAAGGTATTTACGACAGATTAAAAAATACAGTATATTTATTTAAGAAAAAAGAACAAATATATCTCGGTGAAGAAAAAGTTCAATCTTCAAAGCTTGATGGTGTTTTGAGCCGGTCAAATCTAGAAAATTTAAGATATGCAATGGAACTTCTTGACGGAGCCGGTAATGAATTTGATCTGGAATTAATAAAACAGGGAAAATTGTCTCCGGTATTTTTTGGATCTGCTCTTGCAGACTTTGGAGTAACTGAATTTTTAGAGCATTTCCTTCAGATATCACCTCCTCCGTCGAAAAGAAAAACTACAACAGGCTATGTTGAACCGACAGATGAAGAATTTACAGGATTTATATTTAAAATTCAAGCAAATATGGATCCTAACCACCGTGACCGACTTGCATTTTTAAGAATATGCTCAGGTACATTCGTAAGAGGCATGAACGTAACATTGTCGAGAACCGGAAAACAAATGAAGCTCAGCCAGTCGACGCACCTTATGGCTAATGAAAGAGAAACTGTTGATACGGCATATGCGGGAGATGTAATCGGTATATATGATTCGGGTAATTTTCAAATTGGTGATACATTAACCAACAGTAAAGAAAAGGTGTTTTTTGAGCCATTGCCTACCTTCCCTCCCGAATTATTTTGCAGGGTAAGCGCTAAGAATTCTTTGAAGGGTAAGAACTTCCAAAAAGGAGTTGAACAATTGGCTCAGGAAGGTGCCATCCAGGTTTATAAGAATGAATATAACGAGGTTGTACTTGGTGCTGTCGGTGTTTTACAATTTGAAGTATTTGAATATAGATTGGTAAATGAATACAATACGGACATTCGCATGGAGAGTATTGATTTTTCAGTAGCGAGATGGGTAAAAACAGATGATCCGGAAAGCCTAAAGAAATATCAGAATTCAAGATGTATGCTTGTATATGATTATTACGAAAGACCTGTATTATTGTTTACAAATGCATATGCTTTAAAAAGCTTCCAGGAAAGAAATGAAGATATAATATTAGTTGAAGCGCTTGAAGTAATAGATGAAATAGGCCGCTGAAAATTTTTTCAGCAGCCTGAACCGGGGTATCCCGGTTTTTTTTATATTTCTTATACTGTAGCCTTTGTACGGTCAAACAAAAATTGCATATACCTGAAAAATACATATAATGTAATTGCTACAGCTATAATTTCCTGAAATTTAACTAAATAAACCAACCAGCTTATAGGAGTATCGATTTTTAATAAATATCCGTTTGTAAGCTTCATTGCTATACCGCTTATGATAAGAGGGAATGTAAAACCCGAATAGCTGGGATAAAATTTAAGCCTCAAAAGCTTCGGAAGCAATATAACGGCTGCAATATACATAATTATGGATAAAGCTGTCAGACACCATATCATTGATATGTTTTTATTTACAAAGGAATTCATGTATCCTGCAAGCAAAAGACTGGCAGGTGCTGCAAAAATAATAAGTGTAGGCATGGCAGGCTCGAGTATTTCTTTTATTTTTACAGTTCTGTATATAACAATAGGCAGCAGAAAAATGTATGATATCAGCCCAAACCAAAATGCCATCTGTCCTACAGCATTCATTTCAAATGCAGGGGCAGTAACACTGGCAACTGCAATACCGACATAAACAATGAACCATGAAGGAAATACCTGCTTAATTTTAAAGCTAAAAACAAACTTTTTGCTGAACCAAAAGATCAGCAATATGTGGAAAACAAGTCCTATAACCCATAAGGTGAATGCCATAGTCTTAGATAATGGTTTTAAATATGCCGCTAAAAGCATTGCAGCCATAGATAGTGTAGGAAATACACTTGCTATTACAGGATTTTGAAGGCTTTCCCTAACCCCATCAGTATGTTTTACTATTTTAATAATCATTAAAACGAAAAGGATTGAAGAAATAATTCCAAAGATGCTTCTGTATGTTTCACCGTAGGATTGTATTAAGTTTCCTGCTGCGGCTAATCCAAGTATAAGTCCTGATGCAGGTACAGGATATTTTTTTAACATTTGTTCCATAGTTGTCTCCATAATAAAATTTTAGCTTACTCATTATAATATATACATTTTATATAATCAATTTATTAAGTATTAGAATTTGCTATTGTTAGCCCTTTGACAATTAGAATTTATAATAATGATACCTTTGAAAAAAACTGTTGGTACATGCTATAATGAATAATATTTTAATTTCGGAGGACTGAAATGACATTAGTTAATACTATGGAGTATAACAAAGACGATCTCTTGGATAAAGTTCAGGAGGATGCTGAAAAGTTGTTCAGAAGCGGCACATATTTTTGCAGTGAAGCGGTACTTCAAACAATAAATGAGCTTTTGGGTAAGCCTTACGATGAAAATATCGTAAAATTAGCAAGCGGATTTCCCATAGGTATGGGCAAGGCTCAATGCTTGTGCGGTGCTGTATCAGGCGGTCAGATGGGCTTGGGTATAGTCTACGGCAGAGTCGAAGGCGAACCGATGAAGGATAAGATGTTTGAAGTATCAAAAAAACTTCATGATTATATAATAGATGAGTACAAATCAACATGCTGCAGGGTTATAACGAGAAAATGGCAGGGTGATGATTTTAAAAGCCCTGAAAGAAAAGAACATTGTATTGCAATTACGGGAATGGTTGCAAGATGGGTTGCAAATGAATTGATTGAAGATAATAAAGTTAAGGTTAAATAAGCCGACTGAGGATCTCGTACGGCAAAAGACGAGATCCTTCACTGTGTTCAGAATGACATAAAATAAAAACAGTGCTTATGCCAATAAGTCATTAGATGACTGTAACAGCTTATTGCTCCATTTGCCGCATCTGTCACCGAAATAACCTATAACCGCATTATTTTCATAAATTTTAACTACTTCGCACTTATTAGTACATCCTTCGCATTCAAAGCTTTTTGAAATTATATTGCTGCCGGCAAGCTCAAATCCTCTGAAATTTGTCCTTCCAACTTTCTTTACTGTTTTTTTCGCAATAATGGCGGCACCTATAGCACCCATCATATTATAGTGTTCGGGAACATGAATTTCAAAGCCCAATGCATTTTCAAAAGCTGCTTTCATACCCTTATTTGCCGCTACCCCACCTTGAAATAAAATCTTTGGCAATATTGTCTTCCCCTTACCTATGTTGTTTAGATAATTCCTGACCAACGCATCGCAAAGCCCTCTGATTATTTCGGGTTGATTGTAGCCAAGCTGCTGCTTGTGAATCATATCTGATTCTGCAAAAACTGCGCATCTGCCGGCAATTCTTACACTGCTTTTCGCTTTAAGAGCGTAGTCACCAAATTCTTCTATGGGGATATCCAGCCTTTCTGCCTGCCTGTCTAAAAAGGAACCGGTTCCTGCTGCACACACCGTATTCATGGCAAAGTCGGATACTATCCTATTATTAAGGATTATTATTTTTGAATCCTGACCACCGATTTCAATTATTGTTCTTACATCTTCATCAAATTCCAATGCTGCTGTCGCATGAGCCGTTATTTCATTTTTAACCGCATCTCCTCCTATTATAGCAGAAGCTATCATTCTTCCGCTTCCTGTCGTTCCTGCAGCTGAAATTTCCAATTGATCGTATTTGTTTTTTAAAATTTTAAACCCGTCTTGAACGGCTTTTATTGGATTTCCTTTAGTCCGTAGATATATTTTTTCATTAACCGTCATATGTTCATCTAACAATACAATATCTGTACTTACTGAACCTACATCAACACCTAAATAATACATTTTTCTCTTCTCCTTTCAAGCAAGTCGATAAATGCTTCAATTCTTGTAATATAGCCTGCTTCACCGGTCATATCGTCCACCACCAGTGACATCACGGGAAAGTCCAGATCCTTAGAAATGGTCGGAAGAATTGATTTTGATACTATTTCGGGCATACAACCCATGGGGAATATTTGGATTGCTCCATCGTAACCTTCCTTTGAGGCAGTAACCGCTTCTCCCACACATTCAATTGCATGACCTCCTATCTGCATAGGTAAATATTTTTTGGCATTTCTTCGTATGGTTAAAGAATTAATTTTTAAGGGGCTCAATAATGCGTTTTTTACCCACCAGCTTGGTGTAAGACCCCTGTGAGAAGAAACACCGTATCCCATTAATTTATCCTCTATTGAAAAATTGGTGTATGGTTCAATAACAGTGTATATTTCACCTATTATAGCAATTTTTAAAGGATTTTTATTTATATCCACGGGCACGTGCCTGATTTTTTCTTTATATTCTATAAGCAAATTAATCATTTCTTTTGATGTCCTGCATTTTAACGCTTCCTCTTTACATTCATTTAAAATATGCTTGCAGTCACCTTTATTTCTTTCGTATCCTGCAAACATATGAGCTGCTTCCTCTATTTCATCTATTAACCTTATTACTTTTAAGCTGTCATTTAAAGCTTTAAGCTTTTCAAATGTTTTCCCGCTGCTTTTTGAAGAAATCTGATTAATTCTCCTGTATAATTCCTTTATTCCTATATCCTTCGGATAATCAATAACGATAAAATTCAAATCGTATCCCAGATTTTTCATTAAATTCATCTGAAGCTCACAATATTCTCCAAATCTGCATGGTCCGCAGCTTCCAACGATAATTATTGTATCTGCACCCTTTTGAATCGCCTGAACATAGTTACCTATCATCAACTTAAATGGCAGGCACATTTCTTCGGGCGAATGCAATGTGCCGATATCAAGTGCTTCCTTATTATTTTTTGGTGGTATTACATAGTCGATTCCGAGACCATCCAACAGCGCTTTTGCCGCTAAATATACATTACCCATGTGTGGGAATGTTACCTTCATTCACAATTCTCCTTTCAAGCATGTCGGTAAATGCTTCTATCCTTGTGTCTATACCGGCTTCCCCCGTATGCTCGTCAACCTTAAGTGTCAAAAATGGGAAGCTTCCGACTTTATCCTTTATCAATTCAATTATTACGGAATCTATACCGCAGTTAAATGATGAAATGTATATAATTCCGTCAACTCTTTTTTCCTTTGAAGCATTTATTGCAAAACCATAATTTTCTCTTGCAAAAGTCCAAAATGGGCGTTTATATAAATTGTTGATTTCCAGGCTTATTAAAAATTCCTGTGTAAATTCCATAGTTTCTACACCTACACCTAATTTGTTCAGCTTATTTACTAAATTCATATTGACAAAATTATCGTATATGTTGTATGGATGACCTACCAATGCAATTTTAATATCATAATCCTCGTCAAAAATTCCTGCGGTGTAATTTAATTGCTTTTCATAAGCTTTTAAGAATGCGTGTTTAATTTTAAATTCATTGCCTGTAACCTTTTTTCCCGCTGATTTAGCCCAATGATAAAGTCTTTTTTTAGTAAAAGTATAAATCGGCTCTGTTATAGACAAAGGCATGTTTTCAATGCTGTTTGCAACCATTTCGGGAAGTCCGCAAAACTTCGGACATATATATTCGTTTTTTTTAATCTGCATGATACGCGGAATAACTATGATATCGCATTTGTCCCTTAAAGCTGCCGCATGACCATGAAATATTTTTATTGGCAGACATGCTTCATCGACAGCATATTTTACTCCTAAGTCCAGTATTTTTTTGTTTGTACCCTCAGATACGACTACGTCAGCGCCTAATTCTTTAAAAAAAGTGATTAAAAAAGGATGATATTTGTAATATAACAACCCTTTAGGAATTCCTACTTTCATATAACCTCCAAAATAATGTAGTAGAATGTATCAAATTTATTTGCTCGCTTCCGCTCGCATAAACCTGGCATTCTTTGCATTTGACCTACCATCCGTTTCAACAGCGCTATCGCTTGTTAAAATGGGGGTAGGGCATAAAAAATATCACAAATTATTATCTCCCATAATTTGTGATATTATTCTTAAAATACCATATATTAATAACCAATTAATCCTGAAGCCATGTATAGTTTTGCTTTAAATATAAAATTATGTCTTCCGGATTTATCGTATCGGCAATTTTCATGGATTCTTCATTTGTTATCTTTATTTCATTTTCGCTAATTTTAAGCATTGTAAATAACAATTTGTTAATTGTTGTTGCCAGCTTATCATACGTCATTTTAATTTTTTTTTCTTTCATACTGAGAATCAGCTCTGCTTCAGCGCCAACAGCTGCTATAACAGCTAAATTAAGCTGGTATTTAGTTATCGGGATATTGTAATCTGTTATTATGTCATAACAAATATCAACAGTTTTTGCAATTTTAATTTTTGTTAAGGTACGGCACATCATCATTTCGTACAACATATCGCTAAAATATTGCTTTGAATTCATGGTCCTCATAAATAAAATATTCAATGTCGCATAGTAAGTGAGACCGTCAATTTTATCTTTATAATTACAGTCTAAATAATTCTTTATGCCTGTTAAAATATCTGTAAACATTTCAAGGATTATATCTTCTTTTTGCTTGTAGTAGTAATGCAAAAGCCCTTTATTAATGCAGGATGCACTTGCTATTTCTCTGGTTGTTGTCTTGCTGTAACCATTATCTCTAAAAAGCATAAATGAGTTCTTAAGAATATTCTCTTTTTTAATAAATGCACGGCTTATTTCGATCACCATCCGATTAATTTTAGTAAAAAGTTTAGCTATGTCAATTATTATACAATAATAATGATAACGTAACAATACTAAATTATCAGACAATTATACCGCTAAGCAGACGACCCGAATTTTTAATTTGGTGTCGTCGCTTATGCTGTAAATAAAATGATAGGATAATCTTCGAATTATCCTATCATGCAATTAATTATTTATTAAGCAAGTTCCTTAATCTTGGAAATAATATATTGTTTTCTAAATGAATGTGCTGGAATACGTCAGATTCTAACTCATGAAGCTTTTGATAAGTTAAATCAAATGTTTCACATCCACCTTCAGGCATTGTGAAATCATTGGTGATTTTCCTTAGCTCTTTTAAAATATCCCCTGCGTTAGTATGCTCCGATTCAAGGTCGTCAATAATATCAACCGCTTTTTTCAGATCGCTTTGTGAATTTGTTTTTTCGTAATCTTTAATAGCAGGATATTGTATAGTTTCTTCCTTGGTTAAATGCTCCTCCAATTCCATCTTCAATGTGCTGAACAATTTATGGACTTTTGAAAGCTCAGGATAATGAGGGCCGTGAACTCTTAAAATTGTAGTTGAAAGCTTACTTATTTTAGGTAGTTCTGACCACAAATAAGCATGATGCTTATTTAAAATCTGTTCTATTATTTCACTCGTTAAAGCTTCTGCCCAGTTTTTATCCTTTGCATTTGCTTCGTAGATTTTATACTCAGAATTAATTTTATTCAGCAATTCTGATTCATTAATATTCTGTTCATTTATGGCTTCACTCAGAGGTCTGTTTCCTCCGCAGCAAAAATCTACCCTGTATTCTTTGAATATATCTGCTGCCTTTGGAAATGCATTAACTATTTCACCTATTTTCTGTGTGCTGTTAAATTTATTCATCATATACCTCCATTTATTTTTTTAAATTTATTATGGTTTAATTATACAAATATATAAATGAAATTTATATGATTTAAATCAAAATTACAATTATTTTGATGCATTTATGATTTCGATTGCAGCCTTGCCCGTCATATGCTCGATTTTGATTTCAATCAGACACACTCTGTCCCATGTTTTTTTAATTTCTTCTTCCCCTTCTCCGATAAAGTCAGGTGAATATTTTTTTACTAAGCTCCGAAGGGCATGTAGCCTTTCGGCATCATCCGTAAGAATTCTTGCTCTTCCAAAAATGGATACACTTCTAAAGTGAGTGGTAAATGTTTTTTGTATAACATCATCTCTGTCTATTACACAAAATGTTACTTTATCATTTTTATTTATTCCGTCAATTTTATGTCCTTGCTTTGCACTGTGTATAAACAGCTTGCCGTCACTATAAGTATAGCTTACCGGAACGGTATAAGGGTAATCATCATCACCGACAACTCCCAGAACTCCGGACGTGCATGCGTTTAAAATTTCTATTGTTTCTTCATTGGATAATAATTGCTTTATTCTTCTCATTTCTCTGAACATGATTGGTCTCCTCGTAATTAGTAGATTCAATAAGGGCACTGCCTGTCAATCTATTGTACCACGATATTATAAAATAAAAAATATCAATTTGAAAAAATTTACAATAGATTATCTTGGAAACTACAAAAATCCAAAATACTCTGAAACATTTTCATGCAGCATACAATATTAAAATCAGCAAGAAGTTAAAAAGAATATCATTAATATAATGCCTAACTCTATAACAACCCACATAGACATATAAATCATGTTGAGGTTCTCTTTTACCATGTCATAGATTATTGAGCTTCCTGCATTCTCCTGATCTTTGAAATCTTCAGTAATTACAGTACTTATTATCCTGTATTTTCGATTGAATCCTTTAGTAAAGATGGCCTCACCGTTTACATCTGTTCTTGTTTGATCTTTAAATGAAGCTATAAGTATATTATCTATTTCTTTTATCTCAAGCATATAAGGCTTTATTGAATATTCAGGCAGAAAATCTGTTATTCCTGCCGCAAGAACATTTTTATCATTTGTGTACTTAAATTCAGTTTCATATAGCATGTACGACAAGATAAGTGCCAATATAATTGTCAATAGTGCAGCTAATTTTCTTGTTCTTTTTACTTTTTTAAGAAATTTCAACTCCTTAACCGGTACCTTTACGGTGCTTCTAATTTCTGAATTCATCTGTTCGTACGCTTTTTTGCAATCTTCACAGGCAGACATGTGCTGCTCAATTTCTTGATTCGATTCATTGCTGGTCAGCTTTTCGATATAGTTAGGCAGTAAATCCTGAATAATGTTGCATGATATTTTCCCTTTCAATCCAATCCCTCCTTAGCTAATTTTTGCTTTGCACGATAAAAAGTAACACGAGCCCAGGTTTCATTTTTATTTAGTATTTCTCCGATTTCCTTAAAGCTTAATTCTCCCGTAAGTCGCAGATACATCACTTCTCTCGTTTTTTCATCCAAGCTCTGTAATTTCTGAAACAATTCAACCTTTGACTCATTAATTATTATTAAGCTTTCAACCTGCTCTTTTGATTCAAGCCTGTCGGATATCTCGTCAATAGGGTATGAAATATTTCTTTTTCTGTTATTTAATTCTTTATACCATAGATGCTTTGAAATCTGACAAAGCCAAACCGATACTTTGCAATCACCTCTAAAGTTGTCATATGTTTTTATTGCCTGATAGAAGGTTTCTTGTGTCAATTCTTCGGATAAATCAACATCATGAGTCAAGCAGAATAAATACTTGAAAACCGTTTGAAAATATTCATTATAAAGTTCATCCATATTCTGCACTCAACCACCTCCTGTTAATAAGTACTTTTAAAAGTTATTTCGTTACAAAAATAAAAGTATTTAATGAAATATAAATATGACAGTAAGGTACATATCCCTACTGTCATCCTCGTAACCGTTAATTAAATCAACTAATAATTGGATTTCTCGTGGAGCATGGAACATTAACAAGGCATTTGCCGCATACGTCCGCTACACCATCTATGTCAGCGTGAAAATTATCGTTGTACAGGCACATTTCATAGCATTTAAACCTGTCAAAGCCTTCATCTGTCAACGCATCGTTCACACACTTGCTTACACACTTTTTACATATATTGTTATGTTTGTACAGGCAATTCTCACTGTTTTTTCTCTCCGTAGGCTCTATTTTCAAATCTGTAATGAAGGTTCCTATTCTTCCGCAGCAGCCCTTGTCCGTAATCAGCATGTTGTTTATTCCAAATGTTCCCATACCTGCAACATATGCAACATGCCTGTGGGACCAGTCGCTTATTAGCTTTTCTTCATTAAAATTATGAGTTGCCGGTATAATATTTGATTTATGCCCTGTCTTTTTCAGTTCATTTTTAACATGAGTGTTTAAATCTAAAATCAACTGATTTGTTTCTATGTACGCTACAGCCCAAATTTTTGAACATTCTCTTCCTTCGATATTGCTGTTTACTATCGAACTGTCGAAAGGCAAAAAATACGCTACGACTGTCTGAGCACCCGGCATTAAATCTTTTGGAAGTGCATGGGTTTGACTGACCGCTTCCTTAAGAATATTAAACATTTCATCGTTTGCATCCGCATAAAAAATTAATGGTTCATCCCACTTGGTCTGTACATTTTTAATTTTCGGATATTGCTCGACATATTTTTTTATTATGTCTTCGATTTTGCTTTTCATTTTCACCTCCATAATTTGATTATAGTTATAAATTTAGTTTAGCATAGCAATTGCCCTAATGGGTGCGCCGTCAGAATTTTCGAATTTCAAGGGAAGAGCACAAAATGTAAACGGCTCCTGATCTATTTTTTCTAAATTTGTTAAGTTTTCAATAACTACTATGTCATTTTCAGCGAATAATTTTTTATGAATTGATAAATTTCCGTCTGAAATAGGATCGATACCGATTACATCCAGTCCGACACCCTTTTTATTGCTTTTAATTAAATAGTCTGCAACCTCATCTGTAATATACGGATATTCTCCGAAATAGGTATCTGTTCCCCAATATTTATCCCAACCGGTATAAAATAAAATGTAGTCTGCTTTATCAGCTTTGGCTCTGACTTTTTCTATGTATTTAAAAGTAATTTGTTGTCCTTCTGTCAAGTCGCTGCAATCAATAACCAATCCTTGTCCGACAAAATGTTCCACGGGGAATGAATCCAAGGTTGTTCGGTGTGCAAATAAATGAGCTGGAGGATCCATGTGTGTTCCCGTATGAGAAAACATTGTTAATAAGGTTTCCTTGAAGCCGTCATTTTCATACGTATTTGCAGCTTTCAGTTTAGGCTTTTCGGTTCCCGGATAAACAGGCATATCAGCCGAAATTGTATGCGTTAAATCAATTATTTTCATTTTTTCACTTTCTTCCATAAAATTTATGTTAAAATTTTCGTTCAATTTTATGTTATCACATAATTTTAGAAACAACAAGAAATGGTTTTCTTTTTATTGAAGAACCTCTCCGTTCAAATGTATTATTTATAAATTAGACGTATCAATTTAATAAATAGTTCCGTCTTGCTCTCCTACAATCCGGATTTTGCAAAAATATTTCATAAACACAACCGGATGAAGAGCCTGAGTTACCAAATACAAAGTGCCGGTGAGTATTACTCAACGGCACTTGAACAGTATGTTCGACTTATTTTTCTATAACTGCCTGAACTAATTTAATGCATTCCAAAACGTCTGATTTGTTGAAAATTTCTCCCGAGGTGTGTATACTTCTTGTAGGTATGGAAATTGCACCGCTTGGGACCCCTTCTCTCGATAAGTGAATCGGTCCTGCATCGGTGCCGCCCTGTTCAAGAACTTCATATTGATATTTAATATCATTCTCTACAGCCAAATCAGTCAACAGATCTTTTACCTCAGGATGAGTAATGATGTACTTATCCATTATTTTGATTGCTGCACCTTCTCCAAGCTTAACATCCATTTTTGTACCGTTATCAGTATCTCCGGTATCTGTTACATCAACAGCTATGGCTAAATCGGGGTTAATCTGATAAGCGGCTGTTTTAGCCCCTCTGCATCCTACTTCTTCCTGAACGGAAAATACATAATAAACGTCATTATCGGTTGAAGGATGATTTTTAAGCGCTTCTATAAGTATGTAGCATCCGATCCTGTCATCTGCCGCTCTGCAAATTACACAGTCATTTGTTTCATAGTATTCTGATTTAAATACGCACATATCACCGATCTTAAAGTTATTTTTTACGAAATCCTTAGAGGTTGAAGCAACATCAAGGAACAGCTTGTTCACGGTTATTTTCTCTTTATCCTTAATTTCCTCAGAGCATACTACGCCCTCCAAACCGTTGTCAAATATCATTCTGAGTCCTAATATTTCCTTTGCACTAATTCCTCCCACGTTGGAGAATCTAAGGAATCCTTTTTCATCAACGTGAGTTATAATCAGGCCTATTTGATCCATATGAGCCGAAAATAATATTTTTTTACCGTTGCCTTTTTTTCTTACTATTAAATTACCTAAGGCATCTACATTTATTTCATCTGCATATTCCTTTATTTCATTTATAATTAATTCTCTTATATTGTTTTCCCTGCCAGACGGAGAAAAGCAATCCGATAATTTTTTCATTAATTCACTGTTATAATTCATTTTATTCCCCTTTCTGATTATCTAATATAACTAATTTGGCTAGTTGTACAACGCTGTTATAATCATTTATGCTCGCAACATTTACCGATGAGTGAATGTATCTGCATGGAACAGATATAGCCACAACCCTTGAGCCGCTTTTAGTTTTGTGGATCACTCCCGCATCATTACCGCCTGCCGATGATTTTCTCAGTTGATAAGGTATATTGTTATCCAATGCTATTTTTTCTACCTTCCTGACCTCATCTATATCATAAAGCGTGGAGCTGTCCATAAGGGAAATTGCCGCTCCTTTGCCTACTGAAGTTACTTTTGAGTGATCCTTTATTTCAGGCATATCCGCTGAAACAGTGCCTTCCAGTACTATACTGAAATCCGGCTCCAAGCTGTATGCTGCTGCCTGAGCCCCCCTGCACCCAACCTCCTCCATAACGGTGAATACTCCGTAAAACTCTGCGTCCAGCTTCATACTTAGAAGTTCTAACAAAGCGCTGCAGCCGGCACGGTCATCCAATGCCTTCGCCTTTATTAAATCTTCTCCGAATTCCACATAATCACTTTTAAATGCTGCATAATCACCTATGTTAACAAGCTTTTCGGTCTCTGATTTTGAATCTGTACCTATGTCTATATATAGCTTATCAATGGGAATCGATTTTTCTCTTTCTTCCCCCTTCATTAAATGAACGGCTTTTGAGCCGATAACTCCGTTAATTTTATTTTCACCGATAGTTACGACTTTCGAATTTAATACTCTTTGGTCTATACCTCCCACTGCTTGGAATTTAATAAAGCCGTCTGAATCTATGTGTGATACGATTAAGCCGACCTCATCCATGTGTGCGGCAACCATTATTTTTTTATTTTTTTTACCTTTATTGTGTGCTACAACATTGCCAAGCTTATCAATATAAAACTCACAACCTATTTCTTTTAATTTATTTTTTATATAATTTCTTACCTCATATTCGTTTCCTGATACGCCGGAAAGTTCAGTTAATTCTTTTAAAAACATAATATTTCCTCCAAATCAGAATTATCAAGCTCGTTGATGAAACGGGCTATTGCCTTTCCTGTAATTTCCACATCCTTTAAGCTTATGGTTTCTACAGATGTATGCATATATCGCAGAGGGACTGATAATAAAATACATGGAACACCTTCTCTGTTTATCTGTATACCCTCAGCATCCGTTCCTGTTGCGGAAGGTGCTACTTCATACTGGAAAGGATAGTTATAATTGTTGCAAGTATCAATAAATCTCTTTGTAAGCTTAGGATTTAATCTTCCTCCCATGCAAACAGCGGGACCTTTTCCGAGCTGCGGCATATCCGAACCCATCTCGGGTGCTTTTCCAAAAGTTACATCTAACGCAACAGCTATATCAGGATTTATTTTATAGCTTGCGGTGATTGCTCCTCTGTACCCGGTTTCTTCCTGGGCCGAGCAGGTATAATAAATATTG
>DCYG01000036.1:10060-74825 GCA_002331025.1 Firmicutes bacterium UBA2116 | reverse complement strand
GTTAGTCAATTCTTTTTATGCGGACAAATTTGTGATGGAGCCTGCGCTTCCTTTGCCGTATAGCAACTGTTGGAAGCAAATAAATTTAATGCTTGCACCTGCTTGTATAAAATTATAGTATTTGGTAATAATTTCTATGAGGTGATTTTATGATAGATAACAAAAAATTCAAAAAAATCTTCATAAAGGAAGCAATTGGTTCCAGAAATTATTTCAGCTATAGAACTGACTTGATTTTATATAAAGTTTTGTTAAGTATATTAATTTTTTTAACTATATTGTTGATTTCTGATGATATAGGCTTATCGCTTTTAATATCAGGAGAAGTATTTTTAATATTTACTTTAGTAAATAAGTTAAATGTGGACAGAAAAAGAAATGAAGGCGAAAATCAGTTGATATTAAAGAGAAAAAAGGAGCATTTCAAAAAGAAGCTCGAAGAAATAAATATTAACGATTTTGAACTTTTAATTGGTTTTTTATTTGAAAAAAGAGGCTGCAAAAACTTTGTTAAAAAGGGAAGGCATATGTATTTAGCTGAAAAAGAAGGGCTGATTAATTGTATAAAAATATATAGGTTATTTGAAAATATTGAGCTTGAGCGTATAGATGCAAGAAATATGGTAACCTACATGTGCCAGAACAATATAAGGATAGGCTATTTAATTACCACAGGAGTATTAAGTGAAGGTGCAAAAGAGCTTCTTGAAGATTTTAAGGACAGATTAGATATAACGGTTATAGATTTTGACTGCCTGTTTGCTATGATGGACGAGTATGAAATTCTTCCGTCGGATGATTATTTTTATAACAAAGTTTATGAGGAAGAAGGCAAAAAAACCAAAGACGCGGTTATTAAAAAAAATATATTTGACAAGAAAAAAATCGTAATATATATTTTTTCGTCCATATTTTTTTATATAACATCAATGATTATGCCGGAAAATAATATATCCAGATACATATCTTATTATTTCATTGCATTGACTACCATAAACATAGCTTATCTAGTGTGGATGAAGCATATTACGTTAAAAAATTAATTTTATTAGTTGAAATTAAAATGCCGGTGTATTATAATTTTTATGAGATTATAATTATGCGGAGGATATAATGAATTTTAAAGTTACTGTTGGATTATCTAATAAACATGTTCACCTGAGCAAGGAGCATATTGACATATTATTTGGAGAAGGACATGAATTAACTCCAATGAAGGATTTAAGCCAGCCCGGACAATTTGCATGTGAGGAAAAGGTTGATTTAGTAGGCCCTAAAAGAACTATAAAGGGCGTTAGAATACTTGGGCCTGCTCGTAAAGAGTCTCAGATTGAAATATCTTTTGCTGACGGATTTACTCTTGGTTTAAAAGATATTCCTGTGAGAGATTCAGGAAAACTTGACGGAACTCCCGGAATTAAATTAGTGGGACCAAATGGAGAGGTTGAAGTGGACAAAGGAGTTATTGCAGCAGCAAGACACATACATATGCACACTTCTGATGCCGAAAAGTATGGCTTAAAGGATAAGGATACGGTTAAGGTTAAGGTGGGCGGACCGAGAGGACTAACATTTGATAATGTACTTATCAGGGTTCACGATACATATGCTTTGGATATGCACTTGGATGTGGAAGAAGGAAACGCGGCAGGACTTTCTAACTGCGATGAAGTTGAAGTAATTGTTGAATAAAAAGAAAAAATACAAAATAGACAGGTTATCCTGTTTATTTTGTATTTTTGGACGATAATATTAATGTATTGTTTTGTGGTAAGTGGTAATGTATAATAAATGGATTAGGACATTTTCACTTGAGCAATGGAGGAATTATGGATTTTTTACCGGTTAATAAAGATGATATGAACAAAAGAGGATGGGAACAGTGTGACTTCATATTTGTTACGGGTGATGCTTACGTTGATCATTCTTCTTTTGGGGCAGCCGTTATATCGAGATTGCTTGAAAGATACGGATATAAGGTTGGTATAATTGCTCAGCCTGATTGGAAAGATTTGAATTCCTTTAGGATATTAGGTGAACCGAGACTTGGTTTTTTGGTTAACTCAGGTAATATAGATTCTATGGTAAATCACTACACCACCTTCAGGAAAAGAAGAAGCACGGATGCGTATTCTCCCGGCGGTAAGCCAAATTTAAGACCTGACAGGGCAGTTACGGTTTATTCTAACAGGTTGAGAGAAGCCTATAAGCATGTACCGATTATAATCGGCGGTATTGAAGCAAGCTTAAGGCGTTTCAGTCATTATGACTATTGGAGCGACGGTGTTAAAAGGTCCGTATTGTTAGATTCGGGCGCAGATTTATTGGTTTACGGAATGGGAGAAAAAGCAATAATAGAAATTGCCGAAGCGTTAAATGCAGGCATACCTATAGAAGAAATTACCTTTATAAACGGAACCGTTTACAAAACAAAGGATAAAGAAAGGCCTTTTGAGCCGATTTTTTTACCGTCCTATGATGAGGTTGTTTCATCTAAGAAAAAATATGGTGAAAGCTTTAAAGTACAATATGAAAACACTGATTCTAAAACAGCGAAAACCTTAGTCGAGCAATACGACACCATATACGTTGTACAAAACCCTCCTATGGATATACTTAATATGCAGGAGCTTGATGATGTTTATGATTTGGATTATATAATGGACTATCATCCTACGTATAAAAATTCCGGAGGAATCCCTGCATTAAATGAAATTAAATTCAGTGTAACAAGTGTACGAGGCTGCTTTGGAGGATGTAATTTTTGCTCTTTGAATTTTCATCAAGGCAGGGTAGTTCAGGCAAGAAGTCATGAATCAATTATAAAAGAAGTTGAAAAAATGACTAAAGACAAGGCTTTCAAAGGTTATATCCATGACGTGGGAGGACCTACGGCAAATTTTCGTATAAAAGCATGCAATAAACAGGAAAAGCATGGAGTATGCAAGGACAGAGAATGTATGACTCCCGAAAAGTGCAAAAATTTGAAAATAGATCACAAAGACTACTTGGAACTTTTGAGAAAAGTAAGAAATGTTGAGGGTATAAAGAAAGTTTTTATCAGATCCGGCATAAGATATGATTATGCAATATATGATAGCAGTGACGAATTTATTACAGAGCTTGTCAAGCATCATGTGAGCGGACAGCTTAGAACTGCTCCGGAACATGTTTCTGAATCTGTACTTACTCTTATGGGGAAACCATCTATAAAAATCTACAATCAATTTGTAAAAAAATTCTATGATAAAAGTAAAAAAATAAATAAGGAACAATATATAGTACCTTACTTTATTTCTTCACATCCCGGATCACGTCTGAAAGATGCAATAGAGCTTGCAGAGTATATAAGAGATATGGGTCACATTCCCGAACAGGTTCAGGATTTTTATCCGACGCCGGGTACCATGTCCACATGTATGTATTATACCGGATTTAATCCACTAACGGGCGAAGCTGTTTATGTTCCGAAGGAAAAGGAAGAAAGAAGAATGCAAAGAGCGCTTCTTCAATACAATAAAAAGGAAAATTATGCCTTAGTATTGAAGGCGCTGAATAAGGGAAACAGGTATGACTTAATAGGTTTTGGTGAAAAATGCTTGATAAAACCCCCTCGAAAATGAAAGGGAACATGGATAAAGATTAAAAAACATCAGTTATTCTTAAGCTTTTTTTAATAATTAATTTATTGCAAAATCTTTCACATTAAGTTAATATTAAATATGAGTATGAAGTATGAAGTATAAAAATGAGGTATCGAATGAACAGAAAAATCAGACGCAGAAAAAAAAGAATCAGGTTATTATCTATCGGTTTAGTAATTATATTAGGTATTGCAGCGACGTATATGGCTGTTGAGGGAATAGGCGGAAATAAAGAAAAAAATAATGACCCGGTTGAACCGGCAGATGTAGTAACTTCAAATCCGAAAGAAGAACCGTCAGCACCAGACCCGCAGGTAAAGCCTGATATTGAAATAAATATAAAGGCAACGGGAGATATAATGTTCCATCCGTCTCAAATAGACGGTGCTTATGATCCAAGGACAGGTACATATGATTTCCATAACAGCTTTAAAGCTGTCAAAAATATTTTCACCTATGCAGATTTGTCAATAGCTAATTTCGAAGGGACTACCGCAGGTAATTCGGTATACGCATACCAAGGCTATCCGTTATTCAATGCTCCCGATGAAGTGTTAGATGCCATAAAGGAAGCCGGCTTTGACGTTTTAGTAACTGCAAACAACCACTCTTTAGATACGAGAAAGGCCGGAATCATAAGAACTATTGAACAAATTCAGGCAAGAGATATGGATACTGTCGGCACATATAAGGAAAAGCCCGAAACAAGAGTACTGATGAAGGATGTAAAAGGTATAAAAATAGCCATTATGTCATATACGGAAATGGTTAACGGTCTTGAATCTGTTTTATCACCTCAGGATTTGGATGTAATGATTAATATAATAGATGAAACAAAAATTAAGGAAGATATTGCGTATGCAAAGGAACAAAAGGCGGATGTAATAATAGCTTATATGCATTGGGGCAATGAATACGCAAGAGTTCAGAATGAAAGACAGGAAATGCTTGCGGACATGCTGCTTAATGAAGGAGTGGACATAATTTTAGGAAGTCATCCTCACGTAATACAACCGGCTAAGCTGTATGAAATAGACGGTAAAACCAAGTATGTTGCATATTCTATGGGTAATTTTTTATCTAATCAAAGAGAAGAAACTTTGGCACCGTATGGTATATCCAAGGAGATTTCAAAATATACTGAAGATGGTGTAATTGTTGATATAGAAATCGTTAAAAACGGTGAAACGGGAGAAATAAGCATAAAAAACATAAGATATATTCCTCTTTGGGTATATAAAGGAAACACAGCCGACGGGGGAGTAGAGCACGTTGTATATCCTATAATGGAATATATTGAAAGCAGAGATGTAGATGACAATTCAAAACTAAGAATGCAAAGGTCATTTAATGATACGACTGCACAGATGCAAATTGATTAAAACATTAAAATAATTGGGGAAGTGGCGGCATGGATCGGTTTAGATTAATTTTTAATAATATTGGATTGAACAGCTTGGTTGATATAGCTATAGTTTATTATGTTTTGTATCACGGTTATTTATTGATTCGTGATATGAGAGCAAAGCAGCTTGTAAAAGGTATAGTTTTATTAATTTCTTTAATTCCTATATCTGAAATATTTGACCTGTACATGGTTAAATATATATTGGAGCATACGTTTCAGGTTGGGATTATAGCTTTGGTCGTAGTGTTCCAGCCGGAAATAAGAAAAGCATTGGAATATATCGGAAGAACATCATTTACACTTGCTGCCATGGATAAAAATGCTCAGACATCGGATCAGGTTATAAAGGAAATAGTATCCGCAACATCTTCACTGGCAAGGCAGAAGATAGGGGCACTGATAATTTTTGAGCAGAAAATCGGACTGACGGATATAGTAGAAAGCGGTACAAGAATTAACTCCGATATTTCAAGCGGTCTGTTAATCAATATATTTATACCCAACACACCGCTGCATGACGGGGCAGTAATTATCAAAGATTACAATATAAGAGCTGCCGGATGCTTTTTACCCTTGACGGACAATAATTTATTAAGCAAGGATATAGGGACAAGGCACAGGGCAGCAATAGGAATGACTGAACGATCTGATTCAATCGCTTTAATAGTTTCGGAGGAAACCGGCTACATTTCTTATGCCATTGAAGGAAGACTTTACAGAAATATTCAGATAAATGAGCTTGAAACCTTATTGTCAGGTATCTATGCGGATAATGAGAAAGTGAATATTATTGAAAAATGGAGAAACAGAAATGAAGATAAAAAACGATAAAATAATAATTCAAATAACTTGCTTGATAGTTTCTGTAGTTTTATGGGCTGTCATTATATATAATACCAATCCTCCTATGAAGGAAACCATAAACAGTGTTCCTGTAACGATCAGAAATTTAAGCACATTGGAAAGTTCAAATTTAATTCTGATGAATGCTGATAAGGATAATCTTACGATAAATGTCAATGTTGAAGGTCCGCCTGATCTGGTAAGCGGACTCAGGAGAGGAGATTTTTCTGCATATATTGATGTTTTAGGTTTTGGAGAAGGCATAAGAAGTGCGGAAATATATGTTACAGGGCCGAGCGGTGTTGAAATATTAAGCAAATCTCCATCCCAGATAGTATGTAATATTGAAGGCATAATATCCAAGGTCATGGATGTAACAATACAGTATGAGGGAACACAGGCGGAAAATTATTATAAAGCTTTACCTCTTTCCAATCCTTCATCAGTTAAAATTACAGGACCGAGAAGTGTTGTAAACGCTGCTGATATGGCTGTTGCAACGGTGAATATAGCCAATGCTACAAACGACGTTGTAAGGACTGTACCTGTAAGAATATATGATGGAACCGATACGGAGATTTTTATGTCGGCACCTGTTGAAAATGTTGAGGTAATCGTACCTATCTATCCTACTAAGTATGTGAACTTAACGCCAAATGTTACGGGAACGCCGGAAGAAGGATATCAGCTTACGGATGTAACGGTAAGACCTGAAAGAATCAGAATAGCGGCAAGACAGGATATATTGGATACAATAAATGAACTGGAATTAGCAGAGTTAGATATAACGGGAGCTTCGAGAAATATAATTATAGCAAGAGATATTTTAAATACGGATGGATTATTATTGTTAGATTTAACAACAACTCCTGTTGTGAATGCTACTGTTGATAAAATTGTGGATAAGGAATTAGTGTTTGAGCCGTCAGAAATTAACTTTATAAATGTTGAGGAAGGTTATGAGGCTGTGGTATCAGAAACTCAGTCCGATATAACAGTAACCGTAACGGGACCATCAAGCATTGTAAATCAATTGATAAAAGACGATTTGACAATAACAGCCGATATGGAAGGCAGAGATATTGGCTTGCACGATGTTTCCATAGTATGTACTGCTGAAAAAGATGTTAACAATATTTCTTTAGATCAGGAAATAATTAACGTGGAAGTTATTGAGTTAAGGTCAAATGACGAAGAATAATCGGAGAAGAAATGAATAAGGTAAATATTGAAATAAATAACATGGATTATCAGGGAATGCTTGAAGCCGTATTTCTTGCAACGCAGGATGCAATAAGTGTTGTTAATGAAAACGGAGAGCATATCCTTGTAAATCCTGCATATGAGAAGCTGACAGGAATAGATAATGACGATATCATCGGTAAAAATTCATTATATGACATCGAGGAAGGCGAAAGCTTGCATATGAAGGTTCTCAGTACAAAAAAACCTGTCGGCAATACTAAGCTTAAAATAAAGCCCAGCGGAAAGACGGTTGTAGCACAGGCTGCCCCTATTATTGTAAACGGAACTTTGAAGGGCAGCGTAGCTGTTTTGCATGATATGTCAGGTATAAAGGATTTAACGGATAAGCTGAATAAAGCGGAAAAGAAGTTAAGAGAGTTGACGTATAAATATAAACCGGAAGATATAATAGGAGAATCCGTTGCAATAAATGAAGTTAAGAAAATGATAGAAAAAGCAGCAGAAGTGCCCGCAACAGTTTTATTAAGAGGAGAAAGCGGAACAGGTAAGGAATTGTTTGCTAATTCTATTCATGCACTCAGCAGCAGGCGAAACAACAGCTTTGTCCGGGTTAATTGTGCCGCTTTAACCGATTCATTGCTGGAAAGTGAGCTTTTCGGGTATGAAGAAGGGTCTTTTACAGGTGCCCTAAAGGGAGGCAAGAAAGGTCTTTTTGAGGAAGCCGATAAAGGTACTATATTTCTGGATGAAATATCTGAAATAAGCATGAACACACAGGCAAAGCTTCTGAGAGTATTGCAGGAAAAAGAGATAATGAGGGTTGGCGGCAACTATACAATCAATGTAGATGTAAGAGTTATAGCTGCTACAAATGCTGATTTATCCAAGCTTGTAAGAGAAGGAAAATTCAGAGAAGATTTATTCTACAGATTGAATATATTGCCTATAGTACTCCCGGCTCTTAGAGAAAGGAAAGAAGACATACCTCTTTTAATTAAAAGCTTTATAGTTAAATTTAATGATGAATACGGAAGAAACATTGTGGATATATCAGAAGAGGCATTAAGTATTTTAATGGATCATCAGTGGCCGGGCAACGTAAGAGAATTAGAAAATGTTATCGGCCGTTCAATTATAAATATGAATTTAAACGAGAGAGTAATTGAGTCGGAACATCTGCCGCAATTATATCTTAATAAGAAATTACCTGTTAAAAATTATGTTGCTGCAGGTAATGAAGCAATGACAAAACTAAGCAATGTATTAGATAAAGCCGAATCGGATTACGTAAAGGATATTTATGTAAGATTAAATAAAAACAAAACTGATACTGCGAAAGTCCTGGGTATTTCTTTAAGGTCTTTGTATTACAAGATGGAGAAATACGGTATAAAATAATGCAAAATAATGCAAAATATATTTTTACGCAATATTTTGCACGCAATATTTTGCAAGTGAAAATTGCTGTTTATAATAGCGGAAGTCAAACCTATGATTTTACAAGGTTTGACTTTTTTTATAAAAAATATTATGTTGGCACAATTATTGCTTATTATAAAAGGTGAGGTGAAATTATGATAAAATTTGATGAAATTATAAAATACGCTCAGGACTATGCCAATGCAATGGGTCCCAAAAAAATAGCCGTAGCTAATGCGCAGGATGAAGATGTATTAAAAGCGATAAAAGAAGCGGTAAACGAAAATATCTGCAAACCTATTTTAGTCGGCGATGCGGATAAAATAACCGAGTTAGCCGAGACAGTAGAATTAGATTTGAATAATATTGACATAATAGACGAAAAGGACGGAAATGAAGCCTGCAGAAAAGCGGTGGAATTAGTAAGCAGCGGCAAGGCAGACATAGTTATGAAGGGATTAATCGATACCTCAATAATATTAAAAGCTGTTCTTGATAAGGAAATAGGCTTGAGAACAGGAAATGTTCTCAGTCATGCAGCCGTATTTTCAGTTGATACTTATCATAAATTTTTTATAGTGACAGATGCTGCTATGAGCATTGCACCTGATGCCGAGGAAAAACGACAGATTATTGAAAACACTTTAACATTAAGTCGTGCATTAGGCGCACAACTGCCTAAAGTTGCGGTTATTTGTGCTAAAGAAAAAGTTAACCCTAAAATGCCGGCAACGTTAGATGCGCAGGAGCTTGTTCAGATGCAAAAGGATGGAAAAATTACCGGATGCATAATTGAAGGTCCGTATGCGTTGGATAATGCTATTTCAAAGGAAGCTGCGGAAGTTAAAGGTATAAAAGGAGAAGCTGCCGGAGATGCGGATATTTTATTGATGCCGGATATAGAAGCGGGAAATGTATTGTATAAGGCACTTACTTATCTTGCCAATGCGGAAAATGCAGGAATTATCCTTGGAGCTAAGGCGCCGATAGTATTAACATCAAGAGCGGATTCTGACAAAGCAAAATTAAATTCAATTGCATTGTCGGTACTATGTTCATCGTTTAAAGGAGAATAAAATGAAGCAATTAATTATTAATCCGGGTTCTACATCCACAAAGATAGCTGTTTTTGAAGATGAAAAATCCATATTTGAAAAAACATTAAGACATTCTAACGAAGAATTAGGTGTATACGCTAAGGTTGCAGACCAGTTTGAATTCAGAAAAAATTTAATTTTAGAGGCATTAAAAGAAAATAACATTGCAGCCGAATCATTAAACGCCGTTGTAGGAAGAGGCGGCTTGTTAAAGCCAATCGAAGGCGGTACCTATTTAGTTAACGATGAATTGGTTGAAGATTTAAAAGCAAGTAAAATGGGAGAGCATGCTTCAAATTTAGGTGGACTGATTGCTCGCTCCATTGCAGAAGAGGTAAATATCCCGGCTTTTATAGTTGACCCTGTTGTTGTTGATGAAATTGAAGATGTTGCAAGAATAAGCGGGCATCCGAATTTTGAAAGAATAAGCATATGGCATGCTTTAAATCAAAAGGCAGTTGCACGAAGAGCAGCATCGGAAAAATTCAACAAAAAATATGAGGATATGAATTTCGTAGTAGCTCACTTAGGGGGCGGAATTTCGGTAGGAGCTCACAGAAAAGGAAAAGCAATTGATGTAAATAATGCTTTAAACGGTGAAGGTCCGTTTTCTCCTGAGAGATCAGGAACTCTACCGGCTGAACAGTTAGTTAAAACATGCTTCAGCGGACAATACACCGAGCAGGAAATTAAGAAAATGATTGTTGGCAAAGGCGGCTTAAGTGCACTTTTGGGAACCAACAATGCTAAGGAAGTAAGTGACAGAGCTGCATCGGGAGACGAAAAAGCTGAATTGATATACAAAGCGATGGCTTACCAGATTGCAAAGGCAATCGGAGAATACGCCGTAGTTCTTGACGGAGATGTTGACGCAATTTTGATTACGGGCGGAATTGCCTATGATAAAGAATTTGTTAAAATTATAGAAAATAAAGTTAAATTCATTGCTGAAGTTATTGCTTACCCGGGAGAAGACGAGCTGCTTGCACTTGCAGAGGGCGGCTTGAGAGTTCTGAATAAGGAAGAAGAAGCAAAGCAATATAAATAGCATATGGCTTCGGAAGGAGGATTAATATGCTTGATAAAAGATTAGTTATAATTATAGGGCACTATGGAAGCGGCAAATCTGAATTTGCAGTTAATTATGCGGTTAAAATGAAAGAGAATCACGAATTTGTAAGCATTGCCGATTTAGATATAGTAAATCCTTATTTCAGATCAAGAGAAAAAAGAGAATTTTTTGAAAATATAGGTGTTAAGGTATATGACTCCAGCATAAGAAACACAGCCGTAGATATACCCGCACTTCCGGCAGAACTGATGGGTGTTATATTAAACCCGAACAGCAGATCGGTTCTTGATGTAGGAGGGGATCCTGTAGGAGCAAGAGTGCTTGCGAGATACTCGGAACAAATAAAAAATGTTGAATACGATATGTTTTTCGTGATTAACGGAAGAAGACCCGAAACCGGTACGGTTGAAGGTGTTCTTAAATACTTGAAATTAATTGAAGCAACATCAAAATTAAAAATTTCAGGTTTGATAAACAACACGCATTTACTGAAATATACAACTGTTGAAGATGTTGAATTCGGTCATGAACTGACCAAGAAGGTTTCTTGGGAAACAGATATTCCAATCAGGTATGAAGCTTGTATCAAGGATACTGCTTTACAAATAACAAATAAAGAGATTTTAGAAAAATTATTCCCCATAAATCTATATATGAGGGAAGAATGGATGAGTTAAGAATGGAGGTATTATAATGGCTAAAGGTAAGGTTACATTTATTGATGATGCATGCAAGGGTTGTGAGCTTTGTGTGACTGTATGTCCCACAAAAATAATCGAGCTTAACAAAGAAAAGATAAACGACAAGGGATACAGTCCTGCTCATGTAATTGATCAAGAAAAATGCATTGCATGCGGAAACTGTGCAATTATGTGTCCAGATTCTGTAATTACGGTAGAAAGATTATAATATTGGAGGGTAAATTATGTCTAAGGTATTAATGAAAGGTAATGAAGCTGTTGGAGCTGCAGCTATAAAAGCCGGCTGCAAATATTTTTTCGGTTATCCTATAACTCCATCAAGTGAAATTCCGGAATATATGTCAAAAGCATTGCCTGAAGCAGGCGGAGTATTTTTACAGGCGGAAAGCGAAGTAGCGGCAATAAACATGGTTTACGGAGCAGGCGGAGCAGGAGCAAGGGTAATGACTGCATCATCAAGCCCCGGAATTTCCTTAAAGCAAGAAGGTATTACGTATATTGCGGGAGCGGAAGTTCCATGCGTTATAGTTAACATGATGAGAGGCGGCCCGGGACTCGGTAGTATACAACCCGGACAGGCAGATTATTTCCAATCAACAAGAGGCGGCGGAAACGGTGACTACAGAACACTTTGCTATGCACCTTCAAGTATACAGGAAATAGTTGATTTAGTTATACTGGGATTTGATAAAGCAGATTATTACAGAAATCCTGTTTTGATAGTTGCGGACGGTATGATTGGACAAATGATGGAAGCTGTTGAATTTAAAGATCCTGCACCTATTGATTTGCCTGAAAAAGATTGGGCAACTACAGGAACAGGCGGAAAAAGACAGCCTAACGTTGTTAACTCATTGTTCTTACAAGCCGAAGAATTACAGGCGCATAATGAAAGATTAGAAAAAAAGTACAAATTAATTGAAGAAAATGAAGTGTTATACGAAGCTTATGGTTTGGAAGAAGCCGAAGTTGTTTTAGTTGCATACGGTACTACATCAAGAATAGTTAAAACAGCCATGAAGCAAGCTGAAGCAAAAGGCATAAAAGTTGGTATAATCAGACCAATAACATTATGGCCATTCCCATACGATGTTTTCAAAACTATAGGAAAGAATGCAAAAGGTATGCTTACTGTTGAGATGAGTGCAGGACAAATGATAGATGACGTTAAAATCGCTGTTGAAGGAAGATTACCTGTTTATTTCAACGGAACACAAGGCGGTATGGTTCCTACACCGGCTACTGTATTGGCAGATATTGAAAAAATAGCAGGAGGTACAAAATAATGACAATGGTATATGAAAAATCTAAGGGCTTAACAGATGTTCCTTTTCACTACTGCCCCGGATGTACTCATGGAGTTATTCATAAATTAGTTGCAGAGTCTTTGGTTGAATTAGGTGTATTAGATGATACAATCGGAGTTGCTCCTGTTGGATGTTCAGTATTGGCATATAAATATTTCAATTGTGACATGCAGGAAGCTGCCCACGGTAGAGCGCCGGCCGTAGCAACAGGAATTAAAAGAGTTTTTCCGGACAAGGTTGTATTCTCATATCAGGGAGACGGAGACTTGGCATCGATCGGTGCCGGTGAAATAGTGCATGTAGCGCACAGAGCTGAAAAAATCACTACAATTTTTGTTAACAACGCTATATACGGTATGACAGGCGGACAAATGGCTCCTACCACATTAGTAGGACAAAAAACCACTACATCACCTTTAGGCAGGGACGAAGCTCTGAGCGGTAAACCCATAAGAATATCAGAAATGTTGGCAACTATAGACGGAGCTAAGTTTGTAGAAAGAGTATCCGTAGATACTCCGGCAAATATCAGAAAAGCAAAAAAAGCAATAAAAAGAGCTTTTGAATGTCAGATTAAAGGCGAAGGTTTTGCTATAGTTGAAGTATTGTCAACATGTCCTACAAACTGGGGATTAACTCCTGTTAAAGCATTGGATTGGTTAAAAGATAATATGATTCCGTATTATCCGTTAGGAAACTTCAGAAATTTTGAGGAGGGTAAATAGTATGGAACAAAAAGTAATAATGGCAGGATTCGGTGGTCAGGGTATAATGGCTATCGGTAAATTATTGGCATATGCAGGAATGCTTGAAAACAGAAACGTAACATGGATGCCTTCTTATGGTCCTGAAATGAGGGGTGGTACCGCTAACTGTGCAGTGGTTGTATCTGATGAAGAAGTTGGTTCACCACTTATATCAAGAGATGGTACAGCAGCCATAGTTATGAATCTGCCTTCTATGACAAAATTTGAAAAAGAGTTGGTTCCCGGTGGAAAATTAATTATAAATAAATCATTAATAGATGCAAAACCAACAAGAACAGATATAGATGCTTACTATGTAAATGCTAATGAGTTGGCAATGGAATTAGGAAATGCCAAGGTAGCCAACATGGTTATGTTAGGGGCATATCTTGAATTAGCTAAACTGATAGAAACAGAATCAGTGCTTCAGGCATTTGTAAAAGTATTCGGTGAAGAAAAATCTCACTTAGTACCGCTAAATAAAGAAGCGTTGCTAAAAGGTGCGGAAGCAGTGAAGGCTTAAGTATAATAAAAAAATATCCCTCTTAGGTCATTCTGAGGCGTAGCTGAAGAATGACCTTTTATTTTTTTGTGAATATGGTATAATAAATTATGTTGTATTATAGAGTAAAAGATATGAAACAAAAGATAACAGAAATAGCAAATTCCATGGGAATAGATATAATTGGTTTTACATCTTTGCTGGACTATGGATATTTAAAAGACTTGCTGATTAACAGGGCAGATAAAGAATATAACAGTGAATTTGAAGAAAATGAAATTAATAAAAGATTGGATGTAAGAAATATATTCCCTGAGTGTAAAAGTATTATTGCAATAGGTATTCCATATGCAGAGGGTTACAAAAAACCGGTAACAAAGGATATGGGACTATTAAGCGTGTCTTCATACGGAATTGACTATCATAAAAAATTAAGCGGTATTTTATATAATTTAGCAGAAGAAATAAAAAAGCATAAATGCTTTGAGTACGCTATATGTGTTGATACATCACCTCTGATTGACAAAGAAATATGTAGAAACGCTCAATTGGGAAGCTGCGGTAAAAATACTCTTTTAATAAATGAAAGCTACGGTTCATTTATAAACCTCGGATACCTTCTGACGGATTTAGAACTTGATGACTCTGAAACGATTTACAGAAATATTTGTGGAGACTGCGATATATGCATCAGAAGCTGCCCCAACAATGCAATTTTTAAAGGCGGCGGTTTAAATTCAAAAAAGTGTGTATCTTATTTGACACAGACAAAAAATTACATCCCGGTTGATTACAGGAACAATATGAGTAACCAGATATACGGCTGTGATGTATGTCAGCTCGTATGTCCGAAAAATAAAGTAAATTATTCAAAAAACACACAAAATGATTATACTGAGCTTCTGATAGATTTAAAGGAATTAATGCATATAAGCAATAAGGATTTTATAAAAAGATACGGACATCTATCCGGAAGCTGGAGAGGTAAAAGCGTCTGGAAAAGAAACGGGCTTATTGCAATCGGAAATTTGCAGTTATTGTCCATGTATGATACCGTCAAGGAAGAATTAGACAATCCTTCCGAATTAATAAGAATATATGCAGCATGGTCTCTGTTAAAACTAAAAAATGAAGATGCATGTGATATATTGAATAGCAAGCTTAAATATGAGGATGATAAAATTAAACAAGAATATATAAAATTAATGGAGCTTAAGTTATGATTGTCGGAACATGTGAAATAGAACTTATTATATACGAAGCAAATTCTTTAAAGGAAAAAAGACACGTAATAAAAAGTATAATTGAAAGAATTAAAGCAAGATTTAATGCCTCTGCAGCGGAAGTGGACTATAATGATTTATGGAACAGATCTGTGATTGGTGTTGCAGTGGTTTCAAATAAAAAGGCGTTATGTGAATCAATGATAACCAAAATAATTGATTTTATAGATAATGATGAAAGAGTTGAAATAATCAATCATATAATGGAGGTTATGTGATGACTAAAGCAGATAAAGCGTATGAATTATTAAAAGAAGCATACCCGCATGCAAAATGCGGCCTCGATTATGTAACACCGTTTCAGTTGTTGGTTTCTACGATGTTAAGCGCACAAGCAACAGATAAGAGCGTTAATCAGGTTACGGAAGATTTGTACAAGCAATATCCTGATTTGGACAGTTTTTTAGAGCTTACTCAGGAAGAAATAGAAAATAAAATAAGAAAAATTGGTCTTTATAAGAACAAAGCTAAGAATATATATAAAATGCTAAGAGAACTTAAAGAAAGACACAATGGAGAAGTGCCGAAAAATATGGAAGATTTAATGTCGCTTTCAGGTGTCGGCAGAAAGACTGCTTCCGTCGTATTAGTAGAGGCATTCAAAATACCTGCCTTTCCTGTGGACACTCATGTTTTCAGGATTACAAGGCGCATAGGACTTTCTGCCGCAACAACTCCGGATAAAGTATCTGATGAAATGATGTCCAAGCTTCCTAAATATAAATGGCATCTTATGCACCACCTTTTGATCACGCACGGCCGCGAAACGTGCATAGCACAAAATCCAAAATGTGAAGCTTGCAGGGTAAGTAATATTTGTAATTATTTTAGAAATAATAAAAATAAGTGATAAAAAATTGCAATTGCCAAAAAATTACATATAATTTGTCTTTGATATATGTACATTCGGTGATATAATACTTTTGGTTTATCACAATTATTACTCAAATAAACCCTTAATTGAACAGGAGAAAAAAATGCCATTAAATATAGTGTTATTTGAACCGGAAATACCGCAAAATACAGGCAATATTGCAAGAACGTGTGCGGCCACGGGTTCAAATCTTCATTTAATTAAGCCCCTTGGCTTTTCGGTAACGGACAAGTATCTGAAAAGAGCAGGACTTGATTATTGGAGCTTGGTAAATATAACTTATTATGAAAATTTTGATGAGTTTAAGGAAACAATAAAGGATAAACGCATTTTCATAGCGACTACCAAAGAAAGCAGATTTTATACAGATGTTAAATATTCAGAGGGTTGTTATATTTTATTCGGCAAGGAAACAGCCGGACTTCCGGATTATATACATTCAGCTTTTAAAGAAAACAGGATTAAGATTCCGATGATAGATAATGAACATGCAAGATCATTGAATTTGGCGAACTCGGTAAATATAGTAATGTACGAGGCCTTAAGACAATTTGGATTTCCACAAATGATGTAGGAGGAGTTATGAGTATTGCTATTAGTTTAATTGGAGGCTTGGGGTTATTCCTGTTTGGAATGAGCTATATGAGTGATGGTCTTCAAAAAGCAGCCGGAAGTAAAATGAAGGATATTTTAGCTGCCTTGACAAAAAACAGGTTAATGGGTGTATTGGTAGGTGCCTTAGTAACAGGTGTAATTCAGAGCAGCAGTGCTACTACGGTTATGGTGGTTGGCTTTGTAAATGCAGGATTAATGAATTTAAATCAAGCAGTCGGAATTATAATGGGTGCTAACATCGGTACTACTGTTACTGCTTTTTTAGTGTCATTAAATATAACACAATTTGCGACATTTATGGTTGGTGTCGGCGTGTTTATGTATTTAGCTTCTAAAAAGAAAAAAATAAAAAGTATTGCAGAGGTTATAATAGGCTTTGGTATTCTGTTTATAGGTATGAAATTAATGGGTGATGCTATGAAGCCATTGCAATCCAACCCTATGTTTACAGGACTTATAACTAAGTTTAATAATCCATACCTGGGAATACTCGTGGGATTTATTATAACTGCGATTCTTCAAAGCAGCAGTGCCACCACAGGTCTTTTAATTGCTGTTGCCACAACCGGTGTTATAACCTTTGAGCAGGCATTTCCCATAGTTTTCGGACAAAATATAGGTACGTGTGTCACAGCACTTCTAGCAAGTATAGGAGCAAATAAAACTGCAAAAAGAGCTGCTGTAATTCACTTGCTGTTTAATATTTCGGGTACGCTGCTGTTTATGATATTCTTAAGAGGACCTGTTGAATGGATAATATTTAACATGGTTCCCAATTATGTTCCGCAAGAGATAGCGGCAGGTCATATATTTTTTAACATAATCAATGTGGTTATTATGTTGCCCTTTGCAAATTTATTAGTTAAAATTTCTCAAATTTTAATAAAAGATAATGGTGATGAAACGCAGCAAGTTACAAAATATATAGATGACAGATTATTGGTCACTCCATCAATTGCCTTAACACAAGCCTCTAAGGAAGTGCTGCATTTAGGAAACTTGGCTCTTGAGGAATTTGAAACGGCAATTAGAGCATTTTTTACTAATGATGAGGAAACGGCCCTTAAGGTATTTGAAATTGAATTAAGCGTTAATGAATTAAATAAAAAAACTATTGAGTATTTGGTAAAATTAGATAAAGTTTCTTTAACTAATTATGAAAAAGATAAATTGGTTGTATTGTTAAATTCTATTAACGATATCGAAAGAATCGGAGACCATGCAGACAATATCGGAGAATTAGTTTTAGATAAAATTGAAAACAAAGTAAGTTTTTCCGACCAAGCAAATGAAGATCTAAGAGAAATGTTTGAAGAAACAAAAAAAATGTATAAAGAAACTTTAACCGTTATTTCAACCATGGATTGTGATGAATGTAACAAAATAATAGCAAATGATGATATAATAGATGAAATGTATAAAAATTTAAGAAAAAATCATATTGAAAGATTGAACAATTTTGTTTGCGAACCAAGCGCGGGAATAGTATTTTTGGATATTATAAGCAATCTTGAAAGAATAGGCGATCATTCAACAAATATAGCAGAATCGATACTTGAAGCGGTTGCGAATAAAAATGAAAAAAAGTCATAAATACTACTTGATTTCTTATGTGTTTATATATATAATTAAATAAAATTGAATAGTTTGGATGAAGTTTGCGGGAGAGACTGTTATACAATTAACAGCGCCGAAGGAGTAAGTATTTAATATTAGCCATATTATAGATGATGCTCTCAGGCAAAAGGACCGTATACTGACAAATCTCTGAAAAGCGAAAGCACCGTAGGGGCAACTCATTATAATTATATGAGGAAACTCTCAGGTTTTATACAGAGCAGCAGGCAGAATATTTTTTATTTTCCTTGCTGCTTTTTTATATAATAAGGTCTTCCTGATTATTAAAAAACTTAGGAAGGATGTCCATCCTTTCTGTTGAGCAAGGGGAGTATTGCGTCTGTATTAGTTATATTTTTAACGGGTGGTTGTATGATAATAACGAATAATGATTGGGTATATCAAAAATTTAAGGATAATTGCAATGTACTGTTTATTGAAGGAAGTTACAGGGATGTGCTTGTCAAAGTCAGGGACAAGATCCAGGAAGGACATGAACTCTTAACTCATCCGTTATCAAGCAGTTTAAAGCCAAATGAAACACCTTATAAATCTATCATAATTTCAGAAAATAAGGGTACATTAAATTTTGATTCAGTATGTATAATTGAAAATTCGATAATGGCTTATGACAAATTTAACAAGAATAAACTAATAAATTTGACAGATAAAATAATAGAAGATTTTAAATTAATTGATTTAACAGTGCTTGAAAGCGCGTTAGATATATAATTAAAATTGCAAGAAATTATGGAGGTGAAAATTTTTGAAGTTAGAATTAGGCAGTATTTTTATTAAGGACATACAGTTTGCAGCAGAGTCAAAGATTGAAAATGAAACACTGTATGTTAACAAGGAAGAAGTAAGGCAAATAATTCTTGAAGATCAAAATTTTAAATCAGCTGATGTTGAGTTAGCTAAGCCCGGTGAAAGCATCCGTATAATGCCTGTTAAGGACGTTATAGAGCCAAGAGTTAAGGTTCAAGGACCCGGAGGAATATTCCCCGGCATGGTGAATAAGGTTGAAACAGTCGGTTCCGGAAAAACTAATGTTTTAAAAGGTGCAGCTGTTGTTACAACAGGTAAGATAGTCGGCTTCCAGGAAGGTATCATTGACATGACAGGACCCGGAGCCGAGTATACGCCGTTCTCACAGCTAAATAATTTAGTCTTGGTTTGTGAACCGATTGATGGATTAAAACAGCATGAACATGAAAAAGCATTGCGATTTGCCGGCTACAAGGTAGCAATTTATCTTGGAGAGCTTGCAAGAAACTTAACTCCTGATGTTGTTGAAACATTTGAAACACCTTCAATTATAGAAGGGTTTAAAATGTATCCCGAATTGCCGAGAGTTGCTTATGTCTTAATGCTTCAGAGCCAAGGCTTAATGCACGATACATACGTATACGGTGTTGATGCAAAGCAATCATTGACAACTATGATTTATCCGACCGAATTAATGGACGGAGCAATCGTAAGCGGCAATTGCGTATCTGCATGTGACAAAAATACTACATATCATCATTTAAATAATCCTGTGATTCATGACTTGTTTGCAGAGCATGGCAAGACATTAAACTTTGTAGGTGTTATTATTACGAATGAAAATGTTTATCTTGCGGATAAGGAAAGATCTTCTAACTGGAGTGCTAAGCTTGCTGAATTTTTAGGAGTTGACGGAGTTATTATTTCGCAGGAAGGTTTTGGAAATCCTGACACGGACTTAATTATGAACTGCAAGAAAATAGAGGCAAAAGGAATTAAAACAGTTATTATAACTGATGAATATGCAGGCAGAGACGGGTCTTCCCAATCACTTGCAGATGCCGATGCCAGTGCTGATGCAGTTGTAACAGGCGGTAATGCAAATGAAGTTATTGAACTTCCTCCTATGAACAAAATAATCGGTTATGCTGATGTTGCAGATATAATTGCAGGCGGATTCGATGGAAGCTTACATGCAGACGGAAGTATCACCGCAGAACTTCAGGTAATTACAGGAGCTACAAATGAAATGGGCTTCAATAAATTAAGTGCGAGATAGGAAGGAGGAGAAAAAATGTTAAAAGTTGTTCATTATATAAACCAGTTCTTTGCTAATATCGGCGGAGAAGAAATGGCTCATGTTCCGGCTGAAGTAAGAGAAGGCATTGTTGGTCCCGGCCTTGCTTTTCAACAGGCATTCGGAGAAGAAGCTGAAATTGTTGCTACTATTATTTGCGGAGACTCATATTTTAATGAAAACCTTGAAGAAGCAAAGCAGACAATAATCAATATGGTTAAAAAATATAACCCTGATTTATTTATAGCAGGCCCTGCATTTAATGCCGGAAGATATGGTGTTGCGTGCGGAACTATTGCTATGGCTGTAAGGGATGAATTAAACATTCCTGTACTCAGCGGAATGTATCAGGAAAATCCCGGTGCTGATATGTTTAAGAACAGTATATACATTGTTTCTACAAAAAATTCAGCAGCAGGTATGAGAGATGCAGTTAAAAAAATGGCTCCTCTTGCACTTAAATTGGCAAAGGGAGAAAAAATTGGTGCATCTGCAGAAGAAGGCTACATGCCAAACGGTAAGAGAGTAAACTTCTTTGAAAAAGAAAGAGGTTCCAGAAGAGCAGTCAATATGCTTATTAAAAAGTTAAACGGTAAAGAATTTGAAACAGAATTCCCTATGCCTGATTTTGACAGAGTTGCTCCAAACCCTGCAGTTAAAGATATTACGAAGGCAAAAATTGCTTTAGTTACATCCGGTGGTATCGTTCCGAAGGGAAACCCTGACCATATTGAATCATCAAGTGCTTCAAAATACGGTAAATATGATATTGACGGTATTATGGATTTAACCGAAGAGGACTTTGCTACGGCTCACGGCGGATATGACCCTGTGTATGCTAACTTAGACCCGGACAGAGTATTGCCGGTTGATGTTTTGAGAGAGTTTGAAAAAGAAGGTAAAATCGGAAGCATTCACAGATACTTCTATACAACAGTTGGTAATGGAACTGCTGTTAAAAATTCAAAAGCTTTTGCTGAAGAATTTGCAAAAGAACTATTGACTGACGGAGTAGATGCGGTTATACTTACATCAACCTGAGGCACCTGTACACGTTGCGGTGCAACGATGGTTAAAGAAATTGAAAGAGCGGGAATTCCTGTAGTACATATGTGTACTGTAGTTCCTATTTCATTGACGGTTGGAGCTAACAGAATAGTTCCTACAATAGCTATTCCTCACCCGCTTGGAAATCCAAGCTTAACAATGGAAGAAGAAAAAGATATCAGAAGAAAATTGTTAACAAAAGCATTAAAAGCATTAGAAACAGAAGTTACAGAACAAACAGTATTTGAGAAATAGAAGCCCTAACCCCATTTATCAGATGTATGGGGACACACCTCTAAATTAAAGATAGTCTTTGTAGTTAGTAGAGGAATGTCCCCGAATTGGTTTTCTGAAAAATGGCGGTAGGTCTTTCGCAACGAATTCCCAAATTATGCGAGCGGCAGCGAGCAAATAATTTGGTGAATGAGACTGCGCAGATGACATAGATATCACAATCGAATCTGCGCTGTCTCAGCTTGACATCCACAGAGAAAAGAGGTGTAAAATGAGCAAGGTATATGACGTATTAATTATAGGTGCCGGTCCTGCAGGGCTGTCAGCAGGTTTGTATGCAGGAAGAGCACGCCTTAGCACGTTGATAATTGAAAAAGAAAAGGATGGAGGACAAATCGTTCTTACATCCGAGGTAGAAAATTATCCCGGTTGTTTAGAAGGTGAATCCGGACCTACGTTAGTAGACAGGATGGCCGAGCAAGCTAAGCATTTTGGAGCTGAAAAAGTATATGACGAAATAGTTGAGGTCAGACTGGAAGGCAAGGAAAAAATCCTTGTAGGTAAAAAAGGTGAATATGTTGGCAAGACAGTTATAATTGCAAGCGGAGCTACTTCAAAACCAATCGGCTGCCCGGGTGAAAAAACATTTACCGGCAAAGGAGTTTCTTATTGCGCAACATGTGATGCGGCATTTTTCGAAGATTTTGAAGTATTTGTAGTAGGCGGAGGAGATACTGCCGTTGAGGAAGCATTATACTTAACTAAATTTGCGAGAAAGGTTTCGTTAATTCACAGAAGAAATGAATTAAGGGCGGCTAAATCAATACAGGATAAGGCTTTTGCAGAGCCAAAATTAAATTTCATATGGGACTCTGTAGTCAAGGAAATCAAAGGTGACGGAATCGTTAATTCTATGGTTTTAGAAAATGTTAAAACAGGTGAATTGACTGAAGTTGTTGCCGATGAAGATGACGGCATATTCGGTATATTCGTATTTATCGGTTATGAGCCAAAAACTAAATTATTTGAAGGTATATTAAATTTAGAAAACGGCTATATTGCAACTGATGAAAATATGAAAACCAATATTGACGGTGTTTTTGCAGCAGGTGACATCAGGGTAAAAAGCCTGAGACAGGTTGTTACTGCAGCAGCAGACGGTGCAATAGCGGCGGTTCAGGCGGAGAAATTTATAGAAAATATATAGGAGGTGTGCAATGTTAGTACTTGATAAAACTAATTTTGAACAAGAAGTATTGCAAGGTGAAGGTTACATATTAGTTGACTTCTTTGGGGACGGATGTGCTCCATGTGAAGCTTTGATGCCACACGTGATGGAGTTATCCGAAAAATATGGCGACAAAGTAAAATTCACTAAATTAAATACTACTAAAGCAAGAAGAGTTGCTATAGGACAAAAGGTATTGGGATTACCGGTAGTTGCTGTTTACAAAGATGGAGAAAAAATTGAAGAATTGATCAAAGAAGACGCCACTCCTGAAAATGTAGAAGCAATGATTAAAAAATACGTTTAAATTGGAAAGGGGAATGCCCCCGGATAAAACTAAAATAATTATGGAGGAAAGAAATGAGCTTATTACAAGGTAAAAAAGTAATAATAATAGGCGACAGAGATGGAATACCGGGACCGGCTATTGAAGAATGTGTAAAAACTGCCGGAGCCGAAGTTTTATTTTCATCTACAGAATGCTTTGTCTGAACTAGCGCAGGCGCAATGGATTTAGAAAATCAAAAAAGGGTTAAAGAATTTGCAGATAAGTACGGTGCTGAAAATATAGTAGTTGTACTTGGAGCAGCAGAAGGTGAAGCGGCAGGTCTTGCTGCGGAAACCGTAACAAACGGAGACCCTACTTTTGCAGGTCCATTGACAGGAGTTCAGTTAGGACTCTCAGTATTTCATGTATGCGAACCGGAAATAAAAGATGAAATCGATGAAGCGGTTTATGATGAACAAA
This sequence comes from Firmicutes bacterium UBA2116, assembly GCA_002331025.1. Lineage (GTDB taxonomy): Bacteria > Bacillota > Clostridia > Tissierellales > Sedimentibacteraceae > Sedimentibacter. The sequence continues at coordinate 51,169 of DCYG01000036.1, read as the reverse complement.
TCAGTATGATGGAAATGGTATTGGATGTTGATGATATTATAAATGAAATGACTCCAATCCGTGAAGAATTTTGTAAATATCTATAATATTTGCTTCGCAGAGATGCGAAGCAAATTTCAAATAACGGAGGTTATTATGAACAGTGTAATTAAAGGTACCAGTTATGTATTGGTGCATGTACCTGATATGGTTATTCATAACGGTACTACTCAAACAACCGAAAGAACCGTTAATCCGAATTCTGAGTATTTAAAGCAGATAAAAGATCACCTGAGATCTTTTGAACAAGTAGTGTCATATTTGCCGAATCAAACGTATATCGGAAATTTAATTCCCGAAGAGTTAGGTAAATATGAACAGCCTTGGCACGATAAAAATTTAGATAATGCAGATAGATTTGGAAAATACGGAGAAATCATGCCTCAGGACGAATTTATTATCTTGATGCAAATGTGTGACGTATTTGATTTAGTAAAGCTTGAAAGCAATTTTTTAGAAGGAACAAAAAAGAAGCTAAAAAATCATCCGCTGTTTGATGATGACTTAATGCAAAGAATTAAAGCGGGCGAGGATGTTGCGGTTATAAAAAAATATGTTGAAGAAGAACATGCAGAGCCGCTGTATCACAATGGTAATTTAGTGGGATGTGTTAAGAGAGCTCATGATCTGGATGTAAATTTAAACGCTCATGTTATGCATGAAAATCTTGTTTCTAAGGCATCTAATGTTCTTGCATTATTAAATTTAGTTTATAAAAACAATATAAACAGAGAAGATATTGACTATGTAATAGATTGCTCTGAAGAAGCCTGCGGAGATATGAATCAAAGAGGCGGCGGTAACTTTGCCAAAGCATGTGCGGAGGTAGCAGGATTTGTAAATGCAACCGGTTCGGATACAAGAGGTTTCTGTGCGGGACCAACACATGCATTGATAGAGGCAGCTGCATTAGTTAAGGCAGGTGTGTTTAGAAATGTTGTGGTTTCAGCAGGAGGAGCTACCGCAAAACTTGGTATGAACGGTAAGGATCACATTAAAAAAGGTCTTCCTGTATTAGAGGATGTGCTTGGTGGATTTGCTGTTCTGGTAAGTGAAAATGACGGTATCAATCCGGAAATCAATCTTGATTTAGTAGGCAGACATACTGTAGGAACCGGTTCATCACCACAGGCAGTTATTACTTCATTAGTTTCATCACTGGATAAAGCAGGAATGAAGATTACTGATGTAGATAAATATTCGGTTGAAATGCAAAATCCTGATGTGACAAAACCTGCAGGGGCAGGGGATGTTCCTTTGGCAAACTATAAGATGATAGGTGCTTTGGCGGTTAAACGCGGGGACATAGACAAAAAGGATTTAGCCTCATTTACAGAACAGCATGGTATGCAGGGATGGGCTCCTACACAGGGACACATACCTTCAGGAGTTCCGTATATAGGCTTCTGCAGAGAGGATATATTAGAAGGAAAAATTAAGAATACCATGATAGTAGGAAAAGGAAGCTTATTCCTCGGAAGAATGACAAATTTATTTGACGGGGTGTCCTTTATTATTGAAGCAAATAAAGGTAAATCAGAACCACAATCAACTATATCAGAGGATAAGATAAAAGAATTAATTGCACATGCATTAAAAAATTTCGCTTCGAATCTGATGGCTGAGTAGGAGGTAACATGTCCGAAAAACAAGTAAATCAAATTATCGGTAAAGTGTTCAATCAATTGGCTGATACGTTAATAAGCGGAGAATATGGACAAAAGCCGAAAGTTTTAGTTACGGCAACAGGCAGTGAGCACGGTGAAGACAATATTTTCAGCGCGTCTTTAAATGCAAACAGGAACGGTGCCGATACAACGGTTATTGCTACAAAAGAAGCAGATGGAGTTAAAACCGTACTGGTAAAATCTGAAGATGAAGCTCACAAGGTAATGGAAGAAATGCTTAACAACAAGGAAGTTGATGCTGCGGTTACTATGCATTATCCGTTCCCCATTGGGGTGTCAACTGTTGGTAGAATTATAACTCCGGGCACCGGTAAGGAAATGTTTATAGCTACTACAACAGGTACTTCATCAACTGATAAAGTTGAGGGTATGATTAAGAATGCTATTTATGGTATCATAACAGCTAAAGCATGCGGCATCAAAAATCCTACGGTAGGTATACTTAATGTTGACGGAGCAAGGCAAACAGAAATTGCTTTAAATAAGCTTAAAAAGCAGGGTTATGACATAAACTTTGCATCATCTAAAAGATCAGAGGTTGGTGCGGTTATGAGAGGAAATGATCTTTTAATGGGCTCCTGCGATGTAATGGTTATGGATTCCCTGACAGGCAATTTAATGATAAAGATATTTTCATCATTTACGACAGGCGGCAGCTATGAATCACTTGGCTACGGATACGGACCCGGCATCGGAGAAGGCTTTGACAAATTAATTTTAATTATCTCAAGAGCTTCGGGTGCACCGTTGGTAGAAGGAGCGATTAAATTTGCTTCTGATCTTGTAAGGGGCAATTGCATGAAAATAGCTAAGGAAGAATTTGAAAATGCTAAAAATGCAGGTTTAACAGATATTTTAAACGGTTTAAAGGCTTCTAAAAAAACTGAAGAAGCTGAGGAAGTAAAAGCTCCCGAAAAAACTGTTGTAACTTCTCAAATTTCAGGTATAGAAGTTATGGATCTAGAAGATGCCGTTAAAATATTGTGGAAAAATAATATATATGCAGAAAGCGGCATGGGCTGCACGGGACCTATAATTTTAGTCAATGATGCAAAAGCGGAAGAGGCAATCAAAATTCTTGAAGCCAATGAATTTATTGCAGCAGAAAAAACCGATTGCTAAGAACGGCTGCAGAACAATAGCACAACAATTGGAGAACTATAGGAAAATAAATGCTGAATAGTTGGAGAGTTATTGTATAGCATTATGTGAAATAGTCATCCTTAATATTACGAAAGAAACTGATAGTTCTTTCCGGTGTTCAGGATGATTTTTTTTGTCTTTATTCAGAATGACATTTTTTTATTGTAAAATTAATATTATTTGATATAATAATATATTGAGGAGTGATATTATGAAAATGGGTTTTGAATTAAACCTTACTCAGACTCAAAAGCTTATTATGACACCTGAATTGAGACAAGCGATTCAGATATTACAATTTAATAATGTGGAATTGATGGAATTTATATACAAGCAGTTGGAAGTAAATCCTTTTCTTGAATCGGTTGATAATAAAAATCAAGATTCTTCTAATGAGGAAATCGATACAAAATATGAAAAAGAAGAGAGAAATGACGATGTAGATTGGAAGGATATTACTGAACGATATGATGATTTGAGCTATAAAGCTTATGAAAGAAATATAGATTCCGATGAAAAACAATCCTTTGAAAGCTATACATCCAAAAAAATGTCTCTGAAAGACCATTTGATGGTTCAACTTGGTGTGTCAGTTAAAACTAATAAGGAAAAAAGAATCGGAGAGTTTATAATTGAATCTCTTGATAATAAGGGCTACTTAAGCTGTTCGGTACAGGATATCAGCTTATTGTTAAATGAAGATGTTGTTGAGGTTGAAAGAGTTTTAAGATTAATACAAACTTTTGACCCTGTAGGTGTTGGGGCAAGAAATTTAAGCGAATGTCTTATGATTCAACTAAAGGAAAAAGGAATTCAGGACAAAAATGCTTATATTATCGCAGAAAGCTATTTAGAAGATATTGCATCTAACAGAATTCAAAAGATAGCGAAGGATTTGCACATAACGGTGTCTCGAGTCCAAGGTATTTGTGATATAATAAAAATGCTTGAACCAAAGCCCTCAAGAGGATTTATAGTTGATAGTGATAACATAAGATATATAGTTCCCGATGTAACCGTAGAAAGAATAAACAATGAGTATATAATTATTGTTAATGATAACAATTTACCTACGCTTACAATCAGCAATTATTATAAAAGCATGGTCAGTGACTTAGATGATAAGGAAGCAAATAAATTTTTGACCGATAAATTAAATTCTTCAATGTGGCTTATTAAGAGTATAGAACAAAGAAGAAAGACTTTGTACAAGGTAACTGAATCTATTTTGAAGTTTCAAAGAAAGTTTTTCGATGAAGGTAAGACGGCTTTGAAGCCGTTGGTTTTAAAGGATGTGGCTGACGATATAGGCGTACATGAATCAACAGTCAGCAGAGCTACAAACGGTAAATATGTTCAAACACCAAGAGGGTTATTTGAGCTTAAATATTTTTTTGCAAGCAGTATAAATGAATCTGACGGAGATGGAATATCTTCAACAAGTGTTAAAACTCAAATACAAAAATTTATAAATGAAGAAAATACTCAAAAACCTTTAAGTGATCAAAAAATTGCTGAAATGCTAAGTGAAAACGGTATAAATATTTCAAGAAGAACTGTTGCCAAATACAGAGATGAAATGAGAATACCGGCATCATCAATGAGAAGAAGATATTAAGGAGATTCCTCATTGTGTTCAGGATGACATATTTCATGTCATTCTGAATACAAGCGAAATTTGCCCTAACCCTATTTTTCAGAGTGTTTTTTCTGAAAAATAGCGGTAGGTCATTCGCAACGAATTCCAAAAATATACGACCGCAGGGAGTGTATATTTTTGTGAATGAGACTGGGAATCTCATTTTTTATTTAAAAAAGGTCCTGTACATTAATATATTACTGTGCTATAATTTAAATAACAAAACACATATAAAAAATCAAGGTATATAGTATAACACATATCAATTTTTTCTAATCTGATACTAATCAAAAATAATTTCCAAATTTATAAAAATACTATTGCAATTAAAACTAAATATGATAAAATGAAGTTAGGGACAAAAAACATACACATGGGACGCAATACATCCCGGAGGGTTTATGAATATAGATAAAATACTTGATATACAAAATAAAATAGTTCCCGAAACAGCAGATTTACTGATGAGAAGATATGAGATTTTAAAAATTATCAGTAGCTTTGAACCTATCGGCAGAAGAACTCTGGCTAATAAGCTAGGGATGTCTGAACGAACCATGCGAACTGAAATTGACAGGTTAAAGGAATTAAATTTAATACATATTCACTCTTCCGGAGTAAAATTGACGGATATGGGTATAGACATACTATCAGAGGTGCATAATACTTTTTATTATATTAAAAATTTATCCGATTTAGAAATAAAATTGAAGGATAAATTAAACTTAAGACGTGTTTTGGTTGTTGCCGGCGACACGGAAAATGATATATATGCATTTTATGACCTAGGAAAAAAAGCAGCTGAAATTATGCTGAATTTCATTAAAAATGATACTGTGCTGGGAATAACGGGCGGCACAACGATGGCATGCACGGTTAATCATATGAAAAGTAAGAAAGGCCTGAAAAACCTTTTAGTCCTGCCTGCAAGAGGCGGATTGAGTGAAGAATTAGAAATTCAGGCAAATACTATAGCCGCAAATTTAGCCGAAAAATTAGACGCACGCTATAAGCTGCTGCATATTCCGGATAATTTAGACAAAGAAGGGCTGAATGTTTTAAAAAACAATAAATTGATAAATGAAGTTTTAGAAGATATTAAAAAAATAAATTTGTTGGTTTTCGGTCTGGGTAATGCTAAGAAAATGGCTGCAAGAAGAAAGTCCGATAAAGAAGTTTTAAGAAAAATTGAGTCTGAAAATCTGATTGCCGAAACCTTTGGATATTTTTTCGATCAGGACGGTAATGTAAAAATTGAAACTAACTCTGTGGGAATCACGTTGGACAATTTCAAAACAATTAAAAATGCCATAGGCGTAGCGGCAGGAAGCTCAAAGGCGGAAGCGATCTATGCGTTTTCTAAATTTAACAATAACTTTATCCTTGTAACAGACGAAGCTGCGGCAATCAGGATATTAGAGTTATAACTGCGTTGAATAACGGGCAAAGCCCGTATTGAATTTTATAATTAAAAACAATATAAATATAAATTAGGAGGATTTTATGGTTAGAGTAGCAATTAACGGATTTGGCAGAATAGGAAGATTGGCATTAAGATTGATGGTACAGGATCCTGATTTTAAGGTTGTAGCAATCAACACCAATTCTAACGCTGAAACATTGGCTTATTTACTTAAATACGATACGGCCCACGGAAACTTTATGACAGACAAAATAACGTACAATGATAAGGCATTAATAGTTGACGGCAATGAAATATTGACTTCAAGCATTAAAGAGCCCGAAAACTGTAATTGGAAAGAATTGAGTATTGATTTAGTAATTGACTGCACAGGTAAATTTAATGATAAAGAAAAGGCAGAAGCCCATATAAAAGCCGGAGCAAAAAAAGTTTTACTGTCAGCACCGGGCAAGGGAGATTTAAAAACTATAGTTTACAACGTAAACCATGATATACTTGACGGCAAAGAAACAGTTATTTCTGCAGCATCGTGCACAACCAACTGTCTTGCACCGTTAGCAAAGGCATTAAACGATGAATTTGGAATTGTAAAGGGTCTGATGACTACGGTACACGCCTATACAAACGACCAAAACATTCATGACAATTCACATAAAAAGGGAATCATGTCAAGAAGAGGACGTGCGGCGGCGGCAAATATAGTGCCTGCTGATACCGGAGCGGCTAAAACGGTTGGTAAGGTGCTTCCTGAATTAAAAGGAAAGCTTGACGGTATGGCTCTGAGGGTACCTACTATAACAGGCTCGGTAGTTGATTTAACAGTTGAATTAAGCAGAAATACCACTATAGAAGAAATCAACGCGGCAATTAAAAAAGCAGCAAATGAATCATTTGCATATACAGAGGATCCGATAGTTTCAAGTGATGTAATCGGAAGTCACTATGCATGTATATTTGATGCTTTATCTACACAAATGCTTGAATCAGAAGGTAAACAACTGATAAAACTGATTGCCTGGTATGACAATGAAATGTCATTTACGGCACAATTAGTGAGATTAGCAAAATATTGGGGAGGAATGCAATAGATTAGCAATAGATTAGCTATGGATTAGCAATGGATGGGCAATTGGTTTTATGTGCCTTCGGCACATCTCTATAGCCTATCCATTGCCTGTCTATTGCTTTTCTATCGCCTGTCAATTGTTATTTGGGTGTATGAACAAGAAAACTTTAAAGGATTTGAATGTAAAGGGTAAAAAGGTATTGGTCAGATGCGATTTCAACGTACCTTTTGATGAAAATAACAATATAACCGATGACACAAGGATTACAAGCTCATTGCCTACCATTACATATTTGCTGAATAGCGGAGCTTCCTTGATATTAATGTCTCACTTGGGCAGACCAAAAGGAGAAGCAAATCCAAAATATTCACTGCTTCCCGTATCCAAAAGATTAAGTGAACTTTTAGACAAAGAAGTAATATTTTCCGATTGTGATATTGTAGTTGATGAAAATGTAAAAAAATCTGCGCAAAGCTTAATGCCCGGAGATGTTATGCTTCTTCAAAATACAAGGTACAGAAAAGAGGAAGAGAAAAACGGTGAAGATTTTGCTAAGGATTTAGCTTCTTTAGGAGAAATTTATGTAAATGATGCTTTTGGTACAGCACACAGAGCCCATGCATCTAATGCGGGTATTTGCAAGCATTTACCATCGGCGGTAGGTTTCCTGGTAGAAAAAGAAATAGAAGTTATGGGCAATGCTCTTCAAAATCCTAAAAGACCTCTCACGGCTATTTTAGGCGGCGCTAAGGTATCGGACAAAATTGCGGTTATAGAAAATTTACTTAACATAGCAGACAACATACTGATAGGCGGAGGAATGACGTATACATTCCTTAAAGCTATGGGCTATTCAATAGGAACGTCGCTATTGGAAGAAGAAAAACAAGACTTGGCAAAAAGCTTAATTGAAAAAGCAAAAAATAAAAATGTTAGTCTTATTCTTCCGGTTGATACTGTAGTTGCAAAAGAATTCAAAAATGATACGGAGTTTTTTGTAACAGATGCGGATAAAATGCCCGAGGGTTTTATGGGACTTGATATAGGTGATAAAACTATTGAATTGTTCAAAGAAGTTATAAAAAAATCAAGCACAATTATTTGGAACGGACCTTTAGGTGTATTTGAAATGGATAATTTTGCAAAGGGAACAAATGCAATTGCACAAAGCATCGCTGAAAATACGAATGCAGTTTCAATAATCGGCGGTGGAGACAGTGCTGCTGCTGTTGAAAAAATAGGGCTTGGAGATAAAATAACTCATATATCTACAGGTGGAGGTGCTTCATTAGAATTCTTAGAGGGTAAAATTCTTCCGGGAATCGATGCGGTTGATGACAAATAGGAGGATGTAATGAGAAGGAAGTTAATAGCCGGCAATTGGAAAATGAATAATGATTTAGATGACAGCTTAAAATTAGTTGAAAAATTTAAATCTTTATCTGATAAATTTGACAAGGATGTCGATGTTTTAATATGTCCAGCCTTTATTAATTTATATCACGTTAAACAAAGTTTAGAAGGATACAATATAAAGATTGGAGCCCAAAACATGCATTTTGAAGATTATGGAGCCTTTACAGGCGAAATATCACCAACAATGCTTAAAAGCATCGGAATTGATTATGTCATAATCGGGCATTCCGAAAGAAGACAATATTTCAATGAAGTGGATGAAACTGTAAATAAGAAATTGAAAGCTGCACATATACATGGTATAATTCCCATAGTATGTGTAGGGGAAACATTGGAGCAAAGAGAAAGCGGAATTGAAAAAGAAACCGTGAAGAATCAGATTGTTAAAGACTTTGAAAATGTTCATGCTTCTGAAGCAGTCAAAACCGTGATTGCTTATGAACCTATATGGGCTATAGGAACAGGCAGGACTGCAAGCAGCCAACAAGCAAATGAAATGGCATCCTTTATCAGAAACTGTGTGTCAGAAATTTATGGAACAGATATTTCGGATAAGGTAATCATACAATATGGCGGAAGCGTAAAGGCGGACAATGCCGGAGAAATACTTACACAATCGGATATAGACGGAGCACTGATAGGCGGTGCAAGCTTAAAAGCTGAAGAATTTTATAAAATTATTAATTATGCAAAGTAAGGCAGGTCACAATATGAATAAAGTTACAGCACTTATTATCCTTGATGGCTGGGGAATAGGTAACGATTACGAGGGAAATGCAATAAGCCGGGCTAAGACACCTAATTTTGATGTACTGATGAGAAAATATCCTAATACGGTTTTATCTACAAGCGGTTATGATGTTGGGCTTCCAAAAGGACAAATGGGTAATTCGGAGGTAGGACATTTAAATATCGGTGCAGGCAGAATAGTGTATCAGGATTTCACACGTATAACCAAAGCAATTGAAGATGGAGAAATAGATAATAATGAAGCTTTAAATTCAGCTTTTGACTATGTTTTGAGAAATAAATCCACATTGCACTTCATTGGTCTTTTATCTGACGGAGGAGTTCACAGTCATAACTCTCACTTGTACAGCTTGATGGAACTGGCAAAGAAAAAAGGTATTGATGATTTAGCTATACATTGTATTACCGACGGCCGTGATGTAAGCCCCACAAGCAGTCCGAATTATATTAAAGAACTTAAAAGAAAAATCAAAAATATAGGTATCGGACATATTTCAACAATAACGGGCAGATATTATGCAATGGACAGAAATAAGCAATGGGATAGAGTTGAATTGGCATATAATGCATTAGTTAAAGGGGAGGGAGAAGTATTTGATGATCCTCTTGAGGCAATAACATCATCGTATTTAAACGGCGTAACAGATGAATTTATTAAACCGGTTATGGTAAGAAATCAAGACGGAGAATTGGTAACCGTAAAAGATAATGATGCTGTGATATTTTATAACTTCAGACCTGATAGAGCCAGACAAATTACAAGAGCCTTTGTAGACGAAGATTTTGACCATTTTGACAGAAAAAAGGTAAATGTTAAATTTGTTTCTATGACTTTATATGATAAGACCATAGAAAATGTTGAAATTGCCTTTAAGCCTCACTTTGTAAAAAACACTCTGGGTGAATATTTAAGCTCAAAGGGTTATAAGCAGCTAAGAGCTGCAGAAACTGAAAAATATGCTCATGTAACATATTTTTTCAACGGTGAAATTGAAGAGCCATTCAGGCATGAGGTAAGAAAGTTAATCCCGTCGCCTGACGTGCCCACATATGATTTGAAGCCGGAAATGAGTGCCTTTGAATTAAAAGATATGATTATGGAGCAATTAGAAAATGATATGTACCAGGTTATGATTATAAACTTTGCAAATCCTGATATGGTAGGTCATACCGGTGATATAGAAGCGGCTATCAAAGCTGTTGAAGCAGTAGATAAATGTCTTGGGGAAATTGTTAATTTTATTATCAGAGCAGAAGGAACAGCAATAATAACGGCAGATCACGGAAATTGCGAAGAAATGCTGGATAAGATGACACTAACGAAGGTTACGGCACATTCAACTAACAAGGTACCTTTGATAGTTGTACATAATCCCAGAAATTTTAAGTTAAAGGAAGGTATATTAGCAGATATAGCCCCTACGATGCTTGAACTTATGGGAATTGAAAAGCCGGTCGAAATGACGGGAAACAGTTTAATAATTAAATAGGTGGAGGAAAAAATGACAATTATATCAGATGTATATGCAAGAGAAATATTAGATTCAAGAGGAAATCCTACAATCGAAGTAGAGGTTTGGACCGAAAGCGGCGGATACGGAAGAGCGGGAGTGCCTTCAGGTGCTTCAACAGGTGCATTTGAAGCAGTTGAGCTGCGTGACGGTGATAAATCGAGATATTTAGGAAAAGGGGTTCAAACAGCTGTTGATAATGTAAACAATATTATAGCTCCCGAACTGATAGGCAGAGATTCAACAGAACAGGTTTTAATCGATAATATACTTATCGCGTTGGACGGAACTGATAATAAAGGCAAGCTTGGGGCAAATGCAATATTGGGTGTTTCAATTGCCTGTGCTAAAGCTGCTGCCGATACATTAGGTTTAGAATTGTATCAATATTTAGGCGGAGTTAACGCAAAGATATTACCGGTTCCTATGATGAACATATTAAACGGCGGACAGCATGCAGATAATAATGTAGATATTCAGGAATTCATGGTAATGCCTGTCGGAGCCATCAACTTTAAGGAAGCATTAAGAATGGGTGCCGAAATATTCCACAGCTTGAAAAGCGTTCTGAAGAGTAAGGGATTAAATACGGCAGTAGGAGATGAAGGTGGTTTTGCTCCAAATCTCACATCTAATGAAGAAGCTTTGGCAACCATAGTTGAAGCAATAGATAAAGCGGGTTATACTCCAGGCAAAGATGTTATGCTTGCACTTGATGTAGCCGCTACAGAGCTATATAATCCTGAAACGAAGATATATTCACTTGAAGGCGAAGGAAGAAAGCTCACTCAGGCTGAAATGGTGGATTACTATGTTGACTTAGTAAACAAATATCCGATAATATCAATTGAAGATGGAATGAACGAAGAGGACTGGGAAGGCTGGAAGATGCTTACTGACAAATTAGGAGACAAAATTCAGCTTGTAGGTGATGATTTATTCGTTACCAATACGGAAAGATTGAAAAAAGGTATTGGTTTAAAGGTTGCAAATTCAATTTTAATAAAATTGAATCAAATCGGTACAATAACAGAAACATTAGATGCCATTGAGATGGCAAAAAGAGCCGGATATACAGCAGTGATTTCACATCGTTCAGGTGAAACTGACGATACGACTATTTCTGATTTGGTAATTGCTGCAAATGCAGGTCAGATTAAGACGGGTGCTCCGTCAAGAATAGACAGAGTTGCAAAATATAATCAGTTGCTGAGATTGGAAGATATTTTGGGTGAAGCGGCACAGTATGACGGAATGGAAGTATTCTATAATATCAATGGATAGGCAATAGAGTGGCGATTGGCAAGCAATGGATTGGCAATAGAGAAAAACAATTGTCAGTCTATTGCCTGTCAATTGCATATATATTGCTAATCCATTGTAAAAAATTTGTTGCTTATGTTGTCTTTTAGTGTTATAATTCTAATGTTATTCAGAAAAGACGGTTAGCAGGAGGTGGAATGATGGAAACTGTAATGAGAATTTTATTAATAATTGCAAGCTTATTTCTAATAGCAAGTATTTTGCTTCAATCAGGTAAGTCAGCCGGTATGTCAGGTGATATAGCAGGTGGAGCCGAGTCAATTTGGGGAAAAAACAAAGGTAGAAGTTATGAAGGTAAACTAGAAAAAGCTACAGCAGCTTCAGCGATATTTTTCTTGATTGCTTCATTAGTCTTGGTGGCTATTCAGTAATATTTTGTAATTAATTGGTAATATTAATATTATTCTATATTCTTTATGAATTTAGAATTATTTTTTCATGTAAAAAGCTCAATTATTCGAGCACTTAACATTAATTAACAACGGAGGAAAGTATTAAATGGATATTTTATTGATTGCTCCCATAGTGGGAGTATTAGCGTTGCTGTTTGCATTTTACAAGGCATCAGTAATAAACAAGGCAGACCCGGGCAATGACAGAATGAAGGAAATAGCTTCTTACATTCATGAAGGTGCTATGGCATTCCTTGCAAGACAATATAAATCAGTTGGGATTTTCGCAATTATAATGTTTATTGTTTTAGGATTTGCAATCAGCTGGCCGACTGCATTAGCTTTTGCTGCAGGTGCTGCTTGTTCTATACTTGCGGGATACTTTGGTATGACAGTTGCAACAAAGGCAAACGTAAGAACAACAAATGCTGCATATCAATCAGGCATGAACAAGGCATTGGATATTGCTTTTTCAGGCGGCTCGGTAATGGGTATGACAGTTGTTGGTCTTGGTCTGTTAGGAACAGGTACATTTTGGTTAATATTTGGAGAAGCCAGTGTAATAACAGGATTCAGCTTAGGAGCTTCTTCAGTTGCGTTATTCGCACGTGTAGGAGGCGGTATTTATACTAAAGCTGCTGACGTTGGAGCTGACCTTGTTGGTAAGGTAGAATCAGGGATTCCTGAGGATGATCCAAGAAACCCTGCAGTTATAGCCGATAACGTTGGAGACAACGTTGGAGACGTTGCCGGTATGGGAGCAGATTTATTTGAATCATATGTCGGATCAATAATTTCTTCTATTACGTTGGGAATTATCGCGTTTGACGGAGGAAAAGGAGTATCATTTGCATTATTAATTTGTGCAGTGGGTATCTTGGCTTCTATAATAGGTACGATGTTCGTAAAAGGAAAAGAAGGCTCAAACCCACAAAAAGCCTTAAACATGGGTACATATGCAAGCTCATTAATCGTTATGGTTGCAGCATTCTTCTTAAGCAACTCAATACTTGGCAGCTTATTACCGTTCTGGGCGATAGTATTCGGTTCGGTTGTCGGTTTAGTAATAGCTAAAATAACAGAAATTTATACATCCGGTGATTACAAATATGTTAAAGAAATTGCCGACCAATCAGAAACAGGCGCTGCTACAACAATTATAAGCGGTCTGTCTGTTGGTATGAGATCAACAGCATATCCTATAATCGTTCTGGCAGTTGGTATAATAGGTGCATATATGATAGCGGGTTATACACCGAACGGAATAGACAATATAAAAGGTCTGTACGGTATAGCTTTAGCAGCTGTAGGTATGCTTTCAACGACAGGTATGACAGTTGCGGTTGATGCTTACGGACCGATATCAGATAATGCGGGCGGAATTGCCGAAATGTGTGAATTACCACATGAAGTAAGAGAAATTACCGATAAATTAGACTCTGTTGGTAATACAACAGCTGCTATAGGTAAGGGATTTGCAATAGGCTCAGCAGCATTAACCGCACTTGCTTTGTTTGCTTCTTACACTCAATCTGTTGGCATTACATCAATAAATTTAACAAACCCGACAGTTATTGCAGGTGTATTCATAGGAGGTATGCTGCCGTTCTTATTCTCTGCTATCACAATGAGTGCAGTTGGTAAAGCAGCTTTCTCAATGATTGAAGAAGTTAGAAGACAGTTCAGAGAAATACCCGGCATAATGGAAGGTAAAGGAAAACCTGACTACAGAAGTTGTGTTGACATTTCTACAGCAGCAGCTTTAAAAGAAATGGTTGTACCAGGTCTGTTAGCAGTTATAGTACCTGTGTTGGTTGGTTTCTTGCTTGGAACAGAAGCTCTTGGCGGCTTACAAGCCGGAGCGTTGGTAACAGGTGTATTAATGGCAATATTTATGTCAAATGCAGGTGGTGCATGGGATAATGCTAAGAAATACATCGAAGGCGGTGCTCATGGCGGAAAAGGAAGTGACGCTCATAAAGCGGCAGTTGTCGGTGACACTGTAGGTGACCCGTTTAAGGATACTTCGGGACCTTCAATCAACATTCTTATAAAACTTATGACAGTTGTTTCATTGGTATTTGGACCGTTGTTGGCTGAATATGGCGGATTGTTATTGAAATTTTTCTAATTAAGCTCGCTGAAAACAGTTTGACTGCTTTGTTGTCGTTCAACCTTGCAGTGGAGCATTTTAATAATCAACATATAAAAGAATCACTCAAGATTAGAGGGTATGAAAAAATCCTTTTGCCTTGAAGGGTTCTTTTTTTATGTTATATTTTTCCTGACAAAAACTAAATGATGTGATAAAATACATAGTGTATATTTGGGTGCCTGAGGGAGGGATTATATGCCAATCATTCTCATTATAGAAGATGAAAAACGAATACAAGATATTGTATCGGATTATTTAAAAAAAGACGGTTACAAAGTCATTTTGGCTGATGATGGAATAGACGCATTGACGATACTAAAAAACAACTCTGTTGATTTAATGATATTGGATATTATGATGCCGAACATGGACGGATATTCTGTATGTAAACAAGCACGGGAAATCAGCAACCTCCCCATTATTATGCTGACAGCCAAACAAGAGGAAGTCGACAAATTAAGAGGATATGAGTTGGGTGCGGACGACTATGTTACGAAGCCCTTTAGCCCGAATGTATTGATGGCAAAGGTGCGGGTATTACTCAAAAGAACGGGACACTCTGAAAGCGTTGTATCAACTTTACAAGCTGGAAAGATTACTCTCAGCCCTATGTCAAGGGAAGTTTTCGTCGAGGAAAATCCGGTGAGCTTAACCCATACAGAATATGAAATGCTGTTTTTATTTATGAGAAATCCAAAGCAGGTATTTTCAAGAGATCAGCTGCTAAATCGTATTTGGGGATATGAGTTTGAAGGTACAAGCCGAACCGTAGATGTTCATGTTAAAAATCTGCGGCGTAAATTAGGGAACGAAGGTTGCCATATTGTTACACTAATTCGCTCCGGGTATAAGTTTGAGGTGATGGAATATGAATAAAAAATCAAGGTTTTTAAACTGGTTTTCTATCTATCCAATCAATAAAAAGATTTTCCTCTTATCTAAAATCATTATCGGGGCTTGTATGTTAGCATATATCATATCATCTGCTTTTTCCGGCTGGATAAGCGACTTTGTTTTTGTGTTCCTTTTGATTATGCTGATTTTGGGATGGGACATGGTGTTAGTCCGTATGGTATCGAGTCCTATCCGTGAAATCAGTAAAGCCGCACAGCGCATGGCCGACCTTGACTTTTCTCAGCCTTGCAAATTGAATACAAAAGATGAACTGCAAACACTTGGGGATAATTTGAATACAACAGCGACAAATCTTCAACATGCATTAGCGCAGCGAAAAGAACTTACTGATACACTGTCCCATGAGCTTAAAACGCCTCTTGGCGTTATCAGAGCCTATGCAGAGGGACTGAAAGATGCTGTGCCGGATAAACAAATAGTATACAGTCAGGTAATTGTTGAGGAAACAGAAAAAATGGCGGGAATGATAAATGCTCTGCTGGATTTATCCTCATTGGAAGTCGGGGCCGCTACGATGAAAATGGAAAAGTTTGATTTTGTGGAATTAGTGGAAACAGTAGCAGGTCGGGAATATGTTGATACTACCTCAGAACCATTCCGTTTGAGCTACTCACTTCCTGATGAGTCAGTATATGTGGTGGCAGACCAAAACCGGCTGCGGCAGGTTTTGCATAACTTTATGGGGAATGCGAAAAAATTTGTCTCTAAAAACGGTAACATCCATATTGAGGTGAGTATTTTAGAAAGCCTTATGCAATTTTCCATCTATAACGACGGTCCGCATTTGACAGATGATGTCTGGATAAAGTTCCATAGAGATAAAAGTGAAATCAATAGAAATGGTTCAGGGCTTGGTCTTGCTATATCAGCTCAAATACTCTCCATGCACAAATCCGAATATGGTATACATAACAAGGAGAATGGAGCCGAGTTCTATTTTATGCTTCCTATAACTGAATAAATCCATCTATTATTAAAAAACGTGCTGCGCAGCACGTTTTTTTCTTTACTTCATTTTCACTCTATCTTTACATCATCTTTATACCGAAATCGTAGTTTTAGGGTGTAAAAATAAATTGTTAAATCAGGATGGAGGTGTGTTCTTATGTTTTTAGGACTTTCGTGGTATTGGTGGGTGATTTTAATCGTTTTGCTGGCAATATCTCTTCCCTTTAAAGTGAAGTTTATGAAGTGGTGGAGTCAGCGACAGAAAGAAAAACAAAGCACCCGGAGGGACAAATGGGGTGAAGAAGAATGATTGAAGTAAAAGACCTTATATTTTCCTATGGCAAAGAAAAGCAGGCATTACACGGTATCGATTTTACGGTTGGAAAAGGGGAAATCTTTGGTTTCCTTGGACCAAATGGTTCAGGTAAATCTACAACACAAAAAATTCTTACGGGGATTTTGAAAGGGCATAACGGTCATGTTTCATTATTCGGAAAAAATATTACCAACTCCTATAATAAGGAATTTTTCAAAAATATCGGTGTTCTTTTCGAGTATCCTTACCTGTATGCTAATTTGAGCGGACTGGATAATCTCAACTATTTTGCGTCCTTCTACCCAAAAGAACAACGACAAGATATCGAGGTATTATTAGACCGGTTGGCGTTTAAAAAGGATTATATCAAAAAACCGGTATCTTCTTACTCCAAAGGTATGCGTCAACGGGTGAGCATGGCGCGGGCACTTATGACAAGCCCGAAGCTGCTGTTTTTAGACGAACCAACCAGCGGACTTGACCCCGCCGGGGCGGTGTTATTCCGTAACATTATAGAAGAAGAGCGGAAAAAAGGTACTACAGTTTTTCTCACAACCCACAATATGCTGGACGCAGACCTGCTTTGTGACCGGGTGGCTTTTATCGTAAACGGTAATATTGCTGTAATTGATACACCTAAAAATCTAAAGATACAAAACAGCAATCAAAAGATTGTGATTGATTATATGCTGAACGGCAAGCGGGAAAACAAGATGATTGAAGCGTCTGAATTGAAACAGGGTATCTCTTTACCTCATGATGAAATTATAAGCATCCATTCTCAGGAACCATCTTTGGAGGATGTGTTTATTCAGTATACAGGGAGGGGGTTGTTATAAATGGGATATAGCTTTTTTTCCCTGCTGAAAAAAGACTTCACTATGATGTTGTCCAGTAAATTTTTGCTGCTCATTGTCGGGTCTCTTATACTTTATTCCCTATACATCAATCTGGTTTATGTCAGAACAGATCAGGCTATTTATCCTGTTTACCTGTTAGACCCGGCAGAAAGTATAGAAAATATATCCGGTCAAATCATTCGGGTAGACAATATGGAGGAATTACAGTCGCATACATCCGACGGATACGCTGTCGGCATCGACGCTACGGGAGCAGCGCCAAAAATAATTATGACAGCATCGGGACTGGACAGCACAGACCACACACGCATCGCCTATGCCCTCTCCCTTCTGTCGCCGGGACAAAGTACACCGGCAGAAGTGATTGGACAAAACAGTAAAGAAATGAAAAGTCGGCGTGAAATAACAAGTGAGTTTCTATTTTTTGAGTTGGCTGCTGTCGGTTTCTTAGGTTTGGCTTCCACTCTGTTCAAAGAAAAGTATATGGGCGTGATACGGATACATGGAGTAATGCCGATAAGCAAGAGCTTGTTTATTTTTTCAAAACTCATACTGTTCTTACTGGCTGACCTCGTATTTGCATTTTTGCTTACAGTTATCAATCTTGGATTGGAGGCAGGTTTTTCGGTACTTCCTGCCATCTTAGTACAGACTGTTATACTTTCCATTATTATGGCATTGGCAGGCTTCTTTTGTGCTGTATGGTTACCGGATTTTAAGCAGTTCTCCTTATTATATCTTGTCCTTGCTATCTTCATTACAACTCCAGTTTTTCTTGTGGGGCAGACGAGCATTACTTGGAACTGGATTAACTATCATCCCATGTACCACCTATTCATGGCAATAAAAAACGCCTGCTTTGAAATGCCTGTAGGGGAACCCGTCTATTACATTATTTGTGTCGTATCCATTGTGGTCCTGTTCCTGGTGGCACATAAGACATTGACACGAGAAATGGCAAAGGAGGGATAGCATGAGAGGTATATACCATCAGCTTAAAAATATCCGACGGGATAAAATGTGTATCTTGTCTTTTTTGTTGCCCGTTATTGTCGGGCTTGCCATAAACTTGTTATCTGATGTGAGTTTTTCGACCCTTGGAGAAACGGCTTTTGGTATAGTTCAAAATGATTTGACAGAAGAAATGGCAGACTGGGTAGAGCAAAACGGAAGTGTCACAGTATATGAGGATATGGAGGGATTGCAAAGGGCGGTTATTGACCCTGCCACGCAAATGATTGGAGTAGTTCGGGATAGTGGTACGATAAAGTCTATCTTGTCCGGAGATGAATTTCAACTATACAAAACAATAGGCGATAAGCTTCCTCAGCTCTTCGAAGAACGAGAAGCGATGAGGTTAGTCGCCGTTGAAGCCCGTCCAGCTCAAAGCGATAGTTTATGGCCCAAATCATTACTTATCGTAATAACGATGGTTACGGCCATGTTTATGGGATGTACTTTCAATGCAATGAGTATTATCGGAGAAAAAGAGGATGGCATTTCGTTTATCAATGAAATATTACCAATGACACAACAGGAATATGTGTTTCAAAAAATTTCTTTAGGACTTGTCGGTGGTATTTTATCTACCATTGCTACCGCATTTGCATGTATGAAAATTGAGATTGAGCAGCTCTTTCCGTTATTGTTGTTAATTGTATTGTCTGCATTTATATCTGCGCTGATTGGGATGTATATCGGACGATTTTCCAGCGGGCTTATGGCAGGTATTGTCTATATTAAAATGATTATGATATTGTTTATTGCACCACCTGTTCTTTTCTATCTGATGATTCCAGCGGACAGTATCGGCAGAATCTTATCCTACCTGCTTCCTTCCAGTGCTGCTTTTTATGGTCTGATGGACTTGGTGAATGGACGCGGACAGAATATAAGCTCATATTTTGCTGTTTTGTTGATACATTGCGTAGTTTGGATGTTGTTTTATTTTATAACAAGCAGTGGTAGTAAAAATTCTACAGAATAGAAAAATCCCGTTTTCGGTTTTTAACTAAACAGCTTTATCATACTATCATATGCAGGGCTATCATTTGGGTAGTCCTTTTTTTAGTTATCTGCTTGCAGATTTCACACTATTAACATATAATATAACGATAGAGTGGCAATGGATTTGCGATTGATAAAAAACAATTGCCAATCCATTGCCAGTCAACAGCCAATCAATCGCCTATCAATTGTAACGGGGGTTATAATGCAAATTAATATTGACGGTATTAATATTAACTACATAGATGAAGGTCAGGGTAATGTTGTTTTGCTTTTGCACGGTTGGGGAGGAAATATACAGACAATGATGCCTATTGCCAATATATTAAAAGATAAATGCAGGGTTATAGTCTTGGATTTACCGGGCTTCGGTGAAAGCGACAAGCCCAGGGAGCCATGGAATTCATATGACTATTCAGACTGTGTCGATAAATTTATTGAACTTAAAAAGTTAGATAATATAATATTATTCGGACATTCACACGGCGGCAGGATATCCATAATATTATCAAGTATGCATGATTATGTTAAAAAGCTTGTACTCATTGACAGTGCAGGAATAATTCCAAAAAGGAAATTAAATTATTATGTAAAGGTTTATTCATTTAAACTATTAAAGAGCTTCTACTTGTTGTTTGTTAAGGGAGATTCCAAAGAACAAAAGATAGAAAAATTTTATAAAAAATATGGTTCAGCAGATTATAAAGCTTCAGACGGCATTATGAGGCAGACTATGGTTAAGGTTATCCATGACAATTTAGTTTCTTTGCTTCCTGGTATTAAGGCTCCTACACTGCTCATATGGGGAGAAAATGATGAGGATACCCCTGTTTACATGGGTAAAATAATGGAAGAAAAAATCAAGGACAGCGGCTTGATTATTTTTAAGGATGCCGGCCATTATTCTTATATAGATAATTACGAGCAATTTAGAGCTGTTATAAATGTATTTTTGAAAGATGATTTTAATTAGGGAGTGATAGTATGAGTTCTACAATATTTTTGTTTTCGATTTGTTGGTTTGCCCTCTGCTTTTATAAGCTGAGGTTCTCATTGCACATGCTTCAGATTGAAGGATATAAAAATGAAAAATATATAGAGTGGACTGAAAAAAATAAAGATAAAATATACACTCAAAAAGATAAAATATACACAGCTATTTGTATTATAAATACCGTATTTTTTGTATTTGCTACAGGCAGCGGTAAAGGTAATACTTCTCAATATGCTATGGCAATTTCCATTTTTACATCTCTTCTGCTAATATTAAAATATAAAGAAAAATACAATTCAAAAAAACCACTTGTATTTACGCCAAGAGCAAAAAGACTACTGGCTGTTGCTATGGGCTTAACGCTTATAGATTTCATAATAGTAGTTTTAATTGTACAGTTTGTTTCCAAGGATTTTGTCAAATACTTTCCGTTATGGTCAGGATTTTTGTCTATAGTTTATTTTTTTAGCTCATATTATATAATAGGAGCCAATTTTGTTGCACAGCCGATAGAAAACAGTATACATAAAAAATTTTACGATGCTGCATCCGATAAAATAAAAAATATGACAAAATTAACCTCTGTAGGTATAACAGGAAGCTATGGTAAAACAAGCACAAAATTTTTAACTGCTGCAATATTGGGCAGGAAATTCAATGTATTGAATACACCTGACAGTTACAATACTCCGATGGGCATAAGCAAGGTTATAAATAATGATTTAACGGATGATTATGAAATATTTATAGCTGAGTTAGGCGCAACCAAGGTTGGGGATATACATGAGGTTGCAATGCTGACCAATCCCAAGATAGGAATACTAACATCAATTGGTCCTTGCCATTTGGAAACATTTAAATCAATTGACAATATTATGCGAACGAAGTATGAGCTTATAGAATGTCTGCCTGATGACGGGATTGCAATTTTTAATTATGATAATGAATATGTAAAGAAATTGGCGGATAAAACATATAAAGAAAAAATACTGTATGGAATTAAAAACGCAGATAAAGCAGATGTGTATGCAACGGATATAGTAGTTGGAAATACCGGCTCTAAATTCACGTTATGCATAAATGATTCAGGAACCGTAGAATGTGAAACTAAGCTTTTAGGTGAACATAATATATTAAACATCCTTGCGGGAGCAGCAACTGCCAAGGTGCTTGGATTATCCTTAGACGAAATCAGAAAAGGGATAGCTGATATAGAAAGCGTAGAGCACAGATTACAGCTTATTGATCCGGGAACCGGGGTAATAGTAATAGATGATGCCTTTAATTCAAATCCTGACGGAGCAAAAGCCGCACTGAATGTTTTAGCGTCGTTCAAGGATAAGAGAAAAATAATTGTAACTCCGGGTATGATAGAATTAGGAGAGCATGAGCAAACAGAAAACGAAAAATTCGGAGAAAATATTGCCGCAGTTTGTGACATTGCCATATTGGTAGGTAAAAAACAAACGGTTCCTATACAGATTGGTTTGCAAAAGAATGGCTTTGATGAAGATAATTTGTATGTGGTTAATTCATTGAATGAAGCAACTAAAATTTTAGAAAAGCTTACTAAAGTAAATGATGTAGTATTATTCGAAAATGATTTGCCTGACACATATAACGAAAATTGATATGGAGGTTGTTATGAAAAGAATCGGAATAATTATAGGCGGAAAAACCGTTGAACATGAGGTTTCCATAATTACAGGACTGCAGGTATTGGATAACATTGATAAAACAATTTATGAACCAAGGATAATATACATACAAAAAGACGGAAAGTGGTATGTGGGTAATTGCCTTCACGACATTAATAACTACAAGTCTAAAAAATTTGAAGATGCATACGAAGTGCTGCCCGGTTTTAAAGACGGAAAACTGATATTGTATCCTCATCCTGATTTAAAGCAAGGTTTCTTTGGCAAAAAGTATGATACTTATAGCATTGACATAGTATTCCCTGCGGTTCACGGCACAAATGCGGAAGACGGAGCGCTGCACGGAATATTCCAGATGAATGGAGTGCCATGTGCATTTGGCTCGGTTTTAAGCTCCTCTGTAGGCATGGATAAGGTTATAATGAAAAAGGTCTTTGAAAGTAACAATCTGCCCATAGTCGGTTATACATGGTTTTACAGAAGCGGTTTTGAAAAAAACAAGCAAGAAATAATGGAGGAAATCGAAAAAATTGGTTATCCTTTAATAGTAAAGCCGGCTAATTTAGGTTCAAGCGTTGGAATCAGCAAAGCTAATAATCAAGAAGAACTGATGTTTTCTATAGAAGTGGCTTTAAACTATGACAGAAAAGTAATAGTAGAAAAATGCATTGAAAATGTAAGGGAAATCAATTGTGCTGTTATGGGATATGAAAATGATCTTACTGTCTCGCTTTGTGAAGAACCTGTTGGATGGAAGGAGTTTTTAACCTATGAAGATAAATATGTAAACAAAAAGAAAGATGCATCGGAATCGAAAAGAAGAATACCCGCAGATATAGATATAGAAGTTGAAGAAAAAATAAAATTGTATGCGAAGGAAGCTTTTAAATCAATCGATTGCTGTGGTGATGCAAGAATAGATTTCCTTTTTGATGGCAACAATATATTTGTAAATGAAATCAATACAATACCCGGCTCCATTGCATTTTATCTATGGGAAGGATTAGGAATATCTTTTACGGATTTAGTAACTAAAATAATAGAATTTGCTGAAATTCAGCAAGAGCAACAAAAATCAAACATAGTATCCTATGACGTTGATTTATTAAACAGGATGGGAAGCGGCGGGAAACATAAATAAGAAATCAAAGGTTTCAGTGGGCGTCCCAGAACCTTGAATGACGGGCAGTGCCCTTATTGATCTTGATTTTGAAGGAGTAGATAATGAACTTTAAAGAAAAAATTTTATCATATATGAAGGAAGAAGCATATAAACCACTGACATTTCATGAGCTTTTACAAGAATTTGAAATAGAAAGCAGCATGAAAAAAGAATTGTTAAGAGCTCTAAATGAGCTTGAAGATGAAGGAAGTATAATATTTACAAGGTCACAAAGATATGGTATTCCCGAAAAGATGAACTTGATTGCCGGTACCTTGGACGGAAATCAGAAGGGATTTGCTTTCTTAAGACCCGATAACAAAGACATCAGTGATATTTTCATATCGCCTGTAGATATGAACGGAGCTATGCACGGTGACAGAGTTATCGTAAGACCTATGAAGACAACTGAAGAGGTTAAAAGCCCTGAAGGTAAGGTTATAAGAATTCTTGAAAGAGCAAATGAATATGTAATAGGAACATTTCAGAAAAGCAAAAATTTCGGTTTCGTTGTCCCTGATGACAAGAAAATTGCCTTTGACATTTTTATACCCGGAGACGAGTTTAACGGTGCCAAAACAAACGAAAAGGTAAATGTTAAAATAACCGAATGGCCGGATAAAAGAAAGAATCCTGAAGGTAAAATTGTAGAAATAATCGGAGATATAGAAGATACAAGGACACATATAGAAGCCGTGCTTCTTGACAGAAAGGTAAGACAGGTATTTCCTGAGGATGTCATAAAAGAAGCAATAAGAGTTTCATCTGAAGGAATACATGAGCAGGAGTATAAGCGCAGAAAGGATTTAAGGGAGCTTAACATAATTACCATAGACGGTGAGGATGCAAAGGATTTAGATGATGCTGTCTATGTCGAAAAAATTAATGATGATGAATATATGTTGGGAGTACATATTGCAGATGTAACCCATTATGTAAAAGAAGGCAGAAGCCTGGATAAGGAAGCATTAAAAAGAGCAACGAGTATCTACATAAGCGACAGAGTAATACCAATGCTTCCAAAGGAATTATCCAACGGTGTCTGCAGCTTAAATCCCGGAGAAGATAAGCTTACTCTTTCCGTAGAAATGATAATAAATAAAGAAGGAAAGGTAACAGATTATAAAATATTTGAGAGTATTCTGAAAAATCGTTACAGAATGACGTATACGGATGTATCTGATATATTAGAAAATAACGATGAAGAATTGTCGGAAAAATATAAAGAAATTCTTCCTATGCTTAAAAGTATGGAAGAGTTAAGCTTGATTTTAAGAAGAAAAAGGGAGCTCAGAGGTGCAATCGATTTTGAATTTCCTGAAACAAAAATTATTACGGATGAAACGGGTAAAGCAACCGACGTAACAAAGTATGAAAGAAGAGTTTCAAATAAGATAATAGAAGAATTTATGCTTGCTTGCAACGAAACCGTTGCAGAACATTATTATTGGCTCAACATGCCTTTTGTGTACAGAATACACGAGGACCCGGACGAAGAAAAAATGCACGAATTCAGCATATTGATTCATAATTTGGGGTATACGTTAAAGGGCTCAAACGAGGTTCACCCGAGAGAATTGCAGCAGCTTTTATTAAAAATTAAAGGGAAAAAAGAAGAATCACTAATAAACAATATGATGCTGAGGTCGCTCAGAAAGGCAATATATTCACCCGAAAGCTCGGAACACTTCGGCTTGGCAGCGCAGTATTATTGTCATTTCACATCGCCCATAAGAAGATATCCTGACTTGCAGATACACAGAATTATTAAGGGTCAGCTTAACGGCAAATTCTCAGAAGAGGATTATCACAGATTGTCGGAACGTACAGCCATAGTGGCAGAACAATCTTCAAAAATGGAAAGAATTGCGGATGAAATCGAAAGAGATGTTGACAAAATAAAAATTGCAGAATATATGTCCGATAAAATAGGTGAAGAATACAGCGGTGTAATTTCAGGTGTAACAAGCTTTGGAGTATTTGTTGAACTGGAGAATACGGTTGAAGGTCTTGTGCATATATCAAATATGGTTGATGATTTCTACATATTTGATAATGAAAAAAGAGAATTATTCGGTCAAACAAGCAGAAAGGTATACAGAATAGGTGAAGATGTTAAGGTCAAGGTATTAAACGTAAGCATTGCAAAAGCTGAAATAGATTTTGTTTTTATCGAAAATTTTGCAGAAGTTAATATGAATGAAGAAAAAGATTTAATTGAGGTTTAAAGTAAAAATTAAACTTAGCTTAAGATTTATATTGTAATATATATAATATGTAGGGGTAGGTTGTTGAAAACGCAGAACAAACTTTTTCAACAGCCTATTTATTGATTACTTTGACTGACAAATCATGCATAAAAAATAAATATATGCATATTTTTCAAACAAACTGACATTTGACATTGCAAATAATTAATGCTATAATCATCCTACACTTGATGGTAGGTGAGAATATGGCTGAAAATACAAAAAATATTGCAAGCAACAAAAAAGCATATCATGATTATTTTATAGAAGATAAATATGAAGCCGGAATTGTACTTGTCGGTACAGAGGTAAAATCAATACGACAGGGAAAAGTTAACTTAAAAGATAGTTATGTAAACATAAAAAACGGTGAAGCATATGTTTACAATCTGCATATAAGTCCTTATGAAAAAGGCAACATTTACAATGTTGATCCCTTAAGGCCCAGAAAGCTTCTTTTAAATAAAAGAGAAATAAGAAAATTGATTGGATTGGTAACTTTAAAAGGTTATTCATTGATACCATTGAGTCTATATCTTAAAAACGGTCTTGTTAAAATGGAAATGGCAGTGGCAAAAGGTAAGAAAAACTACGACAAACGTCAGGATATTGCAAAAAAAGATGCCGAGCGCCGTATACAAAGACAAGACGATTAACCATTACGGGGGCGTAAATGGTTTCGACGGGGGTATAGAAGTAAGTTAAGCGAGTCGTTGTCGCCAAACAACGTAAAAAGTGGCAACAAAAATAAACGCAAAAGAAAACAATAATTTAGCATTCGCAGCGTAAGCTGCTCGCTTGTCCCGCTTAGACGACCTGCAGTTTAAGTTGGGGCATCATTTAAAGCAGGGAACTGCTTAAGGGGTTCTTCGACCTTAAGCTGAACAACCGGAGATAGCCGATACCATAGCTTGACGATAGGCGATGGTTGAGGCGAAACATAAATTATCGTCTGCACTCGGAGAAAGACTTGTGGAAATATTTTCGGACGTGGGTTCGACTCCCACCGCCTCCATAGAAAAATGAAAAAAACAGTAAAAAACCTTCAAATTTGAAGGTTTTTTTGATTGTGGACCAATTTTCAAATACGGATATATTTTAAGTATAAACTGCTAAATATTATATTTTGTTATTGATAATTTGCTAATTATTGGAGATAAAATTATATAATTAGAAAAGTATATAATTTAAGTATTGTATTTCTTGGAAAATGTTAAAGAATAATTTTCTTGAATATTAGCTTAATAATGATATAATAAGAGAAAAGGAGGCAAAAACCTATGCCAGAAATATCTTTATTTTATGGAATTAGAATAACAATGTATTACTCAGATCATAATCCGCCACATTTTCATGCTGAATATGCAGGATACAAAGCTCTGATAGATATATTAGATGGTAAAGTTTATAAAGGACTTTTGCCTGCTAAACAATTAAAAATAGTTCTTGCTTGGTGTGAGATACATAAAGATGAATTAATGCAAAATTGGGAATTATCTAAATCGGATAAACCACTTAAAGAAATTAATCCATTAATATAATGAGGTGATAAAAATGGATAATCAATATTTTCCAAAAGTCGTTCAGGCAATAGCAACAGATGATTACAAAGTATACGCATATTTTGACGATGGTTCTATAAAGTGTCTCGATATGACTGAAAAAATTAACTCTGGTATCTTTCAGCAAATAAAAGATATAGAAATATTCAAAAAAACTTTAACTATACTTAATGATACCGTTGCCTGGGATATAAATGGTAAATATGACCCAAGAGAATGCATAGATATAGATCCATTTACTATTTATGAACAACCAGATATTTCAGAAAGCGAATTCTTAAATAATATTGCATAATAGAAGTGTAAACATTGCCCTCGGATATGAGGGCAATTATTTTTAATTATCAATCATATTATACTTATTAGTTAAGATTTTATAAATTATATATATAAACTGTTGAATGTAATTGATTGTAACTATTCAGAAGTATAAACAAGTTTTCGTGGATTTGCACCTTGTGGTCCGCGTCCATTTATGGTGAGATTTTTGTCGTTTGTTCTAATACCTGCAATTGTCAGTTCTGCTATTCTTCATTTGAAAAAGAGCCGTACAGAATAATAGTAACGACCACTAAAACATGAGATTGAGTTTGAAATGAATCTGACAAAATAAGTGTGATATTTAGCAACATATAAAAACCCTTCGAATTTGAAGGGCTTTTCATTGATATTTTAGATTATGCTACTTTATCATCGTAATTAACTACGGCAATTTCAGTTAAAGCGTTTCTAAATAAATCTATGATTTTTTCGATTCGCTTCATTACTTCATTTTCGTAAAATACTTCCCCACATTGATTACAAACTAAAGAAGGAACATTTTTTATAATTATAATACTTCCATCTAAATCCAAAATATAGTTAGTATTTTTACTTATCATATCGCCTTTACACATAAAACAATTCATATTATTGCTCCTTTCTTTTTTTAAAATCAGATTCCCATTTATCTAAACTTGGAAAGTATGCAGTTATTATCCATAACTTATTATTTCCCGTTCCACATACAACATGTAAAAATTGATTTTTGTTGTTAGTCCTAATATCAAATAACTATAGTAAGGATAATCATCTGGATATTCTTCAATAATTTCGCCATTTAAAATACAATTTTCAATGTCAACAGTTTTTATACCTCTTTGCAGGCATCTTGTTGCAACATGTTGGCTCCAAATTATAGAATTTTCCATACAGAGTTTTCTAATATTTATCAAGGTTTTCTGATTCAAGTTATCATCCTTCCCATTATTAATAAATAACTTACTATGTCAAATCTATTATGATATATGTATTATATCATATCTTTATTAATTATTGTAAAATATTTATATTTTGAAGAGCTTTTATATTTTGATTTTTTGTGGATACTTACCGCAAAGGCTGAAGTTGCTTTTGCGGTATGTTTTTTATGGACGAATTTGAAATTAAATGTTTTGATATCAGGCTATACTAAATTATATATGTTTGATTGAAAATATTAGAAATTATGATATAATTTTATAATCAAGGGGATATACTGCTGTGTCGGTGTGAAGCAGGCCGGTAAGCAAGCGGCTTGCACTATGATATAAACGGAGGTAAAAATGAAGAAAGAATTTCTGAAAAATTCTCTGTATGTAATGGTTATTATATTTGTTATTGGTTTCGTAATCATATTTTCATCAGGTGCCATAGGAAAGTCAATGAGGTATGATTATTTGAAAAAATACAAGAATGGTGTATCTTCTAATCAATTAGAAATATACTCAAATGATATTACATCCAATTTTAGAATAGCCGGGCAAGTAATATCTACATTGGGAGGATTCGGTATACTTCTTTGTGGATATGCTTACTATAAAGATTTGTAGTTGATTATGTACAGTTTCTTAAAAAACAGTATTAGGCATTTCGACTTGTCGAATACTGTACCTGAAAATTGATATAGGAGAAAACGAAATGAGAGGTTACAAAAAGCCGACTTTCTGGTTAATGGCGGTACTTGTGCTGCTGTTAATTGTTGTTGCCGTATCAGCGGGAACAAATCCAAGAAGAAATTACGAATTCAGCGGTACGACATGGGTGCAGGAAGGACGTAAATATTTTTATGCTGAAGATACTCCCGAGAGTAAACAGGAGGAATTAGTTTATTTGTATTTTTTATACGGTGTTGAAGGTGATTACGAGAAGAAATATGATTTGATTTCAGAGAGAAATAAGATAGGTCTCGATATTGAACGAAATGCAGGTAAAGATATTTACAGCAGCTATGTGTTGCACAGTATTACAACGGTTGATAATGACTCGGACTCTTATAAATATTTTAAGGAAAAGAACAACCTAACCGAAATTGAAGTAATAAATGTTGTTTATACAAAAAAGGACAGCTTAAATTTGACAGCTATGGGACCTCAATGGGGGAATGGAACATATACTAGTGGCTATATTGTTGGAAAAACAGCCGAAGATCAAGATTATAAAATTCAGGATTTTATGATGCCTTTGAGACCGGATGGCAGTGAAATGAATTCGAAAATTTTATCAAGTTCCGTAAATTTATACATATATGAGGATAATGAAGCGGTTTCTGAAAGAGTAATAACAGACAGTGTTTCAAAAACAAATATAAATATGCTTTTAAGAAATGTTGATGAGTCCGGAATAATATCAAATGGAAATGCTCCGCCTGAGACAGGCAGTTATGTAAAGGCTGTAATAAACGACAAGGTATATTATGTTTATGAGATAAATTCAAGGTATTATATTAAAAAATCAAACAAAGACATAGGCAATATGATGTTTGATGAGTACAGAGATATAAAAAATTACAGCAGATACGGCACAATACCCGAGCCTATATATATAAGTGCAATTGTTTCAGGTATTACTTATGATGAATACAAGAAGACCGGCGGCGAAAGTCCGGATGCTCCTGACTTAAGTGATTACAGAAAAATTAAATTTGAATTGTATGTTGAATTCCCTGATAATATAAAAAACAGAAAAATTGAAACATCAGGCTTAGCTATGATTAAAAAGGGTAATGAAGAGAACCGGCTGAGAGGCGGAGGTACGTTTGAACGAGACAATGAAGCTGAAAATTTTGCTATCTATGAAGAGGAAATAGTATTTGACGCAAGAGGATTGACTGACGATGACATTATAAATATATTTAAAACAAGAGAGGCATCTGTTTCATGGACGGACAGTGACAATAATTATATAAAATATGAATATGATATTGGAGAAATAATTGAGATAAAAGATAAATAATATAATATGTTATTTTTTTTCGCAGTTAGTCTTTAAAATAAATTGCAAAATGCATTGGAGAGATTATGTTTTTTGAATTAAAGGATTTTTGTATAGATTTAGTTGAATCTAAGGATTTAGATGAAATCGCTGAAGTTTATAATTCTAATAAACAATTTTTAAAAAGTCACATGAATAGGGAAAGAGTAACAAATGAATGGATACTTCAAGAGCTTGAATTAATGAAAAAGTCCGGCTTTTACTCTTGTAAAATAATTGAGATAAAATCGGGAGAAAT
The DNA here is from genome assembly GCA_002331025.1 of Firmicutes bacterium UBA2116. Lineage (GTDB taxonomy): Bacteria > Bacillota > Clostridia > Tissierellales > Sedimentibacteraceae > Sedimentibacter. Next base: position 20,423 of record DCYG01000036.1, on the reverse strand, counting down.
AATAGGAATTATAGATTTTAAAGCAGGAGAAGAAGTATATTTATCATTACTAATGTTAAAAGATAATTTTAAGGGCAAGGGTTTTGGAAATTTGATTTTTCAGTACTTTGAGGAGTACGCCAAATCGCAAAAAAGCAAATGTATAAGAATAGATGTGGTCACTGATTATGATAATTCAGTGCTTGATTTTTGGATTAACAATGGTTTTGCTAAAGTTGAAGATATCGAATTAAATTGGACAGAGAAAATTCTGCCTGCAGTTGTAATGAGAAAGTATATTTAATATTATATAACATTTCATCCGATATATTTTATATCATAAATGTCGAGTAATATTAATTCTCTTTTGTTATTATAAAAATGTGAAAAGGAGGGGAACTGATGCTGAAAGAATTAAATTGTGTGATGGGCTATATTGATGATCATTTAACGGATGATATATCTCTTGATAAAATTTCCGAATATGCCGGTGTTTCGGATTATCACTTCAGAAAGATATTTTTTTATCTTTCAGGGATGACGCTGAATGAATATATCAAAAAAAGAAAGCTGTCTGAAGCAAACAGAGATTTATTAAATGGTGAAAAAGTGACTGAGGTTGCATTTAAATATGGCTATCAGTCCATGGACGGATTCACACGAGCGTTTAAAAAATGGAGTGGTTTTTTGCCGTCTGATGTAATAAAAACAGGCATTAGCAAGTCATTTCCCAAGCTTTCATTCATAATAACCGTTAAGGGAGGAATATCTATGGAATTTAGAATTGAAGAAAAACCGGCTTTTAATTTAGTTGGTGTAAGTAAACGCGTACCTATGCAATTTGAAGGCGTGAATAACGAGATTGTGAAGCTTGCAATGAGTATAACGGATGAACAAAAAGAAGAAATGCATTCTCTGCAAAATATTGAGCCGTATGAAATTGTAAACGCATCTTATGATGCTGATGCGAATTTCTTAAAGGAAGAAGGAGATTTAACTCATTTGATAGGTGTTTTAACGACTAAAAATCAAGTGAGCGATCTATTGGATAAAATACCGGTGGAAGCATGTACCTGGGCAATATTTCCGAACGAAGGACCGTTTCCTTCTACACTGCAGGAAACTATGGCAAAAGTATATTCGGAATGGCTTCTTTCTTCTGACTACGAAGTAATTAATATCCCTACTTTTTCTTTTACTAAAATGGATAAACATAAAAAGGATTACGCATACAGTGAAGTTTGGATTCCTGTGAAGAAGAAATAAGAATTTTTATACGCAAAATAAAAAAACCTTTAAATTTGAGGTTTTTTTATTTGTGTCGAATTTTTATTTTTTTGATACATATCTGAATTCACGATGATTTATATTGTTATCGGCATTCCATAAATTTTCTTTATTGAATAGAGTAGGTTTATATAATACAGGACAGCATTCATTATTACTTGGCTCTATACCTTGAGGGAAAGAAAAAATATTTAACGGATCATATTTTTCTTTGATATATTTTAACTTTTCTTTATGGCATCCGAAATATTCTTTTAAATAATTGTCTAATTCAATATACGGAAAGTTTATATATGAACCTGTAGTTATTGATTTCAGGTATGGAAACCTATTTTTAATCCAACTTTTATTTTCTTCAGCATATTCATTTTCTTCCCAGACGGTTTCAAGCCAAATTATATACTTTGCGTTTCTGAAATAAAAAGCAGTATCATCAATATCAATATCGGAAACCCTGCCACCCAATGCATACATTGATAATCCCGCATAAACTGAGCCCTCAGCTCGATTCCTGATCAAATTAACTACATTTTTAATTTCATTATTATTAAAATCTTTTAATACAAAACGGCTTGCAGACTTAAATTTTTCATGTTCAGGATATGTACTGCCGATAATTGTTACCGCTTCTAAAAATGTAACTTCTTCTACACTATAAATTGCATTATTGAGCATAAGAAAATCCTTTAAAATTATCTTTGCTTCAGCAGGGTCACCATAAAAAATTCCTCTTACTAACATAGCTAACCCATCTGCCTCAGAATTATATATCCTTGAAATAAGAGTCATTCTATCATCTGCATTATTTAGCCAGGCTTGCCACAATATAAGAAAATTTTCTTGATCCTCAGAATCAACGTTTAAATAATCAATTTCAATAAGTGTGACTTTATCAACAGGTTCAGGAAGCCTGAAAGTCATACTTACTATAACTCCAAAATTACCGCCGCCTGCTCCCCTGACAGCCCAGAATAAATCTGCATTACAATTACTATTTGCCCTGATTATTTCACCTTCAAAATCAACTAATTCAATTTCTGTCAAACTATCGCAGCCTAATCCTAAATAGCGACAGGATAATCCCCATCCTCCGCCTAATGAATATCCGCTTACACCTACTGCAGGACATGTACCGCCCGGAAACGGATAACCCTTTGATGACACAAACTCATATACATCTTTGTTGGTAGCTCCGCCTTCTATATATATTAATTCCTCACATTCGTCTATCACAATATTATTCATGCAGCTCAGATCTATAACAAGTGTACAGCTGCCATTAGAATATCCTTCATAATTATGTCCGCCGCTGCGAATTCGTACTGGCATGGAATGTCTTCTTGCCCATTTTACCGCATTAGAAACATCACATATCATAAAACAATATACAATAACAAACGGATATTTTTGAACAGCACTGTTATAGCCTTGTCTTAATTCATTATAGGAAAAATCAAAAGGTAACACAATTTCACCGGTAAGTCCTTCTAAAAATTCATCCATAATCTTTTCCCCCAATTAACGAAAATTTATCTATTATATGATGAATATTTTGATAATGTTCTTTTAAGTTGTTTACTACTTCTTAAAAACGATAATTCCGGCAATCATGAGGGCTACACCAATAAGCTTGCTCCATTCAAAGCATATTTTTTCGGTGCCGAACAATCCAAAGGTTTCAATTGAACATGAAACTACAAGCTGAGCCAATAAAATCAGCATTGTTGCATATGCGGGTCCTAAATCGGATATGCTTTTAATAACGGTGAAGGTTATAAATGCACCGATGACACCACCAATTAAATATAATTTGTTGCTTACGTTAAACACCGAAAGCAAATTTTCCCGACCGGTGAAGAACCATATAATTATGCTTGCGGCAAAAGCAGTCAGGTGCACCCAACTGTTTGTAGCCCACATATTCGATGAATCCATTACACGGGTATTAAAAACTCCTTGAACACTCATTAACAATCCTGCAAGCAATGCAAGTAAAATACCAACCATACTAATTTCCCTTCCACTATAAAAAATATATTATCTTATAGTATTGCTCAAAAAAACAATTTAAATAATAATAGCAGGAGAAAATTAAGGAAAGAATTGGACACTTACAAAGTTTATGGTATAATACATATAACATACCATCACCTCGGCAATGCAAGCTCGCTTGCGCTGCACTCGGTTCAGGTATGTTATAATCTAAAAACAAGATAATACTATAGATGAAAGATTGAGACGAGTTCTCAATAAGAAGGAGCGAGAATATGCATTGTGTTCAAAAAATAACTGAAAACATATATTGGGTAGGCGGCAATGACAGACGTCTTGAGCGTTTTGAAAATATGTTTCCCATACCAAACGGTGTATGCTACAATTCGTATTTGATTTTAGATGACAAAACATGCTTGATGGATACTGTAGATACAGCAATAAGCAGATTGTTTATAGATAATATAGTTCACGTTCTGAACGGAAGAGATTTAGATTATTTAGTTATAAATCATATGGAGCCGGATCATTGTGCCAATATTGAAGAACTGGTTAAAAGGTATCCTGATATAAAGATTGTAGGAAATAAAAAAACATTTCAATTTATAGGACAGTTTTATGATTTTGATTACAGTATGAACATTCATGAAGTTAAGGATTGCGAGACCTTGTGTATAGGTAAGCACAATTTAAAGTTTATGACTATGCCTATGATTCATTGGCCGGAAGTTATGTTTACTTACGAGGAGACAGAAAAAATTCTATTTTCGGCAGATGCTTTTGGAGCCTTTGGAGCAATGTCAGGAAATATTTTTGCAGACGAAACCGATTTTGAGCATCATTATTTAGAGGAAGCAAGAAGATACTATTCGAATATTGTAGGTAAGTATGGTTCACAGGTACAGGGTGCATTAAAAAAATTAAGCTGTTATGATATAAGGATGATTTGTTCTTTACACGGACCGATATGGAGAGAAAATTTAGAATACTTTATTGAAAAATATAACGTATGGAGCAAGTATGAACCGGAAAAAAACGGGGTAGTATTAGTATATGCGTCAATGTATGGCAATACGGAAAACATTATGAATGTTATTGCAAACAAGCTTGCCCAAAAGGGCGTTAAGGATATGCGTATGTATGACATTTCAAAAACACATCCCTCATACATTGTTTCTGATATATGGAAATACAGCCATGTAATATTCGGCTCGGTAACATACAATATGGGATTGTATTATGGAATGGAATCGCTGCTTAACGAGCTTAAGGCTTTAAATTTACAAAATCGTAAGGTCGGTCTTGTAGGAAACGGCACTTGGTCTCCGCAAGCTCTGAAGGTAATGAAGGAAATAATTTGTTCTATGAAAAATATGGAGATAGTGGGAATTCCATTCGAAATAACTTCATCCATGAAGAATAATGAAGAGGAAATCGTAGATAAATTTGTTGAAGGCTTTTTCATCAATCTGATAGGCTGTTGAAAAAGTTCATCCTGCAAGGCGCCGGAAGACGGGCAACCGCAGCGTATTAGACATACGTGAGGATTGACCGGATGAACGGCAACGATGCAGGTGGGCTTTTTCAGCAGCCTGACCCCTTGATAATTCAAGGGGTTATATGATTTATATCCTTCCAGTTAATTAAAAAATTCTTAAATGCTTCCACCACAGGAGATAAGGTCCTGTTTTTACTATATACGAAATAGAAGCTTCGTTTTAATTCTAAGTCCTTTATTTTGAGAGGCTTAAGTAGTTTTAAATCAATTTCATTTTTTACTGCTATTTTTGAAATAAAACTGACGCCCAAGCCAAGCTCTATCATTTTCTTAATCATTTCATTACTGTCTATCTGAGAAACAATGTTTAAATCATCTAAGCTTATATCCATGACAGAAAGCTTTTGTTCAATTAATCTTCTTGTTCCTGAACCTTTTTTCCTTAGTATTAGTTTTTCAGAAAATAAAGCGTCAATATCTAAATAGTCATTTTCAGGAAATGGATAGTTATCATTATTTGGAGTGCACAGGACAAGCTCGTCTTCATAAAAATCTATATATTCCAGCATATCAGAATGGTACCTTGCACCCACTATGCCGAAGTTTAATTTACCTTCCAGAATATCATCTATTATATCTTTGGAATTTTTATGAGTCATAGAAAAGGAAACCTTAGGATATATATTTAAAAAATCCTTAATTATATAAGGTAAAATATATTGTTCAGGTATAGAGCTGGCTGTTATTTCTATTTCACCTTCAACCTTGTTGGAATGCTCGGAAAGTATATACTTGGCCTTGTCTCTGATATTAATCAGCTCAACGGCGTATTTATAAAAGATTTTTCCTGAGTCAGTTAAATTTATTGTTTTGCTTGTTCTGTTTAAAAGGGTAGTATTAAGCTCTTTTTCAAGATTTTGAATATTGTTGCTGACAGTAGGCTGAGTTATATATAGTTCTTTTGCCGCGTAAGAAAAACTATTATGCTTGACTACGCTTATAAAGCTTTCCAATTGGTTAAATTCCACAATATTACCATCCTCATTACAAATTATTTTACTATTTTATTTATACAATCTATAGTATAATCAATTTCTTCTATTGTTGTAAAATGACTTACGGCAAATCTTACAGTACCTCCCGGGAACGTGGCTAAGGTTTTGTGAGCCGATGGCGCACAATGCAAACCGCTCCTTGTCATAATTCCATAATTTTTGCTCAGCTCATGTGCAACGAGACCATTATCGTTGTCAATGAAATCAACGGACAATATTCCGGTTCTGTCGTCAGTCGTTTTCTTGCCGATAATTTTAATATTTTTAATATTGAGTACGGATTCCATAAATCTATCAAGAAGATACATCTCTTTCTCACGGATGTTTTTGATGCCATGGCTTAATAAGTATTTCAATGATGTATTTAATCCGTAAATCCCAGGTATGTTCAACGTTCCCGCTTCATATTTATCAGGCATATATTCCGGTTGTATTTCCGTATCAGACAGACTGCCTGTACCACCTTCGATTAAAGTATTCATTTCTTTATTAATTCGGTCATTTAGTACAAAGCCTCCTATTCCCTGAGGACCGAGCAAGCTCTTATGACCCGTAAATCCTATTGCGTCGGCATTTAATTTTTGCAAATCAACATCTAAGAAGCCTGCAGTCTGAGCGCTGTCGATTATAAAAAACAAATTATATTTTTCACAGATTTGTCCCACTTTTTCCAAATCTAAAACAGTACCGCATACATTTGAAGCATGAGTCATTATTATGGCTTTAGTATTTGGTCTTATTGAACTTACTACATCCTCAATGTTCAATTCTCCTGATTCATTACATACGGCCTTTGTATATTCAACTTTATTGTTAAGAGCATTTAAAGGTCTCATAACTGCATTGTGTTCCATTGATGAAACTATTACATGATCATTTTCCTTCAATAGTCCTTTTATTAATACATTCATACTTTCGGTTATATTTTTTGTAAATATGACATTTTCAGGCTTATTAAAATTAAATAGTTCACATATGAGTTCTCTGGTTTCATACACAACATTTTCAGCCTTGTAAGAGGACATATAAGCCCCGCGTCCTACATTAGTTCCAACATTAAGAATATAATCAGACATACTTTCTGCCACACCGGGCGCCTTGGGATAAGATGTAGCCCCATTGTCTAAGTATACATATTTCATTACCGGACTCCTTTAAGAAATGTAATTGTACTTATTATATCATATCTGAGCCGAGTGCAGCGCAAGCTCGCTTGCATTGCCGAGGCGATGGTATGATATATGTATTATATTATGAAAAATGAATTTACACAACAAGTATAAATTTTACAAATTCTTAGGCATGCAACTATTAGATTAATCTATTTTACTTTAAAATTTGCGAATGTTAAACTATTAACAGATTTTAAATAGCAAGGAGGACGCTAAATGAAAGATAAAAAAGGAATTATTATTGCAGGGGGAATTATCGGAATAATATCTGTATTACTTGTACATTTTGGAAACCCTGCAAATATGGGATTTTGTATAGCCTGTTTCTTAAGAGATACATCCGGAGCATTAGGATTCCACAGAGCTGATGTTGTTCAATATATCAGACCTGAAATCATCGGTCTGGTATTGGGGGCGTTTTTATTATCATTAAAAAACAAAGAATTTGCATCAAAGGGTGGTTCTTCGCCTTTTACAAGATTTATGCTTGGAATAGTGGTAATGGTTGGAGCTCTTGTATTTCTTGGCTGTCCGTTAAGGATGGTATTAAGATTAGGCGGAGGAGATTTAAATGCTTTATTCGGTATTGCAGGATATGCCGCAGGAATATTTGTCGGAGTTCAATTCTTAAACAAAGGCTTTAACCTTAAAAGAAATTATAAAATGCCTGCAATCGAAGGCTATGTTTTTCCGGCAGTTACTGTTGGTTTATTGGCTCTTTTGATTGCTTCACCTGCTTTTATATTCTTCAGTGAAAAGGGACCCGGTTCTATGGCGGCACCTATAATTATTTCACTTGCAGCAGGCTTGGTAGTAGGCGGTATAGCACAAAAAACAAGAATGTGTATGGTTGGCGGCATTCGTGATATGATTCTTTTCAAAGATAATTATCTTTTGCTTGGATTTATTTCAATATTCGTATTCAGTTTAATCGGAAATTTAGCCTTTGGATTTTTTAACCTTGGTTTTGCAGATCAACCCGTTGCACACAATGACGGATTATGGAATTTCTTAGGTATGGCATTGGCGGGATGGGGTTCAGTTCTGCTAGGCGGATGCCCTCTCAGACAGTTGATATTATCAGGAGAAGGTAATGCGGATTCTGTAGTAACTGTAATGGGCTTGCTGGTCGGAGCAGGTATCGTACACAATTTCGGCTTGGCTTCAAGTGCTGCAGGACCTACTCTAAACGGAAAGATAGCCGTGGCTGTATGCTTTGTCTTCGTAGGAGTTATATCATATTTCAACTCAGAAAGTTTATTTAAAGTAAATGCTAAAGCAAGTGCTGAATAGGAGGAGAAAAGAATGAATACAGTAGATACATGTGGTATGAGCTGTCCTCAGCCGGTATTAATGACAAAAAAGTCACTTATAGAAAATCCTGAAGGAATCGACATAATAGTAGATAACAATGTAGCCAAGGGTAATGTTCAAAGGTTTTTAAAAAATGCCGGATATAATGCAGCAATCATAGAAAAAGGTGATGTTACCGTAATAGAGGCAAGGAAGTAATGACATATACCGTTTTATTTTTTACACATTCAGGATCTATAAAGTTTGAACGAAAATGCAGTAAAAATAATATTCAATGCGAGCTTATGCCGGTTCCGCGAAGCTTAAGTTCCAATTGCAGCATCAGTGCCAAAATTAATTTCGAAGGCAATATACAAGACTTAATAGATGATGAAATAGAAAAAATATTTTTGACTGAGAACAGTAATAATAAGCTTATATATGAAGCAGAATAAAATACAGTATGATGGAGGTCGGTTTTTAAGACCTCTTTTTTTCGCGAGATTACAATACATATGTCAGCACAATATTTTGTTTGAAGAATATATATAATTATGTATATATTATTTAAATAAAGGGGTGTAATAAATGGATTGTTTTTATGATGGAGTAGAAGCATTCAGACATATGAATAACATGGCAATAAATGTTGAAGATGCAGTTATAGAAGAAGTTTTTCATGATAACAGATCGAGCTTTGTAACAATCTCATACGGTGTACCGGGTGGATTTGGCATGATTAATATAGAGCTTGTTACATTAGTGGTTGATAGAAATACTATTATCAGGAACAGAAGAGGAAGAAGAATAAGCGTAAGAGAATTAAGACCCGGTAATCTTGTGGATGCAAGCTTTTCATCTGCAATGACCAGAAGTATCCCGCCGCAATCAAGAGCTTTTATGATAACTGTGGTAAGAGAAAATGTAAATCCGTCACCTGTTTTCCCAAATGTTGTAGAGGACAGGGTTATGGAAATTGATAGGAACAATAATTTCCTTATAACCGGAAACCCGGATGATATGATGAGTCAGATGCGTTTCGTTGTAAATGATATGACAGAAATTTATGACAGGAGAGGAAACAGAATACGTCTGAGAGATTTGAGACCCGGACAGATGGTCAGAGTCGAGCATGCTGATTTTATGACAGCAAGTATACCGCCTCAAACAACGGCATTCAGTATTTGGGTTATATAAGTCGGAAAGGGAGAATTAAAATGAGAACGGATGAAATGATTAAAGCATTGGAGAAATATTTAGAAGAAGCGGGATTAGAAAATGCAAAAGAAAAATATTTGAATAACAAAAGTGATGAAGATATACTTGTTCTCTATAATGCAGCGTCAGAGGATTTTAAGAAATAAATTAAGTCAGCATCCGATTTTTATAAATAAAATCGAGTGCTGATTTTTTGTTAAAATATATCTCTTGATTTAAGGCTGTCTATATGCTATTATGTTAAAGATTTTGCAATTATTATTTATTTGGAGGAAAAATGATAAAAGAGAAAGCAGTATCAATTGCTAACCCATCTCCGCTGGGATTGTTGGGATTTGGATTAACAACAGTGCTTCTTAATTTGCATAATGCAGATATTATTCCGTTGTCTATCGTAATAGTGGCGATGGGTTTTGCATTGGGCGGAGCGGCACAAATAATTGCCGGAATTATGGAATTTATTAAAGGCAACACTTTTGCAGCTACCGCATTTACAGCATACGGATTCTTTTGGTGGTCATTGATTTTGATTTGGATAAATCCTTTTGAAAAAATTGCCGCTGCTGATTTGAAAAGTATGGGATTTTATTTATTACTATGGGGCATATTCACAGCTTTTATGTTTATCGGAACATTAAAGCATAACCGCGCAACACAAGTTGTTTTCTTTTCACTCACATTGTTGTTTTTTATGTTGTCTATTGCAGATTTCACCGGCTCGCACGCCATAAAAACAGCAGCAGGCTGGGTGGGTATCGCATGTGGCTTGTCAGCTATTTACAACTCATTGGCTCAAGTAGTAAATAATGAATTTAATAAAGAAATTATGCCTTTATAATAAAGGGTGAAAAAAGCAATAAAAAATACGC
>DCYG01000036.1:8984-9839 GCA_002331025.1 Firmicutes bacterium UBA2116 | reverse complement strand
GCGTATTTTTTATTGCTTTTTAGTATGAATATATCATTCTTCCGATTTTTACAGAAACAGGCTTTGATAAAATCCATGTATTAGTTGTTGAATCATCATAAAAAAATAATGCACCGTTCGTAGGATCAACTCCATTTAAAGCTTCCTTAGCAGCTTTTATGCATTCTTCATTGGCGGATCTTTTGATCCATCCGTTTTGCACAGGTGAAAATTGATAATATTCACCAAACTTTTGATTTATAACTTCTGTTATCGTGCTTGCAAATACACCGCTCTCAACTCTGTTCAATACGACTGCACCAACAGCCACCTTTGCCTGATAGGGCTGGCTTTCGGTTTCTGCCATTATTAATCTTGCAAGCAAGTCCAATTCATCAGCACTGTAGTTTTGCCACAGTTCGTTTTTTTCTGTTTCAACAGTCGGTAAAGATGTTTTCACCGGGATATTAAGTATTTGTCCAATGCCTATGTAATCTGTATAAATATTATTTGCATGTCTTAAACTTGAAAGAGAAATGTCGTATTTTTGTGATATCAGATAAAGTGTATCTCCTTTAACCACGGTATAGGTTGCTGCCTCCGCAGTTGCTGTGAAAGAGAATGTAAGTCCTGCAGCAAGCCCTGCAGATAATAGAATTGACCGTATTTTCTTATTCATTTTGTCCTCCTATGCTCTTTTAAGCTTCCAGCTTTTGATAATCAGCGTTACCTTATTAAAGATTCAGCTTAAAATTGTAATCATTATTGTAATTAAAATTTAATGCTTAATCAATGGTAACTACATGAATATATGGTCATATAAAACACCATATGAAAAAACCACCATAAAGGTGGTTCAGGCTGCTGAAAAAGTCC
>DCYG01000036.1:0-8850 GCA_002331025.1 Firmicutes bacterium UBA2116 | reverse complement strand
TTTTTCAACAGCCTATCATCTTGATGACAAAGTCGGGTGATTATAATATAGGCTCCTCCCACCAACCAAAGGCAACTCTAGCAATAGCAGGAAGAGTAGGTCTCTCCGGATTGGATAAGTAAACAGTAAATGAACCACCCGGAGGAAATATAAATCTTCCTTGCTCTTCTTCTTCTATCATAGTTCCGGCGGCACCACTTCTGCCAAACGCTAAATTCCCGTCTGTAGGGAATCCTCTTACACCAACTCCGAATTGGAGTATTGTTTTCGGTTGGGGTCGAGGAATAATTGCAGTATTTCCGGAAACTACAAACGGAGATTCTTGAATGATACCGGGAGGAGTAGAATTAAACCAGATTTGAATTCTGAATGGAGTGGATATAATATCACTTATGACCCAGGCATTAACGTACAAATTTACTCCTGAACCCGGAGGGTTATATAATCTTGCCCATCCGTTTGTCGCTTCGCCGAACCTTACATTTACTGCAGTCCCGACGAAATATTTACCCTCCATAGATTTTGCCGTAGCTATAGGAATTTCAGCTATATAATTGAAAGAATCAGGGCTTTGTGATTCCGGAGATATCTCTTGAGAAGAAACACCAGAAGGAAAATAAGTAGTAACGGTATCATTTCCGGAAAATGTGTAGAAATCAGCACTTTTCCAAGGTATAAAATTGTCCAATATAGATTTATCCATAATACACACACCTTTCAATAGATATATATATTATATGTATTAGTGAAATAATTGTTAAATTGATAATTGTAGTCAAGTATTTTCTTTGATATAATAATATATACACTTGGAATTTTATAACATCATGGAGGAAAAATGGAATCATCATACAAAGAAAACAATGAACAGTCTCTCATCAATCACATTAATATTTTCCAGCACATTTTATTCGTATTATTTTTAATAGTTATTTATTTGCTAAAGTATATGAATTATTATTGGTTTCACACTGCAGCCGAAATTTATAGTTGTATAATCGCAGGTTGCATTTTTATTACATCAATTAATACATATAGAATTTCATTTAATAACTATTTTATGTTTTTAGGATTTGCTTTCATATTTATTATGATCCTTGATATTTTTCACATATTAACATATGCAGATCTGATAATATATCCTTTTGAATCAATTGGTATTGGTGCAAAGTTTTGGATAGCTGCCAGAACCTTGGAATTGAGTACATTTTTAATTTCGTTTATTTTACTATATTATAATGATTTAAGACCTAATTTTTACTTAATATTTGCAGTGTATACAATAATACTGATTTTTTTAATAATTGATATATTATATCTGAATATTTTTATTCCGCAAATGAAGACATACTCCGGAATAACAACAGTAAAAATTTTTTGGGAGTATATTTTATCAACGGGATTTTTGCTTTGCTGCTTCATATTGTATAAGTTTAAAAAAAAATTGATTACAAATTGTATACAATGTTAATAATGGCTTTTATTTTTAAAGCAATTTCAGAAATTTTTTTTACTTTCTGCTCAGGTGTTACGGATCAATTTAATGTATTAGGACACATTTTTAAGATAGTTTCTTATTATTATTTGTATACGGGGATAGTGGTAAATGGTCTTCAAAGACCTTTGGATATGATAAAATACAATTTAAATAAAGCAGATACGGCTATTCAAGAAAAAGAGAGACAACGATTGTCCATGGAAGAAATTATCAATCAAAATGAACATTGTTATGATTGGATTATTGATAACTCGGGAAACGGCATAGCCATAATTATTGATAAGCAAATATCTTATGCAAATTCTACAGCGGTTAATATTTTGGGCGCTAAAAATTTAGACGATCTTAAAGGTAGGAGAATTTATGATTTTATAGGCGGGAATTCATTAAAATCACTTAGATTTACTAATCAAAAGAATAATTATGAACATAATGAAATCATTATAAAAAATTTAAACAATGAGTTGATTAATGCGGAGTTCAACGTAAATAAAATAAATTACAGGAATAAATCAGCGCAGTTACTTATTATAAAAGATATAAGCTATAGAAATGAAATAAAGACACTAAAAAATGAATTGTCAGTAAGTGAAGACCAATTAAATAAAACTAATGAACACAATAAAATGCTGACCGAATTTTTTTCAAATATATCTCATGAACTTAAAACTCCGATAAATGTAATATTAAGTGCAGTGCAATTATTAATATGTCAAAGTGAGGAACCAGCAGATAATTTCAACGAAAAGCTAAGTTTGTTACTAAATGTAGTTAAACAAAACGGGTATCGGCTTATTAGATTGGTAAATAATTTATGGGATATATCAAAATATGATTCCGGTTATATGAAACTTGAAATACATAATTACAACATTGTAAATATTGTTGAAGAAATCACCCTATCAGTTGCTGAATACATAGAGTCAAAGGGAGTCACCTTATTATTTGATACTGATACGGAAGAAAGAATTATGGCAGTAGACGCTGATAAAATAGAAAGAATTATGCTGAATTTGTTATCAAATGCAGTGAAATTTACAAATGATGGAGATGAAATAACAGTTACCATAAAAGATAATGAGGATTATGTCAGCGTTTGCGTTAAAGATACAGGGATAGGAATTCCCGAAGATAAATTAAAAATGATTTTTGACAGATTTGCCCAAATTGATAAAACACTGATAAGAAATAAAGAGGGAAGCGGAATTGGATTATCATTAGTATAAACACTGATAAATATGCATGGCGGAAATATTAGTGTAAACAGCGTGGTTGGAGTTGGAAGTGAATTTGTTATGGAACTTCCGGTAAGATTAGTTGAAGAAGCAGAACAGGTTAATAATAATTGCAGTGAAAGCAAAATAGAAAAAATACTTATAGAATTCTCCGACATTTACGGTTAGTAAAAAATATATAATTAACGTAAAATTTGATTAAAATTAGATTATTTACAAGCGATATAAAAGCTGTTATAATATACGATGTTGGAAAAAATAAAGGAGGAAGAAATGAAAAAAGGTATAATAATAGTAGTTGTATTAGTGTTGTCTTATGCGATATTAGCGGTTGGAAATGGTATGCTTGCAGGTAATGATGATGTTGCAACATCAGGCAAAGAAACATTGACAGGAGCTGCTGAGGGATTTGGCGGAGAGGTATCTGTTACAGTTACTACTGAAGGCGGTAAAATTGTTAATGTTGAAGTAAAAGGTGATGGTGAAACTCCTGGAATCGGAACAAATGCCATAGAACAGCTTCCTGAAAAAATAAAAGCAGCTAATTCGGCTGATGTAGAGATCGTAGCAGGTGCAACTGTAACAAGTGAAGCAATAATAAAAGCTGTTAAAAGTGCATTGGAAAGCAGCGGCGCAGGTGGCGGCTCAACTTTAACAGGAACTGCCGAAGGGTTCGGTGGAGCAGTAACCGTAACTTTAACAATGGATGGCGATAAAATAACCGGCGTTGAAATAGTTGGTGACGGCGAAACTCCCGGAATCGGAACAAATGCCATAGAACAACTTCCTGAAAAAATAAAAGCAGCTAATTCAGCTGACGTAGATATTGTAGCAGGTGCAACTGTAACAAGTGAAGCAATAATCGAAGCTGTTAAAAATGCATTGGGAAACACTGATGCAGATGAAGAAGTAAGCAGTGATACAGATGAAGAAGCAAGTGATGCAGGCGATGACGACTCAGCATTAACAGGAACTGCTGAAGGCTTCGGCGGGGATGTAACCGTAACTCTCACAATGGACGGAGATAAAATTACTGATGTTAAAATAGTTGGTGACGGCGAAACTCCGGGAGTCGGAACACCTGCAATAGAACAACTTCCTGCAAAAATAATTGAAGCTAATTCAGCTGACGTAGAAGTTATATCAGGTGCAACTGTAACAAGTGAAGCAATAATCGAAGCTGTTAAAAATGCATTAGGAAACACTGATGCAGGAAACAGTGATGCTGGTAATGACGACTCAGCATTAACAGGAACTGCTAAAGGCTTCGGCGGGGATGTAACCGTAACTCTTACAATGGACGGGGATAAAATTACTGATGTTAAAATAGTTGGTGACAGCGAAACTCCGGGAGTCGGAACACCTGCAATAGAACAACTTCCTGCAAAAATAATTGAAGCTAATTCAGCTGACGTAGAAGTTATATCAGGTGCTACAATTACAAGCAACGCAATAATTGAAGCTGTAAACAACGCATTAGCAAAATAACAAGCAGACTTTAAGCAGACGACCCAAATTTTAATTTAGCGTCGGTCTCGAAATATAAATGAAATGGTGACGTATCGTCACCATTTTTATGTCCTAACCCCGTTGCTCATGATTTTTTACCGCAAATTTCGGTTATAAATTCCGGAGGATTACTAAGTGTATCCAGCATTGGACAATGAGCGTCTACGAAGCTTATGAATTTTTCTATTTCTTCCTTTGTGTTATTTGCGTCAACAAACCACTTTGTTGTAATTTTAGTGAAACCGATTCTTATATCTTGATTTTTGTTATTACCGTTTGCTTTATTAGCTAAAGCATCAAGATCAATTTCACCTTCCATTTCAATGTTTATTTTTATTAAATTAATATCGAATTTTTGATAAAACATTTTTGCAACAATGTACTTGCAGCCTCCTAGGGCAGAAAGAAGTGCCTCTCCGGGATTCATTCCTCCATCAGATCCGCCTAATTCTTCCGGCTCATCTAATATAAAAGTTTTATTTCGTGCAGTACATTCAATCTTATAAGTACCACCGGCTGATTTTAATTCGGTTTTGATTGTTTTAATTCCCATTATTCGCCTCCATAGCTTTATACGATTAGTATAAATAAAGACGGATAAATTATGCATCAGATATTCATTGCTATTTGATTTGCAACCCATTTACCTGTCTGTAAGCTGCCTTGTATCCATCTCGGCTTGGTTGAAATGTGTTCTCCTGCAAAATATAATCTATTGTTATATTCCGGCTGAATCATAGAATAAGCAAAGTTTATTTTCTGACCGGGATAGCTTGCTGAAAAAGCACTTCTGGACCATTGCTCCGAATTCCAATGAACTGTTTTATAACTTTCAGTTAATAAATCCAGATATCCTTTTGGTAAACCATGTACTTGTTCCAAGTCTTGTTTTATTTTTTCGAATCGCCTGTAACCGTTTTGATTGCTTAATCTTGTTGCATCGGCCCCTATATTATATGAAGCAATTATAGTACCCGGCTCATTATAAGAATAATCCTCCGGTTTTTCACCTCTTATATAGAGAGGATAAATGATAGACTGAATAATAAGATCTGTATAAGAAATACCTCCGTTAATGTTACCATAAGGCTCATTTTCTTCCCAAAATCTTTTGTTAAAAAATATGCCGGTTTTTTGTGCATCAAGGTAGTTTAATTCTCTTATAGCCTGCATTTTTGTATCGTTAAAATATGGATTAATATTAAATTCTCTCAAAATTGAAAAAGGAATTGTACAAATTACCAAGTCAAAGGATTCTGATGCTTTAGTTCCTTTCGGATCAGTATACTGTAAATTTATAAAATTATCTGATGAGAAAAATATTCCATCTACTGCATGACCGAATTTAATAATAACCTTTCCTAAAGCCTGATTGCGTAATTCAGGAGGATTATTGTTAATCAATGAGCTTATAAATGCTAAAGGCAGCTTAACCATCCCTTCGGATATTCTGTATATGCTAAAAAAATCAAGTGAATAAATACCTGACATTGTTTCGTTATAACTTAAATTAAGCAATACGGCCGCTATAGGATTTACGGCACATAATAAATTTACAAATCCCTGACTTAGCCCTAAGCTTTCATAAACATTGTTTGTACTCATCTTAGTAAGCTGAGCATATTGGTCAGAGTATAGCGGAAGTATTTTCAGAATTTCACTTCGCTGAACCGGTGTCAAATTGTTTAACATAGTATTGTAAGCATAGCTTACTAATTCTGACCACGGCGTATTTCTTTCCTTTTCTGTCAAATCATACAAAGGATAAAGAAATTCTTCTATTTCTTTGCCGCTGAAGCTCCGTCTCATCCTTATATTATTTGTATATAAAAAGTTGTTAGAATCAGGTGAAATCATGGAGTTGGTATCAAGATTAAATAAATTTATGTAGTGCCAGGATGTTTCATGAGAAATCGGTATTCTTGTGGCTCCCAATTCACTGAAATATTCAGTTGATTTGTTAAAATAGTGAGTATAAATTCTTCCGCCTATTCTTTTATCCTCAGCATCATAAACAGTTATAGATGCTCCAAGCTTCCTGAGCTCATAGGCAGCCGATAAGCCTGCCAGTCCGGCTCCGATAATTCCTATTTTGTAATTTTTCAGAGAATCTGCAGGAGCAAGCTCTAGAATATCAGGTCCCGGACCAAGTAGTTCAATTATATTTTCATAGTCTTCAGTTCTTCCGGCATTAATTAAAGCTTCCTTTAAAAATGCATGTCTTTGTTCGTTCGTGGGATTAAAAAAAGCGTTTTGAACGGACATAAAAATTCCCCTTTATATGGTAATATTTGATTGCTGGTGTTATAATAATATATATTAAATAAAGATTTTTTAATTCCAAACATTTATTTTCGGGAGGCAATATGGTAAAGCTATGGACAAGACAACATATTAAAAGTTTAGATGAGTTAAAAGAGAATGGTGTAATAAGAATTGAAAGAAATCATTTAAATAAAAAATTTGAAGAAATATCGGATTATATTATCAATTTGTATTCATGGTTTGTGAATCAGGCTGAGAGAAAAGTTCCCAAGCCGGAAGGGGTTGAGTTTCCTATATGGTGTTCCGTTAGTGAAGAAAATATGTTGAGACCTGCCAAAGATGAAATTGTATATGTTATCGAAGTAAATGAAAATGAAGTGATGTATTTTGACGGAGCAAAATGGGACTATGTATTAAATCATCACTATGTACCTAAAGACGAAAACGACGAAAGAGAATATGCTGAGGATATTGCGAAAAAGGGCTTTGCCAATTCGTTCTCGTTTTTAGATGATAAAACATCACATCTTTATCCTGAAGAAAAAAGAAGAGTAATGGAAAGCTGGCATAGAATATTTGACATTGACAAGTGGGATATATTCAGAGTGCAGGCAAATATTTGGGAAATACGACCTGAAATGATAAAAGATATTTTATACGATAAGTAAAATTTTATTGTCGATTGAGGTTAAATAGGTTGAGGTTAAATATGTAAAAATATGTCATTGACAGAAAAGCTTGTTTATGTTATATTTTAAAAAAATAATCTTTAACTCGGTACCGCGATGCCGTCAAGATGTGAATATGAAATATTTTTGTGTGTATAATAATCCTGACGGTCTGCTCAGGATTTTTTTTACGCGGTTAGGTTAATCAATGGAGGTATTTATGTCAACAAAAAATGAAGTGTTTGGTTATTTACCGGACGAACGTCCACCGATTATTGGACTTATATTCTTTGCATTGCAGCAAATTGTGGTTATGTTTCCGGCAACAGTGTTAGTTGCGTTGATCACCGGCTTTCATGTATCAACAACGATATTTGCAAGTGGTCTTGCAACATTAGGTTTCATATTAGTGACAGGAAGACAAATTCCTCTTTATTACGGTTCAAGCTTTTCCTATATAGCTGCAATTGCTTCAATAATGAGCGCAGAAGCCTTTGCGGGGTATTCTTTAAACGATAAAATATCTATTGCTCAATTTGGTATTATCATGTCCGGTTTTGTATCAATTATAGCCGGCTATGTTATTAAACGTTCAGGTAAGGATAAAATAGACATGGTTCTTCCTGCAACAGTAACGGGAAGTATAGCAATAATTATAGGACTTTCTCTTGCTGCAAATGCAATGACTAATGCGGCTGCAGTACCTGCGGGATTGGCTGATGCACAGCTTCAAACCGCCGGAGGCATGGCATGGATTATAGCAATTATTACGATGTTATCAACTATATTATATTCTGTTTACTTAAAAGGAAGATTAAGCCAGCTTCCCATATTGTTTGGTTTAGTGACAGGTTATGTAGCTGCAGCAGTAATAGGGGGAGTAACGGGAATTGAATTTATAAACTTTAATACTGTTCAATCGGCGGGGGTTTTTAATCTTCCAACGTTCACATTGCCTAAACCGTCTATGATGGCAATTATAGCAATAATGCCTATAGCTATTGCAACAATACCGGAATCAACAGCCCACGTATATCAATTACATATTTACGTAAATGACTTGGCAAGAAAAAAGGGTTCAAATAAAGAATACGATATAGAAAATAAACTGGGATTAAATTTAATCGGTGATGGTATAGGGGATATTATTTCCGGCTTTATAGGCGGACCTGCAGGAACAAATTACGGTGAAAATATCAGTGCCATGGCAATTTCTAAAAACTTTTCGATTCACGTTTTAATGTTAGCAGCGGTTTTCACAATGGTAATTTCGTGCTTTACACCTCTGATCAATATTATTTACTCAATACCGACTTGTGTAATAGGCGGCTTGTCAATTTATTTATTCGGTGTAATAGCGGCTCAGGGTATTACAATTATGATGGATAAAGAAGTAGATATGTTTAACTCAAAGAACTTAGCAGTTATAGCTATCATACTTATAGTAGGTCTTGGAGGAAGCTTTGGCTTTGATGGCGGTATGATACCAATGTTTGGAATAGAAATACCTGCGATCGCTACTGCGGCAGTTGTAGGCATAGTGTTGAACTTGATGCTTTCAATAGGTAATAATAAATAGTTTTCATAGACCTATAGGATTTTAAGTTTTTTACTTAAAATCCTCATCTTGTTGACAAAGTCATCAAGATGGTAGGCTGTTGAAAAAGTTCATCCT
>DCYG01000001.1:109478-164386 GCA_002331025.1 Firmicutes bacterium UBA2116 | reverse complement strand
GTTAGTCAATTCTTTTTATGCCTGACAGCATTTTGCAATTTAAAATATAATAGTTGCAAATAAAATCAAAATAATTGTATGGAAAATAATAACATATAAACCGTATGTATTTATACTTGACTGAAACACGCGATTATATTATAATGTGCATTAATAATCAATTGTATGTTTAATTAAATATTTGCAACTAATAAATAAAATCTTTCAAAATTCGGAGGTGCAGCATGAAATTCAACCCTGTAGAAGTAATCAACCCTAAATTGTATAAGGATATTTTCCCATATGATGAAATACCTAAAATAAAATTCAACAACATTCAATTACCTATGGATATTTCTGAAAATATATGGATTACAGACACAACATTCAGAGACGGCCAACAATCAATGACAAATATGAACAGTGAGCAAATGGTAAGGTTGTATGAATATCTTCATTTGCTTGATGATGGTTCAGGCATAATAAAACAAACTGAGTTTTTTCTATACTCACAAAAAGATAGAAATGCAGTTGAAGCTTGTATGGATAAGGGTTATGAATTCCCGCAAATAACATCTTGGATAAGAGCCAACAAGGAAGATTTTAAGCTTGTTAAGGAAATGGGAATAAAAGAAACAGGAATTTTAATGTCATGCTCTGATTACCATATTTTTAATAAGCTTAATAAAACAAGACAGGAAGCAATGAAGATGTATTTGGACATTGCCTATGGAGCTTTGGAAAACGGTATCGTGCCAAGATGCCATTTTGAAGATATAACAAGAGCTGATTTTTACGGATTTGTTGTGCCCTTGGCAAAAAATCTTATGGATTTAATGAACGAAAGCAAAATAAATGTAAAAATAAGAGCGTGTGATACATTGGGGTTAGGAGTTTCTCATGCGGGAGTCGAACTTCCCAGATCGGTTCCTGCAATAATACATGGTTTGAAATACTATGCCGGTGTTCCTTCTTCTTCAATTGAATGGCACGGTCACAATGATTATTATGGAGCAGTTACAAATTCAACTGCAACATGGCTGTATGGCGGAGCATCTGTGAATACTACATTGTTCGGTATTGGTGAAAGAGTAGGTAATACACCATTAGAAGCAATGATAATTGAATACGCACAAATAAAGGGCAATATAAAGAATATTAACTTAGAAGTTATAAAAGAAATAGAAGAATATTTTGAAAAAGAGCTAAGGTATGATATCCCGCCTAAGACGCCTTTTGTAGGTAAAGAATTTAATGTGACTAAAGCAGGCATTCATGCGGATGGCTTGTTAAAGGATGAAGAAATATATAACAGTTTCGATACAGGCAAGGTATTAGGTAAGCCGCCTTTGGTAGCAATTAATTCTTATTCGGGAATATCAAGTATTGCATATTGGATAAACAGTTATTTCAGCCTTAAAAGTAAAGAGAAAATACAAAAATCCGATGAAAGATTGATTGCTGTTAAAAATAAAATAGATGAAGAATATGAAAAGGGCAGAACATCCAATATTTCTGCTGAAGAAATGGAAGCTATGTGCAATATGTATGTTTTAAATAATGAATATACATATAATAATAAAGCAATATAGGAGGCAGTATGAGTCTGACATTAACTGAAAAAATAATAAAAAGTCATTTGGTTTCCGGTAATATGAAGACAGGAAGCGAGATAGGGATAAGAATAGATCAAACATTGACACAGGATTCTACAGGAACAATGGCATATCTGCAATTTGAAGCTATGGGAATAGAAAAGGTAAAAACAAAACGTTCTGTGGCATATATAGACCACAACATGCTTCAAACAGGTCCCGAAAATGCAGATGACCACTTATATATACAAACTGTTGCAAAAAAACACGGCATTTATTTTTCAAAGCCCGGAAACGGAATTTGCCATCAGGTACACTTAGAGAGATTTTCTGTTCCGGGGGACACACTTCTTGGCTCAGACAGCCATACCCCGACCTGCGGAGGAATGGGCATGCTGGCTATAGGTGCCGGCGGATTGGATGTGGCAGTTGCAATGGCAGGAGGAGAATATAGAATTTTGATGCCTGCGGTTGTAAATGTTGAATTAACAGGAAAGCTGAATAAATTTTCAACTGCGAAAGATATAATACTTGAAGTATTGAAGCTATTTACGGTTAAAGGCGGCGTTAACAAGGTATTTGAATATACAGGAGAAGGAGTTGATTCACTTTCTGTCCCTGAAAGGGGAACAATTACCAATATGGGAGCAGAGCTTGGGGCAACCACTTCAATATTTCCTTCCGATGAAAGAACCTTAGAATTTTTGAGAGCGCAGGGAAGAGAAAAAGATTTTACAGAGTTTAAGGCTGATGATGATGCAGTGTATTCTGAAAAAATTGTGATAGATTTAAGTGCATTGCAGCCCAATGCGGCACTTCCCCATTCACCTGATGCAGTGGCACCTGTCAGTCGGGTTAAAGGAACAAAGATAAACCAAGTTGCAATAGGCAGCTGTACAAATTCATCGTATGTGGATATGATGAAGGTTTCAAAGATATTATATGGAAAGACAGTTCATGAAAATGTATCGCTGGTAATTTCTCCCGGTTCCAAACAGGTGCTCACTATGCTTGCTTCAAACGGAGCACTGTCAAAAATGATAGCTGCCGGTGCGAGAATTTTAGAAAGTGGATGTGGTCCTTGCATAGGTATGGGTCAAGCTCCTAACACTGATGGAGTTTCATTAAGAACCTTTAACAGAAATTTTAAAGGAAGATGCGGTACTGATACTGCAGATGTTTATCTTGTGAGCCCCGAGGTTGCCGCATACTCTGCCATAAAAGGATATATTGCAGGAAACGATGAATTTGATTATAACGTTGACCTTGATATTGTAATGCCTGAACAGTTTCCTTTACAGGATAATATGATAATAAGTCCTGCAGACGATGGCTCGGAGATAGAAATAATAAGAGGACCAAATATAAAGCCATTTCCGAAAAATAAAGAGTTAGGAAGTAAAACGGGCGGGAAGGTTTTAGTAAAGGTTGGAGATAATGTTACAACTGATGACATTATGCCATCAAATGCCAAGCTTCTGCCTTACAGATCCAATATACCTTATTTATCTGAATTCTGCATGACACCCATAGACAAGGATTTTCCTAAAAAGGCAAAAGAAAATAACGGTGGGATAATTGTTGCGGGTAAAAATTACGGGCAGGGCTCAAGCAGGGAACATGCGGCATTAGCACCTCTTTATTTAGGGATTAAAGCAGTTCTTGCAAAATCATTTGCACGCATTCATAAAAGCAATTTAATAAATAACGGGATTATTCCCATGACATTTATGAACGAAGAAAATTATGGTGATATAGATGAAATGGATGAATTAGTTATTGATAATTTGTTGATACAATTGGAAAATAAAATTATAACTGTTGATAACATTACAAAAAATAAAAAATATAAAATGGAACTTACATTATCTCAAACACAAGTTGAAATAATAAAATCGGGCGGATTATTAAATTATATGGCTTTAAAGAATAATGTACAGAGGTTAAAATGAAAAGAAAAATTACTTTGATTCCGGGAGATGGAATCGGTTTAGAAATAATGTATGCAGCTACTGATATAATTGATAAAGTAACAAATAGCATTCAGTGGGAAGAAGTGAACGCCGGATATACTGCTTATGAAAAGTGTGGTGAATTGTTGCCTGAAGATACTATTAAAAGTATAGAAAGAAATGGGGTTGCTTTTAAAGGACCAATTACAACACCGGTTGGCAAGGGCTTCAGAAGCATAAACGTACTGCTGAGACAAAGATTTAATTTATACAGTAACTTAAGACCTGTAAAATCCTTTGAAGGAATTGATTGCTTGTATAAAAATTTAGATTTGGTTATTATCAGAGAAAACAGCGAGGATCTATATAAGGGTATCGAACACATGGTAACGGATGATGTTGCTGAAAGCATAAGAATAATTACGAGAAGTGCCAGCGAAAGGATTGCTGACTTTGCATTTAAGGTTGCCGAAAAAGAGAATAGAGGAAAAGTTACGTTGACCCATAAAGCAAACATAATGAAATTAACTGATGGATTATTTTTAGAATCAGGGCGAAAAATTTCCAGAAACTATCCTCATATTAAATTTGAAGATGTGATAGTTGATGCAATGTCCATGAGGTTGGTTATGAATCCATATGATTATGAAGTTATTGTTGCACCTAATCTATATGGAGATATACTTTCTGATATGTCTGCAGGATTGGTAGGAGGGCTGGGCATGGCTCCAAGCGCCAATATAGGTGAGAGTACAGCTGTTTTCGAACCTGTTCACGGCTCTGCACCTGATATTGCAGGTAAAAATGTTGCAAATCCTACGGCTGCAATTTTATCAGGTATTATGATGCTTAAATATATAGGTGAGGAGACAGCAGCTATGAAAATAGAACATGCACTCAAAACAGTTTTGAGAAATAAAAACCTTCATACTAAAGATATAGGAGGAAATTTAACCACCATAGAATTTAAGGAAGAAATAATTAAGATATTATAGTCCTTGTTTTGCAGCAATCTATTATTGTTAGCCAACATTTGTTAAGATTTATTAAGAAATTATACAACCGTTGAAATACCACATTAATACATTTGAGAAATATTCGACAAAATTTGCTAAGTTTCTATAAATGTGTAGATTCTAATATAAATTAGTTGTGCATATATAAAAATAACTATATATAGTATATATTGACATAAATTAAGCTCGATGCTACAATATGTAGTATCACGTGATTTAATACATTTATAGGGAGATAAGGGATTATGAGAATACTTAAAAGAACCGGAACCTTTGTTGATTTTAATGCAGAAAAAATAACCAATGCTATCATTAAAGCCATGAAGGAAACCAAGGAAGGTGTAGACGAGGTCTTAGCAAGAGAGATAAGTCACAAGATACAAACAGAACTAGAGAATAAAAACTTTCCTGTACCCGTAGAAGTTGTCCAGGATATGGTTGAAAATGAGCTTATGGACAGCACAAGAAAAGATGTTGCGAAAAAATACATATTATACAGATATGAAAGAGATAAATCAAGAGATTCCCGTAAAAGAAAAGACTATAAGCTTTTAAGCGAAGAATTTATCAGCAAGTACAAGCATATTGGCTCTCCGATGAATCAGCTTGGGAATTTCGTATACTACAGAACATATTCAAGATGGCTCCCTGAAGAAAGAAGAAGAGAGTACTGGTGGGAAACGGTCAGAAGAGCAGTTGAATATAACTGCAGCCTGGTTCCTACAAAAAAAGAAGAAGCAGAGCAATTATATGATAATATTTTTAATTTAAGACAATTTTTATCAGGAAGAACATTCTGGGTAGGAGGAACTCCGGTATCATACAACTATCCGATGGCTAACTTTAATTGCGCATTTGAAATTATAGATGATTTCCATGCCTTCAGAGATTTGTTTTATCTGTTGATGATTGGCTCGGGAGTTGGCGTAAGGATATTAAAAGATGATGTTGCAAAGCTTCCTAAGGTCAGAGGAAATTTCAGAATAATTCATGAAGATTATACACCTGTTGCAAAATCAAAAAGAGAAGATAATACGGGAGTAGAATTTAATCATAACAATACTGTAAAAATTATTGTAGGTGACAGCAAGGAAGGTTGGGTGCAGGCGCTTGATTACTTCTTAGGCTTTATAAATTCAAGTGAATACAGAAATATTAATACTATAATTATTAATTACAACAATGTAAGACCAAAGGGAGAAACATTAAAAACATTTGGCGGAACTGCAAGCGGTCATGCCAGCATGAAAAACATGTTTACAAAAATTGATTCAGCAATAAAAAAACGCAGTGCAATTGAGGGCAAGGAACGCTTTAAGCTTAAACCTATTGATTGCCTGGATATAGCAAATATCATCGGAGAAAATGTTGTTGTAGGCGGAGTAAGAAGAACTGCGGAAATAATGCTTATTGATTATGATGATACGGATTGTATAGAAGCAAAAAGCAAGCTGTATAAAAATATTGACGGACAATGGATTGTTGATAAGGACATCATCCACCGTTCTATGAGCAACAATTCAATTTATTACAGGAAAAAACCGACGAGAGATCAGTTGAGATGGCAGCTTGAGCAAATGCGTTATTCGGGAGAACCGGGATGGGTAAACGAGGTGGCAGGAGCAAAGAGAAGACCGAATATGAACGGTGTAAATCCTTGCGGAGAAATATTGCTTGACAACAAAGGTTTATGTAATTTAACTACTATTAACGTGTATGCATTTGTTGATGAAGACGGAAATTTAGATGAAAAAGCACTGTTAAAGGCACAAAGATTATCTGCAAGAGCAGCATACAGAATGACTTGCGTAGAACTCGAATTGTCACAGTGGGACAGAGTTCAACAGAGAGATAAAATAACAGGATGCTCATTGACAGGATGGCAGGATATGGCTAATGCTGTTGGTTTTGACAGAGATCAGCAGGCAGAACTGTTAAAAAAATTAAGAGATGCGGCAAAGGATGAATCAGATAGATATGCAAATGAAATAGGTGAAAGTGCGCCTATTCTTGTTACGACAGTTAAACCTGAGGGTACATTGTCTCAGCTTCCGGGAGTATCAAGCGGAGTTCATTATTCACATTCGCCATACTTCCTGAGAAGAGTAAGAATTAACAGTCACGATCCTTTGGTTAAGGTGTGTGAAGAGCTTGGATATTCAATTTATCCTGAGGTTGGTCAGGACATCAAGACATGCACCACAAAGGTCATAGAATTCCCTGAAAAAGCACCTGAGGGCAAGACGAAATATGATGTTACGGCAATCGACCAATTGGAAAACTACAAATTGTTTATGGAAAACTATGTTGATCACAACTGTTCAATTACGGTACACGTAAGAGACAGTGAGTGGGAGCAGGTAGAACAATGGGTATGGGACAATTGGGATGATGTAGTTGCATTATCATTCTTATCCTTAGATGACAGCTTCTATCAGTTAATGCCATACGAATCAATAACAGAAGAAGAATATATTAAGCTTAAGAAGGAAATGAAACCGTTCATACCATCCTTACTAAGCAAATATGAAGTACAGGAAGAAGCGTTGGATGTAGGCAATGAGGGCTGCGACACAGGCTTGTGCCCTGTAAGGTAAGCAGCAGATAAGGATCTCACATAAGTGGGATCCTTTAAAAATAAAAATTATAATCCTTGATTAAAAATGATTTTACAATAGTTTTTATGTAATCCATTGATTTTATTTTTGAATCTTCATAACTGACAGCGCCTCTTAGAACCCTTATTAGCATACCCTCAAATATTAACAGCGTCATATCGTTTAATTTATCGGCGTTATCCGGTTCTATGAATCCTTCATTAACGCAGTCCATAACCGTTGTCATACCCCTGTCATTAATATTTCCTTTTAAAAGCATTGTCGATATTGTATCATGATGAATACCTAAATCTTCCGGAAACAGGGAATAAAATTCTTCAACATATTCTTCAATATGCTTTGTCAGCTTAGGGAAAAAGATAGCATTATATATGTCAGGCTTTAAATATGCATAGTTAAAGAAACATTCCCACACCATTAAAAATCTATCCATTGCATTTTTTGAATCTGATAAATAGGAATTAAGTGCAAGTGCGTAATCCTTTATATTTTTCATTGCTCCAAAGAAAATCAGATGATCTAAATTTTCAAAGTAGTTGTATATGGTTGCACTGTTATATCCGGCTTTTTGCGCTATATTTCTTATAGTTACCTTTTCTATACCTACTTCATTAATAAGCTCATCTGCAGCGCTGATAAAATGATTAATTGCTAATTTTTTATGTTTTTCACCCATTATTAAATTTCCACCAATTATATATATATTTTATATTGATATTATCATATTTTGTAATTAATAGCAAAAAAGTTATAACATTTTTTGCTATTTTTTTAAATTTTATAAAAAGCTACAAAGCAAATTGTAAAAAATCGTTTGCATAACAGTTAAAAATATGATAGTATAAAAATTAACCAAATTAATCATGATTATATTTGTTAATAAAAAAACATATATAATCATGATTATAAAAAAGGAGGAAAGGATATGAAATTAGAAATTGGTAATTTCCTGATTAAGGATGTTATCTTTGGAGAGAAGACCATGTTTAATAATGGAATTCTAATCATCAATAAGGAAGAAGCAATTGAATTCATCAAGGAAGATGAACACATCACCGACGTGGATATTGTAATTGCAAAACCGGGCGAAAATACACGCATAGTTCCGGTTAAAGAGGCTGTAGAACCAAGAATCAGGCCTGACGGAAGAGTTGTATTTCCGGGAGTAACAGGAGATATAGAAATGGCCGGAAGCGGAAGAGTACATGCTCTGAAAGGGTGCAGCGTATTAGGTGTGGGAATGCATTACGGAAGCTTTGGAGACGGTTTAATTGACATGGGTGGAGATGGAGCAAAATATACTTTGTTTTCACAACTAATAAATATATGTATAGTCGCTGATACTGATGAAGAGTTTGAAAGATTTGAACAGCAAAAGAAAAACACGGCTATAAGAATGGCATGTCACAAATTTGCTGAATATTTGGGTTCTACTGTTAAAGAAATGGAACCTGAAGAAGTAGAAATCTATGAACTTAATCCGGTAACAAAGAGAGACAGCAATGTAAATAAGCTTCCTTCAGTTGTACTGGTTATGCAGCCACAGTCACAAATGGAAGAATTGGGTTACAATGATTTAGTATATGGATGGGATATGAATAAGTATGTTCCTACATTTATGAATCCAAATGAAGTATTAGACGGAGCGTTAATATCCGGCAGCTTCATGCCCTCTTCATCAAAATGGGCTACGTATGATTTCCAGAACTTCCCTACTATAAAGGAATTGTATAAGGAACATGGAAAGACAATTAATTTCTTAGGTGTTATTATGTCAAACTTGAATGTTTCCTTGGAGCAAAAGCGAAGATCTGCCATATTTGTCGCGCAGATGGCTAAATCATTAGGTGCAGATGGAGCTATAGTAACTGAAGAAGGATACGGTAATCCGGATGCAGACTATATTCTTTGTTTAGCTGCATTAGAAGATGTGGGAGTAAAAACAGTTGGAATAAGCAATGAATGTACGGGAAGAGACGGTGCTTCACAGCCGTTGGTAACTCTTGATGAAAAAGCGAATGCATTAGTTTCTACCGGAAATGTTTCTCAGCTGATTGAGCTTCCAACCGCAGATAAAGTTATAGGTGAGTTGCAAGCATTGGCAAGGGATGGTCTTTCCGGAGGATGGTCTTATGATGAAATATTAGGACCTTCTGTAAGAGAAGACGGCTCTATAATAATGGAGAACAACGGAATGTTCTGCGGTGATATGATTGCAGGATGGTCAACAAAGACAATGAAGGAATTTTAGGAGGTGGGAAAATGAAGAAAGCAATACATTATATAAATCAATTCTTTGCAGGAGTTGGCGGAGAAGATACTGCTGACTATAAGCCGGAAATCAGAGAAGGTGCTGTAGGACCTGCACTTGCGTTGAACTCAATGCTTAATGCAGAGATTACACACACTGTTATATGTGGTGATAACTATATGGGAAGCAATACAGATGAAGCAATAAAGGAAATTTTGAGTCTCTTGGAAGATAAGGAATTTGATATTTTTATTGCGGGACCTGCTTTCCAGGCAGGAAGATACGGTGTAGCCTGCGGCAATATATGTAAAGCGGTCAAAGAAAGATTTAACGTTCCGGTGCTTACTTCCATGAATGAAGAAAATCCCGGAGTTGAGATGTTTAAAAAAGATATGTATGTGTTTAAGGGTGGAAAATCGGCCGCTAAATTAAAGGATGATGTAAAGGTTATAGCATCTTTTGCAAATAAACTATTAAGCGGAGAAAAAACAGGTCCGGCTGATGATGAAGGATTTTTCTCAAGAGGCATAAGAGCTCAAGTTTGGTTGGAATCCGGAAAAACCGGCGCAGAACGCGGCGTGGAAATGCTTATAAAGAAATTAAACGGACTTCCTTTTGAATCAGAGCTTCCTATTCCAAAACAGGACATGGTGCCTATTGCTACTCCTATAGCTGATTTATCAAAAGCCAGAATAGCTATCATGACTACAGGAGGAATTGTACCTGTTAACAATCCTGACAGAATTCAATCAGCATCTGCAACAAGGTGGGGAAGATATGATATATCACAAGTTGACAAGCTTGAAGCAGGAGAATATAAAACTATACATGCAGGCTTTGACCCTGCAGCAGCAGATGCAGATCCTAATGTAATCATGCCTATCGATGCGATGAAAGCATATTTAAAGGAAGGCAAGTTTGGATCTCTTCATGATTATTTCTACAGTACAGTAGGAACAGGAACTACTCAGGCAGAAGCTATGAGAATGGCAAAAGAAATAATCATAAAATTGGAAGAGGACAAAGTAGACGCAGTTATAATGACATCGACCTGAGGTACCTGTACACGTTGCGGCGCAACGATGGTAAAAGAAATAGAAAGAGCGGGTATACCAGTAGTATTATTGTGTAATTTAATACCTGTTGCAACAACCGTGGGAGCTAACAAAATCGTTCCTACCATTTCAATTCCTTACCCATTGGGAGACCCGGGCACATCGTGGGAAACTCAATGGAAGCTTAGATATCATCGTGTAGGAGTAGCTTTAGATGCTTTAACTGACGATATTGAAGAACAAAAAGTATACAAAGTAAAAATATAATAGGGGTGACACCCCTCAGGCTGCTGAAAATAGGATGAACTTTTTCAACAGCCTGCCACAAAAGAAGGAGTTGAGGTATATGGAAAAATCGAAATCCAAAAATAATTCAGTATTTTATATATCCTTGGGCATATCTTTGGCTATAGTAGCATGGGGTATATTTGCCCAAAAAAATTTTGCATCCTTTGCTAATTTTTTATTATCTTTTTTAACTAACAACTTTGGATGGGCATATTTGATATCAATGTTTATATTTGTATTGTTTGCATTAGTGTTAGCATTCAGTAAGTATGGTAGTATAAAACTGGGAGCGGATGATTCAGAACCTGAATATAGCACTACATCATGGTTTGCAATGTTATTTGGAGCCGGTATGGGAATAGGACTAGTATTTTGGGGAGTTGCAGAACCTATATCTCATTATGTCAGCCCTCCGCCGGGAATAGTACCGGGATCTAATGAAGCAATTAATTTTGCCATGAAAGCATCATTTATGCATTGGGGATTCCACCCTTGGGCAAATTATGCTATTATAGGTCTTGCATTAGCATACTTCCAATATAGAAAAAATAAGCCGGGGTTAATCAGCAGTATTTTCATCCCATTGTTTGGAGAAGAAAGAGTAAACGGTCCCATAGGCAAGACAATTGATGTCCTTGCTGTATTTGCAACTGTTTCGGGAGTAGCTACTTCCCTGGGGTTAGGTACGTTACAAATTAATAGCGGGCTTAATTACCTTTTCAATCTTCCGGAAACTACAGTAGTTCAATTAGGCATAATAGTAGTTATTACAATTTTATATATCTGGACTGCAGTCAGTGGAATAGACAAGGGGATAAAGCTTTTAGGAGATATAAATTTATATCTTGCATTTGGATTATTAGTTCTATCATTTATATTTGGACCTACATTAAAGATAATTAATGTATTTACAAATGGATTAGGGCAATATATAAATGAATTTGTAGCTAACAGTCTTCATATTGATCCGTTTGGCGATAAGAGCTGGACTAATGGATGGACAATTTTTTACTGGGCATGGTGGATTGCCTGGGCACCATTCGTTGGAACGTTTATTGCGCGCATATCCAAGGGAAGAACAATAAAAGAATTTATTGGTGGAGTAATATTTGCTCCTGCAATAGTATCACTTGTTTGGTTTGCTGTATTTGGTGCAATGGGGTTGAATTTAAGTGAGACACTTGGTGTGGAAGGATTGGCTTCAGCTGCTACAAATCCGTCAACTGCATTATTCCAGGTGTTCAATCATTATCCGTTAGGGAAGATATTGTCATTTATAGCGGTTGTGTTATTAACTACATTCTTTATTACATCTGCAAATTCGGCAACCTTTGTTTTGGGAATGCTTAGTTCACAAGGCGATTTGAATCCTTCAAGACAAAAGCAATTTCTTTGGGGAATAGTTCAGGCCTTATTTGCGACAGCGCTTCTGGTTTCAGGTGGATTGGGTGCACTGCAGACAGCTTCTATAGCAGCGGCGTTTCCTTTTATTATCGTAATGCTGTTAGCCATAGTTTCTTTAATGAAGGCATTAAGGGAAGAGAAGTAATAAAAATTAAGTTTAGATATTGGGGGTAGGTTATGAATACCAATACCGATTCATCAAAAGATACTATCTGGACCAGACAAAATATTAAAAGTTTGGATGATTTGAAAAGCAATGGTGTATACAGAGTTAAAAGACAATATATTGAAGAACAATTCAGGGATATTGCTCCGTTTTATATAAACCTTTATAAATGGTTTGTACATGCAGCCCGAAGTAGAGTTTATATGCCTGAAGGCATTGAATTTCCGATATGGTGCTCAGTGAGTCGTGAAGGAATGTTAAGTCCTATTGAAAACACTATTGCTTATGAGCTTGAAGTAGATAAGTCGGATATTATTTATTTTGACGGCAATAAGTGGGATCATGTGTTGAATCACTGGTACATACCAAGGGATAAAAAAGATGCTGAGGCATATGCAGAAAGAATGAGGCTGCTGGGATTACAAGAAACAACTTCATTCATTGAAGGGAAGTATGCAAACTTTTATCCTATGGAAAAAAAGATTGTATTGGATAGCTGGTACAGGATTTTTGATATTGATAATTGGAGCATGTATACTACCCAAGCAAATATTTGGGAGATACGTCCTGACATGATAAAGAATATCTATTACTATAATAAATAAATTAAGATGTCCCACGCTTCAATAGGTGTGGGACATCTTAATTTATATTATTAATTTATCTGTATTTCTTTTGCTTCTTCCGGTTTAAAATCATTCTTTAAATCGTATATATTATGTTGGGTATAATCTCTTAATTGTCGGTTACCTAATGAATAGCATCTCATGAATCTATTTTCATTAACTATTGACCAATGCTCAGCATCCCAAGTCAAATATCCGTCTTCATCAGTTTTTTTGTCATGAAGAAACAAATCAATCTGTCTGTGGTTTCTCATCAGCTCAACCAAGCTGTCATATGTAACTTCCAGTTCTGTTTTGTTTATTAAGTCATAGGCTTTCATTGTTATTCCTCCAGGTTATAATCATGTTTTTGCAAATCAATATTGTATTTATTAAAATTTAAAATACTGTTACAATAAATTATAACATTCGCATAATTTATTGTAAAATATTTTTATTATTATGTTAAATTTAAGATTTGAGTGGTATAATAGAGGTATATTTGTTTAGGAGTCAACATGTTTGATATACAGGAAGAATTAAAAAAAATGCCGGACAACCCCGGTGTTTATCAAATGAAAAATGAGTTTGGCGAGATAATTTATGTAGGTAAAGCCAAAAATTTAAAAAAGAGAGTAAAGCAGTATTTTCAGTCGAAAAATCATATACCTAAAATACAGGCAATGATAAAAAATATTGCTGAGTTCGAATATATAATAACCGACAATGAAGTTGAAGCTCTTATACTTGAAGCCAATTTCATTAAAAAATACAGACCGAAATATAATACAATACTTAGAGATGACAAACAATATCCCTATATAAAAATATCTGTTCAGGAAAAATATCCGAGAATTTATAAGGTAAGAGAAGTAAAAAAGGACGGTGCAAAATATTTTGGACCATATCCGAGTGCTTATGCTGTCAATGAATTTATTGATATTATAGGGAACTTATACAAGCTCAGAAAATGTTCTCTGAAGCTTGACGGTACAAAGAAAAACCAACGTCCTTGCTTGAATTATCACATTAACAGATGTACGGCACCGTGTATGGGCAATATTGACTATAAGGCGTATCGTGAAGAAGTTAATAAAGCTATAAGCTTTCTGTCCGGCGGCGAAGAAGAGCTGATAAAGACATTAACTGAAAAGATGAAGCTGGCTTCGGAAAAATTAGATTTTGAAGAGGCCGCTAAATACAGAGATCAAATAAGTTCATTAAAAATAATATCCGAAAAACAGAAAATCGTTTCCGCAAATACAGCTATTGATCAGGACGTCATAGGAAGTGCAATAGGAATAGAAGAAGCGTGTATCCAGATTTTCTTTATACGTAACGGCAAGATAATAGGAAACGAACATTATTTGTTGACAAATATAGAGAATGAAACGAGGGAAGAAATTATAAGTTCATTTTTATCTCAATTCTATACCGGTACAGTATATGTACCTAAAGAAATTTACATAGAGACCGATATTGAAGACAGAGAGCTGTTTGAAAAGCTGCTGTCCGAAAAAAGAGGCAACAAAGTTTCTGTTAAAGTGCCTGCAAAAGGCGATAAGAGTATGCTTATAAAAATGATTAAGAAAAATGCCCTTGAAATATTAGAAAAAGGAAGCCAAAGAATCAAGAGAAATTTAGATGAAAGTCTTGAAGCTGTTAACGAGCTTAAGGATTTGCTGAATTTAGACGAAGCGCCTATGAGAATTGAAGCTTATGATATATCCAATATACAGGGGGTAGAATCAGTTGGATCCATGGTTGTTTTTGAAAGAGGAGTTCCAAGCAAAAGCAATTACAGACGTTTTAGAATAAAGACAGTAAACGGTCCCAATGATTACAAAAGTATGGAAGAAGTATTGGAAAGGCGAATCAACAGAGGATTAGATCAAGGAGATTTAAAGGGCTTTAATAAAATGCCCGATTTAATACTGATTGATGGCGGTAAAGGACAAACAAATATTGCTGAAGAAGTAATTTATAATTTTGGATTAAATATTCCTATTTGTGGAATGATAAAGGATGACAAGCATACCACAAGAGGCTTAATTTATCAAAATAAAGAAATTGAATTTAAAAAGACGGACAAAGTATATCGTTTAATTTACAGGATACAAGAGGAAGCACATAGATTTGCAATAGAGTATCACCGTAACTTAAGGGATAAAACTTTGTTTAAATCAGAACTTGATAATATTGAAAATATTGGAGAGAAAAGAAAAATAAATTTATTGAAGAAATTTGGTTCTGTTGAAAATATTAAAAATAAAAGTGTAGAAGAATTAGCTGATATTGACGGAATGAATATAAAAGCAGCGGAGTCAGTTTATAATTATTTCAGGAACAAAACAGTGAACAAATAACAATAAAAAATGAATATGGAACAGTACGATGTAGAGGATGGTAGTATCATGCAATATGTAAAACTTGAGGATTTAGTAAGTTATATAGATTTAGAACCGATTTTTTATCCTGCGGATGTTCAGTCAAGAATTTATACTCCGGAAATTATAAGACCAGGTCTTCAGATGGCGGGATATTTTGATTGGTTTTCCTTTGAGAGGGTTCAAGTAATGGGTAGGGCTGAAATGTTCTATTTAAGTACTTTAGACGAAGATATCAGGAAACAAAGATTAGATAAATTTTTTAGTTATCCTATACCGGCTTTGATTGTTGCTAACGACATGGCAATTGATGAGTTGTTAATTTACTATGCAAAGAAATATAAAAGACCGGTTTTTAAATCTAATCAAAAAACCGATAAGTTAGTAAACATATTGATTAACTTTTTGGAAGAGGAATTAGCCGAAGAAACAACTTTGCACGGTGTATGTCTGGAAGTATATGGTGTAGGTGTTTTAATAAAAGGTAAAAGCGGCATAGGTAAAAGCGAAACTTCACTTGAGCTTATTAACAGAGGACATAGGTTAGTAGCGGATGATGCCGTTATAATCAAAAAACTTGATAATAATTTAAAGGCAACGTGCCCTGAGCTTACTCAGCATCTGATGGAAATCAGAGGTATAGGAATTTTGGATATTAAGCATTTGTTTGGTGTGGGCTCCATAAGAATTGAACAATTTGTTGAACTGGTAATAGAATTAGAAGAATGGGATCAAAATAAGGAGTATGACCGTATCGGCACAGATGAAGATTATACAGATATATTGGGTATAAAAATTCCTACTGTTGTCATTCCTGTAAGACCCGGAAGAAACACTTCGGCAATAGTAGAAGTAGCAGCTAAAAACTACAGACAGAAACTGTTAGGTTATAATCCTCTTGAAACCTATAACAGGAAATTCAGAGGCTTATACAATTAATGATTTATAATAAATTTTGAATATTTACAATATTGTCAAAATTTATACTTTTATAACAATTTTATATCATCCTTACAATGCTAAGTATTATAGGAAAAACGTTTCTTTAACAAAAGAATATATTGGAAATTGCATTAATAATTAATGCAATTTTTATTGTTGCATTTATAGTTTCTTTGCGATATAATCATTTTGTGTATTGATTTTTTTTATACAATACTTATTAATGGTTACATTATATTTAATTAATTATTAAATAGGAGGATACATAAATGTCAAAAGTTATGAAAACTATGGACGGAAATACCGCTGCAGCGTATGTCTCATATGCGTTTACTGATGTTGCAGCAATATTTCCTATAACACCTTCTTCTAACATGGCTGAGCTTGCAGATGAATGGGCAGCCAACGGACAAAAGAATATTTTTGGCCAAACAGTTAAAGTTGTGGAGATGCAATCAGAAGGTGGAGCTGCGGGAGCTGTTCACGGCTCACTGCAAGCAGGAGCATTAACGACTACTTATACCGCTTCGCAGGGATTATTATTAATGATTCCAAACATGTACAAAATAGCAGGTGAATTGTTGCCGGCAGTATTTCACGTTTCAGCAAGAGCAATTGCAGGACACGCGTTATCAATATTCGGTGACCATTCAGACGTAATGGCTGCGAGACAAACAGGATTTGCTTTACTTGCATCAAGCAGCGTTCAGGAAGTTATGGATATAGGTGGTGTTGCTCATTTAGCTACACTTAAAACAAGAGTTCCGTTCGTACATTTCTTTGATGGATTCAGAACATCACATGAGGTTCAAAAAATTGAAGTAATAGATTATGATGATTTTGCAAAATTAGTTGATATGGATGCAATTAATGAATTCAGAGCAAGAGCGTTGAATCCTGAGCATCCTGTTACAAGAGGAACAGCACAAAATCCTGATATATTCTTCCAGGCAAGAGAAGCTTCCAACAAATACTATGAAGCAGTTCCCGATATAGTTGTTGACTATATGAAGGAAATGGAAAAAATAACAGGAAGAGAATACAAACCATTTAACTATTATGGAGCACCTGATGCTGAAAATATTATAGTTGCAATGGGATCAGTTACAGAAACTGCAAAAGAAGTTATAGACTTCTTAACTGCAAAAGGTGAAAAAGTTGGTATAGTAATCGTTCACTTATACAGACCTTTCTCTTCAAAATACTTCTTTGATGTATTGCCAAAAACAGTTAAGAAAATAGCGGTACTTGACAGATGTAAAGAGCCTGGCTCAATTGCTGAACCATTATTCTTAGATGTTAAATCCTTATTCTATGATAAAAAAGAACAACCGGTTATAGTTGGAGGAAGATATGGTTTAGGTTCAAAAGACACTACACCGGCTCAGATATTTGCTGTTTATAACAACTTAAAGGAAGAAAATCCAAAGAACGGCTTTACTATAGGTATAGTTGATGATGTAACATTTGCATCATTAGAAACTCCTGAACTTGTTAATACATCAGCTCAAGGTACACGCAGATGTAAATTCTGGGGACTTGGCTCGGACGGTACAGTTGGAGCTAACAAAGACGCTATTAAAATTATCGGTGACCATACTAACATGTATGCTCAAGGATATTTCTCATATGACTCTAAAAAATCCGGCGGTGTTACGGTATCTCACTTAAGATTCGGTAAATCTCCTATAAGATCAACTTATTTAATTGATGAAGCTGACTTTGTATCATTGTCACAACAATCATATGTAGATAAATATGATGTATTGACAGGACTAAAAAAAGGCGGAACATTCCTGTTAAATACAATTTGGTCAAAAGATGAATTAGAGACAAATTTACCTGCAAAATATAAAAAATATTTAGCTGAAAAAGATATTAACTTCTATATAATAAATGCTACTCAGATAGCTCAGGAATTAGGACTTGGAAACAGAACAAACATGATAATTCAGTCAGCATTCTTCAAATTAGCTGATGTTATACCTGTAGAAGATGCAGTAGAATACTTAAATGCTGCTATTGTTAAGTCTTATGGTAAAAAAGGTGATGCAATAGTTGAGATGAATCAACAAGCAGTACAAAAAGGTATATCAGAATTAGTAAAAGTACAGGTTCCTGAAAGCTGGAAAAATGCTAAAGACGAAGTAAGTGCAAACAGCGGACTTGCGGTACCATTTACAGATGAAGAAAAACCTGATTTCATTAAAAATGTAGTTGACGTTATGAACAGACAAGAAGGCGATTGTCTGCCTGTAAGTACATTTGCTGGTATTGAAGACGGAACATTCCCGCCGGGAACTTCTGCATATGAAAAGAGAGGAATCGCTGTTGAGGTTCCAAAATGGTTGCCTGAAAATTGTATCCAATGTAACCAATGCGCTTTCGTATGTCCTCATGCAGTAATCAGACCTACATTGTTAAATGAAGAAGAAAAGAATAACGCACCTGAATCTTTTGAAACTATTAAAGCGATAGGCAAAGGATTAGAAGGATTAGAATACAGATTGGTTATAAGCCCGTTAGATTGTACAGGATGCGGAAACTGTGCTGACATTTGCCCAGGAAAGAAAAACAACAAAGCTTTAGTGATGAATCCAATTGCAGAAGAAGTTGGAGCAGGAGTTCCAAACTGGAAATATGCTACAGAAAAAGTTTCTATCAAAGATAGCTTAATGGATAAAGTATCTGTTAAAGGCAGCCAGTTCTGTAAACCATACTTCGAGTTCTCAGGAGCTTGCGCAGGTTGCGGAGAAACAGCTTATGTTAAGGCAATAACTCAATTATACGGCGATAGAATGATGATTGCAAATGCTACAGGATGCTCATCAATTTGGGGAGCTTCAGCACCTGCAACACCGTATACAAAGGATGCTAACGGAAGAGGTCCGTCATGGGCTAACTCATTGTTCGAAGACAATGCTGAATACGGATTCGGTATGGCAACAGCAGTGAGACAGATGAGAGACAACATTCAGATATCTATCAACAATTTAATGGAAAAAGATATACCACAAGAATTAAAAGATGCTTTTGCTGCTTGGGAAGCAACTAAGAACAACGGTGAAGAATCAAGAGCAGCTTCAGAGAAAGTTTTAGCAGCTTTAGAAGGATTCACTCCATGTGAAGCATGTGCAAAAGATATTAAAAATATATTAGATAAGAAAGATTATCTTGTTAAGAAATCACAATGGATAATCGGTGGTGACGGCTGGGCATATGATATCGGATACGGTGGATTAGACCACGTATTGGCATCAGGCGAAGACGTAAATGTATTGGTACTTGATACAGAAGTTTATTCAAATACAGGTGGACAGAGCTCAAAAGCGACTCCGACTGCTTCCATAGCGAAATTTGCTGCATCAGGAAAGAAAATTAAGAAAAAAGATCTTGGCTTGATAGCTTCAACTTATGGTTACGTATACGTAGCACAGGTTGCTATCGGTGCTAACATGAATCAATTCTTAAAAGCAGTAAAAGAAGCTGAAAGCTATGACGGACCATCATTGATTATAGCTTATGCACCATGTATCAACCATGGTATTAAAGCAGGTATGGGTAAGACTGTTGAAAGAGAAAAACTTGCAGTTGAAGCGGGATATTGGCATTTATACAGATTTAATCCGCTTCTTAAAGAAGAAGGAAAGAATCCGTTTGTGTTAGATTCTAAAGCTCCAAGTGCATCATTCAAGGAATTCCTTGAAGGTGAAGTAAGATATGCTTCATTGAGCAGTTCATTCCCTGAAATAGCTGAAGAATTATATGCAAGAGCAGAAAAAGATGCAAAAGACAGATATGACAGCTATGTGAGAATGGCGGATATGAAGTACTAAAAATTAAAAACAAACAGCTCCGAAAGGAGCTGTTTTTGTATTATATCTGTAATATCCACACATTGCAATTGATGGTAAAATAATGGAAGAAATATATTACTTGAATAAGGAGACGGATTATGATTAAAAGAAAAATAAGTTTATTGATTGCAGTACTTATGCTGTTTTCAATGTTAACGGGATGTACCGTAAATGAGCTTGGTTATTTAAATATGTCAAGCGAAATAAATAAGCTTACGCAGTATGAATTTAAAAATTCAACACAGATGGAAATCTCCAAAATGATTACAGGTGGAGAGAAAAATTCTAAAATTGACTTGGAAATAAGCGGAGAGGCAAATATAGATGACATTAATGCAATGTATCTGAATATGGATGTTAAGATTAAGGTTGACGGAAAAGGAAACTCAGAGCCTGTTAAGATGATAATGGCAGATAATAAAATCTATGTTTCAAAAAATATAATATCAGAAGTCTCAAAGCTTCAGGAGGATTTTGGATTATACGGTTACAATGGGCTTGTTGCTGAAAAGATGCTTGAGGAGCTGAAAGATACAGAATATATAATTGTTGCCGAAATGGATGATATTTACGGAAGCGTTTCGTACAAGGAAAACTACACAGTGTTGCTTGAAAGTGCTAAGGAATATTTAACCAATGCATTCAAGGGATTTGATTCCAAGCTTATAAAAAAGACAAGCAACGGTTATTCCATGGAGTTTACTGCTGAAAATGCAGTTGAGTTTGTTGAAAGACTTGTTAAGCATATAAGCGAAAATAAGGAATTGGTATTTGACGAAACAATTAAGTATCTTGAAAATATATATGCCGCTATAGAAATTAAGGGAATGGAAGGCACTGTGGAAACTGAAGAAATAATAGCAGAGCTTGAAGGAATGAGAGAAGACTTTTATGAGACAATAGATGAAGCCGCTGCGTTTTTTGAAACAGGTGAGCACAGATTATATACAGATATGCTTGACAGGAGCTATATTAAGAATGAAATATACAAAAAAGGCAGTGTATATGGACAGAATATAGAGGGAGAATTGGTATTTGAGGGTATTATTTTTGGAAATATCACATCTGAATCTGAAATTACATCAAAGACAGTTAACAAGGCTTCTGTTACAGAAAAAACAATATCTGTAGAAAAGCTTGAAGAACTTTATAGTATTTTGGAAAACAAATATAATCCCGTTAAAACTGTTGAACTTAATTGGAACAGCAATGACACTCAGGTATTCGTAGGTAAAATCAGATTGGATGAAGCGGCAGAATATGAATATGTACAATTTGCAATTATAGAAAACAGAGCTTATTTACCATTAAGATATATAGGAGAAACTTTCGGAGAGGAAGTTCAGTGGGATGATGCAAATAAAAAAGCATATGTTGTGAGAGGAGCCGAGAAAATAGACATGACAGGTATCCTGATTGATTCAACTACTATGGTTAAGGTAAGAGATTTTGAGAAGCTTGGATATGTTATAGGATATGAACAGGAGTATGATTATTCTACTGCAACAATTACAAAATAAGGATTTGTCGATTATTGCGTTGGAATATATTGGGCAAATCGATAGAATGAAAAAATAATTAATATGGGGCGGTTAAGCGAATCTCAAGCTTAATCGCTCATTTTGTATGTAAAATCGGAAAAAAATTTTTTATCTGTTGCTTGTTTACTATTGCCACATGCTATGTTATAATTCTTATATTCTTTTTCCGGAAATGATTTCATAAATTAAATGCTTGGGTAATTAAAATAAAACACCAAAATTAATTTGGAAGGTGAACATATGTTAAGCAATAATTTTTATATTTCAGAAAAATATTTACAAAATATTTTATGTGAGATGAAGGAAATCGTTGATCAGGATTTAATTTTTATGAATACAGATGGGATTATAAAGGCAAGTACCGTTACCAGCCGCATAGGTAATGTGCATTATGGGGGTAAAAAGGTAGTTGAAACCGGCAGAGATTTAATGATTTACAGTGATCAGGAATATATCGGCGCAAAAAAGGGGATTAACATGCCGGTCAGGTTAGATGAAACTATAATTGGAGTTATAGGCATTACGGGCAACAGTGATGAGGTTATAAAGTATGTTAAAATTATAAAAAGACTGACTGAAATTTTTATCAAAGACGGTTATGCCAAGGATATTGAAAACAGCGAGATTAAAAAGGATAGAATGATCTTAGAGTCTTTGCTGTTCAGCGAAACAAATATAGATCAGAATTATATTGCAAGATATGAAAATTTGTTTGGAATTAAGAATAAAATCCCTCGCTTTGTTATCGTTTCAACTATTATAGGTAATGACAGCAAGATAGTAAGAAACATAGATGAGGTGTTTAGAATATTCAGAGCTACTCTTAAGGGCAGCAAAACAATTATTTCTTTGACCGGGAATAATATAGTAATGATTTCAGAGAGTGATTCAACGGGCTACTGTAATGAACT
Organism: Firmicutes bacterium UBA2116; assembly: GCA_002331025.1. Taxonomy (GTDB): domain Bacteria; phylum Bacillota; class Clostridia; order Tissierellales; family Sedimentibacteraceae; genus Sedimentibacter. The sequence continues at coordinate 141,819 of DCYG01000001.1, read as the reverse complement.
TATTATTAAAGTAAAAAAAGAAATAAAGAATAAGATTAATTTGAATATGAGATTTGGTATAGGAGATAAACAAATTGAAATATCCAGACTTAGAATATCATATATAAAGGCAATGGATGCATTAAAGTGGTCTAGTATTGTTACAAAGGAAAACGTTACATACTATGAAGATTTTGATATTGAAATTATTCTTAGCAAGATGCCTTCAACGGTTATGGATGAATATGTAGAGAAGCTGTTTTCTAAATTAGGAGATTCAGAAATAAAAGATATGGGAAAGATTATAGAGCTGTATGAAAATCATAATGGTTCTTTAAAATTAATCTCTCAGGAATTATTTATTCACAAAAATACACTTCAGTATAAAATTAACAAACTATATGAGAAAACAGGATACGATATGCGAAATCTTAGAGATTTTATGGCTTTAAGGATAGCCTTTATACTAAAAAAATACGTTTCATAAATAAGATTATGTGTTACATAGAACATATGATAGGAAAGATAAATGGTTTTTAGACCATTTATCTTTTTTTTAGTATAACATATAATTATTAACAGAAATCGTTTCCAAACATTATTTTAATTACAAAATATTTAAAAAGCAAAAAAATAAAAGCTGTAAATGCGTTTTAACGAATTTGATTATTAAGTATGGAGGTCTAAATGAATATAACAGTTTGTATTAAACAAGTACCGAGTACATCAGAAGTAGAAATCGATGAAAAAACCGGAAATTTGAAACGTGATGGTGTGGATTCAAAAATTAATCCATATGATTTGTATGCAATTGAAGAAGCCATAAGACTTAAAGAAAGAACTCAGGCTGCTGTAAACGTAGTAACTATGGGACCAAATCAAGCAGTATCAATTTTGAAAGAAGCTTACACAATGGGTGCAGATAACGGATATCTGATTACTGACAGAAAATGTGCAGGTTCAGATGTTTTAGCTACTTCAAAAGCAATATCTGAAGGCATAAAAAAAATTGGGAAAACAGATTTAATTATATGCGGCAAACAAACGACTGACGGAGATACGGCTCAGGTAGGAGCAGCAATTGCAGAATTACTGGATATTCCACATACTAATAATGTGCTGAAAATTATAGAGATAAATGATGATTTCATAATTGTTGATGTGGATATGCCTACTATGATTCAAACCATTAAAATTAAACTGCCTTGTTTAATTTCAGTTGAAAAAGACTTGAATCAGCCGAGATTACCATCTTACAGATTGAAAAAGGCTACGAAGGATAGAGATATTGTGACACTCGGTGTTGAAGATTTTGAAGATACAGATGAACAGAAGTATGGTTCCAATGGGTCTCCGACCAGAGTTGTAAAAATTTTCCCTCCTGTGGCTAATGATAGTACAGAAATATGGAAAGGTTCATCTGAAGAATTATCAACAAGGATAGCAGAAAAGATATCGGAACTTAAAATTTTATCTTAGATAGGAGGTATGCAATGGCTAGAATAGATATTAATCAAAATATAAAAATCAATGAAATTGAAGGCAAGGAAATTGTAAATATCTGCCCTTTTGATGCAATCGAATACAAGGATGGAAAGCTGGATATTAACAGCGCATGTAAAATGTGTAAGATATGTACAAAACAAAAACCTGAAATATTTACATTTATCGAAGGGGAACAGAATGAAATAGACAAGTCTCTTTGGAATGGAGTAGTAGTGTATGTTGAACATACATACGGTAATATTCACCCTGTTACTTTGGAGTTATTAGGAAAGGCAAAAGAATTAGCTGATAAAATCGGGCATGAGGTGCTTTGCTTATTTGCAGGATACAATATTAAAGAAGCAGCGGAGGAACTGTTACACTTTGGCGCAGATAAAGTCTTTGTCTATGATAATAAAGAATTAGAAGATTATCGAATTGAGCCATATGCTGCAGTATTTGAGGACTTTATAAATAATAACAGCCCTTCCGTAATATTGGTAGGCGGAACAACAATTGGGAGGAGTCTGGCTCCAAGGGTTGCAGCAAGATTCAGTACAGGCTTGACTGCAGATTGCACAAGTTTAGATATTGAAGAAAATACTGATTTAATACAAATAAGACCTGCATTTGGCGGAAATATTATGGCCAAAATTAAAACACCAAATAACAGACCTCAATTTGCTACTGTCAGATATAAGATATTTTCTGCAATAGACAGAGTAGAAGAAGGAAAAGGTCAAATCGTTTATTGTGATATACCGGTAGAATTGCTTGCTTCAAGTATCAGCATTTTAGACAGAAAAGAAAAACCTAAAGCAAAATATATAGAGGATTCAGATGTTTTAGTAGTGGCAGGTAACGGGGTTAAAAAGGAAGAAGACTTAGCTATGATAAAAGAGCTTGCCGATAAATTGGGCGGTATGGTAGCAAGCACCAGACCATTAATTGAAGCCGGCTGGACAGATCCAAAATCACAAATCGGATTATCCGGAAGAACCGTAAAGCCAAAATTGATTATTACGTGCGGAGTAAGCGGATCAGTGCAATTTATAGCCGGGATGAAGAGTTCTGAACAAATAATTGCCATAAATACAGATCCAAAAGCACCAATATTCAATGTTGCCAATTACTCGGTTATCGGTGATATTTATGAAATCGTACCGCAATTGATTGAAAAATTAGATGCAATGGATAAATTTAGTGTTCAGGGAGGAGGAACAGCATGTCAAACATCATAAATCAATATAAGAAAATTGATGCTTCTGATATTGAATTTTTAAAATCAATAGTAGATGAGGACAGGATTTTTACAGGTCAGGAGAATATACATCACGATTACAGCAGAGATGAACTGGCAGGGATAGAAAGGTATCCTGATGTATTGATATATCCTGTTAATTCTGAAGAAATTTCAAAAATATTAAAGTATGCCAACAAAAAATTAATACCGGTAACTACAAGAGGTCAGGGTACAGGTCTTGTGGGAGGAGCCGTTCCTTTGTGCGGGGGCATAATGCTCAGTACGGAGAAAATGAATAAAATACTTGAGATTGATGAAGAAAATCTCACGGTTACAGTTGAGCCCGGTGTCTTGCTTATGGAGTTAACCGCCTTTGTTGAATCTAATGATTTGTTTTATCCCCCGGATCCAGGTGAAAAAAGTGCTTCAATCGGCGGCAATATATCTACGAATGCAGGCGGTATGAGGGCTGTGAAGTATGGTGTAACCAGAGATTATGTAAGGGGAATGGAGTTTGTTTTACCTGATGGAGAGATAATGAATTTCGGAGGCAAAATTGTTAAGAACAGCTCCGGATATAGCCTAAAAGATTTTGTTGTTGGTTCCGAAGGTACTCTCGGAGTAGTAAGCAAGCTGATTTTAAAGTTACTGCCAAAACCAAAATATAAATTAAGCTTACTGATTCCTTTTAAAGACTTAACTTCAGCAATTAAGACTGTACCGGAGGTTATTAAGTCAAAGAATATACCTACAGCTATAGAATTTATGCAGGGAAATGTAATATTGGCAGCAGAGGAATTTTTAGGGAAGAAATTTCCGGACAATTCTTCAGATGCATACCTGTTGCTGCAATTTGACGGAAACTCAAAGGATGAAATAGAAGCAGCATATGAAAAGGTTGCAGAAATTTGCTTGGATTGCGGTGCATTAGATGTCCTCATTTCTGATACAGATGAAAGACATGATTCGATCTGGTCAGCAAGAGGAGCCTTCCTTGAAGCAATTAAAGCTTCCACTACTCAAATGGATGAATGTGACGTTGTAGTTCCGAGAAACAGAGTAGCAGATTTTATTATTTACACCAATGAATTACAAAAAGAGTTTGATTTAAGAATCAGCAGCTTCGGTCATGCCGGAGACGGTAACCTGCACGTATATATTTTGAGAGATGAAATGGATGATGAAACATGGAATAAAAAGGCTGAGGCTGTATTTGAAAAAATGTATAGCAAGGCTTTTGAAATGGGCGGAGCAGTATCAGGTGAACACGGTGTCGGATTTGCCAAATTGCCATACTTAGAAGAAGAATTCGGAAAAGCAGGTATGAAGCTTTTCAGAGGAATTAAATTAGCTTTCGACCCGAATGAAATAATGAATCCAGGCAAAATAGGCTCAAATTTCAGAGTGAAATTGTACAGTTAAATAGCTTAGGCTATTTAACTGTTGCAAATATAAAAAGGAGGGTAACAAATGTACGTATATGCGTTAATTGGAGCAATACCTATTGCAATCACAATTGGTTTAATGGTCGGATTTGATTGGCCTGCAAAAAAAGTAATGCCTTTGGCATGGCTGGCGGCTGTAATACTGGCTTTTAGTGTATGGAAGATGCCGCTTGATTGGGTGGCCGGTGCTACTGTTTTTGGTGCACTCAGTGCCTTTAATATTTTGGTTATTGTATTTGGTGCTATTTTGCTGATGAATACCCTTGGAAACAGCGGAGCCATGAAAGTAATAAGCAGTGGTTTTTATGGTATATCTCCTGACAAAAGAATACAAGCAATAATTGTAGCTTTTCTGTTTGGATCATTTATTGAGGGTGCTGCAGGATTCGGAACACCGGCGGCTTTAGCCGGACCGCTGCTTGTGGGGTTAGGATTTCCGCCATTGGCAGCTGTAATAGTTGCTTTGATTTCAAACAGTACGCCTGTTACTTTTGGAGCGGTAGGTACACCTATTTTAGGAGGAACCTCTACCTTGTTAAATCCTGAAACTATAGCAGAGATAGAAGCGGCAGGAATGACATCAGCAGAATTTTTGCATAATGCAGGAATCTGGGCTGCTATTCCTCATTCAATAATGGGTATGTTTATACCATTAATAATAGTAATGGTACTAACAAAGTTATTTGGCAAGAATAAATCTTTCAAGGAAGCATTTGAGGTTGCACCGTTTGCAATATTTGCCGGAATGTCTTTCGTAATACCGTATCTTTTAATTGCAATATTCTTCGGACCTGAATTACCTTCTTTGCTCGGTTCATTAATTTCACTGGTTATTGTTGTATCGGCAGCAAGAAAAGGTTTTCTATGTCCAAAAAATATTTGGGATTTTGAATCTCAGGATAGGTGGGACAGCAGATGGAAGTCTGATAAAGAAGTTGCTTTAACTGAATCAGATACTGAAAAACCAATGAGCTTGTTCAAAGCATGGCTGCCATATTTACTGGTTTCATTACTGCTGGTAATAAGCAGAGTTTCTGCCTTTGGACTTAAAAGTATATTGACCGGATTATCAATAAATGTTAAAGGTATTTTGGGAACAACATTAAATTTCTCATTTCAATATTTGTATGTACCGGGTTCAATATTCATAATAGTTTCAGTTATCACAATTTTATTACACGGTATGAAAATGGATGTCGTTAGAAAAACATGGGCACATTCACTTAAACAGGTTATACCTGCGGCTATTTCTCTTGTATTTGCAATATCAATGGTTCAGATCATGTTAAACTCAGGTAATAACAACTCCGGATTAATTGGTATGTTAAACTCTATGTCAACTGCAGTTGCTGAATTATTCCAAGGAGTATGGCTGGTATTTGCCCCTTTCATAGGAGGCTTGGGAGCGTATATGGCAGGCAGTAATACAACATCTAACATACTGTTTTCAGCTTTCCAATACAATGTTGCAAGTCAGGTAGGATTGTCAAGATTAATCACACTGGGACTACAGTCTTTAGGTGGCGCTGCGGGCAATATGATTTGTGTGCATAATGTTGTGGCTGCAAGTACAACAGTTGGTTTGCTGGGCAGAGAAGGTAAAATTATAAGAACAACTTTAATTCCATTTGCAGTATACTGTGTAGTTGCCTTTATTGTCGCTTATATAGCAAGTGCTCTTGTTCCGGGATTATTCTGATATATAGGTTATATAATTGAATTAAAAATTGTTATTGAGACAGTTTTAATTAGGACTGTCTCTTTTTGTCTTTTTTGAAAAGTTAGACAGGAAAAAAACAATGTATATAAATCTAATGACATTATGGTATAATGTTAAGGACTATTTATAAGGACTAGAAAGAGGCAATAATGAAACATATTAAACAATTTGCAATAATACTTTTAATAACATTTTTGGGGGAGGCTTTGCATAAATTTATTTCTCTTCCCATCCCATCCAGTATTTATGGACTTTTGATAATGCTTATCTGTCTGCAAACAAAAATTTTAAAATTAGAGCAGGTTAAAGAAACCGGAAATTTTTTGCTGGAAATAATGCCGGTTATGTTCATACCCTCGGCTGTCGGATTAATCAAAATATGGAGCAGTATTACAAATGTTGTAATACCCATAGTATTTGTAGTTTTGTTTACGACGATTCTGGTTATGGTTACAACAGGCAAAATGGCTGATTTTATAATCAGCAGGAACAGGGGTGAAGACAAATGAAAGAGGTTATAAATAATTCGGTTTATTTTGGTGTTGCTATAAGCTTAATATCATACATCATAGGCTTAATGGTAAAGAAAAAATTCAAATATAATATTTTGAACCCTTTGCTGATTGCTATAATAATTGTTATAGTAATATTAACTACCTTTGATATAGACTATGACACCTATAATCAAGGCGGCGAATATATAAACTTTTTGCTGACACCTGCAACTGTATGTTTGGCAATTCCTTTATATCATCAGCTTGACTTGCTGAAGAAAAATTTCAAGGCAATTATGGCAGGTATTTTGGCAGGCTCATTCTCAAACCTTATAGGTATTTTTGCCCTGTCTTTAATGTTCAAATTTACCCACGAAATATATGCTTCACTGCTGCCTAAATCTATCACTACAGCAATAGGACTTGCCGTATCAGGAGAAATAGGGGGCATACCGACCATAACGGTTGTGTCTATATCACTTACGGGTATATCAGGTAACGTAATAGGTGAAAGTGTATGTAAGCTGTTCAGAATTAAAGATCCTATATCTGTGGGATTGGCACTTGGCACTGCATCACATGCTGTAGGTACAGCAAGAGCCCTCGAATTAGGAGAGGTAGAGGGAGCCATGAGCAGTCTCTCAATCGCTGTAGCCGGTCTTATAACAGTTGTGCTTGCACCGATATTTGCTAATTTTTTATAATTAAGTTATTTGTATGTATTGCATTCGATTTACTTGTTCTAACAGGCGATAAATTTTTATAATGATAAATCTAATGTTTATTGAATAGTCCTTAACACTATTCATATATAGTGCTAATAATAAATACAGAATAAATGGAGGGTGTATGCAAATAACAGTAAAACAAGTTTTAGAATTAGAGGTATTTAAAAATGCAAAGGTTGTAGCCGGTAAAGATGGTCTGACTAATATAGTAAGAAATGCTACCCTTATGGAAGTGCCTGATATTTTTCCGTATATAGATAGTCAAAGTATTTTGATAACTACATTATATCCAATATATAGCAATGAAGATGCAATTAATGAACTTATTCCGAAGCTTGTAGAATTAAACCTGTCAGGTATATGCATAAAGCCGGCAAGATATATTGATGAAATACCAAAAAGCATGATAAGGCAGGCTGATAATCTTAACTTTCCAATTATTGAGCTGCCGAGTGAGGCAAACCTGTCTAAATTAATTTCAGAGATTCTTGAAATATCGCTAAAGAAACACATTGAAATATTAAATTTTAGGAATCTTGTACATGAGAGACTGATGGAGCTCTTTTTAAAAGGTGAAAATATAGATGTTTTGGTAAATAATTTATCAGATATAGTAGGTTATCCGATTATATTGATTGATAATGATTTAAATGTAATATGTAGTTCTTTAGATTTAATAAACAGAAATATTTCTGTACTATATGATACTATTGTAAATAATAAATTGCTTATAAAAATAGATGGTAATGAATATAAGGACGGAGCATTTATTAAGTACTCAATAAATGCCGGCAAGACACGTTTTGGTGATATTATCTTATTGAAAGAAGAAACAGATAGTGAAAGCTTAAAATTGGCTATTGAACAGGCTTCATTTCTTATTGCTTCTGTTTTTTATAAAAATTTTGCTGTATTAGAGAAGGAAAGAAGTCTTCAGGATTCATTTATTCGTGATATTTTAAATGGAAAAATCGAGTCTGGTATAGACGTTATAAATGAAGCTAAAAACTTTGGATGGAAGCTTGAGTTTCCTCAAGTCATAATGGTTGTAAAGCTGCTGATAGATAATGAAAAAAAGAAGAAAGAAATATATGAGGAACTGATGTACTCTAAATTTATTGAAAGAGTTCTTAATAAAAAAATGTTAAGTCCTGTAAATGACTTAAAAACAGTGTATATTGATAATTCCTTAGTTGTTTTTATCAACTCAATATTTATAAAAAATAGTAAAAAGAGTTTTGTTGAAGTTGGTAATTTAATTATCGACAGCCTGAAAAACCGGGTAAAAGTAGGTATAGGCATATCGAATGCAGCTGAAAATATTGAAAGTTTTTCACTTGTATATAAAGAAGCGCACAATAGTTTAATTGCCGGTTCAGTTTTAAATAAAAACTCTTTTGTCAGTCATTATGATGATTACGAAATGTTCAAAATTATAAAAGAAGTAAAAGATATGGATATTTTAAATGCATATGTAAATAAAAAAATAGGTAAAATTATAGATTATGACAAAACAAATGATATGAAATTAATGGAAACCTTAAAAGTTTTGATAGAAGAAAATTTTAATGCGAAAAGTGCTGCACAAAAATTATATATACATTACAACACTTTGAGATATAGAATAATTCGTATAAAAGAATTAGGAATAGATATAGAAAATGGTTTTGAAATAGGAGAATTGGTGTTAGCATATAATATTTATCTGTGGATTATGGCAAATAAGAAATAATATTTACTTGTTATTTTAGTATAATGGAAATAGGATGAAAACGAATGCGATTGTGAATTATTGACAATGGTATTCGTTTTTTTTGGTTAGTAATGATGATGATTATACGGATAAATTATGATATGATTTGACAAAATAAAATAGTCAAGAACTAAACCAATTGATTGTTATATTATTTACAATCAAACAAAACGAAGGAGAGAAGAAAAATGATGGATGTAGGTGTGTATAAAATTGCTATGTCAGGTCCCGAGGATGTATCAGGTTTGAAAAAACTAATTGAAAATAGCGAAATAATTGCAAGTGAAATTATTGCTGTATTAGGCAAAACAGAAGGTAATGGCTGTGTTAATGATTTTACAAGAGGATACTGTACTGCATCTTTTAGAAGCTATTTAGCAAAAGAAATGGGCAAAACAGAAAAAGAAGTTGAAGAAAAGGTTGCATTTGTTATGTCCGGGGGAACTGAAGGTGTTATGACTCCTCATGCTACTATTTTTACAATGAAAGAAGCTTTAGAAACCGAGAAAGAAGAAAAATCCTTAGCCGTTAGTGTTGGCTTTACAAAGAATTTTTTACCTGAAGAGATGGGAACTATAGTAATGGTTAAGGAGGTAGAAAGAGTTACTCTTAAACTTATGCAAGATGCGGGAATTGAAGATGAAGATGATGTTCATTTTGTTCAGATAAAATGTCCTTTATTGACATCAGACAGAATTTTGGATGCAAAAGAAAGAGGAAAATCAGTTGTTGTTGAAGACACTTATAAATCTATGGGATATACAAGAGGAGCATCTGCGCTTGGAGTTGCTATAGCTTTAAAAGAAGTTGAAGGATCAAAAGTAACAGAACAATCAATATTAAAAGATTGGTCTTTATATTCAAAAGTAGCTTCAACTTCCGCAGGTGTTGAATTATTAAATTGTGAAATCATTCTTATGGGCAACTCTAAAAAATCTATCAGCAAGTATAGGATAGGGCATAGTGTCATGAAGGATTCAATCGATTTAGAGAGTGTTATAGAAGCTATGAATAATAGCGGTCTGAAAGTTGATAAATTACCTACAGAAGAAGATAAAAAAAGAATAGTAAATATATTTGCTAAAGCCGAGGCATCTTCCGATGGTTATGTAAGAAACAGGAGAACTACAATGCTTACGGACTCTGATATTAATCACACACGTCATGCCAGAGCCGTAGTTAATGGTGTTATAGCATCAATCGTCGGAGATCCGATGATTTATGTATCAGGAGGAGCAGAACATCAGGGCCCTGATGGAGGAGGACCTATAGCGGTTATTGTGCAAAAATAGTTCATTTGTTTTTTAAAGAAACGGAGAAAGTATAATGAAATACTTATTTAAAAATGCTTACATAGTATCAGATAATAGAAAATGCGATATTTTAATTGATAATGGAACTATAGTTGATATTAACGATGAGATAATTATAGATAAATCAAGATCAGATGATTTAGAATTGATAAATCTTGAAGGCAGAATTATCATAAGAGGGTTTGCAGATGCACATTTACATTTGGATAAAGCATTATTAAATGAAACTTATTCTAATGAATCCGGAACACTTAAAGAAGCCATACAATTAGGTAAAAAATTAAAAAGAAGCTTTAGTAAGAAAGATGTAAAAGAAAGAGCTTTAAAAACAATTAACATGTGTAGAAAACATGGAACCTTTGCAATCAGAACAAATGTAGATATAGATGAAATAGTTGGGTTGAATTCACTTGATGCTTTACTTGAACTAAAAGACGAATTAAAAGATGAACTTCATATGCAAATTGTAGCCTTCCCACAAGAAGGAATTCAGAATTCAAATAAGAATTTACTATACTTGGAGGAAGCATTAAAAAGAGGCGCAGATATTATCGGCGGAATTCCTGCAATGGAAGAGGACCCCATAGGACATATCAAAAAAGTGTTTGAGCTTGCCGTTAAATATGACGTGGATATAGATATGCATATTGACGAAACGGATGATCCTAAATCCTTAACTATTAAGGATTTGGCTGAAATAACCATTTCAGAAGGATATAAAGGAAGAGTTACAGCGGGACACTGTTGTTCTTTATCAGCAAATAACTTTGAAGATATAAAAGGAACTATTAATTTAATCAAAGAGGCTGAAATTCATATTATAGCTTTACCTTCAACTAATCTTTACTTACAGGGTCGGAATGATGTTAAAGATTTTCGCAGAGGTATAACAAGAGTAAAGGATTTAATGAAATTGGATATACCGGTAATGATAGCATCTGATAATATAAGAGATCCATTTAATCCGTTTGGTAATGCCAATTTATTAGAAGCCGCACTTATTACAGCTCATGGATGTCAAATGGGGGGAACTAACGATTTGAACAGTATTTTCCAGATGGTGACAGACATCCCTATGAAATTACTTAATCAGGACACAGGGTTCAAAATAGGTGAAAAAGCAAGATTTATTGTCTTGAATTCATATGAACCATGGAGAGCAATTATTTCCCAGTCAAGGATATTTGGCAAGTATCATTTAAAATGGGAAAAGCTTAATTCATAGATATATAATTATGAGTTAAAAATCAGCGTATATAATTCACACTATATAATTAATCAGGAGGTATATTTTTGAAAATTATTCAGGTATTAAAAAACGAATTTCGCGACTCCCTCTTTTTATTGAAAATGTCTAATGATATTTCAAATTGGGAAGGGGTAAAACAAGCAGTTGTTGTAATGGCTACACAAAACAATTGCAAAATTTTAGAACAGGTTGGTCTTATGGAAGGGGATGCTGTTGAAGCTGCAGCAGATGATCTGATTATTGCAATTGAGGTTGAACCTCATGTCAAAGAAGCAGAAATTTTGGAGAGACTTAAGGGAAGATTAAATAAGGATGACAACAAAAAAAGTTGGGAATCAACTACTTATACCTTAGAAGCAGCTTTAGAAAAAAAACCGGAAAGCAATATGGTTGTTATTTCCACACCGGGTAAATATGCTGCAGATATGGCAAGGGAATCCTTGGAAGCAGGAAAGCATGTATTTTGCTTTAGTCAGCATGTTTCGGTTGCTGATGAAATAGAACTTAAAAAATTAGCGATATCTAAAAATCTATTAATGATGGGTCCTGATTGCGGCACAAGTATAATAGACGGATATGGGCTTGGATTTGCAAATAAGGTTCGTAAAGGATGTATAGGATTAATCAGTGCTTCCGGCAGCGGTTTACAGGAGGTTACAACATTAATTCATAAATCAGGCGGTGGAATTGCACAGGCTATTGGAGTAGGCGGCAGGGATTTAAGCAGTCCCATGGATGGTATGATGGCTGAAGCAGCAATTTCTCTTTTAATAAAGGATCCTCAGGTTAAGGTTTTGGTTATATTGGCTAAAAAGGCATCTGCTATTGCGCAAAAACGTATTTTGCAAATAGTTGAAAAAAGCAAGCTGCCATTAGTAGCTGACTTTGGATTAGCAGAGGAATTAGTGGATAATAAGAAAAAGGGAGTTGTAATTGTAAACAATTATGAAGAATGTGCCCGTGAAGCAATAAAACTTGCAGGTTTAAAATGGAATATTGGTACAACCCATAAGGAATTTATTAAATGGTTGGGAGAAACAAATATCAGTAATAAAAAAGCTAAAGTTGTCCGGGGATTATATGCCGGAGGAAGTCTTTGCGGCGAGGCAGTAAGTATTTTTCAACGTTCGAATTTAAATCTGGCATCTAATTTAAGCGGACCACTTGAAAGCTACTTAGAAAGCGAGCATGTGTTTTTGGATTTGGGAGCTGAAGAATATACTGAAGGTCGAGCACATCCTTTTATAGATTATCGTATCAGAGTATTAGAACTCAACAAAGCTTTTGCAAATCAAAATGTAGCGGTAGTAGTTATGGATGTCGTAATAGGCTGGGGATCTAATGAAGATCCGGCATCAGAATTGGTTAAAGGTATCAGAATAGCACGACAAAAATATGGACATGGACCTATCCTTATTGCTTCAGTTGTAGGAACGGAAGACGATTTTCAACAAATAGAAAAACAAAAAACAAAATTGCGTGAAGCTGATGTCTTTATTGCTGAAAGTAATGCTATGGCGGTTACATATGCATTAGAAATTATAAATCAAAGAAGAGGTGAAATGTAAAATGGAAAATGAAATATCTTATCAAGGTATTTTAAAAAATAAGATGATAGTTATTAATATTGGTCTTGAAATGTTTGCAGATTTTTTACAACAACAAGGTGCAGAAGTTACACAAGTTCAGTGGAATCCAATGGAGCAGGCATCAAAGGATGTTAAAGATTTACTAAGCAAATTATTATAAGGAGAAAAATAAGATGACTAATTTATTAAAACAAAGAATTGAAGAGGCTAATGAAAAGGTTTTAAAAATTTTACAAGAAGCAGAATTAATATGGGTTGGCGACAAAAAAGCGATTGATGTTGTACCTAACTTAAAAAGCAACATCATTATGCACGCCGGACCGCCAATTGAGTACGAGCGCATGGCCGGAGCAATGAAAAAGGCTGTATTAGGAGCTGTAGTATTTGAAGGTTTTACTGATGATTTGGCAGAAGCAGAGGAATTGGTTAAAAACGGAACGATTATTTTAAAGCCATGTCATGATTTTTATACTGTTGGCGGCATGACAGGCGTAACCAGTCCTTCTATGTATGTTCATGTTGTCAGAAATGAAAGATTTGGAAATGAAGCATATTGTATGCCGCACGAAGGCGGGTCTTTCAAGGGTTTAGGCTGGGGTACAAACGACGAAGAAACAATTAATAAGGTTCGTTGGATGCAGGAAGAATTATCTCCTGTTTTAGATGAGGCAGTGAAGAAGACCGGCGGTCTAAATGTCAAACAAATTGTAGCACAGGCTATGCAAATGGGCGATGAATGTCATAGCCGCTGTACTGCCGGTACTCAGATTATGACTAAAATGTTGGCACCTTATATGACTGAATTGGATTACGACAAGGCTGTTATAAAGAGAGTTTTTGAATTTTTAGACGCTAATAATATATTTTTCCTGCACGTTATCATGGCAGCTGCAAGAGCTATGATTGATCCGGCGAAAAATATACCTTATTCTACAGTGGTAACTACATTTGCCCGTAATGGTGTGGAGTTTGGCATTAAAGTCAGTGCTTTAGGTGATAAATGGTTTACTGCACCTTCTCCTAAAATAAAGACAGTTTTCTTCTCTCCTAAATGGAATGATGATGTGGCTACTCCGGATATGGGTGACAGTGCCATCACAGAGACAGTTGGACTAGGCGGTCAAATTACAGTTTGTTCACCGGCTCAGGAATACTTTCTTGGAGGTAACTACGAAAGTGCATTGAGAAATACATTGGAAGCTTATGAAATATCTGTAGGAGAAAATAGTGCATGGGCTATTCCAAACCTTGATTTCAGAGGCGGTCCTGCAGGTGTGGATATCCGTAAGGTTGTTCAGAAAGGTATTCGACCTACTATTCATACTGCGACAGCACATGTGGAAGGTGGCTTTATAGGCGGCGGAGAAGCTAAGGTACCTATGAAATGCTTTGAAGATGCTATGATGGAGTTTGCACAACAGTGTGATATAAAATAGTTAAAAAAACAACTAGATGACTGTTATTTTATAGTTTTAACGTATCTTATGGAGGGAGAGCGTATGAAAGAAACCTATGTTCCAAATATTTTAAAATATAATGATTATGAAATTGAGCCTGTGCCGGAAAATGAAAGACATAACTTAATGGACCTTTCTTTCGTATATATTGGATTTGCTACATCTATGGCTGCATTCATGATTGGCTTAAGTTTAGGCCTGAATTTTATGATGAGGGATGTTGTTTTAGTCATTTTTTTAGGAACCATTTTTCTGACAATGGTAGATTGCATAAGTAGTGTACTAGCTTATAGGACAGGCTTAACATGGGCATTAGCTGCACGACGTATTTATGGAAAAAAAGGAGCTCTCCTTCCTGTTCTGCTGACCGGTATAATTTACTCAGGATGGCAAGGATTTAACCTTACGTGGGCACCGGATTTTGCCGCGGCATCTTGGGGATGGCCGTTTGCCCCAATTGTTGTTGTTTGCGGAATTGTTTATGCGAGCTCAGCTTATATTGGATTCTCAGGATTAAAATGGATTAGTAAAATCCTAATGCCTATTTTTGCCGTGACATTTATTGGATTAATAGTGTTAAGTATAAAGAAAATAGGCTGGAATTCATTAAATACGTATATACCTGAAATTTCAGCGACGAAATCAGCATTAGCTTCAGCTTTTATAGGTCAATGGCTGTTAGCATCCATTACAGGATCCTTTGACATTAACCGGTTTGCTAAAAATATTAAATCTGCTGTATTTGCAAGTGTATCCGGACACATTTTCAGAGCAATGGTTGTTTTTTCAGGATATTGTTGTGCAGTAGCCTTCAAAACAACTGCAGTATCAGGAATAATAGAGGGATACGGGATATTCTGGCAAGTCATAGCCTTTGTAATTATCTTTTTAGTAATGTGGACTACAGCTGATAATTCAGCATACAGTGCAGCACTGTCATTTAGCGGAACAATAAGGTTTTTAAGTAAGAAAAGCTGGGTTCTTATTATAATGGGCTTTGGAACCTTTATGACAATCGTAGGTGCAATTAAATATTTTGTGGTTTGGTTAAATATCATTGCAAGCGTAATGCCTTCTTTACCGGGAATTTTAGCGGCGGAAACCTTAATAGGGCCTATGATGGGATTGAAAAACCCTTTATATGAACCTGAACGTAAAGTTAGGTATAGTCCGGTCTTGACTTGGATAGTCTGTGCGGGAATAGGTTATTATTTATATGCTGTTGCAAAGGTACCATTTTATCCTGTGTGGGTTTTTGGTATATCTATTATTATCGATATTCTGTTTCGTTTAGTGCTTGACAAAAATAAAAAAACAAATGATAAGAAGTAAATCACAATTGTACAAATGATTAAAATATGATTTTAATAATCAAGGAGGATTAAAAATGTCAAATTTTTTATTGGTATTACCGTTAATTGTTATACTTGGATTGTTGTTGCCTCCGATTAAAGCACACGTAATTGTCGCTGGTTTTGCGGGCGGGGTTTTAGCCATAATAATTGGCGGAATAGATTTAACCGAAGCAACCGGGCTTTTTACAGAAGGAGCAACTCGATTATTTGGTATTGCACCTGTAATTCTTTATGCATCCACATCTATAGTTTTAGCCCGTGCAGGTTCTATGTCTGCTACTTTAAATATCATTCAACGGGTTTTAGGCGGGAAAATACAGCTTGTAGTACCGGTTATGGTAATAATTCAATCTTTAGCAGTTTATGCGGCCGGTTCAGGTGCTGCTAATACTTTGGTTACAGGTCCGCTTTTATTTGCAGCCGTAGGGTTTAACTCATGGGTAGTAGGTGGTCTTTCCATAGCTTCAGCCGGCGCTTGGGCTTGTTCGCCATCAGCTGCGGAAACAGCTTTTATGTCCGAAGCAATGGGTATTCAAGTAGTTGATTATGTTGTTATGATGAGACCTTATTCTATGGTTCTTTGTGTATTAGGCGCAATAATTGCTTATGTAGGTGTTGTCAGAGCAGTTAAACAGGGGACTCTGAATTCAGATATCGCAAACACAACTGAAGATGTTAAAAATAATGCCGCTGATAATATCAGCAAACCTGCATTAGGTGATCCTGAAGTGGCAGATTGGAGAAGATCTCTACCTTTCTTTGTGCTGTTAATTTTATTAGTAATGTCTCCTATAATTAATAAATTACTCGGATTTCAATTACTGAGTACATTCACAATACCTTTTATCGTCTTGATTACGGCAGCCCTTTTAATAAAAATTAATTTTAATACTCTTTCTCAAGAATTTGTTGAGGGCAGCAGGACTATCTTAGGTTACCTTTTCATGGTAGGTGTATTTTTAGGGTTTATTAATATATTAACAAGAATTGGTACCTTTGATGTGATTGCACAACTTCCGGCAGGATTACCAATAGGGTTATTAGGTATCGGAGCATTGGTTATTTGTTATTTGATCGCTATTCCTGCTGCGGCTTATACGACTGCAGTATTGATTATCACCGTACCAATAATGCAAGCTATAGGAGTGCCTGCAATATACTTTGGTTTTATGACTCTGATTGTTGCTCAGGGAGCTATGATTTGTCCTGCTCAAGTTAATGTTATTGCATCGGCTCACAGTTTTAAAACCACAATTATGAAGATTGTAAGTAATAATCTGCGTTTTAGTATTACAGCTGCTGTAGTGGTTATTATACTTTCTCAAATAGCAGTCAGAATAATGTAATACTATATTAAATCCGAAGAATTAAGATATTTAATTTAAATAAACCTCATTTTTGTTAAAGTGCTTCACAGAAATGAGGTTTTGAAATTCGGATTATAGCAAAATATAAATAATAATATTATTGGTGGGGAAGTTTTATGGATGCATTAGAAAATCAAGCTTTACATTATAATATATTAACTTATGATAAACATTTTATTGAATGCTTTAACAATTGCTTAAATAAAGAAAAAATAGGTGAAATACATAGCGTATACTCTAAAACAATTAATTTTTTGGATAATAAAGAGAATATGTATACTATTGGTGTAAAAAAAATTGATAATAGCCCATACACTGTGAGATTGGATACTGAAACGTTAGAATTTTCAAATTTTCAATTTAGGCCAAAAACTCCGATATTCAAATTAAATAACAGCATTGTTATAGAAAATAAAATAAAAATTGACTTTAATACAGATTCAAAATTATGGAACACAGATATAAAACCTATAAAAGAGATAGACAGAAATATAATTTTTAATCGTATTGAACATTTTAATCAGTTAATTATGCATAAGGGTTCTTATGGCGGATGCAAATATTACTATTTAAAGAATTACTTACAAACAGAAAATGATAAAGCATCATTAATAGAAAAAGAATTATGTAAAAAAATAGAGTCATTTATATGTAATATACAAACAAAAAATATTAATAGGGAAATAATTACATCACTGATAGGTTTTGGTGCAGGATTGACACCATCCGGTGATGATTTCATAACCGGCTTTTTATCTGCAATAAATATTATTTCAATAAATTATACAAACAAGATTAAAAATGAACTAAGACATTCAATAGATATTAATAAAATATCCACTACTGATGTAAGCAAGCAAATGCTATTAACAGCTATAAATGGTGAAACAAGAGAATATATTATAAATTTTATATCATCCTTTTTTAATAAAGGAGAAGAGAATTTCTTATTTTCTTTAAATAATTTATTAAGTATTGGTTATTCATCCGGTACTGATATAGCTATTGGAGTAGTTATGGCATTTATTATAATAATAAATAATTCAGACAGAGAGGAATAGAACGTGAAAAAAACAATAATCAGGCAAAATGCTTATTATGACTCAGTTACACTTATGTCATTGACAAATAAGATTATTAACTTAGATGGTGTAAATGAAGCTGTAATTTCTATGGCTACACAAATGAACAAAGAACTATTAAGAAATGTTTTTCTATCAACTGAGGAATCAGATAAGGCTGATAATAATGACTTAATAATTGCAATAAATTCAGAGGATGAAAATATATATAATGAAGCAATTAATTTAGTAGAAGAGCTTTTAAAACCCAAGAACAAAAAGAAAAATAAATGTGAGACAGACAGTCCAAAAACTATTAGTGGAGCAATGCTGCAAATGAAAGATGCAAATTTAGCAGTAATATCAGTACCGGGTCAATATGCCGCAAGGGAAGCAAGAAAGGCACTTGAAAATGGACTCAATGTTATGTTATTTAGTGATAATGTCAGTTTAGAACAAGAAAGACAGTTAAAAGAAATAGGAAGAGAAAAAGGACTTCTTGTTATGGGACCTGATTGTGGTACTGCAAGTATAAATAATGTAGGACTATGCTTCGCAAACAAAGTAAGAAAAGGTAATATTGGTATAGCAGGAGCTTCGGGAACAGGACTTCAGGAGGTTATGGTTCAAATTCACAGGCTTGGAGGAGGGGTTTCTCAAGCAGTTGGAACCGGCGGAAGAGATCTTAAAGAAGAAATTGATGGAATAATGATGATAGAGTCGCTTAAAGCCTTAAGTGTAGATGAAGATACAGAAGTAATTTTATTAGTTTCTAAGCCTCCGGCTAAATCTGTAGAGAAGAAAATATTAGATGAGGTAAGGTTGGTAAATAAACCGGTTGTAATTTGTTTTTTAGATGGAAATAAAGAAGAAGAAAAAAGTTCAAATGCTAAATTTGTATATGGTTTATATGATGCTGCAAGAGAAGCTGTTGAGTTATCGGGCGTGAAAATAGAAGAAATGGAAAACAACGAAAAGGTTTTTGTAGAAGCTCGAAAATTAAAAGAAACTTTAAATAAAGAACAAAGATATTTCAGAGGATTATTTTGTGGAGGAACTCTCTGTGCCGAAGCATTATCCGTATTAAGAGATAATTTTGATAATATTAAAAGCAATGCTGCAAAAAAAGAAAATGAAAAGCTCGAAAATATCAGAGTTTATTCCGGAAATGTATTGCTTGACTTAGGAGAAGATGAGTTTACAGTTGGTAAACCGCATCCCATGATAGAGCCTGCATTAAGATTAGACAATATAGTAAAACAAGCAAAGGATGAAACGGTAGGAGTAATTTTATTAGATTTTGAATTAGGATATGGTTCCCATGACTCACCTGTTGGAATCACTATCGATGCTATCAAAGAAGCTAAAGAAATCGCTGATAAAGGTGGAAGAAATATAATTTTTGTAGCGTATATTTGTGGAACGGATATGGACAAACAAAATTATGAAGCACAAAGAAAAATGTTAAAAGATGCAGGGGTTTTAATTGCAAACAGCAATGCAGAAGCAGCAAAATTAGTAATCGAGATATTATCATAACGAGGAGGATGCATAATGAATTTGTTTTCAAAGGAATTGAAAATATTAAATATAGGGACAAGCAAGTTTAAGAATGATTTAGAGCTGCAAGGTCAAAAAGTAATACAACTTGATTGGGAACCGGCTGCTAATGGTGATATTGCACTTTTAGAAATTGTTGATAGATTATCCATCAGGGATGATATAAAAGAAGCTAATAAAAAGGCAGTAGAAATAATGATGAACTCTCATCCTATGCTCGTGGATATAGACAAAGCTATAAATGTTATTTCAGATATGAAAAAAAATATGATACTTCACGCAGGTCCGCCTATTGAATGGAAGAGGATGGCAGGTCCAATGCAAGGAGCCATAATTGGTGCTTTAATCTATGAAGGATTAGCAAATAATGAAGAAGAAGCTAAAGAAATAGCCGGTTCAGGAGAAATAATATTTTCCCCTTGCAACGAACATTCTACAGTAGGACCTATGGCAGGAATTGTATCTCCATCTATGCCGGTTCATGTAGTTTATAACAAAACATATAAAAATTATAGTTATTGCACAGTGAATGAAGGGTTAGGCAAGGTATTAAGATATGGGGCATTTAATAATGAGGTTATTGACAGGCTGAAGTGGATAGAAAAAGAATTCGCCCCCACAATGCAAAAAGCTATAAAAAGCGTAGAAGGTGGAATTGATATTAAATCTATAATTTCTCAAGCTGTTCATATGGGTGATGAATGCCATAATAGAAATAAAGCATCAACAAGCCTCTTCTTCAGGGAAATAACTCCACATATAATAGATACTGAAAAAAATGTGGATGTAATCAAAAGAGTGTTAGGTTTTATAAGGGCAAACGAACATTACTTTTTAAATTTATCAATGCCGTCATGTAAGGTTTCAACAGATGCAGCACATGGTATTGAAAACTCAACTATTGTAACTACTATGGCGAGAAATGGAGTGGATTTTGGTATAAGAGTAAGTGGACTTGGGAAAAATCAATGGTTTACTGCACCGGCTAATACGATAAAAGGATTGATGTTTCCGGGCTTTAAAGAAGAAGATGCAAATCTTGACATAGGAGATAGTTGTATTACTGAAACTATGGGTATAGGAGGATTTGCTATGGGAGGCTCACCTGCTATAGTTCAGTTTGTCGGAGGCAGTGTAGAGGATGCCATTGGTTATAGTGAAGATATGTTTGAAATAACAACAGGTGAGAATACAAACTTTTCTATACCAACTTTAGATTTCCGCGGCTCAGCTATAGGTATTGACATAGTTAAAGTAATTGAAAAAGGAATATTGCCAATTATAAATACAGGAATGGCGCATAAAGCTGCAGGAATAGGGCAGGTTGGAGCCGGGTTAGTAAGCCCGCCAATGGAATGCTTTAAAAAAGCAATAATAGAATTTGATAAAAATAATCAGAGGTGAACATTATGAGCAGAATATTAATCGCTTTAGGCGGCAATGCATTAGGAGATACACCAAAAGAGCAATTGGAAATAGTTAAAGAAACAGTCAGACCAATAGTAGACCTTATAGAAAAGGGTCATGAAGTAATAATAGCACATGGAAACGGACCACAAGTAGGAATGATTAATTTAGCTATGGAAGAGATAGCTATGCCTTTTCCGGAGTGCATTGCTATGAGTCAAGGATATATTGGATATCATCTTCAAAATGCGATATATCAAGAATTTCATAAAAGAGGTATAAATAAAAATGTTGTAACCTTAGTTACACAAGCGGTGGTAGATAAAGAAGATGATGCCTTAAAAAATCCGTCAAAGCCTATTGGAAGATTTTATACTAAAGAAGAATCAGATAGATTAGAAAGAGAAAAAGGCTTCAAAATGATTGAAGATTCAGGCAGGGGTTATAGGAGAGTAGTACCGTCACCTAAGCCTGTTGATATAGTTGAAAAGGAATCTGTTAAATCATTGATTAATGATGGTCATGTCGTTATAACATGTGGTGGCGGTGGTATACCGGTAATCAAAAAAGAGTTTGGGTATGAGGGTATTGAAGGAGTAATAGATAAAGATTTTGCAAGTGAAAAAATAGCAGAATTGATTGATGCGGACTTTATTTTTATTCTAACAGCCGTAGACAGAATAGCTATTAATTTTGGTACAAAAGATCAAATTAATTTGGACAAAATGTCTACAGAAGAAGCATATAAATATATCAGAGAAGGACATTTCGCCCCCGGCAGCATGCTGCCAAAGGTTTTAGCAGCAATTAAGTTTGTTGAATCAAAAAAAGGCAGACAAGCTATAATAGCTTCGTTAGAAAAGACAAAAGAAGCATTAATCGGAGAAAGCGGCACATTAGTATATAAAAATTAACAGGCATTCCGGGGACGGACCTTTTCGTGGTCGCCGACGGTCACGCTGTGGCAAGAAAAGGTCCGTCCCTCAAGGTCGAAGAAAAGGCAAGAATAATTTATATTCAATCGAATTTGCTTACTCTATACCTCCACTATTTAAAAAACTTGATAAATTTAAAACATCTTCTCTATCTTCGCAAGGTGCTGAAATTCTGTAACTTGAAGATCCATTTCCATTATAAAAGAAAGGCACAAAAGTAATTTTCGATAATTTCTTATCTAAATAAATCATAAAATATACATTGTTTTCAAATTCATCAAACAGATTGCTTTTATCATCAAATTTCCATAAAATATTCTTACTCTCTTTATCTAAAGTTAATCGTATTGTTTTACGCACTTTATCAAATATTACTTTTTGCGGTAATTCAAATATACTATCATTTATAGATATTGTACCATAAAAAGATTCGGGCTGAAGCAGAAAATTTTTCTTTACACTACCATCAATAACGACGTTAACATGCTCATTAAAGTCTAAATTATTACGATCAATATATAATCCTTTAAGTGAGGTGTTTATATACATTGGACTATACACAATATAGATAAGTAAAAAAACAGCAATCACAAATATCATAACTAAAATTTTTTCTTTCATAGTGTACCCCCAAAAATTAAGATTTTAGTAAAATTAGCACCATATTTATAATAAGGAAGATATTGATTTCAAATAAAAATCAATTTGTAGGGTATTTACCCCTTCTTTTTTTGTAATAAAAAAATATTATACATATGATTCTGCCAAACCAAGCGGCCAAAGTAGCTATAAGTGCTACATATCTTATATATAGATCAAAATACATTAAAATAAAAGTAGTTATGAAAAAAATTGCAAAAAAAAACAATAGCTTCAATCTTCTTATTCATTTAAATTCACCCTTAATTATTTATATCTATAACATTTTATACGTGAAAATACTTTGTCATACCATAGCATTTTGTTAAATCAATTTTATTTTCTATCTCTCCCCATATATCTGTCCCCAAGATTTTTGTTATTTAATTTTACATTAAAAGGTGACAATTTTCAACTTCTTTCACATTTTGCTACAACAATAAAGCAATAAACAATATAATGACTTATTATAAATTATCAAAAGGTTGTCTATTATATAAACCCTTTAGGCTTGCTTTTTATAACGTAAGATAAATTAACATAGGAAATTAAATCTTGTCATTCCAATCACAAGCGAGAAATCTCAGGTTTTCAGTTGTTGGTGAGATCCTTCGCTATCGCTCAGGATGACAATTCTTGATCTGAGAATTGCAAAATAATATTATCATTTATAAAACATTTTCCTTTTTATTATTGATAATACGTGTTAATTGCAATATAATAAGTTAATAAACTTTTTTACAAAAGCGGGTGAATAATATGAAAATAAGAATAAAAGAAGCTGCGGATATTTTAAATGCGGGATATATGGATTTTGTTGATGTGGATAGGTACATAAGAGGTGTTAGCATAGATTCAAGAAAGGTTTCCGAGAACAATTTATTTGTTCCTATAAAGGGAGCTGTTACAAACGGTCACAGTTATGTAAATGATGCGATAAAGGGCGGAGTTATAGCAACGCTTTGGAATAAGGATGAGCCGGATCCTCCTACTGATATTGCTGTTATTTTAGTTGATGATACGGTAAAGGCTTTACAGGAACTATCCTTATTTTACAGAAATACCTTAAAAGCTAAAATAGTTGGTATTACGGGCAGCAACGGCAAAACATCCACCAAGGATATTACGGCAAGCATATTGTCTCAAAAATTTAAAACTCAAAAAACCATGGGAAATTATAATACGGAAATAGGTGTGCCGTATACACTGCTCAGCTTAGATGAAGATTGCGAAGTTGCGGTGATAGAAATGGGTATGGAAAAAAAGGGAGAAATTGACTTTTTAGCAAATTTAGTTCAGCCGGACATCGGAATTATAACAAGTGTCGGACTTGTGCACATAGACAATTTCCCTTCCATAGAAGAAATAGCAAAAGCTAAGCTTGAAATTGTAAGGGGTATTAAAGAAAACGGGTTATTTATATATTATGGAGACGATCAACTAATTCAAAATACGGTTAAGAATACTTATATAAAAGAAAACATAAGAAAAGAAACATTCGGATTGAATGATACCAATACCTTATATCTGAAAGAATTTCATGAGGACCTGGATGGTATAACATTAACGGTAAGTGATGAGGAATTTGACGAGCTTCACGTTGATATACTCGGGAAGCATCAGGCGTTAAATACAATGGCAGGTATACTTGCAGCAAAAGAGCTTGGAATGAATCCTGAAGAAATCCGTCAAGGATTGCTGAAAATAGAAAAAACGGGCTTGAGAAATGAAATAATTAGCATAAAAAATTGTACAATTCTCAATGATTGCTATAAATCTAATCCGGTAAGCATAAATGCCGCTTTGAATATTTTTGAAATGTTTAAAGCGGATAAACGGATTGTTGTTCTGGGGGACATGTTGGGATACCGGGAAATGAGTTACGACATGCACTATAATGTCGGAAAAGATTTGAGTTCATTTAATATAGATGAGTTAGTAACAATCGGCCAGGAAGCAAAAAATATGGCGAAGGGTGCGAGAGAAAATACAGGTATAAAAAGCATCGTGGAATTTGATACTAAGGAAGAAGCGGTAGAATATTTAAAGAAATACATTAATGAAAACTGTTCCATAATGATTAAGGGTTCCAGGTTTTTAAAGCTTGAATATATAGCAAATACACTAAAGGATTTGGAGGAAAAAGATGAAAAGTAAATTGGCAATATTGTTTGGAGGCAAATCCGACGAGTATTCAGTTTCGCTGCATTCTGCTGCAGCTATAATTAATAATGTGCCCGGGGAATTGTTTGATACAATACTTATTGGAATAACTCAGGAAGGAAAATGGTTATTGTATGAAGGAAGTGCCGATAAGATAAATGATGACACCTGGCATAAAGAAAAATTAAGTCCGGTGCTGTTGAATATGGGAGATGATTTCAAGGGCTTTATAAAGCTTAATGAAAAAGATAATACATTCGAAAAAATAGAAATTGACTGTATATTTCCGGTGCTTCACGGCAGGAACGGAGAGGACGGAACTATTCAGGGTCTTTGCCAGATGACAGACATACCGTTTGTAGGATGTGACATGACTTCTTCGGCAGTTTGTATGGATAAGGAATTTACACATATTATTTGTGAAGCGGCAGGTATAAAAACAGCTCCATACGTTGCGGCAACAAACAGCAGCAAATTAAATATCAAA
Source organism: Firmicutes bacterium UBA2116 (assembly GCA_002331025.1). Lineage (GTDB taxonomy): Bacteria > Bacillota > Clostridia > Tissierellales > Sedimentibacteraceae > Sedimentibacter. Next base: position 116,390 of record DCYG01000001.1, on the reverse strand, counting down.
AATTTATATGATGAAGTTGTTGAAAAATTTTCAACTCCAATATTTGTTAAACCGGCAAATAACGGCTCTTCCATAGGAATAAGCAAAATCAGAAACTATGATGAGTTTGAAAGAGGAATAATGGAAGCGTTCCAATTTGATAATAAGGTTGTTATTGAAAAGGGAATAGACGGCTTTGAAATCGGCTGTGCAGTTGTGGGAAACGAGGATTTAATAATTGGAGAAGTAGACGAAATAGAAACTAAGAATGACTTTTTCGATTATGTTGAAAAATACAGTCAGCATAATTCTAAAATTCATTGCCCCGCACGCATCAGTGATGAATTAAAAGCGGAAGCTAAAAAAATAGCCGAAAAGACCTACAAGGCGCTTGGCTGCAAAGGCTTGGCAAGGGTTGACATGTTTGTAACCACAGACAACAGAATAATATTGAATGAAATTAACACTATACCGGGATTGACTGATTTAAGCAGATACCCGTCCATGCTCAGAAAAATAGGTATAGAATACAAGGATTTAATAGTTAAGCTGGTGGAACTTGCGTTAGAACTAAATTAGCAATTTAAGCTATTGATAACATTGGAAAGTAAGTCTTAAACAATAGTTAAAAAACTTTTATGAAATTTGAACTACTCCTTCTTGGTTATATATAAATATTTAAACTAAGAAGGAGTTATATTTATGTTGAAATTATAGAATGAGTAAAGTCTTAATGGCTGTTTTCGAATTTTGTAGAATCTGCTTTTCTTGATTTTAAAACAATTGGTTGGTATAATACAGTGATGCTTTATGTTTTACTATAAAAAAATAAAAATAACGCTTAGGTAATGTTCATTGCGTTTTGTGCCTTGAGTGTAACGAAAGGATTGAATATAATTATGAAAAAAAGGCTTGGTATTGTTACTTCGAGTAAAGATGTTGGTAGTGAATACAAAAGACAATTACTTAAGGTTTTTAATGATGATATAGAGGTATTCAATTATTCTTTTGATATAAATAATGTAAAAGATATTAATAATATTGATGTTTTACTTATAAGCACTTATTCCCAATATGAAGTTATTAGAAAAGATATAGATAAGAATATTCCCGTTGTCATAGCAAAACTAACTCTTTCAAAAAAAGGTTATAATATGCTAAAGGATAACGTTATTGATAATAAAGTGATGTTGGTAAACCTGAGTTTTGAAATGTGTATTGAGACAATAGCCTTACTTTATCAACTTGGTTTTGATGATTATGAACTGGTACCTGTATTTCCGAATATGAAGGCAGTACCTGATTTAAAGACAGCTATTACAACCGGTGAAAAGAGATATGTTCCGGATGGAGTAGAAACAGTGATAGATTTGGGACATAGAGCTATAGATAAGAATACTTTGGTTGATATCGCTATAAAGCTTCAAATGGAAAATGTACTTACAGACAGAAGGATACTTGATTATTTTGATGAACTTGTTTCGTCAGATGAAGGGTTTGAATTTTTGATTAGTAAATCAAGAACACTAAAAAATCAGTTCAACACCTTGTTATCTATTATGAACAAGGGTGTTATTGGCGTGAGTGAGGATGCTGTTATTGAAAGCTTTAATGAAAATGCCAGAAAACTTATTGGTAAAAGCACTGCGTACATTGGTAAACATATTACAGAAGTATTACCTGAGATTGAGTTTGAACAGTTTTTAAAGACAAAAAAACAAATCATTAATAAGTTAGTTAAAATAAATGAAAACAATATTACAATGTCCATATTTCCTGTTTCTGGTTTAAATGAAAAAGACGGATTAGATAATGGTGCGTATGTTATTATAGAAAGCTTTGAATCCCAGGAAAACGCACAAAATATGTTGAGGCTGCAACTGGCAAATAAAGGACATATAGCTAAATATGATGTTACAAATATAATTGGTAAAAGCAAAGAAATTGAAGAGGTTAGAAAATTAGTCATTCGCATGGGAAAATCTAAATCGGGGGTCTTAATTACGGGAGAAAGCGGAACAGGCAAAGAACTGGTTGCTCAGGCTATTCATAATGCTTCGTCTATAAAAGATAAACAGTTTGTGGCCATTAATTGCGCCGCGCTATCTCCTAGTTTATTGGAAAGTGAACTTTTTGGATATGAAAGTGGAGCTTTTTCAGGAGCTTTAAAGGGTGGTAAAATAGGTATTTTTGAACTTGCAAACAATGGTACTCTTTTTCTTGATGAAATTGGTGAAATGCCAATAGACTTACAAGTTAGACTGCTAAGAGTAATACAGGAGAAAGAGGTTATGCGTGTGGGCGGAAGTATGATAATAAAAGTCAATGTGCGAATAATTGCAGCTACAAACAAGAATTTATATGAACAGGTGGAAAAGGGCCTTTTTAGAAAAGATTTATATTTTAGATTGAATGTCTTGCCTATTAACATACCATCTCTTGGAGAAAGGGTTGAAGACATTAGTGTATTGTTTGATTATTTTAAGGAAATGAATGGCTGTAGATTTGAATTATCTACAGAAGTAATAAACTTTATGAGAAATTATATTTGGCCGGGCAACATCAGAGAACTTCGAAACTGCGTGGAATATTTTGATAATATTGGAGTCAAAATTATTACTTTGGATCATTTACCATATCATATGAAGACTTTTATAAAAGGAACTGTAAACAAAGAAAATGTTATCACTTTATTAAATTTAACAAGTAATGAAAGCTTTGTCTTGAGTCAGTATTACAATGCATTTAAAGATAGAGTGAAGCTTGGAAGAAAAAGCATATCCAAGAAAGCCTTTGAGAACAACATATTTTTAAGCGAATATGATGTAAGAAGAATTTTAACGAATTTAAGTAGTTGTGGATATATTAATGTAGCTGCCGGACGTGGTGGTAGTACAATAACTAAAAAAGGTATAGAGTTACTTGAAAGCACGGAATAAGGAGTATGAATAAAAAGGGTTATATGGTGACATGGTCACCATATAACCCCTTTTATGGAGATGTTAAAAAATATAAATATTAAAAAGTTCTTATGATTACTGTGTCTTAATTCACTATATTATAATTAAATAATTGGCATATAATTTGCTATTATGTATATGAGGAGGAAAAGTTAGTGAAATTCAGTTAGGAAAAAATATAATATTATTAGGAGGTCTTATGTCTAAAATTACCGCAAAATCTGTATTAAAATCTTATAAATCAATGATATTTCTGATTATTGGTATTACAATCGGTTGTATTATAGGTTTGGTATATGGTGAAAAGGCAAAAGTGCTAGAGCCATTCGGTCAAATATTTTTAAATTTTATGTTTACAGCTGTAGTACCGCTTGTGTTTTTTAGCCTATCAAGTTCCATAGCAAAAATGTCAAACATGAAACGACTTGGCAAGATACTTAGTAACACTATCGCAATATTCTTTATAACAGGAATTATAGCTTCTATATTTATTATTGCTGTAGTGACAGTTATTCCTCCCGCTGAAGGAGTAAGCATCGATATGGGTGTTTATGAAGAATCATCACAAATGAACATGTTGGATCAAGTAGTAAAGGCACTTTCTGTAAGTGACTTTAACTTGATATTATCAAGAAATGCAATGTTACCGCTTATAATTTTTGCAATGACATTTGGCTATTGTATTAGCTATGTAAGCAAGAAAAGAGGACTAATTAATAATCCTGTGGTTGATATGCTTGATATTTGCTCTGATGCATTAATGAAAATGATAAATATTATTATGCTTTATGCTCCGGTTGGCTTGGGTGCATATTTTGCATCTTTGATTGGAACCTACGGATCGGAACTCTTAGGAGCATATACTAAAGCAGTAGTAATGTTCTTCCCTATATGCATATTCTATTTCTTATTAGCATTTACTGCATATGCTTATTATGCAGGCGGGGTTAAAGGTGTTAAACTATTTTACAAATATATTTTTCCAGCTGTTATAACATCATTAGCGACGCAAAGTTCTATCGCCACATTACCTACAAATTTAGCGGGAACTAAAAAAATGGGTGTACCTGATGATATAGCAGATATTGTATTGCCATTGGGAGCAACAATACATATGGATGGTACAGCACTGACCACACTGATGAAAATTGCTTTTTTATTTGGAATTTTCAATATGCAATTTTCGGGATTAGGAGTATGGGCTACTGCAATTGCATTATCGGTAATGAGTGGAGTAGTAATGAGTGGAATTCCTGGTGGTGGAATGATGGGGTCCTTAATTATCGTAGGGTTCTATGGGTTTAATACAGAAGTAATACCTATAATAGTTACTATTGGTTTGTTGACTGATGCCATAGCTACAATGATTAATGCAACTGGTGATGCGGTAGCAGCAATGATGGTTACTAAAAGAGTTGAAGGCAAAAACTGGGTTGATAAAATATATGATGAACAAAATATAGAAGTAGAGGTTACTATTTAGTATGTTTAAGGAAGGGTGACACACCTCTTTTTCACAGGGCAAGTCTTTGTAGGATAGGAGGAATGTCACCAATTAGGAGGAGGTAGTATGTATAATTTAGATTTGACAATTGATAGAAGCAACACATGTTCGGTGAAATACGAAGAAATGGATCTCAAATTTGGACATAAAGATCTTTTGCCATTTTGGGTAGCAGACATGGATTTGAAATGTCCTGACTTTATGATAGAAGCTTTAGTGAAAAGAGCACAACATGGCGTGTTTGGTTATACAAAAAGAATGCCGGAGTTCTACGATGCAATCATAAGCTGGTTAAAAATCAGGCATGATATAGAAGTATCAAGAGATGACATTGAATACGGGCCGGGAGTGGTGTTTTTACTTAATATAATGATTCGTAAATTTACTAAACCCATGGATAAAATAATCATGCAATCTCCAGTTTACTATCCGTTCAAAAATATCATAGAAGGCAATAACAGAGTTATAAGTGATAATACGTTAAAATTCGACCATGGTAAGTATATGATGGATTTTGAGGATCTCGAAGAAAAGGCGAAAGATCCAGATTGCACAATGATGATTTTATGCAGTCCACATAATCCAGTGGGAAGAATTTGGACTAAAGAAGAACTCATTAAAGTCTCTGATATATGTCTTGCAAATAATGTGTTACTGGTTTCTGATGAAATACATTTTGATTTGGTTTTTAAAGGTAACAAACATATCTCTGTGGCAAATTTAGAAAAAAAATATAAAGATAATTCTATTGTCTGTACAGCACCTAGCAAGACATTTAACATAGCAGGCCTACACTCAGCATATTGTATCATTTGGGATAGGGAGCGAATGGATGCATATAGAAAAGAATTGGGATTGTTGGATCTAAACCGTTCTAATATATTTAGCAGAGAAGTTACACAAGTTGTTTATGAACAAGGTGCAGAGTATGTAGATAATTTGGTTGATTTTCTTGAAGAAAATATGAATTATGTTTATGACTTTATATGTGAGAATATAAAAGGAATCATTCCTTATAAAATGGAGGCTACCTATCTTATGTGGCTGGATTGCAGAGGATTAGGATTGGATGATGATGGCATTGATGATCTATTCTTCAACAAAGCAAAGATAGCATTAGATAGTGGACGATGGTTCGGAGAAGCGGGCAACGGATTCATGAGAATTAATATAGCATGCCCGAGATCAATGCTTGTAGAAGGAATGCATAGGTTAAAAACAGCTGTTGAAAATTTACAAGGAGCAGAAATATGAAATTTAATACAAAAATAATACACTTTGGAGAAGTTCATGACAAACAATTTGGCGCACATATTACACCAATATATCAAACTTCTACATTTATATTTGATGATTGCGCGCAAGGCGGAGATAGGTTTGCTGGTAGAGATGATGGGTATAAATACACAAGATTAGGGAATCCGAATACTCATGAGATTGCTAGAAGAATGGCGGCTTTAGATGAAACAGATCTGGGACTTTATACAAGCACAGGCATGTCGGCTGTATCTACAGCGCTTTTAGGACTTATGAAATCCGGAGATCATTTAATATCCTCAGACTGTATTTATGGAGGTACTGTTGGGGTTATTGATAAAGTGATAACATCATATGGAATTGAAGCAGATTATGTTAAAGTAAATGATTATGAATTGTTTAGAAAAGCATTTAAAACCAATACAAAGGTTGTATATATAGAGACACCGGCTAATCCTACACTTGAATTGATTGATATAAAAAAGGTAGCAGAAATAACTCATGAGAATGGAGCGGTGCTTATAGTAGACAATACATTTTTAACACCATATCTTCAAAGACCTATGACACTTGGTGCAGATGTTGCAGTTTATAGTGTTACAAAATATATAAATGGGCACGGAGATGTAGTCGGAGGAGTTATCACTGGAAAAAAAGAGTATATCAATAAAATCAATAATCCATATTTAGTGAATTTAGGCGGTACAGGCTCACCATTTGATGCATGGTTAGTCTCAAGAGGATTGAAGACATTAGGATTAAGAATGGACAGACATTGTTCTAATGCTATGGCTGTTGCAAAATATTTGGAAGCTAATCCTAAAGTGGCAGTTGTGTATTATCCAGGACTTGAATCCTTTCCTCAGCATGAACTTGCCAAAAAGCAAATGGACGATTTTGGCGGGATGATTGCATTTGAGTTAAAAGGTGGATTTGAAGCAGGAGAAAAATTATTGAATAATTTAAAAATAATATCACTTGCAGTAAGCCTTGGAGGCGTAGATTCACTCATACAGCATCCGGCTTCAATGACTCATGCTGCTGTCCCAAAAGAAGAAAGACTCAAAGGTGGAATAACGGATGGACTTGTTAGATTATCTGTTGGAATAGAAGATTTAGAGGATATAATTGAAGATATAGAAAAAGGTTTTGCCAAAGTTTAAGTAGTTCATAGTACTATTGAATTACATCGATGTGCTCCCTTCAGGATAG
>DCYG01000001.1:37753-109344 GCA_002331025.1 Firmicutes bacterium UBA2116 | reverse complement strand
CTATCCTGAAGGGAGCACATCTTACTTTAAAATTATTTAATTATTTTTTCAGTCCTAAAATTACTCTTGCTTCGTCCGGAGTTGCTACTTCACGGCCTAATTCTCTTGAAAGACGTGCTATTCTTTCAACTAATTGGGCATTTGATTTTGCCAGAACTCCTTTAGAATAATAAATATTGTCTTCAAAACCTGTTCTTACATGACCGCCTGACATTATAGCCGCCATATTCAGCGGAAGCTGGTATCTTCCAACGCCTGCTACAGTCCATGTTGAGCCGGCAGGGATTGATTCAACCATGTAAAGTAAATCTCTTAATTCTCCACCCATTGCACCGGGTACTCCAAGAACAAAATCAAAATGCATAGGTGTGTTTATTATCCCCTTTTTAGCAAATCTCAGAGCTGTATCAATCATGCCTTTTTCAAAGCATTCCAATTCCGGCTTAACTCCAAGCTCATTCATTCTGTTTGCAAATATTTTGATATTTTCCTCAGTATTCATGAAAACATCATCTGCAAAGTTGCAGGTTCCCATACTTAAGGTAGCCATTTCAGGACTCAATTCAATCGGCTGCATTCTTTGCTGCGGAGTATGCCATGTAGCTCCGCCAGTGGATGGCTGGAATATGATGTTGCACTTATCTTCGATTTTTTCTTTGATTTGTTTGTAAACTTCATAGTCCTGGGTAGGATTTCCATCCTTGTCTCTTGCATGTACATGCACCATTGAGCAGCCTGCTAAATAGCATTCATATGCCGCTTCTGCAATTTCATCCGGTGTAAGCGGAAGATTTGGCTGTTGTTCTCTTGTTACCTCTGCTCCCGTAAGGCAAGCAGTAATTATTAATTTTTCCATAGTAACCTCCTATTAATCATTTTTTGCCTACTATTATTTTACAGTATTTGGCTGATATAGTCAATTACAATCAACCCAATATTCCCTTCATTACGATTGTTTTTACTTGCGTGAGTTCCTCTAGTGTTGAGCTTACACCTTCTCTGCCGATTCCACTCATCTTGTATCCTCCAAATGCGATATCAGGATGTCTGTATCTGCCGTTGCCGTTCAGAACAACAGTGCCGCATTCAAGCTGATATGCTGTTTTCATTGCCTTACTTGTATCTCTGGTAATTATGCCTCCGTTGAGACCGTAAACAGAAGCATTATGTATTTCAACAGCTTCTTCAAGGGTATTAAAACCTATAACCGGGAAGACAGGACCAAACACCTCCATATCTTTTGCAATATCCATACTTGCATCTACATCGGCCAGTACTGTTGGTTCAAAAAATGCTTTGTTTATTATGTTTCCGCCCAACACACACTTTGCACCCTGCTTAAGTGTGTGTTCAATCTGCTCCTTGATTTTGAGTGCCGCAGCTTCGTTAATGAGGCAGCCCATATCGCAGGATGGGTCCATAGGATCGCCGATTTTTAAGCTGTTAAGCTTATCAACAAGCTTTCTTGTGAATTCATCCTTAATTGAATTCTGAACGATAAATCTTTTTGTAGCTATACATATTTGTCCGCAGTTTGTAGTCCTTGCCATTATTGCTTCCTGAACAGCAAGATTTATATCTCCGTCTTCGTAAACAATCATTGCATCATTGCCGCCAAGCTCAAGAAATATACGGTGAAGGTTTGATGCAGCCTGCTTTACCGTTTCCACACCTACTTCGGTGCTGCCTGTGAGACTTACGGCATCAATATGAGGGCTGCCTACAAGGTATTTTCCCACAACGGATCCGCTTCCCGTTACAATTTGCAGAGCATCTTCCGGTACACCGCATTCTGTCAGAAGCTCGGACATTCTTATAAGCGTCAGAGGATTGTCAGAAGGCGGTTTTACAATGACAGAGTTCCCGGTTGCTAGAGCGGGAGCGACCTTGTATGCATAGGTTGAAGCAGGAAAATTAAACGGGATGATACAAAGAATTGTTCCCAGTGGTTCTCTGCGTGTAAATATTAAGTCTCTTTCTCCTCCGGGCTGGCTGTCAGGTAATGTTATACCATACATATGGTTGGCACCTTCAAGAAAACGTCTGAATATAACAGGAACGAGACCAACCTCTAATTTCGCCTCTTTAATGTTTTTTCCGGTTTCCCTGCACAAGAGTTCTGCAAGTTCGTCAATATGTAAGCTGAATTTATCAATAAAATTTAACAGGATTTTTGAGCGTTCATGAAGAGGTGTACCTCCCCAGAGTTTTTTTCCTTTTAATGAGTGCTCAAGTAACAGGTCAAGATCCTTCGTTGATGAGTCCGGAACTGTATCAATCAACTCTCCGTTGGCAGGATTAAATATATTTATAACCTTTCCGTCAATAGAATCTCTTTTTTGTCCTCCAATAAGCATTTTCATAAGTATCACCATTCCTTTCTTATATATTTTAATTATGTCATATTTTTTATGCAATTGCAAACCAATTGTCGCAGTAAAGGTGCGGTGCATCGCCCTTGTTCATAATCATTAAAAAAAATTTGCAAATGGGGTGGTAAATATCACTCATTTATAGTATAACTTTATAGTAGAAATATATAGCATAAGTTTAAATATATAATTAAAATAAAACGGGAGATAAAAATGGATAGAGAATTAGCGCTTAATATAGTAAGGGTAACAGAAGCTGCTGCCTTAGGCTGCGGAAAATATATGGGAAGAGGAAATAAAGAAATAGCGGATCAAGCTGCGGTTGACGGCATGAGAAGCATGTTTCAGGTTCTTGATATAGCAGGAACCGTAGTTATAGGCGAGGGAGAATTGGACGAAGCTCCAATGCTCTACATCGGTGAAAAAATAGGTACATGGGAAGATGGAGCACCTGAAATAGATATAGCAGTAGATCCTTTAGACGGTACAAAGTTAGTGGCGAAGGGCTTGCCGGGAGCGTTAGCTGTCGTTGCGGTTGCTCCTAAAGGATGTCTTTTGCATGCACCTGATATGTACATGGATAAAATAGCGGTAGGACCCAAAGCAGCAGGATGCATCGATATAACTGCTTCTATAGAAAAAAATCTTTATAATGTAGCTAAAGCACTGTGTAAGGATATAACTGAGGTGACGGTTATAATTCAGGACAGGGAAAGGCACAACGATATAATCAGCAGAGCAAGAAGCATCGGCGCAAGAATTAAGCTGTTCGGTGACGGTGATGTTGCAGCAGCCATAGCTACATGCTTCAGCGAATCGGGAGTGGATATGTTTATAGGAAAAGGCGGAGCTCCGGAGGGTGTTATTTCAGCAGCGGCACTTAAATGTCTCGGAGGAGAGTTCCAGGGAATTTTAAGACCGGAAAATGATGAAGAAAAAAGAAGATGCAAAGAGATGGCAGGTGACGCAGATTGGAGCAGGGTTCTTACCATGGAGGATTTAGCAAGAGGTAATGACATCATATTTGCAGCAACGGGAGTATCGGACGGCGAATTGCTAAAGGGTGTGAGATACATGGCGAACAACAGAGCAAGAACTTCATCCATGGTTACACGTTCAAAGTCGGGAACTATCCGTTTTATAGATACAACACATGTATTAGATAAAAAACCAAAATATGCATATGTGAAATAATTAAAAAAACAAGACATCCACCTGTTTTCCAGCTTTCTTTAGTTCATCGATTAAGTTATCAACTATATTTTGCTTAATATTGTAACCCATGGGGAAATTAGGATTTTGATGGGCAGGGTTAACGGCTCTGCCTATATAAAAATTAATATGGGTTCCTATATCCGTCAGCATATATGTAAGCAATGTGGCTCCATCGTAGCTATTGTTTCTTACTACACTTTCATAGCTTGATTTGCTGAGACTTTTGATATTTTCCAAAACTTTTCCAAGGGTTAATACTCCTTCTGTAACAAGATCAAATCCATCCATGTAGGCAATGGGAGGAACATCATCTTTCATGGAATCCAGATCAACTTCCAATTGTTTGTCTAGTTCTCTTTCGGCAATTAAAGCAGTTGTTCCGCCGCAGATTATTTTCATATTTTCACTGTTTTTCATTATATCGGCAAGCTGATTGTCTAAAGATTTATCTGCGGGAGGACCTATGAAAATATCTATAACTTCAGGCTTTCGAACCTTAATTGTCAGAATTGTTGTATCATCCCCGGGCTCGTTATTATATAAATTGTTGCACACTCCTATAAAGTTGCCGTTAATAAGCTGTGATGATTTGTTTACATTATTCAATTCCCGTAAATATTCATTGATTTCATCTCTTGACCAGCCTAAATTAAGCAGTTGACCGATACCAGCATGTACTGCTCCATCACTTACAACACAGATGGTGTCTCCTATGTCTAATTTTATATTTGATTCATATATTTTTTTACTGCCTATTATTCTTTCCTTTTTTTCAACATGGATAATTCTTTTATGGGAATAATAAAAATAAGGAGGATTATCATATTCTGCAATGTAAGCATTATTTTCCCTGTCAATTTTAATTATAGTAAAGGTTGAATAAGCAAGCTTCCTGACCTTGCATTCGGGCAGTGTATTAATGATTGTTTCAATTGTATCATCAATGGATGCATTGTTTTTCAGCATAGTCACAGCAATTTTTGTGGTCATCGTTGCAAGTATGTTGGCTTTTACACCGCTTCCTAATCCATCTGATATAACAATAATACATCCGTCATCATCATAAATGTATTCAACCTTATCGCCGCACAGTTCTTCATTATGTTTATTTATGCTTTTATAATTAATATCAAAAAAATTATCCATTACTCTCATTTTCCTCTAACACTACTTTTTTTAATTTTAATAAAGCTGCCTTTGTTTCTGCCGTGGTTTCTCCCAAAAGTCCGGCAATTTCCTGAGCTACTCTCATTTGCTTTTCAATAACCTTATCAGCCGTTTCCAAGGTATTGAGTTTGAAATTAATAATTTGCTCTTTCTTCATTTCCTCCATGGATATATCATTAAGTATGCCGAACAAAATTTTATTTTTCGGCAGATAAATAATTCGCTGAAATACGGTTAATCCGTAGCTTTCAAGATTAAGCTTTCTTCCTACCATATTTGATTCAGTTTCAATCACAGACTTAAAATCATCAACGGGCATAATAGAAGACAGAGGTTTTTTCCTGATATTATTAATGTTAATATTAAATGCTTTTTCTCCCGCCGGATTCAAATCCAATATATTTAAGTCCAAATCGACAATTAAAATGATACTCGGTGAATATTCAAAATAAATATTCGAAATTTTTTCTGCTTCACTCCTCATATAAGGCATGCACATTTGAGGATGTGAAAGTCCTTCGAGAACGGAAATTGCTTTTTCTCTGCATGTGTCATACCCGCAGGCACCACAGTTAAGCTCATCTGCTTTGCCATGCTTTCCTGTAATTTCTAATATATTTTTTATATCCTCTTCTGTATATGATAAAAATTCATAATGCTTATTTCTAAAATTTCTTACATAGCTTATCGTTTTATCCTGCGAATAATTAGTATATTCTTTATTTTTGAAGGATTGCACCTTTGTTTTCGCCTTCGTCTTTCTTACATGAACATTTTTGCTTTTCTTAGGTATGGCAGGTCCTCCGAGACAGCCGCCATCACAGCTGTTTGCTTCAATTATCACATCGGATAAATCACCGGATAATAATGCGTCAAAGGCTCCTCTTAAATTATCAATACCTGATATGGAAAGAGGGGTAAAATTATTTTCTTGTACAACTTCCTTCATGCCTGACAAAATACCATTATCCAAGGGATACTTTTTGCCTGTATAATTACCCTCAACATCGGGATAAGATTCTTCGAAGGTCGATATATCGATATTTCTTAACTCCAACAGCTTGTCAAGCTCTTCAAAAGATATAACTCCGTCAAGTATACCCGACAGCTGATAGCCGTATGCCTCACATTTTTTGGATATGCAAGGACCGAGAAACACGATAAAAGCTTCACTCCCATATTTTTTTCTAATCATTTTGCAGTGGGCAACCATAGGAGAATCTATCGGAATCAGATATTTTATTAAATCGGGATAGTATGTCTGAACCATCATATTTACAGTAGGGCAGCAGGTAGTGATTACATTTTTAGTATTAGTCTCTTTTACAAACTCCTTATAAAGCTCGGTAACTTTAGCTGCACCTATTGAGGTTTCCTCGACTGCGGAGGCTCCTAGGTGCTTCAGGACGGTTATTAATTTATATGGCTCTTCGTAAACACCGAGATAGGAGGGCGCAATTGAAATAATTATCTTTTTGCCTCTTTTTAATGCCTGTGTTACATTGTCCAGATCGCTATGAATATTTCTGGCATTTTGAGGACAAACTAAGAAACAGTTACCGCAGGCGATACATTTTTCTTCAACAATTTGTGCCTGATCATCTATCATCTTTATAGCCTTAACAGAACAGTTTCTTACGCATTTATAGCAATTTTTGCAATTAGCAGGGTAAAAATCAAGAATTCTCATATTAGCTCCTTATAGTTTTCATAACTACATCATCAAAAAACTTTTCAGCATTTTCTATGTTGATTGAATAAATCTTGTCATTGTAGCTTACAGAAACAGCTTCCGTACAATGTCCGAGGCAAAAGGCCGCCTTAATTGTAACCTTGTCCAAAACGCCCCTGCTTTGGACGCAATATTTAAATATTTCAATAACATCATTGGAACCTTTTAAATGACATGCGCTGCCTACACAAATTTTTAAATCAGTCATTTTTAACCTCTTTATCAATTTTTATGTGTTAATTATATAACAATATTTATGTGAATACAAGCACATATGTTAAAACATTAACACATTAACACTGAAGCTCTGTGAAATTGGCACTGTGAAATTTCGCGTATTGTACCTTGACTTATTAATAATTAAATGATATTATTGTAACACCTATCGAACACTTATCTTGTTTATTCCATAAATGATAAAATTTAAACAGAAACGGAGGTTTTTATGGATAAAAACCAATTAGCCGGTATGAAACTTAATGAGCTTAAAGAACTGGCTAAATCAAGAGGCATACGTGATGCCTATAAGTATAAAAAGGAAGAATTGCTTATTAAATTAAGTGATTTTGATGATATGTCAAAAGATACGAAAGATATTTCAAGTGAAACTTCAAGGGAAGGTATAAAGCTTTCCGAAAAAGCAAAAAATTTAGTGGAATTTGAAAACGAATCCAAGGCTGATACAAATAAAGAAGTTAATACTGTGAATTTACCAGAAAAAATAGTTGAAGAAATTGAACTTAGCGGTGATGAAGCTTTAAAGGTCGAAGGAATTTTAGAAACTCATCCTGATGGTTATGGATTTTTAAGAACTAATAATTATCTTACAAGTGAAGATGATGTCTACATATCTCCATCTCAAATCAGAAGATTCCATATGCAAACGGGAGATAAAATTACAGGTATTACAAGACCTCCTAAGCAAGGCGAAAAATTTAAGGCGCTTTTATATGTCAGACAAGTCAATGATGATAACCCCGAATCTGCACGTAACAGGAAAGACTTCGATTCACTCACTCCGATATACCCGGATAAAAGATTAAGGTTAGAAAGCTCATTTAAAGATATAACAATGAGATTAATTGATTTAGTAGCACCTATAGGAAAAGGACAAAGAGGTATGATTGTTGCACCGCCTAAGGCAGGAAAGACAACAATCCTTAAAAATATAGCTAACAGCATAGCAGATAATTATCCTGATGTACAGATTATCATGCTTTTAATAGATGAACGTCCCGAAGAAGTTACGGATATGAAAAGAAATGTAAAGGGAGACGTTGTTTATTCTACATTTGACGAACTTCCTAAAAATCATATTAAGGTTGCTGAGATGGTTCTGGAAAGAGCAAAGCGTTTAGTTGAGCACGGTAAGGATGTAGTTATATTATTAGACAGCATTACCAGATTGGCGAGAGCATACAATCTTACTATAACTCCTACAGGAAGAACATTGTCGGGTGGATTGGACCCCGGAGCTTTATACGGACCAAAGAGATTTTTCGGTGCGGCACGAAATATAGAACATGGCGGCAGTTTGACCATACTTGCGAGTGCCCTTATTGAGACGGGAAGTCGTATGGATGATATGATATTCGAAGAATTCAAGGGTACCGGAAACATGGAAATACACCTTGACAGAAAGCTTTCAGAAAAGAGAATATTCCCTGCAATTGATATAAACAAATCAGGAACAAGAAGAGAAGAGTTGCTGCTAAATCCCGAAGAACTTCAAACTATATGGCAGCTTCGGAAGGCACTCTCCAACTACTCTGTTGCAGATGTAACGGAAAGATTGATTGACGGTTTATTAAAAAATAAAACTAATGAAGGCTTTATTAAGACGGCTGCGGCACAATTAAGCAACATAGATAAAATAAAAGATGATTTACATGATAGGAATTATTAAAACAAGCAAAAAAACATTGTAATATATTTTTGACTGTGTTATAATACTCAAGGTAATTTGCTAATTAATATTTAATTAATATAGAGAACAGAAAGAGGTGAAAAGGATGAAAGAAGGTATACATCCAAATTATAAAACTGTTACGGTTAGATGCGCATGTGGAAATACTTTTGAAACAGGTTCAGTGTTAGACGAAATCAAAGTTGAAATTTGTTCAGAGTGCCATCCTTTCTTTACAGGCAAACAGAAGTTTGTTGATAAAGGCGGTAGAGTTGACAGATTTAAAAAGAAATATGGTATGGATAATAATAATTAAATCATACACATTCAGGCGAATCCCTTGCACTTGTCAAAGAATTCGCTTTTTTATTGCTCTTATATTTTCTTCTGTACTTCCGGTCAGATGAACCTTGGTAATTTTTAGTTTTGACAATACTTCTTAATATCATTCGGTACTTCAATACTGTGCACTATTTTTTATAATAATTTCATTACATATAAATTAGGTTCAAAATATATTATGTAGTTATCTATTTTAACAGATATGCCGTATTTGCCTCTGTAGCACTTTAACGCTTCTGATAAAAATTCTTCTGTTACATTTGGAAATACTTAAGAGTAAAAAAGGTGATAAGAATGATTAAATTTAAATACAATCCTACAAAAAAACAAAGAATTTAACCCGGGCGTATTTAGCCCGGGAATTTTTAATTAAAAAAATCTGCGACGACGGCGACGAAAACGTCGACAAGGACAAAAACATGATCTGCGACGGCGTCGATAAGCTGCTTCAACATTATTAAAGTCATACATAATATCACCCTTTTTACTATATGTATGTATTAAAAAATATGTTACTGATTGTCCTATATTGCGGGTGTAAGAAAAGATAGGTATTATTAGTGATAAAGTACGGAGTTTGCCCTGTTTCCTCTACAGTGTAACTAATATAATGTACAAACGTAGGATAGAAATGTAGGCATGAATAACTTGTATTTAGTAATTATAACCTATTATTAAAATTATTGCTCTATTAAACATTTCAGGGCGATACCTCAAAAGTAATTGTCCTGAAAAGAATCCACATCAAGCTAGCTCAATTATAATCAACTTAGCTACACACACTTTGAAATGGACTATATCTCAAAGCGCTGATGTCTATCGGCAGCTTAATATTATTATATGCTTGTACTAAATATGTGTATTTCACTGCTAACATACTTAATAAAACTTTCCAAGAATTTCAACCGGCTTGTTAACTAAAGTTCTAATTATGTCAATATGCTTTTCTTCAATTGTAACCAGAGCACTGCAGGAAGGACCGCCGGATTTTTTTAAATCTATATTTATGTCTTCATTTAACTTAATGGATAGTTCATTATAGGAACATAAATCATTCAATTCCTGCCCTATTCCCCTTGATCCGACAGGTAATATTTCCTTAATGAAATCACAAAGATACAATTTCTCAAAATCATCAATATCCAAAACCTTATCCGGATTATTTATAACTTCATTTCCCACGAGAGGCATTCCAATTATTAAGCATATATCATTTTTATTTGTTCTCTTATATTTTAATTTATCCTTGTCACATATACCAATGCACGTGACACCCATTGAGGTTTGAACAGTCTTGATGTTTTCTTCGGTGCTTCCGGTTAGATGAACCTTGGTAGTTTTAAGCTTTGACAATACTTCGTTAAAACCATCTATCAGTTGCTTACCCGTATCGTTCATTTCTACTGCGAGACCGTCAGCCATGATCATAGGTTTAAATCCAAGGCTCATTAATTCCGCAAGTACAACCTTACCTGTATGATAAGCAGTTATTTGAGGTGCAACCTTAACAACGTCGTGTTCCTTAAGACCGATTCCTCCGCATGAATCACAGGCAATGCCTAAATATCTGTTTTCATCAAAGCTTATAACCGTTATATCTCTTATTTGTTTTATATCCATTTTTAACTCCCTTAAGTAAATAGATGTTAAATGATGCTAATAATATTAATGAAATTTTACCATAATCAGAAATAAATTTCATTAAATATTAAAAATATTATGTATATAGCAGAGTATATATGAATATATATATTTAGGCAGCTAAAAAGCTTCTGCTTCGTTATTGTTCAGTCTGTATTCAAGTATTTCTGAAAATATACATGAATATTGGAACAAAAACAAAAAAATTACGTCTAAAAATGTAACTAATCAAAAAATTGAGGTTTTTTATGGATAAAGTATTTTTATTAATGAGTTTAGCCGCAATTGTGGCATCAACAATATATATGTTATACAGCACAATAAGATACTATACGGATAAATTATAAACCGGCAAACAACGATAAAAAACTATTTGTTAAAGAATTTTTCGGAAATACAATGTGTTGTGCATTGTATTTTTTTATGCTATACTACGTATATCATACAATTAAAAAAATTACCATGAGGGCAGGTGGTTAAAAATGTCTCATCAAGCCATATACAGAAAATTTCGTCCCCAAATATTTGATGATGTGTTAGGTCAGGAGCATGTTACTAAGACACTTAAAAATCAGATATTAACGGACAATATTGCCCATGCCTATCTTTTCAGCGGCATCAGAGGAACAGGAAAAACATCGACTGCAAAGATATTTTCAAGAGCAGTAAATTGTACTAACAATCATGACGGCAATCCGTGCAACGAATGTGAAATATGCAAAAGCATATTGGATGAAACAAACATGGATGTTATTGAAATGGATGCTGCTTCGAACAATGGCGTTGATGACATACGTGAGCTGAGAGACAAGGTTAAATTCATGCCTGTTAAGAGCAAGTACAAGGTATACATAATAGACGAGGTTCACATGCTTTCAAAAGGTGCTTTTAATGCACTTCTTAAAACATTGGAGGAACCGCCTGAGCATTTGCTATTTATACTTGCTACAACAGAGCCGCAAAAAATACCGGCTACAATTTTGTCAAGATGCCAGAGATTTGACTTGAAAAGAATTAAATCCTCGGTAATTGTAGACAATATGATTAAAATATGCAATGAATTAGGTATCAAATATGAAGAAAAGGCATTAAAGCTTATAGCTGCAAATTCAGAAGGTGCAATGAGAGATGCCCAAAGTATTCTTGACAGATGCATGTCATTTAACGAAGAAATAATAGATTATGAAACAGTAATAAATCTATTGGGTACGGTGAATTATCAGGTTGTGCTTGAAGCAGCCGAATTCATTATAGACAGAGATATAAAAAGTACCATGGTGTTGGTTGATGACATATTGAATTCCGGCAAGGAAATTTCATTTTTTCTTGACGAATTAATAATAACCTTTAGAAATCTGCTTATAATTAAAACGACTAATTCATCGGATAATTTAATACGTATATCTGAAGATGAAGCGGATGAACTGAAAAGCTTAAGTGATAAAGTATCTGTTGATGCAATAGTTAGATTTATAGAAGAACTGTCCATTACTCAATTAGAATGCAAAAGGTCATTAAATCCAAGAGTACTTTTAGAAACAAAGCTCATAAAGCTTTTGCATCCTATAAACGACACAAGTATTGAAGCGCTTATAGATAGAATTCAGGAGCTTGAAAATAATATAAAAAGCGGCAGCTTTAATACAAGTACTGCAGCGATAAAGGCACCCGTAAAAAAACAAGCATATACAGAGCCAAAGCCGGCTTTTGCGGAACCGAAAAAACAAGAGGAATTGTTCAAAAGTGTTAAGCAGGATGAAAATCAACAGGATGCTGAAGAGCAAGTACCGATAAAATCATATGAAAATAAAAGTGATGAAGCAATTTATAATGCAATAATAAACGGCTGGCAGAATATACTTAAGCAAATAAGAAGTGAAAATGCGGGACTTCAGGCAATTATCAGAGAATCAAAATTAACTGAGGTTCTAAACAAGAAAGCAATATTTGAATTTGATCCGAAATTCACTTTTCACATTAATGCGGCAAATCAACCTAAAAACAAACAGAAATTTAAAGAAGTTTTACAAAGCTTTTTAAATGATGAATGTGAAATTGAATTTATAATAAAAAAAGAAAAAGAAGAAAAACCTATGAAACCAAAGAAAAATATCGAAGATATATATGAAGATTTGAAAAATGAATTTGGTGATATAGTTGAATTTAAGCAGGAGGATTGAAATGAGTAAAGGTAGACGTATGCCGATGGGAATGCCCGGAGGCGGAAATATGAACAATATGATGAAACAGGTTCAGAAAATGCAGAAACAAATGGAAGATATGCAAAAGGAGCTTGAACAAAAAGAGGTTGAAGCTACTTCCGGTGGTGGAGCTGTTATGGTTAAGGTAACAGGTAAAAAAGATTTGTTACAAGTTAAAATAGATCCTGAGGTTGTAGATAAGGATGATGTTGAAATGCTTGAAGATATGATAGTTGCTGCTGTTAACGAAGCATTCAGAAAAGCGGACGAAATGATGGAAACCGAAATGAAAAAAGTAACTGGCGGAGTAAATATACCGGGGTTATTCTAATGGAGCAATATACACCGCCAATAACTAAATTGATAGAAGAGCTTGCCAAGCTCCCGGGAATAGGAAGAAAATCAGCTCAGCGCCTTGCATTTCATATTTTGGATATGAAGGGCAATGATGTGGTGGAGCTTGCAAAGGCAATTGTAAATGCTAAAAAGTATACGAAGCATTGCACAACCTGCGGCAATTTAGCAGAAGGAGACATTTGCAGCATCTGCGGCAGCTTTAAACGCGACCATTCTACTATCTGTGTAGTGGAGGATGTACGAGATATATCTGCAATGGAGCGAACTAAAGAATATAAAGGTGTATACCATGTTCTCCACGGTACGATATCACCCCTTGACGGTATAGGTCCTGATGAAATTAACATAAAAAGCTTAATCAGCAGGTTAAATGCAGATGTAGCAGAAGTAATACTTGCAACTAATCCGACCATTGAAGGTGAAGCAACTGCCGTATACATATCACGGCTCATAAAGCCAATGGGTATCAAGACAACACGTATAGCTCACGGCATACCCGTAGGCGGCGACATAGAATACGCAGATGAGGTAACCCTGATGCGTGCAATGGAAGGCAGAAGAGAGATGTAGTATCTCGATAAATACTTGGTAGAATTTGCATAAATATATACAGCAGGTTGAAATACACCTGCTTTTTTTACAAATTAATTCAAAGCAACAATAAAATATCTGAAATCATGGCAAAAATAAGGGGTAAAAAATGAAAAAGTATTCAAATTATATAATAATAGCATTAATAATAATAAATATATTTAACATATTTAAAATCAATAACCTTGAAAGGTCAATGGATAATTATTATCTGCAAATTGTGTCAGGCATAAATAGGAATAATAGTGAAATATCGAATATTTATTCTAATATTGATTCTATTCTTGAAAAACAGAGCAGCTTGCTGGATAGTCATAAAATAGAATTTGGCGAAAGCTTAAATAAGGATAATTTAACAGTACCGGTTAAGTTTACCGTTGTGCCTAAAGAATACTCAGAAGGGCTTACAGTAAATATTCAATTAAACGATGAAAGCTTTATATTGAATAAAAATGGAACATCCTTTGAAACAACTATTGATGCAGATATCTTTGAAACATTTCAACCAAAAGTAGTTATCAGTAAGGATGGAATTCAAAAAACAGAAAGCTTAGATGAATATTATGACTTATATAATAAATTTCTATTGCAATTAGAAGGATATTATAATGGAAGTACACGATACAGTAATGGCAAACATATATACAAGGGAGGCAATATCGAACTCAGAATTACTAACACAGATGATAATATGCCTGAAAAGGTGAGTATTATATATGATATAAACGGAAGTATATTAAGAGAAGATGAAGTTGACATATCACAATTCAGTAATGAGAATAAGGTAACTAATTTTATAAACGCAGATATCATTGATGAAGTTGAAATGGATGCTAATGATGTATTAACAGTTTATGCAAATATACAGGATAAGTATAGTATTAACTATAAATACGTAGTTTTACGCAATGAAGTGGATAATAACGGAGAACCTGTTTTCCGCAGACCGGAATGGTCAAACGGCAGTATCACAGAGATAACAAGAAATGGGAAGGTTTTAAATGTACCTAATTATAGATAATATCTCCCGCATGCAGACTTAAAATATAGGTCTGTCTTTTTATTCTTGACAGTATCGATAATCGATGTTACCCTATAAGTATATAATATCGAATATCGATGTTTGTGAGGTGGCTGGATGGCACGAGAAAAATATCAAACCTTAACAGAGCAAATGTTTTATATCCTTATTTGCTTAACGCAGGAGAACTGTGGTGTTGATATTATGAAAAGGGTTGAAGAGCTGACAAATGGAAGGGTTATCATCGGACCCGGAACCTTGTACAGTTTATTGGATAACTTTGTAAAAGAAAAAATTATTATTGAAACTAAGACAGAAAACCGAAAGAAAAGCTATGTCATAACAAGACTTGGTACGGAAATGCTTGAAAAGGAATATGAGCGATTAAATAAATTAAAAAAAGATTATGAATTGTTGGTAAAAGGAAGTGGCAGCGATGAAGAATACAACTAAAAGGATAATAAATTTCAGATTTGACCGTTATGAGGATACAGAAAAGAAATTGGAAAAGTTAGCAGCGAAGGGTCTTTTCCTTGAAGAATGCGGATCTTTTTTTTGGACATTCAGAAAAGGCGAGCCGAAAAAATTAAAATATACAGTTACATATTTTTCGGAAGGGTCGGTTTTTAATCCCGGCATAACCTACAATCAGCAAACATATTTTGATTATGCAAAGGCTGCCGGCTGGAATTTTATATCTCAATTAAATCAAATGCAAATATTTTGCAGTGAAGCTGACAATCCCATACCATTTGAAACAGATGAGAAAGAGAAATTTAATAATATAAAAAGATGTATGAAAAAGAGTTTTATTCCGTCTATGTTCATGACCATATTAATCCTTGCATTAAATATGGTTTTGCAATTTAACTCCTTTCAACGGGATCCCATAGATTTTTTGTCAGATACAAGGCATCTGTTTCCTATTTCTATGTTATTAGTGGCAACTATCTATGCTATGTATTCCCTGCTCGATTATTTTGTTTGGTGTAAACGTTCGGAGAAGTCAATTGCCAATGGAGGGGGATGTGCTGAGAACAGCAATATGGTTCATAAAATTGTAGATATAATTTTTACGATTTTTATTTTCGTATTTGCAGGGTATGTTTTGTTTTATATGGCTTTTGAAATGGGCTGGGTTGTTTTGCTTTTCATTTTACAGATGCCAATTCTGACGTTTGTATTTTGGACATCAATTAAATATCTGAGAAGGAAAAAGGTATCGGCTGCAAAAAATAAGATAATATCTGTCACGATGCTTACAATTGTCAGCTTTGCTTATATTGCATTCATCATGATGCTCGTTTTGAAATTTGGATTTGATACAGATAATGGCTCGGAATACCAGACTGTTTCATGGCCTGTTAATTCAGCACATAACCGAGAGTATAAATTATACAGCGACAACATTCCACTTAAGTGTGAGGATTTGTACGGCGAAATTGACTATGACTATTATTCTTATGAAGAAAAGAAAGACAGTACATTATTTCTTTCCAAAAGTGTCTACAGGCAGGATTCTCTCCCGGCGAAAAATTCTCCGCCGGAGATAGAATATGAGATCTTAGAGACTCAAATTGATTTTGTTTATCAGCTTTCAAAGGATCATCTGCTTGAAATACCGGAGTGGAGAGACAACACCAGCTTTGAATCTGTTGATAACAAAGTCTTTGAAACTATAGAAGCGTATCAGCGGTATTATGATGATAACCCTACAGGTGAGTATATCTTGCTTTTTAATAATAGGATTATTGTACTTAACATGGAAAAACCTCCAACACCAAAGCAAGTGGAAGTTATTAAAGAAAAGCTGCAAATTTAATGATAATTAAAAAAACACTTGCAATTTATTAAAAATATTGTATAATAAACAAAAATGAATATTTCAGCTGTGATTAAAGCTACGATTGTTGTGTTTCGGAAGAGAGCCGGTGTTTGGTGCAAACCGGTGAAAGACGCAGTCCTTCCACTTTAGGAGCTGCCGGCGAAGAGTCGGAGTATGGTAGACTATAAATTACTTACGAGTGGTCGGGAAACCGGCAATTTGGGTGGCAACGCGGAATCTTTCGTCCCATTATAATTATTTATTATATGGATGAAGGATTTTTTATTTTATTTATAATTGGAGGGCATATGTTAGATTTAAAATTTGTAAGAGAAAACCCTGAAATAGTGAAGCAAAATATCAAAAATAAATTTCAGGACAGTAAGATTCCATTAGTCGATGAAGTGATTGCTCTGGACATTGAAAACAGAGAAATAAAGCAGCAGGCAGATTCATTGAGAGCGGACAGAAACAAAATATCAAAAGAAATCGGCGGCTTGATGGCAAAGGGCAAAAAAGAAGAGGCCGAGGAATTAAAGAAAAAGGTTACAGAGGAATCAGAGAGACTTGCAGCTCTTGAAGCAAGAGAAGGTGAGCTCGAGGAAAAAATCAAGAAAATAATGATGACAATTCCGAACATAATTGATCCAAGTGTTCCTTTAGGTAAGGATGACAGTGAAAACGTTGAGGTTCAGCGATATGGTGAGCCTATGGTTCCGGACTTTGATATTCCGTACCACATTGACCTTATGGAAAAATTCAGCGGAATTGATTTGGAAAGTGCCAGAAAGGTAGCAGGCAACGGCTTCTACTACCTCATGGGCGATATTGCGAGACTGCACTCCGCAGTTATATCATATGCGAGAGATTTCATGATAGACAGAGGCTTTACATACTGTGTTCCTCCTTTCATGATTCGAAGCGAGGTTGTAACAGGAGTAATGAGTTTTGCGGAAATGGATGCAATGATGTATAAAATTGAGGGGGAGGATTTGTACCTCATCGGAACAAGCGAACATTCAATGATTGGTAAGTTTATAGATACAATACTGACAGAAGAATCGCTGCCGCATACGCTTACAAGCTACTCTCCGTGCTTCAGAAAGGAAAAGGGAGCTCACGGACTTGAGGAAAGAGGAGTTTACAGGATACATCAGTTTGAAAAGCAGGAAATGATTGTTGTATGTAAGCCCGAGGACAGTATGATGTGGTATGAGAAGCTGTGGCAGAATACGGTTGATTTGTTCCGCTCACTGGACATACCTGTGAGAACTCTTGAATGCTGTTCGGGAGACTTAGCAGATTTGAAGGTAAAATCAGTGGACGTTGAAGCATGGTCTCCGAGACAGAAAAAATATTTCGAGGTTGGAAGCTGCTCCAATCTGGGAGATGCTCAGGCAAGGCGTTTAAAAATACGTGTTGCGGGAGAAGATGGAAAGTACTTTGCTCATACATTGAACAACACTGTCGTGGCTCCTCCGAGAATGCTCATAGCATTTTTAGAAAACAATCTTAATGAAGACGGCACTGTAAATATACCTGCAGCACTTCAGCCATACATGGGTGGAATGAAGATTATGAAATAAAAGTATCTCCCGCCGATATGAAGGTGGGAGATTTTTAAATAAAATTAATAAAAGCTAATCAAAGAAGAATTCACAAACATATTGGAATTTTATGTAATATTGTGGTATGACATATAAACACACTATAAAAACATTTATGAAGGTATTTAATAATGATGAAAGTATTGTACACTTTAACATGTTTATTAATGCTGGGTATTTCCGGATACGGCTATACCGGTCATGAGGGCTTTTATGCCGAGGTGAAGGAGATTAATGAACAGCATGCACTTGAAACCATGCGTGTACCGGATGTAGACATTAAGACCTATACCCCTGAGATGAAGGCGCTTGAAGTGGGATTTACCGACGAAGAGCTTTGCAGTATGACGGACTACGGCAAACATAAGGGATCTGTAAGTCGTCTCACTTATGAAGAGGCGGCAGAGGATGCGGACCTTATTTTTAGAGTTTTGAAAAATTGCTATGGTGCATATTTCTATTTCGGAGGCGACAAGGTTTTTGAAAGAGCAAAGAAGAATGTACTTTCGGATTGTAAAGCCGCCGGAGAAAATTTATCTGTCGGAATTTTGCGTGAATCTTTTAAAAGAAACCTTGGCTTTGTGAAGGATGGTCACTTTTGGATTGACAACGGACCCATTTTAGCAAAAGCCGTGTATTATTCAAATGAAGAAACGATTTTTTTAAAGGATGAAAAGGGATACTATACCGAGCAGGACGGGAAGAGAAACTATGTGTCCTTGGTAGACGATAGCGATGAGGTTGAAAACTACATGAAGCGTTCCATAAATGATGAAGGTATGCTTGTTTACAGGCTTGGCATGCTTTCTGCGGATGAAAGAGAAATGGTGGAGGTTGTGTTTGATAACAGGACTGAAGAATTTGTATTGGAGCCTCCAAAATTTGAAATTAATACAGATAATATTACATATTATTCAGACTATGAAGTAAGTGGCATTCTCGTGATTGCCATACGCTCATTCATGTATGAACAGGACGGCAGTAGATTTGTCAGGTCGGCCGAGACTGTAAGAAATAGTAAGATTTCGATTCTGGACATGCGGGGGAACAGCGGAGGAATGTCTAAATATGTGACAGACTGGCTGGATATATATGCCCCGGCTCTATCGGAATACGCTTCAGGCAATATATACGTACACCGACGGAGTAGAGCTGCCGATTACTTGACATACAAAAATCTTGAGAAATACTTATCAAATGAGGAAACAGAGCGGTTACTAAGCAACTACCGTTCGGGTAGCAACGGTTGGGAAATAAAAGAAGCGTCGGCTTTTGTACGCAGTGAAAACAACAATTTTTTATTTGTGCTTGTTGACAGCCGTACATTTTCCGCAGGTGAGTGGTTGATTGCCGCTGTGCGAAACAAGGACAATGTGATTTTTGTCGGAACCAACAGTGGGGGAGGATTGATGAGCGACAATGCGATTAAGATTGTGCTTCCCAATTCAAAGATTAATATTCAGTGCGGAACGGGATTAGGTTTTTACTATGACGATACTGTATTTACCGAAGAAACCGGATTTTCGCCCGATATTTGGGTGAATACCGATGCAATGCAACATACGCTTAATCTGATTGCATACTATGGATTATAGAGTAACTAAATATCTTATTATAAGTAATAACTAAGTAGATAAAACCAATAGACTATTATTTCTTCGATAACTATAATAATAAACACACTATAAAAGCATTTGTTGTTATATCAATAAAATAATTTTTAATATGAAGAATTGCATGGAGAGGGAAGTATATGTTTGAGTTTAAAGAGCTTGACCTCTTAACTGATGGTGAAATTGACCTAAGAATTGAAGAAAAAATACCACCTGATGAGAAAAAAGGTTATGTTCCTGTATATAGATATAGAATTACCCTGCATGATTCTGAAAATAGTATAGGAATCATTGTCATTCGGATCGGTTATAATGAAAATTTATATTATGGAGGTAACATTGGTTACTTTATTAATGAAGAATATAGGGAAAATAATTATGCTTTAAAGGCTTGTAAAATTATAAAGGACGTTGCAGTTGCTCATGGGATGAATAAAATTATAATAACCTGCAACCCAGACAATATTCCATCCCGCAAAACTTGTGAAAAAATAGGTCTTGAATTTAAAGGCGTTGTTAGTTTGCCACCACATAACGAGATGTATCAAAGAGGAGAACATCAAAAGTGCATATATGAATGGATTTTAGGATAATAAATAATAAATAAACTCAAAAATCATTCATTGACATATAATATATTCCATACTATAATCTATTAGTAAACTAAATAAAGGGTGATGGAGTTCACCATAATCGCATAGTGCTAATGACTCCTACAGGATACAGTGTATCCCTGTAGGAGTTTTTTTGTGACTGACAAAGGAGTTGATTTTATGGCTGCAAGCTTAGCAGTAATTTTATTATTAGGATTGCCGGCAAGAAAGATATTTGAGAAGTTAAAATTGCCGGGGTTAATAGGTATGTTGATATTAGGTGTTCTTATAGGACCATATGGTTTTAATCTGCTACAGGAGGATATGCTTAAAATATCAGGAGATTTAAGAGGAATTGCCTTGATTATTATTTTGTTAAGGGCGGGATTCGGAATTAACAAGGATGATTTGAAAAAGATTGGAGTCACCGCATTAAAGATGAGTTGTATACCAGGATTAATTGAGGGATTGTTTATTGCTGCTGCTTCTGTATATTTTTTAGGATTTACATTTATTCAAGGGGGAATTTTAGGTTTTATTATTGCTGCCGTTTCGCCTGCTGTTGTAGTACCGTCTATGCTCGAATTAATAGGAAATAATATTGGCACTAAAAAAGGAATACCCGCCTTGATATTGGCAGGCGCATCTATCGACGACGTTTTTGCTATTACAATATTCAGTGTTTTTTTAGGATTATATGCCGGTTCCAATGTTAACATAGGTATACAATTGTTAAACATCCCGGTATCAATTTTACTAGGTATTATTGCAGGAATAATTATTGGATTTATACTGATAATGATTTTTAAAAGATACCACATACGCAGTACAAAAAAAGTATTATTAATACTTGGATTTTCCATATTGCTTAATCAATTAGAAAGTGTTTTAAAGACGAAGTTGCAAATTGCCTCACTGTTGGGAGTAATGACGATTGGATTTATTATTATTGAAAAATTACCGGATGTAGGAAAAAGGTTATCTGATAAGTTCAATAAAATATGGATATTAGCGGAAATATTACTGTTTGTATTGGTAGGTGCACTGGTAGATGTAAATGTGGCATTAAAAGCAGGCAGAGTGGGTATTATCATAATATTAATCGGTTTGGCAGGACGAAGTATAGGAGTAATAATTTCTTTAGCAGGAACAGAATATAATTGGAGGGAAAGATTATTCTGTACTATTGCATATTTACCTAAGGCTACTGTTCAGGCAGCAATGGGAGCAGTTCCATTATCACTGGGAGTAGAGTCAGGAGACATAATTCTGGCTATTGCAGTGCTGTCTATACTAATCACTGCACCGTTAGGTGCAATCGGAATTCATTATTCGGCAGAAAAATTATTAGTGGAAAAAAATTAGTATATGTATTAAAATTAATGAAATTAACTTGTACATTTTGATAATGATCTATGATAAGATATAAATGAGAGGTATTGCTATGATTTCTGAGGATAAACTAGTAAAAGCATTAATAAAAGGCAGATATGAATGTTATGTAAAAAAGAGTCCTTCATATAATCCATATGTTAAATCTGAACTGTATGATTGGGATTTCAAAATAGAAATAGATGATTTGATATTTACGGACTCTTACAGGGGTGTTAATCCTTATAGCGGTGTAGAGTATGTATATGAAAAAGGCGGTAATACTCCTGTTTGGTCATGTGATTATGTAGGATACGTAAATCAGGATGCAAAGGTATCATCCGGGGAAATCTATAAATTTCTGAAGGAAGCAAGAGGGAATCATTTATTGAATTGTCAGGATAATTTATTTTCAGATTATACTTATGAAAATGAGATATTTAAATATGAAACCTTTTTTCAAGGTGACGTAAGCTCATTATTACAAATTGAGAACTTTTATTATACTTACAGTAAAAGCGACCGACACCAAGACAAAAGATTTGGGTCGTCTGCTTATATGAATTTATTGGTGGCACAACAAATGACAGCCGGCAGGTTAAAATAATTTCAAATATTTTGCAAAGTTTGGAATTGTGAAATATAATTATGAAAACAGCTATTGTAGGAGATTTTTCTGTTTATGAAAATAATTGAAGGATTCCAAGGAGTAAAGTGCATATAAAAAACTGTTTCAACCTAATAATTATAAGTTCGAAACAGTTTTTTTGTTCAACGTATAAATTTAATAAATATATTCATTGCTTACTAAAATATTTTTCAATATCTCTGTAGGTATTTCAAATTCTACTACTCCCATATAACCCGGAGCAACTTCGTATTTATCGAAAGAAATTATCAATTTTCCATTTGATGATATATAAAAGGATTGGTTTATTGATATCTTTTCAAATAATTCTGTAAATTCATTTTCTATACCTTCAACCCAATAAAATTTGTTTTCATCTTTATTATGCTGCTCCACCATCTGTTCTTTTATATTGCTGCTGATTATATCAACATAGCTTTCATCTTTAAAAAGACTTGGAAGAGTGATTAAAATTTCATTTTTCTTGTCTATTGTATCATATCTGAATGTAGTTGATGAAGAACCTACTGTATTTACAATATAGCGACCTACGGACAATATTTTATCTGTATCGGTTTTCACGACATATCCGCTTGATACTCCCATATATCCACCGCCATTTTCTTCTAAGCTTTTCATATCATTTATAAATTGCTCATACAATTCTTTATTTTCGTTAAAATATTTTTCATTTAAGCTGTTTTGCAAACTTTTATTTTCCAATCCATCTAATGCCGGCGTTTCGATATCTACATCGTAAGTTTTTTCGCTGAATTTGTATTCTTTAAAAGTCAAGACCTTTACGATACCACCCAAAACAGGTATATCCGATAAAGTTTCTGCCAACGCTTCATTTGTATTTATTCCTACTGTAAAAGATATTGCAATAACGGCTGCCGAAGCTGCAGTTGCCAATAATCTTCTAATATAAATTTTTTTGTTCATAGCTTTTTTACCTTCCTTTAACGATTTTTTAACTTTAAATTCTAATTCTGCAGGGATAGGTATACTCATGTATTCATTTTTTAGTTGATTTATTTTTTTATCATTCATTGCTAATCCTCCTAAATCAATCATTCATTTTAATTCGCAATTTATCCAGTGATTTATATAATCTGGTTTTGACAGTATTAATATTTTCATTAAGAATTTCAGCAATTTCTTCTATTTTTAAATCCTCAAAAAATCTTAATATAATAATACTGCGATAGCTGTCAGGCAGCTCATCAAGTGCCTTGTGTAAATCTATATCTGTATATGTATCATTGAATTCATTGATATAAGAATATAAAACTTCATTGTCTAAAGTTATTACCTTTTTTTGCTTTCTGATACAATCCAATGAGCAGTTTACCAATATCCTATAAAACCAAGTTTTCATAAATTCAGGATTCTTTAAAGTGTTTAAAGATATTAAAGCTTTAAATATGGATTCTTGAACAATATCCAAAGCATCATCAGCATTTTTTACATAACTATATGCTATCCTGTAATGTTTTTCTTTGTTTTCAACAACATATTCTTCTAATTGTTTTTCTAATTTTGAACTAATTCGCACGAATTTCACCTGTCTTAATATTGATGTACATCTTAATGTGTTACATTATTTAGACTATAATACAGTTAAAAAAGTTTTAATAATATATATTATTATAAATTATTCATTTTTTATTTTGAAATTAAAAAAAGGTGATGGAGTTCACCATAATTGCTTATTAGTATTACTTGCAGAAAAATTATTAGTGGAAAAAAATTAGTATATATATTACAATTAATGGGATCAGCATGTGCATCTCGAGCTTTAAAAATACATTAAATGAAATTATATGATGGAGATAGCGATATGGAGCAAAGCGTTATATTAATAAAACCTTGTATTAGTTATAAGAATGAATATTTAGATATGCTTTCTGAATGGAAAAAGTCAGGTGAAGAGTTGATCCCTTGGACCTTAAATCTTGACAGCAAGGATTTCGGCATGATGGTAGATAAATTGAACGGTTGGAGCAATGGAGTCGGATTGCCAGATGGCTTTGTTGAAAGCTCAACTTTTTGGCTGGTGAGTGATAACAAATTAATCGGAGCCATAGATATAAGACACAGATTAAATGAAGCGTTGGCATATAGAGGAGGACATATTGGTTATGGAATAAGACCGAGTGAAAGAAGAAGAGGTTATTCCACATTGATGCTGTCACTTGCCTTAAGAGAATGTGAAAAAATAGGATTGTCAAAGGTATTGATAACCTGTTCTAAAAGCAATATCGGCTCATCTAAGACAATAACAAATAATGGTGGTATTCTTGATTCTGAGGATATAAATGATGGTGATATTTTTCAAAGATATTGGATTACTCTTTAATAAATATAATGAAATATTAAGTAGTATTAGGAGGGATATTATGTTTTTCGATGCTTTACAACTTATCGGGGGAGCAATTATGTCCTTTGGACAAATACCTCAGATTATTCAGATACTAAGGACGAAATCCGCTAAGGATTTAAATTTAAAAACATTCGTCATGATGTTTACCGGAATTCTGTTAATGGAAATATATGCTGTAAACCTTGTGTTAAACGGCAGCGGTGAAGCTTTTCTTATAACAAATACAGTTTCTCTGATTGCTTCAGCAATTATGGTATCTTTAATTCTGAAATATGGAAACAAACATAATAATGCAGAAAATTAGAGGATAATTATGAAATATGAAATTAAAGAAATGGAAGCATCTGATTGGGAGCAAGTAAAAAATATTTATTTAGAAGGAATAAAAACGCGAATAGCAACCTTTCAAAGTGAATCTGATTTACCGTCTTGGGAGAAGTGGAATCAAGACCATATCAGCTCATGTAGATTAGTTGCGACTTTAAATAGTGAGATATTAGGATGGGCAGCTCTTAGCCCTACTTCAAAACGACCTGTTTATTCTGGTGTGGCTGAAATAAGTATTTATATAAAGAAACAATGTAGTGGACATGGTGTAGGAACAGAGCTATTAAATAAAATTGCAGCAGTTTCAGAGAAAAATGGTTTTTGGACATTACAATCCGGAATTATCAGAGAAAATACTGCAAGCATAGAATTACATAAAAAGTGTGGTTTCAGAGTGATTGGAATAAGAGAAAAGCTTGGGAAAATGGAAAATGGCATATGGCATGATGTTGTTCTTATGGAAAGAAGAAGTAAAGTGGTTGGGATAAATGACTGAGATATTGATGGAAAGAGTTAAAATAAAATATTTATATAATTTGAGGGAATGTTTATGAACATTTTGGTAATGGGAGGTACAAGATACTTTGGAATTCATCTTGTAAAAGATCTGTTGGCACAGGGACATAATGTAACAATTGCAACGAGAGGTATCACAAAAGACAGCTTCGGAGATAAGGTTTTGCGAATTATTTTTGACAGAACAGACTTTGACAGCGTGAAAAACGTATTATCAGAAAAGTTTTTTGATGTGGTATATGATAATCTTGCCTATTGTTCAAATGATGTAAAATGTATATTGGATATCATAAATTGCAATAAATATATTATGATGTCCAGTACCTCGGTTTATGAAAAACATTGGGATACAATGGAAGAAGAATTTCACCCCTTAAATAAAAAGCTTATCTGGTGTACAAGAATGGATTTCCCGTATGATGAAGCTAAAAGACAGGCAGAATGTGCATTATGGCAGGATTACAATTACATAAATGCAATTGCCGTAAGATATCCTTTTGTCATCGGAAAAGACGATTATACAAAAAGATTATATTTTTATGTTGAGCATGTTATAAAAGAAATACCAATGTATATAGATAATATTGATTGTCAGATGGGATTTATCAGGTCGGATGAAGCCGGTACATTTATGGCTTTTATCGCTGATAAAGATTACTCAGGTCCTATTAACGGAAGCTCCTTTGGGACTATATCAATAAGAGAAATATTAGATTATGTTACAGAAAAAACGGGTAAAGAACCTGTTTTATCGGAAGACGGCGAAAAGGCACCTTATAATTGTGAACCGGAATACAGTATAAATACAAGTAAAGCGGGGAAATTAGGATTCAAGTTCAGCAATCTGAAGGATTGGATATATCAGTTGATAGATTATTATATTGAAATGTTATAAGGGGGAGACCTTTAAGATTTAGGGTCTCTCCCATAAAATTTTACTTAACTTTTGTACCGCCCCATTCAATTACTGAAAAACCGCTTCTGCTGAATGTGCTAAGCTGTTGTTCAGGAATTTCGATATATTTATCTAATGCTCTATATGCCATAAACACTCTCAGAACACTGTCCGGCTTAGGATTAATATGAAGCTTTGCATTATTTTCATATGCGGTTGTCTGGAATGTTATAAGATTATATTTATTATCCTTCATTAACGGCAGCCAATACACAATAAATTCATTCAGTTCTCTGGAAGTTAATCCGAGGTATTCAAGCTTTTCCTGTAAAAATTCAATTGTATCTTCTCCCTTTACGACAAATCCTTTTGAAAAATCCCAATTTACATCACCCTTACCTTCCCAATATAAATATGAGTATTCACGTCCATCTGTCTTGTTAATCAGTGTACCGTCGGGATTTGCAGTGACATTCCAGCCGTCATTATATTCAGGATATGTGCAGGTCAATGTTCCGTTAAGATCGATTTTAACAGATATATCGGTTTGAACTGTTGGATATAGGTATATAACCGGCTTTGCATAATCACCTAAAAATCTGTATTCGAAATACTGCTTGCTTGAATTATATGAACCTAAATAGAAGGAATCAACCAGATATGCGATATTATAGCTCATCATGCGGTCGGTTAACGACAACTTATATGATTTAGTATTTGGTTCTGTATGAGACAACCAATCGCTGTACAAATTAAATGAAGTTTCCTTCATATCCTCGCAATAAGCTTGTTTAGCCTTGCCGACAATTTCCCATGGTCCAAGCCTTTGCTTAAAATCACCCCAGCTGTATACTGTCATTTCACCAAGTTCACCGCGTATGACTGTTTCCTCGGTAAATACCATTGGTTCTCCAAAGTAACGATAATTCCCATCTGCATCTGTGCCGAATACCTCTTGGAACTTCAGTTCATTTCCATTTAGCGTGAAAAGATAGTCGGTGTCAGAGGTTATTCCCGTATCTCTATTTTTATAGGACATGTGAAACCATGCCTTGCTGTCGTCTTCCAAGGTTTTTAGCCCTATAATATTACCTAATTCATATATTACTGTATGATAGTTATAAAGTGTATCTATATATATGAGTTTATTATTTTCAATTCGGTAAATATCAACATCCGCAACCTCGTTATCAACATTTCCAAAGTTTACACCCACATCTGTTGAATATCTGGTCACAAGGAGTTCGGGAGTTTCATCAAAATCTAAATCGAGCAAGGTTATTCCTAAGGTTGAATCTGTATTTATACTATCCATATTTGACACGAGGGTATTGTAGACCTGAACCATTTCAGGATCTTTATTTTCTGTATTATCAAACAGGAATGCTCTTGTCAACACTCTTTCCGTATCCTCAGTAAGCAGTTTATAGTTTTTTATTGAAGCCGTAGATGTATAGCCCGAGTTTATGCTGTAGATGCAATTAATATTGTCAAAAGTAATTTGTGCATAAACGTAATCCGAATCTAAATCCTTAAATGATTCCTTTGAGATTTCAGCAACATTTGAAATTGAAACAGTAAAATTTATTGTGTCAGACTTTATTTTAAGGTCATTTATAGTATATTCACCTGAAGAAGAGTTTGAATGATAAACAGGCAGACCGTACATATATGCAGGGTCGACTATAACGTCGAAAATGGAGGTTGAAACTCTTCGTGCAAAACAATTTAAGGTAATGTTTTCTGCAGAATAGCCATAAATTATATCCTTGATATTATATTGAGATTCATTAAAATCAAAAATTAAATTTGTATTGTGTTTAGTTATATTGTAAGGACTTGAAAGATCATCAAAAGTCATAAATTTCATCTCAGATATATTTTCTTTTATCAAATCCTTACTGTATCCATCATCAAATCCGTCACAATACAATGCATTGCTTGAATAACGTACGGTTTCATAATTGCTATCCGAAAATGTTGCCGCTGTATCTGATACTATTTCTACAGAAGATAAATAATCATCAATTAGAATTCTACCTCCATCCTTTTCAGTTATCTTAATTTCTTCTGATTGTTCAAGAGTAAAATCTTTAAGAGAAGATACCTTTTTTATTTCTTCTTCTGCTTTTTTTGATGCTTCTTTTTCCTGTTCTTCATTATTAACTTCTATAGATGTTTCTTTTTCCGGTGCAGCTTCCGGTTCGTTCAAAGCTTCCGACCCGATTTGATTATTGCCGCATGAGGTCAAAAGAAATAAAATGATAAATATTAAAATTGCTTTTTTCATAGCATACCCCCTCAATTGTATTTATTATATCATATCTGAGCCGAGTGCAGCGCAAGCCCGCTTGCATTGCCGAGGCGATGGTATGATATATGTATTATATCACTAATAATTTATAAAGAAATAGATAATGTAAAAAAAATACATACAGTTCATCTGATGTTATAATATGATTGAAATTGTATGTAATTGATGTTAAAATTGTACTCAATAATTGTAATATATTGTACGAAAATCAAAACCAAGGAGTCATCAGGATGCCCACGATTTATTTACCTAGTTGCAAATTTACAGCCTATTCCCCGGGATCCAGCAAGAGAATAAAGAAGTATCTTTCAGAGAATTATGATATGCAAATTACAGGATGTTGCAGGACAAATCACAAAAAGTTTACATCTGACGATACAGTAGTTTATATATGTAATACTTGTGCCGCATTTTGCAGAGAAGATTCTGCTGCCAAAAAGGTTATTTCTGTGTGGGAGCTGTTAGAAAATAATAAGAATTTTCCATTTCCGGATTGTGGGCATAGAAAAATGACTATACAGGATTGCTGGCGTGTATATGACAATGAACCCCAGCAAAAAGCGATCAGAAGAATTCTACAAAAAATGAATATTGACATTGAAGAATCGGACGATAATTTTGATAGAACGAGATTTTGCGGCACTACGCTGTACGAATCGCTTCCTGAGCAAAATGGAGAGTTCGCACCCAAGCGCTTCATTAAGAATGCAGAAGGACTCTTTCAATCTCATTCTGAAGAAGAGCATGGCACTTTGATGAAAGAGCATTGCGATAATATTCATTATGATGAAGTTGTATGTTATTGTATTGCCTGTATAAAAGGCACAAATCTCGGTGGGAAAAAGGGTATTCACTTACTTGACCTTATATATGGTTTGGAGACAAAATAACGTTAATTTGTTTTCTTTTCAGAAGGGGACGGCAAGTTGTAATAAAGTAATTATTTTTGAAGATATAGTGCATTGGGAGGTATCGCTATCAAAGAAGTTATACCTCCCTTTGAAATCAGTCTGACGGCATGGATTATTTTATTTTGTTTTTAAATTCTTTAATTTTTTTGTTTGTCGGGTTGGTATATTTGAAATTTCCTGCTTTACTTTCAAGTGCACTCGGCTTTCTCGGGTAAGTATTCGGATATAATTGATTAGAGTCATTTGTTATACCATTACAAGCACCATCAAACTTATCCATATCATTTCCTTTGCCTGTATTACTTTTTCTTCCATTACCTTTGCTCATTATATTGCCTCCTTTGTGTAAATATTTTTTCCATATTTGTGATGATTTATTCTTTAAGTTGAAAGCTGAAAAATTTCTATGTATAATGGAATTACCAAATATAATGGGGGAAGAATATGATAGAAACTAGTAACTTAAATTTAATTGAGGCGAGAGAAGAAGACATAAAGGATATAATGGAAATGGAAAACCACGAGGATAATCGCAATTTTATATGGCAGGGTACATATGAACAGCATTTAAGTGAAATTATGGACAAGGATTATTTGCTGTTGATATTTAAAAGGAAGGAAGATAATTTAACGGTTGGATTTGCTTTAAATTATTTAGATTACAAATCTGAGAGATTTGAGTTGAGAAGAATTGCTGTTGCTGTTAAAGGTAAGGGATATGGTAAGGAAGCATTGAATGCATTGATAAAATACACTTTTGAAGATTTGAAATTTAATAAGTTTTGGTTGGATGTATATCCTGACAATGTTGTTGGAATTAAGCTTTATGAAAATGCAGGACTTCATTGTGACGGAGTGTTAAGACAAAATTACAAATCTGAAAGAGGATTTTTGGATCAAAAGGTTTATTCCATGCTTAGAAGTGAATACGAGGGTTTAAATTAGTATGATGGGTAAAGATATGAACATTTATTCAATGTATTTCAGTCCGACAGGAACAACCGAAAAAATTGTAAAAAAAATTGCAGACACCTTAAAAGATAAATTTGAAAAACAAGACATTACGAATATTGATTTTACCAATATTGAAAACAGACAGACCGGGCAGTCATTCAGTAGTGATAATCTTGTTGTTTTTGGCGTACCCGTTATTGCCGGAAGGGTGCCCAATGTTTTATTGAAATATTTAAATAATGTCAAAGGTAATGGAGCGTTGGCTGTTTGCGTAGTAGTTTACGGCAATAGAAATTACGATGATGCATTAATAGAATTAAGAGACATACTTACTGATAATGGATTTAAAGTTATAGCAGCCGGAGCATTTATAGGAGAGCATTCATTTTCAAAAATTCTTGCAAAAGAAAGACCTGATGATGAGGATATGTCAGTAGCTAAGAATTTTTCAGATCAAATATATGATAAAATATCAAAAGGAAATCTTGATGAGGTTAAAGTAAAAGGAAGTAACCCCTACAGAGACTATTATAAGCCTGAAGATAAAAGCGGTAACTTTGTTGATATTAGAAAAGTTGTTCCAAAGACAAATGAAAATTGTATTG
The DNA here is from genome assembly GCA_002331025.1 of Firmicutes bacterium UBA2116. Taxonomy (GTDB): domain Bacteria; phylum Bacillota; class Clostridia; order Tissierellales; family Sedimentibacteraceae; genus Sedimentibacter. The sequence continues at coordinate 78,254 of DCYG01000001.1, read as the reverse complement.
ACTGTAAGATATGTGCAAAGGCATGTCCAATGGGAAGTATTGATTTTAATGATGTAGCTATATTAAACGGAATTTGTATTAAGTGTTGTGCATGTATTAAGAAATGCCCGACTGAAGCAAAGTATTTTGATGATAAAAATTATTTAAATCATAAATATGAATTGGAAGTCCAATTTGTAAAAAGAAAACAAGCGGAAATATTTATATAACCATGAATAAAAAGGAAGACTAATGTCTATAATAGTATAGATAGGAGGTTTTTCCATGAGCAGCGTATCGGGTAAGGAAGTAAAAGGTATATTAGATTTATTTAAAGTACAAAAGGATGTCGACGAGAAAAAAGATTTATATGCTAGTTTAGAAAATGCAAAAAAGGAATGGGAAGAAGCTAAAAACATTTTTGAAAATGTTAGTGAACCGGATTTAGTGGATTATGCCATATATAATATAGAAGCTGCAGAAAAGAAATATGTTTATTTGCTTCGGAAAATAAAAAGCGAAGGTTCCAATGAAGGTACCAGTGAAAGTACCAATTAAAATTTAAGGGTGTAAACAATATGTTTACACCTTTTTTTCAACAGCCTGTCATATCAGCTCCTGCTCTAAGCTATCGAAAATTTCTGAAGTGAAAAAGTCCTGCAATGTTATTTCAAGTCCATCACAAATTTTTTTAATAAGAACAATTCCAATATCCTTCCTCTCGATGTCAAAAACACTATATACTGTTGACGGAGTTATGCCTGATAAATTTGCAAGCCTGTTGACGGCTATTCCTCTTTCATTACAAATTTCATTAATTCTTTTTAAAACTGCTTCCTTAACACTCATTCTTGCACCTACTTTAAAAATTAAAATTACAAATTTATTTTATCACTTAATCGCTAGCGCGTATACGTTATAACGAATATTTTAACAAATTATCCAAAAAAATTAATAAAACAATATAAAAAATACACATATTTGGAATAAAATGAATAAGTATAAATTATCTGCAAGATTCTCGGTATGAAAAAATGTATGAAAAAATTAAAATTGATATGCTTGACAAAATAATATATTTATGATATTCTTCATATGGTTAGTTGAAGCTAACTAAGGAAGAAATAATCAAGGGCAATTACTTATTTGCCCATTAAAAATACACCGTGGTTAGTTTCAACTAACCATAGCATAAAAAATCCAAAGTGGGGTGATATCTTGAGTAGTATTGTAATAATAGGCGGTAATGAAAGAATGGTATGTCAGTATGAAGGCATTTGTAAAAATTATGGATGTAAGGTAAAAGTTTTTACTAAGGAGAACGGGGCACTCAAGAAAAAAATAGGATTGCCGGATCTTTTGGTTCTTTTTACAAATACAGTATCGCATAAAATGGTAATAAGTGCGGTTGGAGAGGCAAAACGCAACAATATACCTGTTGCGCGTGTTCATTCAAGCAGTGCCACTGCCTTATGCAGCATATTAGAAGAACATATTTTAAAACCCGTGGAGGCTTAATTGTTATGGAACATTTTTTGATTGAACATTGCTCCCCTACATTGGCGGGCTTAAAAACAGCTAATCTGTTCAGCTGTACTGTTGATTCTGCATCTGAATTGAACTCATATTTATGTAAAGTTAATCACGAGCTGAATAATAAGGATGTTTTTCTGGAGGTGTTACAACACAACAATAAACGGGCAGTTATACTTGTTTATCGTAAAAACAGACTTCAAAAAGAATTGCAAGGTAAAAGTGTTTCGGATTTTCTTGCATTATATGGATATGACTGCAATTCTGTTACATATTGTATCGAGCGTTTAAAGCAACGCTTTGAATACAGCGATAGTTTTCCCCATGAAATTGGGGTATTTTTGGGATATCCTCTGGAGGACGTTGTCGGATTTATTGAAAATGGCGGAAAGAACAGCAAATCTTCAGGCTTCTGGAAGGTCTACAGTGATGAATATAGTGCGGCAAAACTTTTTGAACGATACAATAAGTGCAGAAAGGTATATATGAAATTATTTGCCGGGGGCAGGTCTGTTATGCAGCTTACAGTTGCTGCTTAAATAATATATTAATATAAAAGGAGTATAATTTTATGAATAAAATAGCAGTTGTTTTTTGGAGCGGTACAGGTAATACCAAATCAATGGCAGAACATGTTGCCAAAGGTGTAAAAGAAGCGGGAGCTGAAGTAACGATATATTCCTCTGCAGAATTCAATATGGATGCCTTGAATCAGTATGATGCGGTAGCTTTCGGTTGTCCGTCAATGGGTGACGAAGTGCTGGAGGAAAGTGAATTTGAGCCTATGTTTTCTGAATGCAAGCCGGGACTAAAAGGTAAGAAAATTGCTCTTTTTGGCTCGTATGGCTGGGGAGACGGTGAATGGATGAGAAACTGGGAGGAAGACTGCCGATCGTTGGGAGCGGTTCTCGTAATTGACAGCGTCATATGTAATGAAACGCCTGATCAGGATGCTCAAAATGCTTGCATCGATTTAGGGAAAGCATTGGCTTCTTAATTTGGTGTCAATTGCTCATGATGTAAGTAAAAGCAGATGACCTGAATATTTTATTTAAAAATAACAGAATCGGCCATGCGGCTGATTCTGTTATTTTGTATGCTTTAATTTGAGATATAACCATGAACATGCTTTTTAATGGCTTCAAAGCTTTCTGCACTGAGTACATGCTCGATTCTGCATGCATCTTCCGTTGCAACTTTTTTATCAACACCTAAAAATATCAGCCATTCGGAAAGTAAAGTATGTCTTTCGTACATTTCTTCAGCAATTGCCCTTCCCTTTTCAGTTAAAGTAATATACAAATCGCTGTCCATTTCAATATAACCATTTTCACGAAGGTTTTTCATGGCAACACTGACACTTGGTTTTGCATAGTTAAGTTCATTTGCAATATCGATGGAACGCACCTGATGATTTTTCTTGGATAAAATCAAGATGGTTTCAAGGTACATTTCAGCCGATTCCTGAATCTTCAAATCATCATCTCCTCGTATGAGTTAATTATAGCTAACCATATCTTATCATACACACGTTAAAAATGCAAATTTCATAAAAGATTTAAGAAATATTTACATTTGCAAAAAATGCCCCTCCATGATACACTATTCAAAGTAAAAATTAATATGGGAGCAAAATTATGAATACAAAAGAAAAACTTTATGAATTAGATTATATGAGATTCATAGCATGTTTTGCTGTAATGATAGTTCATATAACCGCTACGGGTGTGGAAGGTTACATACACGGAAGCTTCCCTCACATAGTAACCTTAATCGTAAATAGAAGTTTTAAATTTACAACTCCTATTTTTATTTTTCTCAGCGGTGTGACAAGCTTCTATAGCTATAGAAACAGAGATTTTAAATATCTTGAGTTTATTAAGAAACGTCTCTTAAATGTATTGGTTGCATATATAGTATGGTGCATTATTTATTACGCTGCTTATATTAAGCTTGGATATTATGGCTTTAATATCAATGAGTTTATAAAAAGTGTTTTGCTTGGAAAAATGTCTTATCATTTATATTTTGTTATAATAATTACACAAATGTATATTTTTGGACCGATATTTTATAAATTATTAAAAAACTCTGATAAAAAAATACCAATATTAATAATTGCGGCAATATTTACTGCTTTATGTGCCGAATATATCAGATTTAAAGATTCAGACAGATTGTTTTTAAAATATATATTCTTCTACATGCTCGGCATATATTTAACATTGGAGTATGATAAATTCACATCCTTTTTAATGAAAAATAAGTGGCTGTTTATTATTGGATATGCTTTGATTGGCTTAACTTATACGGTAGTTTCTTATCTGAATATGACTATTTATATATACGTATGGTTTATATTTTCTTTGACATCAATATTTTTTGTTTATATAGCAGGTCTTATAATGAAGGATGTTTTTGAAAAATATTATAGTTTTATCAAGCTGTTCGGACAAAGCTCATATTATATTTATCTCATGCATCCGTTGGTATTAACACTGGCAATTCGATATACCGATATGAACGGAATTTTATCCATAACAAAAAGATTAATTATTTACTCTGTGGCAGTAATACCAACAACGGTTATATGTTGTCTGGGTTTTACGGCAGTTAAGAACTATTTAAAGAAAAAGAGAAAAGCAGCAGTTTCAGTTGCTTCTGAGAATTAAAAATCATCCTGAATTATCAGGATGATTTTTGCTATAACTTCATTTTTTATAAGTTGCTGATGCGTCATTCTGAACGCAGTGAAATTTGCCCTAACCCCATTTCTCAGAGTCTTTTTACTGAGAAATGGTTGGTAGGTCATTCGCAACGAATTCCCAATGTTTGCGACCAAAGGAGCTAAACATTAGTGAATGAGACTGGGAATCTCATCTTTTGTCGTACGAGATCCTTCGCTGTCGCTTAATTTTTTGTTGAATTTTCGTATTCTCTCATAGCAAGAATTGTTCTTTGGAATAAATCGTCTAATTCCCACCCAAGCATATCAGCGCCTTGCTGAATTGCTTCTCTTGAACATCCGGCAGCAAAGCTTGGAGTTTTGAATTTTTTCTTAAGTGATTTTACTTCTAGGTCGGAAACACTTTTTGAGGGTCTCATTAAAGCCACAGCGCCTATTAATCCTGTCAATTCATCAACAGCAAATAAAACTTTTTCCATTTCATGCTCAGGTTTATGAGTTGATTCTGTTAGGCCATAGCCATGGCTTGCAATAGCATTGATCATTCTTTCATCAATCCCTTTTTCTTTAAGTATTTCCTGAACCTTTACGCAGTGTTCTTCAGGATACAACTCAAAGTCCAAATCGTGCAACAGCCCTACTAATCCCCAAAATTCCGTTTCGTCTTCATATCCCAACTGTTTAGCAAAGTATTCCATTACAAAACTGACAGTGTCTGCATGCTTTAAATGGAATTCTTCTTTGTTATACTCCTTTAACAAAGCCCATGCTTCTTCTTTAGTAATATTCATTCAAATCCCTTCCTTTATGTGTGCTAGTATATATTTTAACCTATTTGGTAAAGTATGTCTATATCTTTAGTAATTATTAAATTGACAAGCATTTGTTAGAATGTTAAAATTATATCAGTTAGTAAAAATTTATACATGCATTTTTATGCGTATTTAATTCATAAAATGACTTTACAATATATTGATATTATAGAATAAATTAGGTAAAAAGTGCTTGTTGTAAAAATTTTCTTTATGAAATTTTACAATTGTGATTGATTTTTTACAAACAATATGTTAATATCTCATGGAAGGGTTAGCGATGAAAAACTTAGGTAGAGTTCAATCTATTGACAGATCAGTGGCCATAATCGAGTGCTTTTCAAAAAGTAAGCGTGAATTAAAGCTTTCCGAAATAGCAAATATGGTTGATTTAAACAAAAGTACGGTACATGGAATACTCAATACCCTGAAGTATCACGGATTTATAAGCCAGGATGAATCTACTCAAAAATATAGATTAGGCACACGGTTTATAGAGTATGGGGACATGGTTGTAAATTCTATGGATGTCAGAAACGTTGCATATCCTTTAATAGACAGTATTTGTGACAAAATTGAAGAAACGGTTCATATAGCTATGCTCGATGAAAGTGAAATAGTTTATATCGAAAAGAAAGAATGCAATAGGTCAATCAAGACATCGACTAAAATAGGTGTAAGATATCCCGTTCATGCTACTGCTGACGGTAAAGTAATATTAAGCTATTTGAGCGAGAATGTAGTTGACAAGTATTTTCCTTTAGATATGAGTGAATCAGACAAGCATAGAATAATTAAAAAATTAACAATGATAAAAGAACAAGGTTTTGGCATAGATTATGAAGAAGCAATGAAAGGAATAATATGTGTAGCAGCACCAATCTTTGATTACAGAGGACTAGTCAGATATAGCTTGAGTGTCACAGCACCCACAGTTAGGATGACTGACGAAAAAATTGAAGAAAGTGTAATAATTGTAAAGGAAGCTGCTAATAATATATCGTATAGTATAGGTTACAAAGGATAGCATAGTATATCCTTTAAAAAAGGGGTAATATCAGAACTGCATTCAGCATTGCTGAACAGTTGTAAAAATATGTAAAATAATAAAATAATGTTGACAGATACATAACGTTTTGTTAATATCGTATCTTGTTACTGATGTTATAACCAGCGAAAAGCTGTTTATATAATAAATATATTTAGATCCCATGGAGGAAGACAAGAAAATGAAAAAATTATTAGCGTTAATATTGGTTCTATCAATTGCATTATTTGCTTTTGTTGGATGTGCTAAAGAACAACCGGCACCAGCTCCATCACCAGCACCATCAGAAGAACCAAATGAGGAACCAAGTGAAGAACCAAACGAAGAAGAACCAGCTGCAGAAGGCGCGGTTAAAACTGGTTTAGCAGTAATCACATCATTAGGAAAATCTAAAGATGCTACTGCAGATGCAGAAGGAACAGCTCAGTCTGATTCAGTTATAGTTGCAGTTACTGTTGATAATGACGGTAAAGTAGTTAAAGCGGTAATCGATACAGCACAAACTGCTATTAAGTTCAATGCAGAAGGTAAAGTTACTTCTGACTTAACAGCTTCTTATAAGTCTAAACAAGAGCTTAAAGAAGAGTATGGAATGAGCAAAGCTTCTACAATAGGAAAAGAATGGTACGAACAGGCAAATACACTTGCTGATTATGTAGTTGGAAAAACTGTTGAAGAAATCAAAGCTATCCCAACTGATGACACAGGTGTACCAACAGATGCTGATTTAGTAGCTTCAGTTACTATGAAAATTGACGGTTACAAAAATGCTTTTGAAAAAGCTATGGCTGAAGCTCAGGATTTAGGAGCTAGCGCAGAAGACAAATTAGGTTTAGGAGTTGTTACTACAATAGATAAATCTAAGGATGCAACTGCAGATGCTGATGGTTTAGCTCAAGCTTACTCAACATACACAGCTACAACTTTTGATGCTGAAGGAAAAATCACAAGCAGTATATTAAATGCTTCTCAAGCTAATGTAAACTTTGATGCTACAGGAAAAATTACTTCTGATTTAGCTGCTCCTGCATTAACAAAGAATGAATTAGGCGATGACTACGGAATGAAAAAAGCATCTCCGATAGGTAAAGAGTGGTATGAACAAGCTGCTGCGTTTGCTGAATATATAGTTGGAAAAACAGTAGAAGAAGTTAAAGCTTTTGAAACTGATGAAACAGGACACAACACAGAAGCTGATATAGTATCTTCAGTTACATTTGGAATAGATGATTTCAAATTAATATTAGAAGAAGCTTTAAATACAGCAAAATAATTTAATTAACTAAAACTCTGATGGTTTATAATCATCAGAGTTTTTTTGTGCGTACAGCATAAGCAGCTGACACAAAATCAGAGATCTTGACCGTCTGCTTAAAAATTTGGGGCATCTTGCTTATTGACTCACGCTCATTTGTATAATAAAATGCATATGTAGTCATATAAGTTATTATTAAACAATTAGTCTTGTGGTGCCAGCTCGCATATATTTAGTAATTAAGAGGAAATAAATGAAAAAAGATATTTCGGATTTAAAGATAATTATCCCTTTTTCAAAGGGACATCAATATTTAATTGTAATTTCTGCTGTCGCAACCATTGTTAAGGTGGCTGCAAGCTTTGCTATGCCGCAAATTATAAGGTTTACTGTTGATTCTGTAATAGATAATGTTCCTTTTTCTTTTAATGAAACAATTATGTATTTTATAGAGCTTCTTGGCGGCAGAGAAGGTATCAGACAGAATTTATGGATAAGTGCCGCAATTATTTTACTTTTAGCAGTAATTACTTCGTTTAGCGATTTTATCGGAAGATATACCGTGGCTAAAGGAACGGAAGGAATAATCAAAAATATAAGAAATAATTTGTATAATCATATTCAAAAATTACCATACAGCTGGCACATTAAGAATCAAACAGGAGATATTATACAAAGATCCACTTCAGATGTTGATGTTGTGAGAAACTTTATAAGCACCCAACTGTCGGAAATGTTCAGAACAATTATGCTTGTTATCATATCCTTGATTTTGATGTTTTCTATGAATGTTAAATTGACATTGATAGTTTTAATTTTCATACCGGTTGTAGTTTTATATTCGTCTATATTTTACGGTATATTATCGAAGAAGTTTTTAACTGCGGATGAAGCTGAGGGTGAGCTTTTTACCGTTACACAGGAAAATTTGACAGGTGTCAGAGTGGTCAGGGCTTTTGGAAGAGAAAAATATGAAATTGATAAATTTTCAGAAAAAAACAATAAATTTTCTGAGCTTTGGGTTAAGCTCGGTTACCAATTGGGATATTATTGGGGCATAGGAGATTTTGTAACGGGAAGTCTGGTTATGACCATAGTTATTGCGGGTTCAATTTTTGCTGTTGACGGTGCAATAACATTGGGAGAATTTATGGCTTTTGCTTCTTATACTGCCATGATAGCATGGCCCCTGAGAAGTTTTGGAAGAATTCTAGGTGAATTAAGCAAGACAAAGGTTTCATTGGAAAGAATATGTGAAATATTCAGAGAGCAGGAAGAAATGGATGATCCTGATTCTTTAACTCCGGATATGAATAAGGATATAGAGTTTAAAAATGTAACCTTTAAGTATGAGGGCAATACACCGATACTTGATGATTTAAGCTTTAAAATTGAAGCAGGAAGTACCTTTGCTATATTGGGAGGCACCGGCTCGGGAAAATCTACGCTGATGCATTTATTAAATCGTCTTTACGATTTGCCGGATGGTTGCGGCACCATAACTATCGGTGGTGTGGATATCCGAAAAATTAAGAGGGAAAGCTTAAGAAAAAATATAGGTATGGTGTTACAGGAACCATTTTTATTTTCGAAAACTATTAAAGAAAACATAGGCATTGTAAATTCTGATGCAGATATAAATCAAATAAAAGAGGTATCGTCGATTGCTCATGTTGATGATGCGATAGAAAATTTTTCAAACGGTTACGATACAATTGTGGGTGAAAGGGGAGTAACATTATCTGGAGGACAGAAGCAACGTGTTGCAATTGCAAGGATGCTATTGCAAAACACACCTATAATGGTTTTTGATGATTCACTGTCGGCTGTTGATTCAGAAACTGATGCTAAAATTCGTGCCGCATTAAAAAACGGAAAGAAAAGTTCTACCGTGATTCTGATTTCACACCGCATTACAACTCTTATGCAGGCAGATATGATTTTAGTGCTGGATAGAGGTAAAGCGGCTGATATTGGGACTCATGAAGAATTATTAAGCAGAGACGGCATTTATAAAAATATTTATGATGTTCAGATGAATATTGCCGATGTTGACGGGACGGTGATTTAATTGAATTACTATGAAGATGATAACACCTATAAATCGCTTGACATTAAGCCCTGGCTTAAGTTAGGCAGATTTTTTAAACCTTATAAAAACAAAATGATTACCTTGGTTGTCTTTATGCTTATTACTGCGGTAATGGATTTATCATTGCCGTTATTTCAGAAATATGCGGTTGATACATTTATTATTCCTAAGACGACGGATGGATTAAGTAAGTTTATATTAATATACTCATTAGCATTATTGTTAATGACGCTGTCGGTCAATATTTTTGCCCGCATTGCTATCGTAATAGAAATGTATATCGGAAAGGATTTGCGTGAGGAAATATTCGAACATCTGCAAAAATTATCGCTTTCTTATTACAATCAAACACCTGTCGGCTATATACTGGCAAGGACCATGAGTGATACAAATAAAATCGGAACAATGATTGCATGGGGATTGGTTGATGTATTTTGGTCGTTTGCCTATGTAATCGGTGCATTTGCTGCAATGATGTCATTAAATTTCAAGCTTGCAATGGTGGTTATGTCGGTTGTTCCGTTTATGGCTATAGTTACGGCTTACTTTCAGAAGAAGCTTCTTGTTTCCGGCAGGAGATTAAGGAAGGTTAATTCCAAAATGACAGGCAATTTCAATGAAGGAATAACCGGTGCAAGAACTTCAAAAACCTTGGTTATTGAACATAAAAATCTGGATGAATTTAAATCTGTAAGCTTTGAGATGGAATCAACTGCTGTCAGGATGGCCAAATTAAATGCCATATACATTCCGATAATTGTTTTCTTCGGGTCGGTGACATCTTCCATCGTTTTAGCAAGAGGCGGGCAGCTTACAATGAACCAAGTTATACAAATAGGTACTTTATCGGCATTTTTATCATATGCAATAAACATTTTTGAACCAATACAAAACCTTGCAAGAATCTATTCTGAGATTGTTTCTCTTCAGGCAAATATAGAGAGGGTAACAGAGCTTCTCGATATGGAGCCTTTAATAAAGGATAGTCAAAAAGTTATTGAAAAATACGGAGATAACATAAATCCTAAGAAGGAAAACTGGGAGCATATAAAGGGTGAGATAGAGTTTAAAAATGTTACTTTTAAATATCCTGACGGTGATGAAGAGGTTTTAAAGAACTTCAGCCTGCATATTAAGCCGGGTACGAATGTGGCAATAGTGGGAGAAACAGGTGCGGGGAAAAGCACTTTGGTTAATCTCGTATGCAGATTTTTTGAGCCCACAGAGGGTGAAATATTAATTGATGGAGTAAACTATAAAGAAAGATCTCAGCTATGGCTGCATTCAAACATCGGATATGTTTTACAGAATCCTCATCTGTTTTCCGGAACGATTAAGGAAAACATACAGTATGGTAATCTTGATGCAACAGACGAGCAGGTAGTAAAAGCTGCGGAAATAGTTTCTGTCGATAAAATAGCGGAAAAACTAGAGGATGGATATGAAAGCCAGGTCGGAGAAGGCGGAGATAAGCTTTCAACAGGAGAAAAACAGCTTATATCCATAGCAAGAGCCATTCTGGCCGACCCTAAAATATTTGTATTGGATGAAGCAACATCTTCAATTGATACCGAGCTTGAAAGCCTAATACAAAAAGGAATATCGTATTTATTAAAGGGAAGAACCTCTTTTATAATTGCTCATAGATTATCAACAATTAAAAAAGCAGACATAATCTTGGTTGTTAAGGACGGAAAAATAGTTGAGCAAGGTACTCATGAGAATTTAATTAAAGCAAAGGGATATTATTATACTCTTTATACTAAACAGTTCGAAGAGGAACAAACCTTTGAGGTTTTAAAATAATTAGTTGCAAATTTTTAACATTGACATAAAAATTTGTATATGTTATGATTTTAAATAACTCGGTCTCGCGCAACGAAATCCTGCGAACGTGTCAGGTCCGGAAGGAAGCAGCAATAAGTGGATCATTTCGTGTGACGTGAGGGTGCCGAGTTATTTTTTTATTATTCTATCTGTCATCTGCATAAAATATCAAACTGTATCTTTTAAAGGGTACAGATGTGGATATAATATAATTATAAGATATATATGCGGAGGTAATAAATATGAATGATAAAGTAATTAAAGATATGGTTTATACATCTTTGTTTGCTGCTTTAATATGCGTTGCAACTTTTATAATTAAGGTCCCATCCGTTGTTACAAATGGATATACACACTTAGGTGACGGTTTTATATTTATTGCCGTAACACTTTTAGGTAAGAAAAATGGTGCATGGGCCGGTGCAATCGGGGCGTCCTTAGCCGACTTTATCGGTGGATACAGCTTTTATGCGTTACCAACATTTATAATAAAATTTGTCATGGGATATATAATGGGTACAATAATCGAGAAATTACCCGATATCAAGCATAAAAGAATTATAGGTTCTGCAGTGGGGAGCTTATGGCAGATATTTGCTTATTATGTAGTAGGTTCGTTAATGGTTGGTAATTTTATTTCAACATTAGTTGAAATACCGGGCAACACTATACAATCAGTAGCGGGTATAATAGTAGCGGTTGCGTTTACGGGAGTATTTAAGCATACTTCTATAGGAAAAAATATGTTAGAATGTTAATATAAAAAAACTGGGTCAAATTTATTGAACCCAGTTTTTTTATTATTTACCTATCACATTCGGTTTATTATTCTATTGTTTCAGGATTTATAAATTCCGGTGGATAAATAACTCCGGTTTTATCTTCATCGTTTACAGTTATTATTATGCCGTCAGTGTGGGGCAATGTTGTAAAAGTATAAGCTAAAGATTCAATCATCATTTGTTTTAAGTCTTCCCTATCCTTGTAGGCGCTCAAAAAACTATCATTAAAATTTAGTGTAATTATGTTGCCTTGCTTAGTCACGTCGTTTAACACAACACTTTTCGGTATTGGGCTGACACCATAGGAAAGCTTAATATCTTTGTATGCATTAAACAACTTCTGTGCCTGAATTTCAACCGTATCACTTGTAAGTATACCTGCTGATTGCGTATCTATCTGATAATCAAACAAATAATATCTGCCATCTATTTTATATGCCATGTAAAGCAAATAATTTCTTTCAATATTCGGCAGCATGTTTATTGCTTCACTGAAACGTTCATGAAAATACGTATCTACCTTTTTCCTGTCAACAGTAAAGGTTACACTGTGTATCGGCCAATATCTGTCCACATCAAAAATTGTTTTTACGAATGCTTCATAAGCTAAAGACGAACCGGCGCTTCCTTCATTATAAGCTGTATATGAGCTTGGTACGTCTATAACCACATTGCCGTTATTGTATGTTGTATTTGTTACATCCTTTATAACAGTTCGCATCTTGCTGCTTAAGGGACCGTTTTGAAGCTGCTCTATAGCCATTCTTGTAATGGATTTATCCTCTACGACAAAACGTGTTACAGGGATTAAAGCATCTGAATTTTCCGTCGCAAAATAAAGAGTCAAGCCCTTTGTACCAGTTGGTGCCTGTGTTTTAGCCGGATAATATGTGCCTGCCGTGTCATAGGTTACATTTACTGAAATTGAAGAATTATCCGAATTTGCAATAAGGTTGGAATTAAATACAAAGCTGTAAGTACCGTCCTCCAAGCCTAAATTTTCTTGGCTTATATCCAGACTTGTAACTATGGGATTATTCTTATTTACTATAATAGACATGTTAACGGAAGGTGATACTGATTCAAGTTTTTCAACACCTTTTCTAACTAAGCTGTTTTCTTTATATATATCAACAGTAAAGATACTGTTTGAAACACTTTTAGTAACCACTTCATTATCTGATTGGTGGTGTATTATTATTGATTCAGGATTTAATAAATTATATTCCTCAGTAATTAATTTTAAATCATTTATTTCCTCCGGAGTTTCTATTTCTATTGTTCCTCTGTAATCAATGGGAGCAAGGTTGAATAAATATGTAGAAGAAAATAAACCTATCAAGCTAAGTATAATAATATTGTTGAATATTTTCATAACAATACCTCATTATTATTTTTAATGAATCTATTATATAACATTTCAATTAAAAAACAAAGTTTTTTATACGGGTTGCTGAAAAAGTCCCCCCGCGACCTTGCCGCTGTGCCGGTCAATTCTCGCACAACTTTCGGGACATCAATATCAGTTTAACCATTTTATCATATAATATATAAAATAGGTTTGAGGGGTGAATAATATGGGCAGACGAGGCTGTGAACCTGAAATACCAAAAATAAACAGAAAATTTTATGATATTATTGAATTAGTATATATTTTAAATAAATTATCCGATAAAAAATGTATGGATGAGCGTACAAGGCAATATCTCATAAGTATTTTAAAAGATATTGATTTTATGAAGTATAAATTCGACAATTATAGATGCGAAGAACCACCAAAAAAATTTGATAAGATAGGCTGCAACACTTATGATTGCTCCAATCCTGATAATAAGAACAGTTTTATGGATCAAATAATATTTTTTTTAAAATCATTAAATGATGAGGATTGAAGTAACACTTAAAAGGGGTAGTGAATAATATATAGAAAAATCAAATTTAGGAGGTTCTATATGTTTAACAATATATTAGGAGACAGTGGGGATAACTTATTATTCTTCTTCTTGCTATTGGTAGTTTTATTTTGCTTCTGCGGAGACGATGGATTATTAGGAGGAGTTGGCGGATTTGGTGACGACAGCAGCTTGTTATTCTTCTTCTTGCTGTTAGTGGTATTATTCTGCAGCTGTGGAGACAGACTTGGTGGAATAGGCGGACGCGACTGCTAATTGAACATAATTGAATTAAGTAATCCATAAGCATAAGATGACCCAGATCTGCGATTTGAAGTCGGTCGCTTATACTGTAAGTGTAAAAAAACTTCCTGATAACTCAGGAAGTTTTTTATATAAATTTCACTGTAAATATTTCTCGAACCAGTTTGTTATTTCTTCTAATCTTTTCACACGGTGCTTTGGTTTCCCGCTTCTGCTCAGCTCATGATTTTCCCCCCTGAACATGCACAACCTTGCATCCACACCGTGGTATTTTAGAGCTGTAAACATCTGAAGACCTTCAGCCAGCCAGCATCTGTAATCCTCCTCTGAATGTATGAATAATGTAGGTGTAACTGCTTTGTCGGCATATTTCAAAGGTGAATGGAACCACATTTTTTCCGGGTTGTTCCAAGGCGTAGATTGTATTTGGTCTGAATTGAAATAGTATCCGATATCCGTAGTTCCAAACTTAGACAACCAATTAGAAATGCTTCTTTGGGATACGGCACACTTAAATCTGTCAGTGTGACCGATTATCCAGTTTGTCATAAATCCGCCATAAGAGCCGCCGGTTACTCCGATTCTGCAGGGGTCTATCTGAGGATACTTTTTGAGTACAGTATCTGTAAACATCATTAAATCGTTATAGTCGATGGTACCGTACTTGCCTCTGATATCAGCAAATTCATCACCTCTTCCGTCACTTCCTCTCGGATTGCAGAAGAATACGAAGTATCCTTCATTAGCCCAAAGCTGCATTTCATGATAGTATATTTCCCCATAAACTGTCTTTGGACCACCATGTATGTCAAGTATTCCCGGATAGCATTTATTTTCATCAAAGTCAGCAGGCTTTAAGACCCATCCTTCAATTTTTATACCATCATTTTCAAATGATAACGGTTCGGGCTTTATTACATTCTTAATTTCAGCAATATCTTCGTTAAATTTAGTTTTTTGTGTTTCAAGATTGTTGCTATATAAATATATTTCCTGAAGCTTCATTCCTCTTAATCCGATAAACAGTATTCCCTCATTGCAAATATCAAAGCAGTCGACAGAGCCGTTATCATAGGTTATCCTTTCTATTTTGCCGTCAAGTGACAGCTTTTTAATAAATGAGCTTTTGTTTTCCGTTGATATAAAGTACAGTTCATCGTTTAATACCCTGTGACCTGCTCCTTCACCGTAACGGCAGTCTGAGCCGACCGAATTGAACATGCCATAATCATGCTCTGCAAGGAGAACGGGATCGCCGTTTTTTAATATGTAAAAATTCAGATTTTGATTTATACCGTATTTATCTATTGTTGAAGCAGCAAAAACTATTTCGTCACCCACGAACTCGGCATATTTAATATACATTTCACCTTCTTCAATGAGACGCGTTGCATTCTCAGAATACAAATCATACATATATAATTCGTTAGTAAGCTCCATTTTATTTGTAAATCTAAATGCTGTATATAAAGCTTTACCGTCTTTAACACTGCTTAAGGACACATTTTCAAATTTTCCGGATATAGGAATTATGTCCTTTGTTCCCTTATCATACAAATATAATCTGCTTCTTTTCTTGTTTGTAAAACCTTCACCGTTTGACCAGAACGGTATTTCGTCTAAAATTTCATAATCCTTATTTTCTTTAATCATTGACATGGCTTCTTCCTTATCTTCACTTTTTATTGAATGAAGATTGATGCCATAATGATTATATTCCGCGGTTATTAAGAACTTTTCATTGGCAATAAGCTTAAATTCATTAACATTCATAGGTATTCTCATATATTCATATGCCTCACCGCCATGAATATTAATAGCATAAAAGACAGTCCAGTGCTCACCGTCATCAATTTTTTTCTTAAGTTTTTCTTCTCTTAATGAAGGGAATAATATTGTGTTATTATCAAGCCATATGAAAGATTTTTCCTTGCCCATATTTGTAAGCTTTCTGTATTCTTCAGATAAACAGTCGTAAATCCATATGTTTGATATATACCTATTTTCATTGTAGTCACATGTATGAGCAGCAAAAGCCGCATGTTTTTTATCAGGAGAAAGTTCAATTCCTGATAAAAACTTAAAATCTAAAAAATCCTTTAGTTTTATTTTTTCCATAAAACTCCTCCATTTGCTGTTTTTTATATATAATATTATATATCTTGAACTGCATATATGCAATTAAGTATTGTGCAATTTGTTGATAAAGTAGTATAATCATTAAAGAATATATCAAGGAGAGACAAAACATGGACATAAACAAAGAATTTATTCTTAAACTGCTAAAAGAAATAATTGATATTCCAAGCCCTACAGGTTATACGAAAAATGTAATGCTTCACATAGAAAATGTTGTTAGCGAATATGGATATAAAATATCCTCAAATAAAAAGGGTAACAGAATAATTGAAATAGAAGGAGAAGATAACAGCTGCTGCATTGGTATTCCTGTTCACGTAGATACTTTGGGTGCAATGGTCAGATCTGTAAATTCTGACGGAACCTTAAAAATTACATCAATAGGCGGCAATATGTATTCAACTCTTGATGGGGAGTATTGTAAAATACATACAAGAACAGGACAAACATATACCGGAACGATGCTTTCAACCTCGCCTGCTGTTCATGTATATCCTGATGCTAAAACAAAGGAAAGAACAGAAGACAACATGATGGTCAGAATTGATGAGGTAGTTAAAAATGAAGAGGATGTAATCAAATTGCAAATTGGAACAGGTGATTTTATATCCATTGAACCAAAGTTTGAAGTTACTTCTTCAGGATATATAAAATCAAGATATTTGGATAACAAAGCAGGCACCGTATGTGCGTTATCACTTATGGAATTGTTTATCAGAATGGGCAGCAAACCAAGAAATAAGGTCAAGATAATAATTTCGTCCTACGAAGAAGTTGGTCACGGCAGTTCTAATATACCTGCCGATATAGATGAGCTTGTGGGAATTGATATGGGATGTATAGGTCTTGACTTATCATGTACGGAACAGGATGTTTCCATATGTGCAAAGGACAGCTCAGGACCGTATGACTATGATATTACTAATAAGCTTATTGAGCTTTCCAAAAAACATAATTTAAATTATGCTGTAGATATTTATCCGATGTACGGATCGGATGTTTCGGCTTCTTTAAAGGGCGGAAATGATATAAAGGGAGCATTAATCGGACCAGGTGTTCACGGCTCCCATGGAATGGAACGAACTCATATTGATGGAATAGTCAATACAATAAAATTGATATATGCTTATTTGACAGAGTAAATATCAGAAAGGAAACGCTGTGGAAAACTTAATATTCTCTTTTAATGTTATTTTACCCATTTTTTCTCTTATGCTTATGGGTACTTTTCTTAGAAAAGTAAAATTATTGGACAAGGAGTTTTTGGAAAAAGCAAATGATTTTGCTTTTAAAGTACTTTTACCCATACTTCTTTTTAATAATATATATAAAAGTCATATATCAGAAGTAATAAATATAAAATTCATATTATTTGCCGTATTAATAAATTTTGTGATTGTAGGAATACTGTTTATAATAGTGCCTAAATTGGTTAAAGAAAACAGGGATAGAAGTATAATAATTCAGGGATTATACAGAACAAATTTTGTTTTATTCGGAGTACCTTTAAGCAGTAATATTTTTGGGACCTCAAGTTTAGGTACGGTTACTACTCTGACGGCAATAATAATTCCCTTATATAACTTTTTTGCGGTTTTTATATTAGATTGGTATTCATGTGATAAAAGTGATTATAAAAAAACAATTGTGTCCGTAATTAAAAACCCATTAATAATCGGATCATGTATGGGGATAATTTTTTCTCTATTAAATATTAAAATACCGCAGTTTGCTGAAAAAACAATTTCAGATATTGCTGCAACAGCAACACCGATTGCTTTGATAATTTTAGGCGGGGATATAGAAATAAAAAATTTAGGAAAGAACATGAAATTACTTTTTCAGGTTGCCGTAGGAAAACTGTTGATTGTACCGGCAATAGTGATTATATCAGCAGTTATGTTTGGGTTCAGAGGGGTTGAACTAGGAGCATTGTTCAGCATGGCTGCACCATCCGTATCCGTTTCAAGCTATACAATGGCTTTACAATACGAATGTAATTCTGAGCTGGCGGGGCAATTAGTATTTATAACAACACTATTCAGCCCGATAACAATTTTTATGTTTATTTTTGTTTTAAAATCAGTGGGTTTATTTTAGGGGAAAACATGGACATTAAATCATATAAAAAATCTTTTGAATATTCTTATACATTTGGAATATTTCCTACAATTGAATTAATAAAGTCAAAATCCGAAAAAGTAATAAAGGTTTTGGTCAGTTCTAAATATAAAACAGATTCAGATACAGATATTTTTGAATTGTGTAAAAAATATAATATTAAGACGGAAGTAAACGATAAGGTTATAAATCGCATAAGTGACAAAGAAAACAATTTTGTTGTTGGAATTTTTTTAAAATATGAGTGCGAATTAAATGACAATGAATCCCATGTTGTATTGGTAAATCCGAGCAACATGGGTAATATGGGAACAATAATCAGGACGCTCACCGGATTTGGATTAAACAATTTAGCAATCATAGCTCCGGGTGTTGATATATTTGACCCGAAGGTTATAAGAGGTTCCATGGGATCGTTGTTCAGGATAAATTTTAAATATTATGATGATTTTAATATATATAATTCTTCGTATAAAGCTCACAAGAAATATACATTTATGCTTGATGGGGCAATTTCTTTAAAAGAAGTTCAGCATGATAAAAACGAATTATTTTCTTTAGTTTTTGGGAATGAAGCTAAAGGTTTGGACTCGTCCTATTCATCTGTAGGCAAAAGTATTTTAATAAAACACACTGATCGTATAGATTCGTTGAATCTCCCCATAGCTGTCGGTATTGCCCTATATAATTTTTTTGACTTAACTGTAAATTAGTTTCAAAATTAACTAAAAATTGGATAAATAATAAGTTATCTATTGTAAATAATATATCTGAGGAAGCAGATTGCAATCACATCCTAAAATATTTTAAATGAAGGTGATCGATCATTACAAGAAGCAAGAATGATATATTGTTAGATAACTGGGAAGATCAAGCCAAACTAGACAGTCAACTAAATTTAAAGGAGCAGATGAAACTAATGAATAACAACAATAACAGATTTGACAACAAATTCAATAACAACAATAACAACAATAACAACAAATTAGAAAACAGAAACAACAACAATAACAACAACAATAACAACAATAATAACAAATTTGAAAATCGCGATAATAACAACAGATTTGAAAATCGCGATAATAACAACAGATTTGAAAATCGCGACAATAACAACAGATTCAACAATAATAATAACAATAACAACAATAATAACAAAAACAGAAAATTTAATAATCAACAGTAAGAACCCCGCCCACGATGAAATCAAAGATTTTTGGAGGGTCCCGGGAACCTTGATGCTTCGCATGAGGAACACCGCCCAAAGATTGCTTGGCTTCAGGAACCTAGTTGTTTGTACAAATAGAAGGTCTTTTGAATATTTCAAAAG
The DNA here is from genome assembly GCA_002331025.1 of Firmicutes bacterium UBA2116. Classification (GTDB taxonomy): domain Bacteria; phylum Bacillota; class Clostridia; order Tissierellales; family Sedimentibacteraceae; genus Sedimentibacter. The sequence goes on along the minus strand of DCYG01000001.1, from coordinate 58,494 downwards.
ACCATTCTTTTATCTATGCCTGTATTTTAAAATTTGGATTATTCCCTTAATTTCTCAATATCATTAACCATTTCAAGGATATTTTCTTCAATTATTTTCGTTAAATCTTTTTCATTAGCTTTAAAGTTTTTTTGTACGATTTTCATAACCAGAAAATCAAGAATTTTATATGGCTTAACCTTTAAATTTCCTCCAAAGCATTGAATCGAAAATGATTTGTTCAACAATTTTTTCGGAAAATTATGAAGAAGGTACTGATTTGCTTTTTCAGGAAAACCGCAGCATATATATATCGCGGTATTTTTTTTCATAAGTAAATCCATATTATCTCTTATGAAATTTTTTACCAAACTGTGGATTTCGTTAAATCTTATACAGCTTCCGATGATTATTGTATCATAATCAGAAATATCAGGTTGTTGTTTAGCTAAATTTATAACATGCGCATCACGAAGCTTGCTTCTAAGAATATTTGCGCAATCCTGTGTAGTATTGTTATTTCCCGCATAAGCAATAAGTATTTTCATATTGTCTCCGTAATTTATTTTAATTTTTAAATTAAGAAATATGTAATAATCATAATATTATATAGTAATATTGTCAAGCCGAAGTATTGTTAATATATTATCATTTTAATGCAGGATATATACATTTTGAAAGTAGATTTTTTGACGAGCGAAAAACTGTTGACAACCTGGGAATGTTAGTTTTATAATATTATTATCAACTTTATTTCGCTTGAGTTGATTTGCAAAAAAATTAATAATTATATATTGTATGAAAAGTTTGCGAGAGATCCTATACGGACGCCGAAGAAGCAAATCACACCGGTCAAGTGTGACGAAACTTTCAGGCAAAAGGACCAAACTTGGACAATACTCTGAATAACAAATTGTGTGAAGACAGAGGTAATGACATAAGTTATTACCTCTGTTTTTTTATAAATAACATAATTAATTAAAATATATAAAGAGGTGATGATATGAAACAGACCCCATTGTATGAAAATCATTTAGAATTGAAAGGAAAGATAATTGATTTTGGAGGCTGGGCCTTGCCCGTAGAATATACGGGCATACTTGCAGAACATGAAGCTGTAAGAACCAAAGCCGGATTGTTTGATGTTTCCCATATGGGAGAAATCACCGTAAAGGGACAAGATGCAGAAAGGTATATCCAAGCGATTGTGACAAACGATATCACAGTCTTGACAGACAACCAGATTGCATATACAACAATGTGCTATCCTGACGGAGGAGTGGTTGATGACTTACTGGTTTACAAAAATAACAATGAAGATTATTTATTGGTTGTAAATGCTTCAAACACAGATAAGGATTATGAATGGTTCAAGAAAAATGAATTTGGTAATGTAACTGTTGAAAATGTATCGGAAAAATATGCGCAGCTTGCTTTACAAGGACCTAATGCTCAAGATATATTGCAGAAATTAGTTACAGAAGATTTAAACAAAATAGAATTCTACCACTTCCTTGATAATATTGATGTTGGAGGGATGAAAACGTTAGTTTCACGTACCGGTTATACCGGAGAAGATGGATTTGAGTTATATTTTGCTTCAGAAGACGGACCTAAAATGTGGAATTTACTTCTTGAAGCAGGAAAAGAAGAGGGACTGGTACCTGCAGGATTAGGTGCGAGAGACACCCTTAGATTTGAAGCTTGTCTCCCGTTATACGGACATGAAATTGATAGGGACATCACACCGTTAGAAGCAGGATTGGGATTCTGTGTTAAGTTAGCAAAAGACGATTTTATCGGCAAGGAAAGCTTGGCGGAACAAAAAGCTGCCGGCTTAAAAAGAAAATTAGTCGGTTTTGAAATGGTGGACAGAGGCATACCAAGAAGTCACTATGAAGTATACGCAGACGGAAACAAAATTGGTTATGTAACTACAGGAAGCTTCTCGCCGACGTTGAAGAAAAATATCGGTCTTGCCTTAATAGAAACTGTATATGCAAAAGAAGGAACAGAAATAGAAATTGCTGTAAGAAACAGAAAATTAAAAGCGGCCGTAATAAAAAAACCATTTTATACAAAGAAGTATAAAAAATAACATTAAACAATACTAAATTATATTATTACTGAGTATGTTAGCAAAAAAATAGAATTAAAACAATATAATTGGGTATTTATATTAGTAAATAAAAATATGAAACAATTGAATCAATTTTGTACAATTGTAAATAACAGGAGGATTATATGAAGGTATTAAATGAATTAAAGTATGCAGAGTCACATGAATGGGTAAAGGTAGATGGTAACAAAGCTTATATAGGAATAACAGATTATGCACAAGATCATTTGGGAGAAGTAGTTTATGTTGAACTTCCTGAAACAGGAACCATAGTTGAAGCAGGAGATCAATGTATAGTTTTAGAGTCGGTAAAGGCTGCATCAGATGTGTATTCTCCTATAGGCGGAACTATTGTAGAAATTAATGAAGAGCTTGTAGATAACCCGGGTCTCATAAACGAATCAGCATATGATGCATGGCTTATAGCTGTTGATATGTCGGACCCAACGGAAGTAAACAATCTGCTTTCTGCAGAAGAATATGAAAATATGTATCATTAAAGGAGGAGCTAATGGCAAGGTATATTGGAAATACTAACGAAGACAGAGATCAAATGCTTAAAGAAGTGGGTCTTTCAAACATGGACTCCCTATTTGACGCAGTTCCTGAATCAGTACTTTTAAAAAGCGATTTAAATATACCAAGGGCTCAATCCGAAATTGAGCTCATGAAAAATTTAAAAGCATTGTCTAATAAAAATCTAAACGTTGATAACTATACTTGCTTCTTAGGAGCCGGTTCATATGATCACCATATTCCGGCAGTTATAGATCAACTTTTGTTAAGACAAGAATTTTTTACTGCATACACACCATATCAGCCGGAAATAAGTCAGGGTACGCTGCAGGTTATATTTGAATATCAGACAATGATAAGCGAGCTTACAGGACTTCCCGTTGTTAATGCATCCATGTATGATGGTGCTACTTCTATGACAGAAGCAGCAATTATGGCATGTGAATCGACTAAAAGAAAAGAAATTTTAGTTGCCAAAAGTGTACATCCTGAAAACAGACAAGTTTTAAATACGTATGCTAAATTCAGAGATATGACTGTCACTGAACTAAGCTATCAAAATGGACAAGTTGATGTTGAAGATTTAAAAAACAAATTAAACAATAATACTGCGGCTGTTATAATTCAAAGTCCGAACTTTTTTGGAGTTATAGAAGATATAAAGCAAATAGCGGATATGGCTCATGAGAATAAAAGCTTAATTATATTAAATGCCGACCCTATCTCTCTGGCACTTCTAAAAAGCCCTGAAGAGTCAGGCGTTGACATAGCGGTTGGCGACGGTCAGCCATTAGGTAATCCGATGAGCTTCGGAGGTCCGTCCTTAGGGTATATGGCAGTTACCGATAAATTAATGCGTAAAATACCCGGAAGAATTGTGGGAGAAACAGTTGACAAGGAAGGAAACAGAGGCTTTGTACTGACACTGCAAACCAGAGAACAGCATATAAGAAGAGAAAAAGCAACTTCTAATATTTGTTCAAATCAAGCATTGAATGCATTGACAGCTACAATATATATGACTCTCATGGGAAAAGAAGGACTTAAAAAGGTAGCAGAGCTGTGCTATAACAAATCCCATTACGCTTATGATGAATTGATTAAGACAGGAAAATTCAGTCCCGTGTTTGACGCTCCTTTCTTCAAAGAATTTGTGGTGAAGAGCGGTGAACAAGTAAACGCGCTTAATAGTAAGCTGCTGAAAAAGAATATTATTGGCGGCTATGAAGTGGAATTGCAGTATCCTGAATTAAAAGACGGATGGATGATTGCGGTTACAGAAAAACGTACTAAAGCAGAAATAGATGATTTAGTAAGAAAGGCGGTAGAATAATATGCTTAAACATCAACCTTTAATATTTGAAATAAGTAAAACAGGGCGTAACGCATATTCACTGCCTGAATGTGATGTACCTGTTTGCGGAGGAATAGACAGTAAATATTTGAGATCAAAAGCACCTGAGCTTCCCGAAGTAAGTGAATTAGATGCAGTCCGACATTTCACCCAGCTATCCCAAAGAAATCACGGAGTTGATTCAGGGTTTTATCCTTTAGGAAGTTGTACAATGAAGTATAATCCAAAGATGAATGAAGCTGTTGCAAGATTTGATGGTTTTGCAAAGGTTCACCCGTACCAGCCCGAAGAAACAGTTCAGGGAGCATTGGAATTGATTTACAACTTAAATAATATGCTTTCAGAAATTACAGGTATGGATGATATATCTCTTCAACCTGCGGCCGGAGCTCACGGGGAATTGGCAGGTCTTATGATCATGAAGGAATATCATAGGAACAAAGGTGATTTTAAAAGAAATATAATTGTAGTGCCTGATTCTGCTCACGGTACGAACCCTGCTTCGGCGGCAGTTGCCGGCTTTGATGTTGTAGAGATAAAATCCGATGACAGAGGCTTGGTGGATATCGAAAGCCTGAAAGCAGTTATGAGCGATGAAGTTGCGGGCTTTATGCTTACAAATCCTAATACTTTAGGCTTGTTTGATGAAAACATTCTGGAAATATCCAAAATAGTACATGAAGCCGGCGGGCTGATGTATTATGACGGTGCAAATGCCAATGCGATACTGGGTATCACAAGGCCGGGAGATATGGGATTTGACGTGGTTCACTTGAACCTTCATAAAACATTCAGTACTCCTCACGGAGGTGGCGGACCCGGCTCCGGACCTGTTGGAGTTAAAAAACATTTAGCAGATTTCCTCCCTGTTCCTGTAGTCGTTAAATCAGAAGACAAGTATGCATTTGATTACAACAGGCCGCTTTCAATAGGAAAAGTAAAATCATTTTATGGACACTTTGGTGTATATGCAAGAGCATATGCATATATACTGAGCATGGGTCCGGACGGATTAAAAGAAGTTGCTCAAAATGCGGTTTTAAATGCAAACTACATTGCAAGCAGGTTAAAAGATAAATATTATCTTCCGGTAGACAGAATATGTATGCATGAATGTGTACTTTCAGGAATCTGGCAGAAGGAAAAAGGTGTATCCACATTGGATATAGCTAAGAGATTGTTAGACTTCGGATACCATCCTCCGACAATTTATTTCCCTCTTATTGTTTCTGAAGCGTTGATGATCGAACCGACAGAATGTGAATCAAAAGAAACATTGGATAAATTCATTGAAGCAATGAGACAAATTGCGGATGAAGCAGAAAACAATCCGGAATTAGTTACTTCTGCACCACATACAACCGTGGTTTCAAGATTGGATGAAGCTACGGCAGCAAGAAAACCAATAACACGATATAAAAAATAGGTGAAAAATGGACAGAGATTTAGTAATTATCGGCGGGGGTCCCGGCGGCTATGAAGCCGCCATCAGAGGAGCTCAGCTGGGAAAGACAGTAACCCTTATAGAGCAGGACAGAGTGGGAGGTACATGCTTAAACAGGGGATGTATACCTACAAAAGCATTATATAAAAACGCGGAAACAGTCAACTCCTTAAAAAAGATGATTGAATTTGGTGTATCATTAGGTGAATTTACTTTTGATATGTCAACTGCTCAAAAAAGAAAAGATGAAGTTGTCAACAAATTAGTTTCGGGAGTTGACCAACTGTTAAAAGGAAACAACATTGAGGTTATAAATGGAAAAGCATCCTTTAAAAGCAGTAAGGCTGTTCAAGTTACAACCGGATCAGGCACAGAAGAAATAACTGCGGATAACATAATTATTGCAACCGGATCATCAACATCCTTAGTTCCTGTTCCGGGAATTCATTTAAACGGAGTTATATCAAGCGATGAAATATTAAACTTCGAGGAAGTTCCGAAGCGTCTCGCGGTGCTCGGCGGAGGAGTTGTAGGTGTTGAGCTTGCCAGTATTTTTGCTTCATTTGGCTCAGAGGTAACAATCATCGAATTTATGCCCAAAATATTGTTCAGATTAGATGACGAGCTTTCAAAAAAACTGACAGTCTATTTAAAAAAGCAAGGCATAAAAATTATGACCGGTACAGGCTTAAAAGAAGTTCAGCAAAGCGGAGACGGCTTAATAGTCATAGTAGAAAACGAAAAGGGAAAGACAGAATTAAAATGCGACTATCTTTTATCAGCAGCAGGCAGAAAACCAAATACCGACGGATTGAACTTAGAAGCTGCAGGTATAGAATATGACAAAAAAGGCATAAAGGTTGACGAAAATTATAAAACATCTGCAGAAGGAGTTTATGCCATAGGTGATGTAATCGGCGGAACCATGCTTGCTCACATATCATCCGAAGAAGGTAAGGTATGCGTTGAAAAGCTATGCGGTCACAATGCAGATGTAAATTACAATGCAGTGCCATCATGCATATTTACATTCCCTGAAGTTGCTACATCAGGTATGACGGAAGACGAAGCAAAAGCGAATAATATCGAGTATCTTGCAGGCAAGTCAATGTTCGGAGCAAACGGTAAGGCTCTTACAATGGGTGAAGGAGAAGGGTTTGTAAAGGTATTGGCTGAAAAGGAAAGTCATAAAATAATCGGTGTTCATATAATGGGACCTCATGCAAGCGACATTATACACGATGGCTCTATGGCTATACGAAACCAGCTTACGATCGAAAACATAAAAGAATCCGTATTTGCACATCCTACATTGTCGGAAGTGTTTTATGAAGCTGTGTGCAGCTGTGTTGGAGAGGCGATACATTCAATGCCAAAGAAAAAATAACATAAATATAATTTATGTAAATGAAAGCAGACGTTTGTCTGCTTTCTTACTTAGTTCTCTACGAAAATAACGGTTAATTATTGTTTGACACGAATAAGTTTTTTTGATAATCTATATAAAAAATATAGGTAGAATCAGCCGAAGAGGAGTAAATAATGATATTAATAGTTGATTTTGGTGCACAATATAGTCAGCTCATCGCAAGAAGAGTCAGAGAAGCTGGAGTATATTGTGAAATAGTTCCATATACATATACAATCGATGAAATTAAGGAAAAACAGCCAAAGGGAATTATACTTTCCGGAGGACCTGCAAGTGTCTATGTAGAAAATGCTCCAAAAATTACGAACGAAGTATTTAATTTGAACGTTCCGGTTCTTGGGATTTGTTATGGAGGACAATTTATAGCGCAGGAATTCGGAGGAAAAGTAAATAAAGCAGATTTCAGGGAATATGGCAGAGTAAAGCTTCATGTGCAGTCAGATGATGATCTGTTTAAAGGAATTGAGCAGGATTCATTATGCTGGATGAGCCATACAGATTATATAGAAACAGCTCCAAACGGATTTGAAATAACTGCATCATCAGAAACATGCCCTGTTTGTGCCATGAAAAACGAAGAAAAGAAAATTTATGCTGTGCAATTTCACCCTGAAGTAGAGCATACCGAAAAAGGAAGAGAAATAATTCAAAACTTCCTATTCAACGTTTGTAATCTTTCAAAAGATTGGAATATGGGTAATTTTGCAGAAGATTCAATTCAAAAAATAAAAGAAGCCGTTGGCGGCAAAAAGGCATTATGTGCCATGTCCGGTGGAGTAGATTCATCTGTTGCCGCAGTAATGGTTCATAAGGCAATCGGCTCTAACTTAATTTGTGTATTTGTTGACCACGGTCTTTTAAGAAAAGACGAAGGAGATCAGGTTGAAAAAATATTCAAAGAAAAATTCAAAATGAATTTAATCAGAGTAAATGCGGTCGAAAGATTTTTAGGCAAATTAAAAGGTGTTACAGATCCCGAAACCAAGAGAAAAATTATAGGTGAAGAATTCATAAGAGTTTTCGAAGAGGAAAAGCAAAAATTAAAGGATGAATTCGGTCATATAGATTATTTAGTTCAAGGTACAATCTATCCTGATGTTATAGAAAGCGGAACCTCTACCGCTGCAGTAATAAAGAGTCACCACAACGTCGGAGGACTACCGGAAGATGTAGATTTTGAACTGTTAGAACCGCTCAGACAATTATTTAAGGATGAAGTGAGAGAAGTGGGAAGAGAGCTTGGCATCCCCGAGGAAATAGTCGAAAGACAGCCGTTCCCGGGGCCCGGTCTGGCAATCCGCTGCTTAGGAGAAGTAACAGAAGACAAATTAAAAATCATCAGGGAAGCAGACTTTATTTTCAGAGATGAAATTAAAAAAGCAGGCTTAAACAACAAAATATGGCAGTACTTCGCAGCACTTCCCAATATCAGAAGTGTTGGCGTAATGGGAGATGAAAGAACATACTCGCATACAATTGCCCTCAGAGCAGTTACCTCCACAGACGGTATGACCTCCGACTGGGCACGCATCCCATACGAGGTATTGGAAAAAGTATCAAACAGAATAGTAAACGAAGTAGATAATGTAAACCGTATAGTTTACGACATAACAAGCAAACCACCGTCAACTATAGAATTTGAGTAAACAAAAGGATGTCGGGAACCCGCATAAACACTGGGTTTCCGACGTTTTGTTTTGTCCTTTGAGTACAAATTGAGTACAATCCTATTTTTATATCGTAAAAAATGCTACTATATTATCTATACTTACTGAGGACATATCGTTTACATCTACACCAACATCAAACCGCCGCAAGCCTCTTTCAAGGTCCTGATGGTTATAGTCAGTGTGATTATGTTGGTGTCCGTGCAAATGGATAGAACCACGGAAAGTTCTTGCGAATGCATTTTTACCCAACGGTTTATAGTGTGTAATTAGGGATAAAATGTGGAAGTGGATGTATCTACTGTGGATTATCAAGATGCAGACAGATTTCACCTTCAATCTTACTAATTTTCAGACCGTACATATCTTTCAATGCAAAGAGAGTGTACACAAGTCAAATATAAGAATCAATATCCGATGGGGTAAGTGTATAGAGATATGATTGGTAAAGATAAGGAAACTAAAAAACAGAAAAAGAAAGATAAGTATAGGCTGATGTTAAATTGCATCAGTTTTTTTTGCTAAAAATAGTGCAAAGAAATATTTTTTAGTGTATAATGTTATATGTTACAGAACATATAACAAAAATATGAAAGGAGGAGCATTTTGGTTCGATCTGATGAAGAAAAAATAAAATTAAAATCCGAGTTAGGGATGCTAATAAAAACTATTCGTAGCAATAGAAGGATGAGCCAGAGAGGATTGGCTAGAGAAATTGATATACCTAATTCAAACTTAAAATACATAGAAGATGGCGTAAATGCTCCTAGTCCTGATATTTATACAAAGATTATACGAGTACTTAAACCTAATAAAGAAGAGATAAATATTATGGATAGTTTTTATTCGGCAATTAGAGGAACACCGCCACCAGACATTTGTGATTTTTTAATTGACAATGAAGGTGTTTTTGGTGCTATTAGAAAAAATAAGTACAAACTAACGGAATCACAGATAAATAAATTATCTTGTTTATTAGAGGAGATTGCTTTAGAGAATAGAAATTATATGGAGGATAAAAACAATGGCTAAAAAAGAAATTATGACAGATCTTTGGGTATATGACATGCTCAAGGAAATTGGAGTACAAAATAAGTTTTTTGCACAAGGAAGTAATGTTAAAGAAATAGATGAAGCTCTATCTTCCGCTTCGAAGAAAGGCACAGGGAATGTAGGCTTTCCTGAATATGTAGGTGTAGTAAAAGATTTTCTTATTGTTATAGAAGATAAAGCGAATTTAAATAAGCATATTTTACGCGATGAAAGGGATTTGATTGCTGAAGATATAAAATCTATCACAGACTATGCTGTAAACGGAGCATTATTTTATGGAAAGCACCTTGCAGCAAAGACAAGTTATAAAAAGATTATTGCTATAGGTGTTAGTGGGAATGAAAAAAATCATATAATTTCACCTGTTTTTATTAATGAGCGTGGAGATTATGAAGAACTTGAAAATGTAGAAACTTTTATCTCTTTCAGTGAAGAAAACATCACAGAATACTATGAAAGAGAAGTTCTAAAGGTAAAGACAAATGAAGAACTAAAGACAGAGGAACTTTTAAAAGTTGCTCGCTCATTACATGAAGACTTAAGAAATTATGGTAACTTAGAAGATAAGAATAAACCTCTCATTGTTTCAGGAATACTTCTTGCGTTATCAGAGATTGAACATAAAAACTTTGATATATCAGATTTGAATGGGGATAAAATCAGAACTGACGGAACGAAAATTTATAAAGCTATAGAAGATAATTTAAAAAGAGCAAATGTTAGCCCTGAAGTTAAGAGAGATAAACTTCTTAATCAATTCAACATTATTAAGGACAATAACAAAATAAATGAAATAAATACTAACTTAGGAAAAACACCATTAAAATATTTTACAGAGGTTTTATATAACAGTATTTTTACTAATATTAAATATAGTTCATCTACAGAGGACTACATAGGTAGATTTTATGGTGAATTTATGTCTTATTCTGGTGGTGATGGCCAATCTCTAGGGATCATACTTACACCAAGACATATTACGGATTTATTTTGTGAACTTTTAGATGTTAAGCCAACGGATAGAGTTTTAGATCCATGTTGTGGGACAGCAGGTTTCTTAATTGCTGCTATGAATCAAATGCTTTCTAAAACTGATGATGAAGCACAAAAGTTAGATATACGAAAAAACCAGCTTTTTGGAATTGAATTACAGGATTATATGTTTACCATAGCTACTACAAATATGATTCTTCGTGGTGATGGCAAAAGTAATTTAGAAAACCAAGATTTTTTAGTACAAAATCCAAGCAAATTACAATTAAAGGGTTGTACGGTGGGAATGATGAATCCGCCATACTCTCAAGGCTCAAAACAAAATCCTGAATTATATGAGATAAACTTTGTTAATCACTTGTTAGAAAGTTTAGTTGAGGGAGCAAAGGTTGCAGTTATTGTTCCGCAATCAACCTTTACTGGAAAAACTAAAGATGAGCAGAATTTGAAAACTAAAATTCTAAAAAAACATACTCTTGAAGGGGTTATAACGCTTAACAAGAATACTTTTTATGGTGTTGGTACTAATCCTTGTATCGGTATCTTTACAGCAGGCATTCCACATTACAAAATGAAGAAGGCTAAGTTTATAAACTTTGAAAATGACGGATATATTGTAAGTAAACATATAGGTCTCATTGACGATGGAAGTGCAAAGGATAAAAAGAGACATCTTTTAGATGTGTGGAATGATGAAATAGAAGCACCTACAAAGTTTTGTGTTTCAACAACAGTAGAAGATACAGACGAATGGTTACATTCTTTCTATTATTTTAATGATGAAATCCCAAAGGAAGAAGATTTTGAAAAGATAATTGCTGATTATCTTACCTTTGAGGTAAATATGATTACACATGGCAGAGGATACTTGTTTGGAATTAAAGAGGATGAATTGATTGAAAAAGAAATTTTAAAAGTAGCAGAGGATGGTATCGACTATGTATAGATGTAATTTAGAAGACGTCGATTGGAGAGAATTTTTTATTGGAGGAGATGAAGGTCTTTTCAATATTACGGCAACACGAAGCGGAATTGACAAAAATAAGTTGAATGTTATTACTGGAGATACTCCTTATATTACGAGAAGCGAAATAGATAACGGTATTAATCTGTTTATTACTGATGAACAAAATAAAAAGTATAAAAAAGATGAGGGTAATGTTATAACTATTGGTTTAGATACGCAAACAGTATTTTACCAAAGAAATGCTTTTTTTACCGGTCAAAATATTCAAGTATTACGAAACTCAAATTTAAATAGAAATAATGCTATGTTTATCATTCCGCTCATTAAAATTCAAATGAAAAAGTTTAATTGGGGTGGAAATGGGGCGACTTTAACAAGGTTAAATCGTACAAAAATAGTATTGCCTATAAATGAGGATGGTAATCCCAATTGGCACTTTATGGAAAAATTTATCAGGGAAAGAGAAGAAAAGCAAAGGCAAAGACTAAAAGATTACTATAAGGATATATTGCTTGATTTGGTGATTAGTCCAGAAGTGCTTACAGATGTAGAGTGGGGAGAGTTTTTTATAGAAGAAACAGCAGAAATTGTATCGGGTAAGGATATTTACGAACGAGAACGAATAGATGGAAATACACCATATATTACAGCGACCGCTAGCAATAATGGTATCGGATATTTTGTTGATAATGAAAATACTACAAAAGAATCTGAATGTATATCTGTAAACCGTAATGGTTCAGTAGGATATTCATTTTATCATTCATATGAAGCCCTTTATGGAAATGATACTAGGAAATTAAAGCCTATTAAAAGAAATAAATATACTTCCCTTTTTATAACTTACGCAATCACAAGGCAGAGAGAGAAGTATGGCTATGGATATAAAATGGGGACAGGAAGATTGAAAAGGCAAAAAATTATGCTTCCCGTATTAGATGGTAAAATTCATTATGAATACATGGAAAATTTCGTAAAAAATATTGAAAAAAAACAGATAAAAAATGTTTTGAAATATCTTGATAAATAAAAAATATATAATGCAGCTCCTTTGATAAGATGGAATTGGAAGAGTTTTTCTTGACTGATATTTGTAATATAAATTCAGGAGCAAGACTAACTAAAGCTAATATGATAGGAGATATTATTCCTTTTATTGGATAAACTTATTACAATGATGGAATTACATATTTTGTTAGAAATACGAACAACTCTATGGACAATAATGTTTTGGGAGTGAGTTATAATGTAAGTGTAGTAGAAAATTCTTATAATCCACATTTGTGTGTATTTTTAGATGGTGTGAAAAAAATTTAATCCATAGAGAAAGCCGTGCAAAATAAATATTGATATCTTTTCTTAAAACAGTGATATTACAGCAAAAAGAAGATATCGCTATGCTTACAAATATAATGTTAAAGAATGTCAAGATGAAAAATAATATTACCGGTTAAAAATGATAGTAAAATTGAATTACAATGCTAAATAATATGAGACCTAAAAGAATTGAGACAAATATTGAGATAATATAAAAACATATTGACACCAAATATGACACCAAATATAATATAATTAGGAGGTATTCAAGATGTCAAAATGGGATAAACTATTAATAAAAATTTGCTCATTATCAAAGGACCTCCGATTTAAGGAATTGTGTAAAGTGATGGAGAACTATGGATATGAGATGAAGGCTCCAAGAAGTGGAAGCAGCCATTACACATTTCGCAAGTCGGGCTGCCAACCTATAACTGTACCAAAGCATGAGCCGATTAAGAAGATATATGTTGAGATGGTAAAGCATATTGTAGAAAGTGAGGCGAAAAATAATGAAGAAACTTAATGATTATATGGCAATGTCCTATCGTATGGAGATTGTAGAAGATAAAGCTGAAGGCGGATTTGTAGTTTCCTATCCAGATCTTCCGGGTTGTATTACTTCTGGTGAGACAGTAGAAGCAGCGGTTGCGAATGCGATTGATGCGAAAAAAGCATGGATTGAAGCAGCACTGGAAGAAGGGATTGATATTCAAGAACCGGATAGTCTTGGAGATTATTCGGGACAGTTTAAATTACGTATTCCCCGTAGCCTTCATAGAACTCTTGCAGAAAACTCTAAGAGAGAAGGTATCAGTATGAACCAGTATTGTGTGTATCTTCTTTCAAGAAATGATACAATGTTAGTTAAATGATGATTACCATTGGTACAGAGTTTTTAGGAAGAAGAAAACTTAATTAAAGTAAATGTGTTAAAATGCGTTTTGTAAAATTGAAAACGCATTTTAACGTATATTGGATAGAAGGATATAACTTGTGAAATATTATAATTCAAAATGTTGATAAGGCAGTACTATGGACTGGAGGATACCTGTTTTTGCTGATATAAAAGAATTATCAGAACTACCTGATTATGAAATGGCAGAACTTGTGCTGTTTGACTATTTGCCTGAAAATCTAACCTACCCGCAAATTCAACCGCATTTATTTGATCGTGTACAAGAGTGGCTTAACCTGCAAATATACCGTTGTTAGAGATAGAAGCATTTGAAAATGAAATTCGTTAAAAATAAGATGCATTAGATAAATATTGTGGTGTTAGCACTGAGAATATAAATTTATTGTAATAAAGTGCATTAGGTAGAATAATTATTATGCGTTTTTTTAAACCTTAATTCAACTAAATGATATTTGCTATACGATATATTGCATTTTTAACATAATTATTGTAATAGTGGCTATGGACAAATGCTTTTTATTTTTATATAATGTGTTTAAGATATAAAAAAATTTACATAATAATACTATTAGAATTCAAATTATAAAACTTTGGAGGTTTTTTTTATGAGCAAACCAATTATGTCAGCACATTTTGAGTCAAGAGTGCCATCAGATGTTAGATTGGCACAGATGAAATACGCAGAACGTAAAGTTAAACCTGAAGCAGTTATCAATATAGGTATAGGCAATGTTTCTCTTCCGACAAATCCTGCTATGATGAACAGAATGTTTAACTTAGATGCGCCTGAAAGTCCGTTTAATAAAGGTGTTATAAGATATACAGCTACAGGCGGATTTGATGAAACTCAAGAAGCATTCAAGAACATTCTTAAGTGCGAAGGCTTTGATACAAGTAATTTACATGTTACAGTAACAGATGGCGGATCAACAGGTATGGAATTGTTAATAATGGGAGTTTGCGGACCTGCAGGAACAGATGAAAAACCATTAATGATGATAGATCCGGCATATACGAACTATATTTCATTTGCTGAAAGAGTAGGACGTAAGACTGTTACAGTAAAACGTCACTTGAATGAAGATGGTAAATTCAGCTTACCTGAACTTAATAAGATAGAAGAAGTTATAAAAGCTAATAATCCCGGAGCATTACTTGTTATACCATATGACAATCCGACAGGACAATTATATGATAAAGAAACTCTTAAAGCACTTGCTGAATTATGCGTAAAATACAACCTATGGATGGTAAGTGATGAAGCTTATCGTGAATTATATTATGTTGAAGGCAGTGAATTAGTAAGTATTTGGGGCATTACAGACAAAGATGTGCCTGGTATCGAAGGAAGAAGAATAAGCATTGAAACAGCTTCAAAAGTATGGAATGCCTGCGGATTAAGAATCGGTGCGGTAGTTACTGACAGCGCGGAATTCAATAACCGCTGCGCAGCTGAATATACAGCAAATTTATGTGCAAATGCTATCGGACAATATATATTCGGAGCTTTAGCACATGAAAGTAAAGAGCAAATTGCAAGCTGGTGTAAAGAACTTCGTAATTATTACGGAGATACAATTAAAAAAGTAAGCAAGGGATTAAAAGATTTAGAGCCGGGCTTAATTATATCAAGTCCTGATGCATCAATATATACGGTTATAGATGTAAGAAATGTTGTTAAACCGGGATTTGATGCTATTGAATTCGTGCTTTACTGTGCAGGAGAAGGTGCAGTTGAAATAGACGGAGTTCAAACAACATTATTGGTTGCTCCTATGAAAGGATTCTATGATATTGCAAAGGGACAAAGTAATCCTGGAAGTACCCAATTCCGTATTTCATATGTTGAATCTCCGGAAACTATGATGAAAGTTCCTGAGTTATTTGTAAAACTTCTGAAACAATTTGAAGCAAGCAGATAATAAATAAAATAATAAAATAAAACTTTAAAAGCTTATGAATTAATGTTCATAAGCTTTTTTTCACTTACAGCATAAGCGACCGACACCAAATTAAAAATTTGGGTCGTCTGCTTAACATCTATATACAATATTCAACTACTTCGTAATTTCAAACGGATTTTTTACTGCATTTATTGCTGCTTTTTTTGCCAAAGAAGCTAATTCCTCGGTGCAGTCCTTAGTATCAGGAAAAAATGCAACATTCTTGGATAAGTTTATATCTATATTTTCATTTTCGACAATTATTTTTTGAAAAAAGGTTAACCCAACTATATATCGTGCCAATCCGTATCCCAAGTGATAACCGTCACTTGTTAATTCATCGGCTGATGTCCTCAGGTATTTATTATTTCTTGCATTTTGTATAGCAGTTCCGCATGGGATAATTATATCTATTCCTGTTTCATCCGATGCTTGTTTATAGGCATCAATAATTGAATTATACATTGTAATTTGATTTCTTTTATAATAATCAAAGTTATTGTTTGGACTTTTACTTGCATAAGCCCATGTCATATTAAGTGCAAGCTTTAAATCAGGATTAGTTGAAAGCTCCTCTATATAATCTATCAATTCATTCAGATACGGTTGGAATGTATCGTATATGCCTGATTCTGCAGAAGCTTGTTGCAACGTAATATAGTCCCAATCCTCATCCAATATGGCATTCTTCATGGTCTTATTTTTGTATTCCTTCATTCCTTTTGAGTTCCACTTATAGTATGTATATGCTTTTTCATCGCTTTTTGCATACTTAAGATGTCTTTCTAATGAACATCCGCTGTTATATAAATTTCCTACAATTACCTTTACACCAGCCGCCTTGGCAATCTCATTAAGATAATAAACTGAATCCTGTGAAAAGGAATTTCCGATTGATAATATTTTAATGGCTTGTTCCGAGGGTACATACCCTGTGTCCAACATATTATTTATAATATTAATTATTTTAGTGGTCAGAACCTTAAGTTGATTTATTTGTTCTCCTTCAACACCGGTTATTCCCGTATTATTTACCGCTGCGTATGAATAGTCTGGAACCATGTGTATAAATAAAAGTGCAATTACTAATAAAATTAACGTAAATTTTTTCATGTCGTACCCCCGCAAGAATATATCTGATTTATTTTGATTATATCATCAAAATTATACATATTTCAACAATAATCTCACAATTAATTAAAAAGAAACAAAGAAAGTAAATTCTTGAAAATATAGACGGAATGTTATATAATAGAGTAATTTATTTTTATTTTCTTGTGTAAGGAGTGAGCTGTTGGATAAAAATTGTTTTGTTTCATGGAGTGGAGGAAAGGACTCTTGCTTAGCTCTATATAAGGCAATAGAGTCAGGATATGAACCTCGAAAGCTCTTGACGATGTTTAGCTTAGAAAGCGGAATAAGTTCAGCACACAGATTGGATGAAAATATATTTCGAGCTCAAGCAGATGCAATAGGGATAGAAAGTATAATAGGAAGAGCTGAATTTAATGATTATGAAAACGTATTTGTATCGCATATTAAATTATTCAAAAAACAGGGTATAAATTACGGAGTATTTGGTGATATAGATTTGGAAGAACATAGACAGTGGGAAGAAAAAGTCTGTGAAAAAGCAGCAATTACCGCTGTTCTTCCTCTTTGGAAAATTAATAGGAAGGATATAGTTAAAGAATTTATAAACCTTGGTTTTAAAGCAAAAATTGTGGTAGTTGACACTACATCATTAAACACAAAATTTCTGGGACAGGATTTGAGCCTATCATTGATTGAAGAAATAGAAAATTATGGAGCAGATGCATGCGGTGAAAATGGAGAATACCATACAGTTGTTTATGACGGTCCTATTTTTAAAAAATCCATTAAATTAAATTTTGGTACTGAGGTTATACCGGTAGGTGAAAAGTGGGCACATATTAAAATACAGTTGTTAAAATAGGAGCTAAAAATGAAGTTTATTGAAAATAATTCTATTGATCCACATTATAATTTAGCATTTGAAGAATACATTTTTAAAAATTTAGATGAAGATATTGTTTTATTGTGGAGAAACGGACCTTCTATAATCGTAGGGAAAAATCAAAATACGGTTGAAGAAATCAATATGGATTATGTTAAGGAACATAATATAAATGTTGTCAGAAGGGTAACCGGCGGAGGTGCAGTTTATCATGATCTGGGAAATTTAAATTTTTCATTTATAACTAAAACAGAAAGCAATTTAATTGATTTTAAAACATACAACGTTCCTATAATTAAAGCATTGGAAAAGCTGGGAGTTAATTGTGAATTGTCGGGGAGAAACGACATTGTAATTGATGGAAAGAAATTTTCCGGAATTGCTCAAAGTGTAAATAAAGGAAGAGTTTTAAATCATGGAACCTTGCTTTTTGATTCCAAATTAGATACATTGTCGAAGGCGTTAAATGTAAAAAGAGATAAAATAGAATCAAAGGGAGTTAAATCAGTTTCCAGCCGAGTTACCAACATAAAGCCGTACGTTAAGGATGATATTGATGTCTTGCAATTTAAACAGGTTTTATTAAAAAACATATTTGAATACTTTGATCAACCTTTAGAAACCTATGAATTATCCGAAGAGGACAAAAATAACATTCAAAAAATGGTCGATGAAAGATATGGTACCTGGGAGTGGAATTACGGTAAATCACCTAAATTTAATTATAGCGGATATAACAGATTTGCAGGCGGTTGTGTTGAAGCAAGACTGCAGGTTGAAAACGGCATAATAGAAAATTGTAAAATATACGGAGATTTTTTTGGAAAAGGCGATATACAGGAATTAGAACAAAAAATAAGAGGACTAAAATATAATGAAAATGAAGTTCTTGATGCCTTGTCAGATATTGCTGTTGAGGATTATTTAGGAAGAATCTCTAAAGAAGAATTTATTCAATGCATGTTTGATTAACGTACGTAAATAAAATATTATATATTAAGATAACGGGTGTTAAAATTTGACATTTATTAATTAATGTAATATAATTCAAAATCAAACGTTAACATATGGTTCCAAGGAGGTATGATTATGATATCATTTGTGATTCAAAAACATGATTATGTATTAAATGGATGGGAAAGATGTGAGCATCTGAATACAAACAGACGAAGCGATCTATGTTATAACGATATATCTGAATCTGACTTAAGAAATTTATTAGTGAAACACAAAGATTTAATAAAAACTGCACATCCATTTATGGAACAGGTGGAAAAACTTCTTAACGATTATTTGTTAATAGCTTTAGTGAATAAGGAAGGATATATTGTTGATGAAATACAACCTAATTCAAATAAAAGGTTAGATAATGCTTATTTTTGTTTGGGTGGACGATTTAGTGAGGAGTACAATGGGAATACCTCAATAAGTACTTCGAGTATTGAAAATAAACCTATATGTTTAATTGGAGATGATCATTATTGTGATTGTTATCATAACCTTGCATCAATGAGTGCACCGATTTATTATAATAATGAGATAATTGCAACTCTTTCGGCAATAGTGTCCAAAGGCAGAAGCAGCAATGATTCGTTAAGTATAATTGAGTCAATTGCCAAGATAATAGGATTAGGATACGAATCTAACAATAGCAACAAAGAGTTAAGCTTGAGGTACAAGATGCAGAGCGCCATTATGAATTCCATTACAGATGGATTGCTCATAATTGATAAAGAAGGTCGCTTGGAGTATATCAATCAGGTTGGAGCAGAAATTTTAGGATTTGATAGAGAAACATCAATGGGAAAGCACGTTTCGGAATTGGTGGATTTTAAACCGGTGATTTTAGATGTTTTGAAAACGGGACAAGGCTACGTTGACAAAGAAATTATAGTTTCGGACAGGACAGGTGTAAAGACTCATTTTATAAAGACAGCTGTTCCGGTAAAAGATGATGATGGAAACATAGTCAATGTGGTTGATACATTCAGAAAGATTAAGAGAGTACAAAAACTTATAAATGAGATGACGGGTGCGTATTCCAACTTTAGGTTCGATGATATAATAGGAAACAGCACTAATCTTAAAAAGTGTATAAAAATAGCAAAGATTGCTGCAAACAGTACATCCAATGTTTTAATAACAGGTGAAAGCGGTACAGGTAAGGAGTTAATTGCACATTCGATACATAGTCATAGCAATAGAAGAGATCAGCCATTTGTAACGATTAATTGTGGTGCTATACCAAGAGAATTATTAGAATCGGAATTGTTTGGTTATGAGGCCGGCTCCTTTACAGGAGCATCCACAAAGGGAAGGACAGGTAAATTTGAGCTTGCCGAAGGTGGTACAATATTTTTAGACGAAATCGGCGAGATGCCGCTTGACATGCAGGTTAAGCTGTTGAGAGTGCTTCAGGATAAAAAGGTTACACGGGTTGGAGGATATAATGTTTTTAATGTAGATGTTAAAATTATTGCTGCTACGAATAAAGACCTGATTAAGTTATGTGACCAAGGACTTTTCAGAAGGGATTTATATTATAGGATTAACGTATTGAATGTTAAAATTCCATCCATGAGAGAACGAAAATCAGACATACCTATATTAGCTGAATATTTTATAAATAAATATAGCTATCGTTTGGATAAAACTATTTTAGGCATCTCTTCGGATGCATTGGATTTGTTAATTAAATATGATTGGCCCGGAAATGTAAGAGAGTTAGAAAATGTGCTGGAAAGAGCTGTTAATATTTGCGAGGGTAATATGATTACTGAAAAAGAGATAAATAGTGATCTGTTTTATCAAGATAATAGCATAAATCAACATAGTTGTATGAACTCATCAAATGAAAATGATATTGTTCCATTAGAGGTTTTAGAGGAAAGAGCAATTAAACAAGCTCTTATAGTATCCAACGGAAATATTACTACGGCAGCAAACATGCTTAAAGTGACAAGAAACACGATATATAACAAAGTAAAAAAATATAATTTGGATATATATAATTATCAAATGTAAATATTAGTGTGTAATTATTAAACAGTGCTAAAATATTGA
>DCYG01000001.1:0-37623 GCA_002331025.1 Firmicutes bacterium UBA2116 | reverse complement strand
TCAATATTTTAGCACTGTTTATATTTTTGTGTTTATATAGATTATAAATAATTTTAATATTATGTTACTATGACATGCATTCGCAAATTTTGTATTATGTTGGCATAAAGTTTGCATTATAAAAAATAACGAAGGAGGGTTAATAGGGTTAATTACAAATTAACAAATATTTACCAAGTCAAACTAATTGTTAAAATGTGGAGGATAAAATGAAAAAAGTAATATCATTAATTATGGTAATAGTATTAATTTTAGGCTTGGCTGGATGTTCTTCTAATTCTGGAGCAACTGGTAATAATCAAGGTAGTGAAAAACAAGTATTAAATATGAGTGTTACTTCAGCAAGTGGATCTACGTGGGAAAAGGGTGCGTTATACTTTGCTGATTTAGTTAAACAACGAACTGATGGAAAAATTGAGATAAAGGTATATCCTAATGAACAGCTTTCCGGTGGTAATCAGGGTAAGGGAGTTGAGATGTTAATGTCTGGCTCAACAGATTTAACATTCCACTCAAATATTATTTATTCAATAATGGATGAGAGATTTGGTGTAATAAGCTTACCTTTCTTATTTGATTCTTTAGATGATGTAGATGCTTCATTAGCAGGAGCAGGCGGAGAAGAAATTAATAAAATATTGTTGGAAAAAGGTGTAATGGGTTTAGGATTTGGAGAAAATGGTTATAGGCAAATAACTACAAATACAGGACCGATTGAAACTTTAGATGATCTTAAGGGCTTAAAAATCAGAATTCCAGGTATGAAGATGTATACCTCATTATTCAGAGCATTAGGCGCAGACCCGTTAACTATGAATTTTGCTGAAGTATTTACAGCGTTACAACAAAAAACTATAGATGGTCAGGAAAATCCTCCTGATACAATACAAGCTTCTAAGATATATGAGGTTCAGGATTATATGACAGTTTGGGACTATTCATATGATGCAATAATTCTTGGTATGAATAAGGTGAAATTTGACAGCTTTGATGCGGAAACTCAACAAATTTTAATAGATGCAGGAAAAGAAGCATGTGAATATCAAATAAAAATAAACAGAGAGCTTGCATCAGAACAAATAAAGTTCTTTGATGAGAATGGAATGAAAGTAAATGTATTAACTAATGAGCAGAGAGCTCCTTTCAGAGAAGCAGTACAGCCGGTTTATGATGAATATGAGCCTATTATGGGTGTTGAATTAATTGACTTATTCAGAGGTAAATAGAATTTTACTCATTTGAAACAGTATAATATGTAATGAATTTTGAAGAACATTGTTGTTTTAAAAATAATATAAGTCCTGTTATCAGGACTTATATTTAAGATTTATATTAATATGGTAGAACATAGTTTAGCATACATTAAGCCTGTTAGTAAGCCATACTTTTATATAATAGGAGGTAAAATTGAAAAAAATAATAGATAGTTTAGAAAACTATATATTGGCCGGTGGATTGGTAATTATGACCTTTATCACGGTTGTAAATGTAATATCAAGAAAATTCTTAGGGATGTCCATGTCCTTCTTAGAGGAATTAACAACATCTATGTTTATCTTTATAAGCTTGATGGGAGCAGCAAAGGCCGCAAGAAGTGGAAGTCATTTGGGATTAAGTATTATAACTGATTTCCTACCTAAGAAATATCAGAAGTATGTAGCGTTAGTTACATGGGCTGTTGCAGCTTTTTTTTCATATTTTTTAATAAGATACGGGATGGTAATGGTTCAGTCTGAAATAAGAATGGGCATGAAAACACCTGCACTAGGATGGCCGGAATGGTGGTTCGGTATGTTTATACCAATTGGCGGACTGTTTATATTCATTAGATTTACTCAATGGATTATTGAAATATTTAAAAACTCAAAGGAGGTAGAATAATATGTCCTCTGCAGCAATATTATTTATAAGCTTTGCAGTCTTGCTATTGTTAAATATACCGATAGCCTTAAGCTTAGGTGTTGCATCAGTTATAGCAATGTTAAATTTAGGATTACCTCTTGATATGTTTCCTATGCAAATATATGCAAACATCGGAAAATTTGCATTATTGGCAATTCCTTTTTTTATACTTGCAGGAAATACGATGGAGAAGGCCGGAATATCCCAAAAATTAATAAATTTGGCTAACAAGTTTGTTGGGCATAAAAGAGGTGGCTTAGCAATTGTTGGTGTTATCACTTCATGCTTCTTTGCTGCAATTTCCGGATCAGGGCCTGCAACGGTTGCAGCACTTGGAGTAATTATTATACCTGCTATGATTAATTCAGGCTATGATAAAGGTATGTCATCTGCTCTTATGGCTACAGCTGGCAGCATTGGTATAATAATTCCTCCGAGTATAGCATTTGTTGTGTACGGTGCTATAGCTGGGGCTTCAATAGGTAAAATGTTTATAGCTGGTATAGTTCCCGGACTTTTGATGGGTGCTGCCCTTATAATTATAAGCTTAATTTTAGTAAAAGATATGAAGATAGATAATCAACAAAAAGCTACAGGTAAAGAAAAATGGGTTGCATTTAAAGACGCATTTTGGGGATTAATGATGCCGGTTATCATTCTTGGAGGTATTTACGGAGGTTATTTTACTCCGACTGAAGCTGCTGCAGTAGCTGCAGTATATGGAATATTGGTCGGAATGTTTATTTATAGAACGATAAGTCTAAAAGATTTGTACAAACTTTTAATAGATTCGGCAGTAGGATCAGCTGTAGTTATGTTTATAGTTGCATGTGCAGGTTTCTTTGCATGGTTTATAACTACTCAAGGTATAGCTGACTTAGCAAGTAATTTCTTACTTCAGGTATCTGGAAACAAATATGTATTCCTATTGATTATCAACTTTATATTGCTTATTGCAGGATGCTTTGTAGATGCTACTTCTGCTTTATACATTTTTACACCAATAATATTACCTGTTGCACTTGCTCTTGGATATGATCCTATTGCACTTGGTGTTGTTATGACGGTTAATCTTGCTATTGGGCAAGTTACGCCACCTGTTGGAGTTAATCTGTATGTAGCGTGTGGCGTATCTAAAATTGGACTAAAAGAAATATCTGTTGCGGTTCTTCCATTTGTATTAGCTTCAATACTTGTTTTATTACTGATAACATATATACCGGATATTATAATGTTTTTACCAAATCTAATGGGAGTTAAATAGGAAACATAAAAACTTTAAGTAGAGGGGAAAAAAATTATGAATGTAAAGAAAAATGTTAAGATATCTGAAATAACCAGGACTGTCAGTGGCAGAATTACAAGAGGAACTGATTTAATTACAGGCATAAAAGAAATATGTGAGGAATATGGCATAAAACATGGATATATCGGAATGTTAATCGGAAGCTTGGATGTAGGAACATTTGTTTATGCCGTAAAGGATGATAGTTCAAAAGTGAATATAAAATATAGTGACAATGTAGTTGTGGATGGACCATTAGAGCTTCTGTGTGCGCAAGGAACTATAGGTTTAGATGAATCGGGAGAATTATCCGTACATCTCCATATGCTGGTGTGTGACAGACACATGCGAGTATATGGTGGGCATTTTGTTGAAGAAGAGAATCCAATTGCGGTAACGGGCGAAATCGTCATACATGAAATAGGGGATACAGACTTAATCAGAAAATTTGATGAGGAAACCGGATTTACACTTTTTCAAATAGTTTAATAATGAATCATTAAGTACATGGAAATGTAAATATATTTAAGGAGTAGAACATGAGAATGGTAAAGTATAACAAGGAATTATTAGAAACATTTTACTACAAAATGATGAAAATCAGAAGATTTGAAGAAACAGTTGAGAGGTATTTCTTAGATGGAGAAATACCGGGGTTTGTGCATCTATACATAGGTGAAGAAGCAATTGCATCGGGTGTTTGCGCAAGCTTAACAGATGAAGATTATATAGCAAGTACACATAGAGGTCACGGACATACAATTGCAAAGGGTGCAGATTTAAATCAGGTTATGGCCGAGATATTTGGAAAGAAGACAGGCTCTTGCAAGGGCAAGGGAGGCTCAATGCATATTGCTGATTTTTCAGTAGGAATGCTGGGAGCAAACGGAGTAGTAGGCGGAGGATTCAATTTAGCTACAGGTGCTGCACTAGCTATTAAAGTGAAAAAAAGAACTAATGTTTCGGTTGCTTTTTTTGGTGATGGGTCATCAAACAGAGGAACATTCCATGAAGCATTAAACATGGCATCCGCATGGAAGTTACCGGTAATATTTGTTTGTGAAAATAACCAATGGGCGTCAACAACTCCCTATAGAACTACAACAGCAGTAGAGGACATATCAATAAGAGCACAGGGATATAATATGCCGAGTAAAATTGTTGATGGCAATGATATTTTTGCAGTGTATGAAGGCTTCAAGGAAGCATTGGAATATGTTAAAGTCGGTAATGGTCCGTTTTTCTTAGAAGCTAAGACATATAGAATTAAAGGTCATTTTGTCGGTGACCCTGAAATGTATAGAACAAAAGAAGAAGTTAATGAAATCTATGTAAATAATAATCCAATAACAAGATTTGAAGAAGAAGTTTTGTCAGAAAAATTAATGACTAAAGAACAGCTAAAGAAAATAAGAGAAAAAGTTGAAATAGAAATCAAAGAAGCATTAGACTTCGCACTCAACAGTGAGTATCCGGATCCGTCAGAAATCTTTGATGACTTATATGTGTAGGAGGTAGAAAAATGAGAGAAATTACATTTTCACAAGCAACGTTAGAAGCAATGGCAGAAGAAATGAGATTAGATGAAGACATAATTGTAATGGGGGAAGATATAGTAAGACAGGGTGGAATTTTTGGACAGTTCAAAGGCTTGCCTGCCGAATTCGGCGAAAGAATTATGGATACTCCAATATCTGAAACAGCAATTATCGGAGCATCAGTAGGAGCTGCACTGGCAGGATTAAGACCTGTAGCGGATATGCACTATGCAGACTTTTTAGGTGTTGCCATGGATGAGGTATTTAATCAAATGGCTAAAATCAGATATATGTTCGGAGGGCAGACTACAGTTCCAATGGTTATCAGAGCACCTGACGGATTGTCTTTGAGTGCAGCAGCACAGCATTCACAGAGCATTGAGGCATGGTTTATGAATATCCCGGGGATTATGGTAGTTACGCCATCAAATCCTGCAGATGCTAAAGGATTATTAAAGTCAGCAATAAGAGATAACAATCCTGTAATATATTTTGAAAATAAAATATTATATAAGGAAAAAGGACCGGTTCCCGATGGTGAATATTTCGTTCCTATAGGAAAAGCTAAGGTCGCGAGAGACGGTGCGGATATCACTATAGTTTCTTATTCAATAGCAATGAAAAAAGCGTATGAAGTTGCTGATTTATTAGCCAAGGACGGAATTAATGCTGAAATTATCGACCTTAGAACGATAGTTCCTTATGATAAGGAAACAATATTAGAATCGGTAAAGAAAACTCATAGATTAGCCATTATACATGAGGCGGTAAAGCAAGGGGGCGTTGGCTCTGAAATTGCTGCATACGTAGCAGAAGAGGCAGTAGAATACTTAGATGCACCAATTAAAAGATTTGGGGCACCATTTACTCCTGTACCATTTTCACCACCATTAGAAAATGCTTATAGATTAAATTCAGAAAAAATTGCAAAAGAGTTAAAGGATTTATTTTAATTAAAGCTGTGAAGGAGGATGAATATGGCAAGAGAAATATTAATGCCCAAATTAGGACTTACGATGGCAGAAGGAACTGTCACTAAGTGGTTTGTTGAAGAAGGAAATAATGTAAAAGTAGGTGATAAGTTATTTGAGGTAGAAACAGATAAGCTTACCAATGAAATTATTGCAGATACAGAAGGAATAGTAAGAAAGATAGTTGTACAAGCAGGTGAAACTGTGCCTGTTAAGGCACTTATAGGTGTTGTTGCTGATGAAAATGAAGATATATCCGGAATAATAGGAGGGAACTCAGGCGATAAAGAAGAGAAAAAAGCTGCGAATACAGCAGATATATCAGATGTGGAAGTTGGTGGAGTAAAGAGTGTCAGGGAAAACTATGATTACATTCTTGCTACACCTTATGCTAAGAAATTATCCTATGAAAAAGGCATAGATTTATCAGAAGTTGAAGCAACAGGCCATAGCGGAGTTATATTGGCAAAAGATGTTGAGAGATATCAAAATGATAAGCCAAAAATAAAGGCTACGCCTGCAGCTAAGAAGATGGCTTCTGAAAATAATATAGATTTATCAGGAATTGAAAAGCATGACAGAATTAAGAAGGCTGATGTTGAAGGATATGCAGCAAGGACTAAAAAAGCTGCATGCAGTCAACCGACAGAGACAGAAAAAGCTGTTGGAATGAGAAGGATTATTGCTGAGAGAATGAGAGCAAATTGGGTTGCTACTCCTATGGTAACATTTAACATGGAAGCAGATATGACCGAATTTATCAGATTAAGAGAAAAGCTTAAACCGTTGTATGCAGCGGAGGGCTTAAAATTAACATATAATCATATGATTATGAAGGTGCTCGGCAAGCTTCTGATGAAGTACAGACATCTTAATGCAAGCTTAGAGGATGATACCATAACATATCATAACTATGTAAATCTTGGTGTAGCAGTAGATGTTGAAAAGGGATTGATGGTGCCTAATGTTAAGGGTCTGGAAACAATGACCCTTAAGGAAATAGCAGAAGAAACAGAAACATTGATAGAAAATGCAAGAATCAATAAGCTGAATCCTGATGATTTATTTAATGGAACATTCACGATTACAAATATCGGTATGTTTGGAATGGATTCATTTACACCAATAATCAACAGACCTGAAGTTGCTATTTTGGGAATAAACAGAATAGTTGATAAGCCTGTAGCAATCGATAAACGAGTGGTTGTACGACCTATGATGAATTTAAGTTTGACAACCGATCACAGCTTGGTTGACGGTGCATTATCAGCTAAATTCCTGAGTGAAATAAAGGAATTTATAGAAAATCCATATTTGTTGATTGATTAAACATCAATCAGTGTATTACATTTCTCCTTCTTAAAATAAACTGATGCTATTAAGTAATTTTAAGAAGGAGTACTTTAAATTTAATTATTATGAGGTGAATATAATGAAGAAAAAAAGTATTCTTGACTTGCAATCTATGAAGAAAAAGGGTGAAAAGTTAACCTGGATTACAGCGTATGATTTTCCTATTGCTTCATTTGCTGAACAAGCCGGAATTGACATGATACTTGTTGGTGATTCCCTGGGAATGGTTGTATTGGGATATGAAGGTACTATACCTGTTACAATGGATGATTGTATATCACATTGTCAGGCTGTAAGAAGAGGTGCTAAAAATACAATGATAGTAGGTGACATGCCGTTCATGTCATATCAGATATCAGATGAATCTGCAGTTGAAAATGCAGGCAGGTTTTTAAAAGAAGCTGATGTTGATGCTGTTAAGCTTGAGGGTGGAAGAAGAATGTGTTCACGTATAAGAGCTATTACTGATGCAGGTATAGTTGTTTGCGGACATATTGGCTTAACTCCTCAAAGCTCAGGGGTTCTTGGCGGATTCAAAGCACAGGGCAGAACAGTAGAAAGTGCAAGAGAATTAATTCTAGATGCTATAGCAATAGAAGAAGCCGGAGCAAAGTTTCTTTTACTAGAAGCGGTTCCTCCGGAAGTAACAGAATATATAACTAAAAAATTAACTATTCCTGTATATTCTATTGGTGCCGGAGCACCATGTGACGGACAATTAATTATTTGCGGCGATATGTTGGGATTGTTCCAGGCATTCACTCCTAAATTTGTAAAGAAATATGCGAACCTGGCAGAGATAATTATCAATGCAATAAAGGAATATTGTGATGACGTAAGAAATGTTAAATTTCCTGAAGATAAACATGTATATCACATAAGTGAAGATATTGCCGAATTCGAAAAGTTATTTGAGGAATTTAAGTAATAAGGAAGGAGCAATATATGTTAGTAAATGATTATAAAGTAACAGTGATCGGCGGAGGTATAGGGGGATATGTGTCTGCAATAAGAGCAGCACAATTAGGCGCAAAGGTTGCATTAATAGAAAGAGCAGATCTTGGAGGTACTTGCCTTAATGTTGGATGTATCCCTACAAAGGTATTGCTTCATACTGCTGAGCTATATGAAGAATTAAAACACGCCGACGAATTGGGTTTAGAATTAGAAAACAAACCCAAAGTAAATTGGCAGAAGCTGCAAACAAGAAGGGTAAACATAATAAACAAGCTTGTTAAGGGTGTGGAAATGCTTCTTAAGTCCAACAATATAACATTAATAAGAGGAGAAGCAAGCTTCATTGACAATAAAAGTATAAAGGTAAGACTGTCAGATGGAAAAGAAGACGTTATAAAAAGTGAATACTTTGTAATAGCTACAGGATCTGAGCCGATGATTCCACCTATAAAGGGAGCTGACTTGGAAGGCGTTATAGACAGCACAAAAGCCCTTTGCTCAGATAAATTACCAGAAGAAGTGGTTATTATAGGTGGTGGTGTCATAGGTATCGAATTTGCCAGTGCGTATAGTGCATTTGGTACAAGGGTAACCATGATTGAAATGCTGCCTAAAATAGGTCGATCAATGGATTCTGATGTGGCTGCAATGCTATCTGCCAATATGGAGAAGTCAGGGATTGAAATTCATACCTCAGCAAAGGTTGTTGGAATAGAAAAAAAGGATGGCAGGCTTTGTGTTAAGTATGAGCTAAACGGAGAAGACAAATTTGCATATGGAGATAATGTGTTGATTTCAACAGGCAGAAAGCCGGTAATAACGGGACTTGAGATAGAGAACGCTAAAGTAGCCGTAAGCAATAGGGGTTTTGTAACAATCGACAGCAATATGAGAACAAATGTTAATAATATTTATGCAGTAGGGGATGTAACAGGAAAGGTTATGTTGGCACACGTTGCGGAAGAACAAGGAATAGTTGCAGTTGAAAATATGCTGCTTGGGGATAATAAAACCATAAACTATGATATTGTCCCCGGATGTCTATATACTAAACCTGAAGTAGCCTATGTGGGAATTACGGAAGATGAAGCCAAGAACCGCGGGATTGACTATGAAACAGGTATGTTCCCGTTAATTAATAATGGAAAGACATTAATTACAGGTGATGTTGAAAATACCTTCATTAAAGTTGTAACTGATAAAAAGTATGACGAGATAATAGGAATTTCAATTTATGGACCGAGGGCGACTGAAATGATTTCAGAATTTTCTCTAGGTATCAATTTAGAAGTTACAGTAGATGAGCTCATTGAAACTATTCATCCACATCCTACTGTTTCTGAAGGATTGAAGGAAGCGGTATTAGCAGTGAAAAAACAAGCCATACATTCCATGAAAGCTAAGTAAGCAGACGACCCAAATCTATGATTTGGTGTCGGTCGCTTATCCTGTAAGTGTAAAATACAAAGGGACTGTTTTCTATACAGTCCCTTTAAGCTTAAATCATTACAGCCATGACAGGGCACAGACAGGGAGGTGTGGACGATGGTTTTAGCAATATTAATTAATAGTATTATTCTTATGGCAATAATAATGGGGATTGGATACTATTTAAGGATTAAAAAAATTTTAAATGATGAAGGCGAAATGACCTTAACATTTATATTGGTTAATATTACGACTCCCGCAATGGTAATAAATGCAATGAATATTGATTTTTCCTTTGAACAGTTGAAAACAGGAGTTGTTTTGCTTGCTGTTGCTATTGCCTTTGATATTTTATTGATTTTTTTAAGTAATTTGGCTTCTTTTAAAACAAAAGATACCGAAAAGGTGAAAATGGTAAAGTATTCTATAGCACTTATGAATGGCGGATTTATGGGCTTTCCTCTTGCATATCAAATTTATGGTTCTCAAGGAATGTTTTATGCAACAATGTTTCATATACCTAATATCATTTTTATGTGGACCTATGGTGTATCATTATTATTGGGCAAGAGTAAAATTAAAAACAGATATAAATTTATGCTGCTAAATCCGGGTATGATAGGAGTATATATAGGATTAATATTATATTTTTCTCAAATAAGATTACCTTTATTTGCTTATGATCTGTTGGATTTATTAACTAATGCTACAACCTTTTTATCTATGATTATTATTGGAAGTAAAATAGCAACAATTGGTGTTAAAGCTTCATTTATAGATAAAGAAGCATATATTGCAACTTTTTTCAGATTAATTATTTCTCCATTACTTATGATTTTAATATTAAAGTTTTTTGAATTTGATATAATGATTGAGCAAGTTTATGTTATATACGCTTCTTTACCGGTTGCGGTTCTGATGCCGATACTTGCTCAAAAATACGGAGGAGATATTATATTTGGATCAAAAATAGTAGTTACCACACATTTATTATCATTAATTACTATTCCTATTTTTGTTTGGCTACATACTGTTATATAATTTCTTAAGATTGCATATAGAAAAAAGCCGATAGAACATTCTTTCTATCGGCATACTTTCCTATCCGCTCACAACCATTACAGGACACGGTGCCTGTGAAATTACTTTTTGAGTTATAGAACCGATAAAAATTCTTTCCATATTTGACAATCCGCGTCTTCCCATTACGATTAAATCAAATTTTTCATCAGTGGCAATTTTTAATATTTCAACAGAAGGTTTTCCAACCACCACTCTTTTTGTCGTCATTAAATCATCGCAATTTAGGTTTCTTACAAGAATATCAAGCATCTTGGTTTCTTCTCGCATCAGATTTTTAAGCATTTCCTCACAATTTGCGATAAATGCATGCTCTACATTCATGCCGAAGTATGAATATTTATCCTCTGTGGGAGTGTTAACAACTGTTACGAAAGTAAGCTCCGCGTTTATTAATTTGCCGATTTCCACCGCTTTCATTGCAGCCTTTTCTGATGCTATAGAGCCGTCAACCGGAATTAATATTTTTTTCATAATATCACCCCTAATTATAATTCTTTCTATACTTATACCTATATATTAGATATGTAAACATTATTACTATAAAATAATCATATTGAGAAGTGTGTCCTTATTATGTTATAATTTGTTGAGAACTTAAAATTTTATATAAAAATATGTTGCGTTTAAATAAATCGGAGGAAAAATGGATTTGTTACAATCTTTAAATGAAAAACAAAGGGAAGCAGCTTCACATGACAAGGACCCTATTTTAGTTATAGCCGGTGCAGGTACTGGTAAAACGAGAGTTTTGACCCACAGAATTGCATATTTGATAGATACAAACAGAGCGATGCCGTGGGAGGTACTTGCAATTACTTTTACTAACAAGGCTGCTAATGAAATGAAGGAAAGAATTGGACAACTATTGGATTATCCCATTGATAGAATGTGGATTGGAACATTCCACTCTATTTGTGTGCGTATATTAAGAAAAAATATAGAAAGAATAGGATATGACTCTAATTTTGTAATATATGATACCAATGATACTAAAATAGTAATTAAGGATTGCATTAAAGAATTGAATTTAGATACTAAAAAATACAATGTTAATTCTATTAAATCAATCATAAGCTCTGAAAAAAACAGACGAAACAGTGCTGATGATTATATAAAAGAGCATTTTAATGAATTTTATAAAAGAAATGTGGGTGAGGTATATGCCCTGTATGAAAAGAAATTAAAAATTGCAAATGCGTTGGACTTTGACGATTTAATTTTAAAAACTATAATATTACTTGAAAGTGAACAGGATGTAAGAGAGTACTATCAGGAGAGATTTAAATATATATTGGTAGATGAATATCAGGATACCAACTTAGTTCAATACAGCTTAGTTAAGATATTAGGGAAAAAGCCTGATGGTGAAAACAACGTATTTGTTGTGGGTGATGAAGACCAGTCGATTTATGGTTGGAGAGGCGCAGATATAAACAATATCCTTAATTTTGAGAAGGATTTTGAAGGAGCCAAGGTTGTAAAGCTTGAAAAAAATTATCGCTCTACAAATGTTATTTTGAATGCAGCTAACGGTGTAATTCAGAATAACTGTCAGAGAAAGGGCAAGAACCTTTATACCGATTTTGAAGGCGGTAATCTCATAAGAATATTGGAAATGGATAATGAGAAGGATGAAGCTTTTACCGTTTCATGTCTCATCAGAAAGGAAAGAAGAGAAAATAATGCCTCGTATTCCGATATGGCTGTTTTGTACAGAACAAACGCCCAGTCGAGAGCTTTGGAGGAAGGATTAATCAGGGAAGGAATTCCTTACAGAATAGTAGGTGGATTAAAGTTCTATGAAAGAAAAGAAATAAAGGATATAATGGCATATTTGATGCTGACCTTTAACCAAAAGGATAATATCAGCTTTGACAGGATAATAAATGTGCCTAGAAGAAAAATTGGGCAGAAAACCATAGACTTAATCACAGAGTGTGCAGATCGAAAAGGAATATCAAAATTTGATTCCTGCTATGAACTGGATGAAATAGGTTTAACCAATGCTGCTTCCAAAAGTGTCTCAGATTTTATTTCCATGATGGAAATGCTGATGATTAAAAAGGATGTAATGCCTGTTTCTGAATTTATATCGGATGTTTTTGAGGTGACAGGCTACAAATCAATGCTTCTTGAGGATGAAACGGTAGAAGGAAGAAGCCGTTTAGAAAATATAGATGAATTCTTATCGGCAGCCAAGGATTTTGAAGAAAGATATGAGGACAACGGTTTGGAGGATTTCCTGTCTCACGTATCGTTGCTTGCGGATATAGATAAAACAGATGAAACTAAAAATGATTGTGTTACTCTCATGACTGTTCACAGTGCTAAGGGTCTGGAGTATGATACAGTGTTTGTAACAGGTCTCGAAGACGGAATTTTTCCGATTATCCACCAGGAACCCGACAGTGATGATGAAGAGGAAGAAAGAAGATTGTTTTATGTGGCAATAACAAGAGCTAAAAGGATGCTGTTCATAACGTATGCTAACGACAGGATGCGTTTTGGGAACCATGAGACCAAGCTTAAATCAAGATTTTTAAAAGAAATACCTGCAGAATGCATAGAAGATACAAACCCTGTGTCATATGCCGCAAAAAAAATAGAGAGCTTAGATAAAAATATTAAAAAAATGCCATCGTTTGTAAAAAGAGATTTTTTTAAGGGCAGTTTAGATATAGAAAAGGAAAAGCCTAAATTAAAGTCAGATAAAATTGTTGCAGGAGACAAAGTAATGCATAAATCATGGGGTGTAGGAACCGTGGTTCAAATAAAGGATGAGGGCGACTCAAAGACCGTGGTTATTGCTTTTGAAAGCAAGGGAATAAAAAATCTTAACTTGGAATATGCCCCGATAGAAAAGATATAGGTCAGAAAAAATATAAATTGAAGAGGATTAACTATGGAAGATAAGCTTCTGCTAATGAAGGAAAAAATCAAACTGCTAAATGAAGCAAACAAATCATACTACCAGGAAAATCGGGAAATTATGTCTAATTATGAGTATGATGCTCTTTATGATGAATTAGTTGAATTAGAAAAGGAAACTAATATAACATTGTCTAACAGCCCAACTATTAATGTGGGCTATGAGCTTTTATCCAATTTACCTAAAGAAAAACATGAGAAATCAATGCTTTCTTTGGATAAAACAAAGGATGTTGCACAGCTGCAGCAGTGGCTTGGAGATAATGAAGGTGTTCTTTCATGGAAGCTTGACGGCTTAACTATTGTTATGACATATTTAGACGGAAAGCTAATTAAAGCAGTTACCAGAGGCAACGGCGAAACAGGAGAGGTTATAACAAATAATGCAAGAGTATTTATAAACCTTCCTCTGAATATCAGTTTTAAGGGAAGTTTGGTTTTAAGAGGGGAAGCTGTTATCAGTTATCCCGATTTTGAAAAAATCAACAATAAAATTACAGATGTTGCGCTTAAATATAAAAATCCTCGTAATCTATGCAGTGGATCAGTAAGGCAGCTTAACAATAAAATTACTGCTGGCAGGAATGTTCAATTTTATGCTTTCTCATTAGTTAAAGCAGATGGTATAGATTTTAAAAATTCAAGAACAGAACAATTAAACTGGCTTAAAAATCAGGGCTTTGGAGTGGTGGAGTATAAAAAGGTCAATTCTCTTAATTTACAGGATACAGTTAAATATTTTGAAGATAGAGTAACTGAAAATGAATTGCCGTCTGATGGGTTGGTTCTAATGTATGACAACATTTCATACGGTGAATCACTGGGAGCAACATCCAAATTTCCGAGAGATTCAATTGCCTTTAAATGGAGAGATGAAGTTAAGGAAACCAAGCTGTTGGAAATTGAATGGAGCGCATCAAGGACCGGACTTATAAACCCTATAGCAATTTTGGAGCCTGTTGAGCTTGAAGGTACGACAGTAAGCCGTGCCAGTGTTCATAATTTAAGTATTCTGGAAAACCTCCAGCTTGGAATCGGTGATACCGTAAGCGTTTATAAGGCAAATATGATTATTCCTCAAATATCCGACAACATAACAAGAAGTAATAACGTAGAAATTCCGGGCAGCTGCCCCGTATGTGGCGGAGAAACCGTAATTAAGAATGATAATGATATTAAAACCTTATATTGTATAAATGATGAATGCATGGCTAAGCAGATAAAATCCTTTACGCATTTTGTGAGCAGAGACGCAATCAATATAGAGGGATTGTCGGAAGCAACCATAGAAAAACTTATTGCAAAAGGCTTGGTTAAAGAATTAAGCGATATATTCCATGTTGAAAGCTTTAAGGATGTTATAGTCAATATGGAAGGCTTCGGTGAAAAATCATTTAATAATCTGGTACAATCAGTTAACAATGCAAGAAATACAACTGCCGCAAGGTTGCTGTATAGTCTTGGCATACCAAATATAGGAGTTGCAAATGCTAAGTTAATATGCAGGAAATTCAATGATGATTGGGAAAGAATAGAAAATGCGACATATGAAGAATTAATTGAAATATCAGGCATAGGAAATGTAATGGCTAAAGCTTATGTAGAATTTTTCGGGAACGATAGAAATGAAAAAATTGTGCATGACCTGCTTGATGAGGTTACAATAGAAAAAGCAGAAGAAAATAATGCGGCACAGCTGTTTGAAAGTTTAACATTTGTTATAACAGGCTCGGTGGAACAGTTTAAAAATAGAGATGAATTAAAGGATGTAATAGAAGAAAGAGGTGGAAAGGTTACAGGTTCAGTAACTTCAAAAACAAACTACCTGATAAACAATGACAATATGTCCAATTCATCCAAAAATAAAAAAGCAAAAGAATTAGATATTAAAATAATAACAGAAGAACAATTTATTGATTGGTTAAACGGTGGTGTAAAACCGTAGCAGATGAGGGGGAATTATGGCACTTAGAATCTTATTGTACTTTGGATTACTTGCAGTTGGATGGTTTTTAAGCAGCAAAGGATTAATTCATAATAATTTGATGAAAAAAATATCCGGCATTCAGGTGGTTATATTGTTTAGCTTAATATATGTAATGGGCGTTAGAGTCGGAATGGACGAGCAGGTGCTTTCATCAATAGGAAAAATCGGCTTGACTGCAGCTGCATTTGCAGTTATTACTGCTGCTTTCAGTATTTTCTTTGTTTATTTACTAAGAAAGAAACTGTTTTCGGATAAAAGAATCACAGGAGGCAGCGATGACTAAAAAAATATTGGTAGCATTGGCATTGGGAATAATCAGCGGTTTATTTATAATTCCTCAGAAAATTTATGCCCATACAGGATTAATGATGGATATAGGATTATGCCTCTTACTGTTTTTTGTCGGAATTGATTTAGGCAGCAACAAGGATATTTTTTCAAATTTAAAGAAGGTAGGCTTTAAAGTGTTGACGATTCCTGCTGCTACAATAGCCGGAAGTTTATTTGGCGGTATAATCTGCAGCATAATATTTAAAATGGACTTGTTCGGCTCTTTGGCCGTTGCCT
This sequence comes from Firmicutes bacterium UBA2116, assembly GCA_002331025.1. Classification (GTDB taxonomy): domain Bacteria; phylum Bacillota; class Clostridia; order Tissierellales; family Sedimentibacteraceae; genus Sedimentibacter. Next base: position 21,624 of record DCYG01000001.1, on the reverse strand, counting down.
CAGGCATGTCATGGTATACCTTGTCGGCAATTATAATAACACCTGTTTCGGCAGAGCTTGGCACAGTTGCATTTTTAACGAATGTTTTCAGAGAAATACTTGCTTTCATATTTATACCTACCATAGCCAGACGTATAGGATATTTAGAAACTATTGCTGCCGGTGCCGCAATAAGCATGGATACGGGGCTGCCTATCATAACCAAAAATACAAGTCAGGAATTAGCTGTAATATCCTTCATAAGCGGTGTAATAATTTCATTATCGGTGACAGTTTTAGTGCCGATTTTTGTGGGACTGATGTAACAATAGGTGAACAATAGAAAACAATAAAAGGATTGTAAGGAGATAGACGCATGACTAGAATATATATAACCAGACATGGTGAAACGGAATGGAACAAGCAAAGAAGATTTCAGGGAAACAAGGATTCTGCCTTGACAGATAAGGGTATAATGGCTGCTGAACTTTTGTCAGACAGAATTGAGGATATTGATTTAGACTGTATAGTGGCAAGTCCATTAAAAAGGGCATACCGAACTGCAGAAATAGTAAAAGGTAATAAAGAAATTGATATAGAAACTCATGATGGACTCATGGAAATAAATCTTGGCGACTTTGAAGGAATGAGATGGGATGAAATAGTAGAGGGACATGGAGATGTAATCGATAAAATAAAAAATGACCCGTTTAAATACGGATACCCGAACGGTGAAAGCTTAATTCAATTTTATAACAGGGTGGAAAATGCATTTAAAGAAGTTGTTGAAAAGTGCAGAGGAAAGAATGTTTTAATAGTGGCCCACGGCGGAACTATAAAGTGTATTGAATCATATATAAGGAAGTTCAAAATAAACAATGACTGGATGGGTACGGTAGTAAGCAATTGCAGTTTATCCTGCTTTGAAGTTGATGATAAAGATGAAATTAAAGAAATTTTCTACAACGATGTTGAACACCTTAAAGGCTCAGCCGCGTTTAACTAGTTGTCGAAATTTCCCGGGAAATGGAAAAGTATACGAGATTATAGGAGATAATAATATATAAAATCAATTTGTATAAATTAATCAAATTGATTTTTTTATGCCCTAACCCGTCTATAAAAGGTTTGGGAATGTATTAATACTGAATAATACAAATAACCTTATTGAAAGAAAGAGGAAAACGATTCGGGGAATTACTTTGTTAATCAAAATAAAGAAAATAAAGTTTTTTATATTTAAATTTAATTTTATTAAATTATTTGATTGAAAAATTTATTAAATAATGTTACACTATGGCTTATAGAGTTTAAAAATGTATATTTTTTGGCGAATTGGAGGACGACATGAAAAATTTCAAAAGAATATTGGTTGCTAATCGCGGTGAAATAGCCATTAGGGTTTGCAGGGCATGTGAGGAATTGGGTATAAGAAGTGTAGCAATATACTCTGAAGAGGATAAAAATTCACTTTTTAGAACAAAAGCTGATGAATCGTATAAAATAGGTGAAAATAAAAAACCTGTTGATGCATATTTAGCCATTGACGAAATAATAAGCTTAGCAAAAGCTAAAGGCGTTGATGCTATCCATCCCGGTTATGGCTTTTTATCAGAGAATGTTGAATTTGCCCGTAAATGTGAGGAAGAAGGAATAGTGTTTATAGGACCTGACCACATTATGATGAGCAAATTAGGAGATAAAATAAAATCTAAAATAGTCGCAAATTCTGTGGGAGTTCCCACTATCCCGGGTATCGAAGAAGCTGTTAAATCAGAAGAGGAAGCGAAGAAGTTTGCTGAATTTTGCGGATATCCCGTCATTCTTAAAGCATCGGCAGGCGGCGGCGGAAGAGGGATGCGCATTGCGTGGCGTGAAGATGATTTAATAAGGGAATTCAGAAGCGCTCAAAGCGAGGCAAAAAAGGCTTTCGGTATCGATGATATATTTATTGAAAAGTATCTGGACAGACCGAAGCATATAGAGGTACAAGTTCTTGGTGATAATTACGGAAACATAGTACATCTGTTTGAAAGGGACTGCTCCATCCAAAGAAGACATCAGAAGGTTGTTGAATTTACTCCCGCTTTATCAATAAGCGATGAACAGAGAGAAGCTATCTGTCAGGATGCGCTTAAAATTGCAAGAGCCGTTAATTACAGAAATGCGGGAACCTTAGAGTTTTTGGTAGATAAGGACGGTAATCATTATTTTATAGAAATGAACCCGAGAATTCAGGTTGAACACACTGTTACCGAAATGGTTACGGGCATTGATTTAGTGCAGTCGCAGATTCTAATTGCACAGGGATATAAATTGAATTCCCCGGAAATTAATATAAAAACTCAAGCAGACATTAAGCAAAGCGGTTATGCTATTCAGTGCAGAGTAACAACCGAAGATCCGTCAAATAATTTTGCCCCTGATACAGGAAAAATTGATGTATACAGAAGCGGCTCAGGATTTGGTATACGCCTGGACGGCGGAAACGGATTTACAGGTGCCGTTATAGGACCTTACTATGACAGCTTGCTGGTGAAGGTTATTTCACACGGCAGGACATTTAATGATGCCATAAGCAAGAATACAAGGGCTTTAAAAGAATTAAAAATTCATGGAGTTAAAACAAACATAGGATTTTTGCTGAATGTACTAAATCATGAAATATTTAAAAGAGGTCAATGTGATACGGGATTTATAGCAGATAATCCATCACTTTTAAATGTAAGAGGCGGAGAGGATAAGGAACTGAAGCTGTTGAACTACATCGGCAACATAGTCGTAAATGAAACAAAGGGTGTTAAGCCCCAATTTAACGTGCCAAGAGTTCCTGATACGAAAAATAATGAAGTTAAGCCCGGACTTAAGCAGTTATTGGATTCAAAAGGACCTGAAGAGGTTTCGAAATACGTCTTGAACCAGAAGAAGCTTTTATTGACGGATACAACGATGCGAGATGCACATCAATCTTTGATGGCAACCCGCGTGCGTACAATTGATATGGAAAAAATAGCACCCGCTATGTCTCTGTTGGCAAGTGAATTGTTTTCTATAGAAATGTGGGGAGGTGCCACATTTGATGTTGCCTATAGATTTTTAAAGGAAGATCCGTGGGAAAGATTAAGCGTACTGAGAGAAAAAATACCGAATGTATTATTTCAGATGCTGCTTCGAGGAGCAAATGCCGTAGGATATAAGAACTATCCTGACAATGTTATAAGGGAGTTTGTAAAAGCATCAGCAAAAAATGGTATTGACGTATACCGTATATTTGATTCCTTAAACTGGATTGAAGGCATGGAAGTTGCAATAGATGAAGTATTAAATCAAAATAAAATAGTGGAAGCAAGCATATGCTATACAGGTGATATACTCGATGAAAAAAGAGATAAATACACACTCAAATATTATGTTGATCTGGCTAAAAAGCTTGAAAAAAGGGGAGCCCACATATTAGCCATCAAGGACATGTCGGCGCTGTTAAAGCCAATGGCTGCAGATAAGCTCATAAAAGCTTTAAAAAACGAATTAACGATACCGATACATCTGCATACTCACGATACAAGCGGAAATGGAGTAGTAACTGTTTATGCCGCTGCAAACGCAGGAGTGGATATAGTGGATACTGCTTTTAACTCCATGGCCGGATTAACCAGTCAGCCGCCTTTAAATTCAGTCATAGCTGCTATGAACAATACGGAAAGAGACACATGTATTGATTTGGACGACATGCAGAAAATTTCCGACTATTGGGAAGCTGTGAGACCGGTATACAGTAAGTTTGAATCCGGATTAAAAACCGGTACGGCTGAAATATACAAATATGAAATACCGGGTGGTCAATATTCAAATTTAAAGCCTCAGGTTGAAAGCTTTGGACTTGGTCATAGATTTGAGGAAGTTAAAGAAATGTTTAAAACAGTTAATGAAATGCTCGGAGATATAGTAAAGGTTACACCTTCATCAAAAGCAGTAGGAGATATGGCCATATTCATGGTTCAAAATGATTTGTCTCCGGAAAATATTTATGGTAAAGCAAAGGATATGGATTTTCCGGATTCAATCGTTTCATATTTCGAAGGTATGATGGGTCAGCCGGAGGGTGGCTTCCCAGAAAACCTAAGCAAATTAATTTTAAAGGGTAAAGAGCCTATCATGTGCAGACCGGGTGAACTATTGCCACCTGAGGACTTTGGTGCAATTAAACAAATGCTTAAGGAAAAAGACAACCTCGAAGGAACTGATGAAGAAGCTTTAAGCTACGCATTGTACCCTAAAGTGTTTGAAGATTATTTGAAAAATATTAAAGAAGAAGGAAATCTGAGATTAATGGGAAGCGACATATTCTTCCATGGCTTGGAGGAAGGTGAAACCTGTGGTGTTAAAATTGCCGAAGGTAAAAAGCTGAGCATTAAGCTTGTTGAAATCAAATCAAATCAGGATGGTACAAAGGATTTGGTATTTGAAGTCAACGGAAACAGAAGAGTAATCACAATAAAGGACAAGAATGCAGTGAATTTGAAAAGCGGGGCAGTTGAGGTTGTTATGGCCGATACGGGCAATCAGTATGAAATAGGCGCAAATATACCGGGCAATGTTTATAAGATTCTTATTAAACAAGGAGATAAGGTGGACGCAGGACAGCCAATCGCCATTTTGGAAGCAATGAAAATGGAAACAAACGTATTGGCTCCGCTATCCGGAACCGTAGCTAAAATTTATGTTAAGGAAGGTCAGCGTGTGGTAGCAGGCGAGCTTATTGCCGAGTTAGAATAAAAGATATAAAAGACGAGATTCTTTGGCTGTGTCTCAGAATGACATTTTGTCATCCTGAACGCAGTGAAGGATCTCATTTTTTTATTTGCGAATAAATGGTATATCATCTATAATAAAGTAAAGGATGGTGTATTTTGTATGAATAAATTTAAAGCGACATTATTGCAGACAAATGTATATGATGATAAAGAAAAAAATATAGAAAATGCAGTCAGATTAATTGAAAAGGTTTCGGGTGAGGGTGCGGACATTGCGGTGCTTCCTGAAATGTTTTGCTGTCCATACAACAGTTCGCTTTTCAGAGCCTACGGTGAGATCGAAGGAGGCGCTGCTTATACGGCTATGAGCAAGGCAGCTGAGGACTACGGTATTTATGTTGTTGCCGGTACGATTCCTGAGCTAAAAGACGATAGAGTTTACAATACATCATATGTATTTGACAGAAACGGAAATCAAATAGCTAAACACAGAAAAATGCACCTTTTTGATATTGATATCGAAGGAGGTCAATATTTTAAAGAATCGGACACATTGACTTCAGGCGGGGATGTAACCCTGTTTGATACTGAATTTTGTAAGATTGGCCTCGCTATCTGCTATGATATCAGATTCCCTGAGCTGTCGAGGTTAATGGCAGCAGAAGGAGCAGAAGTGATTATTTATCCCGGAGCATTTAATATGACTACAGGTCCTGCTCATTGGGAGCTCAGCTTTAGAGCAAGAGCACTCGATAATCAGGTTTATACTATAGGGGTGGCTCCTGCCAGAGATTTAGAGGCAACATATCACTCTTACGGTAATTCTATTGTGGCATCTCCCTGGGGAAATGTACTCTCACAGATGGATGAAAAAGAAGGATATATTATACAGGAAATTGATTTGGATTACGTGAAAAAAATAAGAAATGAACTTCCGCTGTTGAAGCATATAAGGAAGGATATTTATGCATTAATGAAAATTAAATAAATCCTTTTTATTTGATGTCATCAATCAACAAATTAAGACATATATCATAATTATAAAGTAAAAAGGAGTTTTTCCATGCGAATTATAATAGATGGAGATGCATGCCCGCAGCGTGTCAAGGAAATATGCGAGCAAGCAGCGAGAGAATTTAGAATTGAATTAATTATTGTAGTAGACATTGACCATTATATCGTAAGTGATTTTGAAGTAATAGTTGTTGAGCAGAGCAGAGATTCTGTGGATTATAAAATAGTTCAGATATTCAGAGAGGGCGACATATTAGTTACGCAGGATTACGGTCTTTCAAGCTTAGTTTTGTCGAAGGCATCAGCAGTAATTCATACTGCGGGATTTTTTATTAATAAAAATAATATCGACAATCTTTTGCAGTCCAGATACATCAGCGAAAGAGTAAGAAAGCAGGGAGGCAAGACGAAGGGACCGTCCAAAAGAACAAGAGAGCAGGATGAAAATTTTAAAAAGTGTCTTTACAAAGTACTGCATGAGAAGCTTGGTAAAGGTCAGAGGAGAACAATTAAAAAACCATAAATATTAACAATTGGAGGAATAAAATATGTCAAACTATGCAAAACGAATGAAAACGATGGAAAAGCAAGCGAATATAATAAAAGGCTTATTCAGTGCAATGAATGATCCCGATGTAATTTCATTCGGAGGAGGGGCTATTGCCAAGGAATGCCTGCCGGTAGATAAAATCAGAGAAATTACAGAAGATATCATGAGAGTTGACGGCAGAGGATATGAAATTTTATCTTATGGATCGGTTCTTGGTGCTAAGGATTTAAGGGAAGTTATAGTTAATGATTTGTTAGCTCCTAAAGGAGTTAAGGCAAATCCCGATAATATATTAATTATAACAGGCGGGTTGGAAGCAATGAATCTGATGTGTCAGCTTTATATTGAGCCGGGAGATGTGATTTTAGTTGAATCTCCTACATTTGTACATTCGGTTGAAACATTCAGCATGTTTGAAGCAGACTGTATTCCGGTTGATATGGATGATGAAGGAATGTCTACGGAGGATTTGGAAGCTAAAATTATTAAATACAGCCCAAAGATGGTTTATGTAATACCAACATTCCAAAATCCTACGGGTAGAACACTGTCTCTTGACAGAAGAAAAAGAATTGCTGAGCTTGGAAGCAAGTATGATGTAATTATATTGGAAGATGATCCGTACAGGGATATCAGATACAGCGGTGAGGATTTGCTTCCGATTAAAGCATTTGATAAAACAGGCCACACAGTATTGGCTAACAGTTTTTCTAAAATATTTTCTCCTGGAAGCAGACTGGGCTATGTATATGCAAATGATGAAATAATTTCTAAAATGATTGACGCCAAATCAGCGACAAATTCACATACATCACTTTTGCCTCAGATAATCTGTGCGGAATTTTTCAAAAGAGGATATTATCCGGAGCATCATAAATCGTTGTGTGAAATACACAGAGAAAGAAGAGATGCGATGATAGAAAGCATTGATAAATACTTCCCTGAAGGAACAAAAAGAACATTCCCCGATGGAGGGTTATTTACATGGGTTGAATTGCCGGGCGGTGTAAATACATCTGAACTGCTAACAGAAGCAACCTCAAATCCTGATGTTAAGGTAGCATTTGTAGCAGGTGAAGGCTTTTTTACGGAAGGAAACGGTAAGGGAAGCAATTGTATGCGGTTAAGCTTCGAAGCAAGCACACCAGACAAAATCAGGATAGGTATAGAAAGGTTAGGAAAATTAATTGAATCTAAATTAGTATAATATTAACATACTTGGAGGTAAATATGTTTGAAAATGAACTTAAGAAGAAATTAAAAGAAGGCAAAGCAGCCATAGGAACATTCATTGTTTGCAATGCACCTGATTTGGTAGAAATCGCCGGGTTAGCAGGATTTGATTTTGTTATTATCGATAATGAGCACGGACCTATGAGGGCAGAAAGCACTCAGCACATGATAAGAGCGGCGGAACTCAGGGGTATAACTCCAATCGTAAGAATACCCGACAGGTTGGAAAGTACGATACTTCATACCCTCGACATAGGAGCTCACGGAATTCAGGTTCCACAGGTAAATAATGCCCGGGCAGCTAAAGAAATAATAGAGCGCAGTAAATATGAACCGATGGGTAAAAGAGGATTGGCCTTCCCTAAATCAGCGGATTACGGTATGTCAGGCATACTAAATTTTACCGGCCACTCAAATGAACAAACATTAATAATAACTCACTGCGAAAATAAAACATGTCTGGAGAATCTTGAGGAAATATGCAAGATACCGGAAATAGACGTTATTTTTTTAGGACCGTACGATATGTCTCAATCCATGGGAGTAACAGGTCAGGTTACCCATGAATTGGTTGAAAATGCAGCTAAGAAAGTAATTGAGCTAACTAAAAAATATAATAAAATTGCAGGTGTTTTCGCCGGAAACGGTGAAGCAGCAAAAAAACGTGCCGAGCAAGGTTTCCAATATATAGCCATGGGCATGGATACAACCCTGTACAGCGCTAAATGTGTAGAAGAAATTAATAAATTTAACAGCTAAATAAAAATTACCCTGAATTTGAAGTACACCTCCAAAAATTATTAACTTTTGGAGGTGTGTTTTATATGTCTGAATTTAATTTGGCTATTACCCTGCAAGGTAAGCCTGTCATTTCTGCATATTTTACAGGATATGTATTAGCAATAAATTCTTTGTTTTTTTTATTTGAAAGCAAAACTTTCAAGTTACATATGTTTTCAACAACAAAAACATCTCTATCCGCACAATACTGATCTTTGGGAGTATGCTCCGCACCTCGTCTGATGCCGGCACAATCGACGCCTATAATCGAAATATTTAAATCTAAAAGCTTATCTATTAAGGTATCAGAAAGCTGTGGATGCTCTTGGAAATACCGCTTATTGCCATATCCTGCTTTATCAATAAAACCTGTATAAAAAGCAACAAACATATCACTTCTAACCTTTGAAATATCAATGTCTGATATTTCAATATCCCGACCTGTAACACTGCTTACATCAAATACTATTGCGTTACGTTCCACATATTCTATTGGAAATTCCTTATTCATTACATCAAAATGTGTTCCTAAATGACCTACCAAGGCTTTTTTTTCATTTCCTTGTGCATCTACAATCATTTTCGGTGTGATTAAAACTGTCAGATCAACAAACAAAATTTGACCTCCTTTCCTTTTGATTAATTTTATCTCTCTATAGTTTCCACAACATCCTCAACAATTTTGAAAGAGGATGATTTATTGTACATTTTTTTCATATTATTTTTCATTGCATTTAGCATCGAAGGGCTGTTTATCAATTCAATCGTGCTGTTTATTATCTGATAAGAATTATTTGCAATTATGGCAGCTCCTTTTTTCTCAAAATACAATGCATTTTCCTTTTCCTGCCCGGGTACGGGCTTGATTATTATTAAAGGAAGCTGGACAGCCAATGCTTCACTCAATGTTATACCACCGGATTTAGTTATCATGCAGCATGCTATTTTATATAGATCATCTATGTTTTCTATGAATCCGAAAACCTTTAAATTTCTTAGTTTTAATGATTCAAGCTTTGATTTTTGCAGTGTATTGTTACCGCATACCACGGCAACCTGAATTGATTTGTATTTGCAAAGCTCTATACATACCTTCTTTATATTCTTAAAAACTCCAAAAGCTCCCGAGTTAATCAAAACAATTTTTTTGTTTCTTTTAAATCTATATTTTTTATACAGCATGGAGATGCTTTCTATTTCTTCAAAAGCTTCTCTTATGGGAATTCCCGAAACAACTGTTTTTTCAACAGGTATATTCATTTTTTTCAATTCTTCCTGCAATTCCTCTGTGGCTATGTAAAATTTATCTATTTCTTTACTTAACCATAGTTTATGAACATAAAAATCCGTAACAATATTGAAAACAGGGATATTTTCTCCCAATTCATTTTTTATTTTTAATGAAGCTAAAATGGGAAATGTATTGATTATTACATGAGGCTTAAATGATTTAGCAATATCTCTCAGCTTTTTATAGCCGAAATTCCGGTATATTTCAATAACCCTCATATTAGTTAATTTTTCCGAGCCATAATACAGCATAGAATATGCTTCACCGAAATCATAGCTTTTAATATAAGCCCTTTTAATTGTTTCCGTAATCGTCGGATGCGCTTCAGTAAATAAATCAACAACAAATACGTTGTTATAACCTTTATTGATAAATGCATTCTTTAATGCCGTTGCTACCATTTTATGACCGTTACCAAAGGGAGCGGTTGTTATTAAAATGTTAAATCCCATAATTCCTCCAAAATTATATATACTTAATTAAATAAATGTATGGTTCTTATTATGTATATCTGAAAATATTATAATATATAACTTGTTTTTATTAAAGGGTATTTGTGTAAAATAATTATATATGGAGGAAAGTATGGCAGGAGAATTTTTAGAAGCCTTTGCACTTGTATTTACCGCTGAAATCGGAGACAAAACTCAATTGATGCTTATGACATTATCGGCAAAATATACAGTGATGCAAATGCTTTTAGGAATACTTTTAGGGGTTTTCATAAATCACGGAGCAGCCGTTGTAATCGGATGCTGTCTATCCAACGTTATACAAGGTGAGCTTCTTCAGATATTTGCCGGATTTATATTTGTTATTTTTGGCATTTTGACCATTGTATATGAAGAAGAGGAAGGAAAAAAGAAAAGCTTCAAATTCGGTCCGGTAATTACGACGGCACTTACATTTTTATTGGGCGAAATAGGAGACAAAACACAGCTTACGGCAATGACATTGGCAATGGAAGCTGAATATCCTGCATTGGTTCTTACGGGCTCCGTTTCAGGGATGCTTGCAATTGGCTTGGTCGGAATAATAATAGGAACATCATTGACTAAACGCATACCTTCTAATATAATAAGAATAATATCCGGATTGGTATTTATTATATTTGGACTTATGAGGTTTATAGATAAATGAATATAAATTACGTAAAAAAACTAATAGAAAAAAATGTGCCTCAGCCTATGGATGAGGATTTTAGATTTTCGGTATTGCTTCCCATAATAGAAATAGGAGGGGAGCTTAATCTTATATATGAGGTCAGATCAAAATCCATAAGGCAGCCGGGAGAAATTTCTTTTCCCGGAGGTAAAATTGAAGACGGTGAAAGCCCCGAATATGCAGCAGTAAGGGAGACTCACGAAGAGCTGGGCATAGATATGGAAAACATAGAAATAATAAAGGAATTGGACTATGCCACAAGTAAAAGCGGTTCATTTGTTTACACATATTTAGGATATATTAAAAATACGAAGATAAACGAAATCAAATACAATGAGGATGAGGTTTCCGAAATATTTTATGTACCTCTGTCTTATTTTTTGGAAAATGAGCCGGAAAGATATTTTATGAATTATTACCCCAAGGCAGATAATGATTTTCCATATCATATGGTTAATGACGGAAGTAAGTATAATTGGGAAAGCTTAAGATATCCGGTATATTTTTATAAGTACAAAGATTTTATAATCTGGGGATTGACTGCTAAAATTACCTACAGCTTTGTAAGGAAGCTAATAGGGAATAAAGAGGTTTAATTTTTCATAAAAAAATTTTATAAAAACTGTTGCATTTTATGATTGAGTATAATATAATAAGAAAAAATATAAACCCAACTAAATTAGTAGGAAATACTATGAAGAAGGAAAGTAATATATGCTGAAATTTTAGAGAGAGTATCCCATGGCTGAAAGGATACTTATTGGAGGTATATGTGAAGTGCCCTTTGGAGTACAGCACCGAAATTATTATTTAATAGTAGGCTGCTGCGGAGCATATCCGTTATCGTATAATAGCATGATGGTGCTAGCAAAAGGTGGGCAATTTTATTGTCAATAAGAGTGGAACCGCGGATATACTCCGTCTCTATATAGTTATTTATATAGTGGCGGAGTTTTTTATATCCTGCGATGCATAGCTATTAAAATAAATTTCCTTAGTTTATCGGGTTAAAAGGAAGGTAATAATATGAAACAATTTACAACATTAAGTTTAATAGGCAACACACCAATAGTACAATTGCCGGAAGAAAATATTTTTATTAAAATGGAAAAATTCAATCCCGGAGGAAGCATTAAGGACAGAACTGCGCTAGGTATGATCTTGGACGCAGAGAAAAAAGGATTATTGCAAAAGGACAGTGTCATAGTTGAACCAACCAGCGGTAATACAGGGATTGCATTAGCGCTGATAGGCAGATTAAAGGGCTACAAGGTAATTCTGACCATGCCTGAAACTATGAGTGTGGAAAGAAGAACAATGATTTCTTCATACGGAGCAACATTGGTTTTAACCGAAGGGCCGAAAGGTATGAAGGGTGCCATTGAAAGGGCCAATGAAATCTTAAAGGAAAACAGCAAGAATTTTATGCCTGATCAATTCAACAATCCTGCTAATCCGGAATTTCATTATATGACTACAGCCGAGGAAATAATAAAGCAGTTAAATGATTTGGATATATTTACGGCAGGTGTAGGTACAGGCGGAACTATTACAGGAGTTTCAAGAAGATTGAAAGAATATAATAAAAATATTAAAATTGCAGGTGTGGAGCCTGAAAAATCTCCCGTAATATCAGGAGGTAATCCGGGACCGCATAAGATTCAGGGTATCGGTGCCGGTTTTATTCCTAACACATACAACGGAGAAAATGTTGATGAAATATTGATGATAACCGAAGAAGAGGCAATTGACACAGCCGTTGAGGTATCAGCTAAAACAGGTATATTAGTTGGTATTTCCTCAGGAGCTAACGTAGCGGCAGCAAGAAAGCTTGCGGTCAAATACGGTAATAATAAAAAAATATTGACCGTAGCTCCGGACGGCGGAGAAAAGTATTTGTCAATGGTTAAGTATTACTAATTGTATCCTCCGCAATTGTCATTCCGAACGTCAGTGAGGAATCTCAGTTTTTAAATGATGAGATCCTTCGTTATCACTCAGGATGACAAATTGTTAGGTAACTTTAAGTAGCAATTATTAAATAGAAATTGGAAAGGGTTGAGAATATGATTAAATTTGTTAAATCAATTATTGAAGATATAGATTCGGTGTTCGACAGAGATCCCGCTGCAAGAAACAGGATAGAAGTATTTCTTTTGTATCCTCATATTAAGGCATTGATAGCATATAAAATATCTCACAGTTTATACAAAAAGAAAAGATTCTTTTTGGCGAGATGGATATCAAATATAGCAAGACACGTTACAGGCATAGAAATTCATCCCGGCGCAACAATCGGCAAGGGTCTTTTCATAGATCACGGCATGGGTGTTGTTATAGGCGAAACTGCTGTTGTAGGCAACAATGTAACTATGTTTCATGGTGCTACATTAGGCGGTACAGGGAACGAAAAAGGTAAAAGACATCCCACAGTGGGGGACAATGTGGTAATCGGTGCAGCAGCTAAAATATTAGGCAATATTTATATAGCTTCAGGTACGAAGGTGGGAGCAAACGCAGTCGTGTTAAGCGACACAAGGCCTAATTCAACGGTTGTAGGAATACCTGCAAGAGAAGTAAAGCATAACGGCAAGATAATATCATTATACGATTACGCAATTTAGAAAAATAAGGGGAGATCTAAAAATAGAATCTTCCCTTATTTTATACTTTTTATGTTTTAATATGTTTTGGTCATAGAATAAATTGTTCCGGCTTCAACAAAATTACCATCGCTATCGTAAATATTGCCGGTTACAAAAAGCCTGTATGTACCTTTTGAGACAGCTCTTGATTGTGAATCTATGCATGATTTTACACCTGTCTTTGTCCAAGAGTACACATTACTCCAAGTATCGTCAGAATTTAATTTTTGTAAAGTCATAATCAATTCACACGAGCCGGTTCCTAAGTTTTGGGTCATATCCGCTCCACACGTGGCTACTCCTAAATTGTTGATTTTTAAGGATGCCGATAAAACCATTAAATGAATGTACATAGGGGAAATTTCTTCCTCGGGCATCTCATAGGCTGAAGCAAGTGCTTGAGTGCTAAAAGATAGTATGATGCTCATAATAATAATTAAGCTTAATATTTTTTTCATTTAATTCTCCTTTCTAAGTTGTTTCATAATATAAGACAATTTAGAAGAATAAAATGTAACATTATTTTATAGACTTTGCAATTTTTATTAATTCTTCGTTAGACATAAGGGTGTCATCACTGGTAATTACAATTGAATTATCATTAAATTTAAATACCAATATGACAGAGCTTTCCTTTCTGAAAATGTAACCGTTTTTATTTCTTATAAGTACATTGTATGTTTGACTTTTTTCTGTGTCTATATTAAATGAAGTTGTGTCATCATAAAGACTAATTTTAATAATATTATTTTCATTATCGTAAAATATTTGAGATTGTGAATTAGAAGTTTTAGACTCGTCACTTGCTACATATCCTTCAGGCAAATAATCAATATTGAAAGATGAATAAGATGTATACTCTTCCTTGGGAACAAATGAAGTATGTGTATCGAAATTTTCTATATAAAAGTTTATAACCATTTCTCTGAATGCATTAACAGTGATGAAAGGAATAATAAAACCTGAAGACAATATCAGAACAAATACTGCCACCTTAATAATTAACTTCCTAAATTTATTTTTCTTTGCATGATTAGTTTCGACCTTATCGAAATGCTCATCAATCATTGTATATATTTTTTTATCAAGCTCTTCCTTATTTAGATTTACTGTTGTTGTATCTTTATCAAACATATCAAATATCTCTGTGTCCTTTTCAATACTTGACATAACAGCTTTTTTGATAAGAAAGTCAATTTTCTCGTTGCTAAAGTTTTCATTACTCATTTGTTTCATCACCCTTCATCCTTTGTCTTAACATATCAACAGCTCTCTTGGCATACATTCTTATGCTTTTTCTATTGATATCTAACAGATCTGCTATTTCATCATAGCTCAATTCTTCATATCCGTATCTGTAATATAAAACTGATTTGTATGGTTCCGGCATGTAGTTCAGAGCATCCTCGACATCCGAAGTACCTACATTTTCGCTAAAATCATTTTCTATACTTAGATAAGCATGTTTTGAAATTTCCACAAAATTATCCAATAATTTTTCTTTCTTTATATAGTTTATGTAATTATTGTGAACAGCTTTTATTAAATATGCCTTAATCTTGTATTTTTTAATTTTTCTTACACCACGTACTTGCACCAAAACATTTTATACCATATATTTGATAATTGTAGAATAGAAAATAAAAATTGAAAAAAATGAAAAATATTGTTACATTTTTGGTTTGTAAATTGTCTATATAGTAAAGAGGTAAAAATAATAAGGGGAGGAGATTCCATTGTTGATAAATAAAAGAGATGCTCATGAAAGTAAATGAGTTTTTTGAAAAAATGATTTTAACATAATAGTTAGACACAATACAGAAATATGCAAAACAAGATGAAGATATATAATTTTAAAAATAGGATAATGTAAAGTAGCCTATGAAAAACAAGAATAAAAAAGATAGGCACAAAGGAGTCTATAAAATGAAAAAATAAGGAACGAAAAAATTGCCACCCTCCTTGACAGCATGACAAAACAATGCTAAGGTAAAAATACTGACGACGAAGAAATTCAAGAACAGAAATAAACCGTGTCGTTTCAATAGCATTTTAGCATTGCTTAGTCTTACCATCATCAAGGGCAAACCCCGGGTTGCTGGATAACCTCTGGCTCAAAAATATAAGAACAGGAGAGAAATTTATATATGCAAACACAACTTGTTGATTTCAATGAGTTACGGCAATTAGCAATTACCTAAATAAAATATTAAAAAAAGGAGACTATTTTAATGAAAAGAAGTATATTTACATTATTATTTGTTTTATGTCTAATAATGTCCTCTGCTGCATATGCTAATAATATTAATACGGAAAATGAACCTGAGGTAGTGCAAGCGTTTGACACTTTAAAAATGAGCGAGGAAGAATTAGCTATTTATGAAGAAGCCTTAGCACAGTATGATGGTGCGATAATTTATGACAGATTGATTGCTGCTTTTATAAAAAAATTTGGAGTAAAGGATGGCTATCCAGCAAGATATCCGGAAAACTATGCAGGTACTTATTTTGACAAAAATGGTAAATTAGTTATTCAAATAAGCAGTGATAATAATACAGATCAACAAAACGAAGATTACTCTATTTACATTGATATAGAAGAAATAAAAAAATTTGATGAGGACTTCAAAGCAAATAGCATGTCAGATGTGGTTGTTTATGAACATGTTAAATATTCCTTAAATCAGTTAGAAGATATGATGAATGATATCACAGAAAAGCTAAGTAAGGAGGATACTCCAGTTTGGAGTAGTTATGTAGATACATTTAATAATAATATAGTGTTAGAATTTGAACAGGAAGTATTTGATAGTGTAAGTAATATAGATTCTAAAGTTAAGTTATTTATAAGGACAGAATATCCTGAAAAAGAAATTCCAGCTATAATTAAGCCTGTCGAAATAGAGAATCTCGCATTCAATCATATTGGAGGTCAAGGATATTATCAACATGGGAATTATACTTCAGGAGTAACATTAGGGTTCACAGGTTGGTATAATGGAGTTCGTTCATATTTGTCTTGTGGTCATGATTCTTCATTTTTAGCAGGTGATTCTGCAAGCTATAATTTTAGCACTATTGGCTCAGTTACCGCTAAACAATGGAAACATAACGAGGCAGGTGATTGGTCAATCATAAAACTTAATTCGGGTGAAACAATCTCTGGACTTATTAAGCAAAATTACCAAGGTACAGCAACGGGAAAGATTAAGTCCCGTAGTAATGCATTGTCCGTGGGACAAATCGTATACACTTTTGGTCATAAAACGGCAATTTGGTCTTCATATAGAATAACCGATATTAATAAGCCTATAACACTTTTTGATGATTATGTATATAAATACCTTATCATTAAAGGATTAACAACAACAGATCTAGTAACAGGTGTATTATCCGCTAAAGGTGACAGTGGTAGCCCTATAGTGCTTCCAACTACCGGTGGCTTTTCTGCTGTAGGAACACTTACTTCTTACAATCCTGATGGAATTTCTTTTTCTCCAATGTTGCATGTTCCGAGTAATTTTGCTGTGGAAATTGGTTATTAGATATAATGTATAAATTTTAATAGACGAATATTCAATAATGACGAATGTCATAGAATAGAAGTCTCTTTGTATATAATCATTACATCAAAGGGGCTTTTGTCATTAATATTTTAGGAACGGATCATGAAATGCCATAAGAATTCAAATTGAATTGGACTTCCTTTTTGGATTACCTTAATGATGCAATATGTAAAAGTATTCATTACATTCGTGAAATATAGATTATTCTTCTTGTTTTACGACATTGCTATAGTCCGCTTTAAGCGGTTCGTTTTCTTCTAAGGAAATATGACCTGATTCATATAAATTACCATCTACGGTAAGGTATATATTTTCCACTCCGTAGTATGAGCCTAAGGTGTTGGCAATACTCTGGAGCATCAGACTTTCAAATCCTGATCCGGCATTCATTTCTTCGATAAAATTATTTGATAAGTCAATATGCACGCTTTCATCATTTTCATCGAAGTAAAGCTCATTTATTTCGGTATTTATGCTGAATAATTCATATACAGATAAATCCTTAACAGTTTTTTCGATAACATCCTTTGTTGAATCATTTGTGTTGAAGGATACTTGCACATCCACAGAGTTTAAATGAACTCCGTCAATATCAGGATAATATAATGTAACAGTTTGTATTAAAGGTACATTTTGTTCAAGGCTGTCTAAAGTTGATGATACCTCGTAGTCATTACTTTTATATATTGATTTTACTAAACCGACATCCTTTGCATAGTAATTTGTACTTGTTCCTTGATCGCTTTCAGTTATTACTTCAATTGCATTGAAATTACCTTGCGAAGTTACAATTTGTTTTAATTCTCCGGTATATGGCAGCTTTAATACCACATTACCCTCTTGAAATTCACGGTTTGTAAAATCCTCCCTGAAATAAGTTTCTCCTCTGCTGTACAGCTCAACTAACTGATCTTCTTTAAATTCATAAACCTTGATGGTTTCAGTTCCGCCGTTATTAGTTCTTGTTTGAAATCGGTTATTGTTTATATAATCTATGAAGACTGTATATGCAGCAAATTCGTTTCCTTCACCTTTATATGAATATTTAGTATTTTCGATTACCGGAAAAAATTCCTCTATAGAATATTCATCCTGATTATTATTATTATTGTCAGGTACATCTGTATTGTTATTTTCACATGCAGTAAACAGCATGAGAATTATTAAACCTAAGCCAATTAATTTTTTCATACATTCCTCCTAAAGTTAAATATTATTGTATATTATACCTAGATTTGAATATATTAACCATCTATACAGATAAAAAACCTCCAAGGTAAATTGAATTTTATCTACGTTGGAGGTATATTAAATTATTTTAATTAACTTTCCTTAACTTAAATGGTTCACCGGTGTAGTATTCCCATTGCTTTAATGAATCTGTCATATATCCTGCCACATCCATGTCATACACCTTATTTAACAGCTTAGATGATATTACATCAGTTGCCTTACCGTAAGCAGCAATTTCCCCTTTATCTAAAAGCAAAATGTTGTCGGCCAATTTCATGGTCAGGTTCAAATCATGAAGAACTCCTATTACAGCATGCCCTTTTTCTTTAGACCAATTTTTCAAAAAATCTATCAGCTCAGCTTGATTTTTCAAATCCAGGTGATTAGTCGGCTCGTCAAGCAATATAATTTTTGGCTCCTGAGCCAATGTTCTTGCTAAATATACTCGTTGCAGCTGACCACCTGACAATGTGTTGATTTGCTTATCCTTCAGACTATATAAATCAACTGCTTTTAAGCACTTTTCTGTATATTCCTTATCTTTTACGGAGGGCTGCTTAAAGCTTCTGTCCTTCATATGCAGATATCGTCCTAAAAGTACGGTTTCATAAACCGTATAAGAAAAATAAATAGAAGAAATCTGACTCATTACAGCCATTTTCTTAGCCACCTCAGCACGCTTCATGGATAATATGTTTACATCATTTATTTTTATGTTACCTGTGTGAGGGATAAGTCCGGCAATTGCCTTTATAAGAGTTGTTTTGCCGCAGCCGTTTGGACCTATGATACATAGGTTTTCACCCTCGCTTATATTCAGAGATATGTTTTTTAATACGTCATATCCGTTGTAACCTGCCGATACATTTTTTAAAGTGAGCATTTACAATTCCTTTCTTTTTGAGAAATATACATATGCGAAAAACGGTGCTCCCACCAATGCCGTAACAGCACCCACCGGGAGCTCGGAAGGTGATATTATGGTTCTTGCTATTAAATCACATACGATCATGAAGGAACCGCCGAAAATCATTGACATCGGGATAACAATTCTATGTGAAGAACCAAATATTTTTCTCACAACATGAGGTGAGATTAAATCTATAAAGCCGATGACACCTACAAACGAAACTGCACTGCCTGTAAGCCCTGCTGATAAACCAAGCAGCAGCCATTTCAGCTTATATACGTCTACACCCATTGTAAATGCCTGATCTTCACCAAAGGTCATTATGTCCATTTCTCTTGAATAGCTTCTTATAATTATAGCTCCTATCAATACAATCGGAAACAGAACGAACACGCTTGACCAGTCCTTTAAGCTGAATGAACCCATTTGCCAATAAGTAAGCTGCTGAAGATGTTCATCAGATAAAGCGGTCACTAATGTTAATAACGCATTAACAAACAAAGAAAAAACCATTCCGACCAATATAATTGTATTGTTTTCTAAATTTTTATCCATTTTAGCCGCAAATTTGACTGCAATAAAGACAGTAAGCAATCCGCATAATAAGCCTATGCTCGGCAGTGTGAATAATCCTAAGAGCGGTATTCTGAACCCTGTTACGATTACTAAAGCAGCGCCTAAGGAGGCTCCTGAGGACACCCCCAAGGTATACGATGACGCAAGAGGATTTTTCAACACGGATTGCATAACAGTACCGCTTATAGCAAGAGCACCGCCTACGATAAATGCCAATATAGTTCTTGGCAGCCTTAAATTCCAAACTATAGACACATGATTGGATACTATTGACGGTAATAATTCCGTATTAAATATTTTGTGTGAGATAATGTTTATTACCTCGTTAAACGGTACATTAATACTTCCTAATGCTATACCTGATACAAAAATCAGCAAACAAATGATTATAGAAGCTGTGAATTTAATATTTCTCATTTTTTATAAGCATCAGGATAAATTGCCTTTGCCATTTGATCTAATGCCTTAATAATATTGTGGTTTGACAATGAACTTGCATCCTTATCAATATAATAAACATCATTATTTTTCACGGCGGTTATATTTTCCCATCCTGAACGAATTTTAATTTCATCGGTAGCATTTGCTATATAATCTACATTTGTAAGTATAACGTCAGGATTCTTAGATACTATTGCCTCTTCTGATACGGCAATCCATTGTTCCTGATCCTTTAATATATTTTCCGCACCTAAAATCTCAATCATTTCATTTAAGAATACACCGCTTCCGAAGCTGTATAAATTAGGAGCTCCTGCTATTTCAAAATAAACAGTTTTTTTATTCTCTATTTTTGAACCGAATTCCCTGTATTCATCTATTTTTTCTATCATATCATTAACAATATCTACGGCTTTATTCCTAACTTGTAAGGTTTCTGATATATATAATATATCTTCATATATTCCTTCTATGCTGCTGCTTGACGGAATATAAACAACAGTGATTCCTAAATCCTTAATCGGCTTAAACGGATCATTGCCCTTTGCCATACTCATTCCTGTCGCATAAATAATATCCGGGCTTAAGGCAACCAATTGCTCCACATCAGGATTCATTATATCAAATTGAGGGATATCTGCAGGTATTCCTTCGATATCCGAAGAATGCTTATCTACGGCAACCAATTTATCACCTGAGCCTAATGCAATAATTATTTCGGTATTGGAAGGTGAAATCGATATAATTCTATTTATTTCTTCGGGTATATTTACTTCATTACCAGCTCTGTCGGTGGTTGGTAATTGGGGAGCTTCCACCTGAGGCTGTTCTTGGTTTGCTCCCTGGTCAGCAGGTTCTGCCGGTTGTCCGTTGCTTGTGCATGCAACCAAGCTTGCAAATATAAGTATAATAGCAATGGATAAAGATATTTTTTTTGTAATTTTGTTCATTTTATTCCTCCGTGTAATATGTTAAGGTCGAACGAATGGTGGTAGCACCATAAGCAGGGTAATGCAACAAATTTATTTGTTCGTTTCACTCACATAAATTTGGCATTCTGTGCATTTGACTTACCATCGATTTCTTTCTCCCTCCGGTCGAAGAAATCGGGTCAAGTCATAAAAAAAAACGCTTCGAATTTTCGAAACGTAAAGCCCACAAATTGCTTTGAATGTGTATTCAGGTGCTACTGACTTTTTTCTCTGAAAAGCATAGCATTTGCGGTATTTACGCAAATAATACCGGCAGGTTTTCCGACTTAGAGGTCATTGCAGATTTTTAACCTTCCCGGTTTCCCAGTGGTTGGCATTGCCTTAAAAATCGCTCTCTCATTACGGCAGCAGGACTGTTTAGGACTTTAACCTAATTCCCTATTATCGCATTTTATGCGCACCAATATCAAAAGATGTTTAGTTAAGTAAAGTATATTATAATACTCTGTAAATGTCAACAAATAAGCTTTCTAATCAGTCCTGAAAGGTAAATTTC
>DCYG01000028.1:9014-44954 GCA_002331025.1 Firmicutes bacterium UBA2116 | reverse complement strand
AGGCGATTAACAATTGCCTAACTAATACAAAAAATAAGGAGAAAAAAATGAAAAAACTATTTATTATTATTTTATCACTTATATTAATCTTTTCGCTGTCAGCTTGTTCACAGCAAGCGTCAGAAACACCTCAGGAACCTCAAGAGCCGGGAAACACAAATGCCGACAATGATTTTAAAGTTGGAGTTATCCACATAGGAAATCCGGCAGACGGTTCAGGCTATACTTATGCGCATGATCAGGGAATAGTGGAAATGCAAAAAGCACTTGGGTTATCCGATAGCCAGATAATAAGAAAAAACAACGTTAACGATACAGACCCTACAGCAACAGAAACTGCAATTCTTGAATGTATAGAGGAAGGTGCTGACATAATATTCGGTACAAGCTGGGGCTACATGGATACAATGGAGGCACTTGCAGCCGAATATCCTGAAGTAATTTTCTCGCATGGTTCAGGATACAAAAGCAATGACTCAAATTTCAATAATTATTTCGGAAGAATTTATCAGGCAAGATACTTAACAGGTATTGCTGCAGGTTTAAAGACAGAAACAAACCTTGTCGGTTATGTAGCTGCAATGGGGCAGGAAAATTCAGAAGTAACAGGTGGTATTAATGCATTTGCATTAGGCGTTTATTCAGTTAATCCGGATGCAAAAGTTTATGTTAAGGTTACAAACAGCTGGTATTCACCGGAAGAGGAAACAAATGCGGCAAAGGCATTATTGGCCGAAGGTGTAGATGTAATAGCCCAGCATTGTGATACACCAAATCCTCAGTTAGAAGCAGAAAAAGCAGGAAAATTCGGTATTGGTTATAATTCAGATATGTCTAAGGATGCACCAAAAGCAACTTTAACATCAGCAGTATGGAATTGGGGCGCATATTACACATATGCTACAGAGCAAGCCTTAAAAGGAAATTGGACAAACGAAAACTATTTCGGCGGTATGAAAGAGGGCTTAATAGCAATTTCTCCTTTAAATGAAAATATTGTAGCCGAAGGAACTGCGGAAGCTATTAAAGAAGCTGAACAAAAAATGCTTGACGGAAGCTTCAATGTTTTTGATGGCGTTATCGAAACAAATGATGGCAGCACAGTCGGAGAAGAAGGAAAAACACTTGATGATGCAACAATTACCGGAGGAATTAACTGGTACTTTAAAACAGTCAGCGTGAAATAATATATATAATGAGCCGGCTATGCCAAAATATCATTCTGAGCAGCCGGCTCTTTTTTGCACATAACAGTATAAGCGACTAACGCCAAATCAAGATTTGGGTTATCTGCTTTCGCATACAGCATAAGCGACTAACACCAAATCAAGATTTGGGTTATCTGCTTACACAGAGGAGTTAGTATGATAGAGAGAAATAAAGAAAATTATGCTATTGAGCTTAAAGGTATATCTAAAAAATTCGGAAGTGTCGTTGCCAACAACAGTATAGACCTTGATATAAAATATGGAGAAATTCTTGCATTGCTCGGAGAAAACGGCTCAGGTAAAACAACATTAATGAACATGCTTTCCGGAATTTACTATCCGGACGGAGGTACAATAACCGTTGCCGGAAAAGATGTGACCATTTCTTCACCTAATGATGCGATTAATTTGGGTATAGGTATGATACACCAGCATTTCAAATTGGTTGAGGCATTTAATGCCGTTGATAACATAGTGCTGGGTACGAAGGGAAAATATCAAAAACCAAAAATTCTCAAGGAAAGAATATCAGATATAAGCAATAAATTCGGTCTGGAAATAGATCCTGATAAAGAAGTATACAATATGTCCGTAAGTGAGAAGCAGACCATAGAAATTATGAAGGTTCTGTATCGTGGTGCCAAAATACTTATATTGGATGAGCCCACAGCCGTGTTAACCCCTCAGGAAACAGAAAAGCTGTTCAGAATTCTCAGGAAGATGAAAGAGCAAGGCAGTGCCATAATCATCATAACGCATAAGCTTAACGAAGTTATGGAAATAAGCGACAGGGTCACAATTCTTAGAAAAGGAAATTTAATCGACACTGTGGAAACCTGCTGTACTGATGAAAATAAGCTTACGGAATTAATGGTGGGCAGACCTGTAAGCTTGAAAATTAAGCGTCCGGAGACAGATAATAAAAAAACCATACTGAAAGTAGTCGACCTCTCAGTAGTGGGTGAGGACGGAAGAGAAGCCCTTAAAAATATTAATTTCAAGCTTAAAAGAGGGGAAATATTAGGTGTTGCCGGCATTGCCGGAAGCGGTCAAAAAGAATTGTGCGAATCGATAGCCGGATTGATGAAAATTAAGCACGGAGCTGTTTTATGCAATAAGGAAAATATAATCGGGAAAACGCCGGATGAAATAATAGATTTAGGCATAAGCATGAGCTTCGTTCCTGAGGACCGCCTCGGAATGGGACTTGTCAGTTCCATGGGAATGGTTGAAAATGTAATGCTTAAATCGTATAAGAAAAATAAAGGATTTTTCATAGATAAGAATCCTTCAAGAAAATTATCGGAGCAATTGGTTAAGAAGCTGGAAATAGTAACAAGAAATGTTGACATGCCCGTAAGGATGATGTCGGGAGGAAATGTACAGAAGGTACTCTTGGGAAGAGAAATTGAATCAAACCCCAACGTTCTTATTACGGCATATCCGGTCAGAGGACTTGATATAAATTCGTCATATCTGATATATGATTTATTGAATGAGCAGAAGCAAAAGGGTGTTGCAGTTTTATTTATAGGTGAAGATTTGGACGTTTTATTGGAGCTTTCTGACAGAATTATGGTTTTGTGTCACGGTGAGGTTAAGGGCATAGTGGATGCAAAGAACACTACAAAGGAAGAAATAGGACTGATGATGGCAGGTCGCAGCATGGAAGGAGCTGAAGATGATGAGTAAGACATTTATAAGAACCGTTAAAAACTTAGAGAGATCTCAATTTGAAATATTAAGATTGAGAATAATGGCATTTATTTTTGCTTTGGTTGCAGGCGGCTTATTTATCATAATGATTGGTTACAATCCGGTGGAATTATACGGAACGATTATATCAGGTGCTTTCAGAAGCAAAATGGCAATACAGGCAACCATAAAAATTATGATTCCTCTTTTAATGTCTTCCTTGGGAGTTATTCTCGCCTTTAAAATGAAGTTCTGGAACATAGGGGCGGAAGGTCAGATAATAATGGGTGCGGTATTCTCTTCATACTTTGCACTGTTTCACAGCAATTTACCTCATGGATTATTACTCTTGATAATGTTTGTTGCAGGATTTATAGGGGGCGGACTGTGGGGACTGATTCCCGCAATATTTAAAACGAAATTTAATACTAATGAAACTCTTTTTACACTGATGCTAAATTATATTGCACTTCACGTGATATCATTTTTGAGAGATGGTCCGTGGAAAGACCCGGGCTCTTCCGGATTTCCGAAAATAGCGAGATTCGTTACAAATGCTCAGTTAGATAAGGTTTTTGGTATACAGTTCGGATGGATTATAGGAATAATATTAGTTGTAATTATATTCATTTATTTAAGATACACAAAGCAGGGATACGAAATAAACGTAGTGGGAGAAAGTCAATCTACGGCACGATATGCGGGAATGAACGTTAAGAAAATTATTTTAAGAACAATGATTTTAAGCGGTGGTATTTGTGGTTTAACAGGTGTTATACAGTCTGCCGGCTCCGATATGACTCTGGCTGCATCTGTAGCAGGCGGTGTTGGATTTACTGCCATAATAGTGGCATGGCTGGCCAATCTTAATCCCGTAGGAATATTATTGGTGTCATTTTTATTCAGTGTCTTGGAAAAAGGGAGCAGCGTAATGCAGTCAACATATGGATTATCCACATATTCGGCTGCAGTCTTGCAGGGAATAATTTTATTTTTCATATTAGGCTGTGAATTTTTCGTAAGATATAAATTTGTTTTTGGCAATAAAGGAGGAGCAAGGTCATGATTAAATTTATTAATTTTTTAGCAGCGGCTGTTTTTGCCGGAACACCTCTTTTGTTCGGTACATTGGGCGAAATTATGAATGAAAAATCGGGACACTTAAATCTTGGTGTTGAAGGCATGATGTCAATGGGTGCCTGTGCAGGATTCATGGTCGGCTATCTGACCGATAACTTTTTAATTGCCTTGGCGGCCGCGTTTATTGCCGGTTTATTGGGTGCTTTAATTTATGCGGTACTTACTGTGACATTTATGGCAGATCAAAATGTAACAGGACTTACGTTAACAATTTTCGGCATAGGAATTTCTAATTTCATAGGTGAATATATGATTGTAAACTCACACACCAATTCCTTAAAGCTTCCTGAAGTAATATCGCAGCAGATAAAGAACATATATATATCAGGATTAAGTGATATACCGGTCTTGGGACAGTTGTTTTTTCAGTACAATCCTTTTGTGTATATCGGTATAATCACAGCAATAATACTTAGTATCTATTTAAATAAGACAAAGACAGGACTTAATCTGAGGGCCATAGGAGAAAATCCTGCATCAGCTGACGCGGCAGGTATAAAAGTTACAAAATATAAATATTTTAATATTTTACTGGGAGGAGGTATCTGTGGTATAGGCGGGGCTTACTGTTCATTGATCATAAATGGCGGAGTATGGATGAGCAACAGCGTAAACGGCCTTGGATGGATTGCGGTAGCGCTTGTAATTTTTGCATCATGGAGTCCGGTAAAGGCAATTTTTGGTTCATTCATTTTTGGGGGCTTCAATGTATTAAAATATTACTTCCCGAAAGATATATTTACATTTCCAAATGCCTTTTACGATATGCTTCCGTTTGTTATAACGGCACTGATACTGGTTATTACCTCTGTACGTAAATCAAAGAAAAATACGCGGCCTGCCAGCTGCGGTATTAATTATTACCGGGAAGAACGATAATAACAATAAATTGGAAATATATTTTCATCAAAAAGAACTCGACATAATTTGTTGGGTTCTTCTTATTTTATATGGTAGAATAATATAAGCACTTAAAACATACTATTGAATTTCAGGGTTTGAATGTATAAAAAAAATAATTAAAACTAAAAATAATACTAACTAAAAAGGAGGCCTCTATGAAAAAAATATTAGTCGTATTATTATCACTGTTAATGTTAACGAGCTGCGGTATCAATGAGAAGGTTGACGAAATAGAAGCAATAAATTTATCAAACGGTGAAAGAGTAATTATTCCCGGAGACAGTGAAGATGCAGCTGTTATTTTAAAGGCGCTTAATAACAATGATAAAGCCGAAATTAACGTTGATGATGCTTCAGCTTTTGAAATAAATGTAATAAAAAATTCTGCAACAAACCATTATAAATTGAATTTTGATGTATCTGACAAATCGATATATGTATCACACGACGGTAAGAATTTTAAGGTTAATGACGGTGCAGCAAAGCAGTTGTTTTTAAATGAAAATTTTTCTCATGTATATATTGATAATACTCTTTACGATTCTTACATAGATTATAATGAAGAAAGCTATTTTCCTGAAGTAGAATATGAGTGGACATATAAGAATATAGACGGTCATTATGCAAAAAAAGGAGGAATAATAAAATCAAAATCAAATGATGAAATAATATATACAGGAAATGAATCATTGGATATAGGTTATGAAAGACTTCCGGATAGTCAGGTAATAAGAGTATTCTCTCAGGATAATCTAGTCGGTACGGGTAAAAATCTGCAGGAGCTTTTAAACAATTTGAACGTGGACGGTGAATACGAAATTGAATGTCAGGCACAGTGGTTTTTAAAGGACAACTCAGACAGCTACGGCAATCAAACTGTCAGATTTACGGTAAATGTAGATAAGCCTGCAGATGCTGCGATTGTAACAAAAGATAATTACCCGGGCAATATACTGCTGGTCTCTGTAAACAATCTGAATTCCGATGAAACAGTTACCTTGAAGACAGAGACGGTCAAAACTCCTGCGGAAATGTACCCTTATAAGGGAAGAGGTATGTTCATATGCCCGATTGATTTATATGCGGCATCAGGTACATATGACTTAAGTGTAATTATAAACGAAGGAAAGATCGGAGAGTACACAATACTCAAATCCTTTGAAATAAAAGATAAATCCTTTAAAACACAATATTT
Organism: Firmicutes bacterium UBA2116; assembly: GCA_002331025.1. GTDB lineage: Bacteria > Bacillota > Clostridia > Tissierellales > Sedimentibacteraceae > Sedimentibacter. The sequence goes on along the minus strand of DCYG01000028.1, from coordinate 38,813 downwards.
GACCGTTTCAGAAGAAATGAACGAAACTAATAATGATAATACAGCTATTTATGAGTTTGCACAGCTTGTAAAGCCTGCCAGAACAATATCAGAACCTGAAAAACTGTGGGAAGGCACATTTATTATGCCGGTTGAAGGAAGACTGACTACTGATTTTGCAGAAATCAGATTTGTAAATAATGAACAATCATCATCCAGACATTCGGGGATCGACCTTGCTGCTCCCATAGGTACGGAGATTAAAGCACCAAACAACGGTATAGTTACATTTGCAATGGAAGGACTCCTGTCTCCGGGCAATACAGTTGTAATAGACCATGGGATGGGACTTTTTACATCATATTACCATTTAGATTCAATATCGGTTAAAAAAGGAGATAAAGTAAAAAAGGAAGATATAATAGGAACTGTGGGAACAACTGGATTTTCAACCGGTCCGCACCTTCATTATGCCGTCAGCATTTATAACACATATGTTAACCCTTACCAGACTCTGAGCGGCATAATTGACTAATTGTTAATTTTTTGTTTACCTCAGTTGAAATGTGGTATATAATTAAATAAGAATACTTTTAAAGGAGCTTATTATGGATTTTATTGGATGGGCTTGGCTTATTATAATTGCAGTATGTGTTATAATAGAGGCAGCCACACTGGGACTTGCAACAATTTGGTTTGCCATAGGAGCCTTAGTTGCCTGGTTAATATATTTGACCGGAGTAAATCTTCATGTGCAAATTATGGTTTTTTTGTTCGTATCAATTATAACCTTGGTATTGACGAGACCTATTGCTGTTGAAAAGCTTAAAATAGGGAAATCAAGAACAAATGCTGATTCTTTAATAGGTGAACAGGTTAAGGTTATTGAAACAATCAATAACATAAATAACGAGGGAACCGTAAAGGCAAGAGGACAAATATGGTCGGCAAAATCCACAAACGATGAAATAATCGAAAAAGACGAATTGGTTGTAGTAGTTGAAATAAAAGGTGTAAAGCTCTTAGTAAAAAGAAAATAATGGAGGTAAGGAATGGAATATATCGGTTTAGCTTTTCTTTTAATCATTGTAATTGCATTATTAGCAACAAATATCAGGATAGTGCCTCAGGCACATTCTTATGTTATTGAGCGTCTTGGTGCTTATCAATCAACTTGGAGTGTGGGACTTCACATAAAGGTGCCGCTAATTGATAAGATAGCGAAAAAAGTAAATTTGAAAGAGCAAGTTGTAGATTTTCCACCTCAGCCGGTTATAACTAAGGATAATGTTACAATGCAGATTGATACAGTTATATTTTTTCAAATAACAGATCCGAAGTTTTTTGCATACGGTGTAGATAGACCAATGTCTGCGATAGAAAATTTATCTTCAACAACATTAAGAAATATAATAGGTGATCTTGAATTGGACCAGACATTAACATCAAGAGAAATAATCAACACGAAGATGCGCGTAGTACTAGATGAAGCAACAGACCCTTGGGGAATTAAAATTAATCGCGTGGAAGTTAAAAATATAATGCCTCCTAAAGAAATTCAAAATGCTATGGAAAAGCAAATGAAGGCAGAGAGAGAAAAGAGAGAATCAATACTTATTGCTGAAGGTCAAAAGAATGCTGCAATCTTGGTTTCACAAGGTAAAAAAGAATCTGCAATTCTGGAAGCAGAAGCAGAAAAACAAGCTACAATACTGAGAGCTGAAGCCAGAAAAGAAGCTTCCATAAGAGAAGCAGAGGGTGAAGCGGAAGCAATATTAAGTATACAAAGAGCAACTGCAGAAGGGTTAAAGTTAATAAAAGACGTGGGACTTAATAAGGAAGTATTAACATTAAAAAGTTTTGAAGCGTATGAAAAAGCTGCAAACGGTCAGGCAACTAAGATTATAGTTCCGTCAGATATTCAGGGTCTTGCAGGACTTGCATCGGCACTTACGGAAGTTGGAAAGCAATAAGTAAAGATATAAGGATAAACATAATAAAAGAATGGTTAAATTGACCATTCTTTTTTAGTATCTTTATTATCGTAAAATATCTTTGGAAAATGTGATTCTGTTTCTGTTTTGAATAAATTTATCCGATATAATTGATTGGACCACCATTGCAACCCCTATAGCAGTTATTAAGTCTCCGACACTTACAATTATCCAGTTTCCTATTGTAATAATGTTTCCTAAGAAGCTTAATGATGCTGCTTCTGCCGGTGTGAAAAATAACATTTTACCGCTGATAAGCAATTCGTATATTTCCGTACCATATAGCTTTGCAGCAGCTTCCGATGATAAGGGGAATTTAAAGCTGTTTGCCAGAAATGCTAATAAATTTGCGCCTAAACCTATAAGAGGTATCACCATAAATTTCATACTTAGGTTAGCTATTAAAAATAAACCTGTAAAAATATATGTCATTAAAAGAAATATTGAATATAAATTTGAGCTGTAATCAAAGAGCCCTAAATTCATTACAATTATAGCAAGATAAAGTAATGCAGATATAAAAATCAAAAACTTGAAATTAAAACGTACATAAGCAAGACGAGAAATTTTACCTCTTCTTAAAAAACCGATAATTATTCCTAATACCAATGCTTCAAGAAACATGTTTTCCTCCATATATTTAGAGTTACTATAATTTTACAATATATCTTATAATATATCAACAACATATTGAATTATTCATTAAAAAATGTGCTATCATAAATGAATATTGACTGGGTATAATATATATGGTATCATTTTTGTAATAATTTTCAATTTTTCCAGGAGGTATATTTTGGTGGAAGACGGCTCGATATGGGGTCCTATTATATTGCAATTAGTTTTAATTTCTATAAACGCTGTTTTTGCTTCGGCAGAAATAGCGGTCATATCAATGAACGATAACAGAATGGCTAAAATGGCGGCAGAAGGTGACAAGCGTGCAATTAAATTAAGCAAGCTTACATTACAGCCATCATATTTCCTTTCGGTAATTCAGGTAGGAATAACCTTGGCAGGCTTCTTTGGAAGTGCCTTTGCTGCCGACAATTTCGCCAGCAGGCTTACAGGCATACTGATAAAGAGCGGTCTTGATTTTCCGGCAGCTACATTCAATACAATTTCGGTTATTATAATAACTCTGATACTTTCCTATTTTACCCTTGTGTTCGGAGAGCTTGTTCCAAAAAGAGTCGGTATGAAAAATGCCGAGAAATTGGCTTTATTCATGTCCGGGTTTTTAGATTTCATTTCTAAATTATTCTCACCATTAGTATGGCTTTTGACAGCTTCAACTAACGGAATATTAAGATTGATTGGAATAGATCCTGATTCCGAAGACGAAGAAGTCACCGAAGAAGACATAAGAATGATGGTGGATGTGGGAAGTGAAAAGGGTTCTATAAATGAGAGCGAAAAACAAATGATTCAAAATGTGTTTGAATTTGATAATAAAACTGCTGAAGAGGTAATGACTCACAGAACTGAGGTAACTATTTTGTGGTTAGATGAAACAGATGAGGAATGGGCACAAAAGATGACTAAGAGCAGGCATTCAAGATATCCCGTATGTGACGGCAGCGCAGATAATATAATCGGAGTTTTGAATGTTAAGGATTACTTCAGATTGAAGGATAAATCAAGAGAAAACATAATGAATAAAGCAATAAAATCTGCTTATTATGTGCCCGAAACAGTCAGGACGGATGTTCTTTTCCAAAATATGAAGAAAACAAGGAACCATTTTGCTGTTGTATTTGACGAATATGGCGGTATGAGCGGTGTTATAACAATGAATGACCTCCTTGAACAAATAGTCGGAAATTTTGATGATGATTATTTGAATCCCGAGCCGCCGACAATCGAAAAAATAGATGAAGATACATGGAAGATAAAGGGATCTGCATACTTAGAGGATGTTTCAACGGAGTTGAATATCAGCTTGCCTGATGACGATTTTGATACATTCGGAGGACTTGTGTTCGGAGTACTCGGTATAATACCGGAGGATGGCAGTACTATGGAGCTTGAAGAATACGGCTTAAAAATAATGGTTACAGAAATCAAGGGTCGAAGACTGGAGACGGCAATTGTATATAAAGTAAAGGATACTACCGATTACGTAGATTAATTCAGATATTCTTAAGCTTTATCCTGTACCATAAAAAGGAAGGGGGACACATCTCTTTTCACAGGGAGAGTCTCTGTTGGATAGTAGGAATGTCCCCGTCAGGAGGAGAGTTATATGAGTTATTTAATGGAGAAATTATTAATACTTCCGGGCATATTGCTCGGAATTTCAATACATGAGTTTGCACATGGATATGCAGCCGTAAAAATGGGCGATGATACACCCTTGATGCAGGGGAGACTGACATTGAATCCATTGAAGCATTTAGATCCGTTAGGATTTATGTGCTTGCTTTTATTTGGCTTCGGGTGGGCAAAGCCCGTAATGATAAATAGAAGAAATTTTAAAAACCCGCGAAGAGATGATGCGGTAGTTTCATTTGCCGGTCCGCTGGCTAACCTATTAATAGCTTTTTTATTTGTAGGGCTTATGAAGCTTACAGATATGTACATGCCGTATACAATGACAACACAGATTATATGGGAGGTACTGAGAAGCACCGTATGGATTAACCTTGTGCTTATGGTATTTAATTTAATACCAATACCGCCTCTTGACGGTCATCATATTTTAGGAAGCATAGGCGGTGCCAAGGTCTGGAACTTCTATTACAAATATTATGATCAGCTAAGATTTGCGATGCTTCTTATAATAGTGTTCAGAGGGGTAGGAAGAATTATTACTCCGCCGATACTGTTTTTATATAACTTATTAACTTCTATATTCTTTTAAGGTGAAAATATGGATAAGGGAGAATTAAGAAAAAGAATACTCAGTATAAGGAACGGGTTAAAACCGGAGGAAGCAGATCATAAAAGTAAAATTATCATGGATAAGCTTACTTCCTTAGATGAATATAAAAACAGTAAAGTTGTCTTTGTTTATATGTCATTTAAAAATGAAGTAAAAACATATGATTTAATTGAAAAAATGCTTTCAGAACATAAAAGAGTGGTTATACCTTATACGGATACCAAAAATACGGAAATAATACCGTCGGAAATAAAAAGTTTAAAGGATGATTTGGCTTTAAATTCATTTGGATATTATGAACCGGTATTGGAAAAGGTAAAGCAAGTAAATACAGAGGAATTAGATTTAATAATAGCTCCGGGAGTTGTATTTGACGAAAGTTTAAACCGCGTGGGTTTTGGCAAAGGCTATTATGACAGGATATTGAGTAAAAAAAGAAAAGATGCAAAAGTTATAGCGGTGGCATATGAATTTCAGGTAGTGGATGAGGTTCCCACAGAACCGCACGATATAAAGATGGATATGATAATCACAGAAGAAAGAACGATAGTTAAACGATAAGGATGAGAAGCATCCTCAGGCTTTTGACAAACTCCGTCTGTGTCATCCTGAGCGTAGCGAAGGATCTCATCAGTAGTAAGGTGTCATTTATTGAAAAGATGAGATTCCTCACTTCATTCAAAATGACAATGTCGTTATCTTGCTATAGTTATAACATAAACCTTGTTGACGCCGTAATCAATCAGTGCTTTTGAACATTCATTGACTGTGGAGCCGGTTGTGTATATATCATCCACCAAAAGAACGGAGCGGTTAATGATTTTATCAGAGGATGCCTTTACCAGAAAAGCATCCTTTAAATTTTTTCTTCTTTCCTCTTTGCTGTGCTCACTTTGTTTTTCGGTTCTTTTAATTCTTTTCAGCGCATCAATGTATGGTACGGATAAGTTGTTTGCAATATATTTTGCCAACAGCTCCGATTGATTATATCCTCTGTGGAGTAGCTTTGAACGATGTAGCGGCACAGATAATATATAGTCATAGTCTGAGTAATTTTCTTCGTCTATATAATCAATTATTAAATTGCCGAAAAGCTTGTAAAAGTACGGCTTATTATAGTATTTATAATTATAAATGGCATTTTTAATAATTTCTTCATAAGCATACAAGGATTTGGAAGCTTCAAAATATCTTTTATCTCCGCTGCATTCCTTGCAAAGCTCAGTGGGTTTATTATAATTAATTGGCTTTGAACATTTTGTACATACCGGCGGGACAATTTTCTTAATCTTTTTTTCGCAATCGAAGCATATATATCTTTCGCCTATTTCTTCATCATATTTATCACAAATGAAGCAGCTATTTTTCTCAGGATAAATGAGCTCCAAAAAAGAATCCACATATTTTTTCATTCAAACAATCCTTCCGATAGCATTCTGTAATTGGAAACTAAAGATTCCAATCTATAATTCAGAGCTGAATATCTTCTGTCAATTTTATTGTTATTGATCATATCCTGCATAAATTTTTCTATACCTACTAATACAACCAGCTTTTTTGCCCTAGTAATTGCAGTGTAAAACAGATTACGGGTCAGGAGCATCGGAGGACCCCAGACAATAGGCATAATAATAACCGAAAATTCACTTCCCTGGCTTTTGTGGACGGTGGTTGCATAAGCGAGTATAAGCTCGTCTAATTGACTGAAGGGGTAGATTACTTCCTTTTCTTCATCAAAGGTCACATAGATCTCTTGTTCTGTTTCATCAATAAAGGTTATAAATCCGATATCACCGTTATAAATTCCTTCGCCTGTAACAATATTTCCCTGCTTTGGTTCTATAGTCCACTGTGTCTGGTAATTGTTTTTTATCTGCATAACCTTGTCGCCAACTCTGAAAATGTATTTACCAAACAGCTTCTCTTTTTTATGCTTTGCGGGCGGATTTATAGCTGCCTGAAGTTTTAAGTTAAGTTCTGTGACACCCGCTTCACCTTTTTTCATGGGCGATAAGACCTGAATGTCCTTAACGGGGTTATAAGCATATCTTAAAGGCAGGCGGTTAACGTACAAATCTACTATAATATCGACGATATCATCAGCATCCTCCCTCATAAAGAAGAAGTCCGCGTCCTGCTTGTTATATACCGGCATCTCGCCCTTGTTTATACGGTGAGCATTTTGTACAATCATGCTTCCGGCAGATTGTCTGAATATGGTGTCGAGACGTATTGTTTTTATTGTACCCGAGTTTATGATATCTGATAATACATTACCTGCGCCCACGGACGGAAGCTGGTCCACATCTCCCACCAATACAAGACGGGTTCCTTTTTTAACAGCCTTAAGCAGGTTATTCATCAGTAAAATATCAACCATGGACATTTCGTCTATTATTATTGCATCACAATCGAGAGGTGAATTTTCGTCTTTATTAAAGGACAGATTACTGTCGATTTCGCCATAGGTATATTCAAGCATCCTGTGAATTGTCTTTGCATCTCTGCCGGTGGATTCGGTTATACGCTTTGCGGCCCTGCCTGTTGGTGCACAAAGAAATACAGTCTTGTGCATACTTTCAAATATTTCAATTATTGAAAGTATAATTGTTGTTTTTCCTGTTCCCGGACCTCCTGTTATTACCGTTACACCGTTAATAATTGATTGCAGGATGGCTTCATTTTGTTTATCCGACAGATTAATTGATGTTGAACCCTCAACATTTTTAAGATAGGGAATAATATCAGTTTCGGTAATGTTAAAATCAACAGACGCCAGGTTGATTAAATCTTTACATACGTTGACCTCTGCCGTGTGGTACGGTATATAATATACCGCCCTTTCATTGTTTATTGTTTCTATATGTATTTTTTCGGTAAATGCCATGTTGCGCAATTCATCCTCAACGCTTTCTCTGTCAATTCCCAATAAGCTTACGGTTGCGTTTACCAGAAAATCGTATGGCATATACGTGTGACCTCTGAGTGAATATTCTATCAGAGCATATCTGATACCTGAAGAAATTCTATAGGGGGATTTTTTTTCGATACCAATGGAGCTTGCTATTTTATCAGCAAGTTTAAAACCGATGCCGTAAATATCTTCCGAAAGCTTGTAAGGATTTTCGGTTATAATTTTAATAGTGTTTTTTTCGTACTTTTTATATATTTTAACGCTGTAGCCAGTGCTTATGTCATGATTTTGCAAAAACATCATTATTTCTCTGATATCAGCATGCTCTGAGAAGCTTTTAGAAATCATGCTTGCTTTTTTATCGCCTATACCTTCAATTTCCATCAGCCTTTCAGGCTTGTTCTGAATTATGTCAAAGGAATCTTCTTTAAATAATTCAACTATTTTTTTAGCCGTAGATTTTCCGATGCCTTTGATTAAGCCGGAGCCCAAATAGTTTTCTATCTGGTCAATATTTGAGGGAAGAACGGTTTCATACATTTCTGTCTGAAATTGCTCGCCGTATTTCGGATGTTTAACTTTTTTTCCGTAAACAATAATAGTTTCTCCTGCAATATCGGTTCCGAAAGTTCCTGTTACCGTTATAACTTCATTCTCTGTTTCCATTACAGCCACAGTATATCCGTTTTCATCATTCCTGAAAATTGTTTCCACAATCATACCTTTTAAGGTTTCCATGCAAGCTCTCCTTACGTTAACATAGCAAAATTATACCATAAAATAAAAGTAATGTGATATAATAATATCGGATTACAAATTTTTCTTTTATTAATTAAAAAATTGTGATAATATACTAAGGTCAATTGCTTAAATTTAAGGCAAAACAAACATTAATGTGTTAATATATAAGAAAATAAATAACTTAATAAACAAGAAAGGGAGTATCATGTCTAAGGAAAATTTTATTAAGGGTGCCGCAATATTAGGTATAGCCGGATTGCTCGTTAAAATACTGGGAGCAATATACAGAATACCGTTAACAAATTTAATAGGAACAGAAGGAATAGGCTACTACCAACCTGCCTATAATATATATAATTTATTGCTCGTTGTGTCTCTGTCAGGATTCCCTACGGCAATAGCAAAAATAGTATCAGAAAAAAGAGCGCTGCAAAATTATGAGGGAGCGTATCAGGTATATAAAGTATCCCTTTGGGGATTGTTTTTAATAGGGCTGGTTTCATCCTTATTTATATTAGTTTTTGCAAGGAATATAGTCAGCTTTATTGGATATCCGGGTTCATATTATTCAATGCTTGCGCTTGTTCCTGCCTTGTTTGCCGTTCCTTTATTATCCGCTTACAGAGGATTTTTCCAGGGAACGCAAAACATGACTCCGATAGCTGTGTCACAAATAATTGAGCAGATGTTCAGAGTAGCTGTCGGCTTGTATTTAGCATATGCGTTTGTGGGAAGGGGACTTGAAGAAGCTGCGGCAGGCGCAACATTCGGAGCATCAGCAGGTGGAGTAGCCGCACTTATACTTATATATGTAATGTTTTTCTTTAGCAGAAAAAGTATTAAGGAAGAAATTAAGCTGTCCAAAAATAACAGAACAGAGCCCGTATGGGATATAATTAAAAAGCTTTTATACATAGCAGTTCCTATTACCATAGGTGCTTCAATTGCGCCGCTTATGGGAAACATGGATTCATTCATAGTTTCAAATCGTCTTGCAGCCATCGGGTATACGGTTAAACAATATACAGATATGTTCGGAGAATTAAGCGGAACAGCACAAACCTTAATTAATTTTCCTCAGGTTTTTTCAACAGCAGTTGCCATGAGCATGGTACCCGCTATTACAGAGGCATTTACAAAAAAACAAATAACGAAGCTTAATATAACCGCAAATGCAGGTGTAAAAATGTCGTTAATCATAGGTCTTCCCTGTGGTATGGGCTTATTATTGCTGGCCGAACCGATTATCGCATTGCTGTATCCGTCATTGGGACCGGAAACTCATGCCAGCTCGGGAGCACTCTTGGAAATACTGGCCATAAGCGTTATTTTCCTTACGGTTGTTCAGGCATTTACCGCAATACTTCAATCTATAAACAAACAGTTTCATCCGGTTAAAAATCTAGCCATAGGTTTAGTTGTAAAGGTAATATTGTCATATTTATTGATTGGAATACCTTCAATAAACATCAGAGGTGCAGCAATAAGCACTATGATAGCTTATCTTGCGGTAGCAATACTAAACTGGTTTGATATAAACAACACAAAAGTAAGAATTAATTTTGTTCAAATAACTGCAAGACCTTTATTGTCGACTGCTGTAATGTCTGTAGCTACGGCTGTATCATTCAGAGTGTTTGAAGGTTTGTTAAGCAGCCGAAATTTAGCAACTCTGAGTGCAATAGCAGTTGCAGGTGTAGTTTATGTTGTATGCCTGTTCTTAACGGGAGCAATTACGAAAGAGGATTTAGAACTGATACCAAAGGGAGAAAAATTGCAAAGATTTGTGAGGAAATAAAATGAATACAGTACAGATAATCGGTTTAGGTGCAGGTAGCATTGATGATCTTACAGTGAAGGCATACAATGCACTAAATGAAAATATACCAACTTTTGTAAGAACGGAAAGACATCCGACCGTAAATGAGTTAAAAAAAAATATAAAGATAGAAAGTTTTGATATTTTTTTTGAAAAATTTGAAACTTTTGATGAAGTTTATGAAAAAATAACCGATAATATAATAGAGTTATCAAAACAGCATAAAAAAATCAATTATTGTACCGCGGGAAGTCCTTATTATGGCGATATTGTTACAAAAAAGCTATTAAATGAATATAAGGACAAAATTAATATAATAATAATTGATGGAATAAGCTTTCTTGACAAATGCATAAAATTATCCGGCTATTCCGATTATAAATCCATAAAGATAGTAGATTGTCTCGAAGCAGACGAATATTCCTTTGACGTAAATTCTATGAATATTATTACTCAGATTTACGATGAAGAAATGGCTTCTTCAGTGAAATTGAAACTTATGGAGACGTATCCGGACACGACCACAGTATTAAATATAGATGTATTGGATGAAAAAGTTAAAAAAATACCTCTCTATATGCTGGATCAAGAAAAAAAATATGGATTTTCAACCTATTTTTGCATTATGCCTATTGATATTTCAAAAAAGACGGTGTATAATATTGATAATCTGTTAAGAATTGTCAAGACGTTGAGGGGACCTGACGGATGCCCCTGGGATATGAAGCAAACCCATCAATCTATCAGGCAGCATGTTATAGAAGAAGCATATGAAGTTGTAGATGCGATAGATAATGATGATGTAGACAATTTAATTGAAGAGCTCGGTGATTTATTATTTCAGGTAGTGTTTCATGCAGAGCTTGGCAGTGAGGACGGATATTTTAATTTCAATGACATCCTCAATAACCTGTGTAACAAAATGTATTTTCGTCATCCTCATGTTTTTGGAGACATAAAGGTCAGTGATGCTGATGAGGCATTGAAAAGTTGGGAATCTTCAAAGGCTAAGCAAAAGAATTTAAATACATATACTGATAATTTAAAGGATGTGCCAAAATCACTGTCTACATTGAGCAGAAGTTACAAGATACAAAATAGGGCGGCTGAAGTAGGATTCGATTGGCCGGATGCAGAGGGAGCAATCGAAAAAATAAAAGAAGAGCTCATTGAATTTATTGAGGAATACAAAAAGCATGATGACCATAGAATGGAGAACGAGTTTGGAGATTTGTTATTTGCTTTAGTTAATCTTGCGCGTTTTGTAAATATAAATCCTGACGTTGCATTGAACAGAACAATCAACAAATTTATAAACAGATTTGAATATATTGAAAAACATGCCAAAAAAGATTTAAAACAAATGACTCTGAAGGAAATGGATGAGCTATGGGAAGAATCAAAGTTCCATTTAGGAATTTAGATAAAAAAACAAAAGAAATTAATTAAGGAGGGTTTTTTAATGAATAAAGCTGAATTAATAGCAAGTGTTGCAGAAAAAACTGGTTTTACTAAAAAAGATGCTGAAAAAGCATTAAACGGATTCATGGAAACTATAAAAGATGAATTAGTTGCAGGCGGCAAAGTTCAATTAGTTGGATTCGGAACTTTTGAAGTTAGAGACAGAAAAGAAAGACAAGGAAGAAATCCGAGAAATCCTGGCGAAACAATAGAAATACCAGCTTCAAAGGCTCCTGTATTTAAAGCAGGAAAATCTTTAAAAGAAGCAGTAAATTAGTAAGAAAACAAACATATTAAAAGGTCGTAAAATACGACCTTTTTGTATTACTTTCAATAATCTATTTCTTTGTAGTTCCAAGGTATGCATCCTTAACTCTTTCATCCTGTAAAAGATCCAACCCTTTTCCCTCCATTTTTATATTGCCTGTTTCCAAAACGTATCCATAATCGGCAACCTTCAATGCCTTATTGGCATTTTGCTCAATCAACAGTATCGTAGTTCCTGATTTATTTATTTCCTTAATAATATCAAATATGTTGTTTACTATTAAGGGTGCAAGACCCAGGGACGGTTCATCCATCATTATAAGCTTCGGCTTAGCCATCAATGCCCTTCCAACCGCAAGCATCTGCTGCTCACCTCCGGATAAGGTACCGGCTAACTGCCATGAACGTTCTTTCAATCTTGGGAATAAATCATAAACCCTCAATATATCATCATCAATGTTATTTTTTTGCAAATAAGCACCTATTTTTAAATTTTCCAGAACAGTTAAATTGGCAAACACTCTTCTTCCTTCGGGGACTAATGTAATTCCCTTTGCAACAATATTTATAGTATCCATCCCTATAATATTTTCACCTAAAAAGGTTATTTCTCCCGAGCGTGGCTTAACAAGCCCTGCAATAGTTCTCAGGGTCGTGCTTTTTCCCGCTCCATTGGCGCCAATCAGCGTTACAATTGATTTTTCGGGGACGCTGAGGGTAATACCCTTAACGGCAGAAATTCCGCCATAATTAACCTGTAAATTTTTAATCTCAAGCATCTTCTTCCACCCCCAGGTACGCCTCTATAACTCTTTTATTGTTTTTGATTTCATCAGCTGTTCCCTGTGCTATAAGCTGACCGAAATCCAAAACATATATTTTATCGGATATTTCCATTACCAAGTCCATGTGATGTTCAATCATAAAAATAGTAAGCTCAAATTCATCGCGTATAGTATGGATAAAATTAGATAGCTGCATAGTTTCACTGGGGTTCATGCCCGCAGCAGGCTCATCTAATAACAGCAGCTTTGCATCAGTCGCCAAAGCTCTTGCAATTTCAAGCTTTCTTTGCTCTCCATAGGGAAGTGAATGAGCTATTTCACTTTTTAAGCTTAAAAGCCCTAACTTTTCCAAAAGCATTTCAGATTTATTTCTCATACTTTTTTCTTCGTTTTTTGACCAAGGCATCCTTGTGGTATATGATAAGAAATTACTCTTAACATGCAGATGGTTAGCTATCAATATATTGTCTAAAACAGTTAAATTTTTAAATAAACGGATATTCTGAAATGTTCTTGCAATACCTTTATTAGTTATTTTATCGGGAGAAAGGCCGGTGATTTTTTCTCCGTTAAAGTATACACTGCCCTTAGTAGGCTGATATACTCCCGTAATTACATTGAATGCCGTTGTTTTTCCGGCACCGTTAGGACCTATAAGAGCAACTATTTTTCCTTTTTCAACCTCTATATTCAGATCGTTTACAGCTGTAACACCACCAAACTGCATAACAATATTATCTGCCTTTAAAACACTCATCGTTTGTACCTCCTTCGCTGTCCGAACCAATCTCTTACCATACCCCACGAAAGCTCTTTTTGTCCGAGGAGACCGTTTCTGAAGAACAGTACCAATATCATCAATAGGGCAGAGAATATAACCATTCTGAATCCGGCTCTGAATATCGGAATGGTAACTCCAAAGAGAGTCAGAGGATTATCGAAGAATCTAAGAACCTCTAATCCTATTGTAACTATAAAGGAAGCAATAACGGTACCCGAAATACTTCCCATACCGCCCAACACTATCATCAGCAGGAAGTTGTATGTCATGGTGAAATAAAATTGCTTTGGATCAACGGTTCCAAGCAGTGAAGCAAACAAGCCGCCGCCTATGCCGGCAAAGAAAGCACCTATGGCAAAGGACATGACCTTGTGTTTAAACAGGTTTATACCCATTGCCTCGGCAGCAACCGCATCCTCACGGATTGCTTTAAAGGCTCTTCCGTAGCTTGAATTAATCAAAAATACAATAAATGCAACAGAAAGAATCATTACCCCGAAGAAAACCCACATAGTGGGCATTCTTGGTATGCTTTTGATTCCAAGTGCACCATTTGTAATTGTTTTAGCATTTGTAAAAACAATTCTTATAATTTCTGAAAAACCTAATGTAGCTATTGCAAGATAGTCACTTTTCAAGCGCAAAACGGGTATTCCTATTAGTATTGCGACCAAAGCGGCTAACAGTCCTCCTAAAATTAATGCTAAAACAAAAGGAATTTGAATTCCTGCAAGCATAGGATTTTGCGGAACAACATAAAATATAGAAGCTCTTGATTCAAGAGGCACCGTAAATATTGCTACGGTATATGCACCGATTGCCATAAAGCCAGCCTGCCCCAATGAAAAAAGTCCTGTAAATCCGTTTACTAAATTCATTGAAACACTTACGATAGTATAGATAGCTGCAAGATTTAAAACACGTCGCACATATTCATCTCCTATATACTTTAAATCAAGCAGAGTAAGAAATACCGCAAATATAATAAACAACAGTATATAAGCTTTGATATTGTGTTCTTTTCTTTGATTTATCATACCTTATCAGTCACCTTCTCTCCAAGAAGTCCTGTCGGTTTAACCAACAATACTACAATTAATATAATAAATGCTATCGCATCTCTGTAGCCTGTCAATGCAGGCAGGAATGTAACAAGCATTATTTCTGCCATACCCAGTATGAATCCACCGAGAACGGCACCGGTTGTATTCCCTATACCGCCTAATACGGCAGCTATGAAGCATTTAAGTCCCGGCATTACACCAACCAAGGGATATATTGACGGATATTTGGAACCCCATAATATTGCTCCTATGGCAGCAAGCCCCGAGCCTATAATAAAGGTTGTTGAAATAACTCTGTTTATGTTGATGCCCATCAGTCTTGCTGTTTCAAAATCTACTGAACTGGCACGCATAGCCATGCCTATTTTTGTTTTATTAGTTATAAATAATACCACATACAGCAATATAATTGTTATTATCGGTGTTAATAACGTTGCTACTGTTAAGGATATATTGCCTATTCTTATTGCCTTTGTCAGAAAAGCAATGTCCGGGAAGCCTTTGGGAACTCCCGTAAATAAATATGTCGCTAAATTCTCCAAAAGAAAAGAAACTCCGATTGCCGATATCATTATTGACATACGTGGAGCATTTCTAAGTGGTCTGTATGCCACCTTTTCAATAATAACCCCCAACAGCACAGTAAAAGCTATTACAATTATTATTGATACGTACCAAGGAAGACGGAAATTAATCATGCTGAATATCATAAAGTAAGCTGCCATCATAAAAATATCACCGTGCGCAAAGTTAATCAGCCTCAGTATTCCGTAAACCATTGTATAACCTATGGCGATGAGAGCATATAAGCTGCCTATGGAAATTCCGTTGGCAAGCTGCTGCATAAAAGTTTCAAATGATACTAAAACCATATTATTCCTCCAATAACAGTTGAGTAAAAATTCTAAAAGGGCGAACGACCAGTCCG
The DNA here is from genome assembly GCA_002331025.1 of Firmicutes bacterium UBA2116. Lineage (GTDB taxonomy): Bacteria > Bacillota > Clostridia > Tissierellales > Sedimentibacteraceae > Sedimentibacter. The sequence goes on along the minus strand of DCYG01000028.1, from coordinate 23,196 downwards.
CCCCTTAAGTCTGTTGTTATATTATTTAACTTCAACTGTGTCGATGTAAACAAATCTTCCTTCTTCAACTGTTTTAATAACAGCTATATTTTTGTCAGCGTCACCTTCTTCGGTGAAGTTAATCACTCCGGTAACACCTTCAAAGTCCTTCGTTGCATTAAGTGCATCCTTAATAGCATCTCCGTCTGTGGAGCCCGCACGTTCAATAGCGTCTCTCACTAACAGATAAGCATCGTATCCCAATGCAGCAACTGCCGGGATTATAGGTTCCTTATCTCCTAATTCTTTTTTATAGCCTTCAACAAATACTCTTGCTTCGTTTGTTGCAGGGTCATTTTCGTCAAAGAATGTAGACAATACTATACCTTCGGCATATTCACCTGCTACGTCTATAACTGCAGGGTTTTCCCAAGTATCTCCGCCCATGATTAAGCTTTGTATATCAAGAGCTCTTGCCTGTCTGATAATTAAAGGTGCTGTTGTTGCTGAGCTTGGAGCAAATATTACGTCAGGGTTTTTCGCCTTAATGTTTGTAAGTATGCCGTTAAAATCTGAATCATTTACCTGGAATTCAGAAACATCAACTATACTGTTTGGATCTCCTGTCAGTTCCTTAAAAGCATCGATAAAGAAATTTCCTAAGCCAACTGAATAGTCATCTCCGTTTTGCATGATAACCGCTGCTGTTTTAGCACCCTGCTGCAATGCATAGTTTGCCATTACTCTTCCTTGGAAAGGATCCAAGAAGCATGCGCGGAAATAATATTCATTTCCCTGTGTAACCATAGGATTTGTACAGGAAGCACCCATAGTAGGTATTTTAGCGCTTTTAATTATATCTCCGGCAGCTATGGAAACACCTGAACCGTATGAACCGATAATAGCCACAACTTTATCGTTTTCAATCAATCTTGTTACTGCTGTAGTTGCTTCACCTTTGTCACTTTTATTGTCCACTATTACAAGCTCTATTTTCTTTCCTAATACTTCTCCATACATTTTGTTTGCATACTTAATACCATCGAGCTCTTGCAAACCTCCTCCGCCGTTTTCACCGGTCAGCGGTTCAAACACCCCTATTTTTATTACATCAGATTCCTCATTTTTAGCACATGCCGCAAAGCTGGCAAGTACCATTAACAGGCATAATAATAACGATAATTTTCTTTTCATATTCTTCTCCTCACCTATTAAAATTTATAATAAATTTCTATGATTATAACACCGAAAGTATTTTTACGCAAGATATTTTTCCGCCATATAAAGCATGTTCCTCCGCATTATACGGACACTGCATAACAAATGTTTTAATTCGGCACTATAAATCAAGCTGTTTCCACATCATGGCAAGTGTCCTCCATTGACGGGCAAAACCTGCATTGAAAAAAGACAGCTTTTAATTATTATATTAAAAAGCTGTCCAAGTTATACATACTTATATAAATTTTGATGTTAAATTCAAAACTTTTCGTTTTAATGAATCGTGATTTTCTTTTTGACTTAATGCGCTGTCAATAATGCTTGCAAGCTCAATCATTTCAGCTTCCTTCATACCCCTTGTGGTAGCTGCCGGAGTCCCGATTCTTAAACCGCTTGTAACGAATGGGCTTTGAGGATCGAAAGGAATAGTGTTTTTATTTGTTGTTATATGGATTTCATCAAGAAGCTTTTCTGCTTCTTTTCCTGTTAACCCTTTATTTCTTAAATCCACAAGCATTAAATGGTTGTCTGTTCCTCCGGATACTATTCTGAAACCTTTATCCGATAATTCTTTAGATAAGGTTTTAGCATTGCTTAAAACCTGCTGCTGATATATTGTAAAGCTGTCTTCCATAGCTTCTTTAAAACATACTGCTTTAGCAGCTATAACGTGCATCAAAGGTCCGCCTTGAATACCGGGGAATATTGCCTTATCTATTTTCTGAGCAAATTCATCCTTGCAGAGAATCATACCACCTCTCGGTCCTCTCAGTGTTTTATGGGTGGTAGTAGTAACAAAGTCAGCATGCTCAACAGGATTCGGGTGGAGATTTGCTGCAACAAGACCCGCAACATGGGCCATATCAACCATAAAGTATGCACCAACTTCATCCGCAATTTCCCTAAAAATCTTGAAGTCTATAAATCTTGAATAAGCACTGGCTCCCGCAACGATCATTTTGGGCTTTTCAAGCTTGGCAATTTCTCTTACCTTGTCATAATCAATTGTTTCAGTTTCCTTGTCTACACCGTAAAATACTACATTGAAATACGCTCCCGACATATTTACCGGACTGCCGTGAGTTAAATGTCCTCCCATTGACAAGTCCATACCTAATATTTTATCTCCCGGCTTCAGAACCGAAAAATATACACCGAAGTTTGCATTTGAACCTGAATGAGGCTGTACGTTAGCATGGTCGGCACCGAATATTTTTTTAGCTCTGTCTCTTGCCAAATTTTCAACCTTATCAACAAATTCGCATCCGCCGTAATATCTTTTGCCCGGATATCCTTCTGCGTATTTGTTCGTCAAGTGGCTTCCCATTGCCTGCAAAACATCTTCAGATACAAAGTTTTCGGAAGCTATGAGCTCGATATTAATATTTTGCCTTTCCTTTTCTTCCATTATTGCATCAAACAGTTCTTTATCATTTTTTTCGATTAATTCAAAGTTCATATTATTCTCCTATACATATATTTTTGGCAGTCGTTTACTTCCTAAATTAGTAAGCACTTCATAAGATATGGTACCTCTCATGTCAGCCACATCCTCAGCAGTCATTGCTCCGTCAGTACCATCACCGTAAACTATTGCTTCATCACCTATTTGTGGATTTTCAACATCGGATAAGTCAACCATGAATTGATCCATGCACACCTTACCCAATATAGGGCATTTTATACCTTTTACAACGATATAACCCTTGTTTGACAACAATCTTGAATAACCGTCAGCGTAACCTAACGGAACTGTGCCGACAACAGTTGGCTTTTCCGCACTGAATAAATGCCCGTAACCGACACCTTCACCGGCCTCAATCGTTTTAACATTTGCAATTCTTGCCTTCAACGTTACACAAATTTTAAATTTGTATTCTTGTTTATTTACTTCATCTGAAGGGGAAAAGCCGGACAATATAATACCCGGTCTGACCATGTCAAAATAATATTCAGGAAGGTCTATAATAGTTGCACTGTTAGCTATATGCTTTATAGGAATCGCAATATTTCTTTTTTCGAGTAAGCCCATGAAATCTATAAATCTTTTTGCTTGCTTGTGAGCCGTTGTTTTATCTTTTTCATCAGCTTTTGCCTGATGCGAAAATGCTCCCTCAATTTTTACGTTTGATAATTTAGAAATTTTTAAAATTTTGTCTGCATTTTCTTCTGTAGGCAGGAAACCGAGACGATTCATTCCCGTTTCTATCTTTAAGTGAACCTTTGCTGTCTTGTTCATTCCCTTTGCTATTTCATTCAGTCTTAAAGCAAGATTATAGTCGTAAATTGTAATCGTAATATTTTGACTTATCGCATCATCAAAAAATTCTTCCGGCGTATAGCCCAGCACTAAAATATCAGTGTCCTTTATTTCCTGTCTTAGCTCAAATGCTTCTCCTATAACTGCTACGGCCAGCATATCCACACCGTTTTGCAAGTACATTTTAGAAAGCTCTATTGACCCCATTCCGTAGCTGTCGGCTTTAACAACAGCACATACCTTAACATTTGGACCTACAGCTCTTCGGACTTCCAAGAAATTATGAATTGCTTTTTCTCTGTTTACCTCCACCCAGGCAGGTCGTATCTTTTCGTTCATTATATTTTAAGCCCTCCTAATTTTTACTATTAGCTAATTATAACAAACTGATAAAAGCAAATCAATAAAATGTAAAAAAATACTTTGTTACAAAAACATATTTACAATTCTGTATTTATTTTATATTATATGAGAGGTTAATCACAAAAGTAAGGAGTTTTTATGAGTATATTAGATGTAAGAAATGTAACTCACGGCTTCGGTGCCCGTGCCATATTGGAAAATGTGTCATTCCGCTTGTTAAAAGGGGAGCATGTGGCATTGATAGGAGCAAACGGAGAGGGAAAGTCAACATTTTTAAATATAATAACAGGTAAGCTTATGCCTGACGAAGGAGAAGTTTCGTGGTCTAAAAGAGTTACGGTTGGATACCTTGACCAGCACTCTGCATTAAAGCCCGGAACAACAATCAGAGAAAATCTTCGCCTCGCCTTTGATGAGCTGTTTAAAATGGAGCAGGAGCTTTTAAAGTTATATGAAGATATGGCAACTGCCGATGATGAAGAAGTAAACAGAATGATGGAAGATGCTGCCGAAATACAGACAATATTAGACAGCAGCGGATTTTATACGATTGATTCTAAAATAGAAGAGGTGGCAAACGGCCTTGGATTAGGGGATATCGGATTAGATAAGTTAGTTGATGAGCTCAGCGGCGGGCAGAGAACCAAGGTTTTATTAACGAAGCTGTTATTACAAAATCCAACCATACTTTTATTGGATGAGCCCACCAACTTTCTGGATGAAAATCATATAAGATGGCTCACAAATTATTTACAGAATTATGAAAATGCATTTATTTTGATTTCACATGATATACCGTTTATAAATGATGTTTGCAATATCATTTATCATGTGGAAAATTTAAGCTTGTCAAGATATGTAGGTAATTACGAAGAATTCAGAAGAATATACGAGCTTAACAAACAAAAAGAAGAGCGTGAATATGAAAAACAGCAAAAAGAAATTGAACGTCTTGAAGATTTCATAGCAAGAAACAAGGCAAGAGTTGCAACGAGAGGCATGGCAAACAGCAGAATGAAACAGCTTGAAAAAATGGATATTTTGGAAAAGCCGAGAGATAAGCCGAAGCCCACATTCAGATTCAAGGAAACAAAAGCGCCAAGCAGATTCTTAATCGATGCTAAGGATTTGATAATAGGATATGACCATCCATTGACAGAACCGATGAACTTTCAGGTAGAAAGAAATAAAAAGATTGCATTGACGGGAGTAAACGGTTTAGGAAAATCAACATTGCTAAGAACCATATTGGGAATACTGCCTCCCATAAGCGGAAGTGTAGCATTCGGAGAAAATGTTGTTTACGGCTATTTTGAGCAGGAGGATTCCAAGGATAATTCCAATACCGCACTAAACGAAGTATGGAACGAATATCCTTCTCTGACAAATCACGAGGTTCGCTTGGAGCTGGCTCGCTGCGGATTGACCACCGATAATATAACCAGTATGATGAAGGTTTTGTCCGGCGGAGAAAATGCCAAAGTAAGATTGTGTAAGATATTATTAAAGGAATTAAACTTTCTGGTTCTTGATGAGCCCACAAATCACTTGGACCCTGAGGCGAAAGATGAATTGGAAAAAGCATTGAAGGAATTCAAGGGTACGATTCTGTTAGTGAGCCACGAACCGTATTTTTATGAAAGCTTTATAACGGACGTGTGGAACATCGAAAACTTCACTACGAAGATAGTGTAACAGCAATGGATAGGCATCGTAAAATATAAAAAAGGGCGGAAGCCCTTTTTCTCATTTCACTTATACTGTTCATTATTCAATTTTCATTGTTCATTGATCTTTTAGTTGTACACTATCGCTACGTCAATTATTCCGTCAAAGTTTCCGTACAGGTCATAAAGCTGTACTGTTGAGCCGGACTTCAGATCAGACTTTGAGCCGGCTTTAAAAGCTATAACATTTCCTGTCTTATCCGTGGTACATATATATACAGCTATATTATCCGCATATTCCATGTACGTTATACTGTCTATCTGCATTTGTGTAGAATAAACCTGTGTAATTTTAACCCTGTCGGTTTCAGGAGTTACTCTTTCCAAGCCTGTTATTACACCGTTTACTATATCTGCCTTTACATAGCTGTTTAGCAAGGACGGAGCTGACTTACCTGCTGCTGATGTATTGGAAACCGAGAAAACATTGCTGTTTTCAAAAAACTGTATATGACTTGTAGTATCATTAATTTTAGTAATACCCTTAATCATGCTGTAAAATTTGCCGCTGTAGTTCTGAGGCGTTTCGGGAGGTATTTCCACATTGCTTGCGGATTTTATTCCCTTTGATAAATACAGAGCATCAATATGTCCGTTGCTTCCTACAACCGCTTTTCCCTCCAGATATGTGTCTAACTGGCTGGGATGAAGCAATTGATACTTTCCGTTTGATTCATAAATAATAAATGTATCGGATGATATTCTGTATCCGTTTGACAATGTCCGGTCCTGCTCATTATAGTTATATGCAATATAGTGGGGAGAAGGAACAAAATCAATAATTTTTACGGAATCGCCGGAAACAGGGTCAAATTTCACAAAATCATTTTTCTTTAAGGCTGTTTGTTTTAATAAATCTGAACCGTCTTCCGTAACTTTTACAACTTTTGAGTTATCAGCCAATGAATACGTTTTGAGATTTCCCTTTTCGTCAAATATTCTTGCGGAAGCACTGTTGTTTTTACTGTTGGACGCACTTAACACAATTCCAAATGTCGTGGGTTTTTTTCCATAGCTTAAAATATTAATTTTTATAATATTGTTGTTTTTATCAAGTATTAATTTAACCGTATCATTAACAGATACCTTTTCTGTTGAGATGAAGCTGTTACCTGTTTTGTAGCTTATGTTATTTACGGTATAAAATGTGTTGTTGTTTTCACTTTGCACGTTTGTAACCGTTCCGTCGGTCTGTTTTCTAAGAACAATTAATCTAAGAGCTGTTGTTTTGTTTGATTCCTTAGTCTCATAGAAATAAACAACATCATTTTCTCTTATATCCTGTAATGCTTGTGCATCACCGGATATATGCAGCTTATTGTAATTTATTTCATGATTACTTTTAACAGGAAGATTTTTACCTGCAAATGATTTGCTGCCTTCTTTATACAAATTATCTCTGTCAACTACTACTACGTCTGTTTCCTTATATGCGATTATACCAATTACATCACCGTTAAATGAATCATTTTTATAAACGATTTTTATACGGCTGTCCTCTAAGTCGTTAAAATTTCCCCTTTCGCCATTTATAACAATTGAAACGTTAGATAATTGAAAAGCGCTTACATTGCCGTAATCATCGGTCACAAAAATTACTCTGTTAGAAAGCAGGCTTGTGACCTTTCCCGAGAATTCATTGTAGCTCGGATTTGTCAGATAAACAATATTTCCTTTGATGTCGTAATAAACATCCCATTTATTAAACAAATAATCTGTTAAGTCGAAGCTTTCAATTTTTAAATCCCCGATATTAACATTCCTAGTTTCCTTTTTACCAAGCATTGTTAAAAGAGGTTTGTTTGTCTGTGTAATTTTGTTATTATCCTTTACGCTAACCATATTTATGCTTAAAGCATTATATATCATTATGGATACATCTCTTCTTGAAGCAAATTCCTTTGTAGTATCAATATTCTGGAATAAATTCAGCTCCAATGCCTTTTGGTAATAATTTTGCGGCCAGTATCCTCCCAGGGATTCATCAGTATAACCTAATAATCTGATTACCATAGTGTAAGCTTCTTCAAATTTAATTAGGTTGTCAGGACCGTATAAATTAGGTGAAATACCTTTTACAATATTCATGACATTTGCAAGCTCTACATAGCTTTCAGCCCAATGTCCGTTCATATCTTCATAAACAGAAGTCATATTTTTTGAATATTCAAACCAACCTGCGGCAACGGTTACTATTTTGGCCATCTCAGCTCTCGTAACATATTTATCCGGTTTAAAGCTGCCGTCAGGATATCCTTCCATAATCTTATAGCCTGATAACAAGCCCGCTGCTTCCTGCAAGCTGCTATCCTTATTTACATCAGGAAAGCTTTTGGCATAAGCGGTGTTCAGCATAGATAAGGTTAATATTAATATTATTATAAATAATGTTTTTCTCATTTCAGTCACCCAATCAAATAAAAAAAATGCTATATAATTAGCATTTATTACATCTATTATATAATATATCCACATATGTAGTATTACATTAAAATTACAATGAAAAATTTTTCCCCTGATAACTGTCTCTGGATTTTAATTCTTTATCAATATCAGAAAGTACCTTTAATTTGTCTAAGGTCCATAGCGGTTCGATTAATTCCGACTTTTTTCCGTCTCCTGTAAGCCGGTGTATAACCGTTGATTGATTCAACAGCTCCAAGCTGTCACAAACAATATTGATATATTCGTCCCGGGATAGTATCTTGAAGTTGTTTTTATCGTAATAATCTGCTAAATCAGTACTTTTTAAAACGTGGAGCATATGCAGCTTAATTCCCCAAACTTCTTTTTTAGAAATATACTTTATGGTTTCTAAATATTGTTCTTTACTTTCTGTAGGCAAACCGACAATTAAATGAACAACCATCCTGATATTTTTTGATTTTAACAATTCATACGTCTTTTCAAATTGCTCTAAGTTGTATCCTCTCCGTATGAAATCGGCAGTTTCATTATGTATTGACTGCAGACCTAATTCTATCCACAAAAATGTTTTTGAATTTAACTCCTCCAAAAGCCCCAAAATTTGTTCATTAATGCAGTCAGGTCTCGTTGCTATTGCAAGACCCTTTATATTTTCGCAGTCAAGAGCCTCATAAAATTTTTTCCGAAGGTTTTCAACAGAGTCATATGTATTTGTATAGCTTTGAAAATATGCAATGCAGGTATTGCTTTTCCATTTTTTAGACATTATTTGCTTTTGTTCTTTTATTTGATTAGTTATAGATATATTTCTGTCTGAATTAAAATCTCCGGATCCTCTCTCGCTGCAAAAAATACACCCTCTGCTTCCTATTGTTCCATCTCTGTTAGGGCAGGTAAAGCTCCCGTCAATAGATAGCTTTATAGCTTTTTCACCAAAAACTTTTTTCAATTCGTAATCTAAAGTATGATATCTCTTATCATTCCACATGATTTCACCGTCTCTTAATTAGTTATGCACAGTTTATCTCTCTTGTTAAAAATAGTTATACACAAATTTTATGCTTTTTTATCCACTTGTCAACAGATTTATCCACAAATGTGCACATTAATTAATTTTTGTTCAAATAATGAGTACTTTTTTCCTTGAGCTTATAGTTCATATAAGCATCTATAAATTGCTTGATCAAACTTGCAACGGGAGTAGCTAAAAATAATCCTACAGCTCCAAACAAACCTCCTCCGATTATTATGGAAATAATAATTATGATGGGCTTGATTGCAAGTTTGCTGCTTAAAATATGAGGATCAATTATAAGATTGTCAATTTGCTGGACTATTAAAATATATATTAACATTAAAAATCCCTTTTGTGGATTATGAAGAATATTTATTATCAATACAGGTATACCTCCTATCAAGGTTCCAAAATAGGGTATTATATTTGCAATTCCTATCATAAGACCATCGATGAGGGGGTAAGGATTTTTGATTATATATTTTGAACCGATATAAACCAAGAATCCCGTAATTAAAGAGGCAATTATTTTGCCTGTTATGTAGCTTGATATATTGTCGTACAAGCTGTGAATAATTTTAAAAATTTCGCTTGCAACTTTTTTTCCGAAAAGGGTGTGGCACAATTTAAAAAGCCACTTTTCAATTTTTTCTTTGTCGTATAGTATGTATATTGAAATAATTACGGCTAAAAGCAAATTGCCGATTGCAGCAAAAATGTTTATAACCTTTTCAATGGCGAAATTTAAAAGTGAGGACATAACTGATGAAAATTTGTAGGTTATTTCGACAAGATAGCTTTTTAATATTGAATTTTTATCACCAAAATCAGACATATAGCTTTCTGCTTTATAAAATAAAATAGGAATATCCCTTATTAAATGCTTGATACTCTTTGTTATATTGGGAGTGATTATTGTAACAATAACAGCAATTATTAATATAATAAACAAAAAAGTTAAAAATATAGCTAAATATCTATTTTTGATTTTTAATCTTTTTTGAAGATATACTAAAAAGGGGTTCAGTAAAGTAGCGATAATTATTCCCATAAAAACAGGAAGCATAACGTTAATTATAACAGTCAGACCATTTTCCAGATAAACAAACCTGAAAACAGATATGTATAATATAAAGACAGGTAATAAAACAATAAACTTTTTCAAATAACCACCCTTTCACACTTATTAATAAATATTAAAAATTAACAAATATATGAATAAATAACTTTAAAATGTTAATAACTATAGTACAGATAATACTTTTTTTATCTTCTTCCAAATCATATAAACATCCCGCGTCTTAATTAAGGTGCGGGATGTTTATTTTAAAAGCCTGCGATTAAATTAACATGCATTGACGCTTTTAATCAACTGATATATAATTATTTAATAATAATGTTACTAACGGGAGGGGGACACACCTCTTTCTGATATGGATAGTCTTTGCGGAATAGGAGGAATGTTCCCGTTTAGGAGGAGAAAAAAATGAAAAAAGTTTTGCTTGGTAATACAGGTATGGAAGTATCTGTTTTAGGGTTTGGCGGAATTCCGATCCAAAGAGTAAGTCAGGAAGAAGCGACTGAAATAATACTGGAATGCAGGAATAGAGGAATAAATTTTATTGATACGGCACAGGGATACACAATCAGTGAACAATATATAGGAAATGCATTGAAAGAAGCAGGAAGAGAAAATTTTTACATAGCAACTAAAGCGATGTGCCATGATTATGATTCAATGAAGGCTGCCATAGAAAACAGCTTAAAATCGATGCAGTTGGATTATATAGACCTTTATCAGATACATAATGTAAGTAAAATTGAACAGCTTGATAAATCATTTTCAGAAAATGGTGCAGTTAAGGCATTGTTAGAGGCAAAGGGAAAAGGTATAATAAAGCATATCGGAATAACGGGACATATAAAAGAAATACTGTTAAAAGCAATTGAGTACGATGAAATAGAAACGATTCAATTTCCTTATAATCCCGTTGAATCACAAGGAACCGAATTATTCGAGAGAGCTTTGTCTAAGGGTATGGGAACAATTGCTATGAAACCAATGGCAGGCGGTGCGTTTACTAAGACGAAGCTGTCATTAAAATACATTGCTAACAGTAATTTAATTTCTGTTGCAATACCGGGTATGGATTCGGTAAAGCAGGTAATAGAAAATGTATCTGCGGTTGAAAACCTGCAACCTCTGACACAGGATGAAATGGACGAAATAAAAAATGAGGTTCAGGAGATTGGCAGCAATTTCTGCAGAAGGTGCGGTTACTGTAAGCCTTGTCCCGAGGGTATAGACATACCGACGGTATTTATAGTTGAGGGATACGTAACAAGATACAATCTGCCTGAATACGGTAAATTAAAATACGATGCATTGCCTGTTAAGGCATCGGCATGCGTAAGATGCAGAAAATGTGAAAGAAAATGTCCATATAATTTGCCTATAGTTGATAAACTGAAGCATGCGGTTGAAGTCTTTAAAAATTGTTGATAAATTGAACTCTTCAAGGAGATAAGCATGAGAGATTATGGTGTTTTTGATATTTTAGGACCAATAATGATTGGACCGTCAAGTTCCCATACGGCAGGTGCCGCGAGACTGGCCAAGGTTGCAGGTATTATAGCCGGAGGAAAAATCACAAAAGTAAGCTTTTTGCTGCACGGTTCCTTTGCACAAACCTACAAGGGTCATGGAACAGACAAGGCATTAGTTGCCGGAATATTAAATATGGACCCGTGGGATGAAAATTTAAAAAGTTCATTTAATATTGCGGAAGAAAAGGGCATAGAGATAATATTTGCTGAGACAGACTTAGGTGATGTCCATCCAAATACAGTTAAGTTTATTATAACCAAGGCAGACGGCAGCATAACAGAAGTAATGGGTTCATCCATAGGTGGAGGAAACATTACAGTAATTAACATAGACGGTCAGGTTGTGGAATTTACAGGGGAGCGGCCTACAATACTTACAAGCCATAAGGATTTGCCGGGTGTTATATCAAAAATATCATCAATATTGTATGAAGAAAATATCAACATAGCAAATATGAGGGTTTTCAGAAGTCAAAAAGGAAAAATGCAGACGATGGCTTTAGAAACCGACAGCTTAATTTCCGAAAGCTTGATGAATAAAATTAAAAATATAAAAGAAATAGAAAATGTTAAGTTTATAAATCCTCTCATGGAAGGAGGCAGCTGATGTTCGTTTCAACCGGTGATGAATTAATAGATATATGCAGTTCAGAAAATATACCCATATGGGAATATACCATAAGGGAGGAGATGGAGAAATCCGAATTAACCAGGGTAGATGTCATTGAGAAAATGAGAAAAAATCTGCACGTAATGCTTGGCTCATCCAAGCTTGCTCAGGAAAAGGAAATTAAATCAGTGAGCGGACTTATAGGAGGAGATGCATATAAGCTTCGAAAATATGCGGACAGCGGAAACACGTTGACAGGCAGCTTTATGGTAAGAGCGATGGCAAGCGCATTATCCTCTTCAGAAGTAAATGCAGCAATGGGTAGAATAGTTGCAAGCCCGACAGCCGGTTCATGCGGCATTTTGCCTGCTGTTATTATATCGGCGGCAGAAATGTTAAATAAAAATGAAGATGATATGATCAATGCATTGTTTACCGCTTCGGGAGTTGGAATAATAATAGCAAAAAATGCAACATTAGCAGGTGCTGAAGGCGGTTGTCAGGCAGAATGCGGTTCAGCTGCAGCAATGGGCTCGGCAGCAGTCGTAGAAATGATGGGAGGAACCCCGGCTCAGGCATTAAATGCTGCGGCAATGGTTTTAAAAAACATACTAGGCCTCGTTTGTGACCCTGTTGCAGGCTTAGTGGAGGTTCCCTGTGCTAAGAGAAACTTTGCAGGAACAGTCAGCGCCCTTACTACGGCAGATGTAGCCATGGCAGGAGTGGAAAGCAAGATACCCTTTGATGAAGTGGTATGGGCTATGAACAAAGTAGGAAGACAGCTTCCTCCTGAATTGAGAGAAACGGCACAAGGCGGAATTGCCGTAACACCTACCGGATTAAAATTAAAGAAAGAAATATTTGGATAATAACCTTTAGACTAATATATTTTACCATCTTGAGCTAGTTTTTTGTAATTCTGAGCGATAGCGAAGAATCTCACTAAGATATTAGATATTATGGAGGGGGCACATGAAAAAGAAAACAATTTTGGATTTGTACAAAATGAAGGAAACAGGAGAAAAGGCAGTCTGGATGACTGCATACGACAGTTGCTTTGCTTCTTATGCCGAAAAGGCAGGAATGGATATGATATTGGTAGGCGATTCAATGGGAATGATAGTATACGGTTATGAAGGAACAATTCCCGTTACCATGGATATGTCCATAAATCATTGTCAGGCAGTAAGAAGAGGAGCACCAAATACATACATAATAGGTGATATGCCTTTCGGATCTTATCACGAAAGCGTGGAGGATGCTGTAAGAAATGCTGTTCGTTTCATGAAAGAAGGAGATGTAGATGCAATTAAGCTTGAAGGAGGAGTTGCCGTAGCAGATAAAATAAAAGCAATTTCTCGGGCAGGAATAGTTGTATTCGGTCACGTGGGCTTAACGCCTCAAAGTTCTGCGTCAATGGGTGGATTTAAGGCGCAGGGCAGGACGACGGACAGTGCACGAAACGTTATAAAAGATGCCATTGCCGTGTATGAGGCAGGTGCGCGCGTGGTTTTATTGGAAGGAGTACCCGAAGAGGTATGCAGCTTTGTACATAAGATTCTCCCAATACCCGTTTATGGAATAGGTGCGGGCGCTGATACGGACGGACAAGTTTTGGTTATCGGAGATGCTTTGGGTATGTTTGAGGCATTCACCCCTAAGTTCTCAAAAAAATATGCTGAAATTGCAAAAATAGCGACAGAAGGCTTCACTGAATACATAAAAGAGGTGAGAGAAGGTTCATTTCCAGCTCCCGAGCACAAATATAAAATTTCGGGAGACATAAAGGATTTCGAAAAGCTTTTCAAGGAAATTGAAGACGAATTCAATAAATAATTATTACACGGACCTCATCGCTGAGGTCCTCAGATTGATGACAAAGTCATCAAGATGATAGGCTGTTGAAAAAGTTCATCCTGCAAGGCGCCGGAAGACGGGCAACCGCAGCGTATTAGACATACGTGAGGATTGAC
>DCYG01000028.1:0-8892 GCA_002331025.1 Firmicutes bacterium UBA2116 | reverse complement strand
GAACGGCAACGATGCAGGGGGGCTTTTTCAGCAGCCTGAGGACCTCATCGCTGAGGTCCTTTATATATCTTTCCTAGCTGTAGAAAAAAATCCGGAAAAATGTGTAAAACATATAAATATATACTTGTTATATTGACAAAACTTCATATTAAATATAAAATTGTTTCATTGGAGAAATTCAAAGTTCGTGCAACTTTAACTTTTGAGGATGTCCGAGCTGAGTTTTATACGACGGCGTTTGAAAATTTTATACATGGAGAGGTATCGAAGTGGTCATAACGGGGCTGACTCGAAATCCACTCGGTCACTTGCCTTGAAAATGCGGGAAGACCTTGAGTTTATGCAGGTTTGAGGGATTTTGAAAATTTAGATTTTTACCGATTTCTACGGTTTTTCTACACTTTGCCTTGACTTCTACGAAAGGCTGTGTGTATTAAAATAAAATATGGAGGCGTATCGAAGTGGTCATAACGAGCCTGACTCGAAAACCACTCGGTCACTTGCTTTGAAAACGCCGGAAACGCTGAGTTTCCGTGGGTTTGCGGGATTTTGAAAATTTAGCTTTTTAGCGATTTCTACGGTTTTTCTACACTTTGCCTTGGCTTCTACAAAAGGCTGTGTGTATTAAAATATAATATGGAGGCGTATCGAAGTGGTCATAACGAGCCTGACTCGAAATCAGGTTGTCCTCACGGGCACGTGAGTTCGAATCTCACCGTCTCCGCCATGAGCCTGTTTGCGGTCAATGTCCGCAGCAGGCTCTTCCTTTTTCCTGAATTTCTACGCTCCCTTTTGGGGGCGTTTTTCTGTTTCTGTAGAAAACGGATATGCTTGAAACCTCATCGTATAAGGCTTTACCGTGTTCTTATAAAGCAGTCCGTAGAAAATCAGTTGGCCGCTGCAAGTCCAGTAGGTTTCGCCACTCGGTTTCTTTCAAACATTCCATCCATGACCAAACCGGATTCAATCTGTGCGTGGAAGTCCAGATGAGAGTAAATGTCTGCTGTCGTGGAAAAGGTGCTGTGCCCCAGCCATATCTGGATTTGCTTCATGGATATCCCATTTGCGAGCAGTAAGCTGGCACAGGAATGTCTTAAATCGTGGAATCGGATTTTTTTGAGGTCTGCTTTTTCAAGCACCCAGCTAAAGTGATCCGTCACATAATTAGGGCGCATGAGCTTCCCTGTTTGGTCGAGGCAGATGTAGTCGAGATAATCTCGGCAGTAAGAGCGCTTGAATAACTTTCGGTACTTTTCCTGCTTTTCTTTTTCTGCAAGCAGTAGCTTTTCCACCGATGGCAGTAACGGAAGGGTGCGGAAGCTGGATTTGGTTTTCAGTACATCCTCACCGACCGCTATGGATTTGCCGTCTACCGTGTCCTCAATCACCTTGTGCTTAATGGAGATAGTCTTTTGCTCAAGGTTAATCGCATCCCACTTTAATCCCAAGACTTCGCTTCGGCGCAAGCCATAGTAAGCTGCCAACTTCACACAAATCTCCAATGGATCATCTGATACCGCATCAAACAGAGCCATCATTTCCTCTGCGGAATAAAACTGAGCCTGATATACATTCTTTTTGGGTCGGTCTACCCGGTCAGCAGGGTTGCTACCTATGATTCCTTTTTTTACAGCATTCTGCAATGCTCTGCGAAGGACAGCGTGATAATGAATTACTGTATTGGGTGTGTGTCCTTCATCAAAGATTGATTGATGAAAGTCCTGGATGTGCTGTGGAGTAACCTCCGCCAAGGTAATGTTCAGTTCAGTAAAGTACCGGCTGATCCGTCCGTCCAGCATCGTTTGATAGCCCTTAAATGTTGTTTTGGCTATCGTGGGCTTTGCCTGTATCAGCCATTTCTGAAGGTAGTCGGTAAACAGTACCTCTGCTTGGGGATTCCGTTTGCCCTCAATTAGTTCTCTGGCTCGTTCCTCGGCATCCCGACGCTCTTTTTCTTCCTGCTCCTGTTCGTATTCCAACCGGATCTGGTCAAAGGCTTTTTTTGCTTTTCTGTCACTGGTTCCTTCCACCGGAAGTCCGGTAGGAACCCATTTGGTTTTTCTTTTGCCGTCCACCTTGATGTATAGAACGGCATAGTAAGTATTGTTTTTTTGCTGTAGACAGCCTGCTATCATTGTTACCCTCCTTTGAAATAACAGCGTATTTGCCTACCATTGACAACACCACAATACCACAGAAAGCATGGGATAGCTACTGTTTTACGCGGAAGCAATCCAACGGATTTTTCTACGGTTCATGTCCAATAGTAAGCAAAAACCACATCAAAAAATCTTGATGTGGCACATTTCTTCGCCCAGCAAATATTCCATAATGCACACTTTGGGAATCTTATAGGTTCGTCCAACGCGAACACTATGTATCTCTTTTTCCGAAAGCAGTTTATAAGCCAGCTTCCGGCTGATACCGCCAAGCATTTCTCGCAATTGATTTACCTCGACTACATCAGGGTATTTTTCAAACATCATTGTTTTGTTGCTCATAAAAATTCTCCCTTCATGAAAAAAATGCCGGACTAAGTCCGACGCTGATAGAAAGTGCCTGATTTATTTTCTTCATGTCATGGTCGGAAAGATTTCCAACCTTTTCTCTGAGCCGAGCCCTATCAATGGTACGTATCTGTTCTAAAAGGGCAAAGGATTCTATGGACAGTCTGCCTACTCCGGCAATGGCTGAATGGGTGGGCAAAGGCTTTTTCGGTTTGCCGGTGATGGCACAGACGATGGTGGTAGGGCTGTAGCGGTTGCCGATGTCGTTTTGCAGGATAAGTACGGGACGGATGCCCCCTTGCTCACAGCCCACAACGGGGCTTAAGTCGGCATAAAAAATATCGCCGCGGCTGATGCCTTTCTTTATCGTGTTCAAATTTTGCACCTCCTTGGTTTGTAATTCCTTTGGTTTTTCTTAATGTCACAAAAATAAGAACCTCACGCCGTTTGCAAAATCAAAGATTTTGACGGCTGAGAGAACCTTGTTGCTTCGCAATATGGGACCGCCTATCCCTGATGGCGTGAGGTTCTCATGGCTTCTGACATTAAGATTTTTCTCGCTGTGCTTAATTCGACACTACTCCCCAAGCACTCTGTGCAGAGCATGGTGCTTTGCACAACAAAGGCGACGGCCTGAACTGCGGCTGGCTAATGCCATGCAAGCATGGTATACCGCATCATAGGAATCTCACCTCCACCGGGATCTCCGCTGGCTGCCCTCATTGCGTGATCCCCCGTTCAGGGGGGCTGTGACTGGACAGAAGTATCAATATAGGCTGACGGGGTCATTGCGAAGCAGGCTGCCACAGCCTGCTTTTCGGACGGATGGGTACCGCTCTGCACCTTATTTGGCCGTCTTTGATAGGCTGGAAAATGAGAAACCATAAACAGAATAAAATTAATATGGTTGATTTCATGTTCTCATCGCCGTCCTACAGGTGGTCTTGGCGCATCCTCCGGGGTCGCTTTCCCTTTTGGGGTCCGTCAGCTAACGTATTCAGGTCGTCGGATATGAAATTTTCAAAGAGCCATGAGGGTGAATAAAAACCCCCTCACTACTAAGCCGATTTCGTGAGGGGGTTGCACGGAAAAAATTTTACTTTTCTATCATTTTTTTTAGTTTGCCAAGAATTTTGATCTTACGATCATGGATGGTCATATAGTGAAGACCCGTTTCTGAGCTCCACTGGCGCTCACTGATTCCCCTGAAAAACAGGGCGTAAATCAGTTCCTGTTCTTCCTTGGAAAGTTGGGCAAGGCATTGTTGGAGCTTTTCCGCTATGAGCTTGTCCACAACCAAATCCTCTACGCGTGGAGAAGTAAGGTCTGGAATCCCATCCTCGCCTGTGGTTTCGCCCGTATCCATGGCACTGTAATGAAAAACGCCGTTTGCGGTATCTCTTTCCTCCAGATAGGTTTCCCGGCGCTTCATGCGGTGATAGGTAACATAGACTTCTTCGGTGACGGGAACAAGCTGTCCCTGCACCTTGATTCGATACTCTTTCTTTTCTGCCATATGGCTTGTCCTCCATTTTCTGAAATTTTGATGGTGAATCAAAATGTCAGAAACGGAGGGGAACGGCAGCGTGGAATTAACCTGTTTGCATTAGAAGCACACCATATTTTACCTAATATTGTAAAATTAAGTCGGTGTGTAGGTTTTCTTGTCGAAAGAAAAAAGTCAGCACTGCGCCCATGGCGAAATGCTGACTTTTTCAAAATTATAATATAAAATTGTTTAGGTGGTAAATAATATGTACGAGCTTTGTCTGCTCTATTTCCACCTCTTATAAGTATAAAATCTCATAGGATACTCCTCTCGCCGAAGCATGGCGAAAGCCGGTATCCCGATATCCTGTTTATCCGTCAAAAACCGACAGACATAAATAAGAGCCTGCCCTCTGAAACGAGGGCAGGCTCCGCATAGCTTTTGGCAACCAGGCTATCGTAGTGCAGTAATACACCTTAGACCCTATAGCTTTGCGTCCCCACCTTTTAGTGGGTTTGCCCTTGGCTTTGATATTCTATTTTTATTAATACTCACGATCCTTACTTATAGATTGATGCGGCTACGGCTAACTTCTCCTTCTTGCGCCGTTTTCGTCTACTTCATTTGATATTATTAGAAAGAACATCAGTCATTTGCTCGCCATCCAATAATGACGAAATTGCCTTTAGTATGTTTATCCACCTTGATTTAAGACCATTTCCGCTTTAGCAGGCTCCCTGCCAAGATAGGCGGCATGGTCAAGACGGGAAAGTAATCCACGCTTGATAACTGTATTTGCAATATCTTCGGCGCTTTCTCCTCTAATTCGTTGATAAGCGAATCAACTTTGCAAAACCAAGTATTGCGCCCCCTTAAAGCCAATTTGTCTGAACGATTATCTATGCGTATCAACCACTTATCGCCACAATCCCGATAATTATTCCAAGCAATGTAAAGACCGTTGTTAATCGTGTCTTAAGAATTGCGGCACCCTTCGGAAGTATTTCTTCAAAAATCATATACAGGATAATTCCCGCCACAGCCGAAGTAGTCAATGCCATTGCAACGTCTGACATATTCCCGACAAAGTAACCAATTGTCGCGCCAAGAATGGTCGGCACTCCTGTTAGTGTTGACAGCAAAACCGCGTTACGCTTTTTTGCTCCACCCGCCAATAACAGAGCGGCAGTAGCCACACCCTCAGGGATATTATGCAGAGCAAGGGTAAGAGCCATTGTCGCCGCAAACCCGATATGGTGTTCCGCTCCCGCGCCGATTGCAAGTCCGGCGGGTAAATTATGAATACCAACAGCTACAAGCATAATATAGCCGGAGCGCAAAATCTCGATTTTCACTTTCGCCTGTGGGATTTCTCCGTCTTTGCCGTCCGCCATTTTATCGGAAACCGTGTCGAATATCAGAATTACGGCAATCCCGATTCCAATTCCCAAAATTGTTAGAGGAACGCTTGCAATCTCCAACACTTCGGGAACAAGGTCGAAAAACACAAGGCTCAACATAAACCCTGCGGCAAGTGACAGTAGATAATTGATGATTTTCGGAGAACGGTTTCCTGCCCAAACCGCTATCAGACTTCCGAGCAATGTTCCCAAAATGGTGGCAAGCAAACTGAATAAAACAGCTTGCATTATATACCCCCTCCGTTCACAGCTTTTTCGTATTAAGCGCGCGGAAAGAGTTCAGTACCGCGAGAACAGTCACGCCAACGTCTGCGAAAACCGCCATCCACATATCAGTAATACCTAGCGCGCTGAGGACGAGAACAACTGCCTTTATACCGAGTGCAAGCCAAGTGTTTTGCGTGGCAATGCCGAGCGTCTTTTTTGATATTCTGATAGCCGACGCAATCTTTGACGGTTCATCGGTCATAATCACAATATCGGCGGCTTCAATCGCCGCGTCCGAGCCTAAACCGCCCATAGCTATCCCTATATCCGAACGAGCGAGAACAGGCGCATCATTGATGCCGTCGCCGACAAAAGCGAGTTTGCCTTTCGCGGATTTGGCGGCAAGCAGTTCTTCCAATTTGGCCACCTTATCACCGGGCAAAAGTTCCGTGTAAATCTTGTCTACACCGAGTTCGCGTCCGACCTTTTGACCGACCGAGTTACTGTCGCCAGTGAGTATGACCGTTTGCTTAATTCCCATAGCTTTAAGGCGGCGGATTGCTTCTGCGGAATCCTCTTTTACTTCGTCTGCAATAACGATATATCCGGCGTATTTGCTGTCAATGGCAACGTGGACAACCGTGCCGATTATTTCATCTTTACAGTAATCTACGCCGATTTTTTTCATCAGCCTTGTGTTCCCTGCAAAGACCTTTTTGCCAAACACCGTTACGCTGATACCGTGACCCGCAATGTCCTCCGTGTCGGTCACTTTGCTCTTGTCAATCTCCTTGCCGTATGCGGTTTTTAGGGAGAGCGAAATCGGGTGATTGGAATAGCTTTCAGCGTATGCGGTCAACTCTAATAGTTCGTCTGCCGACACTTCAACAGGGTGGATTTCCTGTACCTTAAACACGCCTTTGGTGAGAGTTCCTGTCTTATCGAACACAACCGTTTCAGTCTTTGCCAAAGCCTCAAGATAGTTGCTCCCCTTTACCAAAATACCGCTTCTTGAAGCCCCGCCAATACCACCGAAGAAACTAAGCGGGATAGACACAACGAGCGCGCAAGGGCAGGACACCACAAGGAAAGTCAAGGCGCGAAGCGTCCACACGCTCCATTCACCTGTAATGAGCGAGGGAATAACGGCAAGTAAAACTGCGGCTCCCACGACAACAGGAGTATAAATCCGAGCAAACTTCGTAATGAAGTTTTCGGAATTGGATTTTTTACTGCTTGCGTTTTCAACAAGGTCAAGAATTTTTGAAACGGTTGATTCGCCAAATTCCTTTTGCACTTCAATGGTTAGAACGCCGCTGACATTGATACAACCGCTTAACGCTTCGCCGCCTACGGAAACTTCGCGGGGAACGGATTCGCCCGTCAAGGCTTTGGTGTCTACCATTGAGTTGCCCTCAATGATTATGCCGTCAAGCGGTATTTTCTCACCCGGCTGTACGACGATAATATCGCCAATATTCACATCATAGGGATCAACCCTTTCTAAGCTGCCGTCACCGCGTTTTACATTAGCGTAATCGGGGCGAATATCCATAAGTCCGGCGATAGACTTCCTCGATTTAGAAACGGCGTAACTTTGGAATAACTCGCCGACTTGATAAAACAGCATAACTGCAACGCCCTCCGGGTACTCCCCCGCGATGAGCGCGCCGACTGTGGCGATAGTCATTAAGAAGTTTTCGTCAAAGACTTCTCCGTGCGTAATATTCTTGACCGCCTTAAAAATAATTTCGTAGCCGACGACAACGTAAGCGGCAAGAAACAGAATTATCGAAAGCCACTCCGGGTCTTTCGGAGCAAGCAGACCTGCCACGAAAATGACAGCCGCTATGATGATTTTGGTTAGACGCTTATTCACTTTAAATCCCTCCTCTATATTGGTTGAGAGCTCACTCAACTGTTAGTGTAAAAAAATTCTTTAGTCAGCGGCATTAAGCAATTGTATAGGGCGTTAATCGAGAGTATCGCCCTATACAATCTCGCCGTTCGCGATGGCACATCACGCCCGTTTCATTACGACTTCCGGTTCGTACTTGTGAACGATTTTTTCAGCTTCGGCAACGATATAATCAATGTCTGCTCCCTCGGCGGTTTCAAAGACAAGTTTCGTTGTCATATGGTTGACACTTGCGGTTGTCACACCGGAAAGCGCGCCGATGTCCTTTTCCATTTTCGCGGCGCAGTTGGCGCAGTCAAGTCCTTCGAGTCTAAATTGCTTTTTCATAGTGATTTCCTCCTTAAAATTATTATTCTGTGATATGGCTCAAACTTTGTTTTAGAATAATGTTTACGTGATCATCTACAAGAGAATAGTAGACCACTTTGCCGTCTTTTCGGAACTTTACCAAGTTGGCCGCTTTCAAAGTTCGCAATTGATGTGAGATTGCGGATTTTGTCATCTTTAGCAAATATGCCAAATCACACACGCACATTTCGCTGACACCCAAAGCCCAAAGCATCTTAACTCTTGTAGGGTCTCCGATTGCTTTTAGAAAATCAGAAGCGGCAATCATAGTTGTATCTGAAAGCATTTGTGACTTCACATTCGCAACGATTTCTTCGTGGATAACATCGCAATCGCACACGTCTCCTTTAACGGGCATAGAAAGCACCTCCTTTGCATTTGATTGAGTGACTGTTCAACCATATTCATATTATAGTTGAACAGTCACTCATTTGTCAAGGGGCTTTTGAATTTTTTTATAGCATCTGTCCTTTTCGTCTACCACGTTCAGCGAACGCGTGAAATTAACACGACAATGGTGTATGTACATTGCATATTCGGCTTTTGGGACAAGTTGGAGTTTTTCCATTAAACAGGATAGTTTTGGGTTAATTCAACATTGTGAAAGAAAGTCTGTAAAACGATGAATATGTGAAAATTTCCACTACCGCTGAACGAGCAAAAGCAGGGCGGGTGCATCTTTTCACGCTTTCCGTTCGGCGGGTGCATAAATGCTCGTTATGTGTAAGATGGCAAGGACAAATTCGCCCTCAAAAACGCTTTGAAAAATCTCCTTGAACGCAAAAAAACCAGTATTACTGGGCTTTCAGGGTACATCGGGCTTCTATTAATCGCAATGTACAAATATGGCAGAGAAGAAGGACTCGAACTCTTAAAACCGTAGGCAGTCAAGACCACCCGTAAAGCGGGTGGTTTATTATTTCACATGGATTGATTTCTCCTAAAGAGAAACTCACCCATGTTCAACAGGCTAAAGCCCATAATAAGAGCCTGCCCTCTGAA
>DCYG01000026.1 GCA_002331025.1 Firmicutes bacterium UBA2116 | reverse complement strand
ATAATTACTTATTATCCTTTAATCATATATCGTCAATAGTATTTTTTATTTTAGGTTTTTATACAAAATAGAAGTAAGCGAAAAGCTTTTTTTATCACCTCTCAAAAGATAACAACAAATCTGCATCTTGATTTATAAAAATAAAAAAGACTGTTGCTTTAGCAACAGACTCATAATTCTCACGTATATCAACTTAATTACTACTTTTTATTCTATCTATGTTCCTTTGGTTTGTCCCCGTGACCGTCGTCCGTGGACTTCTCAATTCTTTCAGCTCATCTTAAATATCTTGTATTCTTACCTTTACCGATTTGTTTAATCAATCCTCGGTCTGTAAGTTTTTTGACAACTCGTCCAGCCATAGTCTGAGAAGAATTTAATGTTTCTTGAACATCTTTTCTTGTAATCTCATATTTTTCATTTAATAGTTCCATTACAACCTTTTCATTTTCTGATAAAAAAATCTTTTCGTCAGTTTCATTTTTATTAGGTAGTGTAATTTTAAAAGCATTGTCCGATACTTCAATTTTAGGTTGAATTGGAAAATCCTTATAACTTCTAAATATTTTAGGAATTCCTGTACCATATGCTTCAATTAAAGTTAATCTATAAAAAATATTGGCTAAATTTTCATTGCGTGAAACAGAAACACCAAGCATAATATCATTGAGCGAAATTCCTTTTACCAATCCACCGACAGATAAAAACTCAATACGATCATCAAAGATACTTATCAAGGTACTTGCACTATAAGAATAATCTCTGTGTGCAAGCGAGTTAAGCAAAGATTCTCTCAAAGCCTCTTCAGGATAATCCTTCTTGTCTATACGGTGAAGACCTGAAAACTCCGCACGTATACGATTGTACCTGCTGATATAATCATAAGCATCCTTAAGCTGTAATAAAAGTGAGCCGCTAAATTCCTGTCTGTCTTTAAATACAGCTTTATCCGTCCCTTCAAAAACTGCAGCTTTAATAGTATGGACGCATTGATCTGAAAGAATATGAGCAAGATTAGTGTAAATACCATCCTCATTTATTAATTTTAGAGTCCTATATTGCCCGATACTAAAAGGAACCTTTCTAATATTAAATTCTATACTTGCAGTTTCAAAAGTTAAATCTTGATTAATTGAACGCATATTTTCATAGCTATCTCCATCTGTTTCCTTAATCATCCTTATTATAGTGCTATCTGATGCAGGAGCTGTTGAGGCCCCCTGTCTGACATACACGCCTTCGGGACGCAATCCTTTACTTGCTAAATAATACGGTCTCTTCGTACCTTTTTGTACTATAACCTTAATGACATTCTTACCCTCAAGCTCTTCAACCTCATAAGAAGTAAACAACGTAACATCCGGCTTAATCGCATCTCTAATCATATTTGACACTCTCAGCATTTCTCCGTCTATATTTTGTACGCCTGTTATATCACCATTATCGTCAATTCCAATATAGACCGTTCCACCATCCGTATTAGTAAAGGCAATAACTGTTTTTTGAATATCATCCGTTATCTGTTTTTTTAATTCAACGGTTAAACCTTCCATAAACTTCATTCATATCCCTCCATACTAACATTTATTCTAACACATTCTACTCATTCTCGTCAACGATGTGTGTTAGAAAGATTATGACAATTAGCGACAGAAAGAGAGACACGATATTATGAAACGCCCACTGTGTCCTTTGCTTCGCCAAAAAAAGGCAGTTTGATTTTCAAACTGTCTCATATCCGTCAAGAATAAAATTTTAACCAATATATTTTTTTATATCTTCTATACTTTTATATTCGAAAATTCCCTCAATTATTAACTCTAAAATCGAATTATCCAATTTTGATATTTTTGTTGTAACTTCTTCAGGTAAAATACCAAATTTTTTAGTAAGCAATTTTATCGCAGTCTTTACGAGAGCATTTGATGCACCTTTTTCCATGCCTTTTTCCATGCCTTTTTCCATACCTTTTTCCATACCTTTTTCCATGCCTTTTTCCACAAATCTATCTGCTAATGTCATCACTACTTCACTCCCTTCCGGATAATTATCTCCAATTTTATTAATTAAATTATCAATATCCTTCTCGCTAAAGTCAACTCTTGCATTAAATATATATCTCATCATTGTCTCAAAGTATTCTATCCCCGTCTGTTTATCATCCAGTTCTGATAGATATTCCACCGATCTCACTATGGTTCCATGAAATTCTTCAATATTCTTTGTGAAGATATCCCTAAAAACAGTTAATATTATCCTAAGTTGTGCCTCTCCCTTAATTTCCTCATCTGAGTATTTTGAAATATTAAACAACAGATATTCGTAATTTGGAATATATTTTTTAATATTTCCCGATAACGTATTGTATCCTGTTATCATTTCCCCAAGCATAATCTTTGAATTCCATTTTTCTTTTCCATGATATATTAATATGGGAATAATAATGGGAAGTTCACTGACGCCTTCTTTTTTTATTTTCATTTCCCAAATTTTTATCATGTATTTAAGTAATTGAAAAACTGCATCCTTACTTGGATAACTCTTATGTTCAAACAGAAAATAAATATATCCTTCCTCAGAATTTATATTTGATTTAAATAAGATATCAGTAAAACCTTCTTCGAGTTCTTCATTTACAAAGCTATCCTTCTGAAGTTCCAATTTATCAATATCCATTATATCCTTAATTTCCTGTGGAAGATAGTTATTTATAAAATCTTTTGCAACACCTATTTTCCCAAAGGTCTCTTTAAAAAATTTATCATGTGGATTTTGTATTTTCACACCATTGCTCCCGCTTTGTATTTATGACATAATAATATAACAATAAATATAAATTTTCAAGTGTTTAATTTTTATTACTACCAATTATAAATTCCATTACAAAAATAAATTTTTGTTATTAACAAGTTGCTTATATTGTAATAAATGATATAATAAAATATCAAAACTTGTAAAATTTGGCATAATTAAATATCGGTGAGGTGTCATATGCCCAGAAAAGCAAGAATAAAAAGTAATACCGGAATATATCATATCATGCTGAGAGGAATAGACAAAAGAAATATCTTTTTAGAAAATGAGGATAAATTAAAATTTATTAATGATATCAAAAAAGCAAAAGAAAAAGGCAACTTTAATGTCTTTGGATATTGCTTAATGGATAATCACGTACACCTGTTATTACAAGAAAGCGAAGAAATTGGAACGAGTATTAAGCGTATAACCGTTGCTTATGCCGGATGGCATAATAAAAAATATGACAGGATCGGTCATCTGTTACAAAACAGATATTTAAGTGAACCCGTAAATTCAGAACAATATTTGCTTACTGTTTTAAGATATATTCATCAAAACCCTGTAAAAGCAAGTATTGTTGTCAATGCAAGAGAATATAAATGGAGCAGTTTCGGAGAATACTATTTATTTTATAATGAACAAAAAACCCTTATAGACGGAGATTTAATTCAAAGCTATTTTAAAACATTTGACGAATTCAATGCTTATACAAATGAATCTAATGATGATAAATGCCTCGATATAAAAAATGCAAAATACAGTGATAAAAAAATGACTGATATGATAATAAATCTTTATAAAATATCAAATTTACCGATCTTGAGTATGGATAAAAAAAGACAAATTATCCAAGAGGTTTATAAAAAAGAAAATACAAGTATCAGACAATTAGCAAGAATTTTCGGCATAAGCAAAACTGTTGTTGATAACACCCTCAAAAATGACAAATGAAGCGTCCCGGTGGTTTCCCGGTGGTTTCTATCTTACTGTTCATTTATAATACCTTCTCATTTTTTTATAGCTATATAACTTAGAGTATAATTTATATTAATTTGCTTGTAATTGTAGCATATCATATTACTAAATAAAGGTCAATAATCGCTTAATTTCTATTTTTCTCAAAAATCATCTCACAATTATTACTTTTATCTTTGCAACAGCCTATCCCTTCACTTATACAAAAAAGACAAATGAAACGTCCCCGTGTCCTTCCCCGTGTCCTTCGTGTCCTTGTGTCCTTCTTGCAAGTTAATTGAGATGCGTTCCCAAAATTTGCCCTGTTTTTAAAACCTCTGCGACAAATCCGCTATCATCTCGTGATGAATCCAAAAGAACTGGTTCTATATCAGCACTTATATTTCGTCGAAGACGATATAGCTGTTTGTATATTTCAAGATAGTCACCTGTAAAGTCATTTAATATCACTGCAATATCAATATCACTATCAGCCTTTGCAGTACCTTTCGCATAAGAACCAAAAAGAACAACTGCCTGAGGATTTAACATCTTTACAACTTCCAAAGCATATCTCTCTGCCAACTTTACAACTGTTTCTTTATCCAACATAGTAAGTCCTCCGTTTCTTCTAAAATAGCCTTACATCTATCCTGCGTTAACGTTACTGCCAATTTATCCTTTTGCTCTGGGTATCTAGCTGCAACATTCAAAGGATCAAGAGTATCTAATAAATCCTTTTTACTTTCATTCATAAGTTCGTAAATATCTGCAAGCTGTGCTAATTTCATTAGTCCATGTGTTTTGGGAGGTAAAACATCATTTTTAGAAATTACAGCTTTTAGTGCTTTTTCTATGGTTTGGTGACACATAAAGCCAACGTAAAGATATCGGCCTGTTTGCAGCATTGCTTTTGCCGTTTCAATATCATATTCAGCTAAATCCATCCAATATTGTATCTTACTGTTCATTTATAATACCTTCTCATTTTTTTATAGCTATATAACTTATATAACTTATAACTTAGAGTATAATTTATATTAATTTGCTTGTAATTGTAGCATATCATATTACTAAATAAAGGTCAATAATCACTTAATTTCTATTTTTCTCAAAAATCATCTCACAATTATTACTTTTATTTTTACAACAACCTATCCCTTCGCTTATACAAAAAAGACAAATAAAACGTCCCTATGTCCTTCCACAGCCTGACGTCCCTGTGTCCTTCCAAAAAAGACAAATGAAACGTCCCCGTGTCCTAACACCCTCAAAAAGGACAAATGAACCGTCCCCGTGTCCTTCCCGTGTCCTTAGTATTCAAGTATAGTCCAAGCAGGAGCTCGGAAATGGCAAAGAGCATGCTTGAAAACTACAGGGGAATATTTGTAACAGACGGATACGGCGGATATAACGCTGTGCCGGAAGCTTTACACGCCGAGTGCTGGGCACATTTTCGAAGAAAGCTGTTGGACTCCATTCCTCTGGATGATAGAAAGAAACCAATAAAAGGAACTGCGGCAGAAGAAGGTCTTAAATACGTAAAGCGCCTGTTTGAAATAGAAGAAAAGCTATCAGATATGCCTGATGATGAAAGGCTTGAAAAAAGAAATAAATTTTCAAGACCAGTTTATGAGGAAATTTTAGCGTGGCATGAAAAAACGTCTAAGAAAATAATAACCAACGAAAAACTTAAAGAAGCATTAACGTACATAAAAAATCAACATGTAGAACTTGGACAGTTCTTGAATGACGGAAGAATACCTTTGACTACAAATTTAGTGGAAAGGTCAATAAGACCTTTTGCAGTTCACAGGAGAGCATGGCTGTTTGCAGATACACCTGCCGGAGCTGTGTGCAATGCGGTTATGTATTCATTGGTTGAGTCTGCCGGTATTAATAACCTAAATGTATTTAAATATATAGAATATCTGCTTACAGAGCTTCCACAGTTAGAAAACCCAACTGACGAAGAACAGCTGAAACAATATCTGCCTTGGTCAGATTCTCTTCCTGATTATGTGAAGGTATCTGCTTCGGAAGTGCTCAAGGTAAATAAAGACTTATTGGCAAACAAATAACCGTATTGCTCCTGCTTCCATTATATCACATTTTAGCAGCTTAGTTAATACGGTCTTTTTTTCAGCGCTTACAAATAAAGACTTATTGGCAAACAAATAACCGTATTGCTCCTGCTTCCATTATATCACATTTTAGCAGCTTAGTTAATACGGTCTTTTTTTCAGCGCTTACGTAATTTGTTACACTCCCAGACAAAATGAAACGTCCCTTTGTCCTTCCTTTGTCCTCCCCTGTCCTTGTTGTTGCAACCAATAAAAAAAACACCCGAAGGTGTTTTTTTTATTGGTTGATATTATTCATGTATTACTACAAATTGAACGTATCCGTTATACATGTAAACATCTACTTCTGTTTTACCAGCTCTTATAGAGCTTAATTTTCTAACAGCATTTACATCTCCATCAGAATCTACGCCTATAACTGTTGCATCTTCTGATAATGTATGCCATGTACTACCTATTTTTATAGTGTCATTTCCTCTGTCATCAATTGTTCCCTTATGAACAGTTAAAGTCTTGCCACCAAGTGCAGTACTAGTAGTTGTTATAGCAGTTGCATCTGTTACAATTTCACCATCCATGTCAAGAGCAAATACATTAGGAGTTTCAGTCTTATCAACTAACTCATCATCATCTGTGAATAAAGGATCTACAAACTCACCATTCATGTATGCTTTCAGTGCCTGTACATTGTCGCCTTTATTGCTTGCTTTATTTACTGAAGTAATATAAGCAAATGTGAATACTGTATCATCTACATCTATAGTTTTTATCAACAGAACTTGTATTTCACCTTTTTTATTGTAAACAGCAAATCCTTCTGTAATCTTTGAGCTAAGCTTATCTTGGTTAACTGATTCTTCTGCCTGATAGTCATAAACTAATGCATCTGACAATAATTTGAATGATGACTTAGTAGTGTCAACGCCTTCGATTTTTTTCGCATCTACTAATTCAATTTTTGTAATTTTATTGTCATTGTTCAGTTTATATTTAATAACCTGTGGGTGACCATCTACTAAATCTTTAAGATCTGTAAATGTTGTAGAAGTTATTTTACCATCACCATCTATTACATCATTTGTAACTGTATATGTTTTGTCAAAGAAAGCAACTTTATCAAGTTTAGCTGAATTGCTTATCTTGTTATTAGAATCAATCTTCAAATACATATCATATACAACTTCGTCACCTGCTTGAGTAGTAAGCTTAATCTGCGGATAATCATCTATTGATACTTTACCAAATGAATGCTTAACAGCTCCAGCTTCAACTCCCATTACAACTGCATAATCAGTTGCGCCTTCAGCTTCAGTATCATAGTCAACAATTTTTCCGTTGTGATCCAAGTAGAAAATTCCGCTGTCACCTACTTCAGGATCTGATGCAGCACCTGAAGTTCTGCTTATTTTGTACTTAGTACCATCTACGTAAACATCTGTTCCACCCTGTCTTGTAACTTCACCTTCTATTGTATCTCTTGTAACTACCAATGTAGTAAATTCATCATCTTCAGCAAGGTATTCAACTACAACGTCATCAACATCAATGTCTTCAAGAGAATCAACTTCGCCCTTAACTTTGATTTTTGTAAGATCTACTTTGCTGCTTTTTTCAGGTAATGTTAATCCATCTAAAGTACGGTCGCCTACTGAATATTTTTCTTCTACTCTTATAACACTTGTTTGAGTTTCAAGAACAATACCATCAACTTCACCTTTTTCTATTTTACCGTTTGATTTATCTGGATCTTCATTTGCAACTATTTTTATAGTTTCACTGTCTTCTAAATCTTCATATTTCAGATCTGTAGCATTTGCTCCGTTATAGAATACACTTGCTATACCTGATGTAATTTTTTCTGCAAGAGCTGCAGCATCAGAAGCTGTAGTATCAAAGTCGACTTTCTTGATTGAGCCATCTGCAAGTTCAATTGCCACAGTAACAACTTTTCCAGTAGCAGTAACTTCATCGATTTCTCCTTCAACAACTAATGAATTGCTGTCTTTGATATAAACAACTTCATCATCATCATTCAAGTATACTTCCAAGTTCTGGAACATATATGGTGCTAAGTCTACAAAATTACCAGCATATTTCTTGTTGCTTGGATCTAATAATTCAGATGATACTGTATAATTGTCATCCAATTCAGCTATTCTGCTAAGTAATTGTCTAGTCTTGCCTTTACCATCAATTACGTCTTTAACATTTCTGTCATTGTCAACAGTAACTATTTTTGCTTCCAATGCGTTGAACATAGCCTGAGCAACTCCGCCCCTGTCAGCTCCTGTAGCATTGATTTTTACACTCTTAGTAATTCCCAATTCAGCTGCTTTAACTTTAAAGTTTGAAGGCCAAGTACCTTTAAGCTCATTACAGTCATCTGTATAGCCAAGTCCTCTGACTAACATAGTTAAAACTTCATCATAAGATACTGTTCTGTCAGGAGTAAATTTTCCATCTCCAGTTCCTATTACTAAGCCATTGCCAGCTGCTAAAGCTATCCATGCATCTGCCCAGTGTCCTTGAGTATCAGCAAAGTTACTCTTTGAACCAGCAACTAAATCTCCATATCCAAGTAATTGAACCATCAATTTAGCCATTTCTGCTCTTGTTACAACATTTTCTGGTCTGTAAGTTCCATCTTCATAGCCGTCGACTACTTTTAATGCAACCAATGTATTGATTGCTTTTTCGTAATCAGTGTCAACTACGTCTTCGAATTTTGCTGCGAAAGCAAAGCTCATGCTTGATAATACCATTGCGATTACCAAGACAAGTGATAACACTTTTTTCATTCTTTATTTCCTCCTATGAGATTGTTTTTTTGCGGGTGTTTAGGTCCCCAATACCTTCATTGTGTCAGCACAACGACTATAAGATTATAACACCGGAATATTATGTAGTCAATATTGATAGTTTGTTTGTAATCTTCTTGTAATATTCACGGCATCAGTGCTAACATGTTATGTATATAATATAACACATGTTTTTGATGTTAATATTACAGTAATGTTACAGGTATTGAGGGGTTGTGGGGATTATTCAGATGTTAAAGTATTATATAAAAGAAGGCAGCCTGAGATTGTAAGAATTATACCTATAATTATTATAACTGTGTTAAGAGCTGCTTTGGAATTGATTATGCAATAAAAAGCAAACAGGATACCCGTACCGTTGATGATTAAGCTTACCATATCTGAGTAATTTCCGGATTTGATTATATTGATATATGGAGGCAATACAAAGTAAAGAATTATAATGCCTATTAAAAGCATAGTGAATTCAGGTTTTATAAGTCCTAAAACAGAAGCTGAAAAAGCTATAATGTAATTTAATCTTTCTTTATAAGATATATAGCTATAAGTCATTTTAATATTGAGCACTAAAAATCCTAAGAATATAAGTATGGCAATACGAATTGCTATTGAACCGATGAATTTAGCTGCCAATATAAAAATTATTCCGGTCAGCGTAAGTAATAAGCTGATTATTAATAAGGTTTTTGAATTGTATTTTAAACTATGAATCGGCATGTGCTTTACCCCCTTTTGATAATTATAGCACTTATGTTTTTGGGTGGCAATGAAAGAATAACATTGTATATTTTAAAATATTTATATTATAATAAATTTCATAAATTACTTTATTACGAATGATGAGGGTGGTTATGGATAAGCTTATAGTTGATACTTCGGATACATATTATTTGGAAAATATATATAAGAATATAGATGAGTTATGCGATAGATATAATATAATATTGAATAAAGAGGTTATCGGTAAGTCGGTTGAGGGAAGGGATATTGTTGGGTTGCGATTACATAATAAAAAAGATGAAATCCTTAGCTTCGCTCGGGATGACAAACCGGCTGTTTTGTTGGTGGGGGGAATTCATGCAAGAGAAGATTTTTCGGTTATGCTTTGTATGAAGATGCTTGAATATTATTGTTATTATTATAATGGAAACAATAATTTTGACGGGTTTAACGTTAAGAGTATAATTGATAAAATTGATATGTATTTTGTACCTGTAGTAAATCCTGACGGACTTAATATAGTTCATAAAGGTATCGAAGCTTCAAAAAATTATGAAAAGCTTAAATGTATGAAAATTTGGGGTGATGATTATTCTTATTGGAAGGCAAATGCTAACGGTGTGGATTTAAATAAAAATTTTGATGACGGCAATTGGGAAATCAGGATATGTGTTCCCGGAACCGATGTTCCCTGCTCCGATAGATTTAAAGGATTTGAGCCGAACAGTGAGCCGGAAACAGCTGCTTTAATTAATTTGTGCAATGAAAATAAATTTTCATTGATGGTGACGTATCATTGTTCAGGAAACTGTACTTTTTGGGCCGACAGCGGCACACATGATATGTTTAACGATTTGGATGAAAGAATAATGGATGAATTAGCTGAAAAATATATTTACGGAAAAACAAAAATTAGTACGGACCCGAAAATTTACGGATGCGGATTTGAAAATTGGTTCAGAGTTAAAATGAAAAGACCTGCATTTTGTATAGAATTGTCTCCTTATCAGGAGGGTGGAAAGCAGCATCCAGACAGTATGTTTGATGAATTGGTGTGGCGGCATGCTAAGACAACAGGACTGTTTTTTGCACAGAAAGCAATTGAAGTAAATGATGAAATTTATGCTGATGTTGAAAAATATGCTGCGATGACGAAGTAAGAAGGGAGGTCCTTCACTGCGTTCAGGAAGACATAAATACTCCTTGAAAATATTATGACTTAAGATTATAGTATTAGAGGAAAGGGGACACACCTCTTTTTAATATGGATAGTCTTTGAGGGATAGGAGGAATGTCCCCAATTTGATGAAATTTACTGACTTTGGAGGAAAAAATGGAGTGTGAAATACTTTGTGTAGGTACTGAGCTTTTGCATGGTGATATAGTCAATACAAATGCTCAATATATATCTAAGAAATTAGCTGAAATAGCTATTGATGTTCATTATCAGACCGTTGTGGGAGATAATCCGAAAAGAATAAAGAACTGCTTTGGTATTGCTTTTCAAAGAGCTGACTTTGTTATATGCACGGGAGGTCTGGGACCTACTCAGGATGATATAACAAAGGATGTATTGGCTGAATATTTCGGCGTCAAAATGGTTTATGACGAAGGGAGCTGTCAGCATGTAAAAAATATGTACTCACGTTTCAGAAAGGATTTTCCTAAAAATAATATGAGACAAACATATTTCCCGGAGGGTTCGATAATTCTCAACAACCCTAACGGAACTGCCAACGCATGCATCATGAAGGGTGAAATTGACGGAAAATCTAAAATCGGAGTATTGCTGCCGGGGCCTCCGAAGGAAATGGAGCCTCTGATGGACAATGAGGTTATACCTTATTTAAAACAATTTTCCAATGACGTGGTTTACGGAGAAAAGCTAATTGTTATGAATATAGGTGAATCTGCAGCGGAAGAAATGATTCTGGACATAATAGAAAAACAAACAAATCCTACAATTGCTCCGTATGCAAGTGCAGGCAAGGTAATTTTCAGAATTACGGCTAAAGCGGAGAGTAAAGAAAAGTGTATCGAAATGATTAAGCCGGTAAAGGAAGAATTGATACAAAGATTTGGAAAGGATAATGCTTATGTTACTGAAACAGGAAAGGTAGAGGACAGAGCCGCAAAGCTGTTGATGGAAAAAAATATAACCATTGCCGTTGCAGAATCATGCTCGGGTGGTTTGATTTCTTCGAGATTAATAAGCTATCCGGGCATTTCAAAGGTATTTAAGGAGGGCTTTGTTGCATATAGCAATGAAGCAAAAATACATACTTTAAAGGTTAAAAAAGAAACTCTGGAGAAATACGGTGCTGTCAGTGAAGAAACCGCCAGAGAAATGGCTTATGGTGCCTCAAAAATAGCCGGTACCGATATAGGGATGTCAACAACAGGTATAGCCGGTCCTGACGGAGGAACTGAAGAGAAGCCGGTTGGATTAGTCTATGTATGTGTTTATTATAATGGTGATTATAAGGTTAAGAAACTTCAGTCAACAGGTGCCCGTGATACCATAAGGGAAAGGGCTGCAACATCGGCACTGGATTTGGTGAGAAGTTGTATTGAAAAGTAAAAATAGAGATTCTTCGCTGTGCTTAGAATGATAGAAAAGGAGTTTAGTATGACAAAATAGGGACGGTTGAAAAACCGTCCCTATTTTGTCTAAAAATTCTCCTCTATTATGCTTCTGCTGATTTTAAAATTTTATTGAATTCATGTATTTTTTGATTTGCTAAATAGAAAATACTGTCTTTTGGATATTCGCCGAATTTATCCGGTTCACCTGCCGGTATTCCTGTTAATAATTCTAATCCCTCTTCTATTTTCTTTACTGAATAAATGTGGAATTTGCCTTCATTTACTGCATCTATTACTTCATCCTTAAGCATGAGGTTGGTAACATTGCTTTCGGGGATTATAACTCCTTGATCTCCTGTTAAGCCATTAAGTGAACAAATATCAAAGAACCCCTCTATTTTTTCGTTTACTCCTCCTATGGGCTGAATTTCTCCCATCTGGTTAACTGAGCCGGTTACGGCCATGCTTTGCTTTATAGGAGCCCCTGATAGGCTTGATAATATGGCATACAGCTCAGCACTTGACGCGCTGTCTCCTTCTACTCCACCGTACAGCTGTTCAAAGGTTACCTGAGCAGTCAAGCCCAATTGTTTTTCCTGTGCAAATTTTCCTCCGAGATAACCGTTCAGAGTAAGTACCCCCTTGGAATGAATGTTACCGCTCATTTCTGTTTCCCGTTCAATGTTGATTATACCTTCTCTGCCCGAATATGTCCTTGCAGTTATCCTCGAAGGCAGACCGAAGGAATATCCTGATGCACTCATTACAGACAGTCCGTTTACCTGACCGACAACTGCTCCCTCGGTATCTATGAACACCTTTTTCCGAGCTATTTGCTGCTGCATTTTTTCTTCAATCATATTGGAGCGGTATTTTTTGTTTTTGATGGCACTTTCTACGTGTTTCGCATCTACAAATTCTGAATTGTCGCTGTCTGCAAGTGCTGATGCTTCATACAGTATTTCACTTACAACGTTGAATCTTGTAGAGAGCTTATCTTGATCGTCTGCCAATCTTGAACCAAATTCTATAACCTTGGACATAGCAGAGCAGTTTAAATGCTTGAGATTTTCCTGCTGGCACATGGAACCTATGAAGGAAACATAATGCTGTATGTTTTCGTTTGTTCTATCCATTTCAACATCAAAGTCCACGTTAACCTTGAACAGCTTTTTAAAATCTTCATCTGTTGAAAGAAAACGATAATACAAGAAGCTTCCAACCAAAATTACCTTTACATTCAGAGGTATGGGCTCAGGTTTCAATGTCACCGTAGGTACAAACCTGCTTTGCTCCCCTATATTTTCAACCAATGCCTGTCTGTATTTAAGTGCCTTTTTCAAAGCATCCCAGGCATATGGGTCCATCAGCAGATCCTTTGCCTGCAATATTAAATAACCGCCGTTTGCTCTTTGCAAAGCACCTGATTTAATCATCGTAAAATCAGTCATGGTAGTCATCATATGACTTTTATATTCAATTTTTCCGAACAGGTTATAATAATACGGGTTACTTTCTGCAACGACGGGAGCTCCCTTTGCATCTTCGTTATTGACGAACAAATTTACTTTATATCGGGTGAATGGATTTTTGCTGTCCTTTGATTCCAACAGCTTTGTATCAAATAATTCTTCCTCATCTTCGGAATGATCTCCATCGTCATTAAACTCTGCCGCAAATTCTTCGTTTGCTACAGGTCTGACGTTTCTGAATATCGTATGATTTTCTGCCACATCCTTCAGAACCTTGTCTAGATAATTTATTATTTCTGAAATGTCAGCGTACTTTTCTTTTAATTGGTTAATAAGCGGTTCTGCTGCATTTCGTGCCGTCTGTTCTTCTAAATCCATATATTGTTCTTCTGCTATTTTTTGAGATATTTGTACATCACGTATTTTTTCATCTATTTCTTTTGCTATTTTACTTCTCTTGTTGTCTATTGCTTCTCTTTCATCTAACGAAAGCTGCTGATATTCCTCGGGAGTAATTAATCTGTCACCCCTTAGTGGTATGAGAAGCACTCTTTGACCTTCCTGTTGTATACCAAAGCCGGAATCAAGAGCAAGCTTTTCTATATCCCTTAGAATCACATTCATTTTTTCGTTGGTTTTTTGTATTAAAACATCTTTTTGCTGTAAAAAAGTACTTCCTTCAAATTGCTTAGGTATATATATAGTTAAATTAGAAATTAATTTATCCATATCCTTTTGAAATTCTTTTCCCTTGCCGGGAGGCAGAGATATGGCAAGAGGTTTATCCCATTCACTGAAATTATTGATATAACACCAGTCATTTGGTATCGGTCCTTTTTCTGCCACCTTTGACACGACTGATTGCGTGTATGTGCTTTTTCCTGTGCCCTGTGGACCAAGTACAAAAATATTGTAGCCCGGAACATTCATTGACAGACCGAATTCCATCGACTTAACCGCTCTGTCCTGACCTATAACTCCTTGCAATATTTCCACATCCTTGGATGTCTGGCAAAAATGCAATTCCTCTTCTATCTTACATATTTTCTTAAGTCTTTCTGTAGGGATTTTGTATTTGTTGGGACTAGACATAATAACCTCCTATAAAATTAAAATCATATAAATAGGGTATACCCTCAAAAATATTTTGTTAAACTATAAATTTATGGAATAAAAGAGATAAGATTTTAAAACTTAAAAAAGCAGATAACAAAAGTTATCTGCTCATAATATCATAAGAATTAAGTGGGGCGACACTCCCACATCTCCTAACAAGGGTGACGGCTGCCCGTTCCGTCCTTTAATTCTTATACTATATTTTTATTATTCTGTACCATAATTATACATATAAAATAATATTAAGTCAAGCTTTTTAGGCATCCCTTATTTATGAAATTAAATACTCTTTTACTATTCAACAAATACATCGTTCTTACATAATACTTTTCTCCCATTGAAATTCTAACAGCAATTTTAACAAATTCATTATTAGTATTAAATTCTTTAACATATTCAATAGAATTATTTGAATTATTTAATCCAATATAGTCAGGTTCTGATAAAATTTCTTCAATATTATCTTTATATTTTTCATAAACATCCAAATGTTTATTTTTCATATGATTAATATTGCTTTCTCCAAGATAAATAGGCGTATCTACTTTTATATCAATATTTAAAATCTTTAGTACATCCCTATGGATTCTTCCTACTTGTTTCACGTAATACTCCACAAATTTATTTGGAATATTTTAACATATAATTCATCATAAATCAACAATAACTTGCAAATTTTAACAATAATAATTTAATTAACAAAAAATTCTTCGGTTTATTACCGAAGAACCTTTGTTATATTGACTGTTTATTAAGTGAAAATGCACCTATTGTAAAGAAAGTGATTCCCATAACCGTTAATACTATTGAGGGCAATATGGCTGCTTCAAAGCCCATTCCGCTGCTTGCTATACTTTCTATCCCCTGCATAGCCCATTTTTGCGGTGTCAGCTCGGCTAATAGCAGCAGAGCTTTATTATTTACTATTTCCAAGGGCCACATGCACCCGCCAAGCATAGATGTGCTTGTTAAAACTATGGGCGCTATGGAGCCAAGCTGTGCCTGCGTCTTTATAAATCCGGTCATCATAAGCCCCAGTGAAGTAACTGCAAAAATGAATGCACCTGAAACCAATAATACTCCTGCCATGCTGTTGCCCCAATCAATTTCTATCAGATATTTGCCGCTTAAAATCAACACACCCATCTGGACTGCTCCCGTGATATAAGCAACTATCATGCTTCCTCCAAGAATTTCTGTTCTTGAAACGGGTGATATTAGCATTCTTTCCCATGTTTTATGCTGCTTATCGTAAAGGATCGTTCCTATGCCGAAAACCATGGTATACATTGAGAAAAATAAAGTAAATCCGATCATGGAATGCATCAATCCGTCATATCCTGCCCGAATACCGGTTTCGGCAACTGTTGCTTCTACGGAAATCGGATTTTTATACTTCCATGAATCCATAACATTGTCATAGCTGGATGACTTTATTTTTTCAAAATCTGTATCCGGCTTAGCAGATTGAATAAAGGCGGCGGTTACATCCGCAATTCTGTTAGCTCCTGCCATTTTCATCGTAATACTTGACACTATTTCCTGTATGGTCAATATTACGGTATCATCCTTTATCTTCATAATTCCTAAGGAAATACTCAGACCTTCTTCAACATCTCTTTGAAAGCCTTTTTTGATTAAAAGGCCCATACTCACATTGCCTTCTTCAATATCCTTCTCTGCAGCTTTCATATCCGTCTCTTTGAACTTAAAATCCTTATATGTGTTTAATTCGCTTATTAATGCCTGAGAATAATAGCTTTTATCTTCGTCAACTATATACACCGTCGGTTTATAGGTAGTGAAGGATGCACCGAATATTGCCGTAAAACCAAGTGCCATTGCCGTCATAAATAAAAATATCATCCATTCATCTCTCAATCTAAGCAGTCTTAACTTTATTACGTTTAACATTTCCGGTACCCTCCTTTCCTTTTAATACAATCACTGCCGCTGCCGTAAATACCATACCCATAGCGATTAAAATTAATATATAATTCAAAATATCAGCTACAGCATAGCCGGTTATAATCTTTAAATATGACCTTATGGCGATTCCGTTAAGTGACAGGAAGCTAAGCCTTTGCATAAATTCCGGCATTACATCTATGGGGAAGAAGCTTCCTCCCAAAAGCGCCATTACTTGTATTATTGCCGATTCAAACATATTTGCCATCTTGTAATTTCCTGCCCTGTATGTCAAAGCTCCTATAAATGAACCAAGTCCCGCTACGGAAAATGAAGCTGCTATGCTTATCAGTATAACTGAGCCGATATTGCCCCATTGAACCTTTAATGCAAAATGCGTAAATGTAATCATAACGGTTATTTGTAACAATGCTATTAAAAACACTGTCATAAAATTGCCTGATAAAATTTCAAATTTAGTTGTTCCGGCAACAACCATGCGCTGATAGGTCTGATTATCCTTTTCCTCTAACAACATCCTTCCGCCAATGCCTGCAGCAAACAATATGAACATTGTCATCATTCCGACGGCATAATAGTCGGCACTGTTTACCTGTTTTCTTCCTTCCATCACCACATTATCTAAGTTTACGTCAATGGATTTTATAACATCTGAGATACCTTCCATCAATTGATCTAAGTTGTCAAAGCCGTCACCGGAAATATTGTTTGCCATAGATGTTTCAATTACTACGTTTTTCCCTATGATTATGGTGGACATAGCATTTGAATATGCATCTATAACTGAATTAACTATTTTACCGCTCAGATTTTTGTCCGGATGAGTAAGTATTTTTATATCAACCTTATTTCTGAAAGGGGTCACGAGGTTTACCTTCATATCATATATAAATTTATCAGGCAGGAGAACAATTGCCGAAACCTCTTCATTGTTTAATTTAGTTAATGCTTTTTTTTCGTCTGAAACCACTGTATATTTTATAAGCTTGGATACATCCTTGCTTTCTAAGAAATCATCGAAGAAAAACTTTTCAGGATTTACGTCTTCACCTGAATCGATAAGCTTCCGGATTTCATCTTCACCCATACTGTCGGCGATCAAGCTGCTTTTCAATGATGATTCAAACATCAAATTATCGACCTCTTCGTTATAAAGCTTTACGACTGCTATATTGATAGGTTCGAAGTCGGAATCACCGCCTGCAAAAGAACCCTTCAAAGCCATACTCAATATGGTGGTCAGAATTATCGGCATAAGGACCATTATTGCCAAAGCTTTTTTGTCGCTCAATATAATTTTTAAATCCTTTTTAATGATATTAATCTTCATTCGAATCACCTAATCTCTCAAGGCTTTGCCGGTCAAGTGCAGGAACACTGATTCAAGATTTGGCTTTTTAACATCTATAGTTTCTATCATCCATCCGTTTTCAGTAACCTTTGCAATAATCTCCGCTAACAGAACGTCTGTTGAGCTGCCGAATAAATTAATTTCATTGTCATTTATTTTTGCCTCATAAACACCTTTTATTTCCATCAGACTATTTACGACTTCATCATTAATTTCATTCAGCTTAAGATTTATCTGGGTTTTTTCCTTTACTAAATCGACTAAATCCTTCTGAGTTCCCGATGCGATAATACTTCCTTCGTCCATGATGCAAAGCTCATTGCACAGATACTCAACCTCCTCCATGTAATGACTCGTGTAAATTATAGTCATGCCTTGCTTATTAAGCTCTAGTACGGTATCTAATATATGATTTCTTGATTGAGGGTCAATGCCTACAGTGGGCTCATCCATTATCAGCAGTTCAGGTTTATGAAGCAGAGCTGCTCCGATATTCAGTCTTCGTTTCATACCGCCCGAATATTTATCAACTCTATCCTTTAATCTGCCGTTTAATCCTATAATATCTGAAACCTCAAGAATTCTGTTTTTTAATTCCTGACCCTTTAATCCGTTCACACTTCCCCAGAACGATAAATTTTCATATCCGGTTAGAGTGGGATAAAGAGCAATATCCTGCGGAACTACTCCAAGCCTTTGTCTTATCGGCTTTGAATCCTTCAATATACTTTTTCCTTCAAAAAATAT
This sequence comes from Firmicutes bacterium UBA2116, assembly GCA_002331025.1. Classification (GTDB taxonomy): domain Bacteria; phylum Bacillota; class Clostridia; order Tissierellales; family Sedimentibacteraceae; genus Sedimentibacter. Next base: position 47,707 of record DCYG01000026.1, on the reverse strand, counting down.
ATCTCCCTTTGTTGGTTCTATCAGCGTTGATATCATGGATATGGCAGTTGATTTCCCTGCACCGTTAGGTCCCAACAGCCCGAATATCTGACCCCTTTTAACCTCGAAGTTAATATTGTTAACGGCTTTAATGTTACCAAATTCTTTATATAAATTTTCTATTTTTAACATTTAAGCACCTCTAATTATTTTTAAATAAATCTTCCATTAAGCTTGGTATGTCTTCTGAATCTTCAGTATCCAACGTATTTTCTTCGGTTAGTACGGGGAAGTTAAATGTCTGTTCCTTGTTGATATCCCAATTTTTAACATCAAGGTTATATTCTGCACTTTTGAGGGTAATTTTTTCATTTGCGGATTTTATTGAATAAGTTAAATTTTCATTCACTATATATCCGTCAATATCAACGAAAGCAGTGTATTTAAAATTTTCTATTTCAAATTTATCAATGTTATTCTTAATGTCTTTCAATACTTTGTCAAAGGATATATCCACATCTATATCATCATTTTTTATAATTACATTTTCATTGTAGAAGCTTCTTAATTTATCGTCTTCAGATGCAATTTCTATAATTTGCAGTATCAATTCTCTAATCTGTTCATTGCTTAATGTAATTGTATACTCCGTTGTTTTAACATCTCCGTCAGGGGTTGTGATTATGATGTCCTTCCCTTTAAATACATCCTCTTCTTTCATTAAACCAATCCATTTTTCAGCAATCTGTTCCATTGTATCATCTGAAACAATCTGGTTATAGCTTTCCGTATCTCCATTGGATTGCTGCGTTTCACTTACCTTTATATACTTGCCTATGACCGGCAGCTTCATAACAACTTCTTCACCGTTCAAATACATATCAAAGTCATATCCTAAGCCGCCAAAATTAAGGTAATTTCTGAATATTGCTTTTTCTGCTTCATCGTCAAATACAATATTGAAGCTTCCGCTCATTTCTTTGAAATTGTTAATCTCCCTTATATCCTCCTGAGACATTTCATCTGTGTTGAAGTCTAATTTTACAGACATTTCTCCGGATGACTGACCTTTCTTGATTTGATTTGTTTTTTCAAGTGCCTTTTTATATTGTCCAAGATTATCTGTATTGCAGGCTGTCAATGTAATTATTATCAGCGCCAATGCCAATATTACGATTAATATTTTTTTCATAATACACCTTCCGTTCTGGGAACCAAACCCATAATATTTTCTATATCAGCATTTTATATTATTAATTTTTAAATTTATAGTATCTTAAATCACATTTTATAGAATTTAAACATGACTAAAGTCACAAAAAATAAATACACATATTCTACTTATCAATTACACAAAAATTTATTGATTTTTATGTATAAATGTGGTAATATGTGTATAAGATAAATAGGTAGTCGGCTATAGCTGACACGAAATTAGTTAATTATGTAAAAACCCTGCCGTTCACAGGGTCTTTACTTTTTTTGTCTATCTATTGCTAAAACTAATATCGCAAATGCAATCATTAGCGAAATAGCCTGATATGTAGACATAGGCTTCACCTCCCTATTACTTAGAGTTTAATCTCCTTTCATCAGGATGGATCAGCTATACCCTGTTACTACCTATTTAGAATATTTTACCATAATATTGAAATTAATCAATAATTTTTTGACATTTTATAGATCACTCTTAATTGTGAACACAGCTAACTGCGTTCTGTCTCTTAAGTCTAATTTTACTAGTACCCTCGTTATATGATTCTTAACGGTTCCTTGGCTTAAAAATAATTCCTCCGCAATTTCATGATTATTTTTACCTTCTGCTATAAGACGGCATATTTCAATTTCTCTTTCTGTCAACAAATCAACCCTTGAATCAATGTGTTTGTTCACAGTTTCATTAGCGAGCTGTGAAAACTTATCTATTACCTTTACGGCAACCTCTGAGTGTATCAAGCCGCCTCCGTTATATACGGTTCTTACTGCTTTAGCAATTTCTGACGGAGATGTATCCTTTAACAAATATCCTGAAGCGCCGTTTTTCAGCGCATCATAAATATATTGATCATCGTTGAATGTTGTAAGAACTATTATTTTTATATCAGGAAAATCCTTTTTAATCTTAGCAGCAGCCTCAACACCATTAACCTCAGGCATCTGAATATCCATCAGAACTACGTCGGGTCTGTTCCACTTGCATTCTTCGTATGCCTTTTTTCCGTTATTTGCGGTGCCGCTTATTTCTATATCCTCTTCTGCCCCTAATATAAGCTTAAGTCCTTGGACAAGAATATCCTGATCGTCAACCAACAAAACCTTTATCATTTATACCTCCTTGAGATTCCTCGCTATCACTCGGAATGACACAAACGTACTATATACGTTTATTCATAGCAATGACAGAAAACCACTGATTATAAATCCGTTTTCGGATTTGAATTCCACATTACCGTTTAACGCCTTTACTCTTTCCTTTATACCTTTTATACCAAAGCCCTCATTTATTGTATCTGCGCCCGTGCCGTTGTCTCGTATACTGAATTTAACGTTGTCTTCTCCATAATTAAGTTCAATCCAAATATCTGCGGCTTTACCGTGTCTGACTGCATTTGTCATCCCTTCCTGCAATATATGATATAAGGCAGTATGTATATCGTAATCCTGTATTATATCTCCGTCCACATTCAATTTAATTTTAGTTCCCGTTTTATCTGCAAATTCATCTACAAGCACATAAATAGTCTTATCGGGCAGCAAGGACTTTCCTCTTAAGGTTTCCACAACCTCTCTGATTCCTTTTAAGCTGTCCTTTGCCGTTTTTATGGAGCTGTTTAAAAGCTCAGTAGATTTTGATGCATCTGTTTTCAAGTAATGCTCTGCCATTTGCAGCTGCATAATTAAAGCTGTCATATTATGACCTAAACTATCGTGTATATCTCTTGCTATTCTGTTTTTTTCCTCTATTATTGAAAGGCGGCGCACTTCTTCCGTATATTCCTTAAGCTTTTTATGAGTATCCAGCAGCTCTCTATACAAAGTATCCTTTTTTTCCTTTTCTGTTTTATTGTATTGTGCAAATATTGCAATTATCATTATAGATACATTTATAAGCAGAAAGAATATAAATTGAGAGAGGCTTGATATATTGAATTTAAAGTATACTAGGTAAATAAATTTAATCATGGAAAAAACAGAAGCAACCGTTCCGGCTATAATTCCTTTACCGATATTCAATGTGATTGATGCCTCTATAAGTGTGATTATATAAAATGAATGCAGGAAGTAATTTACAAGCAGTCTGAAATTCTGTTCTAACAGGAATATAAGGATTGAATCTAAAATGAATGAAATGAAATAAATAGTTTTATTTTTTATAAAATATTTTATTGAGCTGTTGATAATTAACACTAAAAATATTGATATGAGTACAGCTAATCTCTGCTGCTGCGCATTTTCAAAGTATAATGCAGCAAGAAACAGCAATGTTAGTATTATTGTTTTTGTAATATAAAAAAGCTTTTTATCTTTTATCATAAATGCTCCCAAAATCAGGAAAATAGTATAAAAAATTATTGATTTATGTGTATAAATGTGATAATATGTGTATAAGATAAATAGGTAGTCGGCATAGCTGACAGTTTACAATTTTCTAATGATAATTACCCTGCCACACAGGGTAATTATTTTTGCCTATTGACTATTGCTACTACTAATATTGCAAAAGCAATCATTAGTGAAATAGCTTCGTATGTAGACATTCGCATCACCTCCTTATGGAAAGAGTAACCTCCTTTCATCAGGATAGATCAGCTATACCCCGTTACTACCTATTTAAGTTATTTTACCATATTTTTGAAAATTTGAAAAGTTTTTTTATACACAAAAAAGAGATTCCTCATTTTGCGAATAACAAACGCCATGTCATTCCGAACGCAGTGAGGAATCTCATCTTTTTTACAATTGTTATCCTATTGTTCTCCAATAGTTCTCCTATTGTTGTGCTATTGTTAAACCATATTCTCCAGTCTCATTCACAAAAATATTAACTCCCTACGGTCATATATTTTTGGAATTCGTTGCGAATGACCTACCGCTATTTTTTCTGCGCTTCACTTAAAAAATAGGGTTAGGACATCTTCTCTGCAACCTTTTTTACAACAAACGTTGCAACGTGGTTTGCAAAGCTTCCGGAGCCGAATCCTGCATCATAACCTAATTCCTGTGCCAATTCGTGAGAAATACGAGGACCGCCGCATATTAATATTATTTTATCTCTTAAGCTCTCTGCCTCCATCATTTCAACAAGCTGAGTCAGGTTTGCAATGTGGACATCCTTTTGAGTTACAACCTGAGAAACCAAAATAGCATCTGCCTTTACCTCAATCGCCTTGGCGATAAGCTCTTCGTTCGGAACCTGACTGCCCATATTTATTGCCTCTATACCCTTGTATCTTTCAAGACCGTAATGACCATCGAAGCCCTTCATGTTCATGATTGCATCTATACCTACGGTATGGGCGTCAGTACCTGTACAGGCTCCGACTATTACGACATCTCTTTTAATATTTTCACTTATATAATCCTCTACCTCATGTCTATCCATGAATTCCATACTGACTTTTGGAACTTCAATAGTTGTATAATCAACAGTATGAGTACATTTACCGTACATTACAAAGTATGTGTATCCAACTCCTAAATCTTTGGAATAAACTACAGCCGGATCATCGAAGCCCATTTTAGAGGCTAACTGTCTTGCCGCCTCACATGCTTCATCACCGTATGGCACAGGCAATGTAAAACTCATTTGGACCATCCCGTCGTTCAGTGTGTCACCGTATGGCTTTACCTTAGTTAAATCAATCTTTTGGATACCTTCCATTACCTGTCACCTCCCAATAGTAAATCAATAAACGGATTAAAATAATTCTCATGCTTTTCCACAACACCTTCTAAGCCCTTGCCGCCCGTAAAGCTTCTTTTTACGCCGCCGAATTTACCTTTTTCGATTGTATCAAATATACCTTCATTTTCGATATCACGCAGTAATTCTTCTGCCTTAGCAAGTACTTCCTGTGCTCTTTTTTGAATAATACCGTCTTTTTTGAATTCCACTTCTTCACCGATGTTTCTTGCATTATTAAAAATGTATTGAGCATTTTCAATTGAAAGCATTCTGTCCTGAAGATGCGGAGTATGGATCGCTTCCGTAGGCATACCTAAAAGCTGAATGCCCTGATGAGTCCAAACAGATATAAAGTTGAATAATGCATCCTGCAAGTGACCTTTGAATATATTTCCTGTCATAAATTTAGTAGGAGGCATATATTTTAAAGGTGCCTTAGGGAATATTTCTCTTGCCATCTGTGCCTGGGCAAGCTCATATAAAAATCCGTTTTCAAGTGTCGGATTCATTTCAAAAGCATGACCTAAACCCATTTGCTCTTCAGGTATACCTGCTTTTAATGCAAATTGTTCGTTTATAAACTGAGAGGCTAAGACTGTATGTGCTTCTTCAACAGCATCTGCAGTTGTTAAATAGTTGTCTTCCCCCGTATTTATGATTATACCTGCAAAGCCGTTAATGATTCTTGAGAAATATTGGTCAACCAATGTTCTTTGCATGTTGATATCTCTGAACAATATGCCGTAGAGAGCATCATTAAGCATAACGTCTAATCTTTCCATTGCTCCCATAGCTGCTATTTCAGGCATACAAAGACCTGAGCAATAGTTGCAAAGACGTATATATCTGCCTACTTCCTCTCCGACCTCATCAAGTGCTCTTCTCATAATTCTGAAGTTTTCCTGAGTCGCAAATGTTCCTCCGAATCCTTCAGTAGTTGGTCCGTACGGAACGTAGTCTAACAAGCTTTGTGCTGTAGTTCTGATTACAGCTATAACGTCAGCGCCTTGTCTTGCTGCTGCCTGCGCCTGGATTACATCCTCATAGATATTTCCTGTTGCAACAATTACATATAAATATGGTTTTCTGCCTTCACCGATAGTATTTAAATATTCATCTCTTTTCGCCTTGTTGTTTCTGATTCTATCAACCATTTTTTCAGCAGTTTTATAAACTGCTTCCATGATTTTATTTTCGTCGGCGATTGGCAGCCTCGTTATGTCGATTTCTCCTGCACTTACCCCTTCAGCTATTTCCTGGGGAGTCTTGCCTGTCTGTACCATTGCATTTCCCAGCCAGAATGCAATTCCCCTTGATAGACCACCGCCTTCTTTTATACTGTCTACCACCACATTCGGTAACGGCTTGTCAATTTCATCCACACCGTCTACACCCATTAATCTTGCAATTGTTCTTTCAACAGTTACAGTTGTGTTCTTATCGATAAAAAGCTGGACGTTTTCTGCTATACGACCGGCAGCTGAACGGGCACTGTCAATTAATTCTGGGTTTAAATTTAACTTGCTTTCCATATTTCCTCCTTTCAATTTGGGGACATTCCTCTATCCCTCAAAGACTTGCTCTCTGAGAAGAGGTGTGTCCCCTTTCCTTTTACAGGTAGTTTTCTGCATCCTTTATAATTCCCTCGTATATACCTGACATCTTTGCTATTTTTAAAGCATCCTTTGGTATATCTTTTTGATATTTAACCTCTATTAATCTATAATCCATGTAGCTTGATATTTGTTCTATATTGTTAATTTTATATAAATCCTGCTCGCTTAAAAGATTAAGCCCTGCAACCTGCAAATTTTGTACTTCATCATCATTAGCAACATTATCATAATGTGTTGTAAGCACAGTTATGCATGCTTTCTTTTTCAGGTAGTTAACTACTGCTTTTGTAATTGCATAACCTTCCTTGGGATTAGTGCCGCCTGCTAGCTCATCAATCAAAATCAGGCACTTCCTGTCTGAATTATCCAATGCCTCTTTTAAATTCATTATCTCTGCCCCAAAGGTACTTAATCCCTTTTCAATCGACTGATCATCCCCGACAGAAATATATATGTTATCAAACAGGCAGACTTCCGCACGTTCGCACGGAACAAACAACCCAAAGCTTACCATGGCTGCAATTTGTCCAATCATTCTTAATGATACGGTCTTGCCGCCCATGTTGGCACCTGTGATGCATACAACATTTTTACGTATGTTAATATCGACAGGAATATACTCCTTGTGCTTTTCTTTTAATGTTTTTTCAAGCTTAAGATTTCTTCCGGCTTTAATTATTATTTTAAGCTCATCTGTCACTACAGGCTCAATTGATCTTGTTTTCTGAGCATAGTTCGCTTTGGCTATAATATAATCGGTTATACCTATTACTCGAATATTGTTCTTTATTATATCATAAAAGCCTTTTATTTCCTTGGAAATATTTTGTCGAATTATGAACTCCTCTTCTTCTTCCTCATTCTTCAGATATTCCAATTTCTTTTCTAATTTATCTATTTCATCATTATTCTTAATTTTAAAAATAATATTTAAATAATTCTCTCCTGAAACTCTCAAATTACTATCTTGTAATAATTCTTCAGCTCTTTCTTTTTGTGTCTTGCTTATTGTAACTTCATCTTTTAAATTAAATTTAATATTATATTTTTTTTCAATTTCTTCTTTTATTTTTTTCTTTAATACAGCAATATCTTTATCCGCTTGTTTTTTTTCTGCTCTTATTAATTTTAGTTTTTCTGAATATTCATCATATATATAAAATGTGTTCAGCTTTTCATTTGCAGGGTCTAACAGTTCATAAAGCTGCGGCAGGGGCGATAATTCTAAATCTCTCAATGATAAAGTTTTTAGAATTTTATCCATTCTCTCTATTTGAATGAGGAAATTCTTTATTTCAAACAATTCAACTTCATCTAATACCTGGTTACTCTTTGCCCTCTCTAATGTTTCATATATGTTCTTAATATGTTTGAGCACATCAATGATATCACGCCTTTTAGGAGTTTCAATAAATGCCCTAATTTTATTGAATTCTTCTTTTAAGTCTGCCTCCTGACCTATCCTAAACGGCTTAAACCCTGTTTTTGCTCTGATGCCATATTCTGTTATTGGTTTAATCTCATTAAAAATATAATCAAAGTTTATATTTTTAATAGTACCTTCATCCATAAAATCAGCCATCTAAATCACCGCCCGCAACCACATCAATTATTTTAACCCCGTGAAGATATTTTTCCATTTCTGCCTTAAATTCAACACTGTCGAAAAAATATCCTGTGGGGGATATTGGATTTAAGGTAACAGCAACAACATTAACTGGTTCTAATACTTCTACCCTAAGCCCTTTTCTCCTCATTTCATTCCAGACATTAATGTCTGCAAATATTTTTGTTCCATCCTCTATAATTATTTTAATGCCTCTTAAATACTTATTACCCTCTATATCCTTTAACAAGGATGTTGTTAAAGCTCCCTTAATGAAAATATGAGTCGTATTTTCATTAATTAATTCACTTATTTTTTTGCCTCCGGTAATACTTGTTTCTATATCAGGTATAGAAACCTCTCCCGTATTCTGAATAATACAGGTTTTATTATGTTTATTTGCAATATATATCGGCTCATTGTCCGCTTTATTTAAGGTAAGACACTCTACCGAATGAGCTGTTTTTTCCAAAACTTTTTTCATATCCCTGCTTAATACTGCTCCTGTTGCAATAATGCAAGCATCTGTTATTACGGGAGATGAAACAGCCTTCCTGTCTATAGCTCCATCAATAAATACAATTTGTGCGCCATAATGATTAAGTTTTTTGCTTATCTTTTTCATGTCCAAAGCACTGACAGGTCCGGCAATCTGAATATTGCCTCGCTGTCTGACCTTAACTATTATGACTTCACCCATTGGAGTGTTTATACCTGTCGTTTCTAATATTTCTGTCCTGGCATCAGAAAGAAGCAATGTATTTTTAGCTGTTGCCACAATCATTCCTTCTGTCACTAAAATTGAAGGTTTTTGAGTTTGCGTAACAAGGTCCGTGCTTTCACCGTCTCTTCCTGTTGAAGTGATGCCAATTCTTATTCCTGATTTTTCTGCCTCTTCTATGAGATAATTGAGCGTAACTGTCTTTCCTGCATTCTTTGCAAGCCCTACGATGGATACCGACTTATATTTACTCTGTAAAATAGCTTCAATTAATCTCATAGTTACTCCTGCTACTTGTGTGTTCTTTCTCTTCTTGCTAATTTTGTTGGTTCAAGTGCTAATTCATTACCCTGTAATAAACCGGCAACTCCCGTCAACGGATCTTGCTTCTTGCCCTGACATACGTCACAAGTACATTCTAAATCAGGTATGTGCGGTTGAGTATAAGTTGTGATAACACCCTCATAGTTTCTTAAAATAACCTTGTCTGCTGATTGTGACAATACATAATTAGGCATTACAGGAATCTTTCCTCCGCCTCCCGGTGCATCAACAACGAATGTCGGAACTGCATATCCGGATGTATGACCTCTCAAGCTCTCGATTATTTCAATTCCCTTTGCAACAGGTGTTCTGAAATGCTCAATACCAAGTGAAAGGTCACATTGATAGATATAGTATGGTCTTACTCTGTTCATTACAAGCTTATGAACCAAATCTCTCATAATGTGAGGACAGTCATTAACACCTCTTAATAAAACTGATTGATTTCCTAAAGGAATACCTGCATCAGCAAGCTTTCTTAATGCTTCCATTGATTCAGGAGTAAATTCGTTCGGATGATTGAAGTGAGTATTCAACCATATCGGATGATATTTTTTCAGCATATTTACCAAATCATCCGTAATTCTTTGAGGTAAAACAACCGGTGTCCTTGAACCGAGACGAATAATTTCTACATGAGGTATTTCTCTTAATTTTTTGATAATGTATTCTAATTTTTCATCAGAAACTAACAGACAGTCACCGCCTGATAACAATACATCTCTAACCACAGGTGTTTTTCTTATATATTCTATACACTTATCAATATTGTCCATTGAAACTTCATCATCACATTGTCCGGCAAATCTTCTTCTTGTACAATGTCTGCAATACATTGAACATTGATCTGTAATTAAGAATAAAACTCTGTCAGGATATCTGTGAGTTAATCCCGGTGCAGGTGAATCGGTATCTTCATGTAATGGATCAAGCATATCTGCCGGACTCACATGAGTTTCAACAAATGTTGGAACTGCCTGCATTCTTATGGGATCTCTGGGATCTTCCTTATCCATATGGGCTGCATAATATGGAGTAATGCCCATTCTGAATTTTTCAAGAACCTTAGAAATATCTTCCTCTTCCTGTTTTGTGATATTGATTATTTGTTTGATTTTTTCAACTGAGTCAATTCTGTTTTCAACCTGCCACTTCCAGTCGCTCCACTCTTCGGGTTTAACATCCTTCCATAGCTCAATTTCGTTGTAATAAGCCATAATAATACCTCCTGTAATAATTTGGTTTTACATAGAAATTAGTCATCCAAAGAGCTTTATTTTAAATTCAAGCCTTAAGATGACATTTTATGTTATTAATTTTTTATGCGTATAATTTTGTATAAAGGTCTCTTAATTCTTTGCTTTCTCTCATTATCTGAATAGATGTATCTGCATGACCTTTTGTATAGCCGTTTCCGATTATCATGTTTACGTCCTTACCTACGCCTTCAGCTCCTAAAGCGACCTTTGTAAAGCTTGTTGCCATACTGAAGAAGTAAACAGTTCCTTCGTCTTTTGTTGCAAGTATTGCTGACATTTCACAGTTTGGTCTTGATACGCAGCTGATTACCAAATCACATAATTTACCGTCAGTTGCTTCCATAACTTTTTCATAAACTTCGATTGCATTTGTAGCATCGCCTGCTATACAAACATCTGCCAATCCAAGCTCTTTAACAGTTGCCAATGAAGCTTCTCTGTGTGCCCAGCAAATAACTTTTCCTGTCGGACCGGCTTTTTTCTTAGCTTCATACAAGCATAAAAGCCCTGATTTACCGCCGCCGCCAAGTACCAATACAGTATCTCCCTCTTTAACTAATTTAATAGTTTGTGCAGGAGCTCCTGCTACGTCAAGTACTGACAACGCAAGATTTTCCGGAATATCTGAAGGAAGCTTTGCATAAATACCGCTTTCAAATAATATTGCTTTACCTTTAATATCAACCTGATCAATATCTTTTCTTACTGTTAATATTTCTTCAATTACAAGCGGTGTTAAAGATAAAGAAACCAATGTGGCAATTTTGTCTCCAACCTTTAAATCTGTTTTTCCTTCCAATGCAGGTCCTATTTGTTCAATAGTTCCTATAAGCATGCCGCCTGAACCTGTTACAGGATTTTGATGCTTTCCCCTTTCAGCAACGATACCCTTCATAATTTCTTTAATTTTTTCTACATCGCCGCCTGCCTGGTCATTGATTTGTGTAAAGCTTGCAGAGTCTACATTTAAAGTTTGCACATTTATCAAAATTTCATTGTCGTAAATCTCCATTGTGTTATCAACCTTAAGTGCAGGCTGTGGCAGCACTCCTTTTGGTTCAATTACCCTGTGTGTTCCGTATGGATTTCCTTTTTTAAACATGGTACCTCCTGATTATTTTAATTAATGAGTTTTTGGGCAGTGGAATACATCAAATTTATTTGCTCATTGTATTCGCATAAATTTGGCATTCTGTGCATTAGGCCTACCGCCATTTCAGAAAACCTATTCGGGGACATTCCTCTAAAGCTATCTCCAAAGACCTTCTCTCCTTTAGAGGTGTGTCCCCAAACCTTTCATAAATGGGGTTAGGGCTTAAGTTTATTCAACTTTATATAATGCAATTATTATGCCAATTTTATTAAAACATTATAATAGCTAATTTTCAATAATTTTTCCGGTTTATTCAACAACTCGATTTATAAGTGCCGAAAATTCAGCTTTTTGTATTGCTCTGCACTTATTATTCTGCTATAATGTTATTGTTATTATAGCATTTAACATTAATTATATATACACATAATATAATGTATGGAATAATAAGTGGGATTCGATAAATAAATTTATACTGCGAAACCGGGGATCTCAGGGAGAATTTTTAGAATTAGAATAAAGGGGCAAATTAATGGATAACAGACCCATAGGAATTTTTGATTCAGGAGTTGGCGGACTTACCGTAATGAGAGAGGTTATGGAGCAGCTGCCATACGAAAATATAATATATTTAGGAGATACGGCAAGGATACCATACGGCTCCAAGTCTGATCAAACAATAAAAAAATATGCCAATCAATGCTCATCCTTTTTAATGAGCAAAGATGTAAAAACAATAGTTATAGCGTGCAACACCGCAAGCTCAATTGCATTGGAAAATGTGCAGAATAACTTTGATTTACCTGTACTGGGGGTTATTGATCCCGGAGCAAGAAGCGCCGCTCAGGCCACAGAAAATAAAAAAATAGGTGTAATCGGAACAATTGCAACAATTAACAGCAATGCATACCAGCAAAAAATTATGGAGTATCTTCATGATGCAGAAGTAATTGGTATTCCGTGCCCTCTTTTCGTACCGATTGTGGAAGAAGGATGGGAATATTCAAATATTGCAGAATTGACTGCGGAAAAATATTTAGATGAATTAATTGAACATGAGGTGGATACTTTAGTATTAGGATGTACCCATTATCCGATACTTCGATATACCATAAGAAAAGTTGTCGGTCAGAATGTAAAATTGGTAAATCCCGCCTTTGAAACATCAAGAGATTTAAAGAAGCTATTAGAAGAAAACAATATGCTCAATGAACATTTCGGCAAAGCCAGATACGAATACTATGCAAGTGATGCACCTGAACGCTTAAGAAGAATCGGAGGCAATTTCTTAAAAAAAGAAATTGACAATCTATATGAAATTGCAATAGATAAACTTTAACAGGGGGATGAATATTGAATAAAACAAAAGTAAAAATCACAACTACACAAATACTTGATGAAGCAGGAAATGAAGATAAAGTAGAACTATTAACTGAAGCGACCAGAGAATTCACCGGGGATTGCTTCATCTTAGATTATGATGAAAGCGAAATTACGGAAAGTGAAGGAAACAAAACAAGATTAAAAATTTATAAAGATAAATTAATTATGATAAAAATGGGTACATTCTCCACTAAAATGGAGTTCGAAAAGAATAAAAGCTCCGCCAACATGTATACAACACCCTATGGAAATTTTGATATCAGTTTCAAAACTATTATATATGATTATTTCCTTAATGAATTTGGAAACGGTTCTGTATATATTGAGTATAAAATTATTTTTGGCGGAGCAGAAGAAACCATAAATAAAATAGTTATTGATATTAATTAAACAAACTTTTTGTTGTTTTATATAAACACGAACATTATTGCTGGTTTTTCGGCATGATGTGCCTAATATTAGGCACCAAAAAGGAGAACTTATGGAAATAAAATATTTTGATGCTTTAATACAGGCTATAGATATTATAAATGATGGAATTCACATAGTTGATGCAAGTGGCAAAATAGTTTATTATAATATTTCAGCTAAGCATCTGGATGAAATTGATGTGGATAAAGCCATTGGCAGACATATACTGGAGGTTTATCCATCGCTGACTTTTGAGACAAGTACTTTGTTAAGGGTTTTACGAACAGGTAGACCTATTTATAATGTTGAGCAAAATTTTATAAATTACAAGGGTGACAAAATATCTACCTTAAACTCAACAATTCCAATCTGTTATAACAATAAAGTTGTAGGAGCTCTGGAGGTATCAAGAAATATTACTAAAGTAAGAGAGTTGTCGGAAAAAATTGTTTCGTTACAAAATGAATTATATGAAAAAAATGAAAATCACGGTAAGCTCTCTAAGCCGTCTGCAAAATATACCTTCTTAGACATAATAGGTCACAATAAAGAAATACAAAAGCTTAAAGCATTGGGGTTAAAAGCTGCGATTTCAGATTCACCCGTTATGGTTGCCGGAAGCACAGGTACAGGTAAGGAGCTTTTTGTACAGTCAATTCATAATTCCGGCAACAGAAAGTACAAGCCGTTCATAGCTCAAAACTGTGCCGCACTTCCGCCCAACCTATTGGAGAGTATTTTGTTCGGTTCTGTAAAAGGAAGCTTCACGGGAGCCGAAAACAGACCCGGATTGTTTGAGCTTGCAAACGGTGGAACATTGTTTTTAGATGAAATTAACTCCATGCCCTTAGAGCTGCAGACAAAGCTGCTCCGAGTTATACAGGACGGAAGAGTTCGAAGGGTAGGTTCAAGCAACACCATAGATGTGGATGTAAGGATTATATCTGCCATAAATACCGATATTAACAAAGTAATTGAAACTAAGCAGCTTAGGCAGGACTTGTTCTTCAGATTAAATGTTATAACCTTGGTTATACCTGAATTGTCCAAACGAAAAGAGGATATACCTAGCTTAGCTGACCATTTTATACAAAAATACAATGAAAAATGCAATAAATTTTTTAATGGAATTTCTAAAGAAGTACTGGATATATTTCTAGATTACAGCTGGCCCGGAAACGTAAGAGAATTGGAGCATGCCATTGAAAGTGCCATTTCATTGTATGACGGTGAAATTATCAGAGAAGAACATCTTCCGTTCCAGTTTAAAAATTATCAGTCAGATAACAGTTACACTCATGATTCAAGCACAATACAGCCTTTAAGTCAGGCAATTGAAAGAGTTGAAAGGGATATTATTTTATCTGCACTGGAGCAGACAAGCTACAATATATCCAAAGCAGCGAAGCTGATTAACGTACCGAGGCAAACACTGCAATATAAAATAAAAAAATTAGATATACCTTCGTAACAATGCAGAAAGACGCAGAGGGGACGGACCTTTTTGTGCAGAAAGACGCAGAGGGGACGGACCTTTTTGGGTTGATAAATATCAACCCAAAAAGGTCCGTCCCCTCTGCGTCTTTGGGTCACTACTTATCTGTAGCTTCTGCGTATGTTCTGGTTTTATCTGTTGAATAAATTCCTGTGTTTTCAACCATGCCTTTTTCTATAAATTCAAACAGCTTTGATTTTAATTTTATATCCTCTAATCCTCTTTTTGTTCTGATTGCTTCTATCTCTTCAGCCGTCAAAACCTCCTGGAGCTTTCTTTCTGTTTCTATGTCAAATAACGGCTCCGCTTTCTTATCCTTTCCGAAATCAACAAAACATAGAGGCGGAAACATTACACACCACCAGTTATTGCCCTCTGCGTTACCAATTTCAATTCTAACCGCATCGTAATAACCTTCGGGCAGAACTATATCTTCGTATATTTTTCGGGGAAATTTGAAATTACCGTAATATACATTGACTTCGTAATCATATCCCTCATCGTTGATAATTTTTTCTGCTTCAAGCCTGATATCATTTATTTTTGTGATAATCACATCTTCACTCTCATCTTTGGAAGAAATATTTTCAAATTCATTGTTGAACTTATTTACTATTTTATTTCTGACTTTGTATTTAAGCTGTTGATCATAAACCGTGTCCGAATTTGCAACTACATGCAGCCTTATAACCTTATCATTTATTCTTGCCATACCTGTATACGCTTCGACCGTGTATGCAATTGTTACTGAAATAATCACAAATATAGCTGCAATTATTATTTTTTTATTATAATTCATTTGTCCTCCTTCTTAAATTAGGGACATTTCTCCTATCCCCAGAGACTTTCCCTGACATAAAGAGATGTGTCCCTTTTCCTCTAACTTACTTTACTAAGCCGGTACTTTTAATAACCATATCTAAATGTATGTTTATATCTGCCGCTTCAAATATCTCGTCATATTTGTCGGCAATTTTTTCATAATCCTGCTTGTGGTACTTATATAAATCCTCTTTGATTTTTAATAAATCTGCTCTATAAGAATTTTGCAGTTTATCTAAGGTTTTTTCTGAAACCATTAAAATATTTTTTATAGCTTCTTCCTTAATTTTGTTTAAATAGCTCTGATCCTCAAGCTTATTACTTCCTATGATAAATGAATCTATGTAGCTGTACAACGTAACGTAGTAGTCAACCTTCAGTTTATCATTGCTTAAATCCATCTTTTTTGTCATCGTTATATCCACTGCACCTAATGAAACATTTGTATCTTCGACTGTAATATTAACATTTCTGATTGTAGCTTTGCTTGGATTCAATAAGACCATGATTGAAGATACTTCTTCCGGTTCTAAAAAACCTATTAGCTCATACTCTTTAAAAACCCCTGCTCTTTCAACCTTTAAGCTTTTATCATTAATTTCGGCAACAGGTATCATTGCATTCCCCGTCTTGCCAAGATCCAGAATTGCTTCATCAAAGGTATAGATATCCTGATAACTTTCTCTCTTCAGCTTAATGAGCATTTCGCTTAGAAAGCGTCCCACAATTGGATTGTGAGGTATTTCGGTATTAATGATATCCTGCGCCTTTCCCTTTGCTATACAAATCTTAACCCTCCTGTTCATCTGAGGTGAACGCTGAATTTCATCAAAGATTCTTTTAACTGCTTCTGAATCTCTCGCTAAATCCTCACCAAGTACGATTACCTGCATCAGCCTGTCAGAAATCACCTTTTCAGAATGAAGATAGCTTGTTGCATAAAAGTCGGCAAAGTTAATGCAATCCTTCGTATATACCAACCTTTGCTCTTCACTGCCCTCGTTTATTTTCGGGATCTCTGATGTAAAAGTCAGGTTTTTTGCATTTTTATCAATTCCAACCGCAAATATGTATTCTCTTTTATTTATTTCAACGCTGTCCCAGCATCCTGTCAGCACTATTGATGTTATGATTATTATGAACAAAATTTTTATACTTTTCATTTGTACCTCTATGATGATTTAAGAATAAACATGTATTTGTCTTCCTGAGCGCTTAAGCTCGAAGGATCTAAGCATTTGAAAATCTGAGATTCTTTACTTACGCTCAGAATGACAAGGAATGTACGTTATTGGTTTATTCATAGCAATGACACAAACCGTATATTATTATCAATTATTTTTTACTTTTTTAAATTTTGCATCAACTAAAACTGCTATTAACGGAATAAATAAATTTAGACCACTGAGGATGATTATCGGCCATTGTATATAAGGAAACATCATGTACATTCCAGGCAGAACTGCTGCCATAAAATATAAAATCGGTATCTGCATATAAATAAAAAATCCGTCTTCTCTTGTTTTAAATGTTTCCTGCATTGCTATATTCGTAAAATATGCAATAATGCATATGCAGGAAAATGTAACTATAATTTGAAAACATAATCCTACAATTTCAGTGCTTTCAAAGAAAAATCCGGGTATATTTACATATTTCATAACGGAAATGAACGGCCATACCAGGTGTACTGATTCCTTTATGCCGAACTTAACAATTATCATCAGATAGCAAGCAACATACAAAACAGTACTGAATAAAATAAATTTTTTATTGATTGACCTGTTGTTTTCCTGGACAGTTACCTTACTATTTGAAAACAACAGTATTGTAAAGCCAAAAAATCCGAGTATTGCTCCCGGTACTGATTTTAAAACCCCTTCCACATCAGCCGGATATATGGGGAAAACATTTGAATAATCAGCATAATACGTTGAAAATATCATAATAAAAATATATGGTATAAAAGCAATTAAAATCGTTATGGCACTAATGTTTGCAATTGTTTTTATTCCTTTTTTAGTTGCATAGCTTGCCGTCAGTAATATTACAATAATTATTGAACCTAAAGGGGTTCTAAACAGCATCATCAGTTTTATTTGCTCGGCAAAATCCTTCATCAATATACTGTTTGCAATTAAAAACATAATTATGTAATAAATTCCGATTGCCCTCGATATAAGCTTAGGAAATATTTTATTCGATATACTTAAAAAAGAATCATCTTTATATTTAAGCAGTAATTTATTAATTGGTCTTAATGAAAAATATAATACGACAGCAGCAATTATTATCGTCATCCATCCAACCGGTCCGTCTATTTCTGAGAGCAAGAGAGGCATAAGTATTGATTGAAATGCAAATGACACTAGTATTAAAATTGATAAATTTTGATATGGAGTAATATCCTGATTAAACATTTATTTGCCCTTCTCCTTTTCAACCTGCAAATACGCAGGCTTTCTGACTAAATTGTAAATTTTAGGTCTGATAACCGTATCCTTTAAATCGCTTCTTCTTTCAATAAAATGAGTCATAGGTGTCAAGTAAGGTACTCCGAAGCTTTTCAATGTACACAGATGTATAATCAGTACACATAGACCGATCGAAATACCAAACAATCCGAAAATCGAAGCAATTACAATAAAACCAAACCTGATCATCCTCAGCGATGTACTGAAATTGTAGCTTGGTATTGCAAAGGAAGCCAAGCCGGTCAATGCAACTATTATTACGGCAATAGGCGTTATTAATCCGGCTTCGACTGATGCTGAACCAATAACCAAACCACTTACCAAGCCTATTGTTGAACCCACAGGAGTTGTAATTCTTATGGATGCCTCTCTCACGAGCTCCATTACCAGTTCCATAAGCAATGCTTCAAAATACGGAGGAAATGGTACATTAGCTCTTGAAGCAGCTACATACAATGCAAGCTGTGTAGGAAGCATATTCGGATGAAATTGTACCACAGCCACGTATAATGCAGGCAACAGCATAACTATAGGCAGAGCTATGTATCTTATCATTCTTATCAGACATGACAGCATCCATCTTTCATAATAATCCTCCGATGACTGCATAAAAGATATAAAGGTTGCAGGTGCCATCAGTACAGTAGGAGTATTATCAACCGCAATTACAACCCTGCCTTCAAGCAAGGCAGAAGCTGCAGCATCAGGTCTTTCAGTATTTTCAACCTGAGGAAATGGTGAGTATGTATCATCCTCTATTAATTCCTCTATGTAGGAGCTCTCTAAAACTGCTTCTATATCAATACTATTTATTCTTTTTTCAACTTCATCCAATACGGTTTTATTTACAATATCCTCTATGTACAATAATGTTATATCGGTCTTGGATCTACTGCCGACCTGCAAATATTTTACTTTTAATTTCGGATCTCTGATTCTTCTTCTGATAAGGGTTATATTTACCTTCATCGTTTCAATAAAGCCGTCTCTTGCACCCCTGATAAGGGTTTCTGCAGCCGGCTCCTGAATTCCTCTTATTTGCCAGCCTCTTGATGAAAGCCATATTGCCTTTGAACAAGTTTCTATAAACAAAATTGTTTCTCCGGACAGGGCTTTGTCCACACATTCCTGCAATGTTTGCACAGTGCCTAATTCAGTTATGGCAATATTTGAATTCAAAATTTCATTTTGTAATTCTTTTCCGCCGTCCTTTTTTAAGCTTTCTAAATTAATGGACTCCATTAAAGTCTGAATTGCATACTCACTTATAGAATCCTTGGTAGTCATACCATCAACATAAAAAATCAGTATATTTAGCTTTTTATGTTGTCCTACCTTCATATTGCGAAAAATTATGTCATTAGCATCCTTGAATACTTCCTTTAGAATGGTTTCATTCTTTTTTAAGTCAATATCCACATTAATATTAGTTAAATTCTGATAAATACTCATGATATCTCCTAAATATTTTTAGTCCAATTAAATATTCTTAGTTACAATAGCAGCTATGGCAATCAATCCGTAAATAATTCCCGTAAACCTGACAATTTTGTAATCTCTGTGAAAGTTTTTCCGTTTAAGTCCCTTGCTGGTTCTAAAAATCAATATATAGCTTATTATTAAAAAAATAATTATAACATCGCTGTTTAAAATTGGTTTTATATGATTAATTAAAGACATAATATCTACCTTTCTATTGATAGGAACATTTCTCTTATCCCACAAAGACTATCCCATGAAAAGAGGTGTGTCCCCCTTCCTCTTTAGTAGTAATATTTGCAAAAAACCTCTATTTATACTAATAATTTTTATACTGTTCTTATTTGAAAGTGCGGACAGATATTTGTCCTCAACAGCGGAAAACAGTATTACTAATTCGCTCCAAGGGAACTAAATTTATACGAATTAGTTTTAGTTTGTCCAATAATATGGAATTAATACATTGTATTAGATGTAAGAATGTTTTATTGAAATTTAATGTGTTTTATGTTAAAATTAAATTGTATACACTATATATGAATATTTACACTTTAAGCATAATATCATTTAGCAATTAATACTTTTACAATATATTTGGCATGATTATTGCATCTTATTATGTAAATAAAATTTAGGAGGAAGAACATGAAAAAAGCAGTTATCGTTTCAGCAGCAAGAACGCCGATTGGCGCATTTGGTGGTGCTTTTGCATCATTATCAGCTGTTGATTTAGGCGTAATAGCAGCAAAAGAAGCTATCAAAAGAGCAAAGATTGAACCTGCACAGGTAGAAGAGGTTTATTTTGGCAATGTATTAGGTGCAGGATTGGGACAAAATGTAGCAAGACAGGTTACGCTTGGAGCCGGTATACCGGTAGAAGCACCGGCAATGACAATCAACATGGTTTGCGGCTCAGGTTTAAGAGCAGTCAGCATGGCAGCACAATTTGTTGAAAGCGGACAATGTGACATAATTTTGTGCGGCGGAACAGAAAGTATGACAAATGCTCCATATTTATTGCCAAAAGCAAGATGGGGACATAGAATGGGCGATGGAAAAATAGTTGACTACATGGTTTATGATGGATTAACAGATGTTTACAATCAATACCATATGGGAATTACTGCTGAAAATATCGTTGAGCAATGGGGACTTACGAGAGAAGACCAGGACAAAATAGCTGTTCAAAGTCAAAACAGAGCAGAAGAAGCTCAAAAAATCGGAAAATTCAAAGAAGAAATAGTTCCTGTAGAAATTCCTCAAAGAAAAGGTGATCCAATCATCGTTGATATGGATGAATATCCAAAGCACGGAACTACAATGGAAAAGATGGCTAAATTAAAACCTGCATTTAAAAAAGACGGAACAGTTACCGCAGGTAATGCATCCGGAATAAATGACGGAGCAGCGGCTTTAATCATAATGAGCAAGGATAAGGCAGAAGAGCTTGGTCTGGAATATATATGTGAAATAGCTGGATACGGTTCAGCGGGAGTTGATCCGAAAATAATGGGTATCGGACCTGTACCTGCTACTAAAAAGGCTTTGGCTAATGCAGGATGGACTGTAGAAGATTTAGATTTAATTGAAGCTAACGAAGCATTTGCGGCTCAAGCAGCGGCAGTTATTAAAGATCTTGGTCTGAAGGAAGAAATAACAAACGTAAACGGCGGTGCCATAGCTCTCGGACATCCTATAGGAGCATCCGGTGCAAGAATATTAATTTCACTTATATATGAGATGGCAAAAAGAGATGCTAAAAAGGGTCTCGCTACATTATGTATAGGCGGAGGAATGGGAACAGCGCTTTTAGTAGAGAGAAAATAAGATTATTCAGATGAGATTCTTCGCTACGCTCAGAATGACAATTTCAAGCATAATGTCATTCCGAGCGCAAGCGAAAGAAGTTCTAACCTTATTTTTTAGAGTGTTTTTTCTAAAAAATAGCGATAGGTCTTTCGCAACGAATTCCAAAAATATACGACAAAAGAGAGTAAATATTTTTGTGAATGATACCGTATGAATCTCAGGTTTTAAATGATGATATCTTTTGCTACTCAGAAGATATCATATATATTTTTTAATTTTATTTGTCAAAATTATAACAATGATATTAAATGTATAATAATTAATTAGGAGGCAAAAAATTTATGATTAACAAAATTATTTCTATCAATGAAGCTATTGAAAAAGTACAAGATAACATGACTATTATGGTTGGTGGCTTCTTGGCTAATGGCTCTCCGGAAAGCCTGATTGATGCACTTGTTGCAAGCAATGTTAAAAATTTAACCCTTATCTGCAATGACACCGGGTTTCCGGATAAGGGCGTCGGAAAAATGGTAGTGAGCAAACAATTTAAGAAAATAATTGCTTCTCATGTTGGTACAAACCCTGAGACTGCAAATCAAATGAATTCGGGAACTACGGAAGTTTGCTTAACACCTCAAGGTACATTAGCAGAAAAAATCAGATGTGGAGGCAACGGTCTTGGTGGATTCTACACACCTACGGGAATCGGTACTGAAGCTGAGGAAGGAAAAGAGAAAAAGATTATTAATGGCAAAGAATATATATTTGAAACGCCGTTGAGAGCCGATGTCGCAATTTTAAAAGCTTCTGTTGTTGATAAAAAGGGTAATATGGTCTTTAATAAAACAACTAAAAACTTTAACCCTATCATGGCTACAGCAGCTGACTTGGTAATAGTTGAAGCAGACAAAATCGTTGAAGTTGGAGAAATCGATCCGGAGCATGTTATGTGCTCGGGAATATTTGTAGACTACATAGTTGGAGGTGGCAAATAATGAACGAAAAAGCAGTAATAGCAAAAAGAGTAGCTCAGTTATTGCACGACGGTGACGTTGTAAATTTAGGAATAGGACTTCCTACAATGGTTGCAAATTACATACCTGAGGGAATGGATATTACTTTTCAATCAGAAAACGGATTTTTAGGTTTGGGTCCTGCACCGGAACAGGGAAAAGAAGATTGTGAATTAGTAAATGCCGGAGGTATACCTTCATCAATAGTACCAGGAGGTATGTTCTTTGACAGCGCTACATCCTTTGGAATAATCAGAGGCGGTCATGTCGATGCTACGGTTTTGGGAGCGATGGAAGTTGATGAAAAGGGTAATCTTGCCAACTGGAAAATACCGGGAAAGATGGTTCCGGGAATGGGCGGAGCGATGGATCTGGTAGTTGGAGCAAACACTGTAATAATTGCAATGGTTCATACTCAAAAAGGTAAACCAAAAATTTTAAAACAATGTACACTTCCCTTAACTGCAAAGGAACAAGTAAACATAATTGTTACAGAAATGGCACTGATGAGAATTACTGATAAAGGTTTAGTTCTTGAAGAATTAGGACCTGAAGCAACAGTAGAGGATGTAATTGCCGCAACAGAAGCAAAATTGATAATTTCTCCAAATTTAAAACGCTTTGGTTTAGATGAATAGATAAAAACAGACAGCCCAAATTTTTAATTTGGGCTGTCTGCTTATCTTTTTTAATTTCAGAGGATTTATAAATTTGCTGGTTTTGTTTTAAGTGTCAATGAAGCCTTTTGCTCATTGCCATTTCTTAAAAATGTAATTTCAGCATTATCACCGTCTTTATATTCATACAATTTTATTTTCAATTCCTGCATGCTTGTTATTTTACTTCCGTCTATTGCAATTATTACATCACCTACCTGCAAGCCGGATATTGCAGCAGGAGAATCCTTTATTACTTCTGCTATAACAACACCATATTCAGCTTGAACTTCTATTCCCAATGCTGTTTCATAGGTTTCAACCTCAACACCCGATATACCTACGTAGACAGTAGTTAATTTACCTTCTTTTATTATACGGTCTATTATTGGTTTTGCTGTATTTATCGGAATAGAAAATCCTAAGCCCTCTGCAGTTTTTATTTTTGCAGTATTTATTCCGATTACCTGACCCTTGGCATTAAACAAGGGACCGCCGCTGTTTCCCTCGTTTATAGACGCATCTGTTTGAAGTAACGGCTCTATAACTGTTCCGTTATCAAATATTATCGCTCTGTTTAATCCGCTTATTATACCTTGAGTAACTGTTCTTTCAAGATCCAGTGTCATTGGATTTCCTATTGCGACAACCGGCTCACCCACCATCAATGTATCGGAATCTCCTAATTCCACAACAGGTAAATTGGTTCTGTTTATTTTTACCACTGCCAAATCAAGGGATTTATCATACCACAATACTTCGCCAACCTCTATTGAACCATCAATCAATGAAACGGTTATTTTCTCATATTTTCCATCTTCAATAACATGCGAATTGGTTACAATATACCCGTTAGAATCTACAATAAAGCCTGAACCCATGCTTTGAGATCTTTGTGTCTGAGGTCCAAACCAAGTATTGACTTGCTTGGTTGTCTGAGTAGTTATTCCAACTACTGTTTTTTGTGATTTTTCTGCTACAGCAACTGCAAAATAAACATCATCCGTCAAATTTATATTAACATCCTGAGCCATAATAGGTTTCTCTGCACCGCTTTGATTAACATTTAATTGACTGTATACAAAATACCCGCTTGATAAACCACCGATGATAGCTGCAATCAATGCAACTGCCACATATCCGAAAAATGTTTTTTTCCTGCCTCTTTTTTTAATCGGCTCAACTTCATAATCACGCATTACAAAATTTACATTCCTATGTTGGTCATCATTAAAATCATTATGCGACCCACTATTAAAATTATAGTTTTCATTAAATTGATTTTTGTCATTATAATCCATTTTATATTCCTCCTACAATGATTTATATATGTTATATTTACTTATTCTTCCACCTTATTTTTATATTATCATTAATTTCTTTAATGAAACTTAATTTTAATAAAAAAAATCACCCTGAAAAAGAGAAATTTCCACCTTGAAATCATGGGTAATTTCCCTGTTTACAGAATGACAATATATTTTTATTTATTTTTAAAATCCAAATTCATGTGAACAATACCGCACACATCTTCTACAGGCATGGAAAATGATAATCCTCTGCCTTCCTTGTTTAAACCGACTTCATTTCTGATTGCGTGCATAATTTGTTTTTTATCTTCACGCTTTGCAAGTATTAAAATTAAATCCTTCTCCGGCTGAATAGATATCCCGAAAAACTTTTCAGCTTCATGTACTCCGGCTCCTCTTGCATTAAGAACTGTTCCTCCGGTAGCTCCCGCACTTCTTGCAGCATCCATTACTACGTCATCGAAGCCACGATTTACTATTGTAATTATTAAATCAAATTCTTGATACTCATCTTTTATATCTACCATTATCTCACTCCTTATCATTATTAATTATACTGCTTATAAGCTCTAACGCTACGGCACTGTCAACGCTGCTTATAGGTATAGAAAAGGCAATACCGTTACCGGGTTCTTTTAAATTAAATTGCTCTCTTAAATTGTTTATAATTATCGGAACTTTTTCTTCACTGACAACACTTAGGATTATATCCTTATCTGTTTGGCCTAATCCGAGATAATTTAATATTTCTGATTTTGCTGTGCCTTTTCCTAAAGCAATTATGTTAAACATAATTTCATTTTCTCGCAGCATCTCAGTAATCTTTTCACCATTACCTCTGTTAACTATAGTGATAAACAATTTTATATTTTTAGGTAAGCTTATGTTATTCATTATTGCTCACCTCCTTCAAAATCTATAATTTCATTACTTTCATCTTCAGTTATATTTTCTTCAACCTTTTCAAATTTACCCACTTTTAATTTATAAACAACTCCGAGAATTTGAATCGTAATTAACGGCGTCATTGCTACCATCGCTACCAGGCCAAAAGCATCAGTCAGTATATTTCCACCCACTGCATCTGCAGCACCCATTGCAAAGGGAAGCATAAAGGTTGCCGTCATAGGACCCGAAGCCACACCTCCTGAGTCAAAAGCAATACCAGTAAATATCTGGGGTACGTAAAACATCAATAATAATGCAATAGCATAACCGGGTACTATAAAGTACCAAATGCTTATTCCTGTAAGAATCCTAATCATAGCAATTCCTATTGATACTGCTACACCCAATGAAAGAGATATCAGCATTGCCCTTTTAGAAATCGCACCACCTGTTACTTCCTCAACCTGTTTATTTAATACGTGGACTGCCGGCTCGGCAGCTACTATGAAAAATCCCATTACCATTCCTATAGGTATCAACATCCAATTGTAATCCAATCCTGCCAATGCATGACCTATATAGTTCCCGGCAGGAAGGAATCCGACATTAACACCGGTTAAAAATACTACCAATCCTAAAAAAGTGTATATTATTCCCACCGATAGCTTTATCAAATGAGTTTTTGGAAGTTTCAGGAAAATAAACTGAAAAATAATAAATGCAATAACTATTGGTGATAAAGCCAAAGCAACTTCTTTAAAAAAGTGGGGAAATTCATGCATATAAATATTTATAATGTCCCTGAAGTTACTTACCTCAGCTATTACAACTTCTTCATAGCTTCCGGATGTATTGTAAAATAATCCGAGGACCAACACGGATAAAACCGGTCCTACAGAGCAAAGTGCCACCAATCCAAAACTGTCATCATGAGCGCTCTTTCCTCCTCTGACGGCAGCAACACCGAGACCTAAAGCCATAATAAAGGGAACCGTTATAGGACCGGTTGTAACACCACCTGAATCAAAGGCAACCGGAACAAAATCATTTGGTGTAAAATACGCTAATACAAAAATAATTGCATAAAATACTAATAATACATATGAAAGCTTTATTTGAAAAACTATACGCAATAAGGAAATTACCAAAAATATACCTACACCAAACGCAACAGCTCCGATAATTACATTATCGGCAATTGAAGGAACCTGACCGGCTAAAACCTGTAAATCCGGTTCTGCTACGGTAATCATAAACCCCATTAAAAAACTTATTATGATTAATGCCATCAATTTACGTGATTTTGTAAGCTCTGCACCAATTCTTTCTCCCATCGGCATCATTGATATATCCGCACCAAGCGTAAACAGACCCATACCTACTATTAATAATATTGCTCCTGTTAAAAAAAGCATAAACAGACCCGTTGGCATAGGCGTTAATACAAAGTGTAAAATAACAACTATGATAGTTATCGGGAGCACTGATGAAAGTGATTCTTTAATTTTTTCAATCAGATTATTCAAATAGAAATTACCTCCTCATTATATATTTAAAAAGCAAGTTTATTCTTAATATTAAGTTTATATTAAATAAATTCGGTAGTCAATAGTTTTATTTTGTAAAGTTTTAGCTTCATTTTTTTTCTATTAGTCAAAATCAAGAATTGAAAAAAGTGTTTTCAACTCATGCTAAATAACCTTAACTAAATATTTTTTCACCATTTTAACAGGATGATATGATTGTTTGGCTTTTCTCAACCCGTCATTACCCGTATCCTCCTGCCTGTTTACAAATTCGGTATCAGAGAAGCTTTCCATCAAAAATATTCTGTTCAAAAAGGCATATATCCCTTTATACGCAATTTCTCCTCGCTCAACATGGATGACTGCCATCTTATCATTAACTTTTTCTCCAACGGCAAAGCCCGCTAAATTCCCATCAACATAAACTGCAATGGATTTAAGGTCAAAATAATGAAGCTCACCGCACAAATCCTTAATTGCATCTATTTCCATCAGCATTTCTTTATCTACAGTTACAGCAACCTCATCGTGCCACTTATGTAAGAGAGTTAAACAATCCTTTATTACTTTTTCATTATCCAAGGTTTTTATTTCATAGCTGTAAGATTTATTGAATGAATTGAAATGATTTTTTTTACCGTGATATTTTTTACCCCTTAATTCTATCAAATCATTAATACTATAAACATATTCGAAATCATCAACATCTTCAACCGCTTCAATTTTATAATCAGTGTATTTTTTTAAGTCATTTAAAAATTCTTCATCAACATCACCGAACAAGTACTCCCTGTCAGTATAATTTTGATTTCTTGTCTTTAGGATATCAACAAGCTCTGTCAACTTTTCTTTATTGTATCCAAAGGGTTGCGCATAGAATGTTTCTTTCCCCTCTTCATTTTTTTCTATAATCAATGTATCATCAAATATTGCATATTTTACATTGTTAAGCTTTCTCCACATATATAGTGATGAAAACAAATATTCATAAGATTCTAAATTTTCTTTATCTATATATCTTTCTATAATTTCTTTATCTTCAATTGTAAGCTTTTTAAAACTAATAATGTAAATCATCTCCCATGCATATAAAATATTGCCTGTATTAATAACTGCTATTATTATAGTATCATCATAAAAAATATATTTCAACACATTTATAAATTTATTTTATAAAGTCGCTTGACAAACTAAAGTAACTATGCTATAGTAAAATAAAAAGATTGGGGGTAATACTATTTTATTGATTTTTATTGAGGGATTTTTATCTTTTTTTTCACCGTGTGTTCTTCCGCTCATCCCTGTATATATCAGCTATTTAGCAGGTAACGGAAAGATAATAAACAGTGACGGCACCGTACTTTACAACAGAAAAATAGTTTTATTGAATACATTGTTTTTTATAGGCGGAATTTCAAGCGTATTTTTCCTGCTTGGTCTTTCATTCTCCGCATTAGGTACGTTTTTTAATCAAAATAAAGAATTGTTCAGCAAGATTGGCGGCATAATAATAATTATTATGGGTCTGATACAATTAAACATAATTAAATTAAATTTTTTAAAAATGGAAAAAAGATTTCACCTTGATTTAACAGCTGTAAAAATGAACCCGATAATTGCATTTGTAATGGGATTTACTTTCAGCTTTGCTTGGACACCATGCGTAGGTCCTGCATTATCCTCAGTTTTAATATTGGCATCGAATGCTGAAAATGTTCTTTCAGGAAATGCTTTAGTATTAGTTTATACTCTTGGATTTATAATACCTTTTATAATATTAGGTTTATTCACTACTGAAGCACTTAATTTTTTCAGAGAAAAAAGAAACTTGGTTAAATATACAATTAAAGCAGGAGGAATTATCTTAATTATAATAGGTATTATGACCTATACCGGAACTTTTACTACAATAAGCAGATATTTTGCTTTTTAGAATAAGAGGCACACATCTCTTTTTGTCAGGGTCAGTCTTTAGGATAGAAGAAATGTCCCCGTCAGGGGAAGAGGGAGTGAAAATGTGAGAAAACCACAATACAACATACAATGCAACATAGCGCAAACTTTAAATATTATCGGTGACAAGTGGTCATTGCTAATCCTGCACCAACTGCTGATAGGACGTGAAACTTATAAGGAAATACTTGATGGCTTAGAAGGAATACCGACAAATTTATTGTCTGATCGTTTAAAAATGTTAGAACATGATGAATTAATATATAAGGAGCTATATCAGGACCACCCTCCAAGATACAAATATTCTTTAACAGAAAAGGGAATGGATTTGGTGGATGTATTCAACAGCTTGGTACTGTGGGGCGAAAAGCATTTAAATAAATGTCATAAAAAATTAGTCCATAATAAATGTCATCACACAGTGGAATTAAAATACCATTGCCCTGAATGCAACATATATATTGACAGTGATGAACTTGAAGTAATTGAACCAAATGAGTGAGGTTAATATGGGAAATATAACAGATATCATAATAGTCGGTGCTGGACCGGCCGGCTTATCTGCTGCGGTCAATGCAGTAAATAGAGGAAAAACAGTCCGAATTTTTTCTAACAAAGAAAATTACCTATCTAAAGCCGAAAGAGTAGATAATCACTTAGGTTTCTACAATATAAGCGGTAAAGAGCTTATGGATAAATTCAAAGAACATGCAGAAGCTATGAATATAAAAATAGAAGAAGGAAAAGTAGTTAATATCCTTCCCATGGGTGAAAGCTTCATGACTAACATAAACGGTGAAATATCAGAAGCAAAAAAAGTAATTCTTGCTATGGGTGTTTCGAAGGTAAAAGAACTTCCCGGAGAAGGAAGATTATTAGGAAGCGGTGTAAGCTATTGCGCAACATGCGATGGAATGCTTTACAGAAATAAGAATGCAGTAGTTTGGGATCAATCAAACGATGCATTGGAAGAAGCTAATTATTTGAACAGCATTGGTGTCAACATAACCTTTGTTTCAAAGAAGACACGTTCAGAGCATTTAAGTGAAAATATTAAATATATAAACGGAACAATTTCAGAAATATTGGGGGATTATTCAGTAGAAGCCGTTATTATAAACGGAGAAAATTTACAGGCAGACGCAGTTTTTTTACTTCGGGATGCGGTAGCTCCAACGGCATTAATAGACGGCCTGGAAACAGAAACGAGCTTTATCAAAGTAAATAAAAACATGGAAACAAATATTGAAGGAGTTTATGCAGCCGGAGATATAACGGGCAAACCGCTTCAGTTATCAAAAGCTGTCAGTGAAGGTCTGATAGCTGCACAGCATGCAGCCATTCAAATAGATGTAAGTACAATAAAATAAATATTAAATTCATAAAGGAGAATTATTATGTCAGAAAAAATAAAATATGTAAACAGTGCAAAGGAATTTGATGACTTGTTATCCACAGAAAAATATGTATTGGTAGACTTCTGGGCTACATGGTGCGCACCATGCAGAATGATAGCACCTGTTATAGAAAAATTAGCAGATCAATATGACGGAAAAATAACCGTTGCTAAGGTCGACGTTGACCAACAACAGGAGCTTTCAATCAGATACGGCATCCAAAGTATACCAACCGTTATCCTATACAAAAACGGTAAAATTGAAGCAAAGGAAATCGGCGTAAAACCGTTAAATTCTTTCACAAGAATGCTCGACAGCCACATAGCTTAAAAAGACCCTTCCGGGTCTTTTTCTCATCTTTTCTTCCATTCGCTTTTCAAAAGACCATACAACAACAAATCATATCTTTTATCATCCCTCAATACAAACTCCCTGTATGTACCTTCTCTTTTAAACCCTGCCTTTTCATATAAAGAAATGGCGGCCATATTAAATTCCAGTACATTTAGCTGTATTCTATGAAAACCCAATTTATTAAATCCATACTCAAGCAGTAAATTTAAAGCTTCCTTGCCATAACCCCTGCCCCTTACATCTTTATTCCCTATACCGATAAAAAGAGTGGCAACCTTATTTTCCTTAACTATGTCATCAAAACCCGCAATTCCTATTATTTGATTGCTATCAAAAAGCTTAATTACAAAAACATCCGATTCTTCATTTTTTTTATAATCTCTGAATGTTTTATTAACTTCGTCCGCTGACTGAGGAATTGGAGGCATATAATCATAAAATTTTAAAAATTCAATGTCTTTAAACCACTCATAAATATATACCATATCATTATCTTCAATTCGTTCTAATTTTATTTCCATGACAGCTCCTTGCAGGTTGTTAAGTTTTATTACCTTTATATTAAATTTTCCGCCATGTTCACAAGATCCACTGACATAGCAGTCAAAGATTGAATTGAAGCACTTACTTCTTCTGTGGCAGCTGCTATTTCATTAAGAACTGAAGATAATTCTTCACTTTGTTTACTGACCTTTTCATTATCAGATTTTAATTTTTCCAATATATCTGCAATTCTTTTTGTTGACACAGTACTGTTTTCTGCTAATTGACTTATTTCGCCGGCCACAACATTAAAACCTCTTCCGATGTTGCCCGCACGTGCTGCTTCTATGGAAGCATTTAACCCCAGAAGCTTTGATTGTCTTGAAATATTATAAACTGTATCGACAATTTTATCTGTTTCTTTTACTGATTCTAAGTTATTCTCTGAAATTTGTTCCATTTGATAACTTAGACCTGCCACTTTTTCCAAGCCGGCAGCATTTTCTTCCATAGCTGCTGTAATTTGTTCTATTGTAGTTGATAAATTCTGAGCCATATTTACTAATTTTTCTTTGGCATCCAATGATTCCGCAACTATTATACAACCAATAACTTCATTATCATCAAATAATGGTATGGCACGCCCCATGTAAGGAACTCCATATACTTCGCGAGGAACCTGCCGTATAACGGATTTTCCGCTGTAAATAGCTTCTAATGCCACAGAACCGTCCTTTAATATCTCTCCTTTTTTTAAGTTAAGGTCTATCGTTTTGCCGGGTAATGCAGCTACTATTTTTTCTGTATCACTGATTGCAATATTAAAATCTGCTGTCATTAATTTTTGAAATATTCCTATAAAATCACCCAGTACATTCAAATACTCTTTTTTCAATTCTCATAACCTCCGCAAATGTTATAATGTATACGTTTTCTATATAAAAATTAAAGCAAAATAATATTAATGATTTGCTTTAATCAGAAAAACGGTTCTTTTTAAATGGAAATAAAAGAACCGTCGCCTTTATATTTCATTATTTTTTTCGTATAATTTCTATCCAATATCCATCGGGGTCCACGATAAAATATATGCCCATTGATTCATTAACAAATTCAATACAGCCCATTTCCTGATGTTTTTTATAAGCCTCTTCGTAGTTATCTGTCTGCATAGCAAGATGATATTCTTGTTCTCCCAAATCGTATGGCTCGTTTCTGTCTCGCATATATGTAAGCTCTAGTATAAAATCAGTTTCACCGTCTCCTAAGAAAACCAATGTATAGCTGCCATCCGCAGCTTCTTTTCTTCTGACCTCTGTTAATCCAAGTGCTTCGTGATAGAATTTTAAGCTTTTTTGTAAATCTAATACGTTAAAGTTAAAATGATTAAATGTAAATTTCATAGCTCGCTCCTTTCTGACGGGGACATTCTTCCTGATCCTCAAAGACTTACTCTGATAAAAAGAAGTATGTCCCTCTTCCTATTTACTTTGATAATTACTGTGCATCATTGCTTTCTTCTATGATGTCATTTTCAGTATTTATATTTGTACCATTTGTCAATAAGTTTAATTGTTCTAATATGCTTTCTAACTTTTTCAAATTTTCACCGTATGAAGTCCAATCACCTTTTTGTGATGCTTCATTTGCCCTGTTAAATGCAACATTTGCCTGATTAATTAATTCGTTAATATTTGTGTTATCATATTCATTTTCTTGTGGCGGTGCAGGTTTTTCCGGCTGAGTACTTATTCCGAAAATTCTTTCTATTGCCATATCAAGTGTCGGTTCCATTACTATTTTATCACCAAATGAAACAACAACCATTTTCATTTCCGGGAAATTGCTTTCTGTATCAGATTTTAAATAAATCGGCTCTACATAAAGTAATGAATCTTCTATCGGAACAACTAATGTATTTCCCCTTAAAACCGTAGACCCAACCTGGCTCCACAATGTAAGCTGTGATGAAATAACAGTATCCTGATCAATTTTTGTTTCTATCATGTTTGGACCCGGTATCGTCTTTGTTTTAGGGAACTCATACAATACTAATTCACCGTAATTATCCCCGTCATTTCTTGCCACCAATAACGAAATCATATTGTCTTTATTTTGTGGTGTGTATTGTGTGGTAAGCAAAAACTCTACATTTTCTTCATCCGGCAGCTTAAACATTACATAGCTTGAACCAACCGGTTCTTCACCGTTATTCATATATTTTTCATTAGCAATATCCCAATAATCCTCTCTACCAAAGAAAACAGTAGGATTTTCAATGTGATATAATCTATACATATCCGATTGTACATCAAAATATATTTGAGAATATCTGATGTGACTCCTTAATCCTTCCGGCATTTCGCTCATGGGCTTTAATAAATCCGTAAATATTTTATTGTAGGTCCTTATAATCGGGTCTGTTTCATCTGCTATATAAAAGTCAGTTGAACCGTCATATGCATCTATTACAACCTTTACTGAGTTTCTAATATAATTTACATTCCAGCCCTGATTGAGCTTATCTGTCGGTTGCGAATATGGATACCTGTCGCTGACAGTAAATCCTTCTATAATCCAATATAATTTACCGTCTTCTTGATTAATAACTATGTATGCATCGGTATCATAGTATATAAAGGGCGCTATTTCTTGAACTCTTTGAATAATATTTCTGTTCATCAATATTTTACTTTCAGAATCAATATTATTTGAAATTAATACTCTGTAGCTTCCTTTTCTTATACTGAACAATATTCGGTTAACTAAAGAAAGATTAATGCCTGCATCTCCTTCGTACAATGTTTCAACATTGTTTGAGCCCGATGGATAATCAAATTCTTTTTCATCTGTATTTACTATTATGTATTCACTTGCTCTTTCACCAAAATATATTTCAGGTCTGTCAATCGTAATATTTGTATCAGTAGTCGGCGGTATATTCTTAATCAGCATTTCCGGTTGCCCTTGAGGAGTGACTTCGTTAACCTGTGACATTGTTATACCGTAACCGTGTGTATATTTCAAATATTGATTAACCCATGTTCTTGCCTGTTCATTCAATCGATTTTGGTCGAGCTCTCTTGCCGATAAGAAAACTTGTTTATAAACTCCGTCTATATAATACCTGTCTACGTCTACATCATTAAATACATAGTACGGTCGTATTCCTTGTAATTGATTGTAAACCTGAATTAAAGGCTCCTGGTCGTTAATTCTTATGTTATCAATAACCTCCTGGTTATTGTTTATATCTTCTATGGTTAAATTATCATTTGCAGGGAATTCTATAAATTTTACATCGTGTAAATCATAGGCATTTTGAGTGTTTTTAATGCTGTATTCCATATATTTCGTTTCTTTTGAAAGCTGGTCAGGTTCTACAACAAAATTTTCAACTAAGCCGGCTAAGCCTGTTCCTATTATTGAAATTGCTATCAATGCAGCAGGAACTGTCAATGCGTTCTTGAGATTCCTTTTTCTTGCACCCATAAAGAATGTAACCGCCGATACGAAACAACCTATACCTACTATCCTGTAAATGTTCAATGTGATATTTATATCCGTAAATCCGGCGCCGAAAACTCTTCCTACCTGTGAATATAGTAAATCATAACTTTTAAGTAAAATTCTTATACCTAAAAATATAAAAACAAATACGCCGATAAAAGATAATTGGTTAATTATTTTTTCTGCAAATTTTTTATTTAATACTGAGCTTAAATCAAATTGATGAGGATTAAATCTCATTTCTTCAAATTTACTTGATACATTTTTTATACTGTCTTTAATAGACAAATAACCGTAAAAAAGTACAGTTACGGCAATTAATAGGAGTAAAATATTGATTATGTAACCTATGACTGTATTAATCAAAGGTAATTTGAATATATAAAAACTTATATCATTATTAAATATAGGATCAAAACTATGGAAGCTCTCGCCGTTATAAAACTGTAATATTTCAAACCACATTGTAGAAACTATATTAAATGTAAACAATAAACTCATGATAACTGAAATTAATTTTATCCACAGGTTAATTTTTTTATTTCTGTTTGCATCCACAACTTCAATTTCTAAGTCATATTTCTTTTTTAATTTTCTTAAAAATATATACAATAAGCCCCACGTAACAATAAAAATAGGTATAGCTAAAATAACCTGAGCTTTTAATTTTGTAAAAAATGTTTCTGTATATCCAACTTCTTTAAACCACAAAAAGTCTGTAACAAATTTTACCGTTGTCCCGAAAAAGTTTATAACTAAAAATAATACTATGATAAAACCTATTGTAAAAAATTTTCCCCTATTCTTCATAAAACCTCCTTCTTTAACAATAGCTGAACCATCTGTTTGCGTCATTCTGAAGGCGTAGCCTGAAGAATCTCAGAATTTCAAAAGATGAGATCCCCAGTCGCTCAGGATGACAAGTTGTTAGGTAACTGTGAATAGTAACAACTGTTCAGCTATTGTTACCTATTATATTCCATTCTTAACTTTTCCAAAGATTTCTTTTCTATTCTTGATACAGTCATTTGAGATATATTTAATTCTTTTGCTATTTCACTTTGAGTTTTATTGAGATAAAATCTTTTAACTATAATTTCTTTTTCTAATTCATTTAATTTTTCCATGGACTTTTTAATAAAATCTTCATTTTCAATAATAGCGAAATGTTTATCGTCTTGTCCCATAACATCCATCAATGTTAAATCACTTTCATCGGCAGAGTTATCAAATTTTTCGTCTAAGGACTGGGAATTAAACATTTTACCTGCCTCGAAAGCCTCCAGAACTTCTTCTTCCGAACTGTCTATATACTCGGCAATTTCCTTGATAGTCGGTGCTCTGTTTAATTCAATACTTAATATATTGCTGTAATCATTAACCTTTTTAGATATCTCCTGAATTTTTCTTGGCACCTTAATAGACCATCCCTTATCTCTGAAATATTTTTTTATTTCTCCTAAGATGGTTGGTGTTGCAAAACTGGTAAATTCAAATCCTTTTGTTATATCAAATCTTTCAATTGCGTAAATTAATCCCATGCAGGCAATTTGAAATATATCATCATGCTCGATACCCTTATTGTTATATTTACGGGAAATTATTTCTGCCATGTACTTATATTTTTCAAATATTTGATTTCTTACCTCAATATCTCTCGTTTCATGATATAACAAAAATAAATCCTGATTTTTAATAATTTTTGTATTTTGGATTGCTTCGCCCATATTATCAACGCCTATTCAAATTATTTAATACATTTTTCAAAAGTAATTTTCTTATTTTTTAAATCAAAATTATAATTATCAGACAAGCTTTCAATAATCATAATACTCATATCACTTAGGCTTTCATCATTTATAATGCCTTCATTTAAATCAGTTACTTCAACTTTTATGTTATTTTCGCTGATTTCATAGCTTATATTTAACGGCTCATCAATTTGTACAACATTATTTATAAAAAATGTACAAATTTCAGAAATTATTACTTTAATGTCTTCGATGTCATCTACATTGAAGCCCTTTAAATTAGCCACAGCTGACGTGGTTAATCTGATTGTACTCATATATTCAGATTTTTTGGGTATTTTTAAAAAAATATTATCCATCATATCACTCCTGAATATTGAATATTTTATTTAATCCGGTAATATCAAATAATTTGTAGATATTTGGTTTTAAATTAGTAATTTTAATATTCAGATTATTTTCCTTGAGCTTTTTATAAATTCCCATTAAAATACCAAGCCCGGTTGAATCAATATAATCTAAGTTATTACCGTTGATTAAAATATCTAATTTTTTTTCTTCAATCAATTCATAAATTTTGTTTTTCAGTGCAGGAGAAGTATATATATCTACTTCTCCTATTGGTTGTATTTCTAACGTGTTATCTGAAGTTACATCGTACTTAATTTCTAAAGACATAATTACCTCCACTTTATTCTTCTTCGGTTTCTAAATCTTCTTCTGAATAAATTTTCGCAATTGAAGCAACTTTATCGTCATTATTCAATCTCATTGCAATAACTCCCTGAGTATCCCTGCCCATTATTGAAATACCTTTTGCATGCATTCTGATTATTGTACCATTAACACTTAAAAGCATTATGTCATCTTCTTTTTCAACTATTAATGATCCCACAATTCGTCCCGTCTTTTCATTAATGTTGTGCGCCTTCATGCCTTTTCCGCCTCTGTTCTGGCATCTGTATTCCGATGAAACAGTTATTTTTGCATAACCTTTTTCTGTTACGGTCAATATATATTTATTATTTTCTTCACTTTGATTAATAATGCTCATTGAAACAAGTTCATCATCAGCTGATGTAGTTATCGCTTTGACACCCATTGTGTTTCTGCCCATATCTCTGACATCACTTTCATTGAATCTTATTCCCTTACCATACTTAGTAACTATAAATATATCCTTGGTACCGTCAGTTTTATTTACACTGATAAGCTCATCATCATCAGCTATTTTAATTGCAACAAGACCTGTTTTTCTTGAAGTGTCAAATTCATTTAGCTTAGTTTTCTTAATGATACCTTTCTTAGTCGCAAATATCAAGAATTCATCGTCATTAAAATCCCTGATAGGAATTATTGCTCTGATTTGTTCATTAGTATCGATACCTATTAAATTAATAGCAGCCGTACCCTTTGCCTGACGTCTTGCTTCAGGCACTTCATAAGCTTTAATTCTGTACATCTTGCCCTTATTTGTCAGAAATAACAAATAATCATGAGTTGAAGTTATAAATAAATCCTTTACAAAATCCTCTTCTCTTGTAGTAAGAGCTGTTATACCTTTTCCACCTCTGTTTTGAGCTTTATAAGTATCTTCAGGCAATCTTTTGATGTATCCGAAGCTTGTAAGAGTAATTGCTACATTTTCTTCTTCTATTAAATCTTCTACTCCTATTTCACCTTCATCTGCTATTATTTCAGTTCTTCTTTCGTCATAGAAATTATCTTTAATTTCTTTTAATTCATCCTTAACTATTTGGTCAACCAAATGTTGATTAGCAAGTATTTCCTTAAATTTATTTATCATTCTTATTAATTCTTCATATTCGGCATCTAATTTTTCTCTTTCCAGGCCTTGCAAACGTCTTAATCTCATATCTACGATTGCTCTGGCCTGAATTTCAGATAAATTAAATCTTTCCATTAATTTTTGTTCCGCATCGTTATATGAAGCTCTGATTATTCTGATAACCTCATCAATATTGTCTATGGCGATCCTCAAGCCTTCAACGATATGAGCTCTTGCTTCAGCCTTATTTAAATCATACTGAGTTCTTCTTACTACAATTTCTCTTTGATGCTCTACGTAATAATGAATCATATCCTTTAAGTTTAAAACTTTTGGCTCATTATTAACTAATGCAATCATAATAATACTGAAATTATCCTGCAACTGAGTATGTTTATACAAATTGTTAAGTACAATATTAGGATTGAAATCTCTTTTAATTTCAATAACAATCCTCATACCTGTTCTGTCACTTTCATCTCTTAAATCGGAAATTCCGTCTATTCTTTTATCTTTAACCAACTCGGCAATTTTTTCAATTAACCTTGCTTTATTTACTATGTAAGGGATCTCAGAAACAATTATCCTGCTTCTGTTGTTTTTCATTTCTTCTATTTCAACTTTTGATTTAACCTTTACAAACCCTCTGCCTGTAAGATAAGCATTTTTAATATTATCTTTTCCTTCAATTATTGCACCTGTCGGAAAATCAGGTCCTTTAATATATTTCATTAATCCAAGAACATCAATTTCCGGATCCTCTATATATGCCATTATACCGTTTATAACCTCTCCTATGTTATGGGGAGGAATGGAACTTGCCATACCAACGGCTATACCTTGTGAACCGTTAACAAGTAAATTAGGAAAACGACTTGGAAGTACAACCGGTTCCTTTAATGTTTCATCAAAGTTTGGCCTGAAATCTACAGTATCCTTATTAAAATCTCTTAAAAGTTCCATTGCCATTTTAGACATACGAGCTTCCGTATAACGCATTGCCGCAGCTTGATCACCATCGACTGAACCGAAATTTCCGTGACCGTCAATCAATGGATATCTCATTGAAAAGCTTTGAGCTAATCTGACCATTGCATCATATACAGCAGTATCTCCGTGTGGATGGTACTTACCAAGAACATCTCCGACAATACGCGCACTTTTCTTATGCGGTTTATCCGGAGTTAATCCAAGCTCATTTGCCGAATAAAGAATTCTTCTGTGAACGGGCTTTAAACCATCTCTTACATCCGGCAGTGCTCTTGATACTATAACCGTCATAGCATAATCTAAATAAGATTTTCTCATTTCGTCGGTTATGTTAGTATCTATAATTTGACTTTTGTTTTCAATTTCGCTCATTTATAACCTCATCTATATATCTAAATTCTTAACGTATCTTGCATTTTCTTCAATAAATTCTCTACGTGGAGCTACTTTATCCCCCATAAGTATATTGAATGTTTCATCTGCTGACATTGCATCATCTTCATTAATTCTTAACAGAATTCTGCTTTCAGGATTCATCGTTGTTTCCCAAAGCTGTTCGGGGTCCATTTCACCGAGACCTTTATATCTTTGAATTTCAACCTTATTGTCTCTGCCTATTTCCTCTAAAACCCTGTTTAATTCTGCATCACTGTATACATATTGTTCAAACTTGCCTTTTTTTACTCTATACAAAGGCGGTTGAGCAGCATACACATGACCGCCCGTAATTAAATCCTTCATATATCTGTAAAAGAATGTTAAAAGTAATGTCCTGATATGAGCTCCGTCAACATCTGCATCCGTCATTATTATGATTTTATAATATCTTAATTTAGATATATCAAAATCCTCTCCTATGCCTGTGCCGAATGCGGTAATCATATTTTTTATTTCTTCAGAGTTTAATATTTTATCGATTCTTGATTTTTCAACGTTTAATATTTTCCCTCTAAGTGGAAGAATAGCCTGGAATCTCCTGTCCCTTCCTTCTTTGGCAGAACCCCCTGCCGAGTTACCTTCAACTATGCAAATTTCGCAAAGCTTCGGATCTTTTTCAGAGCAGTCAGCTAATTTTCCGGGAAGCGCCATACTATCCAAAGCACCTTTTCTTCTTGCCAGATCTCTTGCTTTTCTTGCAGCTTCTCTTGCTCTTGCAGATCTTAAGGATTTTTCTACAATTAATTTTGCTGTTTTCGGATTTTCTTCACAATAATTACTCAATGCTTCACCCGTAATATTGTCTACAACACCTCTTACTTCACTGTTACCTAATTTAGTCTTCGTCTGTCCTTCAAATTGAGGATTTGGAATTTTTATGGATAAAATTGCAGTAATACCTTCTCTTATATCCTCTCCCGTTATTTGAACATCATTTTCCTTTAGTAGATTACACTTTTTTGCATAATCATTAATAGCACGGGTAAGGGCGGTTTTAAATCCGACTAAATGACTTCCTCCTTCTATGGTGTTAATATTATTTACGAATGAAAAAATATTTTCATTATAAGAATCTGTATATTGGAATGATAATTCCACTATTACTTTTTCTTTTTTACCTTCAACATATACGATATCATTATGAAGAGCATCCCTCTTGCTGTTTAAATATTCAACAAACTGCTTGATTCCTCCTTCATAATGAAACTCATCCTTCACATTGTTTCTTTTATCTTCCAAGGTTATTTTTATACCCTTATTTAAAAAGGCAAGCTCTCTCATACGATGCTTTAATATTGTATAATTAAAATCAATGGCATCAAATATACTTGAATCAGGTAAGAATGTTATAGTTGTACCGCTCTTTTTTGTTTCTCCTATATATTCAACCTCTGATTTTGCAACTCCTCTTTCAAATGACTGCTTATATATCTTACCGTTCCAATTAACCTTTGCTGTTAAAAAATCAGACAAAGCATTAACGCATGAAACACCTACTCCGTGAAGTCCTCCTGACACTTTATATGCGTCATTATTAAATTTTCCCCCTGCATGC
The DNA here is from genome assembly GCA_002331025.1 of Firmicutes bacterium UBA2116. Taxonomy (GTDB): domain Bacteria; phylum Bacillota; class Clostridia; order Tissierellales; family Sedimentibacteraceae; genus Sedimentibacter. The sequence goes on along the minus strand of DCYG01000026.1, from coordinate 6,714 downwards.
AGGACTGTCAAAACTGTTTCCAATGTAGATTTGCCGGTTTTAATATTTTTTTCTATAGGAATTCCTCTGCCGTTGTCTACAACCTCTACAGAATTATCTTCATTAATCGTAACGTTGATTGTGTCGCAGTAGCCTGCCAATGCCTCATCTATACTGTTGTCCACAACCTCATAAACTAATTGGTGCAATCCTCTTTCCCCTGTAGAACCTATATACATACCGGGTCTTTTTCTTACAGGCTCCAAACCCTCCAAAACCTGTATCTGCTCAGCACCATAATGATTGTTTTTATTATCCGCCATTTATTTCTCCTCTAATTTGTAATGTTGCCTATTTTTCCTTCATTTATATAAAATTTTTTCTTATTGTAATCCTTTGTCAATATATTTAAATCATGGTCATCTGTAGTAGTAATAACAGTCTGAATTCCCTGGATATATTTTATTAAATAGCCTTTTCTTTTATTATCTAACTCAGACAATACATCATCCAACAGCAATATGGGATATTCACCAGTTTCTTCCCTTATGATTTCAATTTCAGCAAGCTTTATCGCCAATACCGCAGATCTCTGCTGACCTTGTGATCCAAAATATTTACTTTCTTTACCATTTATTTTTATTATTATATCATCCTTATGTGGTCCGTATAGTGTCGTCTTGTACTGAATTTCGCTGTTTAAATTAGAATTTATTTTTTCAGTGAAATATTTTTTCGTTTCATTTTTATCAATGTTATTTTGATTGACTGCATTGCAATGATAATTTATATCAAACTTCTCTTTTTTACCTGAAATATCCTCATAAATAGTTACTGCATATTTTTTTAATTTATTTATGTAATCATTTCTGTAAAGTATTATTTCAGTACCTATATTAATCAGATAATCATTCCAAATATTAATAATATCTTTATTATCCGGCTTTGTACAGTAATTTTTTAAAATCATATTTCTTTCCGCACAAATTTTTTTGTAATTACTAAGCAAATATTTATATTTTGGTTTTATCTGAGACAAAGATATATTTACGAATTTACGTCTTTCAACAGGACTCCCTTTAATAATTTTCATATCATCGGGAGTAAAAATAACATTATTTAAAATTCCTATCATTTCAGATGTCTTATCTAGCTTAACACCATTTATTAAAACTGTCTTTCTCTTATTTTTTTCAAGCGCTAATTCAATTTTAGTATCATAATTATTTTTGTTTAACAATACTTCTACAAGACTTTTATTTTCACAAAAATTTATAAGCTCATTTTCACTGTTTAACCTGAAGGTCCTGCCTATTGAAGCAAGATAAACAGATTCCATTAAATTTGTTTTTCCTTGACCATTGTCTCCAACAAATATATTTAAGGAATCATTTAATTCAATGTTTGCTTCTATAAAATTTCTGTAATTTTTTATTTTTATATTTTTGACTATCATTTTTCCTCTGTTGAAATGATATATTCTTCGTTGTTATATTTAACAATATCTCCATCTCTGAGTTTTTTTCCTCTTTGTAAAACAACTTCACCGTTTACCTTTACCATACCGTCAAGTATTACATTCTTTGCCATACCTCCGCCCTCAACGGCATTGGCATATTTTAACAATTGATCAAGCTTGATAAATTCCGTATTGATTTTTATTTTTTCCATAGATACCTCTAACTGATCCTCACCGGCAGAACCATATAAATAAAGTCTTTTTCTTCCTGTCCTTCTTTTTCTTCATTGATTTCCTTCATGAAGCAAGGATTGTTTTTGCCGATTAAATTTAAGCTCACTCGCTCACTTTCAATTACCTTTAAAAAATCCAACAAATATTTAGAATTAAATCCTATTTTAATATCTTCACCATTTTTATCGATTGGTACATTTTCTTCTACATTACCAAATTCTGAAGCAGAATTAATTTGCATATTATTTTCCTTAATATCAAGTATTACCAAATTATTCTTATCATCCTTTGCTAAAAGTGAAGCTCTTTCAATACTGTCTCTTATATCAGATGTTTCCACGCTTGCCACCGTAACGTAATTATCCTTTATTATTCCCTCATAATCGATAAACTTACCTTCTAAAAGATTAGAAATTATAATTGTATTATCTAATTTAAAGGAAACATGACTTTCCGATACTATTATTTCTAAATTCTCTGTATCCTCTTCAATAATTCTTAAAATTTCTACCAACGTCTTTGAAGGCACAATAACAGAAACTTCACCATCATAATCGATTTTATCTTTTTTTACCGCCATTCTGTATCCATCAAGAGCTACGAATGTACAAATATTATTTTTAATTTCAATGAGACAACCTGTAAAAATAGGTTTAATATTGTCTTGAGCTGTTGCAAAATAAGTATATTTTATTAAACTTCTAAGCTTATTAGTCTTTATTTTTAATGAGTTTCCTTCATTACTGAAAGTATCATTAGGATATTCTTCGGACGAATTTCCTAAAATGTTTATTTCGGAATTCAAACATTTAATTTCCATATTGTTATTTTCTGTAGTTTCAATATGAACATAGGAGTTTGAAGGAAGCTTTCTGACAAAATCACCTATTAGTTTTGCATGAACTACAATTGAACCTTCTTCCTCAACTTCACAGGGAGAGTATGTTTTAATTCCTAATTCTAAATCTGTTGCCGTAAGTATAAGCATATTGTCCTTTGCCTCTATGAGTATTCCTGATAAAATAGGCAGTGGAGTTCTTGAAGAAACTGCTTTTTGTACGATGTTGATGCTTTTATTAAGATCATTTTGGTTTACTTTTATTTTCATTAGCGACTCCTTTTTTTATTGTGCAAATAATAAGATTCTCGAAAAATGTGCACAACTCTTAATTGTGATGTTATATAGAAATATATAAAATAATTAAATAGTAATATTAGTAGTGTGTGTTAATTTGTTGAAAACAGTTATTTCATTTGGATTACCAACAAATAAAAAATTATTAACTGTTGATAGAATAATTTTTTATTTACTCCATAAAAATAAAAAATATTTTTTGTCAACAATTATAAACAATCTATACACATTAATTGTTTAGCATTGAAATTAAATCATCTACACTTTTCTTTACTTCCTGACTGTTTTCTATATCTTCTTCCACCTTGTTATAAGCGTGAAGGACCGTTGAATGGTCTCTTCCTCCAAATTCTTCACCTAATTTAGGAAGTGATAAATCAGTCAGCTTTCTGCCTATATACATAGCAATTTGTCTTGGATATGCGATGTTTTTGGTTTTTCTTTTTGAAACTAAATCTTCTATTGATATATTATAATAATTTGCTATAACTTCCTTAATATCATTTATAGTTATTTTTTTGTTATTAGAAATTAAATGTTTTAATGCCTCCTGAGCAAGCTCTAAATTAACTTCTTTTTTATTGGTAAGTGAAGCATAAGCATAAATTCTAATGAGGGCTCCTTCAAGTTTTCTTATATTAGACTGAATATTTTGAGCTATATATGATATTACATCGTCAGGAACGTTATAATTTTCAGCTTCTGCCTTTTTTCTTAAAATTGCTATTCTTGTTTCATAATCCGGCGGCTGAATATCAGCAATCAGACCCCATTCGAAACGTGAACGGAGACGATCCTCCAGAGTCGGTATTTCACTTGGCGGATTGTCACTTGATACTATAATTTGCTTATTTGCTTCATGAAGTGCATTAAATGTATGGAAAAATTCTTCCTGAGTACTTTCCTTACCTGCAATAAACTGGATATCATCAACTAAAAGGACATCTGCTTTTCTGTAAGTATTTCTGAATTCCTCATTAGTTCCGTCCTTAATAGAATTAATAAGGTCATTTGTAAATTTTTCTGAAGTAACATATAAAACATATGCATCCGGATTACTGTCAAGTATATAGTGACCGATTGCATGCATTAAGTGTGTTTTTCCAAGTCCAACGCCTCCATATAAAAATAAGGGGTTGTAGGCAGTGGCAGGTGCTTCTGCAACTGCTAACGATGCTGCATGAGCAAAACGGTTGGAATTTCCTATGATAAAGTTATCAAATCTGTATTTAGGATTTAATTTCCTTCCTGTATTGATAACATCAGTTTCCTCATTATTTACAGAGATATTTTTTTTGTCTTCCTTATTTATATTTTCACCGGGTATGGTAAATATTAATTCTGTATCCTTTTTTAAAACGTATGTAAAGGCATTTTTAAGAAAGTTATAGTGTCTCTTTTTTAAGGTATTTTTTAAAAAATCGTCGGCTGTTTCTAAATATATAGTATTGTTTTTATATGCGACAATTTTAAGGGGCTTAAACCAAGTATTAAAGCTTACTTGATTGGTGTCCTCTTTTACAATCTCAAGGACTTCGTTCCATAAATCTTCAAAATTCATATTATCCTCCGGTTGTTGGTAAAAAAAATTAACATTGTGTTCATAATATCTGTTAAAATAGTTAAAAATATATGATATAAACAATTGTTGATAAAAGATTTAAACAATTGTTAACATTGATTGAATGGGATTTTTGTATAAGCAAGAACTAGTTGTCCATAAATTTATCAAATGAAAAAAGTTATCCACAGACATATAACATAATATCATTTTTTATCCACAATATCAATTTTATTTTTTTATTTTAAAAAATATTTGCAATATTTATGAAAATATAGTATATTACAATAGCTAAAACTAATTCGCATTAAAAATTTTCCTTGAAGCGAATTAGTAATACTGTTTTCCTATGTCGCAGACAAATATTTGTCTGTATTTGAGGTTAAAATAGTATAAAATATTTTTCTATGTTGACATCAATATTTAAAAATATTATAATTTATAAACGTGAAAATTTAAGATATTTATATAGATATCTGTTATATGAGGAGGTGTTTCTGATGAAAAGAACTTATCAACCAAAAAGAAGACAGAGAAGCAGAGAACATGGATTTTTAAAAAGAATGAGCACAAAGTCCGGAAGAAATGTTTTAAAGAGAAGAAGAGCAAAAGGTAGAAAAAAATTGTCAGCATAAGGCCGCATTAGTGGCCTTTTATTCCAATTATATATAATTGGAGTAGAGGTAATAAGTAGGAAACTATATGATAATAATAAAAAAGAATATTGAATATAAGGCAGTATATAATTGTAATAATTCTATATCTGATTACAATCTTGTATTATTTATAAAGAAAAATAATTATGGATTCAACAGATTTGGCTTTACTGCGGCGAAAAAAATAAAAAAAGCAGTTCAGCGAAATATTATAAGACGCAGATTAAAGGAAATTGTAAGATTAAATGAGTATAATATTAAAGAAGGTTATGATATCGTTTTAATGGCAAGAGTAAATGCTACAGATTCAGGTTATAAAGATTTGGAAAAATCTTTTAATAAATTAACTAAAAGAAAAAACTTATTGAAGGGTGATAAAAATAAGTAAAATTTTAATTTTTATTATTCGTATATATCAAAAATTTTCTTCAAATTCATCAGTCAGACACTGTAGATTTTATCCTACATGTTCACAATATTTTATTGAAAGCTTACAAAAATACGGTTTTTTTAAAGGTTCATTTTTAGGTGTCAAAAGAATACTCAGATGTCATCCTTTTAATCCCGGCGGATATGACCCTTTAAAATAGGAGGAAATAATGAATTTAGATTTTATAGCAAAACCAATGGGAATGCTTGTTGAATTATTATATAATATGGTTTCCGGATTAGACAGCAGTTATCTGTCTGCTTATGCAATTGCAATTATATTGTCAACAATCATTTTTAAATTATTAATGATGCCGTTTACTCTTAAGCAGTCTAAATCAATGAAAAAAATGCAGGAATTAAATCCGAAAATCAAAGAACTGCAAGAGAAATACGGAAAAGATCCGCAAACCTTACAAAGAAAACAGATGGAATTATATAAAGAAGCAAATTATAGCCCGTTTTCAGGGTGTTTACCGATGCTTATACAATTTCCTATTCTTATTTCTTTCTTTTATGTTATAAGATCACCCGAAATATACGTATTTGATAATCAGCAGGCCTATGACGTAATTAATAAAACATTTTTATGGATCAGGGATTTAAGCTTTGCTGAAAATTATGTGTATGAAAGTGGAATAATAAATGGTATTTCAATGGGAATGGCTATACCGTTTATAGGAGCTGCGTTGCCTATATTAGCTGCAGTATCAGCATTTACAACTTATTTAACTACAAAGATGACATCACAGCCTGCTATGAATGAACAGCAGGAAGCTACTCAAAGATCCATGGCTATGATGATGCCTGTTATGATATTTATATTTGGTTTACAGTTCCCTGCAGGATTAGCATTGTACTGGGTTGTTTCAAATATATTCCAATTAGTACAGCAATATATTGTTATGAATTCGTCCAAAAATCCTAAGGAGGAATTAAAATAGATGAAAAATGTAACTATTGAAAGAGCTACCGTAGAAGAAGCTGTTATTGCAGCACTAAATGAGTTAGAAGCCGAAAAAGATGAAGTGGTAGTTGAAGTAATAAATGAACCGTCTAAGGGTTTATTTGGCTTGATTGGAAGTAAAAATGCTAAGGTAAAGGTAACGGTTACAAACGGTCCGGAAGAAAGAACAAAAAAATTTATAGACGTATTGCTTAAAAAAATGGACATAGAAGCTGTTTATAAGGTAAGTTTATCCGACAATGTATTACGAGCGGATATTACTAAAATCAGTGAAGATGATAAAGGAATTATCAT
>DCYG01000027.1 GCA_002331025.1 Firmicutes bacterium UBA2116 | reverse complement strand
TTTTTGTTTGTTCTTTTTTCTTAGAACTCTCAAAGGTTTCTTATGCTGTTTTATTGTCTATGTTCGGCGCTCACTGTCTTTTAAGACAGGAACTTTCACAGTTTAACACACTTGTCGTATGTTGTCAAGATAAAATTTGAATATTTTTTACATGTAATTTTTACATATTTTTTACCTTGATTAACTTGACTATGTTCGACTGTATTCGGTTTTGCCGTCTCAAGAGACAGCTTTGATAGATTATCACATCTTCTCAGTGTTGTCAACTACCAATTTTTTCTTTTTATGCAGTACCCCTTTCGGTAGGTACGCCGTCTGTGACAGCTTGACTATATTACCATTCGTTTATCCTTATGTCAACTGCCAATTTTTTCTTTTCGCGACAGGTTTTTTATGTCATGTCATGCAAGCCTAGTTACCAATAAAACCGGTATATACCGGTTTTATTGGAATTAACTATTTTATAAATCTTACATCTTTTATAATTCTTTCATATTGTTCATCTTTTTTACGATTAAACTCAACTTTGTTTCGTTCAAAAATATTGTTGCCTTCCGTATCTATTGAAACAATAAGGGGTCCGAATTCCTTCACTTCACAAACCCATAAAGATTCAGGCATACCAAGATCCGTCCAGTGAACTTCTTTGATATATTCAACCTTGTCAGCGGCATATACAGCATTTCCCGCAGGATAAACCAAATGCAGCGCCTTGTTTTCTCTGCAACCCTCTTCTGTGTTTTTACCCATTCCACCTTTACCTACAATCAACTTCACACCTGTTTCTTTAATAAATTCTTTTTCGAATTTCTCCATGCGCATACTTGTTGTAGGTCCTATTGAAATCATTTCATATTTGTCATTGCCATGATCTTTTACAATAGGTCCTGCGTGGAATATAGCAAGCCCGTTCAAATCTACAGGCAGCTTTATCTTTTCTTCAATCAATCTTCTGTGAGCCACATCTCTACACGTTACAATAGTTCCTGTAAGATAGATTATATCTCCTATATTAATATCTTTTAAATCTTCATCTTTTATTGGAGTTGTGAGTATTCTTTTCATAGCTCTGCCCCCTCATGAGTTATAGTTTTATAGTTAAGATCTTTATCAAATGCAATTAAGCCTCTTCTATGCGACCAGCAGCCAACATTTACTGCAACTCCTATAGTGGAAGGATGTCTTGCTGTATTCACCACATTGACACCCATAACAGATTTTAAACCCTTTAAACCTTGTGGTCCCAATCCTATAGCATTTATACCGTCTTCTAACAGTCTCTCCAGCTTAGCTGCATTTGCATTTGCATTTTTGCTTTCTACAGGTCTCATGAGAGCCATCTTTGAGTTCATTGCTGCTGTTTCAACGGATGTACCTACACCAACACCAACCAACAGAGGAGGGCATGCATTTAACCCATAACTGGTCATGCGATCAAGTACAAATTTTACAACACCTTCATAACCCTCTCCCGGCATAAGGACTGTTGCAGCACCAGGAAGAGAACACCCTCCGCCTGCCATATAAGTGTAAATTTCTACTCCATCGCTGTCTTTTTCTATCTCCCAGAATATACTGGGTGTACCTGTTCCTATATTTTTCTTTGTATTATATTCATCAAAGGTTTCCACCGAATTATGTCTTAAAGGCGTTTCCATTGTTGATTTATAGGTTGCCTCCCGCAATATCTCATTTAATTCACCCATGAGGGGAAAATTCTCACCGCATTTTATGAAAAATTGCAAAACACCTGTGTCCTGACAGGATGGCCTTTTAAGTTTAAAGGCTAATTCTTGATTTTCATCCATAGTATTATAGATAATTTTAGCCAATTTATCAGTCTCTTCTTCACGAAGCTCCTTCAACTTGCTCTCAACATCATCCGGTAATTTATAACTAACCAGAGATATGAATTTTGACATTGTGTCAGTTAGTTTTTTAATATCTTCTATTTTGCTCATATCAGTCTCCTTTTTACATTATGGATAGAACGGAAACATTATCGGCAGCAATACCATTGAAACAATAAGTGATACAACAATCAACGGCACACCTACCTTAACATAATCTCTGAACGTATATCCACCTATACCATAAACCATTGTATTAGCCGGCATTCCAATCGGTGTTGCATAAGCCATTGAACCGCCGATAACTGTTGCCATCAAAACAGCCCTTGGGTCTGCGCCAAGTGCATTTGCTATTGATAAGCTTATGGGAACCAGCAATGCTGTAGTTGCAGTATTTGACATAAAGTTTGTCATAATTGAAGATAAAAGCAATACTACAAATAGCAGAATAAAGGGTGAAGGTTCACTTCCCAGTCCGTTTATGATCATATCAGCAATCATCTCACCGGCTCCTGACTTTTCCAAAGCTTTTGCCAAGGCTAAGGATCCTACAAACAATAATATTGTATTCATGTCTATAGATTTCATAGCCTTTTTTTCTGAAACTACACCAATTACCACCAATACCAACGCACCTATCCATGACGATACATGCAGTTGAATCCCTATCTGCTTTTCAAAAATCATTGCTAAAACTGTAAGTACCAAAATTATAAGTGATGCATACTGTTTCCACTGCGGAACATCCGAATAATCATCCTGTTTAGCAAACACAGAATCCTTGTCCAATTCCGAGTCTATATGATTCGGAAGTAATTTGTAACCCACGAGAACCATATATGCAATTCCGGTGATAAGTATCGGAAGCCCTACTTTTGCATATTCAAAAAAACCAAAGCTCATACCGATTTCTTCAAGTGCAGATTGTGCAATCATATTTCCCGGTGCGCCAATCAAGCTTAAATTACCTCCCATGGCAGCAGCAAGAACCAACGGTAACATCAGTTTTGATCTTGCAAACCCTGATTTCGCTGAAATGCCTATAAGTACAGGAATTAAAACAGCTGCGGTTCCTGTGTTGGACAATATCCCAGACATAAGACCGGTAATCAGCATAACAGCAAAAATTAGTTGTCTCTCAGTTTTTGCAAATTTTGTAACAATCCCACCGACTTTTTGTGCCATTCCTGTATCGAAAAAAGCGGCACCTACGATAAACATACCCATGAAAAGAAGCACATTGTTGTTTACAAAGCCGGAAAATGCCTCAGCCGGAGTCAATACTCCAGTTACAGAAAGACCTATTGCTACAATCATAGCAGTGATTGAAAGCGGAAGCTTTTCCCAAGCAAACATTACGATGGCAAATACCAAGAAAATCAATGTTATAATTTGAGGGTTCATATAATATTCCTCCGAATTTTTGATTTAAGACGTCTTTGGATTTATGATAAAACACTGTGAAATATTATTCTATCCAATTTTATTTTTTATATATAAAGGATTAAAAACAGATTTATTACATGTAATGTTTAGCGTTCAACATCAACAAGAAAAAAACCCAGCAAACATTTTTTCACGGCTCTGTATACACTGGGTTTATAAATTTTTTAGGTAAAAATCGTTATCCTTTATAATAAAATATCCGGTAGTTGATTTTTTAGATTATTTAATTTTTGAATTGAGCTTTTGAGAACCAAGTTTGCTTTATCAATTTCATCAACCAAATGATTCTTTAACTTTAAAATCTGCTCCAAGTCGTTTTTCTCATCAACGCAATCTACATCTTTTACCTGAACAGCAATAAGCTCATAAAGCAAATCTGAATCAATATAAATATGATCACTGCTATTGCTTATTTTCTGTTTGTTAATAAGCATTTTTCTGTATTGGCTCGGAGTTTTTCCAAATCTCTCCTTAAATCCGGTATTGAACGCTTTAATGTCATAAAAACCATTTTCATAAGCAATGTCCGAAATCTTGTGATCTGTATTTGTCAGATCAAATATAGCTTCTCTCATGCGTACTCTGGTCAGATATTCGTAATAATTGATTCCCAAAGCCTGCTTCATTATATGCGATATATAGCTTTTATTATACCCTGTTACCGCAACAAGATTATCTAATGTAATCTTCTCCTTGTAATTCTCATTCAAGTACGCAACAATTTTCATAACTCTTTCATTGCTGAAGGAAGCATTTGTATCATTATTTAATTTCATTTCCGGACGGAATGATCGCATTAATTCTCCAATAATCTGATGAAACAAAGATTCGTATATCATTTGATCAAACTCATTGTCAGAATCAGCATAAAAAACCATGCCCTTCATTGTTTGTATCAGCCTTAAAAATTCCGGCTTATTTCTGGTAGATACGTTGGAAGTACACCTGAAGTGCAAATTATTATAGTTTTTCAACCATGTAGAAAAGTACACAGGATCAAAACGAATAACCATGGCGATCGAGTCAGGTTTTCTGGCCATAGTTGCATGACCCATATTTGAGTTTATAAGAATAATATCATCCTTGTGCATAACATGGCTTTCACCATTTTTATTAACTTCAATTTCTCCGTTTAAAACTAACAAAAGCTCAATATCCTTATGCCAGTTATATTTGTATGAATTAATGTAGTAAGCATATTGCTTCAAATTTAAACCGTTACTTTTATTATTGTAAGTATAATAAGACTTCAAGAAAGAACCTCCTTTCAAAATTTTAACACCTATTGGTCATGCTTACAAACCTTGTTCAATGGCAAATTCCTATAGAAATTTCGATTAGTCTATATACCAAAAACTGCAGCATTTAATTTTGCTGCAGTTTTTATTTTTTAATTATTCTAACGGCTTCATAGTCGGGAACAATATAATATCCCTGATTGTAGGTTGGTCGGTTATAAGCATTATAACTCTGTCAACACCTATTCCAAGCCCGCCTGTAGGAGGAAGCCCTACCTCTATAGCATTAATGAAGTCATTATCCATCATGTGAGCTTCATCGTCTCCTGCTTCTTTTTGTTTCACTTGTTCTTCAAATCTTTCTCTTTGATCTATCGGATCGTTTAACTCTGAGAAAGCATTGGCAATCTCCCATGTATTGGCAAACGCTTCAAACCTGTCTGTTAATCTTGGATCCTCAGCATTTCTTTTTGCAAGGGGAGAAATTTCAACCGGATGATGAGTAACAAATGTTGGCTGTTCTAAATACTCTTCACAGAATTCTTCAAATAATTCACTTATGACATGACCTCTTGTCATCAAAGGTTTAATTTCTATACCCTTTTTCTTAGCTACTTCAATTGCTTCTTCGTCAGTGTTTATAAGATCAAAATCTATTCCTGTATATTCTTTGACCATATCCTGCATTTTTACTCTTCTCCAAGGAGGAGTAAAGTCTATAGTCTTACCTTGGAACTCAATTTTTGTAGTTCCTCTTGCTTTTTTAGCTACATAAGCAACTATATTTTCAGTCAGAGTCATCATATCATTAAAATCTGCGTATGGCTTGTAAACTTCCATTGCTGTGTATTCAGGGTTATGATTTGCATCCATACCTTCGTTTCTGAACATTTTACCCATTTCATAAACACCGTCACCCAGACCGCCTACTACTAATCTTTTCAAAAATAATTCATTTGCAATACGCATATACATGTCTATATCTAATGTATTATGATGTGTAATAAACGGTCTTGCATTAGCGCCGCCGGCAATAGGGCTTAGTATAGGAGTTTCAACCTCCAAGTATCCTTCTCCGTCCAGATATTCCCTGATGCCTCTTATAATTTTATTACGCATTAAAAATACGTCTTTAATTTCAGGATTAACTATTAAATCTACATATCTTTGTCTGTATCTTATATCCACGTCTTTTAATCCATGGAATTTTTCAGGCAATGTCTGCAGCGATTTGGACAGAAGCTTTATTTCATTTGCCTTTACGGAAATCTCACCTGTCTTGGTTTTGAATACCTCGCCTACCAAACCGACTATATCACCGATATCGTAAGTTTTAAGCCATTTGTATTCTTCTTCACCTATCGCATCCTGTTTAACGAACATTTGAATTCTGCCTAAATGATCCTGAATGTCATAAAATCCAACCTTGCCCTGTCCTCTTTTAGACATTATTCTTCCGGCAATAGAAACTATTTTACCTTCCATTTCTTCAAAATTATCTTTTATATATTGAGAATTGGAAGTTACTTTGTATTTGGCTACTTTATACGGATCTCTTCCTGCATTGATTAAATCTTTTAACTTATCTACCCTAACTTGTCTTAAATCACCAGTGTTTTGCTGTTCGCTCAATCACTACACCACCTTATCTTTTGTTATTATATTTTTAAACAGTTAGTATTTCATATTTTATCATATCTCCGACAGGAGATGCAACTTCAATTACATCACCGACTTTTCTGCCTAAAAGTGCTTTACCTAACGGTGATACATTTGAAATTTTACCTTTAAAAGGATCTGCCTCGGCTGAGCCCACTATTGTGTATTCCATAACTTCATCAAATTCCAAGTCTTTTATGGAAACCTTCGAGCCTATACTTACAACTCCTTTTTGTTTGACTGCCTTTATTATTTTTGCATTCTTAATCATTTGCTCTAATTTTGCTATACGAGTTTCCACGTTGGCCTGCTCGTTCTTGGCCTCATCATATTCTGCATTTTCGCTTATATCCCCAAAAGCTAAAGCAACCTTAATTTTTTCGGAAATTTCTTTTCTTTTAACAAGCTTTAAAAATTCCAATTCATTTTTTAATTCTTCCAAACCCTCAGCAGTAATCAAAGTTTCATTATTTTTCATATTATTGCTCCTTTTAATAATGTTGCTTGTTACAATTAATGCAATTTTACATATTATATTATGCGCAGTACATGATGTTAATCTATTCTATTATAAATTTAATATAATATGATAATTAGATAGTAATTCTTTTTTAATTAATTAAAATATTATAATCAACGATAATAAAAAAGTCAAGAATAATTGTTTTAGCTTCCAATATATTTCGAATATTCATCTAATATATAATATAAATCGTCTGCTTTTGAAATTTTGTTAATTTTATTTCTTACTTCTGATGAACCTTTCATACCTTTCATATACCATGCAGCAAACTTACGCATTTCCAATATGGCAATTTTCTCATCCAATTCTTTTATAAGCATTTCAGCGTGCCTTTTTATTATTTGGATTTTATCAGTCGCTGCAGGCACATAAAAATCATAATCATTGTTAAATGCTTTTACTATATTTTTTATAAGCCACGGATTACCTAAAATTCCTCTTCCGACCATTACGCCGTCACAGCCGGTATCTTTAATCATCTTTACCGCATCCTCGGGTGTAAAAATATCTCCGTTTCCTATGACAGGGACATTAACTTTTTCTTTTACTTCCTTAATTATATTATTAGATGACTTTCCTGTATAAAATTGTTCTCTCGTCCTGCCGTGTACCGCAATTAAATCTACTCCGTTATATTCTAAGTTTTGAGCAACCTCCGCTGCATTTATACTTCTGCTGTCCCATCCGGCCCTTATTTTAGCGGTAACAGGCTTATTTGAAACCTTTTTTATTTTATTTATTATACTGCCTGCTAATTCAGGAGTTTTCATAAGTGCACTTCCATCACCATTCTTTACTATTTTGGGAGTCGGGCATCCCATGTTAACATCGATTATATCGATATCTTTTCTTTCATTGATGTATTTTTCTACTACATAAGCCATAACATCCGGGTCACTTCCAAAAATCTGCAATGATACCGGCCTGTTGTTTTCATTTATCTTCATTAATCTATTGGTTTTTATATCATTATAATATAATCCCTTTGCACTGACCATTTCCGTACAAACTAAACCGGCTCCCATTTCCTTGCATATTGTTCTGTATGTTATGTCTGTCACTCCAGCCATTGGCGCCAGAACTACACTTTCATCTAATTCTATATTTCCTATCTTAAGCTTCATATATTAATATAGTTTCTCCTGGATTTAAAGTTTCTTCGTTGCCTTTTTCATTTACTACTATAAGCCGTCCTTCTTCATCTATTCCTTTAACAAGTACCTTTCGTTTAGTTTTTTTACCTTTTTTCATTACTTCAATTTGGTTATTAATAATAGATGAATTATTTGTACAAGTTTCTATCGGCTCCTTAATGTTATTTTTAATCAGATAATTATAATAAACCTCTAAATTATTGAGCAAGCTTCCTACGAACAGTTCCCTATCAATATTAGTCCCGGATTCTATCTTTAAAGATGTGGATGTGTTTTTAATTCCTTCATTTATATCGAAGTCTTCATTGTCCATGTTGGCATTAATTCCAAAAGAGATAATTATTCCATCAGAATTTTTACCTGTAAAATTGCTTATAATAGAAGATACCTTTTTACCGTTTATCAATATATCGTTCGGCCATTTTATTTTACAATCTATTTTATATAATTCAAATATTGTTTTATGTAAGGCTGCACAGCTTATCATATCGATTTTTGATATTAAAAGATTATTTACCAAAGGTTTTAAAATTATACTTAAATAAATATTCTTATCTGAAAAGCAACGCCATTCATTGCCCATTCTCATAATGCATTTTGATTGATTTTCAGATAAAACAATTAAGCCCCCGGGACATGTATTGAATATACTTTTTGCCTTTGCGGCAGTTGATGACAAGAAATCGTATTGAACTATAGCTCGTCCTATTATATCAGTGTTCAAATATTCATTAATTTTGTTTAAATCATACATTTTAATCACCTTTTCTTCCGATATATATTACTATATAGATGCATTTTCGTCAAGAAATGGTATGAAAATTATTACAATTATTTAACACAACGTAATCTTGACATTTTTTATGCACTAGTGTACTATTTAACTATGATACTAATACTCCGATAGCAGAGAAGAAGGTGAAACATGGAATTTAATAACAATATACCGATCTATATACAGGTCATTGAGAAAATTAAGCAGGAAATAGTCACAGGAAAATTAAAGCCAGGGGAAAAAATGCCTTCCTCAAGGGATTATGGTAATGAGCTTGGGATAAATTTCAATACTGTGGCAAGGGTTTATAAGGAGATGGAAATGGAAGAATTATTATTTACAAGAAGGGGACTGGGAACATTCGTTACAGAGTCCGAGGACAGAATAGGCCAGCTCAGATACGAGATGGCAAAAAAACAAATAGAAAACTTTATATTCAATATGAAGCAAATTGGATATACAAAAAAAGATATGATTAAATTTATTGAAACAGAAAATTATTTGGAAGGTGATGAGTAAATTGGAATTATTAAGAATAGAAAATTTAAGCAAAAAATATTATAACAAAACAGCTTTAAATGATATAAATTTATCTGTTGAAAAGGGGAAAATATATGGGCTTTTAGGTCCTAACGGCAGCGGTAAAACAACTCTGATGAAAATTATCGCAGGTCTGCACAATCAAACTTCGGGAAATGTTTTAATCAGCGGGGAACCTCTGTCGTACAAATCTAAAGCTGCAATTTCTTATATGCCTACAGAAAATTATTTGCACGGTGACTTTAAGGTTAAGCAGGTCATAAGGTTTTATAAAGATATGTATGAAGATTTTCAGGAAGACACTGCTTTAAAAATACTTAAGGATATAAATGTTGATACTGAATTTAAAATATCAAAGCTATCTTCCGGATTGGTAGGAAAATTAAAAGTTGCTCTGACTTTGTCCAGAAACACTGAGCTTTATATGCTGGATGAACCCTTAAACGGTGTTGATGTATTGTCAAGAGATGTGATAATGGATTTAATAACAAAATCCTATAACGAAAACAAGACAATAGTCATTTCAACCCATTTAGTCAGTGAGATAGAAAAAATACTTGATTCTGTAATCTTTTTAAAAGATGGTAACATAGAGCTTTATGGCGATGCTGAGGAATTGAGATTATCAAAGGGAATGTCCGTAGAAGGACTTTATAAGGAGGTATTCAGGAATGCTTAATTTAATAAAATATGAGTTAATAAAGAAATATAAATTATTTATAATAACAATTTCTTCATCTTTAGGACTTAATCTGTATCTTTTGACAAAAGGCGCAACAGGAAGCATATCATTTATAGCAACTTTTCCGATAATTATTGCAATTTTGTACATTGTTGATATTATTAAAATGTACAGTGATGATTTAAATAAAAAATCAGGCTATATGTTATTTATGACTCCTAACAGTGGATATAAAATAATTGTATCTAAGCTTATGACTGCTGTGCTTGAAGTATTGGCCATATTGCTTGTATATTTCATATTCATTCTTTTAAACGGTGCTTTTATAATGTATTCAAGTAATGTTGATATAAATTTCTATGAAACGATAAAATTTATCAACGCAACCTTAACAGGAAAATTAGGTATTAATTTATTCCATGTATTCTTAGCATTATTTACCCTTTTCGTATTTCTGATCGGCTTTATAACAACTGTATATACAGCTATGACCATAAGAAAAAGTATATTTTCAGAAGTTAAATTCGGTGGATTGCTGAGTTTCATAATATTTATGCTGCTGAATTGGGTGATTTCTTCATTATCGGGTAATTTCTTTGAGGCTATCAGCCCTTATTACGAATCCATAAGCAACACCATGTCGATGGGAAGAATTTCCTCTGCAGATCTGGCCATGGTTATGCTTCCCATGATTGGAGTTTCAATTTTTCAGATTGTTGCACTCACAGGGGTTTCCGGATATCTTTTAGAAAATAAAATTAATTTATAAAGAGGGATGTATGAAAAAAATTATATGTGTATCAGTGGTTTTAATGTTTTTATTAAGCGGGTGCTCGTCATTTAGCGAGGTGGACGAGAATAAGGTTAAAGATATTTCTGACAAAATAACTCAGACAATAATTGATTCGGTAGAAAAGGAAATTGATGTGGCTGAAAAGAATAGTGCAGAAAGAAGGGAATCTCACAAAATAGAAGCATCCGAAACAGGCAAACTGGAAATTGAAAGTTCTGTTGGAGATATATACTTGACCACACACGATTCGACGGAGGTAACCATTGACATTAAAATTACTGCAAGAGCAGACTCAAAGGAAAAATCACAGGAATTGGTGGATAGCTTCAATTACTCTGTGGAAGAAAAGTGGAACACAGTAAAAATTGATACAAAGCTGGATGATGTAAATTTACTGAGCAACAACAACATGCAGACAGAGCTTACAATAAATATACCTAAAAACATTGAAATTACAGTTATATCATTGAATGTCGGGGAAATAATTATTGATAATACAAACGGTCATATTGAAGTAACCAATAACGTAGGTGATATAAAAATAAGTAACTCTGACGGCTCATTCAATTTAAAATCTGATGTAGGCGAAATTACATTGAATAGCTGCAGACCGTCAGGCAATACAGAGTTAAAAACAAATACCGGCGATATAAAGGCTTCATTTTCTAATATCTCCGGTGCACAAACCATTAAGGCTGAAACAGGTGTAGGTGATATTGAAATATCAACTCCGGACGATTCAAGCTATGAAGCCGAAATAAATGAATTCATGAAGGATAAAACGGTGATATTTAAGGGTAACCAAGATACAAAAATAGAGCTCAAAACAGGTGTGGGGGATATAAACTTTAAATAACCGGATAAGCAGCAGATGACCAAGACTATGATTTGGTGACAGTCGCTTATGCCGGAAGCATAAAAAGATGCAATGCATCTTTTTTATTTTTACATTATTTTCGTTTCGTTCTACCTAAAAGATGGTATAATACATATGAAAGAAAATTTAACAAATGGAGCCGAACATGAAAAATAACAATGACTTGCCTATTTACTTATTTCATCAAGGCACAAACTACTATGCATATAAATTTCTCGGAGCACATGTTAATAAAGAAAACAACAGTACTGTTTTCAGAGTTTGGGCAGCCGATGCAAAAAATGTACATGTAGTCGGCAACTTTAACGATTGGCAAAAAAAAGATGACTATAAGATGAAAAAAATATCAGGCAGCAGTATATGGGAATTGTATCTGCCTTTTATTGCATTGGGAGATTTTTATAAATATTTAATTATGGGCAAAGACGGTAACGAGATGCTTAAATCAGATCCGTTTGCATTTTATTCTCAAACTAAGGAAGAGACCGCCTCCATAGTATATGATATAAATACCTACCAATGGAATGACCAAGGCTGGCAAAATTATAAAAACAAGTCTGATATATATGAACTTCCCATAAACATTTACGAACTTAACCTATCCTCCTGGAAGCATAAAGACAACGGTGAATTATATACATACAAAGAAATATCCGAAAAATTAATAAATCATGTTAAGGAGCATAATTTTACACACATAGAGCTTATGCCTGTAATGGAACATCCCTTTGACGGCTCCTGGGGTTATCAGGTTTCCGGCTACTATGCTCCTACTAAACGTTATGGAGAGCCGAATGATTTGAAATATCTCATAGATCAATGCCACCAAAACGGAATAGGTGTCATACTTGACTGGGTTCCTGCCCATTTCCCGAAAGATGCACACGGCCTGTATATGTTTGACGGAAGCCCAATGTTTGAATACGAAGATGCAAACAAAAGAGAAAACAAAAGCTGGGGTACTCATAAATTTGATTACGGCAAGCCGGAGGTACAATCCTTTTTAATATCCAATGCTATATATTGGTTGGAAGAATTTCATGCTGACGGCTTAAGAGTTGATGCGGTAAGCTCCATGCTTTACTTAAGCTACGATAAAAACCCCGGAGAGTGGACTCCGAACAAATATGGGGGAAACGAAAACCTTGAAGCGATAGATTTTATAAAAAAATTAAATGAAGCAGTATTTAAGCTGCATCCCAATACCATGATGATTGCCGAGGAATCGACAGCATGGCCGATGGTTACGAAACCTGTCTACCTTGGCGGCTTAGGCTTTAATTTTAAATGGAACATGGGTTGGATGAACGATATTCTGGACTACATGGAAACTAATCCGCTTTTCAGAAAATATAAGCATAAAAACATAACGTTTTCATTGCACTATGCTTTCAGTGAAAATTTTATACTTCCCTTATCTCACGATGAGGTTGTTCACGGAAAAAAATCACTGCTTGACAAAATGCCCGAGCCCTATGAAGAAAAATTTGCGAACCTCAGAGTTCTTCTTGGTTTTATGATGGCTCATCCCGGCAAAAAGCTTAATTTTATGGGATATGAAGTAGGACAATTTACAGAGTGGAACCATGAAAAAGAAATAGAATGGTTTATGACAAACTATGAATATCATAAAAAACTAAACATATATATTAAAAGTTTGAACGAATTATATATAAATAATTCAGAATTCTGGGAAATAGATTTTTCATGGGAAGGTTTCAAGTGGATTTCCAACGATGACTTTGAACAAAATATTATTGCATTTAAACGCATGAACAAAAAGGGTGACGAGTTAATAGCAGTTATTAATTTCTCTCCTATTGAAAGACAAAATTATTTAATCGGTGTTGAAGAAGGAATTTATACTGAGATTTTTAACTCTGATGAATTGGAATTTGGGGGAACAGGGTCCGGCAACAAGAGAGTTATAACATCATCCGTCGGAAAAATGCACGGATATGATTATAATATATCACTGACTGTACCACCACTTTCCGTATTATTTCTTAAGAAGGATAAAAAAAATAATATGAACAAAATGGGAGGTAGAATATATGAAATTAACTAAAAAAGAATGTGTTGTCATGCTGCTTGCCGGCGGTCAGGGAAGCCGTTTAGGCGATCTTACCAAAAAAATAGCGAAACCATCGGTACCATTTGGCGGAAAGTACAGAATTATTGATTTTACATTGTCAAATTGTGTAAACTCGGGACTTGATACGATAGGTGTTTTAACACAATACCAGCCGTTAGTTTTAAATTCCTACATAGGTGACGGTAAAAGCTGGGATTTAGACAGGATGTACGGCGGCATTCAAATACTTCCTCCTTATCAGGGTATGGGTGATTCAGAATGGTATTCGGGAACTGCAAATGCAATTTTTCAAAACATGGATTATATAGATCAGTATGCTCCTGAATATGTGTTGGTTTTATCCGGGGACCATATATATAAGATGGATTATTCCCTGATGATAAAATTTCATAAGGAAAAAGATGCGGATTGCACAATTTCCGTTATAGATGTTCCACTTAAAGAGGCATCGAGATTTGGAATACTTAATGCTGACAGCGAGGGCAAAATTATAGATTTTGAGGAGAAACCCAAGAAACCAAGAAGCACTAAGGCCTCCATGGGAATATACGTTTTTAATTGGCAGAAGCTCAAAAAATACTTAAGCCTGGATGACAATAACCCCAA
Organism: Firmicutes bacterium UBA2116; assembly: GCA_002331025.1. Lineage (GTDB taxonomy): Bacteria > Bacillota > Clostridia > Tissierellales > Sedimentibacteraceae > Sedimentibacter. The sequence continues at coordinate 79,780 of DCYG01000027.1, read as the reverse complement.
TTCCTCAAAGGACTTCGGAAAGGATGTAATTCCTCTGATGTTAAGCTCCAATGAGAAATTATACTCTTATGAATTTAAAGGATATTGGAAGGATGTAGGGACTATTGATTCATTATGGGAAGCAAACATGGATTTATTGGGATGCAACGGTTTTGATTTATCAGGTGACTGGGTTATTTATTCAAGGCATACAGAAATGCCTCCTCAATATTTAAGCGAAAACTCTAAAGTAAGAAATTCCATAGTTTCAGAAGGTGCAGTAATTTACGGTACGGTTGAAAATTCAATTATTTTCTCCGGAGTCAAAATCGGCGAAAATGCGGTTATTAAGGATTCTGTAATTATGGCTGATGTTGAAATAAAAGAAAATTCAATTATTAATAACTCTATAATAGACGAGATGGTCGTTATTGGACCAAAATTAAAAATAGGCACACCAAAGGACTTAAATTTGGGAATAACAGTTATACCAAGAGAAAGTATTATAAATAGCATGAAGGAGGAGGAATAATATGAATGCTTTAGGAATTATATTTTCTGATATGCAGGACTGGAGCATGACAGAGCTTGCATCACATCGTTCGGTTGGTGCCATACCGTTTGGCGGCAGATACAGGTTGATAGATTTTCCCCTGTCCAATATGGTTAACTCCGGTATAAATAAATTATGCATTATTACAAGAAGTAATTACAGGTCTCTGATGGAGCATGTCGGCTCCGGAAAGGACTGGGACTTATCAAGGAAAAAAGGCGGAATTCTGATATTTCCTCCCTATGCAGTAGGAGAAAACCACGGATTATTTCAAGGAAGATTGGATGCTCTTAAAAGAGTGCTTGATTATATTTCTTCTTCAAAGGAAAAATACGTTATTTTGTCTGACTGCGATATCATTTACAATATAAACTATAAGGACGTAATAAAATATCATGAAGAAAAAAATTCAGATATTACAGCCGTCTATATTAACACAAACATAAATAATAATAATTCAACCCATAAAATAATTTATAGCTTTGATGACAATAAAAGGGCAGGCGACATTTTAGTATATCCTGTAACTAACGGAGTCCACGATGTAGGATTAAATACATGGGTGATGAACAAGGATTTTCTGGAATCCCTGATTCATGATGCAATAGCAAGAAATTATAAGGATTTCAGCTATGATGTGCTTGCAAGGAAGGTTCATTCCTTAAGAATTTATGGTTACGAGTATCAGGGATACTATGCTCACATTGATTCATTGCAGAGCTACTATGAAAACAGTATAGGTTTATTGAAAAATGATAACTTATCAAAGCTTTTTTATTCTAAAATCGGACCAATCTATACTAAAACAAAGGATTCAACCCCTACAAAGTACTGCAATGATTCAAATGTAAAAAATTCATTAATAGCAAGCGGATGTATTATCGAGGGTACAGTAGAAAACAGCATAATCTTCAGAAATGTAAAGATAGGAAAGAATACGGTAGTCAAGAATTCAATTATAATGCAGCATGGAATCATAGGCGAAAATGCTCAGCTTAATTCCATTATAACAGATACATATGCACAAGTAACAAATGACAGAGTTCTGCTTGGTTATTCAAATTGTCCGTTCTTTATTAAAAAAAATTCGATAGTCTAGGGGTGGAAAATATGAAGAAATTAAAAATTTTATATGCGGCTTCAGAAGCCGCTCCTTTTATAACAACAGGCGGTTTGGGAGAAGTAGCCGGCTCACTTCCTAAAGCATTGAAGAGAAAATACAGGCATAACGTAGACATAAGGATTGTAATGCCTCTTTACCAGGAGATATCGAACAAGCATGATCTTGAATTTATAGGAAAGACAACTGTACCATTGGCATGGAGACAGCTTTATTGTGGAATATTTAAAAAAGAAATAATGGGAATAACATATTATTTTATAGATAATGAGTATTACTTCAAAAGAGGTGAGTGCTACGGTCATTTTGATGATGGCGAAAGATTTGCATATCTTTCTAAGGCAGTTCTGCACATATTGCCTGTAATTGATTTTATACCTCACATTATTCATTCCAATGACTGGCAGACATCATTGGTACCTATTTATTTGAAAACTAAGTACAACCGTGATGAATATAAAAATATCAAGACTGTATTTACTATTCATAACATTGAATATCAGGGGAAATATGATTTAAATATAGCCGAAGATGTATTTGACCTTACAGACAATGAAAAATTAATAATTGAATATAACGGTTCAATTAACCTGTTAAAAGGTGCACTGGAAGCCTCTGACATAATAAGCACCGTCAGCGAAAGCTATGCTAAGGAAATATCTGATGATTTCTATGCTCACGGCTTAGCTTCTATTATCAATAAAAATTCAACAAAAATCAGAGGAATATTAAACGGAATTGACACAGATTTTTATAATCCTGATACTGACAGCGCATTGTTTGAAAATTATAATTCAGAAAACATATCAGACAAATATGTGAACAAAACAAATCTCCAATCAATGGCAGGATTGCCCCAAGAAAAGGAGGTCCCTGTTATTGCTATTATTTCAAGATTGGTTAAACACAAGGGTTTTGATTTAATAATAAATGCAATGGAAGAGCTTTTAAGGGAAAAAGTTCAAATAATAGTATTGGGCAAAGGAGACAGAAATTATGAACTATGTTTTAAATCTCTGCAGGATAAGTACCATGACAAAATAGCCGTAAGAATAGATTTCAATTCCGACTTTGCAAGAAAATTGTATGCAGGTGCTGATATTTTCCTGATGCCATCTGTCAGCGAGCCCTGCGGCATAGCACAAATGATTTCGTCAAGATACGGCACGGTTCCGATTATACGCGAAACAGGAGGACTAAAGGATTCAATAAAGGACGCAAGCTTAGGAGCAGGAAACGGATTTACCTTTTATGAGCAAACTCCTGAAAATCTGATAAATGCAGTTAAAAGAGCACTTGCAGTGTATAATAATAAAGGTCAATGGGAAAGTTTAGTTAAAACAGTTATGTCGGTTGATTTCAGTTGGGAAAAATCAGCAGAAAAATACTATGACATGTATAATAATTTGTTAGGAGAAACATAATGCGAGAAAAAAACATCGAAGCAAAGCACATCAACGCACTGATAGACGAAGAAATTTCCCGCTATTGGAACATAGAATCCAGCAGCGCAAATTCAATTCAAATTTATAGGGCACTTTCGGTTGTAATAAGAGATATGCTTCTGAAAAAGCATAATCAATTTAAGAATTTTGTAAACAAGAACGAGCAAAAGCAGGTTTACTACATATGCATGGAATTTTTAGTCGGTAAATCTCTCAGAAACAATCTATATAATTTAAAAATTGAAAACGAAACAGAAATTGCCTTAAAAAGATATAATATTAAATTAGAAGAGCTTTATGCAATAGAAAAGGATCCGGGGCTTGGAAACGGAGGCTTAGGAAGATTAGCATCCTGCTTTATGGATTCATTAGCCACTCAAGGCTATCCTGCAACCGGATTTTCTATAAAGTACGAATTTGGCCTGTTCAAGCAGAAAATCATAGACGGATGGCAGACAGAATTGCCGGATGACTGGCTCACAACATCCGACGTATGGCTTGTTGCAAAAACAGAAGAAAGAGTCATAGTTAAATTTGACGGTAAAATCAGAGAAGAATGGACGCCCAGCGGTTTAGTGATACATTACGATTATCCGACTGAAATTGAGGCTGTACCATACGATATGTTCATATCCGGCTACGACGGAGACGGGGTCAGCTTATTGAGACTATGGGAATCAAAAAGCTTGAATTCTATCGATATGAACTTGTTTTCACAGGGTGATTACATAAGGGCTCTGTCTGAGGACTCCATGGCAGAAGCAATATCAAAGGTGTTGTATCCGGCAGACAATCATTACGAAGGAAAAATACTGAGGTTGAAACAGCAATATTTCTTAGTTTCGGCTTCGGCACAGACAATTGTAAAAAAGCATTATAAAAAATATAAAACCTTGGATAATTTAAGTGAAAAGGCTGCAATTCACATAAATGATACTCATCCTGCATTAATTATTCCTGAACTTATGCGTATTTTAATGGACAGCTACGGATATTCGTGGGAAAAAGCATGGTATATTGTTGTCAATACCGTATCATATACAAACCATACAGTATTGTCCGAAGCGTTGGAAACCTTCGACATAGACATAGTAAAAACAAAGCTGCCAAGAATTTTTATGATTATAAGCGAAATAAACAGAAGATTTTTGCAAAAAGCAGGCTCTAAATATAACGACTTTAGCAAGGCTGAGCAAATGTCCATTTTCGGATATGACAAGATAAATATGGCTAATCTATGTATAATAGGAAGCCATACAGTCAACGGAGTTGCAAAGCTTCATTCCGAGATATTAAGAAGAACTGTTTTTAAAAAGTTTTATGAATACAGCCCGTACAAGTTCACGAATGTCACTAACGGCATAACACACAGAAGGTGGTTAAATCAATCCAACCCTAAGTTGAAAAATCTTTTGGATGATTTGATAGGTGCCGATTATACAAAGCATCCATCTAAGCTGTCAGAATTAAAAAAGTATATAGACGATGACGTGGTCTTGCATAAATTAGATGAAATCAAGTATGAAAACAAAAAGCTGTTGGCGGAATTTATTTATAATACTTATCAAATATCCGTAAATACTGATTCAATATTTGACATACAGGCAAAAAGACTGCATGAATATAAAAGACAGCTTCTGAACGCTCTGAGAATAATAAGCCTTATAATCGATATAAACGAAGGAAATACAACTCATATTAAGCCGGAAACATTTATATTTGCAGCTAAAGCAGCACCCGGATATTACAGGGCAAAGGAAATCATACAGCTGATTGTTGCATTAAGTGATTATATAAACAAAAATCCAAATATAAAAAAACATATAAATGTGGTCTTTGTTGAAAATTATTCAGTATCCTTAGCTGAAATAATAATGCCTGCCGGAGAGCTGAGTGAACAAATTTCATTGGCAGGTAAAGAAGCCAGCGGAACCGGAAACATGAAATTCATGCTTAACGGAGCCGTAACTATCGGAACCTATGACGGTGCCAATGTGGAAATTATTAATCAGGTCGGAGAAGAAAACTTCTTCTTATTCGGATTGAGGGATTACGAGGTGGAAAGCTTGTGGAAAACAGGTTATTCTTCCATACATTATTATCAGAAAAGCTTAAAGTTAAGAAAAATTATAGATTTTTTAAACAAGGGGATTCCTTCAAAATCTTTCGAATCCATAAGCAAATACCTGTTAGGAGACTCTCAGGTCGGTGACCCATACATGTGTTTTGCTGACTTTGACAGTTACTTGGATGCTCATAATAAGGCATCTTCCGTTTACTTTGATGACAAAAGAAAGTGGAATCAAATGTCCTTAGTGAATATTGCATCTGCCGGAATTTTTTCCTCAGACAGGACTATAAAGGAGTATGCAGATAACATATGGAATATTAAATCAATATAGAGGCTTACTTCAGGGGGTAAAATGTATATTTTTGATAATCAATCAGAAGATTTCAGATATCCTCAGGGAGGAATCAGAGAAAATACTGAAATAACTGTTAAAATTCATGTTAAGAAGAATTTTTCAAGCAATCCAAAAATCCTTATAGAAAAAAGAAATAATTATGATAAGCTTTTCTGTAAGGAAGTACCATTAAGCTGGACCGGAACAGAAAATTCTTACGATTTATACGAAGGAATATTTACAATAAAGGAATATGGTCATTATTTTTATTCCTTTGTTTTTAATGAAAATAATTCTTCGCACCTCTATGAGCTGCTTGTTCATGCCGAGGATTATGAAACACCTGAATGGATAAAGGGCGGAGTAATATATCATATATTTGTTGATAGATTTTACAAAGGAAATCTGTTAAACAAAAATACCAAAAGAAAATTTGTTATAAGAAATGACTGGGGCGGTATACCGAATTATACACCTGATGAAAACGGAAAAATCAATAACAATGATTTTTTCGGCGGTAATATAGAAGGAATAATAAAAAAATTACCCCATCTTAATGAGCTTGGAGTTACAGCTATTTATTTGTCCCCTATTTTTGAGGCATATTCTAATCATAAATATGATGTTGGTGACTATTTAAAAATTGACCCTATGTTTGGTGATGAAGCAACTCTTTCACGATTATGCAAGGAAGCCGGGAAATATGGTATGAGTGTGATTTTAGACGGAGTGTTCAGCCATACGGGTGATGACAGCATTTATTTTAATAAATATGACAGCTATAATTCCAAAGGAGCATATCAAAGCAAGCTGTCACCTTATTATGATTGGTATACCTTCAATGAATGGAAGGATGATTACGTAAGCTGGTGGGGAATAAAGACATTGCCTGAAATAAAAGAAGAAAATAAAAGCTATATTGATTTTATAACAGGTGAAAGTGGGGTTATAAAGCACTGGCAAAATACAGGAATTAGGGGCTGGCGTCTGGATGTTGCAGATGAGCTTCCCGATAATTTTCTTAATATTCTAAGGAGGTCTGTTAAATCTCACAATCCCGATGCCTTCATAGTTGGAGAGGTCTGGGAAGATGCAGCCAACAAATTTTCGTACGGCAATTTAAAGGAATACTTCTGCGGAAAGCAGCTTGACTCTGTAACAAATTATCCTTTGAAGGATGCCATAATACATTATGTAAAAAATAAGGATTGCCGTACCTTATATGAAACTATGAATCTTATAGTTGAAAAATATCCTCCACAAGCAGTAAACAGTCTCATGAACATAATAGGTACGCACGATACGGCAAGAATTCTTACTGTTTTAGGCAATGAATCAAGACCTGAAAGCAAGAACGAAAGAGCCGTATATAAATTAAATAAGGATGAATTAAAAGCGGGAATTAAATTGTTAAAAATCGTAAGCCTGCTGCAATTTACACTTCCCGGCATACCCTGTATTTATTATGGAGATGAAGCAGGTCTGGAGGGTTTTGAAGACCCTTTTAACAGATTATGCTATCCCTGGGGAAATGAAAACACGGAAATTTTAAATCATTATAAATTTCTGTCGTCCTTAAGAAAAAACAATGTCTTTAAAAAAGGAAAATATAAATGCATTGTACACGACAAAGAAGTATTTGTCTTCGAACGATATAGCAAAAAAAACAGGATTATAATTGCAGTCAATCTGTCTGATGAAACAATAACCTTAAAATTTAAAGAAAACATGAAGAAATATAATAATGATATAATTAGTGATGTATATAATTTAAATCCATATAAATACCTGATTATATTATCTATTTAGGCTGCCGACAAAGTATATTTTATACTTTGTCAGTCCGAGCGTATGCGAAAGAAGCCCTAACCCTATTTTTCAGAACTTTTTCTGAAAAATAGGGTTAGATTTTTATCTTTTTAGAAATTTGTTTGGTAAGTTGGCTTTCTTTAACTCTCCATGTCCAATTTCCGCCAACAGTTGACGGAGTATTAATCCTTGCCTCCGAATCCAAGTGAAGATAATCCTGAAGGGGTATTATAACAATATCAGCTTTACTGTTTATAACACTTTGAATTAATTTATCTGTTATTTCGCCTTCATATTTTGCGTCTATATTTAGTTGCTTTAAAATATCTTGTTGTTTTTGTTTACCTAATTTATTGTACCACCCTTTCAATGTATCATTATCGTGAGTACCCGTATACGCAACTGTATTTTCTGCGTAATTCAAAGGCAGATGCGGATTATCGGGATTGCCATCGAATGCAAATTGTAAAACTCCCATTCCCGGGAAATTAAATTCTTCCTTCAATTTAATTACATTGTCCGTAATAGTTCCTAAATCCTCCGCAATAATATTTAAGCTGCCTAGATCCTTGAGTGCTTTATTAAAAAGCTCCTTTCCGTATGCGGTAAGCCATTTACCTTTTATTGCATTTTCAGAGCAGCAAGGCACCGCCCAATATTCATCAAAGCCGCGGAAATGATCAATCCTGACAACATCATACAATTTTAGCGACCATTTTATTCTGTCTATCCACCATTCATATGAATTTTCTTTAAGATATCCCCAATCGTACACGGGATTTCCCCAAAGCTGACCCTCCGAAGAAAAATAATCCGGAGGGACTCCTGCTACTATTGTAAAGTTCCCAGCTTCATCTGTAACAAACAAATCTCTGTTAACCCAGGCTTCGACGCTGTCTTTTGCAACATAAATTGGCATATCACCTATAATGGAAATTCCTTTTAAATTTGCATACTCTTTTAATTTAAAATACTGCTCATAAAATAAATATTGAAGGAATACCCAGAAATTAATTTCCTGCGATAAATTTTTCTCTTCTGCTTTGATTATTTCTGCATACCTGTTTTTAATATGTCCATCCCATTTATACCATGGCTGCTGATTGTTTTTGTATTTTAGTGCCATAAACAAGGAATAATCATTTACCCAATTATTTTCAGCTTTAAACCTTGCTATCTCTTTGTAATATTTATTTATTGAATTTTTATACGCCTTAAAAAGCACCTTATATCTATGATTAAACTGTTTTTCATAATCCACATAATTTCCGTCTGAGTTTAACAACTCACAGTCATCACCGTTTATTAATCCGTCTTCAATTAACATTTCCAAATCTATATAGTATGGATTTCCCGCATACACTGAAAAGGTCGAATATGGTGAATCACCAAAAGAAACAGGTCCTAAGGGCAGAACCTGCCAATATTTTTGTCCGGATGAAATCAAAAAATCTATAAAATTATACGCCGCTTTACCAAAAGTACCTATCCCGTACTTAGACGGAAGAGAACTTACAGGAAGCAATATACCCAAACTTCTGTTAATCATAGAGTCTCCTTAATTCTTTGATCTTTCGCTTCTGCTTAGGAAAAACAGATGCTAAAAATAGAGTAAATATTTCTATTTACTCTATTTTATGTTCTAATCATCGGTTTATAAATACTTTTTTAATGCATTAACCTTGTCTGTCTGTTCCCAAGGAAGATTTAAATCATCTCTTCCAAAGTGTCCGTAAGCGGCAAGCTGCTTGTAAATAGGTCTTCTTAAATCGAAGCTTTCTATTATGGAAGCCGGTCTTAAATCAAAATTTTCAATTATTGCCTGCTCTATTTTTTCATTGTCAATTTTATTTGTCCCAAAGGTATCAACCATTATTGAAACCGGTTTGGCAACTCCTATTGCATAAGCAAGCTCAACCTCACATTTGTCGGCTAATCCGGCAGCAACAACATTTTTGGCGATATGCCTTGCAGCATATGCAGCCGAACGGTCAACTTTTGTGGGATCCTTTCCTGAAAAAGCACCGCCGCCGTGTCTTGCATATCCTCCATAAGTGTCTACTATAATCTTTCTTCCTGTTAAACCGGAATCTCCCTGAGGACCTCCGATTACGAATCTGCCTGTCGGGTTAACAAAATATTTTGTATTTTCATCAAGCAGTTCTGCAGGAACTGTTGTTTTAACAACATATTCTATTAAATCTTTTTCAATTGTTTTTCTGTCAACTTCAGGGTTGTGTTGTGTAGAAATTACGATAGTATCAATTCTAACGGGCTTGTTGTCATGGTATTCAACCGTAACCTGAGTTTTACCGTCAGGTCTTAAATAATTTACGGTTTTATTTTTTCTTACTTCTGATAATTTGAGCGCTAATTTATGTGCCAATGATATTGGCATAGGCATTAATTCAGGTGTTTCATTACATGCGAATCCAAACATCATGCCTTGATCTCCCGCACCAATCATATCCTTCGCATCAAGGTTGTCTTTTTTGTATTCATCTGCTTCATTGACACCCATTGCAATATCCTGTGACTGCTCTTCAATTGAAGTGAATACAGCACATGTTTTAAAATCAAAGCCATAGTCTGCGTTGTCATAACCGATATCTTTTATAGTACTTCTTACAATTTTAGGTATATCGATATAACAGCTTGTGCTTATTTCTCCCGCTACAAGCACAAAACCTGTCTTAGTAACAGTTTCACATGCAACCCTTCCGTTTGGATCCTGCTCTAATATAGCATCCAAAATACCGTCTGAAATCTGATCACACATTTTGTCAGGATGACCTTCAGTAACCGATTCAGATGTAAATAACCATTTTTTCATATGTTTTCCCTTTCTTTTATCATAAACTATATTTTTAACTTCAAAAAGCAATAAACCTCTTCCGCAGAAGAGGGTACATTTTTATGTATTGCCTCATCTACCGGAATTTTCCGCGGGAATTGGCACCTTGATTTAACAGGCTGCCGGGTTTCATTGGGCCTCGTCCCTCCACCACTCTTGATAAGGAGTTTATTTTTTCATCATAATAGCACATACATTTTTTGTTGTCAATGATTGTTATTTTATTAACAACTATTGCGTAAAATTACAATAATTAATATACACAATTTTGGAACAAAGACATTTGAATTTTCGTCTATATTAAAGTTATAATCCATTTTTAGTATAATTTTCTATTATGAATTAAACAGTATTGTAATGTTTTGTTGTTAGGTATATGTTATAATAAGTTCAGATTAAATTTATGATTGAAAGGAATGAGATATTTGAGTATTAAAAAAATTGCAGCGTTTTCTGTCGGTATTGCGTTAATGTTTAATGCTACCGCATACGGTAACTCGCTTTATAATGTTTATGACCTGACGAGTCAAACAAGGTTATCAACAGGAGTTACCCACGAAAGTATTGAAAGATATACTTCAATCGGATGGATGAATATTAATGTTATCAGAGCTGATTTAACAGATAAATATACAAATGTTGAGCCAATTAACAATGAAAACGGAGTTTCTAACCGTGCACCGTTAAGCGCTATGATTAAATCTTCAGGTGCTATAGCAGGAGTAAACGGTGACTTTTTCTATATGGGTGACCCCACATATACATACGGAGCGCTTATTAAGGACGGAAATGTAATAACTTCACCTCTTCCGTACAGCTATGGTTATCCCACTGTTTCAAGGCTTCTGAACGGCGACCTTAATATTTCCGTATGGAATCCTAAAATTGCATTGTACACGGCTGATTCAACTGCATTTGATATAACAGTGTTTAACAAAACCTCTTCATTAGAATGGGGGCCGACAATATTAACATCAGATTGGAATAAAACTTCACCTGGATTTCAAAGCAAGGACATAGTTGAAGTTGTTGTAGAAAACAATATAGTTACAGAGGTCAGAAAAAATCAACCGTCTGTAGTAATTCCTGATGACGGGTACATTATAGCAAGCAGCAATGCTGCAACCATGGAGCAGCTACAGCAGTCATTTATACCGGGACAACCCGTATCTCTGAATATAGAGCTTGACTTTAGTCCCGATCAGGTTGATTGGTCCTACGGTGCTTTAAATTACTTAGTAAAAGACGGTCAGCTAAATGATGTAAGCAGTGAAGTACTGGGTGCACACCCAAGAACCGCAATTGGTTTTAACAGAGACAACACTGAAATGATAATGGTTACAATTGACGGGAGAAATAAAGACTACACAGGTGTTAAGCAAACCGAACTTGCAGAAATTATGATGAGCCTTGGCGCCTATAATGCAGTAAACATGGATGGCGGAGGTTCCACAACCATGGGTGTTGATTTTTTGAAAAATTCCAATATAACAGTTGTTAATATTCCTTCAGACGGCAGGGAAAGAAAAATTGCATCAGGCGTCGGAGTGTTTAATACATCCCCGGCAAGCGACAGGGTAGATAGAATTGAAATAATTCCCGAACATGAATCCATATTTAACAACACTGAAACAAACTTAAGCTTTAAATTCTATAACGAATATTTCACACCTTTAGATGTCAGTCCGTCAGATATAAAATATACTGTATCTCCCGAAGGAGCAGGAAAGGTAGTAAACAATGTATTCTTTCCCGAAAAACCCGGAAAAGCAGTTATTACCGCATCGGCAGACGGTGCTGTCGGAGAAGTTCAAATAAACGTATTGGATAAGCCTTCTGCACTTAAATTTAATGAAGAACTGCTGGTTATGGGCTTCGAAGAAAAATATGAAATGGGAAGCGTACTCGGTGTAGACAAGGATGGAAATTCCGCATATATACCTTCAAAATATCTCTCTTATTCATACAGAAACAGAGTAGGAATGGTTGAAAACGGAATATTCACTTCAGGAGATGTAAGCAACATTGGCGCAATAACAGCTTCATTTGAAGGTGCCGTTAAGCACATAATTGTAAAGGTTGGCTACAGATATAAAACACTGAACCGTTTTGAGGATTTAAATGATCTTAAATTAAACTTATATCCGGAAGGCTCCAAAGGAAACATATCTATAACAAAGGATTTTGTAAAAGAGGGCTCAAGTGCGATTAAATTAGATTATGATTTTACAGATATGACAGACCAAAGCATTGCATTTATAGAATTCGGGAAGAATCAGGAAGGAATTAAGCTTGAAGATAAGCCGAAAGCAATCGGAATGTGGGTTTACGGCGACGGTAAGAATCATTGGCTGAGAACAAGAATTACTGATGCTTATGACAATCAGATTAAGCTTACTTTTGCTGACGAGGTTGATTGGACAGGATGGAAGTGGGTTGAGGCACACATTCCGGACGGAACAGCCTATCCCGTTACATTGAAAAACATATATCTTGCTGAAATAAACGAAACAAGAAAGGATACGGGGACCATTTACATTGACAACTTAAGGATAATGTATGAACCTAATGACAAGGAGCTGGGACTTCGTGAGGAATCTGTATTTGTTGATTCAATGAAGTCAGGTAAAATTTCTGATTTTACGGAAAAACTTATAATTAAAGAAGGTAAAATCGAAATGCAAAAGGATAAAGGAAACATAATTGCTATCGAAGGCATAATTACCAACGGAACTATGAGCGCAAGCAATACAACAATGTGGAACAATATAAAGAATCTTGCAAACTACAAGGATAAAATATTGGTTCTGTCATTGAACAACAGTATGGACAGCATCAACGACGAAAGAGAAATAAAAATACTCAAGGAAATTTTAGAAAAGGCATCAGCTGACAATCAAGTATTTGTAGTTTATGAGGACAGTCAGGAAAATACATTCATCGAAAAGGGCATAAGATATATTGCCTACGATGACACCATGGAAATAGCCGATACTGATTCGGGTATAAAATACAAAAATTAATATTTCTCTGCTAATTAATTGTTAAATAGCTTTATTTTGGGTATAAATGTTAATATGATAATTTTATACTTTCGGAGGAAGCTATGTGGAAAGAATTTAAAGAGTTTGCATTCAAGGGAAATGTTTTAGATTTGGCAGTGGGCGTTATAATAGGTGGTGCCTTCGGGAAAATCGTAACATCGATAGTTAATGATTTAATAATGCCTTTACTTGGATATTTTATGGCCGGTATGGATTTTAAATCATTGAAATATGTTATGAGTCCTGCAGTAATGGAGGGTGAAACTATAATTAAGCCTGAAGCCGCAATAATGTACGGTAATTTTATACAAAATGTGGTTGATTTCTTAATTGTTGCAATATCAATCTTCATTTTTATAAAATTGATAAATAAATCAAAAGGTAAATTTATAAAACAACAGGAGGCAGCACCGGCTCCGGAAGAACCAAAGGGGCCCACTCAGGAAGAGCTGCTTACGGAGATCAGAGATTTACTGAAAAACAATTAGCATATAAAATTAGCCGCTTAAAAGCGGCTTTTTTAATTCAATTTTCCTTGAATTTTTAAAATAATGCTGTTAAAATACAGTTAGAGGCTATTAAAACTAATGGAGGATTTTATGAGTTTATATACAGAATGGACTGAAAATTTAGAGAATATTAAAACTCAACAAGAATATAATGATTTTTTCAAGGATTATATGGGAAAAGAGGCTGAATACTATAAAAATATTCTTGAAAATAAAAACCCTGTTGTTGAAGGGATAATTAAGGATTTAGCAGAAAAGAACGATATGAACGCAGTTCAATTTATCGGTTTTCTCGACGGAGCTAACAACAGCTTTAAAGAATTACTGGTATTGGAGGATTTAACTGAAGATTCGGAAATTAAAGCAGAATTTGATTTTGAAAAGCTATTATGGAACATGCATGATGCAAAAGCTGAGTGGCTTTATGGAATGGATGAATGGAACAATATTTTTGACGAAGAAAAAAGAAAGCAAATTAAGAAGGATTATAACAGATCAAAAATAGTTATAAATGAAAATAAGATTGGAAGAAATGATCCATGTCCATGCGGTTCAGGTAAAAAATATAAAAAATGCTGTGGTAAATAACCGCAATTTTGAGGGATAAAAGAATGAACAGAACAAAGGGCATATTTTTTGGAATATTGGCAGCTTTTATTTATGGATTTACGCCGATTCTTGGCAAAATGTCATATATGGAAGGAAGCAATTCTTTATCCCTGACCTTTTATAGAAACTTCCTTTCCATTCCCCTTCTTTTTTTTATGCTGAAATTCAATAACATTCCTGTAAAAATAAACAAGATAGAAACAAAAAAACTAGCAGTTTTAAGCTCTTTAGGTCCTACATTGACGGCACTTACCCTTTACGGCTCATTCAATTATATATCTGTGGGCATGTCTACCACCATTCATTATATTTATCCTGTGCTGGTTACTGCTGCATGCATTATGATATTTAAGGAGAAAGTCAGTAAAGAAATAATTGTTGCATTAATTCTTTCAACTATAGGAGTAATGATGTTTTTAGAAGGAAATTTCAGCTTGCTTGGTGTATTCCTTTCATTTGTTTCAGGTGTAATATTTGCAGCACATTTGATTTATATCGATAAAAGCGGATTAAATTCTATGTATCCCTTTAAAATAACCTTTTATCTATCCATATTTTCATCTGTTTATTTATTTTTATTCGGCATATTAAGTAGGACATTAGTATTTGATATAACCCCTGTAGGTTGGTTATTTACACTATCAGTTGCTTTTTTTGCATCATTCTTAGCAAATTCTTTCATACTAATTGGCGTAAAACACGCAGGTCCCACTATTACATCCATAGTAGGTATGTTTGAGCCTATAACAAGCATTATTCTTGGAATTATATTTTTAAAAGAACCGTTAACCGTTCGGAATATAATAGCATGTATATTGATATTAGCGGGAGTATTGATTGTATCAATAGTTAAGGATAAAAAAAATGATACTGAAATTAATATTGAATAATTATCAGTATCCGACAGTATCTTATTTTATGCTTTGAAAGCATGTATAGACATTCATTTTTTCTCCTCTTGCAAAGCCAATCAATAATATATTCAGCTCTTTGGCCATATCAATAGCCAGGCTGGTTGGAGCCGACCGTGAAATAATAGCAGGTATTCCTCTCTTTGCGGTTTTTATAAGCATCTCCGAGGATATTCTGCCACTTGTTATTACAATTTTATCTGACAAATCGATTCCCTCAATTAAGCTGATTCCTAAAATTTTGTCCAATGCATTGTGTCTTCCTATATCCTCTTCAAAATACAGTATTTTTTCATTATCACACAATCCGCAGCTGTGAACTCCTCCCGTGTTCAGGAAAAGCTCCGACTTTTGATTGAATAATTTGCTTAGTTTTATTACCGTATCTTTATGAATATTTACTGTCTTCTCAATCTTCCTGCACTTTATTAAATCAAGCACATTATAAAACACGGTTCCCTTGCCGCAGCCTGATGTTATAGCCCGCTTACCTGACAGGTTCTCATTCATCATCTTTCTGTATTTTAAATATACGTATGCCCTTCCCTTTTCTTCATTAAGCAGAACTTTTTCTACCGCATCCGAGGAATTAATATATCCTTCGGAATATAAAAATCCCACAGCAAGCTCCTCTAAGGACTTAGGAGTGCACAAAAGCGTAATTATTTCTTCATCATCTATAAATATGGTGAAGGGGTATTCAATTATTACCTCATCCTCTAATATGTCCGAAGTGTCCCCTTTAATCTTTATTATTTCGTACTTCCTTGTGGTATCCATCAGCTACTCCAACCACCTGCATTTAACAGGAATTTGCTTAAGTCCTCTTTCGTATTCAGATTAAGAAACATATCCCAGTTAGGACTGAATTTACGTGCATCTCTTTCTTCTATATGGTCTACATCAACATCCTTAATTAATCCATGGACAGAACGTCTTCCGGATTCAAGATATTTCTCGATATTTTTTATAAGCTCAACCGAATAAAAGCTGCAGAACGGTTCAATCCAATCTCCGAATTCAGTAACACAGCCAAGGGAATTATTATCATTCAACCTATCCTTCAAATAGCGTACATATTCCATATTTATATTTGGCATATCACATGCAGCTACAAAAGCAAGACTACTTGAGGAATGGCTTAACCCCGCATGTATACCTCCAAGGGCTCCCATATCCTTAAGTATATCCTTTGTAATTTTGTGTGATAAACCGATATATAACTCCGGTTTATTGGTCACAATTATTATTTCCTCAAACTCGCGGTTAAGCTTTTGAATCATCCTATCCATCAGGCTTCTTTCATTTATTTTAAGAAGCTGCTTGTCAAAGCCCATCCTGGAGCTTTTACCTCCGGCCAATATAATTGCTGTTCCGAATTTTTTCATTTTAATCACCGTTCCTTAAGCATTCAACTGTGTTAATTACTTTGCCTTCTCTATTCTGACTGCCGCTACCTTCAGCTCCGAAATTTTTGCTATGGGGTCAGTTGCGGAGTTGGTAAGATAGTTAGCTGCTCCATCCGCAAAATGAAATGGCATAAACAATACATTTTCATCGATTATTTCAGAAATTTTTGCGGTGGTTTCAATCTGTCCTCTTCTTGAAGTTAATTTAACTCTGTCACCATTTCTTATCCCAAGCTTATTGGCATCCACTTCATTTATTTCAACATAGGATGAAGGAGCAATTTCATTTATTCCCTCAACCCTTCCTGTCATAGTTCTTGTATGGTAGTGATATAGAATCCTTCCTGTAGTAAATATATACGGATATTCACTGTCCGGCATTTCCGCGCTTTCAACATATTCGGCAGGCATGAACAATCCTCTTCCCCTTGCCATCGTTCCCTTATGCAGATACTTTGTTCCGGGATGATGCTTATCAGGACAAGGCCATTGAATTCCGCCATTATTTATCCGGTCATAGGTAATTCCGCCATAGGATGGAGTTAATGAGCTTATTTCTTCCATTATATTTTCCGGATGCAAATATTTCTTTTCAAATCCGAGATAATTCATTAATTCCATAAGAATCTGCCAATCCGGCTTTGATTCCCCAACGGGTTTAATTGCCTTTCTCACTCTTTGTACCCTTCTTTCTGTATTTGAAAAGGTTCCGTCCTTTTCTGCGAAGGATGCTGCGGGAAGTACTACATCTGCATATTCCGCCGTCTCCGTCATAAATATGTCCTGGACTACAAGAAAGTTCACATGCTCCAAGACTCCCTTTACATGATTTATATCCGGGTCGGAAACCATCGGGTTTTCCCCCATAATATACAAGAACTTTATTGAGCCGTCATGAACACCGTTAAATATTTCCGGTATAGTCAGTCCCGGCTTTGGTGAAAGCTTTACTCTCCAGGCATTTTCAAATTTCTCTATTACCTCCGGCTTGAAAACCTTCTGGTATCCCGGTAAATCTGCCGGCAGTCCGCCCATATCACAGGCACCCTGCACATTGTTTTGCCCTCTCAGGGGATTTACTCCTGCACTTTCCTTACCGATATTTCCGCACAACATTGCTAAATTGGAAATGCTCATAACCGCATTTGTTCCCGTAGTGTGCTGAGTGACACCCATTGTATAATAAATGCCGGCCTTATCAGCTTCTCCGTAAATTGTTGCTGCTTTTATTATATCTTCTGATTTGACTCCACAAATTTCTGCTGCCCTTTCAGGTGTGTATTCCCTGATTACATTAACTAATTCCTCAAAATTTTCACATCGTTCATTTATATATGTCTCATCATACAATCCCTTCTCAAGGATCACGTTCATCATGCCGTTTAACAAAGCAATATTTGTACCAGGCTTCAGCTGCAAATATACATCTGCGTAATCGACAAGCTCAATTCTTCTCGGATCAGCAACTATAAGCTTAGAACCCTTTCTTACCGCCTGCTTCATTCTTGCACCGATGATGGGATGGTTTTCTGTAGTGTTTGAACCAATTACAAACATTGCATCCGTATCTGTTATTTCCTCTATACTGTTTGTCATAGCACCGCTGCCTAATGTAGTTGCAAGACCTGCAACTGTAGAGGAATGTCAGAGGCGTGCGCAATGATCTACGTTATTTGTACCTATAACCGCTCTGAAAAGCTTTTGGAATAAATAATTCTCTTCATTGGTACATCTTGCCGAAGTCAGACCTGCAAAAGAGTCTGCCCCGTATTCCGGCTTAAGCTCATTTACTTTTTTTCGGATATATCTGTACGCCTCATCCCATGTAGCTTCTTCAAACCTGCCGTTTCTCTTTATAAGAGGTGTCTTCAACCTGTCGGGATGATTAATAAATTTATATGCAAATTTACCCTTTACACAAAGAAGACCGTTATTTAACGCATCCTTTGCAGGTTCAACGTCAACTACTTTATCTCCCTTTACGACTAAATCCATCTGACAGCCGACACCGCAGTAGGAGCAGGTAGTTCTAATCTTCTTGGTTTCCCAATATCTGTATTTCTGTTTCTTGGGACTCAATGCTCCCACCGGACAAACCGATACACAATTTCCGCAGGAAACACACTTTGAATTAATCAGACCTTCATTATATGGAGTGGTAACAACCGCATCAAATCCTCTGTTCTCTAATCCGATGGCTGAAGTTCCCTGTAATTCGTCACAAACTCTTACACAAAGTCCGCAAAGTATACATTTTCTTGCATCATAATCATAAAACGGATTGGATGTATCTGTCTTCGGTGCTCTCTTTGCTCCCTTAAAAGTTCCTTCAACAACACCGTATTCATAGCTGTAATCCTGAAGCTTGCAATTTCCGGATTTATCGCAGGTCAAGCACTCCATAGGATGATTAGATATTATTAAATTAAGCACATCTCTTCTTGCTTTTATAACATCCTTAGATTTTGTATTAACTACCATGTTATCCCTTGCAATAGTACTGCATGAGGTAACCGGATTCTTAGTTCCCTCCACTTCAACTAAACATAATCTACACGATGAGAAAGGATTAAGCCTTTCATCATGACACAAAGTAGGAATGTTTATGCCGGCATCCTTACATGCTTGTAAAATTGTAATATTCTTTTTTATCTCATACCGAATGCCGTCTATAGTAATATTCACTCTATCACTCCTTCCCTTTGCTTTCCTTTTCTGCATTTATTTTATCAATTCTTTCTAATATATCTTCGATACCTAACATTTTCATCCAATTAGTTTCGATAAATTGTCCGTTTATCTTTCTGTACGGAGCTTCCGGTTTATCAACATATAAAAGCTCAGTCGTAAGACGACCCTTTAAGCATAGCGGACGACCATTGGCAGACGGCTTGGCAACAACAGCCAGATTCACTGCTCCTTTTGATTTTATTTCAAATTCGCAGCCATACTGACATGATTTACAATTTATTACTTTTGATGAACCATCCCACGCTCTTATTTTTCCCATGGCTCTCTTATCGACCAAGGCACCTACAGGACATACCGTGACGCACCTGTTACAGGATACACAGCTTGATTCTTCAAGCGTCTGATCAAAATCTGCAATTATTTTGGTACTATATCCCCTCTCGGAGAAGGATAGAACCATTCTATCACTCACCTGAGCACAGGTCCTTACACATTTTCCGCACAGGATACATTTTGCATTGTCCTTAAGAATGTATGGGCTTGAAGTATCCAACAGCTGCGGTCGCATAGAACCACTATGGTCTCTGAATTTCAATCCATATTCATAAGCGTATTTTTGTAAATAGCATTCTCCTGCCTTCTGGCATGTAAGACAATCGTTCGGATGGCTGTCCAGTAATAACTGTAATACATCCTTTCTTGTCTTTACAACCAAATCACTTTTAGTATGAATTACCATTCCATCCCTGACTCTTGTAGAACAGGATGTTTCAAGCTTATTGCTGCCTTCTATTTCAACAACGCACAGGCGGCATGCAGCCACCACATCAAGGTTGGGATCATAACAAAGAGCAGGTATTTCAATATCAAGCTTTTTTGCAGCTTCCAATATAGAAGTATCATCAGGAACCGTAATTTTCTGACCATCTATTATAATTTTAACATTTGCCATCTCAATACCTATCCTTTCACCACTGCCTTTACCGGCTTAACAGGACATACTTCATAGCAGGTACCACATTTAATACAGACATCCTGATTTATCACGTGTCTTTCCTTTACCTTTCCCGTAATGCAAGAATCAACAGGGCAGCTTTTAGCACATCTGGTACATCCTATACAAGCCTCTGTTATGAAATATTTTATCAAAGGCCGACAAGAGCCGGAAGGACATTTTTTCTCATTAATGTGCGCCTCGTATTCATCTCTAAAATATTTAATTGTAGTTACTACAGGATTTGATGCAGTCTGTCCGAGACCGCACAACGATGCTTTGCTTATGGTTCCGGAAAGGTCCTCCATCAGCTCAATGTCTCCCTCTTCGCCGTGACCCGCTACTATTCTTTCAAGAATTTCAAGCATCCTCTTTGTGCCTTCCCTGCAAGGCACACATTTTCCACAGGATTCATCAACAGTGAACTCCAGGAAAAATCTTGCCACATCAACCATACAGGTATCTTCGTCCATAACTACCATACCGCCAGAACCCATTATGGAGCCGATTTTTCCCAAAGATTCAAAATCAACGGGAGTATCAATCAGATGTGCGGGTATACACCCTCCCGAAGGACCACCTGTCTGAACTGCTTTGAAGCCCTTTCCATCCTGTACTCCCCCGCCGATATCATATACAATTTCTCTGAGAGGCGTACCCATGGGAACTTCAACAAGCCCTGCATTCTGAACCTTTCCCACTAAGGAAAACACCTTTGTTCCGGGAGATTTTTCGGTCCCTATACTTCTGAACCAATCAACACCCTTTTGAAATATTACAGGCACATTTGCATAGGTTTCAACATTATTTATAATGGTAGGTTTCTGCCACAGACCCTTATGTGCAGTTCTGTGAATCTTAGTTCTCGGCATTCCTCTTTTACCTTCGATAGATTCTATAAGAGCCGTACCTTCTCCACAAACAAAAGCACCTGAACCCAGACGCAACTCTATATCAAAGCTGAAGCCTGTTCCTAAAATGTTGTTGCCGAGTATTCCAAGCTCTTTTGCCTGCTCTATTGCCGACCTGAGCCTTTTTACGGCTATGGGATACTCTGCTCTTACATATATAAAGCCTTTATCAGCACCAACAGCATAGCCTCCTATCGCCATTCCCTCCAGCACTGAATGAGGGTCATTCTCCAAAATAGACCTGTCCATAAATGCACCGGGGTCGCCCTCGTCTGCATTACAAATCATGAACTTTTGACCTGCATCATATTTATAGGCCTCATTCCATTTCCTGCCCGTTGGAAATCCTGCACCGCCTCTGCCTCTGAGATTTGAAGCCACCATATCATCTATAACTTCACCACTGGATTTATTAAATAAGATATTTGCCAGTGCCGAATAACCGTCTGCCGCTATATAATCCTCAATCATCATAGGATTTATAATCCCGCAGTTCTTAAGTGCAATTCTTACCTGCTTCTTATAATAATCTCCGTTTAAAACGATAGAACCATCCTCATTTATATCTGCATTTCCTGCCTCTCTGACGCGTGCTTCAAGAATTGGTCTATGCTCCTTACGTATTTGCTGCAATCTTTCAAGTGTTAACACTTTTCTACACCTCGTTTCTATACTTTTCAATCAATTCTTTTACCTTATTCTTCGTAACCTTAGCGTATACATCCTCATTGATGACTATAACAGGCGCTAGGCTGCAGTCACCGACACATCTTGTAGAATCAATTGAAAATTTCAGATCGGGTGTGGTATTTCCTGCCTTTATACCCAGGACAGCTTCAATTTCCTCCAATATAGCTTGTGCACCCTTTACATAGCAAGCTGTACCAAGACATACGCTTATAATGTTTTTTCCTTTAGGTATAAAAGAAAATTGTGAATAGAATGTAGCAACTCCATAAATTTCAGCCATTGGAATTTTTAAAGATCTTGATATTAATTGCATGATTTCTCTCGGCAAATAACCAAAGACTTCCTGTGCTTCCTGCAATACCGGCATAAGCACACCGGGAGTATCCTTATGATCTTGTATGAACATTTTGAAGCTTTCAATTTTTTCTTTGTTTTTCTCTTTGTCAAATACAAACTCCATCTTTGTTCTCCTTATTGAAATGAGACAGCCGACACAATTATTCAGTGTCGGCTGTATTCAGATGTTTGAATAATAAATGCTGTCTAAAACAGTCCCTTTATCTTTCCGTCTACATCAACATCTATGGTTTCTGCTGCAGGAACCTTAGGAAGTCCCGGCATTTTCATTATATCTCCTGTAAGTGCTACCAAAAATCCTGCTCCCGCAGATATTGTAATGTCTCTTATTGTAATTTTAAAATTAGTCGGTCTTCCCAATACTTTAGGATCATCAGTCAATGAATACTGATTTTTAGCCATGCATATTGGCATATTGCTAAATCCGAGCTTTTCAATATTTGCTATTTCCTTGTTTGCTTTCGGAGCGAACTCTACATCAGATGCACCGTAAAGCTTGGTCGCAATTGCTTTAATCTTTTCTTTTACAGATAGATTTAAGTCATATGCAAATTCTAACTCACCCGGCTTTTCAGTTAATCTTATAACTTCATTAGCAAGCTCCTGACCGCCCTTGCTTCCCTTGCCCCAAACCTCGGACAATGCAACATTTACACCTAATTCCTTACACTTTTCTTTAATTAAGTTAAGTTCCTCATCTGTATCTGTCGGGAATTTATTTATAGCTACAACCGCAGGAAGCTTAAATACCTGAGTAATATTTTCAACATGCTTCAATAAGTTTGGAAGTCCTTTTTCTAATGCAGCCAAATTTTCCGAACCCAAATCTGTTTTTGCAACTCCGCCATTATATTTCAAAGCTTTTACTGTAGCAACGATAACTACGGCACTTGGTTTTAAACCTGTTTTACGGCATTTTATATCTATAAATTTTTCGGCTCCCAAGTCTGCTCCAAAGCCTGCTTCAGTAACTACATAATCAGCAATTTTGCTTGCCATTTTCGTAGCGATAACACTGTTACAGCCGTGAGCTATATTTGCAAAAGGTCCTCCGTGTATAAATGCGGCCGTTCCCTCCAATGTCTGAACCAAATTTGGTTTTAATGCATCCTTTAATAAAGCTGCCATGGCACCTTCCGCTTTTAACTGACCTGCTGTAACTGCTTCACCGCTTCTACTGTACGCAACAACTATTTTTGATAAATTTTCTTTTAATTCCAGTATATCGTTAGATAGACAGAAAATAGCCATTACTTCGGAAGCAACAGTAATATCGAATCCATCCTCTCTTACAACACCTTCTGTTTTTCCACCAAGGCCGTTAACTATTCTTCTCAGCTGCCTGTCATTCATGTCAACGGCTCTTCTCCATACAATTCTCCTTGTATCTATATCCAATTCATTTCCTTGATGGATATGGTTATCAATCATTGCCGCAAGAAGATTATTTGCCGCACCTATTGCATGAAAATCACCTGTAAAGTGAAGATTAATATCTTCCATAGGAACGACCTGAGCATATCCCCCGCCTGCTGCTCCGCCTTTAACACCGAATACCGGTCCTAAGGATGGTTCGCGAAGTGCGATTATTGTTTTTTGTCCTAAACTTGAAAGTGAGTCTCCTAAGCCGATTGTTGTTGTTGTTTTACCTTCGCCTGCAGGAGTGGGATTAATGGCTGAAACTAATATAAGCTTAGCATCTTCGTTATCTTTTAATTCGTTCTGTAAATATCTAAAGTCTATTTTAGCTTTATATTTACCGTAATTTTCTACATACTGATCGGGTATACCTATTTTCTCAGCTATGTTGTTAATTACCTGCATAGTTGCTTGCTGTGCAATTTCAATATCACTTAAAAATTTATCTGGCATTGCTCCTCCTAAAAAATGTTATCGTTTTTATAGTATTTATAAAAAATATATTTGTATTATATTATAGAGTATGATATCGCAAAACACAATTATATTTATGTTTTAACAAAGTATACAAAATTCACTTACACAACGTTTTCTTTAAATGTGCAATTAAAATAATTCACCCTGAATTTTTCTTGCAGTCTCTTTTAATAAGTTAACATAATAGTCAATTTGATTATTATCATACCTGAAAGCGGGTATAGATATACTTATGCTTGCAATAGCGTATCCACTTAAATTTAATATAGGAACACTTATGCAAACTAATCCTGGTACATATTCTTCATTATCGATGGCATATCCCTGTTTTTTAATCGTAATTAATTCTTTTTTTAATTCTTCATCTGATGATATTGTATTTTCGGTATATTTTATATATTTATTACTAAATGTTATTTCTTCATCTACAAAAGCAGCTATAGATTTTCCTAAAGCGCTGCAATAAATTGGAAACCTTATACCCAGCTCCAGTTCTATCCTTAGCGGCGAATTAGATACTATTTTGTCTATATATATAACACTATCCTCATTAAGCATACCTAAGTTAACCGTCTCATTTGTCATGTTACGTAATTCCAATAAATATTGTTTTGACACATTTTTTATGGAAATATTATTAATAACACGCGACCCCAAGTCATATAGCTTTGCTGCGGGATAATATTCATTATTTTTTTTATCTTGATTTATATACTTCATATGCTTTAATGTGTTTACAATACGTTGAGTACTACTTTTACTGTATCCTGTCAATTGACTTAATTCACCTAACGAAAGTTTTCCATTATCCACCAAAATTTCTAACAGATGAAAAATTTTAATATTAGATTTAATTATATTTTTATCATCCATCTTATCTAAAACGTATTCTTCCTGATTATAAGACACTATATTTTACCTCTTATACTTTTATTAATTTATTTACTGCGTGTTTTATTATACTATAAATAATAATCAATCTCAATAATTAAAACCTTCTATTATTTTGAAACGAGTTATAATAGAAGGTTTTAATTTTTGTGCTGCGTATATTTAATTTAATTCCTTAGCTTTAGATATACTATATAATTTGTATAGAGAAAAAGCTGAAATCAAAATCATACCTATTAAAAATCCTGATGTTGAAACCCAAGCAGGAGTACCGCTTGTTGTTGTTACTTGTTTATTAGCTATTTGTGTGACTATTATTGTTGTAGAATAATATATAAGCATAACCGAAAATACAAACAACACTGCATCTTGTAACATTATAACAAATTTGTATGAATTAAGCTTGCCTTTATCTTTAAGATTTAGATCTAATAATTCAAGGCGCATAAGCCCTTCTGACCTATACTGCAAAGCCGAACCGACGAAATATGCCCAAATAAATACCGTTCTGAGAAACTCATCACTCCATGCAATGGATATTTGTAGTATAAATCTTGTAAATACACCAATTGATACTATAATTATAGTTATTAACCCAATAAAGCCTATAGCGTTGTCAATATGGGACACAATACAATTTGAGCTATTTTCATTTACCATTTGAATTTATACTCCTTTTTCATTTAATTTAACCAATTATTATCTTAAGGATTTAACGTAATCCTGGACTGCTTTTAGGTAATAATCAGATCCTGTATTGCTTATAAACAAATCATATACAGGTTGAACTAATTTTCCGAATTCTTCTCTGTTGGGATTTTCTTCAACTTCTATCCCAAATTCTTTTAAAACATTAATATTTTCAACGTCACTTATATCATCCAGACTTCTCTGTAGATCTCTCGCTTCATTTGCAGCTCTCTGTATTGCATCTTTTTGCATGTCATTTAACTTATCCCATGTAATTTTACTAATTCCAAAGGGCATAGGTGTATATGCATGACCGGTTAAAGACAAATATTTTTGTACTTCATATAACTTTGCAGTTACTATTTGTGCTAATGTATTTTCTTGTGCATCAACGGTACCTTGTTGCATTGCTGTAAAAGTCTCGTTCATATCAATTGCCATTGGAATTGCGCCAAAAGATTCCCATGTTTTTTGTTGAGTAGTTGAAACTACCGTTCTGATCTTGATTCCCTTCATATCCTCAGGAGTTTTTATCGGTTGTCTGCTGTTTGTGACATGTCTCAATCCGCTTTCCCAATAGGACAGCATTACAATTCCTTTGTCAGTAAATAATTCTTTAATTTCATCTCCTATTTCAGAATCCAGTGTTTTTCTCGCCTCTTCGTTTGTTCCAAATATATAAGGAAGCTCAAACACTTGAATTTCAGGTACATAACCTGAGAAGTATGATGTGCCTGATGACATTATATCTATAGTACCCTGAACCATACTTTCAACAGCCGCAGTAATATTGCCTAATTCTGACCCATAAAAACAGTCAATTTCTATAGTGCCATCCGAATATTCATTAACTAATTTTGCAAATTCTCTGAGAGCCTCACCACTCGGACTATTTTCAGGCAATCCTGCTACAACCGCAGTTAATTTTATTTTTTCTTTTGAATCACCATCAGGCTGATTGCTGCACCCCGTAATAGATACAACCGTCATAATCATCACTAATATAAAAGCCAAAATTCTTTCTTTTCTGTTTTTTTTCATTTTCATTCTCCTTAGGTTAAAAATTTAATTTTTATTTCTATTTAGATAAACTTGGTAGCCAAGTCGAAATACCAGGAACAAGAATTATAACCACTAATCCTATGATAACAACTATAATAAATGGTATGAGCTCCTTAATAACCATATGTACAGGACGTTTTCCTATTTGAGAAGCCATAAATAAATTTAATCCCAAAGGAGGTGTTGTCAGTCCTATACAAGTACCTGTAACCATTATTGCTCCTAAATGAATTAATGATATACCATATTGTTGAGCTATTGGATAAAAAATTGGTGTGAATATTGTTATGATGGGAATTGAGTCTATAAAACATCCGGCAATTAATACAATAATTGAAACAACAAAAAGGAAAACAATAGAACTGTCAGTTAATCCTAAAAATAATTCTGCTGCCATTGCAGGTATGCGCTCTCGCGTAAGCACCCATGAAAAGGCTCCTGATGCGGCTACTATTAACATAATTCCTGCTGCACTTTTCATGGCCTTAGCAAGTACAGGCAAAATAGTTTTGTACGTTATTTCCTTATAAACAAACATTCCCACTATTATTGAATATAAACAAGCAATTCCAGATGCTTCTGTAGGAGTAAAAGTACCTGAATATATTCCTCCTAAAATAATTACCGGTGCTATTAATGCCCAAATTGATTCCTTAAAGCTTATAAGAACATTTTTCAAGCTAAATTTGCCTTCTCCCTTAAACCCTCTTTTCCTGCAAATTATCACAGCCATTGTTGCTACCATAATACTTTGAAGTAATCCAGGTCCTATTCCCGAAACAAGCATATCACTTACAGATTGACTTGCAGATACCGCATAAAGAACCATTGCAATACTGGGTGGAATTAACGGACCAAAAATACCTGCTGTGGCCTGTAATGCGCATGAAAAGTCCGAATCGTATCCAGTTCTGACCATTGCAGGAATCATTATTCCTCCAACTGCAGCAGTTGCAGCTACTCCTGAGCCGGTCATTGCCGCAAAAAAAACACTGGATAATACCACAACAAGCGCTAATCCTCCCGTATAATGTCCTACTAATGATTTAGCAAATTCTATAGTTCTTTTAGAAATACCTCCAAACTCCATCAATACGCCTGCCATTACAAAAAATGGTACTGCCATTAAAGTAAAGCTGTCCACACTCGATATCATTTGTTGCGCAACTATAATTGGTGGTATGTTAGCAAACAATAATATATACATTAAAGCAGAACCACCTAAACAAATTGCAATTGGTATCCCAAAGAACAGCATTGCAAAAAATGCAATTAATATGAATAAAGCCTCCATGCTACTTACAACACCTCCCATTAAAAAACTTAATATAATCTATCCAATTCGACTTCCTTATTAAATGAATATTCCGGTGTTGGAAATTCACCATTTAGTGTTTCATCATGGAATTGATTCAAACCTTTTATCATTTCGTTACGTATTTGTGCAAAGCGCTTTACAAATTTTGGTTTAAAATCATTATACATTCCCAGCAAATCTTGTGTAACCAACACCTGACAATCTACGTACTTTCCTGCTCCAATACCTAAAACAGGAATACTTACAGATTCAGTTATTCTTTTTGCTACTACTGACGGAACGCATTCAAGAACTATGGCTATAACTCCTGCTTTTTCTAATAATACCGCTGTTTCAATTAAATTTTTAGCACTTTCAGGTGTTGATCCTTGAA
This sequence comes from Firmicutes bacterium UBA2116, assembly GCA_002331025.1. Classification (GTDB taxonomy): domain Bacteria; phylum Bacillota; class Clostridia; order Tissierellales; family Sedimentibacteraceae; genus Sedimentibacter. The sequence continues at coordinate 51,260 of DCYG01000027.1, read as the reverse complement.
CTTTAAAACCACCCAATTGTGTTGCTCTTTGTGGTGTGAGTCCAATATGACCTACAACTGCAATCCCACCATTAATTATAGCTTTTATTGTATCAATAATTTCTTCTCCACCTTCAAGTTTTACGCAATCACATCCGGTTTCTTTTATTAATCTATTTGCATTTTCAACTGCCTTTTCTACACTTGTGTTATAAGATCCAAACGGCATATCACTGATAACAAAGGTATCAGGTGCTCCTTTAACTACAGGTTTTGTATGATGAATTATGTCATCCATAGTTACACTCGTAGTAGATGTATAGCCTAACATAACCATTCCAAGCGAATCCCCTACAAGTATTATTTCACAATTACTTTCATTAATAATTGATGCCATAGTATAATCATACGCTGTCACAAATGAAAACTTTTTACCTTCTTTTTTATACTTTTTAAAATCTGTAACTGTAAATTTTGTCTTCATGTTATACCCTCCAATTTAAATTATATGCCGCATTGCGGTATGATAAACCATTATTCGATTTTATTTATTCAAACTATAACAGGAAAACGTATTGTTGTCAAGAAAAAATATACATCTTAAGATTAGATATATATTTACGAATTAGAAAATCTATTAAATTACGATTAAATTAAAAACAGATTATTAATTATAGACATATTTCAAAAAACATGATACTATGTATTAATATTTAACAGAGTAGACAAGGTGCGTTAAGTGTTAGGGGATGGGATGTCGCCCTTAAACGAAAGCTTTACGCTGCGGTATCTTGTCGCTTCCGCTGTATTTGAGGATAATTACAGTGTTATCCTCCTATATTGTGCGGAGGTATTATTGCTCAAGAAGGAGGATAATATGAGAAATAATACAGCACAAAAATTCACATCATTAAAGATTGTGAGAGCCGGGCTTTTTATAGCCATGAGCTTAGTTCTTAAGGTTATGTTTGAGGTTTATATACCACTTGGAGGAATTCCGGCGCTGCGTATAAACTTCGCATCTATACCCTTAATGTTATCAGGAATAATGTTAGGTCCGGCAACCGGATTCTTAGCAGGTGCATCAGCAGACTTGATTAACTTTATGGTTAAACCCGGAGGTCCGTTTTTCCCCGGTTTTACATTAGCCAGCGGCTTAACCGGTTTATTGCCCGGCTTGATTTATAAGTATACAAAGAAAGATATAAATTATAATTTTTTAAATACAATTTTTATATCGCTTTTATCTGTTAGCTTCGTATCAATATTCATTTATCAAGGTCTGTTAACCTTTGATAACGGTATAATGTATAACGGAAACTCTTTGAATCCTATTTATATAGCGGGATTTTTTGCTTTAGTGTTAATTTATTTAATTATTCCCATAAAAATAACATCCAAGCACAGTGATTACAATATGAATAAAATTGTTTTTACTGTCAGTGTTACACAATTGGTAACCTCAATTATATTGAATACTTACTTTTTAACTATTTTATACGGAAAGGGAATAATGGCATGGCTGCCGGCAAGAGTGCTGACGAACTTCTTTATGATACCTTTGTATTCAATAATAATAGCGGCGATATTGAATGCATTTAAAAAATTAGAATAAAGCCTAACCCCATTTTTTATTAATTGCATCCGCAGCCAATTTTGCTGTTGAAAATGCCGCCTGAATGTTAAAACCACCCGTATCACCGTCGTAATCAATTACCTCACCTGCAAAATAAAGGTGGGGTATTATTTTTGACTCCATGGTTTTCGTATTAATTTCTTCTGTTGATACTCCACCCTTTGTAACCATAGATATATGGAAACCGCCTAACTTTTCAATCCTGAAAGGGTAATTTGAAATCAGCTCGATTAATTTCTTTCTTTTGCTTTTATCTAACTGGCTGCATTTTATTTCTTCATCAGCATTTGCCAGCTCCATAATCTTTTCAATGAAACGTTTTGGTAAATCATATTTTCTTAAAACAGTTTTAATATTCATTTTACCTGACGCTAAAATTAAATTCTCAAAATCCTTTTTAAATTCTTCACTGTTTTTAAAGGTCGTAAAATTAATTTTCAATATATCTCCCTTTTCCATATACCTTGAATTATTCAAAATAACAGGACCTGATATATTCACGTGAGTAAACAGAAAATCTCCCTTGAATTCATTTGTTTTTTTATTGTTTCTCCATAATGTCACACTTATATTCTTGAATGAAATTCCCGTTATATCCTTAAAATCATAGTTGTCCGTGTAAACAGGAGTCAAGCTTTCCGTCGGCTTTTCAATTTTATGACCCAAGTTTTGAGCGAGCTTATATCCATCGCCTGTTGAACCGGTGTTTGGATATGACTTCCCGCCTGTGGCAATTATTACATTATGACCGCTAAAGGAAGATTTTGAAGTTTTCACCGTAAAAAATTTATTTTCATGGTACATTACGTTTTCTACGGTTGAATCATATATAAATTCCACACCGCTTTTTTTGCAGCAAAAAATTAATGTGTTTAATATATCCTCAGCCTTTAATGATTCCGGAAATACCTTTTCGTCTTCTCTTATGAAGCTTTTAACACCATGCTTATCAAAAAATTCTATCGTATCAATATTTGAAAAGTTAAAAAGAGCAGATTTTAAAAACCTGCCCCTATTGCCATATCTTTTTAAAAACTCGTCTAAATTACAATTATTTGTATAGTTGCACTGACCTGCACCCGATATGAGAAGCTTTTGACCCGGTGCAGTATTTTTTTCAATTAATAAAACATTTTTATTTTTAACAGAAAGTGCGCTGAATAATCCTGCCGCTCCTGCTCCTATTATTATTACATCGTATATCATTACGGTATTATTATGCTTACAGCCACATATTCTCCACTTTGAGAAACAGCCGAGCTTGATATATATTGTCCTTCCTCTATGCTGTTCAAATATTTTGTGTCACCTGATATATTAATTATTCTCGTATTATTGGTTACCTTTAAATATACGAGTTCAGGCTGACCGCTTCCGGTACTTGTATTTTGCATCATTATTATCTTGTCTTTTTCATTAATAAAAATTACTTTTCCGGAAAAATTTGTTACGGCCTGAAGCTCTGATGCTTCAATTGTAACAATTTCACCTCCTGAAGTATTGATATTTACATTGTATCCTATTCTCAGATCATTAACGGATGCAGTTTTATTTCCAAGTGTTACAATAACATTTTTGCTTATTGTATATTGTTGAACTTCTCCATCCTCATCGGTAATTTTCAATTTGCTTTCCGAACCTAATATAATCTCTTTTATGATTCCGCTCATTTCAGCTTCCTTGGCAACAGTGTTGATTTCGATCATATCATCATACTCAGTCGTAACGATGACTTCATCCCCAACCCTTACCTGATCGAAGCTTGATGCTTTATCATTTCTCGTAACCTCAACATCACTGCTAAACTTAAATGTTTTTACTTCATCATTCTCCATCTTTATAGATATTGTAATAGGATACTTAGAATAATCTATTTTGGAAATTACGCCTTCATATTCTTTGATGCGGCTAACAGCATTAACCTGATAAACCTTTCCATCCTCCAGCAGCAGTGTAACTTCATCATTCTTATTTAATTTTCGCAGTTCAACCTCTTTACCGTCAAGATAAACCTTAGCATCTGAAGGTATTCTGTATTGGAGCTTATCCTTGTCTCCGTCAATTATTGTCAAGGATGCAGGCGATGCATAAGCAACTATGGATATTTTACCGCTTTTAACCTCTTTCGAATTATCCACCTCTATGCTTAAGGCTGTTCTGTCCTCGTCTATCTTGCAATTTACAATCATGTCCTTTTTCAAATCATCAAAATCTCTTGATCTGTTATTTATGGTTATCTTTGTACCGTTATCTATTCTTATTATATTTTCTTTTCCGCTTTCATTTTTGATATATATATACGTTTCATTTTTAGATGATGAAAGCTGGGAGATTATACCGCTTTCCAAAGTTGTTTTCGCAAAGTTCTCAAATTCGGGATACACATCATTATCCTGCAAATAATCGTAAGCCTTATCTATAACTGTTGCTACCTCAGCCCTTGTTATTTTATTGGTAGGATTGACATTCTTTTTATCATCTCCCTGCATTATTTCCTTATCATACATTACGTATACATAAGGTCTCGCCGAAGCAGATATTTTAGACGCATCGGTGAATGGAAGCGAATACACCTTCAAATCCTGCGCTTCTTTTCCTAATAGCATTGCTTTAGTTAAAAGTACAGCTATTTCTTCTCTCGATGCATCCTGAAAAATTGTTTTTTTAGAAAACATATCTTCAATACCTTTTTCGGAAACAACTCCCAATTCAATTATTATCGATAAATATTCGAATGACCAATCATAACCCTTCGTATTAAGCATGCGATCAAAGCTTGATTCATATTCTTCAATTATTTGTTCTCTTAAATCCTCATCAATGTCATATAATCTTGACATCATTATCAATGCTTCTAAAACCGTAACGTTGTTATCCGGTTTAAATGTTTTATCATCATAACCGGCAACCAAACCATTGTTTGCAACTCTCTCTATGTATCCTTTAGCCCAATGATTTGAAATGTCTGTCAATGTTACCGCATTTACTGTCATTGAAAGGACTAAAGAAAGAACAATTACCAGCAATATAACCTTTTTCATAGTGCCTCCTATACCCATATTTTTTTAAATTATATCATAAAACAATCATCCCCGCAATTAATTCTTAATTCGACAATTCAATTTTACTATTGACATATTGTTAATTTATGATAAATTTTAATCATGACAAATAATTGGAGTACCATATGCTTTTAATTTTAAATAAAAATGCTGACAATAAAGAGATATCTATAATAAAAGATAAAATAAATAAATTGGGATTAGAGGTTAACGAAATCAAGGAATTAAATTATCACATACTTGGTTTAATCGGTGATGTCAGCAAGCTCGATCCCGGTATTTTTGAAGCATACAAAGCTATTGACAAGGTAATATTTGTTCAGGAACCGTATAAAAAAGCAAATCGTCTGCTGCATCCCAACAATACTGAAATTAAAGTTAATGATGAAATCATCGGCGGAAATAAAATAAATATAATAGCAGGTCCCTGTTCAGTAGAAAATCATGAGCAAATATTAAGTATTGCCGATGATGTTAAAAAATACGGTGCTAAATTTTTAAGGGGAGGAGCTTTCAAGCCAAGGACGTCTCCATACAGCTTCCAAGGATTGAAGCTTGAGGGATTAGAACTTTTAAAGCTTGCCAAACAACATACAGGGCTTCCCATAGTAACTGAATTAACATCCTTGGATTTTTTGGATGAATATGTTGATAGTGTTGATATTATACAGGTTGGCGCACGTAACATGCAAAACTATGAAATGTTAAAACAACTTGGAAGAATTAACAAACCCATATTATTAAAAAGAGGACCGTCCTCAACGGTTGAAGAACTGTTAATGTCAGCAGAATACATACTGCTTGGCGGAAACGAAAATGTTATATTGTGTGAAAGAGGGATAAGGACGTTTGAAAGCTATACAAGGAATACTTTAGACCTAAGCGCGATTCCCGTAATAAAAAAATTAAGCCACCTTCCCGTTATAGTTGACCCCAGCCATGCAACAGGCAGGTGGTGGATGGTGGAACCAATGGCACTTGCTTCTGTCGCGGCAGGAGCCGACGGTTTAATAATTGAGGTCCATAACGATCCTGAAAATGCACTGTGTGACGGGAATCAATCGATAAAACCGGATAAATTAAAGCAGCTTATGGAAAAATTAAAACTTATTGCAAAAGCAGTGGGAAGAGATATATAGTATGAAATTAGATATTAATATAGAAAAAAACACGATGAAGTACGAAGTAATTATAAAAAAGGGTTTAATTCAAAATCTGTCAGAGGAAATTAAAAAGGTTTATACCGGCAAAAAAATAGCTGTCCTGACAGATGAAAATATATTTGAACTGTACGGCAGCAAATTGGAAAGCAGTTTAAATGTGCAGTTTCATGTCAGCTTTATTGTAATAAAGCCGGGTGAAAACAGTAAGACACTCAGCGTTTTGGAATTTATTTATGCGAAGCTTTCAGAATATAATATTCAGAGAAGTGATTTGATAATTGCCTTTGGAGGCGGCGTTGTAGGTGATTTAACCGGCTTTGCGGCTTCTACATATTTAAGAGGCATAGATTATATACAAGTACCCACATCACTTATTGCACAAACAGATTCGTGTATCGGAGGTAAAACAGCAGTTAATTTAACACAGGGAAAAAATTTAGCCGGAAGCTTCTATCACCCAAAAGCAGTATTGATTGATACTGATTTTTTATTAACCTTAAGTGATAAACACATAAAAGACGGTATGGGTGAAATTATAAAATATGCCTGTATAAAGGATTTATCATTGTTTCGAATTTTAGTGAATATTAAATCACATCAGAATCTCTTTGAGAATATAGAAGAAATCGTACATATATGCTTAAGCATAAAAAAACAGTTGATTGAATCTGATGAAAAGGATAATGGTATGAGAATGCTCTTAAACTTCGGTCATACAATAGGTCATGCCATTGAAAAATATTCCGGCTTCCAAATAGCTCACGGAGAAGCAGTATCAGCAGGCATGCTGATAATAACAAAAAATAGTGAAAGAATAGGATATACGGAAATCGGAACATACGAAAAACTAAAAGCTGTATTGGATAATTTTAATATTCAATACAATTTAGACGATTATAATAAAGAAGAAATTAAAAAATATATTTTATCCGACAAAAAAATTTTAAATGATAATATAAATTTGATATTGATGAAGACAATCAGTGAAAGCTTTATACACAATGTACCAATTAATGTAATGGATGAGTTTATAACCCCGTAATGACATACAACAGGAGAAATTATGGATATTTTAATTAAGCCGACAAAGCTCAAAGGAAAATTAAATATACCTCCTTCAAAAAGCTTAAGCCACAGGGCCGTTATCTGCGCTTCTTTATGTAAAGACGGTGAAAGTATAATCAAGAATCTCATTTTATCTGAAGACATAAAAGCAACCGTGGAAGGCATGAAACGGCTAATTGACAGGCATATTCATAATCCGGTGATTGATTGTAAGGAATCCGGCTCAACTCTCAGATTTTTAATTCCCATTTCCCTTGTCTTGAATAATCAATGCAGATTTACAGGAAGCTCAAGGTTGTTTGAGCGACCCTTGGATATATATTTCGATATTTTTAATAAGCAGAATATTACTTATAAAGCATCTGAGGATGTCCCATTATATGTTAAAGGAAATTTGAAATCAGGTACATATAAAATATCAGGTAAAATCAGCTCCCAGTTTATTTCAGGTTTATTCTTTGCCCTTCCCCTTCTATCTGATGATTCTAATATAATAATTGCAGACAGCTTGGAGTCTAAAAGCTATGTAAATATGACAATTGATGTAATGGAGAAATTCGGAGTTCTAATAAAACAAATGAACGCAAATGAATTTTATATCAGAGGTAATCAGAATTATATAAGCGGCTCTTATACTATAGAAGCCGACTATTCTCAGGCAAGCTTCTTTTTAGCGGCAAATGAATTAGGAAATAATATTGATTGCTTGGGGTTAAATGATACTTCTTTACAGGGTGATAAGGAAATAGTCGATATAATAAAAAGATACAAAAACGCAGAGAGAGAAATTATAATTGATGCATCCCAAATACCTGACTTAGTTCCGATAATATCCGTGCTTGCATCTTTAAAAAAGGGCTTAGCAACTAAAATAATAAATGCAGGACGCCTTCGTATAAAGGAATCGGACAGACTAAAAGCAATTTCAACGGAAATGAAAAAAATCGGCGCTGATATTAATGAAACCGAGGACGGATTGAATATCAACGGAGTCGAAAAATTATCAGGCGGAACCAAAGTAAGCAGCTGGAATGACCATCGTATAGCAATGTCATTAGCTATTGCCGCAACAAGCTGCGAAAAGGAAATAATACTTGAAAATTGCCAAGCGGTTAATAAATCCTATCCCACCTTTTGGGAAGACTATAAATATTTAGGAGGTGAAGTCAATGAGCTCAATAATAGGTAATAAATTGAAAATCAGTTTATTTGGTGAATCACACGGTGAGACAACAGGAATAGTAATTGACGGTTTGCCACCTGGAGTAAAGTTGAATTTAGAATATATAGACGAGCATATGAAGAAAAGATCCCCCGGACAAAGCGTATTATCAACTTCTCGCATAGAAAAAGATAAATACAACATAGTAAGCGGTTATTTCCAGGGAAAAACTACAGGTACCCCACTTTGTGCTCTAATCAGGAACGAAAATATAAAATCTGAGGATTACATCGAAATAAAATCAAAAATACGCCCCGGTCACGGAGATTATACCGGATTTGTTAAATACAAGGGATTCAATGATTACAGAGGAGGCGGTCATTTTTCGGGCAGATTGACGGCTCCCTTAACCTTTGCCGGTGCCATTGCAATGCAAATACTTCAAAGCAAAAGTATACATATAGTAAGCAGAATAAAAAGTATAAAAGATATAACAGACGATATTGAAATAAATTTACAGGAAAATGAAATTGACAGATTATCAAAAATGAATTTCCCTGTATTGGCTTCGGATAAACTAATCATGATGCAGGAGAAAATAACAGAAGCGAAAGAAAACAACAATTCAGTCGGAGGGGTAATTGAAACTTATATACTAAACGTACCTGCCGGTTATGGAGAGCCGTTTTTTGATTCGGTTGAAAGCAAATTATCTCATATGATGTTTTCAATACCTGCGGTTAAGGGCATAGAATTTGGTGCTGGATTTAATATAACTACACTTGCAGGCAGCAATGCAAATGATGAATTCATTATAACCAAAAATAAAGTAATGACAAAGACAAATAATAACGGTGGAATATTAGGTGGAATAACTAACGGCATGCCTATTGTTTTCAGATCTGCCATAAAACCAACCTCCTCAATAGGTATATCCCAGCGTACAGTAGATTTACATGAAATGAAGGAAACCGAAATTAATGTTACCGGACGACACGACCCCTGCATAGTTCCAAGGGTGATACCCGTAATAAACGGGGCTGCCGCATTGGTGATTCTTGATTTGATTTTAGAAAGAGACGGTGAATTATGGATTTAAATTCTGTAAGAATTGAAATAAATGAAATAGACAAAGAAATAGTTGCCTGTATAGAAAAAAGATTTAATTTAGCCGTAGAAATAGGCAAATATAAAAAAGAAAACAATCTACCGGTATATGACGAAGTCAGAGAAAAAAAGGTAATAGAAAACTGCATCGGTTATTTAAACAATAAGAATTATGCCAGTCACATAGAAGATATATATATGCAGATTATGAACTCAAGTAAGAAATTACAGCTATGAGAAAAAACATCGTATTAATTGGGATGCCAGGCAGCGGTAAGACTGCAATAGGAAAAGAACTATCCAAAAAATTAAATATGAGTTTTGTCGATATGGATGAAATGATTGAAGCAAAGGAAGGTAAAAGTATTACGGAAATATTTAAAAGCGGGGAAAAGTATTTCAGAAAATTAGAAACCGACTGTGCGAAAGAATTAGGAAGTAAAAATTCCTTAGTTATTTCTACTGGCGGAGGAGTCGTTAAAAGGAAAGAAAATATTGATTATTTAAAAAATAATTCTGTTCTGGTTTTTATAAACAGAAATCCTGATAACATTGTAAAAGATGTTGATATTCAAAAGCGACCCTTACTATGTAATGATATCAACAATGTATATAAGCTTTACGATGAAAGAATAACTTTATATAAAAAATATTGTGATATTGAAATAATTAATGATAGAGAATTTATTGATGTGACAGAAAAAATTATACAAGAACTCATAAAAAAAATAAATGTCTGAGAAATCAGCCATTTATTTTTGCCATTTAATATTGAAGAGTATATATAAAAAAATTTACGATGCTCGGCTCAAATTGTGTTCCTGAATTTTTTTCCAACTCACGAACAGCATCTTCATTATTCATAGCTTTTCTGTATACCCTGTCGCTTGTCATAGCATCATATGCATCAGCAACTGCAAGGATACGGCAGGAGAGAGGAATCTCCGTTCCCTTTAACCCTCGCGGATATCCCTTTCCGTCCCAGCGTTCGTGATGTGACAATATCAAATCAGCCACAACCGCAAGCTCCGGAGTTGCCTGAGCAATACGGTAACCGATTTGAGGATGTTGTTTCATCTCTTCCCATTCTTCAGCAGTAAGTGATCCGGGCTTTTGCAGAATGTTCGGATCAATGCTTACCTTACCTACATCATGCAGAAGAGCCAGCAGGGAGAGCTCGTCCATTTCCTTGGATGAAAGCTGAAGCTCTCTTCCTATGGCGTGACAGTATGTTTCAATCCGTTTTGAATGTTCCTCTGTTTCGTTGCTTTTTTCATAAAGGGTGGCAAGCAGTGTACTTATAATAGCATTCCTATAGCTCTTTCCATCCAACAGCTTTTGTTGATACATATATTTTTCTGCTTGTTGAATTGCTTGCTGGATACTGTTTTCTCCCGTATGCTTACATGCGCATCCAAGTGACAAGCTAAGAGATAAACTACTGCCTTCTATTGCAATATGGACGTCCTTAATTTTTTGGATAACCTCTTCTGCCGATTCAAGCGGTTTCCCGGTCATGATTATAACAAATTCATCTCCACCCCAACGAGCAATCAAATCATCTTCTTTACAGAACTTTTGCATAAGCTCGGCTACATTTTTAAGTAAAGTGTCTCCGGCCTTATGTCCGAATACATCATTTGTTATTTTGAGACCATTAACATCTGCCATAATCACTGAAATAGGCAAGTGCTCATCTTTATCCAATACAGATATTTTTTCCTCAATGTAACGACGGTTATATAGACCGGTCAAATGATCGCGGTAGCTTAAAAACTCAATTTGTTTTCTATGGTTCTTTTCGTCACTGACATCACGGAATACCATCACAACACCGAAGGTTCGTCCGCCTTCAGTTTTGATGGGCGCCGCACTGTCTGCAATTGGTATATACCTTCCCTGGCGCGTTACCAATTCGGTATGATTTGCAAGTCCTACAATCCGCCCGGTTTCCAAAACCTTTAGTATAGGATTTTCCACTGATTGTCCGGTTTCTTCATTCTGAAGAACAAACACTTCAGTAAAATATCTTCCCACCGCAGTATTCTTATCCCAGCCTGTCAGGTTTTCAGCAACACTGTTCAAGCCGGTAATTATACCGTTATTATCTGTTGTAACCACACCATCTCCTATAGATTGCAACGTCGTGAGCAGTATTTCCTTTTCCATATAAAGTTCTTTCTTATAATCTTCCCGATCCGTGACGTCAAAAATAATAGAATAAAGCAATGTGTTTTTTCCATCCGAGATAGGACAGGAATAGACATCCACTATCCTGATATCCCCGCTTTTCAAACGATGGGGAAAAATAAAGAAGCGCTGCTTTTTTTTATACGTCATCAGACGATATTTTTCCACTTCATCAGGCGGCAGCATGTTGATGTCGCGGATTAAAAGACTTTGAAGCTCCTCCTTAGAATAACCGTAAAACTCGCAAGCCGCAGGGTTTGCATCAACAATTCTTCCTGAAATCGGCTCAATTATCAACATAACAGCATTATGATAATCAAACATTGACTGTAGTCTCTGAGCCAGCACCTCATTTTCATCCTGGGCTTCTTTAAGCTCTGAAACATCCTTGCTGGAACATAGGAGATAGCGTATCCCATCCTTCCCAAATACCGGAGTTACTTCTGTCTGCCAAACCCGCTTTCCCGGTGCAAAGTTGAAATTCTGTTCATAGCTGATGGGACGGCCTGTCCGCATGCATTCCTCATAGTATTCCTGCAGCTTTGAACCCACCTCATAACCAAGAAGTTGGATGGGTGTCATTCCATTAATATTGCTGAAACCGGTTAACGCCTGATGCACAGCGTTATTGCGGATATATCTGAATCCACCTCTGCTGTATTCAACGAGACTGATCGCATCATGGGTTTTGTTGAAAACAATATCCAAATCCTCATCATGTCCATGCCATCCTAACTCCCCGTCTGCGTCCCGTACGACCAGCATCAGGGATTCTTTGCCCAAAGGGACGACTGTAATCATAAAATACCTCTTTAAAGCTTCAAACCATTGCGTCGTTTCCTGAGTCCTTCCCAACCGGGCAACATCTTCATAATAAGAGAGCCAGAATAGCCCCTCGGACTTTGCAAATCCTGTAAGTCCGGATACTTTTTTATGTAAGATATCCTCTCTGCTCCAGCCTGTCAGCTTTTCAAAAGCAGAGTTGATGTAAGTGAACATATAATCTACAGCTTTGTTACGTTTATTCAAAAATAGTCTCAGATAGCCGATGCCAAAAGGAGGGTCATCCGGCATATTTCGAAAATTATCAGCTTTCATACTTACCACCCTTTCCGGCACATGTCTACATGATTGTCTACATGTCCTCCTGCATTATTTCCTCACAAAGCTTGAATCTTCCAACCTCTTCGCGAAGTGCACCCGCCTGTGCAGACATTTCTTCGCTTGTGGCCGAATTTTCTTCAGCCGTAGCAGCATTCGTCTGTACAACATCGGAAACCTGCTCAATTCCTTGTTTAATCTGTTCTATAGCCTTGGTTTGTTCATAAGATGCCTGTTCAATCTTAGCAAAGCTTTCGGTAACCTTTAGAGCACTTTTCCCTACATCCTGCAATACCTGCGCAGTTTGTACGGTTATTTGTGTGCCTTTGGATACGGTATCAACAGAATTATGAATTAAATCTGACGTCTGCTTTGCAGCCTCCGCAGATTTTGCAGCCAGACTGCGCACCTCATCCGCTACAACCGCAAAGCCCTTGCCCGCAGCCCCTGCACGTGCTGCTTCAATTGCAGCATTCAATGCAAGTATGTTTGTCTGGAACGCGATGTCCTCAATTACCTTCGTAATATTAGCAATCTGATTGGATGCGGAGCCTATTTCCTCCATAGCCGCTGTGAGCTGCTTCATATGCTCGTTTCCTGCATCTACTCCTGCACCTGCCTCATCTATATAATGTGCTGCTGATTTGACGTTGGAAGAGTTTTCTGCTGCCTGCTCTGCAATTTGTGTAACAGAAGCATTCAGCTCCTCAACCGAGGATGCCTGTTCCGCAGAACCTGCCGCAAGTTCCTGCGCCCCGCTTGAAACCTGAGAAGCTCCGATACTTACCTGTTCGGCTGCGGAATTTATGGTCTGCAGTGTATTGTTCAACGCCGAAGCCGTACTCTGAATTGCCTGCTTGATAGCAGCAAAGTCACCAATATAATCCATGTCCACACTAATGCACATATCACCTTTGGATAGCTGACCAAGCTTATCCGATATGTCACGTATATATCCGTTTATGATGCTGATTGCCTTATTAAGAGCATCCGCCATCTTACCCATTTCATTTTGACTTTCGAGGTCAATCCGGATATTGAGTTCGCCTTTCGCAAGCTTCTCGGCAGCCTTAGTTATCTTCATGGTTGGTTTAACGGTAATTCTGATAATAAATAATGCTATAATCACTGACACAATCAATACCATACTTATAATGATGAGTTGTATAATCGAATTTGTCTGTAATGTTGAAGCCGATACAGTCATGCTGTAAGCAGCCAATTCATTGCATCTGTCGGCAATGCCGTTAAGGCCGCTGATGATAGTCATTACATTCGGTAAAATTACACTGTTCAGAAGCTCTTTTGCCGCTGCAGGGTTGGTCTTATTAAGCTCTATAATATCTCCTGCCCGTCCGTGAATTGTATTATGTGGCTCTATAATGCCTGATATCGCAGATGATATAATCGCATCGTTTTTCAGTTCATCATTTAATGTGTCCATCCATGTACCAAAAGAGCAGGTATGAGGGTCAAGACTTCCGGTAAAATCCGTACCTTTATCCAAATGATTTCTTAAATTGTCTACCCATAAAATATGTGCGGCTGTTATACTTGAAATCTCCTGGCTCTGTTCAATCTTATGTTCTACATCGGCTTCACAAGCTCTGTTTTGTAACCATCCGGTTATTAAAACAGTAACAGCGATGGCATTAAATACAAATATGATCGCAAATAGAAATAATAACTGTGTTTTAATTGACTTTTTAATCGATTTTATCATTTGATATCCTCTTTTCTTAATATTATTAAAGCGTTACTCACGCCTTATACTCTGAATTCCTATAGCTAAGATCTGTGAAGCCTATATAAGATTTTTAAGAATAACGTCAATAGCTCAGGCCATCGCGCCTAGCATGTCAAGCTCATCGCCTGTCAGCAGCTTTTGACAATCCAGCAGCAGCTTGATATTTCCGCCTGTCTTCCCGATTCCTTTGATGTACTTGTGTCCGCCTTTGCCCATCTCCGGTAAAGTCGTGATATCTTCATCATTCATGGTAAGTACCTCTGCTACGCTGTCCACAATCAGTCCGATGGAAGTACCGATGGTGTCAATTACAATAATGCATGTTCTGCCGTCATATTCTCTGACAGCCTTTTTAAAACGCAGACGTGCGTCCATAACAGGTATTATTTTTCCGCGAAGATTTGTAATGCCTTTTACATATTCAGGCATTTCAGGAACTTCCGTAATGGGTTGAATACTGATTATTTCAGTAATATATCGTATCTCCATACCATATAACTCGTTTCCCATAGTAAAGATAAGATATTTTCCTCTCAATGTGTCCTCATCCTCCATTTCTGCCAGATTTAACAAATTTGTTTCTGTCACTGAATTGTCCTCCTTTAATTTTTATATTTACAACTTAAAAGCATTTCATTCCTTCAACAAAAAATTCCTTGTGCTTATGATTTTAATAATAAATTGTTAAATAATGAACAAACAATGTTAGCATTACTATAAAGCATTAAAAATAAAATAAATCCATGTACAAAAAAATATCTGCTATAATATAACCATACAGCAGATAATTTTTTATTCATACCTCAATATGTGGTAAATCGACATTTTTCGTCAAAATTCTTTTAAATACAGTTCCGCTCTTGAATGAATGTCAAGCTTGCTGTATACACTTCTGAGAGTAGCTCTGACAGTCATCTCAGATATATAAAGCTTGGCAGCAATTTCTTTAGAACTTAAACGCTCCTTTGCAAGCAGGGCAATTTCCCTTTCTCTAGGTGTGAGGGGAGACTTGTATTGAACTATAGCCCTTCTTATAATGCTTACGCCTCTTTTCTGACGTTTGCAAAGCTCCATTAAGCCGGTAAAACTATTTTTCCCTTGTATCTTAATGCAATCATAAAAACATACACTCAGTTCAGGAAGAAAGTCCGTCATACATCCCTGCTGGGCAAAGGGAAGGTAAATTTGATCCTGCAACGCGATGGTAAGCGCTTCTTTCAGATATTCCTGTGCTTCAAGATATCTTCCATTGTTTCGTTTTGCCATGGAAAGAAAAATGAGCTGATACACTTGAGGCATTACATATTTTATATTTCCCGTAGAATTACCGGACATGTTTAAAGCATACTCACATATAGCATAAAATTCATTATAACGCTTTTTCCTTAGAAGAAGCCATAAATGAAGTAATTGTGCGTGAGGAACAACAGGAGCATATACCGTTTTTTTAATATTCTCCATGTCATAAAACCACGGAGAGACATACTCTTCATCATCCAGAACAAAACTTATAATTGACATACAGTGCTCAATCATCCGTATTATATAAAGCCTGGAATCTTTACCTGAATAATCTTTGATTCTCTTAATTGAATTGAAATAAGCTTCCACATCTCCTCGCAGGATAGCAATACGAGCAAGAATCAGTTCTATACAAAGACAAATATCGGTCTGTTTATAGCTGCGTGCTTCATGCAGAGCCTTGTAGCTTAAAATTTCAGCTTCATTATCCTCGCCTCTCATAAGCATCATTTCTGCCTGCATCGTATAATAGGTTCCGGCTCCATGTCCCCGGGCTAATCTGCGATATAAAAATTTACCTTCCTCAATTTGTTGCAATACGTCTTTTAGCTTGCCTTCTTCGCGCCAAAGCATATTCAGTACGGAAACACCGCCAAATAGCCAAGGTATACTTACTTTAATCATATCAACGGATGTACTCGAAAGCTTCCGATATTTATTTTGACCCTCTTTCATCTTAGTAATATCATTAAACTTACCTAAACTCTCCAAAAGAGTATATTCAGCCTCTGCTTTCATCAATTGCTTCTGACTGTAACCTTCTCCGTTTTGAATTACATAACACAAAAGTCTGCACAGCTTTTCATACTCATCATAGTATCCATTCATCAGGGTCATATATCCAAATACTATCATGGTAAAAGGGTACTTGCATAATATTTCATTTGGACACTCTTTAATCAGCATTGCGCAAAATCCGGAATAAAACTTTTCTTTTTGCTCTTCCAAATGCTCGCGTGTAAAAGGCATAGATAAAATTGCATCAAAATCTTCAATCTTATAATAAAATTCTGCAGCAAGGCAATATTTTAAGTCAGCGGCACAGGCCTCTCCCAATTTTCGATATACCTGATTCTGATAATCTTTGGAAGTCTGATTATAAAAACAGCTTCTGAGATAATGCCGTAAAATGCTGTGAATACTGTATATAAGCTTATCCGGCATATATCTTATGAAGTCATTGTTTTTAAGAAATTTGCGAATTTTGCTTGGCAGAATATTCTTGTTCATCATAACTGTGGCCTGACGTATTGTAAAGCCATCCAATACCGAAATTGATAGCAAAAATTCTTTTTCTTCCAAATCAAAATGATCCCATATGGCATGTTCTACCAGATAATCAATATCCGCGGCAAGTGTAAATGAACCGGTTTCTATAAAGCTGATCATTTGTAAACGAATAGCCGCAATCCAGCCTTCCGTGCCAATAAACATTTTTTCCGCTTCATCGTCTGTCAGCCTGATACTCTTCATGCGAAATAGTTTTTTGATACCTTCTCTATCAAACAGAAAAGCAGATGAATCAATTACATGTATATTATCATTACAAATTGAAATTTGTTGTATGTCATCCATCTGTTGAGTAATAAATATTATATGCAAGACAGAGTTTCCATGCATGGAAAAAGCAGTAACTAATTCACGAAAAATATCCAAATCCACAAGCTGATAGTTATCGATTACAATATATGTTTCCGTATGACAACAAATATTCTTAAGATAGGATATCATATAAAACAAGGTATCCTTAGTGGGTATCTTAAGATTTTTTAAATCATCCGCAATATTTTTATTTAAATTTGATATCAAGTCGCAAATACCCGTCCAAAATATAGAAGCCGACTCACCTAAACAAGTGTACCAGTATTCACATGCACCGTCAGGAAGATTTTCTTTTAAATATTCTCTTACTGCAGTGGTCTTTCCAAAACCAGACGGTGCAGCAACAACGGTCAAAGGATGATGTGATATCTGAACAAGCTGCCTTTTAAGCCTGTCCGAAAAATAATATTTTTGCCGTTTGTCTGATTTTTTGCGCATTAAATTCCTCCATTCTCACGAGAAATCATCATTTTAAAATTTCAATATCTTAATCAGATTATCTTTTTACTAAAAACAAGTTTACCTTATTACAAATAATAAGTCCAGCTTTTTGTATAATATAAGATAAACTTGTTAAAATATATTAACAGGGAGGTACCATAAAATGTATAATCTTCGCTTATTGCGTGAGGAAAGAAAATTGAGTCAGCAAAAGCTGGCAGATGAATTTGATATTGCACAATCACAAATTCAAAATTATGAAACGGGCGGTTACCAACCGAATATTGAAACACTGCACAAGTACGCAGATTATTTTGATGTGTCGGTAGATTTTCTGCTCGGTCGCACCGATATTCGCCATAAGCCGAAGGCGGTAAAAGAATATGATCTTAGCTCGGACGAGCAGACGTTAGTAAACCGTTATCGATATCTGCGTCCCAACCAATACCGTATCCTTAACCTTTTTCTCGATGCCTTGGAGGATAAATAGTCTGATAAAAAAATGAGAGATATTATCTGAAGCAGTTCACATCAGACTATATCTCTCATTTTTATTTAATTTTGTATTTTATAAGATAGTAATTATACAATATTGTTAATTGATTTATCGGACTGAACCAATTCAAATTCTTCTTGTATTTCTTTCGGAGGTTCTGGAGTTACCTTTGATACAAAGTAGATTACTAAACATGAGAAAATAAATGCAGGTAATAATTCATATACTCCAAATATTCCTCCCATAGGTCTAAGAAGAAGTTTCCATATAAACACCATAACTCCGCCTGCTACCATACCGGCAATTGCTCCTTCTTTTGATGTTCTCTTCCAGAACAAGGAGAATAACATAAGAGGACCAAATGTAGCTCCTAATCCTGCCCAGGCAAAAGATACAATTGTAAATATAACACTGTTTTCATCAAGTGCTATAAAAATACCAATTGCAGTTATTGTAAGAAGTATTATTCTGGTTATTATCATAACCTGTTTATCTGTAGCATCTTTTTTGAAAAGTCCTTGATAAATATTCTTAGAAAATGCTGATGCTCCTATAAGCAAGTATGAATCAGCAGAACTGATAGTTGCCGCAAGAATACCTGCCATAGCAAGACCTGCAAAAATCGGGTTGAATAACGTTTGCGCCGATACTATAAATATAGTTTCAGCCGCTCCGGCGGTTGTTAAATCTGTCGGGAATAATGCTCTTCCTATAATACCTATCATAACTGCAGCAAATAAAGAAATTACAACCCATACTCCGGCTATTGTAGATGAAACTTTAATTTCCTTTTCATCTCTTATAGCCATGAATCTCAACAATACATGCGGCATTCCAAAGTAGCCAAGTCCCCATGCTAAGGTTGACAAAATAGTATAGAATCCATATTTACCTGCTCCGCCAAACAATGGAGCCCCATTTTGAGCCTGCTGTACTCCATCTACAACTGTCGGTGATGCAATTCCAAAAAATTCAAAAAATCCGGGTATTGATTTTGCATTACTTATAACTTGAGACATTCCACCTGCTGCCGATGTCCCCACGATTAAAACCATAGATAACGCTAAAATCATTATAGAAGCTTGCATAGTATCAGATGCAGTTTCTGCCAAGAAACCACCAACTGTGGTATAAAATAAAACAAATGCTGCACCTAAAATCATCATTGAAATGTATGGTAGTCCAAATAATGTACTAAAAAGCTTGCCAACTGTTACAAAACAACTGGATGCATAAACAACGAAAAATACCAAAATCCATAATGCAGTAAGAGTTAGAAGTATCTTTTTTGTATCTTTAAAACGATTGCTGAAGAATTCAGGCAATGTAATTGAGTTGCCGGCTACTACAGAATATCTTCGAAGCCTTCTTGCAACCCATATCCAGTTAATAATTGTTCCTGCTGCAAGACCAATAGCTGTCCAGACAGCATCACTAAGACCGTACCAATACGCTACGCCTGGAAGCCCCATTAACAGCCATCCACTCATGTCAGAGGACGCAGCGCTTAACGCAGATACCCAAGGACCTATAGTTCTTCCCCCTAAGAAGAAGTTATCACTGCTTTCATTTGAGCGCTTTGCAAAATACAATCCGATGACGATTACTACTGACATGTAAATTACCATGGTTATAAATACTTGTAAGGTTTCTCCACTCATTAACCAACCTCCTTATATATTTTCCAGCCTTTTTTTCGGCAAGATATTTATATAAGTATAATTGCAGGATTACATAAAGTCAAGCATAAATAATAGCGATAAATGTAAAAATGTTAACGTTGTCACTTTATTAACAATCTTCAAATTTAAACATTATTCGTTAATACATATCTGTCTGCAATCAAAAGACAGATATGTATTAATATACACATCTGTCTTACATTTTATCCTATTAAATTGTTAATTACTTCCTTAACTGTTGTTAACTTATTTACACCTTTTAAGTTAGCACCTGCAAATATCAACCCGTCTCTTCCTTCTACCGCATCTATTAAGCCGGCTGATATACAGTAAGGAATGGATGCGGGATTACATCCCGGTAAACATCTGTAGCACTTACTTGCCTTGTTTCCGCTAACCATTGATTCTGTAAGAAAATTTGTCCTGATTGCTCTGGCAGGCATTCCCACCGGACTTTTTATAATCATTTCATCATCTTCAGCAGCATTAATATAGGCCAATTTGAATTTGTCATCAGCATCACATTCCACCGTAGGTACAAACAGGCTTGCAACTTGAAATCCATCGGCACCTGCCTCACTGAGCTCTTTTAAATCTTCTTTTGATCTGATTCCTCCTGCTGCAATCACAGGAATTTTAAAATTATATTCCGCTTCAAAGCTTCCGATTAATTCCTTAACTTCCTTTACAATATCCTTCAAAGCCATACACTTATTTTCAAGCATTTCATCCATTTTAAATCCTAAATGGCCGCCTGCTAACGGTCCCTCAACTACGATAGCGTCAGGTAATCTGTCGTGCTTTAAATAGCTTTTTATTATTACCTTTGCTGCCTTTGCAGATGATACTATAGGAACAATTTTAGTTGATGTTCCTTTAACCAATTTAGGCAGTGCCAAAGGAAGTCCTGCCCCTGAAATGATTAAATCTATCTTTTCTTCTACTGCTTTCTTTACATAAAGTTCATAATTGGTAATGGCAGCCATTATGTTCATGGCTATAATACCCTTCGTTTTTTCTCTTGCCTTTCGTATTTCCTTGCCAATAGCTCTTAAATTTGCCTCTATCGGATTCGTTGCAAAATCCGGTTCTCTGAATCCGATCTGTACTCCTGATATGGTTCCTATACCACCTTCATTAGCTACGGCAGATGCTAAGCTTGATAAGGATACACCAATACCCATACCTCCTTGGATAATTGGAATCTTAGCAATTAAATCACCTATTCTTAATTCTTTCAGTTCCATTTTTTCTCCAATGCTTTATAAATCAATTTATTTGATACTCAAAGTATATAGATAAGCGTTAAATTTGTCAAGCTAAAAATTACTTTGAAAATTATTATTGACAAATGCATAATTATTTTATATGATATTCTTATTAGTAATTAATCCTATTATCAATTGTGGAGGTGGTATTATACAAATACGTGTTATTTTACTTACAATATTCGGTCTCATACTTCTGTTGCTTGGATTTATCGGTATATTTCTACCGGTACTGCCCACCACTCCTTTTGTACTGGCAGGTATAGGGTGTTTGTCCGGCACTCCTAAACTCAGAGCACAAGTTCTAAAAATACGTGTATTCCGTGAATATTTTGAAAATTATAAAAGTCGACAGGGATTATCTCGCAAGACTGTTATTTCAAGTCTGACCTATTTGTGGAGCATGCTGATTATTTCCATGTTCATAGTAGGAAAACTCTGGCTTGTAATTTTGGAAACGGTTATAGGTATTTGCGTGACCTTACATATATTAGCGATATCAAAACCAAAGGGAGATTATAAGCCATGAAAGAGCGTAAACGTGTCTTCGGTCTGGCAGAAGTGTATTTTGATATTATTTACATGTCGTCAGCACTGTCAATAGGCATATATCTTGTCAGTACAGGACATTCTCAGGTGAAATTCCTTACCGGAATTACATCCTTACTGCTGGTGGGAGGAGATGCCTTTCATCTTATACCGAGAATAGTTGCCATCCTTACGGCTCAGGAACATAAATTTGTCCGCGCCATGGGAATTGGAAAATTAATAACCTCTGTTACAATGACAATTTTCTATATTTTACTTTGGGAAATAGGAATTATGCTGTTTTCTCCCCATATAAGCCCAATCTGGAAATACATTATTTACGGACTTGCAATTATTCGAATACTGCTGTGTCTTTTCCCACAAAATCGCTGGCTTTATGAACACCCTCCGGTAATTTGGGGAATTTACAGAAATATCCCATTCATGATGCTTGGTGCTGCAGTTATGATACTCTTTGGCTCAAATGCCGTATCAGTTTCGGTCTTTAGCAGCATGTGGTTTGCCATAGCACTGAGTTTTGCATTTTATATTCCTGTTGTGCTGTGGTCCAATATCAACCCGAAAATCGGAATGCTGATGCTGCCCAAAACATGTGCCTATATATGGATGCTTATTATGTTTATGAACCTATGAATCATACGCGCATAGACGCGATTGATATATAAAAAACAGAAAGGAGTATATTATGGATCAATACAAAAAATTAACAAATGAGGTCGGTGCTCCTGTTGCCGACAATGAAAATTCCATAACTGCAGGTCCGAGGGGTCCCGTGGTTATGCAGGATGTGTGGCTGATGGAAAAAATGGCCCACTTCAACCGCGAGGTTATTCCGGAACGCAGAATGCATGCCAAGGGCTGGGGAGCTTACGGCGATTTCACTGTAACCGGTGACATTTCACAGTTCACCAAGGCCAAAGTACTTCAGCCGGGAGCAAAGACAGATGTCTTTGTACGTTTTTCGACCGTAGCCGGTGAACGCGGCGCGGCAGACTGCGAAAGAGATATCCGCGGATTTGCATGCAAATTCTACACCGAAGAAGGTAACTGGGATTTGGTAGGAAATAATACCCCCACATTCTTCATACGTGATGTACATAACTTTTCGGACTTGAACAGAGCCGTTAAACGTGACCCACGCACCGGAAGGCGCTCTGCACAGAATAACTGGGATTTCTGGACACTGCTGCCTGAAACATTCCATCAGCGTACCATCGTCATGTCAGACCGTGGAATTCCTGCTTCTTTCCGCCATATGCACGTATTTGGCGAGCATACTTTCAGTTTTTACAATGCAAAAAACGAAAGAGTGTGGTGTAAATTCCATCTGCATACCCAGCAGGGAATTAAATGTCTCACGAATGAAGAAGCAGCTGAAATTAACGGAATGGACAGAGAGCATCACGGAAAAGATCTGTACGAAGCCATTGAAAACAAGGATTATCCACGCTGGACAATGTATGTACAGATAATGACAGAAGAGCAGGCTAAAAGTCACTATGAAAACCCATTTGACATTACAAAAATATGGCCTCATAAGGAATTCCCTCTGATCGAAGTAGGTGTTCTTGAACTTAATCGTAATCCTGAAAATTATTTTGCAGAGGTAGAGCAGGCTGCTTTCACTCCTGCACACGTTGTTCCGGGCATCGGCTTCTCTCCGGACCGTTTCCTTCAGGGAAGACTGTTTTCTTACGGAGATGCTCAGCGTTACCGCCTGGGTGTAAACCACAATCACATCCCCGTTAACCGTGCACGCGTTGATGTTAACGAATATCACCGTGACGGTGCAATGCGCACAGACGGTAACTATGGAAGCACCCCGGCATATCATCCTAACAGCTACGGATATTGGACTGCTCAGCCGGAAGTATCTGAACCTCCTCTTGAAATAGAAGGTGCTATGTGGAGATACGATCCTAAGGACGACCCTACCGATGATAATTTCAGAGCCGGAGGAAATCTATGGAGAATTCTTGCAGAAGATAAAAAACAGCTTCTTATAAGCAACACTGCAGCCGACATAGCTCCCGTAACAAAAAATATAAAATATCGTCATGCCGTTCATTGCTATCTGGCAGACATGGAATACGGACAGAGAATGACAGATGCTCTCGGTCTTGATATTGAAAAGGTAAAAGAGCTTTCAAAGCTTGACAACCGTGGTCTGATTGAAGCTACAATGTCAGAAGATATGGACGAAGCTGCACTGTCGGAAAATATGTAAAATACTCAAGGAAGGTAGCATTCTTCATGAAGCAATTAAGAAACACAAAACAACGGCAGACTGTATTGAATGCCGTACTGGGACGAAAAGACCATCCTACAGCAGATCAGCTGTACTTGGATTTGAGAACTAAAAATCCCAAGATAAGCCGCGGAACCGTCTACCGCAACCTGAATATATTGGCAGAAAGCAGTGAAATTAAACATCTCAAGACTGCCGGAGCAGATCGGTTTGACTGGCGAACTGAACCTCATGATCACATCATGTGCACCAACTGCGGCGCACTGTGTGATTCACCGCTGCCATACAAGGCTGAGCTTGATAATTTAATAGAAGAGTATACCGGATTTAAAATTAATTTTCACAGAACAGTATTTGAAGGGCTTTGTCCGGATTGCATGCAAAACCTTCAGAATCAAGAGTAATAACAAGCTAAAGCCGCTTTGCTAAACTGCAAAGCGGCTTTAGTATTTTTATCATTTTTGACTGTACTCATCGAGGGCAGCATTGGTATTTGCCTGTTTTTCCTCAATGATTTCCTGAAGCATCATGTCCTTGACCTTCATCAACCTCGTCTGATTACCTCTTTCATTTTCATCAAGCTTCATTTGAATATACTTGATTGTTTCCTGGAATTGAGGAATCATAACGTATTCGAGGGCATTAACCCTTCTTCTGGTTTTTTCTATCTCTGCCGCAAGAAGCTGTACTTCCTTTTCCACAGCAGCTAATTTCAACAGTTCAGGAAAAATTTTAAATTGATTTTCAATGGCATTATCAAGCTCAGCTGAAGTATTGGCAAAACCATAAGGATAAATATTTGAAGCATCATCGGTTGTAGTTTTAAAGTCAAATACCGGAACATCAACGCTCATAACATTTTTGTTTGCAACATCGATTGCTACCCCCTGTTTAGGGTACATCAGTGCTTCCTCTAAAACTTCCGTCGACATAACCGCACTTGCAATTACAAAGTTTGAATAAACATTGTTCAAATACGATTCCACCTGTTCACGCAAGCTTTTGTTTTCTCTGGCAAGCTCCAAAAATTGTTTCATAAGCTCATCACGTTTATCCTTAAGCATTTTATGACCCTTGACAGCCACCTTCAAACGCTTTTTCAGAGAGGTTAATACCATTCTGGTCGGATTTACATTTAACCTTGCCATAACTTTTCACCCCTCGTTTTATTCATTTTTGGGATAGTATTTTTCAAGATATTCGTCTCTTATACGTTTTAATTCGCTCTTTGGTAAAAGCGTCAATAAATCCCAGCCTATAGTCAATGTTTCTTCAATTGACCTGTTTGTTTCATAGCCTTGAGAAACATATTTCCTTTCAAATTCGTCAGCAAATTTTGCATAAAATTTATCTGCATCGGAAAGAGCTGCCTCACCTAGTATAGCCATAAGTTCTTTTGCTTCTTTACCTCTCGCATATGCCGCAAAAAGCTGGTTCAATACGTCCGAATGATCTTCTCTGGTCTTCCCTCTTCCTATACCTTTATCCTTTAAACGTGACAATGATGGAAGAACATCTATAGGCGGCTTAATATTCTTTCTGTATAATTCACGGGAAAGAATTATCTGGCCTTCTGTGATGTATCCTGTCAAGTCCGGAATAGGATGTGTTTTATCGTCTTCAGGCATCGTTAAGATAGGAATCATTGTAATTGAACCCTCTATATCTCTCTTTCTGCCTGCTCTTTCATACAGTGTTGCCAAGTCGGTATATAAGTAACCCGGATATCCACGTCTTCCGGGTACTTCTTTACGTGCAGCGGATACCTCACGCAATGCCTCCGCATAGTTTGTTATATCTGTCAATATAACAAGCACATGCATTCCCTTATCAAAGGCAAGAAATTCTGCTGCCGTAAGTGCCATACGAGGAGTAGATATACGCTCGATCGCAGGGTCGTCTGCCAAATTCATAAACAATACTGTTCTGTCGATAGCGCCTGTTTTTCTGAAGTCTGAAATAAAGAAGTCTGCTTCTTCGTATGTTATACCTATAGCCGCAAATACAACCGCAAACTTGGAATCAGTACCTAAAACCTTTGACTGACGTGCAATTTGCGCCGCTAAATCGGCATGAGGCAAACCGGATCCGGAGAATATAGGAAGCTTTTGACCTCTGACCAATGTATTTAATCCGTCTATTGCAGATACTCCTGTTTGTATAAATTCATCCGGATAGTCACGAGCTGACGGATTCATAGGAAGTCCTGCAATGTCCAGTCTTTTCTCGGGAATTATAGCCGGACCGTTATCGATAGGTCTTCCAAGACCGTCAAATACACGTCCAAGCATATCGTATGAAACTGCTAATTCCATTCCTCTCCCTAAGAATTTAACCTTACTTTCCGCAAGATTTATTCCCGCAGAGCTTTCGAAAAGCTGTACCAACGCATTGCTTCCATTAATTTCAAGAACCCTGCAGCTTCTTGTTTCGCCGTTAGGAAGCTCAATAACACCAAGTTCATCGTATGATACATTTTCAACATTTTTAACAAGCATTAAAGGTCCTGCTACCTCTGATATCGTCTTATACTCTCTTATCATACTATTCAACCTCCTTGCCTGCAATTAAAGCTGAAATTTCTGCTTCTATTTGTTTATAAATACTGTCAAAACTTTCTTGAATATCTTTTTCTTCTGTATATTTGAATCTTCCTATTCTTTCTCTTACAGGAAGATCGGATAATTTTCTAAATTCGGCACCGTCTCTCAATGCATCCATGCCGTCATGGAAATATTTTAAGATTAATGTCAACAATTTGTGCTGTTTTTCAAGGGATGTATAGGTATCTACATCGTGGAACGCATTTTGATGCAGGTAGTCCTCTCTTATGGAACGTGTCGCTTCAAGCTTCAATCTGTCCCCTACCGAAAGAGAATCTACACCTACAAGCTGAACTATTTCATTTAATTCGGCTTCTTCCTGCAACAGCCTCATAGTTTCTGAACGCATTGAAGTCCAATCTTTTGCAACTGATTCATCAAACCAGCTTCCCAATCTGTCAACATACAATGAATAGCTGTTTAACCAGTTAATGGCAGGAAAGTGACGTCTGTATGCAAGCTGCGCATCAAGAGCCCAGAATACCTTTACTATACGAAGAGTTGCCTGAGATACCGGTTCTGAAATATCTCCGCCCGGAGGTGAAACTGCTCCGATGGCGGACAATGCTCCTTCTCTTCCTTCGGTTCCTAAGCTTATAACTCTTCCTGCTCTTTCATAGAATTGTGCAAGACGAGATGCAAGATATGCGGGGTAGCCTTCTTCACCCGGCATTTCTTCAAGACGTCCCGACATTTCACGAAGTGCTTCTGCCCATCTTGATGTGGAATCAGCCATTAAAGCAACAGAGTAACCCATGTCTCTGAAGTATTCTGCAATTGTAATACCTGTATAAATACTCGCTTCACGTGCAGCAACCGGCATATCTGATGTATTGGCAATCAACACTGTACGTTTCATCAATGATTCACCTGTTCTCGGGTCCTTTAATTCAGGGAATTCCATCAAAACGTCTGTCATTTCGTTACCGCGTTCACCACATCCTATATAAACAACTATTTCCGCATCTGCCCACTTAGCCAGCTGATGCTGAACGACCGTCTTACCGCTTCCGAAGGGTCCGGGAACAGCTGCAACACCTCCCTTGGAAATAGGGAACATAGTATCTATAACTCTTTGTCCCGTAACCAAAGGAGTATCCGGAACCAATTTTTCCTTATACGGTCTTCCTCTTCTTACGGGCCATTTCTGCATCATTGTTAAATTAACATTTTCACCATTTTCTTTTAAAACAGTACATACTGTTTCTTCCACCGTGAAGCTGCCTGGTTTTATTTCCTGCACAGTTCCGCTTACACCGTACGGAACCATTATTTTTTGTTCTACGACTATCGTTTCCTGAACTGTTCCGATAATGTCTCCCGCCTGAACCTTGTCACCTGCTTTAACTACAGGTACAAATTCCCACTTTTTCTCTCTGTTAAGTGACGGAACACTTATTCCTCTGGCAATGTTTGGTCCTGCCATTTTTCTGATTTCTTCAAGAGGCCTCTGAATTCCGTCATATATGGTTTCTATAAGACCGGGTCCAAGCTCAACCGACAACTGTGCTCCGGTTGTCACTACAGGCGCTCCCGGAGCTAATCCTGCTGTTTCCTCATATACCTGAATTGATGCTCTGTCACCGCGCATCTCTATAATTTCGCCGATAAGTCCCTGTTCGCTGACACGTACAACGTCAAACATGTCTGCATCCTTCATACCTTCAGCTATAACTAACGGACCGGATATTTTTACTACTCTTCCTTGGCTCATTAAATTAATCACCTGCTTTCATTTTTATATAACAAAATTAATCGTTGTTAAACAATATATCCGCACCAACTGCTTTTTCCACAGCTTTTTTGATATTATCAAATCCTATTCCCATTGAACCGTTCATACCCGGTATAGGAATTATTGCCGGCAGGCGTTTTTCGTTATATTCATATACGGCATCCGTTATTTCAGCATAGAAGTTTTCCGTTATATAAATAATAGCGTAATCTTCATTGACGATATTTTGCAATTTTTGTCTTGCATCTTCCTTTGATGTACAGTCATATACATCCAGACCAACCGCCTTGAAGCCTTGAACACTTTGTTTATCACCGATAACACCTATCTTATACATACGTTTCCCTCAACCTTTCTCTTATAAGTTCAGGAGAGATACCTGCAAGCTTGCCTGCCAAAATTATTCTTGCAATTTTTATCTCATTATCCTTTGCTATCAAATATCCTGCAAGGGGTTCTATGCCAAAAGGAACATATTTAGCTGACTTAACATATTCAATCAATTTATTGTCCAGAAGCTTTTCCAGAGTTGTGAATTTTCCTGTTTCAGTCAGTGCTTCAGTTCCTTCAAGGAATAAGTCTCTGAAACCGTATGCTGACAACTGTTCAGCAAACTTTTCGAATGAATCATCATAATTCTTTATGAATACCTGTTCGCTAATATTGCCGCCGCTTATGAAAACCTTGGTAAAAAAGTCCCATGATTTATTCATTTTCTTTAATCTTACGTAAGTTTTTATATTGATTACATCAATCTGTAATTTAATATAGTCAATTATAAAATCATTTTTAGTTTCCTTTGCAGCACTTAACATTTCCTCATAGCAATATTTATCAAAGATAATATCTATCTGTTGAGGATCCTTGGTTTTTGGAAATGTTTCAACTACTTCATTCAGTGCTTTTCCCATACTTTCTGTAAGAGATGAAAAATCCCTCTCTTTAACAGCATACTTAAGTGTTTTTAAATCAATCGAGCCGGTATCAACCAAAATATCGGAAGAATCAAAAGCTAAATATTCTGATTTCATAATAACTTTTAAATTATGATAATCGTATGGATATAAAAACATATTAAAGTAATCTAATTCAGGTGCGATAGATGATATAAAATCATATGTTTTTTTATGCTCTTCACTTAAAAGCTTTTCGTAATTATTCGGATCGGTAATTTCACTGCCATATCCGTAATTTATATCATTTAAAACTCTTAAGCTGTCCAATGTGGTCTTTGCATCAATCATTTTCTCTGCTCTTTCACGGGTAAGCATGTATTTTTCAACACTCCTGACCCTTGCAGTGGAAAACAAATAATCTGTATCCTTAATTTTTGCCAAAGCCATTCCTCCTTTCAGGCAGGAAAATTAACTAAAAAGTGCATTTGCTACTTCGGAAGTCAAATCGTCCCTTATAGAATTCAGCAATGTTTCAAAGGTATTGTTAATCTCTATATTGCCGCTTCTTAATAAAAATCCGCCGCTTGCATTTATAGTATTATCGCTCAATTTATATCTTTGAACATTTAATCTTTGATTAACTGCTTTTATTAATTTTTCGCCTATTTTATCTCTGTCTCTTTGATTTAAAATTATTATTCCTTCATTTGCGGGAATTTTAATTATTTCTTCTGTTAAATAGTTTAAATACTTATCTTCGGGCATTGATTTTAACTTCTCAAGTGCTAAATCAAAACTTTTCTGAATAGCTTCCTGCTTTGCTCCAAGAATCATTTTTCTTGCTTGAAGCTCTGCAGCCGATACCTTTCTGCTTTTTAAGCTTTCAGCATCTTTTGTGCATTTTTCCGATGTTTGCTTCATTATTTCTTCAGCTTCTATCTTTGCTTTGCTTATAATTTCCTCCATTGTTTTTTCAGCATTTTTAACAGAGGTTTCTTCAACTAATTTAGCATCGTTTATAATAGCAGCCGTTATATTTTCAATGCTCATTTCCTCACATCCTTATTATAGTTTTAATATACACGTTATATTGCAATACCATTTATCATAAGGAAAGAAATAAGAAGTGCCAATACCGCATACGTTTCAACCATCGCTGCATAAACCATTGCTTTTGCAATTTCTTCAGGTCTTTTACCCACTAACATAATACCTGATGCAGCAACCTTTCCTTGGTGAATTGCTGAGATAGTACCAACTATACCCATAGGAAGTGAAGCAGCTAAGAAGAAACCACCCTGTGCAGCCGTTAAAGCTGCCATACCTCCGCCTAATAATCCTATCTTATTCAGTATTATAAAGGCAATAAGAAGTCCATAAATACCTTGAGTTCCGGGTAATGCTTGTAAGATCAATGTAGCACCGAATTTCTTAGGATCTTCAGCTACAACTCCTGATGCTGACTGACCGGCAATACCGACACCTATAGCACTTCCTATACCTGCTAATGCTGCAATTGAAGCGCCCAAAATTGCTAAAAAGTTTCCGTCTGTTAATATGTTGTTCATTTAAATTTCCTCCTTGATAATCTTATTATATTTAGTTTTTTTAGCTAAAGGATTAAAGGATTCTCCTCCGCCTTCATAAAATTTTCCAAAAAATTCTACATATTGTAACCTTGCCGCATGTACAAATGCTCCGAGGGCATTAATGGCAAAGTTGAAGACATGACCAATTAATAAAACTACTATGAAAAGCAAAACACCGAATATATTTCTGCCTCCCATGCTTCCCAAAATACTTACAACCGAAGATACAACGCCTGTTGCTAATCCAAGTGCAAGCAATCTTGAGTACGAAAGTATATCACTTAAATAGCTTGTGATATTGTATAAGCTCAGGACACCGCTTATTAATTTGCCTGCTATATTATCCTTGCTTCTGCCCTGAGTTAAAATTAATCCTATAGCAAAGACAATAGTCATCCATTTTCCAATCTCAGCAGATCCAGGTATTATAGTATTACCGAATAACCATAGTGCAATACCGATAATAAATCCGTACCAAAAACCTATGTCAAATACCGCAGCTTTTGTATCCCCATCTCTGATGAGCATATATGCTTGTATAGCCATACCCGTAAACAGGTGGATTACACCGAATATAAATGAAAATACTAATAAGGTCATAGGTTGTTCCATTGGATTGATCCAGACAGGACTTATTGTAAAATCAGAATTAAATATAAGCTTTGCCGCCGCAGGTATGGCATCGCCGAACCAGCTGCCGAACATAACCCCCCAGAATGCCGTAGACAATCCACAGTAGAAGAACAGCTTCATCATTTTTTGCATAGTACCTTCTATGCTGAATTTCTTAAGCAGCAGGAAGCAAAGTACAGCCATGATTAAACCATATCCCACATCAGCAAGCATAAGCCCAAAAAATATCGCATAAAAAGGAGCCATTAACGCTGTTGGGTCAATATTTGATGATGAAGGCAAGCTGTATAGCTCCGTAATTGCTTCAAAAGGCTGTGAAAAAGATTTATTATCCAATAAAACAGGATATTGTTCTCCATCCTCCGGCTCTGAAATTTCATACCAGCATTCATATTTCTTTAATATTAGCTCTACCTTATCATTACTGACTTCCGGGGTCCAGCCCTGAATATAAAATGTGGTATCTGTTTTAAGAATACTGCTTAATATTTTATTTTTATCTCTTTCAATTACAAGATAATCATAATATATTTGAATTTCTTCTTTGTATGGTACATAATCTGAAATGCTTTTTTCAATAGCTGCTTTTTTATCCGAAATTTCTTTTATTTTTTTCTCATATTGTACTATATTTTCTGCTGCTGTTTCAGTAAGTTCTTTAAAATTTACAATGTTAAAACCAAATTGCTTTAGAGCTTCATAAACAATATCTTTCTCAGTTATTAAACAAATTATTGAAAAATAATATTGATCCTTATCACTTTCAATCAAATTTATATAACACTTATCGGTCTTATCCTTTAAATCGCTTTTCAATTTTTCTATATCGATTATATTTGGAAAAACTCCTATAAATATACTTGTATACTTGGTTTCATTAAGCTCAAGCGGAAGTTCATATTTTACCCAAGGCTTTAAACTCATAATTGATGCTTCAATTTTATTTTCTTCTGAGCTTAAATCATTGTATGTTTTGTTTAATTCAAGCAATTTTGAAACAACTTCCTCAGTACCTACCTTATTCAGCACCCTATTTTCAAATTCACTTAATGTTATTGTACTTCTTGTACTGAACAGTGGTTTTTTACTTTTATCATGACTTTCCAAGCTTACTAAGACATCATTGATTTTGGAAATTTTAGCATCATAGTTCAATACTTCATTTTCATTGCCATCTTTTTTAACAATGGAAATCCATTCGGGATCTGTCAGCTTAAGTTCTTGTGAGCTTATTTCCACAACACCTAAGTCCATTATTTCTTTTATGACAGATGGTTTGTGAGCATTAAGACCAATGATGCTGATTTTGTTCATCTTAACTATTGACACCGGCTTTCACTATCCTTTCCAGTATTATTGAAGCTGCATTGTCCATTTTGCTTTCGGCATTAGAGAGAATGTTTTCACATCCCATTGATGCTTCGTTGATTATGTCGTCATATAAAATCTGCCCTTCAGATTCCGCAGCCTTTGTTGCATCAGAACTTTTCGACTCAGCACTTTTATAAGCTTCCTCCAAAATTTGTGATGCTTTTGCATTAGCATTAGTAATAATTTGTCTGGCCTTCAGAGAAGCTTCTTTCTTAATTCTTTCCGCCTCTTCTTCCGCCTCCTTTATTACCTTAATAACCTCAATCGACACTATATCACCACCTTTTATTATTTTTAAGGAAAACATATTCACTTTACTTATTACTATAAATAATTCATACTTAAATGTCAATAGAATAACTATATCCATATAATTATTCGGCTATTCACGTTTTTTAATCAGTAATATTTAAATATTCATAATAATAATTTATAAATTCCGTAACATATGTCACAGGAAATCTCTGAAAATAAAAAATCTCCCCCCATTATAATAATTACTTTAACAGTATAATAATAAGTTATTTTTTTATCAAGAACGCACTTTTTAGTACTTTAGTATCAAAAAAGTTACTTAGTATATTATTTCATACTTGTTGCAGCACTATCTTGAATTGTATTTTTTTTATATGCATTACTCTCTAAATATTCTGATCCAAACCCGTGCATCATTTCCAAAATAGGAATAATTTTTTCTCCGAGATCCGTCAGCCCATATTCAACCTTAGGAGGTACAACGGGATATACCTTTCTAAATATAAGATTATCTTCCTCTAAACTTCTGAGCTGTTGGGTAAGCATTTTTTGAGTTACATCCGGCAGCCTTCTCTTAATATCATTAAATCTTAGTATTTTGCCGCTAAGATACCATAAAATCAATATCTTTCTTTTACCTGACAGCAATTGCTGAACCAAGACCATGGGACAAACCTTGTATCTTATACACTTATCGCTCAAATAACAACTGTTATGGCTTTCTGATTCTCTATACAAAATATCACCTCATTATCTTAAGTATCTAAAACAACACTATATTGCTAAATAGTATATATGATTTAATTATATCATACAAGCTTTTTTAATACAATAATTTGTGAAAACATTTCTTCTGTATGTTAATATATTATCATACTCTGACTTTTTTGGCTATATAAAAATTTATATATATTAAAAGAGTTGATGTTTGCCCCCACTGATAGAAAGAAACTTTCAATTGTATAAAAAAAGCACCATAATCAATGGCGCATTTTTAATATTTCACTTACAGGATAAGCGACCGACACCAAATCAAAGATTTGGGTCATCTGCTTTCACTTACAGCATAAGCGACTGACACCAAATTAAAATTTGGGTCATCTGCTTATTTAGCCCACTGAAAATATCAGCTCTGCTTCCGCAGCAATTTCATCGTCAACGTACGCTGTCGCGTTTCCGATACCGAAGCTTCCTTTTAATTTTGATATTTTTGTAACTAACCTTAAAGTGTCTCCCGGGCATACCTTCCTTTTAAATTTGGCGCTTTTAATGCCCCCGAAGTATACTGTTTTACCTTTAAACTTATCCAACGATAAAATTGCTACTGCACCTGTCTGTGCCAGCGCTTCAATAATAAGGACACCGGGCATCACAGGATTTCCCGGAAAATGACCTTGAAAAAATTCCTCGTTAAAGGTTACATTTTTTAGGCCGACAGCCATTTCTCCTTCTGTAAGCTCGATTATCTTGTCAATTAAAAGCATGGGATATCTGTGAGGTATTATTTTTTGTATATCCTTAGTATCATAAATCATAGCTTACTGTCCCTTGTGTTTTTTCAAAATTAAAGCGGCGTTATGTCCGCCAAAACCAAAGGCATTTGACAGAGCATAGTCAAATTCTTTTTTGATACCTTCATTTGGAACAAAATTCAGTCCCAATTCAGGGTCAGTCACCTTATGATTAATTGTTGCAGGTATAAAACCATCCTCAAGTGCTTTGGCACATATTATTGCTTCTACCGCACCTGCTGCTCCCAGCAAGTGACCTGTCATTGACTTAGTTGAACTGATCAACAATTCATTGGCGCTATCCTTAAATATATTTTTTATTGCCTGTGTTTCAAATTTATCATTATACAAGGTGCTCGTTCCATGAGCATTTATATAGGTTATATCTTCAGGCTTCAATCCTGCATCTTCAATTGCATTTAACATTACGGCAGATTGACCTTCTGAGCTGGGATCCGGTGAAGTCATGTGATATGCATCACAGGTAGCACCATATCCTACTATTTCCGCATATATTTTTGCTCCTCTTTTAACCGCATGCTCATATTCCTCAAGAATCATTATTCCGGCACCTTCTCCCATTACAAAGCCGTGTCTTTCAGCATCAAAGGGAATAGAGGCCCTGTTAACATCATCTGTAGTTGAAAGTGTAGTGAGAGCTGAGAATCCTGCTATTGAACAAGGTGTTATAGCAGCTTCTGAACCGCCTGCTATCATTACATCACAAATTCCGTCCTGAATTCTCTTATATGATTCTCCTATGGCATTAGCTCCCGTAGCACAAGCTGTAACAGGTGAATAATTAATCGCTTTTGCTTTATACTTGATAGCTACAAGACCGGATGCCATATTAGATAACATCATCGGAATAAAAAATGTTGAAACTTTATTTGGTCCTTTAGTAAGAAGTTTTTCATGCTCTGCTTCAATAGTATGAATACCACCCACTGCGCTTCCTACAACGCATCCGAATCTTTTGCTGTCCAAGATTTCCACATCAAGTTCTGAACTCTTTACAGCCATATCAGCTGCAGCAAGAGCAAATTGGCTGAATCTGTCCATCCTTTTTGATTCTTTTTTATCCATATATTCCGTCGGGTCAAAATCTTTTATTTCAGCTGCTAATTTAACGCTGAAGTCTGCTGTATCAAAAGATTCAATCGGACTGATACCGCATTTACCCAACTTTACATTTTCCCAAAACAAATCACCGGAGCCAATAGGGCTTACAACCCCAATACCGGTTATTACTACTCTCTTTTTCATAAATCCTCCTTTAAACGGGGACATTCCTCCTATCCCCATAGACTTTCATTTTCATGAAGAGGTGTGTCCCCCTACATATAAAACCCGCCGTTAACAGACAATATCTGCCCCGTTATATACGACGCTTTATCAGAAATCAAAAATTCTACCGCATCTGCAATATCCTCGGGTTGACCCAGACGTTGCAGAGGAATGTTTTTCATCATTTCATTTCTTATCTCTTCCGGAATTTTATCCGTCATGTCCGTTTGAATAAATCCGGGCGCTATGGCATTTACAAGTATATTTTTTTTCCCCAGCTCTCTTGCCATAGATTTTGTCATACCAATAATACCTGCTTTAGAAGCAGAATAATTTACCTGTCCCGCATTTCCCGCAAGTCCCACAACGGAGGATATATTAATAATTCTTCCGTTTTTTTGTTTGAGCATTCTTTTAGCTATGTGCTTACAGCAATTAAATGTTCCCTTTAAATTAATGTCGATTACCTGATCAAATTCTTCTTCTGACATCAGTGGAAGAATATTATCCTTGGTAATACCCGCATTGTTCACTAATACATCTACAGATCCAAAGTTATCATATGCTTCATCAATCATTTTTTTTGCATCGTCATAACCGGAAACATCACATTTGACTATAATGTTCTTAGTTTCTTTATTTGCGAAATTATTTACTAACTCTTCCATGGAGCTTGTATTGCTTCTGTAATTTAAAACCAAGTTATAACCAAGTTCATTTAATCTTGAAGCAATAACTGCACCAATACCTTTTGAAGCACCGGTAATAATTGCAGTTTTCATATTTCCCCTTTCCTCAATAAGTATTGCTTTAAATTAAGCATAAGCAAGCTGAAGATACTGTTCCAAGGCTACAATACTGTCTATATTTATTGATTTAACATTTTTATCTATTTTCTTTAAAAAGCTTGATAATGACTTTCCCGGTCCCACTTCTACAAATGTGTTAACTCCGTCAGCTATCATCTTTCTGACACAAGCTTCCCATCTTACAGGATTATAAACTTGTTTTTCTAATTTGTCCGCTATTATTAAATCATCATTGTAATATTCTGTATCCACATTTGAAATAACATTACAAGATGGTTTTTTAAACTTTATCTTTGATAAATCCTCTTTCAGCTTATTTCCTGCCGAAATGAGCATAGAAGTGTGAAACGGTGCGCTAACCTGCAGCTTTACAGCTTTTTTAATGTTAAATTCTGCAGTCTGGCTAAGTGCATTTTCAATTGCTGCACTCTTTCCTCCAACAACTATTTGTCCGGGACAATTAAAGTTTGCCGGCTCCAATAATCCAAATCTCTCTGTAACAGTCTTGCAAAAACGAATTGCGTCTTCGTCAGTGCATCCCATAAGCGCAAGCATCCCGCCTTCACCTAGAGGAACAGCATTTTGCATATAATTTCCTCTGTTGTAAACAAGCTTAACTGCTGTTTCAAAGTCCATTGCGCCTGCCGCCGTCAAAGCAGAGTATTCACCCAAACTTAAGCCGCCCATTACAACAGAATTATTGTTTGAATTTTTCTTTATGATTTCATAAATAGCCATACAGACCGTCAGCAAAGCCGGCTGTGTAATTTTAGTTATACTCAAATCTTCATTAGGTCCGTCAAAGCACAATTTTGTTATGTCAAAGCCAAGCGCTTCATTTGCTCTTTGAAATATTTCCTTGCTTTCTTTAAAATTATCATAAAAGTCCTTTCCCATTCCTGCGTATTGAGCGCCTTGTCCCGGGAATACAAAAGCCGTTTTACTCATTTTTGCCTCCTGATATAATTAAACCTATACCTTTCATTATTTTTTCTGCTTCATCAAACATCTCTTTAATCATTTCGCTGCAGTTCTGCTCTTTATTAACTAATCCGGCAATTTGCCCTGACATTACAGAACCGTAATCTACATCTCCCTGAATAGCAGCTTTATACAACCTTCCTCTGCCAAGCTGTTCCATCTCTTCAACAGTTGCATTGTTTTTTTCTAATTCTTTAAATTGTGTTGAAAGCTTGTTTTTTAAAATTCTTACAGGATGACCTGTTTTTCTTCCGGTAACTATTGTATCTGTATCATTTGCCTTTTTAACTTTATTTTTATAATTTTGATGTACGCTGCATTCATTTGCTAACAAAAATCTTGTTCCCACCTGTACTCCCTGTGCTCCCAGGCACATAACAGCAGCTATACCTCTTCCGTCTCCTATGCCTCCTGCCGCTATAACCGGAATGTTAACCGCATCAACAACCTGAGGTGTTAAACATAGAGTTGTTATTTCACCAACGTGTCCTCCGGCTTCAGTACCTTCACAGATCAAAGCATCGCACCCGATTTTTTCTAATCGCTTAGCAAATGTAACTGACGGAACAACAGGTATAACTCTTGAGCCGGCTTCTTTCCACATTTTTATATACTTGCCCGGATTTCCTGCCCCTGTTATTATTACAGGTATTTTTTCATCAACAAGCAGCCTCGCCACTTCCTCCGCATACGGGCTTAAAAGCATTACATTTACACCAAATGGTTTATCGGTCAGTTGCTTTACCTTATCAATTTGCACTTTCAATGCTTCTGCAGTATTGTTGCCTGCCGCCACAACACCGAGACCTCCCGCTTCTGAAACTGCCGCAGCTAATCCTGCGTCTGATATTTGAGCCATTCCGCCTTGAAAAATCGGATACCTTATATTTAACAAGCTGCATATATTTGAATTAATCATCATATAAGCTCCTTTATGTATCTTTTTTGATTTATCTTTAAAGAAAACGCCGTACGGCGTTTTCTTAAGATTATAAGTTATTGAAAAAGTTCATCTGCAATTATTTTTGTTTTTCTGTAATGTAGTCCACGATATCCTTTACTGTAACAAGCTTGCCATAATCATCTTCTTCAATTGTTACATTTAATTCATCTTCAATTTTGCTTATTAATTCGAATAAGTCCAGAGAGTCTGCTCCAAGGTCATCTTTTATTTTGCTTTCAAGAGTAATTTTATCTTCCTCAACATCTAACTCTTCAATCAATATTTCTTTAACTTTTTCTAAAATCATTATATCCTCCAAAAATATGTTTTAATGTCTGTAATTTCGATTTTGATATTCCAAATATTTTGATATTGATATTTGTTTGATATCTAATATTTTGATAATCGAAGTATATAATAAAAAAATAAGTTTGTCAATATATTTTTACCGAAAAGTTGTTATAAAATTAACTTGTCTTCTTAATTTGTCGATATGTGAAATTTATAATAAAACAAAGCCATCCTTGCACCCCCCTTGACGGCAAGGGCGTCCCGTCCTTTGCAATCCTCGTTTTTTATATAACAGGAAGGAGAACTTTCCTGTTATATAAAAAAGTCAGACCCCTTTTTTCGTTTGCAGTCTTATTTGCAGAATATAAGGGGTCTGATTATACTCATAGTGACAATGCGATGATATCTCCCATCTCTTTAGTTGTAGATATTTTTTCATTTTTTATCGCTATATCCCCTGTCCTGAAGCCCTTTGCAAGAGTTTTTTTAACGGCATTTTCTATATTTTCTGCTTCCTCCGGAAGATTAAATGAATATTTTAACATCATCGATGCGGAAAGTATAGCTGCAATCGGGTTTGCCTTGCCCTGACCTGCTATGTCGGGAGCAGAGCCGTGAATCGGCTCATACATACCGTAATTATTTCCTAAGGATGCTGATGGCAGTAAGCCGATGGAGCCGGTTATCATTGCTGCCTCATCAGAAAGAATATCCCCAAACATATTTTCAGTTGCTATTACGTCAAATTGTTTTGGATTATAAACAAGCTGCATTGCCGCATTGTCCACATACATATGATTTAATGTTACATCTGGATACTCCGCAGAAACTTCTTCAAATGTTTTTCGCCATAACCTGGATGTTTCCAATACATTTGCTTTGTCTACGCTCGTAAGAATTCCATTTCTTTTTTGTGCTGTCTGAAATCCTATGCGGGCGATTCTTTCTATTTCGTGCCTGCTGTATTCCATGGTATCTGCAGCCTTGTCACCTTCAGTGTATTTTTTGCCGAAATATATTCCGCCCGTAAGCTCTCTTATAATTAAAATATCAAGTCCGCCTTCAACTATATCTCCTCTTAAGGGACATGAGCTTCTTAATTCATCATACATTACGGCAGGACGA
This sequence comes from Firmicutes bacterium UBA2116, assembly GCA_002331025.1. Classification (GTDB taxonomy): domain Bacteria; phylum Bacillota; class Clostridia; order Tissierellales; family Sedimentibacteraceae; genus Sedimentibacter. The sequence goes on along the minus strand of DCYG01000027.1, from coordinate 11,431 downwards.
AGATTTGCATAGAGACCCAATTCCTTGCGGAGCTTCAGAAGCCCCTGCTCAGGTCTGTCTCTGCCGGGCAGACTATCCCATTTTGGACCTCCAACAGCGCCAAACATCAATGTGTCCGTACCCCTGCATATATTTAATGTCTCTTCCGGAAGTGCAGAACCAGTTTTATCTATTGCCGCTCCTCCTGCCAATGCTTCTGTATACTGGAAATTATGACCGTATTTTTCTCCGATTTTATTTAAAATTTTTATAGCTTCATCAATTATTTCAGGACCTATACCGTCACCCTTTATTACTGCTATTTTAAAATCCATTGTTACCTCCTAAGGGAATTAATTACTGACCTTCAGCTTATTTCTTACATATCCTGCGAGACCGTCATTTCTTATTATTTGCCGGATAAATTCAGGAAAGGGCTCAGCTTGATAGCTTTCGTTTTTTGTTTTATTAATAATTAATCCTGTTTCAAAATCTACTGAAATTTCATCTCCTGCCGCAATCTTATCGGCAGCCTCCTCACATTCAAGAATGGGAAGACCTATATTAAAGGAATTTCTGTAGAATATACGTGCATAGCTTTTTGCTATGACGCATGATATTCCGGCAGCCTTTATGGCTATCGGAGCATGCTCTCTGGAAGAACCGCATCCGAAATTTTTCATGGCGACAATTATATCCCCTTCCTTTACCGCACCTGTAAAGCTTTCATCTATATCCTCCATGCAATGCTTTGCCAATTCGTTCGGTTCAATTGTGTTTAAATACCGTGCCGGAATTATTACATCCGTGTCTATATCGTTTCCATATTTAAATACTTTTCCTTCTGCCTTCATTTTATGCCTCCTCTTCTATTTCATCGGGATTTGATATTTTTCCTCTGACTGCTGATGCAGCAGCAACTGCGGGGCTTGCAAGATAAACCTCTGAACCCGGATGTCCCATACGTCCTACAAAATTTCTGTTTGTTGTTGTCACTGCTCTTTCACCCTCTGCAAGTATTCCCATATAGCCTCCTAAGCATGGACCGCATGTAGGAGTGCTTATTATGGCGCCTGCATCTATGAATGTTTCCGCCAATCCTTCATTTATGCACTGCTTGTATATTTTTTGTGTTGCCGGAATAATTATTGTACGGACATCAGGGTGAACTTTCTTACCTTTTAATATTGCGGCAGCAATTCTCATATCTTCAATCCTTCCGTTTGTACATGAACCAATCACAACCTGATCGATTTTTACATCCCCAACCTTGTCAATAGACCTTGTATTTTCAGGCAAATGAGGAAATGCTACGGTAGGTCTTAATTCGTTTAAATTTATGTCTATTACATCGTCGTAAGCTGCATCCTCATCAGCTTCATAAACGGAGTATTCTCTCTGTGAGTGCTCTTTCATATATTCAATTGTTTTTTCATCTACGGGGAAAATACCGTTTTTCCCGCCTGCTTCAACTGCCATGTTTGCAATTGTAAATCTGTCATCCATGGACAATTCCTTCACACCTTCACCGGCGAATTCCATGGATTTGTAAAGAGCTCCGTCAACGCCTATCTTACCTATTATATAAAGGATAATATCCTTGCCGCTGACCCATTTGTTTAATTTTCCCTTCAGATTGAATTTTATTGCGGGCGGAACCTTAAGCCACATTTGGCCGGTTGCCATTCCTGCAGCCATATCTGTGCTGCCTATACCTGTAGAAAATGCTCCCAGGGCACCGTAGGTGCATGTATGGGAGTCTGCTCCGATTACGGTATCTCCCGCAACCACCAATCCTTTTTCAGGTAAAAGTACATGCTCAATACCCATTTGACCTACATCAAAGAAATTAACAATATTTTGTTCCTTGGAGAAATTTCTTGATATCTTGCATTGCTCCGCTGATTTTATATCTTTATTCGGAACAAAGTGGTCTAATACTATAGCGATTTTTTCCTCATCATAAACCTTTACAGCTCCCATTTTTTTAAATTCTTTAATCGCCACCGGCGTTGTAATGTCATTGCCTAATACCAAGTCTAAGCTTATTTCTATGAACTGTCCGGCTTTAACTTCCTTTAATCCTGCATGTGCCGCAAGGATTTTCTGTGTCATTGTCATTCCCATTTTAATTTTCTCCTCTGCTAATTTTTGAGTAAAGCATTTTATTTACTGCATTTATATATGCAATTATACTTGATTCAATTATGTCTGTGCTTAATCCTCTGCCTGTATAAACACGTCCGTCTTCCCTTAATTTAACGACTGCGTCTCCAAGCGCATCTTCACCTTCAGTTACAGAGCTTAAAGAGAAGTCATCCAATTCCATTTCTCTTCCCAATATTTTTTCAATGGCTTTAAACGACGCATATATAGGACCCTCTCCAGTTGCCACCTCTTCAAAAACTTCATTATTCTTTCTTATAGCAATTGCAGTGGTCGAAGTAATTATGTTTCCACTGTTTGTTACATATTTTTCAAGCTCGTATATTTGAGGAACGTCCATTTTTTGTTTCAGCACCAATGCGTCTATATCCTTGTCATATACATCCTTTTTCTTGTCTGCTAATTCCTTGAATTTTTTAAATACTTCATCCAGCTCTTCCTGACTCAAATCATCATATCCTAAACGGATTAATTTCTCGTTAAAGGCATGACGTCCTGAATGCTTGCCTAAAACTAACCTGTTTGTGTCAAGACCGATTGATTCGGGAGTCATAATTTCATATGTTTCTCTGTTGCTTAATACCCCGTGCTGATGGATTCCCGATTCATGAGAAAAAGCATTATCTCCTACAACCGCTTTGTTAGGCTGAACCTTAATTCCCGTAATCCGGCTTAACAGTCTGCTTGTCCTGAATATTTGTTTAGTATCTATTTTAGTATCGGCATTAAGAATATCTTTTCTAACCTTCAATGCCATTACGATTTCTTCCAGCGCGGCATTTCCGGCTCTTTCACCGATGCCGTTTACGGTACATTCAATTTGTGTTGCACCTGCCTTGATTGCCGCAATTGAATTGGCAACTCCAAGTCCAAGATCATTGTGGCAGTGTACAGATATGTCAACTGTTTTTAATGCGGGGCATTTTTCAATGATCGATGTTATGAAGCTGTAGTATTCATCCGGAGTCGTATATCCCACGGTATCTGGTATATTGATAGTTGTAGCCCCTGCCTTAATTGCAGTGTCGAAGACCCGGACAATAAAATCAATATTGCTTCTTGTGGCGTCCTCTGCCGAAAATTCTATATCTTCACACTTTGATTTAGCGTATGCAACCATTTCTCCGGTTGCCTTAACTACTTCCTCCTCTGTCATATTCAGCTTATATTCCATGTGAAGAGGTGAGGTCGCAATAAAAACATGAATTCTCGGATGTGCGGCATATTTCAAGCTTTCCCAAGCCTTGTCTATATCTCCCATGTGTGCTCTGGCTAAGCTTGCAACTGTACAGCTTCTCACACTTTTGGAAACCTCCTGTATTGAATGCAGGTCCCCGGGTGAAGCTGCCGCAAAGCCTGCTTCTATAATATCTACATTCAATCTTTCTAATTGCTGTGCCATTTCAATTTTTTCTTTTAAGTTCATACTGCACCCCGGCGATTGTTCACCGTCTCTTAATGTTGTGTCGAAAATTTTGATAATCTTTTCCATAATAGTATTCTCCTTCTTTAATTTCGAATCCATCACAGAGTTTTGGGTATATTGCAGTCTCCACACACAAATTTATTTGCTCCCGATTGTTGTATGCAGTAGAACTGCCGCAGGGGAATGCATCAAATTTGTTTGTTCGCTGCCGCTCGCACAAATTTGGCATTCTGTGCGTTTGAATTACCATCAATTTCTTTCTCCCTCCGGTCGAAGAAATTGGGTCAAGTCATAAAAAAAACCGCCCATGAAGCATAGCTTCAGGGACGGATATATCCGCGGTACCACCCATATTGCTTTTTTATATATAAATATATATAAAAAAAACCTCTCAGTTCAGATTCTAACAAATCTTAGCCTATAACGCGGCGCACGTACCTTCCTACTTGATTCAGAAAGTCAGCTCAGGAGCGAGTGTGTTTTCATGACAGTATCGGCTCGCAGCTAATGCCGACTCTCTGTAACGTGTCATACTGAAAAGTTTTTTCTCCTTCACAGCTTTAACTAATTTTTACGATGATAACATCTCAAAATACTTTTGTCAATAGTAAATTTAAAAACTTTTAGTTTTTAGTTTTTCGCGTAGTTTTTCGTTAGTTTTTAGTTTTCGTTTTCTTTCCGCCTATGATTATTTCCTGTTATCCTTTATTATTTTTACAATGTATTCTGCAGCTCTTCCATCTCCATAAGGATTAACTGCATTTGCCATCTTTTTATATTCTATATCATCATTAAGAAGAGTATCTACTTCACTGAATATGACGTCCTTTTCTGTTCCCACAAGCTTTGCGGTCCCTGCTTCTATCCCTTCGGGACGCTCAGTCTCTCTTCTTACCACAAGGACAGGCTTTCCTAACGAAGGGGCTTCCTCCTGCACTCCCCCTGAATCTGTAACAACCAAGTAACATTTTGACATTAAATTTGTAAAGGGTAAGTAATCTAAAGGCTCAATTAAATAAACCCCTTTCGTATGTTTAAAAACATCTCTTGCTATTTCTCTTACCTTTGGATTCAAATGCATTGGGTAAATTACTTCCGCATCAGGATTTTTTTGCAGCACATCTCTTATTGCGGAAAAAATATTTTCCATTGGCTCGCCTATATTTTCTCTTCTGTGTGCAGTTAATAAAATTACTTTTTTGTTTTCAAAATCTATGTTGTTGAGTATTTCGTCTTCAAACTTATAGTTGCTGTCTATAACCCATTTTAAAGCATCTATGGATGTATTGCCCGTTATATAAATTTTTTCTTCATCGTATCCTTCCTTCAAAAGATTTTCTTTTGAAGTTACGGTTGGAGCAAAATGAAAATCGGTTATTATTCCTGTCAGTCTTCTGTTTGCCTCTTCGGGATAAGGAGAATATAAGTTGCCGCTTCTTAAGCCCGCTTCAACATGTCCGATTTTAACCTGATGATAAAAGGCAGCAAGAGCTCCTGAAAAAACTGTGCTTGTATCGCCTTGGACAAGAACTATATCGGGTTTAAAATCTTCTATAACTCCCTCCAAACCCATAAGTGCCCTGCATGTTATTTCAGTCAATGTCTGACCGCTTTTAAAAATGTTCAAATCATAATCCGGTATGATTTCAAATATTCTTAATACCTGATCGAGCATTTCTCTATGTTGAGCAGTTACACAAATTTTAGTATCAAAATATTCTTCGTTTTTTAAGCTTTTTATTATGGGTGCCATTTTAACAGCCTCAGGGCGTGTCCCAAAAATAACAAGCACCTTAGTTTTATTCATAAACCCTCCTTGTTGCAATTGATTAATGATAAAAAGTCTTTTTCTTTTCCTATCGCCGTCAATAGCAAATCCATTGCAAGTCTATTGCAAACCCATTGCTATTATTGTTCTTTCTTTCTGAATAATCCTGCCTTTTTAGCAAAATAAAACACAACCAATACAGAAATTGTTGCAAGCATAATTCCTCTGAAAGGATCGGCATCAGCTATTATAACTGCAACAATTCCAAGCATCATACTGATAAAGTACATTGTCAGAACTGTCTGTCTTTGATTAAGTCCGAATTTCATCAGCTTGTGATGAAGATGCTCTTTGTCCGCTTGCATTATAGGTTTTTTGTTCACATATCTTCTGATAATTGCAAAGGCCGTATCAAATATTGGTAATCCCAGAGCGAATATAGGGACTGCAAGTGCAACAGCAGCAACGCTTTTAACCATACCAAGAACGGATGTGACCGCAAGCATATATCCTAACAATAAGGCTCCTGTATCTCCCATAAATATTTTTGCAGGATTAAAGTTAAAGGGCAAAAACCCTAAGGACGCACCTGCAATAATCGCGCATTGCATTACAATGAAATCATGTCCCAAATTTGCTGCGGTAAATAAAAGTGTTGTAGCTGCAATGCTTGCAACTCCTGAAGCAAGACCGTCCAAGCCATCAATTAAATTTATCGTATTTGTTATCCCAACCAGCCAGAACAATGTTATGGGATACGATAACCAACCCAATAAATAACTTATACCTGTATCAGAAAGAGGATTCGTAATGAAATGAATCCTTACTCCTCCCTGTATGGCAATAATCGCCGCAACGATTTGTAATAAAAGCTTCACTTTGGCAGGCATATCGTACATATCATCCACTATCCCTGCCAATACAACAATTGTAGCACCAGCCATAATTGATATGTTCGTCCTTGTATGAGGCATGTATACAAACATGCATGCCATAATTGCTATATAAATTGCCAATCCGCCAAAATAAGGCATCGGCTTGCTATGTATTTTTCTTGAATCCTTTGGTATGTCCAGTGCCCCGACCTTAATAGCAAGTCGTCTTGCAGGGGGAGTCATAATAAATGATATTATTACAGCTGAAATAAAAGCTACAAAATAATTAGCCATACTATTCCTCTACTCTAAGTTTTTCGATATCCGTTATTTTCTTTACTCTATTCTCATGTCTTCCACCTTCAAACTCGGTTGAAAGCCATACATCGACTATATCTACTGATAACCCATTTCCTAAAACTCTTGCCCCCAATGCCAGCATGTTGGCATTATTATGCATCCTTGACATTTTAGCCATATATTCATTGGTGCAAAGAGCACATCTTATTCCTTTTACCTTGTTTGCGGCTATGGATATACCTATACCTGTTCCACAAATTATAATACCTCTGTCGGCCTCGTTATCCGCTACCATCCTTGCCGCTCTTTCTCCAAAATCAGGATAATCAACAGAATCTGTATTGTAAGCTCCTATATCTGTTATATCATACCCGCAGTTTATCAGATGCTTTTTTATTACTTCTTTTAGTTCAAATCCTCCGTGGTCACAGCCCAGTACTATTTTCATTTAACCCTCCCGTTGTCAATAGATTGACGATTGATTTGCTGTTGATAAGCAATTGAAATTTCCGTACTATAGCTTATCTAAAGCTTTAATTATTTTGACTAATTGTTCTTCTATTTCATTTTCTGTTTCTTTATATGTTTTTATATCCATTCCATATGGATCATCAATATCTAAATTTTCATCCTCTGTACTTTCATTATTTACAATAAGAGCGTATTCTTTTAAAGTATATACCTTATCTGAATATTCGGATAATGCGCTTGTTATAATTTTTTTGTGACCGCCCGTCATAGTTAATATTAAATCAGAATCCTTAATGATTTCTTCAGTTAACTGCCTTGCCTTATGGTTTTTTATATCTATACCTTTATTAATCAACACTTTAATTGCATTTTCATTTGCTTGTTGTCCCTCAAAAGCACTTATTCCCGCCGAGGAAACATTTATATTTTCAATATTATTTTCTTTTAAGAAAAATTTCAATATTCCCTCTGCCATGCTGCTGCGGCAGGTATTACCGGTGCAAACAAATAAAATATTCATATTCCACCTTCTGACGGGGACATTCCTCCTATCCCACAGAGACTCACCCTGTGTAAGAGGTGTGTCGCCCTTCCTTAAAATAATAGTCTGGCTTGATGCTTTGCTTAATCTGTTCATTATAGCTTTTCCCAAACCACTGTCATCAACTTGTTCAGCAAGTATTAAGTCAATTTCCATATGGTCAAAATCTCTTAATACCTTAAATAAATTAGACGAAATTGTAAGGGGTTTTGTTCTGTCCCCAACCATTATTTTTGTTTTTCCTATATAATATGCATCCGTCTGGACAGTGGACATTATTCCCGCTTTATATCCTTCAGAACTGAATTTTTCATAATCATTGTTTATTTTTTCAATAATTTTTTCGATTGAGCCCTTATATAAAATCACTCTTGCTTTAGGTGAATAGTGTCTGTATTTTTGACCCGGAGATTTAGGAATCAGCTTGTCGTCATTTTTTATTATTGAAGGATCATAATCGCATTTACCAAGTACGTTTATTATATCCTCTTTTGTAACCTTACCGGGCCTTAAAATCATAGGAACTTCACTTGTCATATCAACAACTGTCGATTCAAGCCCTATATCGGTGCTTCCGCCGTCAATTATCATATCAACCTTTCCCATCAAATCCTCTATTACATGTCTTGCTTCAGTCGGACTTGGTTTTCCTGATATATTTGCACTTGGCGCTGCTATCGGCTTCTTACTTTCCCTTATAAGTGCCAATGCAATTTTATTTACCGGAAGCCGAATAGCTGCCGTTTTAAGCCCTGCTGTTATCTTATCCGATAAAACATCCTTTTTATTTAATATCATGGTTAACGGACCCGGCCAGAATTTATCAGCCAAAAGCTTTGCGTTTTTCGGAATATCGGAAATTAAATTATATAACTCATTGTAATCAGCTATATGCACAATCAATGGATTGTCCTGAGGTCTTCCCTTTGCCTTAAAAATTTTATCTACAGCTTCATCGTTTAATGCATCTGCACCGATACCGTAAACAGTTTCGGTAGGAAAAACAACAACTCCACCTTTATTTATAATTTCAGAAGCTTCCTTTATTATATTATAATCAATATTGTCAGGATCCAGCTTGACAATTTTTGTATTAATTGTTTCATTTTCTTTATTTTCGTTCATTTACAATTGTTCTCCATAGTTTTCCTATAGTCTCCCGCTATTCTCTTACGTATTGCTTATTCATTGCAAATCAATAGCTTATCCACTGCCGGTCTACTGATATTATATACTACATTATCCCCATAAACAAGAATTTACTTCTTAATATTTTCAATAAAGGTTTCGCCCTTTATAACAATTTTACTAAGTTTTATTACTTAAAAGAACAACATGTACATATATATTAATAAATGACAATTGAGGAGGATAATGGTGGATATACTATATTATTTTATAATAGGGTTTATTGTTGGTGGTACCGGAACATTTATAGGAGGCTTGTTATCTGTTATGATTCCAAAGCCTAATGACAAAACTACGGCTTCAATGCTTATGCTTGCGGCAGGCATAATGCTGTCTGTTATTTCCTTTGACCTCATGCCCCAAGCATACGAAATAGGCGGCTTCTTTATAGTAACATTGGGTCTTGTGTTTGGTTTATTTATAGTATTTTTTGCTGAAAAATTAATACCTATGAATAAATTTAATAAATACAAGGGTAAAAAATCAAACTATATAAAAATGAGCTTAATTATAATAATAAGCATGAGCTTGCACAATTTTCCTGAAGGTATAGCAGTTGGTTCAAGTGCGGTTTATTCCGAAAATTTAGGCATAAAAATAGGAATACTCATTGCTGCCCATGATATTCCCGAAGGGATGAGCGTAGGTATTCCGTTAATTATGGCCGGTGCTTCGCCTCTTTCAGTACTGCTTATAACATTGCTGACCGGTATACCGACTGCCTTCGGAGCAGTACTTGGAGCGCTGCTCGGAAATATATCGAAGTATTTCATAGGCTTTTGTCTTTCTGCAGCAGCAAGCAGTATGCTCTATGTTACATCAAATGAGCTTATACCGGAAGCAAATTTGCTGCACAGGGGAAAAAGTAACGCTGTTTTTATCTTAATAGGTTTTATTTGTGGCTGCTACCTGTCGTTTGCAATGTAATACTAATTTCGAATTAAATTAGTTCCCTTGAAGCAAATTAGTATATACTGTTTTCTGCTGTCGCGTACAAATATTTGTATGCATTTTTAGGCAGACGACCCGCTTATACTGTATGTGCAATTAAAACAGTATAATCAGCAATCAGTGTAAATATTTTCATATTGAAGATTATTATTATTTATGATAGTAATTAATTTTTCCATATCCTTTTTATAAAATCTGATACATAATCCGCAGCTCGAACTTATGCTTCTCGGGACAGGAATTATCTTATAACTGAAATCATATTTTTTTAAGGCAGTTTCTACCTTCATTGCATAAGAAACTGATTTAAAAGTCATATAATTAAATTCATTCCTATTCATTGGGCTGTGGCACCTGTTGCACCCTGGCTTTTCATTATTTGCTTCATCCCATCAGTTGCTTCTACTGTACCGTCCTTAAAAACCCATAAAGCTTCAACACCATCCATTGACTCTACTAATTCTCTTCCTTCCTCATATGGCATTAGGAATACTGTTGTAGATAAAAAGTCCGCTTCTCCCGAATCTTCTGCAACTAATGTAACAGCCCTGAAGTAATCGCCGGGCATTAATGTGTCAGGGTCAATTAAATGGTGCAATACCTTGTCTCCGACAATGTAAAATCTTTCATAATCGCCGCTTGCTACCACAGAAGCATCATTTATATAAATGGTATCTAAAAGACTATTATCAGAGAATCTGAACTTATCAGGATCCTGAATTCCAACACCCCATCTTTCTCTGACACCGTCCATTGGCTTACCGAAGGTTTTAACGTTGCCTCCCGCACTGATTATACCTGATGTGAATCCATCCTTTACCGCCTCGTCAATTGCAAGTTCCGTAGCATATCCTTTAGCCACAGCACCGACATCCAGACTCATTAAAGGATCATTTAAATAAACCGTACGGTTTTCAATATCAACAATTACATTGTCTAAGTCCATATGTTCACTTGCATTTATTAACTCTTCTATGGGGGGTATCTTGGCATTTGCAGGGTCTGATTCTCCTTCTTCCCTATAATTATGCCAGATTTTAAGAACAGATCCCATAGCAATATCCGTTTTATGGCTTACTTCCTCATACATCTTTTTAGAAAACAGTATTAAATCAATGATCTCATCACCAACTTCAACCGGCTTCACGCCTGCATTATCATTTATTGTCTTGATATTATTGATACCTTCATAATCATTATACTTATCATAAAGCTTATGAAGCTCATAGAATCTATTTTCTATTTTTTTCGCGTAGTTATTAAACTCTTCTTCAGACTTTGTATATCCCACAATTTGAGTTAAAGTATCAAAAGCATTTAAAAAAGAGTAACTGTATTTTTCATACTCCGGTTCTATATTTGGTTTTTGTTTTTCACATCCTGCTAAAAAAGCAAAAATTAAAATTCCTGTTAAAAATAAAGGAATTATTTTTTTCATATTATCACCCTAAAATATTATAACTAAAAAACTTAATTATATCAATAGGCAGATGACCCAAATTTTTAATTTTTAATTTGGTGTCAGTCGCTTATGCTGTATTCGAAATTTAGCGTCAGTAGCCTACACTGTAAGTGTAAAAATTTAACTCCCCCAATTCTGAGGGAGTTAAATATTATTTGACTATCTTACGTTAGCTATTGCTTCTTTTACTACTGCCTGATATCCTTCTACAGTTATTGTAACTGTTGATGTTAATTCAGGTACATCAGGAACTGATTTATGATTAGCGTCTCTTTCTTTAACCTTTAAGCCTGTTATTTCTTCA
>DCYG01000009.1:122665-173396 GCA_002331025.1 Firmicutes bacterium UBA2116 | reverse complement strand
GTTAGTCAATTCTTTTTATGTCGTGAGATTTTTGAATAATTGTCCGCAAATATTAAATAATAGTAAATGTAATTACAAGATATTATCAAAATGATAAATGTATATTTGTGGATAGTATATTTTTTAACAATAATTTTTAAGCCGAGCTTATAAGCATTCAAGAATAGGCGATTTTGCTTAGTGTTAAATCAAGAGATTATTATTATCAATATGATAATAATTTATCATATTGATAATAATGTAGTTAAATTATTGTGGATTTGTTTTTTCTGTTATTTTTTGAAATTGAATTCTGTTGAAAATTCAACAGAATAAATTAACTTGGTTTTTTGAGCCATAAAAAAATGATAATAATTTATGAAAAAGTTGGCATAAATTTTGCTTTAATGTATTTGTATATTTGTAAAATATTCTAAGAAAGGTAGTAAAGATGACACTGAAATATGATTTAGTACAAAACGATATTTCCAAGAGGGAGAAACCAGATTTAAGCTTTGTGAATGAAGAAACAGCAAATAAAGTTCTTAAATACCATTCAAGCTTTGATCAGTATACGGAAACTCCTTTGGTGGAGTTAAAGGAATTGGCAAAGTATCTGGGTTTAAAAGACGTCTTCATAAAAGATGAATCGCATAGGTTTGGACTCAATGCGTTCAAGGTATTAGGCGGAAGCTACACGATAGGACAGTATATTGCCAGAAAATTAGAAAAAGACATAGATGAACTTCCATATAAAACATTAATTTCCGATAAGGTTAAAAAAGAGTTAGGTGAGTTGACGTTTATAACGGCAACCGACGGAAATCACGGAAGAGGAATCGCCTGGACTGCAGAACAGTTAAAACAAAAAGCGATTGTTTATATGCCAAAGGGAAGTGCACTTGAAAGACGTGACAGAATAAGAGCGCACGGCGCAACATGTGAGATAACAGAGTGGAATTATGATGACACCGTCAGGTACTGTAACGAATTAGCCGAAAAAAACGGTTATGTAATGGTTCAGGATACATCATGGCCGGGATATGAAGAATTGCCGAGATGGATTATGCAGGGATACATGACTATGGCATATGAGGCTTATCTGAAGCTGCAAAAACAAAATATAAAACCTACACATATTTTCCTGCAGGCCGGAGTAGGTTCGATGGCATCCGGAGTATGCGGATTCTTTTCATCAGTATATGCAGACAGTAAGCCGGTAATAACGATAGTAGAGCCCGATAAGGCAGCTTGTCTTTACGGTACGGCAAAAGCAGATGACGGCAGATTGCATCCTGTAACGGGTGAAATGAACACTATTATGGCGGGTCTCGCATGTGGAGAGCCAATCACAATCGGCTGGCCGATACTTAATGCATATGCAGAAAATTTCTTATCAATACCGGAGGAAACTGCGGCTCACGGCATGAGAGTTTTGGGAAATCCTCTTAAAGGAGACGAAAGAGTTATATCAGGTGAAAGCGGAGCAGCTACCATGGGTGTTGTATCACAGGTTATGACAAAGGATGAATTGAAGGGTATCAAAGAAAGCTTGAAGCTTGATGAAAATTCGGTAGTATTGTTATTCAGCACAGAGGGAGACACTTACTTCGAAGGATACAGAGATATAGTGTGGAATGGAGCTTATCCTAACAAATAAATCAAAATAAAAAATTAATTTTTAAAAAGGAGAAACACATGAACAAAAATTTTAATGATTTATTAAACAAATTAAAAGGATTAAATTATAAGGATCTTTATCAGAACGACTTTTTACTTACATGGGATAAAACTCAGGAAGAATTAGAAGCAATATTCACCGTAGCAGATACTCTCAGATATTTAAGAGAAAACAACATCAGTACAAAGATATTTGATTCCGGATTAGGAATATCTGTATTCAGAGACAACTCCACAAGAACAAGATTTTCATTTACTTCTGCATGCAACCTGTTAGGATTGACGATACAAGACTTGGATGAAGGAAAATCACAAATAGCTCACGGGGAAACAGTTAAGGAAACTGCTAATATGATTTCTTTCATGGCTGACGTAATAGGTATTCGTGATGACATGTACATCGGCAAGGGTCACACTTACGAAAAGGCAGTTGCCGAATATGTGGAAGAAGGATTTAAGGATGGAGTTCTTGAACAAAGACCCACGGTAGTTAACCTTCAATGTGATATTGACCACCCGACACAGACTATGGCAGATGCATTGCATTTAATTCATGAATTTGGCGGAATTGAAAATTTAAAAGGAAAGAAAATCGCTATGACTTGGGCTTATTCACCTTCATACGGGAAACCTCTTTCTGTACCTCAGGGAATTATCGGCCTTATGACAAGATTCGGCATGGAAGTTGTGCTTGCTCATCCTGAAGGATACGAGGTTATGCCTGAAGTAGAAGAAGTAGCAAGAAAGAACGCGGAAAAATACGGCGGTAAATTTACAAAGACAAACGATATGGCAGAAGCTTTCAAGAATGCAGACATAGTTTATCCTAAGAGCTGGGCTCCTTTTGCGGCTATGGAAGAAAGAACCAACCTTTACGGAGAAGGAAAATTTGATGAGATCAAGGAATTAGAAAAGAAATTACTTGCACAAAATGCTGAATATACCGATTGGGCTTGTACAGAAGAATTAATGAAAACAACAAAGAACGGAAAAGCATTATACATGCACTGCCTTCCTGCCGATATAACAGGTGTAAGCTGTAAAACAGGTGAGGTAGACGCAACAGTATTTGACAGATACAGAATACCTTTGTACAAAGAAGCAAGCTTCAAGCCATATATCATAGCAGCTATGATATTTACGCAAAAAGTAAAAAATCCTGAGGAGACTTTACAAAAATTAATGGACCAGAATAAAGCAAGGCTGATAAGATAAATAGATAAATTTGGAGGAAAAAATGAGTGCTAATTTAGATTTCAATAAGATTAAAGAGACGGCACAGGGTTATGAAAAAGATATGACTAAATTTCTGAGAGATTTAGTTCGCATACCCGGTGAAAGTGCCGAAGAAAAAGGCGTTATAGATCGTATTGCCGAAGAAATGAAAATGTTAGGATTTGACAAGGTTCAGATTGACCCTCAAGGTAATGTCCTGGGTTATATGGGTACCGGTGAAAAATTGATAGGCTTTGATGCACATATTGATACCGTTGGTATAGGAAATAAGGCAAACTGGCAGTTTGACCCTTATGAAGGCTTTGAATCAGACACTGAAATAGGAGGAAGAGGAACATCCGATCAATTAGGAGGTATAGTTTCAGCCGTATATGGTGCAAAAATAATGAAAGACTTAGGTCTGTTAAATGACAAATATACTGCTTTGGTTACGGGAACAGTTCAGGAAGAAGATTGCGACGGACTTTGCTGGGAATATATAATCAAAGAAGATAAGGTGAGACCGGAGTTTGTTGTTTCAACAGAGCCTACAGACGGCGGTATTTACAGAGGACAACGCGGACGTATGGAAATTCGTGTAGATGTTCAAGGTGTTTCATGCCACGGTTCCGCTCCGGAAAGAGGCGAAAATGCTATTTACAAAATGGCAGAAATATTATTAAATATACGTGACCTCAACGAAAATGACGCAGCCGATGATAAAGAAATCAAAGGTCTTGTTAAGATGCTGGATCAAAAGTATAATCCTGAATGGAAAGAAGCAAACTTCCTAGGCAGAGGTACAGTAACCACATCAGAAATATTCTTTACATCTCCAAGCCGTTGTGCAGTTGCAGATTCATGCTCAGTTTCACTGGATCGTCGTATGACAGCAGGTGAAACATGGGAAAGCTGCTTAGATGAAATACGTGCACTTCCGGCAGTTAAGAAATATAACGCTGCAGTAAGCATGTATCAATATGACAGACCGAGTTACACAGGATTAGTATATCCGATAGAGTGCTACTTCCCTACATGGGTTATTCCTGAAGACCATGCAGTAACAAAGGCAATGGAAGAAGCATACAAAGGACTTTACGGTACAGGCAGAAGTGGTTCGCCGGAAACTGACGCAATGAGAAAAGCACGTCCTTTAACCGATAAATGGACCTTCTCAACAAACGGAGTTTCAATAATGGGACGTAACGGCATACCGGTAATAGGATTCGGACCGGGAGCAGAGGCACAGGCGCATGCACCAAACGAAAAAACCTGGAAAGAGGATTTAGTTAAATGTGCTGCTGTTTATGCTGCTCTTCCTGTAATTTACGTTAACAATAAATAAATAATCAACAAGGACGGGGAAATTATACCGTCCTATGTTCGTTTGTAAATAAATGATGCGTTTGTAAATAAATTATACGTTTGTGAGGAAAGGAATTAATATGAGCGATGTAATGAGACCTTTATCATTTGAATATCTCATAGATGTCTGTTTGCAGGATTACTATACGAAGGGTAAAATATTTGAAGTTGATAAGAAGGATTTCTTTGCAGATATAAATGATAATGCAAGGATGAATTTTGACAAGGAATATTTGCGTTTACCAATAGGACCTGCCGCAGGACCTCATACACAATTGGCTCAGAATTTATTGTCGGGCTATTTAACCGGCGGAAGATTTTTTGAGCTTAAGACGGTTCAGATTATAGATGGTAAAGAAATGCAGTCAATGATTGAAAAGCCGTGTATAGACGTTAAAAATGTCGGATACAACGTTGAATGGTCAACGGAACTGACAGTAGCAGAAGCGACCGATGAATATATCAAGGGTTCCGTATTGCTGCAGTCTATGGCTATTGAACTTGGAATATCCGATATCAAGGACTTTGTGTTCGTTATAAGCGTCGGATACAACCTTGAAGGAATTCAATCTAAAAAAATATCAGATTTTATAGATAATCTCAAGGATGCACAAGATACACCTGTGTTTAAAGAATGTATCAATGTGCTGAAAAATAATATCAGTAAGTTTAAAAGGTTTAAAATTGAGGATATAGATAAGATTACTTCTAATATAACCAATACAATAACCTTATCAACAATGCACGGCGCAAAGGCGGAAGAAATATCAGATATAGCCAAGCATTTAATAGTGAATAAAAAAATTAATACATTTATAAAATGCAATGCGACGTTATTGGGCTTTGATAATGTAAGAAGTATATTAGACAATTTAGGATATAAAGACATAGAACTGAAAAAAGAAGATTTTGAGCATGATCTGAAATTTGATCATGCGGTGGATATTGTCAAGCAATTAAGAAAATTAGGCAGTGAAAACAATCTGTTTGTGGGCATAAAGCTTACAAATACGCTTCCTGTCTATAATTCGAGAAAAATATTGCCGGGCGAGGCAATGTATTTGTCGGGCAAGCCGCTTTATCCGATAGCCTTGGGTGTTGCAAGGCTGTTTGCGGAGAGTTTTGACGGCAATATTTCCATGTCATTCTCAGGCGGAATTGATAAAAATAACGTAGTTGAGGTTTTAAAAACCGGGATTGCACCCGTAACTGTATCCACACTTCTATTAAAGCCCGGCGGATATAAAAACATGAAAACCTTGACCGATAAAATATCACATGAGCAATTTAATTTTAAAAAGGTTGATATTGCTTCGGTAAAGGAATTGTGTGAAAAAGCAAAACATGATTCAAATTACAAAAACAAAGGCGACGGAAGATACTTAGAGGATACATTACCTGTTTACGACTGCTTCAAGGTTAATTGCGGAATTTGTGTAGACGTTTGTCCAAACAGAGCAAACATCAGAGTTTATGACGACAGCTTTGATTCTCCTTACCAGATAGTACACATAGAAAACAGATGTAATGAGTGCGACGACTGTCATACATTCTGCACAAGAGGAGGATTTCCGTATTTTAAAAAGATTACCTTGTTTGCAGATGAAGAAGAATTTAACAGCTCTGACAATTCGGGTATCTTAAAATTAGGAGATTCGAAGTTCTTATTAAGAGATGAAGACAAAACAGTTTACGAATACGATATAAATAATAATGTAAAAAAAGGAATTGAAAAAATTCTTGAAACAATGATAAAAGAATATCCTTATTTATGGAGGAATTATGAATAAGAAAGTAGTTATAGCATTAGGCGGAAATGCATTGGGAAGTACACTATCTGAGCAAATGGATGCAGTGAAATATACGGCAAAAGCAATAGCTGACTTAGTTGAAGCTGATTATGATGTTGTTATTGCTCACGGGAACGGACCTCAGGTAGGTATGATAAATAATGCTTTTGCGGAGTATGGAAAGGTTGATCCGAAATTTCCTTTTATGCCTCTTTCAATGTGTGTGGCAATGAGTCAGGCGTACATAGGATATGATCTGCAAAATGCATTGAGAGAGGAGATGTTAAACAGAGGAATAAAAAAACCGGTAACTTCAATAATAACTCAGGTTGTTGTTGACGAAAAAGACCCGGCATTTGAAAGACCTACAAAACCAATAGGGCCTTTTATGACGGAACAGGAAGCAGAAGCAGGCAGAGCCAACGGTATGATAATTGTGGAAGATTCAGGTCGCGGCTACAGAAGAGTTGTTGCATCTCCAAAACCACAGGATATAGTTGAAATTGATACTGTTAAGGATCTTATGAATGCAGGTCAGTTAGTAATAGCATGCGGCGGAGGCGGAATCCCCGTTGTTAAGGAAGGAAACCATTTAAAAGGCGTTGGAGCAGTAATTGACAAGGATTTTGCAAGCTCGCTTTTAGCTGAAAAAATAGATGCCGACAGCTTTGTGGTTCTTACTGCGGTTGAAAAGGTAGCTATAAAATTTGGCAAGCCGGATCAGGAGTGGCTATCTGAACTAGATATACAAACAGCCGAAATGCATATTGCAAATAAAGAGTTTGCAGAGGGTTCAATGCTTCCGAAGGTCAGAGCAGCCATTGCCTTTGCAGCATCCAAGCCGGGCAGAAAGGCTTTAATCACTTCATTGGAAAAAGCAGCTGACGGCTTGGCAGGAAAGACCGGTACTTGGATTCATTCATAAAAAGAATAGAGGTATCTGATGATAATAGGAAACGGTAAAATTATTACTAATGATTCATCTGACAATTTTTACGATAACGGAGCAATATATATTAAAAACAATGTAATTGAAGATATTGGAAATTCAGATGAAATAAAAAACAAATACAGTAATGAAGAATTTATTGATGTCAAAAACAACGTAGTAATGCCGGGTATGATATGTGCACACAGCCACATATACAGCGCATATGCCAGAGGGATGTCAATCAGTAAGCCGACGACAGATTTTTTTACGGTTCTTGAAAACTTGTGGTGGAGCTTGGACAGAAAGCTGACGTTGGAGGATGTCAGGTTAAATGCATTGACTACCTATATAGAATCAATTCAAAACGGTGTTACAACTTTGGTTGATCATCATTCAGGGCCAAATTCCGTTACGGGCAGCTTGTTTGCAATTGCAGATGCGGCAAGACAGCTTGGTATGAGAACTTCTATATGCTACGAGGTATCTGACAGGGACGGAAAGGATATCACAATAAAAGAAATAGAAGAAAACATAAGCTTCATTAAAGAGTGCAGGAAAAATAATGACGACATGATTAAGGCTCTGTTTGGTCTGCACGCTTCCTTTACATTGTCTGATGAAACCCTTTACAAGGTAAAAGAAGCCATGGAAGGAGTTTATGATGGTTATCATATACACGTTGCAGAAGGAATAGAGGACCAATATGATTCCTTAAAAAAATATGGCAGAAGAGTTGTTGAAAGATTACATGATTTTGGAATCTTAGGCGAGAGAACGATTGCTGTTCACGGTGTTCATATAAATCAAAGAGAAATTGAAATATTAAGGCACACCGATACAAGTGTAGTTCACAACCCCGAATCAAACATGAACAATGCCGTAGGATGTCCTCCGGTTGCTTCAATGCTTAAACAGGGATTGAGAGTAGGACTGGGTACAGATGCATATACCAATGATATGTTTGAATCAATGAAGGTTGCTAATATTTTACAAAGCCACCAATTGTGTGATCCAACTGTTGGTTTCAATGAAACTAAACAAATGCAGTTTGAAAATAATCCTAAAATTTTAAGCAAATATTTTAATAAGGATATTGGAATATTAAAAAAGGGTGGTTATGCAGATATAATAACATTAAATTATGATCCGTTAACCCCAATGTCAAAAGATAATTGGTTTGGTCACGCTTTGTTCGGTATGACCGGAAGAATAGTAAATGATACAATTATAAACGGAAAATTTGTAATGAAAGACAGAGAAATATTGACAGCTGATGTAAAAGAAATTATGAGCAAGTCTCGTGAAAGAGTTAAAGAAGTATGGAAATTCATGTAAATATCAAATTTTGGAGGATCAATCATGAAAAATAGTACTAACAATACTAACAATTCACTGTTCAGTTTAAATGGCAATCCGGGCTTAAGCACGGTAACCCCAATGTCTTTACAACATCTATTGGCGATGATAGTAGGAAACGTATTACCGGCTCTGGTATTATCAGGTGCAATAGGATTAAACCCGGAACAACGTATTTTACTGGTTCAGGCAAGTATGTTTATAGCAGCTGTCGGAACATTTTTACAATCCACACCTATTTTTGGCGTCGGTGCAAAACTGCCGGTTATCATAGGGGTCAGCTTTGCATACATACCGACTATTTTAGCAATCGGGGGACAATATGGCATAGGTGCTGTATTAGGTGCACAGGTTGTAGGTGGTGTTACCGCATTTATAGTAGGTATATTCATAGAAAAAATAAGAAAATTTTTTCCGCCAATGGTAGCGGGGACCGTTGTATTTACAATAGGATTATCACTATATAGAGTTGCAGTTAACTACATGGCAGGAGGATTCCAACCTACCGACCCAAGATACGGCGGTTTAATATATTGGGGAATTTCAATTTTAACACTTGTAGTTGTGTTGCTATGCAATATGTTCGGCAAAGGATATATAAAGCTTGCCGCAATATTGATAGGAATCGTTGTAGGTTACATTGCGAGCTTAATAGCAAACATAGTAACGTTTGAGTCAATTACTTCAGCTGCTTGGTTTAGTTTACCGAGCATACTTCCGTATAAGCTTGAATTTCCAATTGCAGCTGCAGTAAGTATGGCAGTAATGTACGTTGTCAACTCTGTTCAGGCAGTTGGTGATTTGTCTGGAACAACTGTGGGCGGTATGGACAGAGAAGCAACGGACAAGGAGCTTTCAGGCGGTATTAAGGCCAATGGTATAGTAAGTATAATCGGGTCCTTTATAGGTGCATTACCGACAGCAACATACAGTCAAAATGTTGGTATAGTGGTAATGACTAAGGTTGTTAGTTTAAAGGTATTCAGATTAACAGCTTTAATGATATTGATAGCAGGACTCATACCTAAATTTGGCGCTGTAATGACGTCAATACCCCAGGCGGTTATAGGAGGTGCTACAATTTCCGTTTTTGCACAAATAACTATGACAGGTATGAGATTGATAGTACAGGATGAAATGTCTGTCAGAAATACAACGATAGTAGGTCTTGGTATAGCGTTAGGAATGGGAATTACACAAATACCTAAAGAGGGATTACAATATCTTCCTGATTGGTTTAATATGGTATTTGCAAGCTCACCTGTAGTTTTAGCTACTGTAGTTGTATTCGTATTAAATATTTTGTTACCTAAAAAATCATTATCACAGGAACAGGCTGAAAGAGCAGCAATGGATAAGAAATAAGAATTTTTTTGGGAATTTGTTGCGAAAGACCTACCGCTATCTTTCAGAAATCACTCTGAAAGATAGGGTTAGGGCTTCTTTATTGAAGGAGGTTACATTGAACTTAATTATAAAAGACGGATTAATCAATGATAACGAAAAAAGCTATAAAGCTGACATACTAATAGAAAACGGCATAATAAAGCAAATAGGAACAAATATAGAACAAAAAAATTATAAAACAATTGATGCAGACAACAAGCTGATACTTCCGGGCGGTGTGGATGTTCATACACATATGGACTTAGACCTAGGGAAATATAAAGCTGTAGATGATTTTTATACAGGAACCGTGGCAGCCGCATTTGGAGGTACTACCACAATTGTTGATCACATAGCCTTTGGACCCAAGGGATGCTCTCTTAGCCATCAAATCGATGAATATCATAAGTTAGCCAAGGGAAAAGCTGTTATTGATTACAGCTTCCATGGGGTTATACAGCATGTGGATGAACAGATTTTATATGAAATGAATGAGATGGTTAACGAAGGTATAACTAGCTATAAAATATATATGACGTACGATAGTATGTTGAGTGATGAAGAAATACTGAAAGTATTAATACAAGCAAAAAAGATAAATGCCGTTATTGCAGTGCATGCTGAAAATGACGGAGCCATACAATATTTAAGAGATTACTATAAAAGCTTAGATAATTCAAAGCCGATATATCATGCTTTGTCAAGACCTGATTCTACCGAAGCGGAAGCGATTAACAGAATGATATATTTAAGTGAAATTGCTGAATTTCCTCACTTATATTTTGTACATGTTTCCACTAAAAAGGGACTTGATGAAATTATAGCGGCAAGAAGAAGAGGAGGCAAAAATATATATTGTGAAACCTGTACACAATATTTAACATTGACGGAAGATTATTATAACAAAGAAAATAATGAAGGTTTAAAATATGTAATGGCACCCCCACTGAGAAAAACGGAAGACGTAGAGGCTCTATGGGAAGGTGTAGTCAATGATGATGTAGATGTTATTGCAACGGATCATTGTCCGTTTTTCCTGGAGCAAAAGTTAAAAGCTAAGGATGATTTTACAATTGCGCCCGGCGGAATACCGGGGGTTGAAGAAAGAATGGAAGTCATTCTGACGGAAGGTATTAAGAGAGGGATCTCTATTAATAAAATCATTGGTAAATTGTCAACCAAGCCGGCAGAAATATTTAATTTGTATCCGAAAAAGGGAGCTATACAAGTTGGTTCAGATGCGGACATAATTATAATATCTGAAAAGAATGAAATAATAAAACAGGAAAATCGCCACAGCAGGGCAGACTATACACCATATGAAGGATTTGAAATTAATTATACAGTGGAAACAACAATTCTAAGAGGCGACATAATAATTCAGAATAATAAATTGGACGCTGAAATGGGTTTCGGGCAATTTATGAAAAGAAAATCAATGAAAGGATAATTATTATGTATTTATTAAATATAAACGGAAATACCTATGAAATTGAACAAGACAAAAAGCTGATGGATTATTTAAGAGATGATTTGCACCTGACATCTGTTAAAAACGGCTGTAATGAAGGTGCTTGCGGTGCTTGTTCAATACTTGTTGACGGTAAGGTTGTTAAATCCTGTGTCATGAAGGTTTCTAAATTTGCGGGAAAAGAAATAATTACGGTTGAAGGATTAACCGAAAGAGAAAAGGATGTTTACAGCTATGCATTCGGAAAGGCAGGAGCCGTTCAATGCGGATTTTGTATACCGGGTATGGTTATCAGCGCTAAGAGTCTGATTGATAAAAACTTAAGCCCAACCAGGGATGATGTAAAAAAAGCAATAAAAAATAATATTTGCAGATGTACCGGTTACGTAAAAATCGAGGAAGCAATATTATTAGCGGCAGAAATCTTAAGAAATAATCATGATTTACCTGAAGTTGATTACACTGTTAAGATAGGCATGGATATTTTCAGAATAGATTCAAAGGATAAAACCTTAGGTAAGGCAAAATATGCCGATGATTACCATTATGACGATATGTTGTATGGTAAAAATGTATTTTCCAAGTACGCAAGAGCAAAAGTTTTGTCTGTTGATATAAGTGACGCATTGATTATGCCCGGAGTGGCTGCGGTTTTTACGGCCAAGGATATACCGGGAAACAGATATATCGGACACTTGGCTCATGATTGGCCGGGAATGATAGATGTAGGAGAACAAACGAAGTGTATGGGAGATACAATTGCGATGGTTGTGGCAGAAAGCAGGGAGCAGGCAGAAGAAGCAGTAAAAGCAGTAAAGGTAGAATATGAAGTATTACAGCCTGTCATTACTGTTGAGGAAGCAATGGCTCCCGGCGCTCACCAGATCCATAGTGAAGGCTATACAATGTTCGGTAAATTTATTATTCCTGAAAACAACCTTTATTCGCATCAGGAAATGAAAAGAGGGGATGCTGAAACAGCTTTAGCTGATTCAAAATATGTGGCGGAAGGGACGTTTGAAGTACCTGCTACAGAGCACGCATTTTTAGAGCCGGAAACAGCAATAGGAATACCGGAGGATGACGGCATAACTGTTATTACCGGAGGTCAGGGCATATATGACGAATACAATGAAATAAGCGAATACTTAGGTATTCCAAGGGAAAAAGTAAGAATTCAAAGTGCCGTTGTGGGAGGCGGATTCGGCGGCAAGGAAGATATGAGTGTCCAGCATCAGGCGGCACTTTGTGCATTTTTAATAAAAAGGCCTGTAAAAGTATCCTTCAGCAGACGGGAAAGCATCAATTATCATCCTAAACGTCACGCCATGAAAATGTACTTTAAAATTGGATGTGATGAAAACGGAATATTCAGGGGTATGAAAGCAAGGATTACTTCTGATACAGGTGCTTATGGTTCTCTTGGAGGTCCGGTGCTGCAAAGAGCTTGTACCCACGCAGGGGGGCCGTATAATTATCAAAATGTGGATATTGAAGGAAATGCATATTATACAAACAATCCTCCTGCAGGAGCATTCAGAGGGTTTGGTGTTACTCAATCAGCCTTTGCAATTGAATGCTTGATAAATGAGCTTGCTGA
This sequence comes from Firmicutes bacterium UBA2116, assembly GCA_002331025.1. Taxonomy (GTDB): domain Bacteria; phylum Bacillota; class Clostridia; order Tissierellales; family Sedimentibacteraceae; genus Sedimentibacter. The sequence continues at coordinate 160,623 of DCYG01000009.1, read as the reverse complement.
AAAGGCGGGATTGTCAGGATGGGAAATAAGATATAAGAATGCTATCAGGGCGGGTCAGTCTCTCCCGAACGGTCAGATGGCCGATAACGGTACGGGAATGGCAGAAACGCTGGAAGCTGTAAAAGATGACTTTGAGAAATATGAGAAAGATCCGAATTATCATGTGGGAATAGCTTGCGCAATGAAAAATGCGGGGCTGGGTGTTTCGGTTCCGGATCCCGGAAGATGTAATTTGTTTGTATCGAACGGTAAGGTTTATGCAAGATCTTCAGCGGGGGCCATAGGTCAAGGTATACAAACAGTGCTGATGCAAATAATATGCGAAACCACAGCTTTAACCGGTGATAAGGTTGTAATTGAACATCCGGATACAAAATTTGCACCTGATGCAGGTACAACTACAGCTTCTAGACAAACAACCTTTACGGGTGAGGCTGCACGAATTGCCTCATTACAACTAAAGGCGGAGATAGAAAAAGGGAACTCATTGGAAAGCATGGAAGGAACTGAATTTATAGGAGAATTTGATTTTAAAACAGATCCCCTAGGTTCTCCTAAACCAAACCCCGTAAGCCATATTTCATATGGTTACGCAACTCAATTGGTAGTAATAGACAGCGAAGGAAAGCTCCATAAGGTTGTAGCAGCCCACGATGTTGGCAGAGCAATTAACCCTAAAGCAGCAAAAGGCCAAATTGAAGGCGGGATTGCCATGTCGTTAGGATATGGATTAACGGAGGATTTCCCGCTGAAGGATGGAGTTCCGCAGGTTAAATTCGGTACGTTAGGTCTTTTCAAAGCCACTCAGATGCCGGACATAGAAATACATTTAATCGAAAAGAATAACCTTAACGGAGTAGCTTACGGTGCTAAAGGATTGGGAGAAATAGTCGTAATACCTGGAGCTCCCGCATGTCAAAATGCTTATTATAAAAAAGACGGCATTTTCAGATATAAATTGCCGTTACAGGATACATTTTATAAAAAGTCAAAAATTTAAAAAAGAGGATGTCATCTTAAAACAGATGACATTTTCGTTATGTAGTGTTAAAATACAGGTAATAATTAGTTAACGGGTGATTTATGAAAAGTTTATCTTCTATGCTTGATATAAAAAAAGGTGATATAGTATCCATTGTCGGAAGTGGCGGCAAAACAACGCTCATGTTCCGTCTGGCAAATGAATTAAAGGATAAATACAAGGTTCTTGTCACCACAAGCACTAAAATTTATATGCCTGACAAAAAATATAAAATTTATTCGACTGTAGATAGTTATATAGACAGTTTTAATAAACTTGATAATGGAATAACCGTAATTGCAAAGGATGTAAATATCGAAAGCAATAAATTAATCGGTATAAATGATGACGACTTAGACATTTTAATAAAATACTTCGATATAATATTAATAGAAGCAGACGGTTCAAGAGGCTTACCGTTAAAAGGATGGAAGGAATATGAGCCTGTTATATTGGAGTCTTCCAATAAAACGATAGGCGTAATCCCGGCAAATATAATTAATAAAAAAATAGATGCGGATTTTGTACATAACCATGATGAGTTTAATATATTGACTGATTACAGCAATAACCTTGACTTTGAAGCTATAGGTCAAATATGTACCCGCAAAAATGGACTTTTTAAAAATTCAAAGGAGAATTTATACTTATTTCTGAATCAGGCTGATACAGAAGAAGATATTAAAAATTCAAGGGAGCTTTCGGTATATTTAGAAGAGTATAATCATAACTTTAAAATATGCTGGGGTTCCTTGAAAAAAGAGGAATATTATGAATGTTAGTGCGATTGTTTTAGCAGCAGGATTATCAAGAAGAATGAATCAAAATAAACTTTTGATGAAACTGGACGGTATCGAAATATATAAACATATACTTAATACAATTGAAGAATGCAAGGAGTTTCTTGATGAAATTATTGTTGTGGGTAAGGACAGGGAGGTTTTATATTATGCCGAATCATTAGGCTTTAAGACAAAGCTGAACAACATTTCTTACTTAGGACTAAGCACTTCAATAAAAATGGGCATAGAAAATTTAAAACCTGCGGACGGTTATATGTTTTTTGTTTCGGACCAGCCCTACATTAAAAAAGAAACAATTAAAAAATTATACGATTCCTTTAATGCGAATACGGACAAAATAATAATACCAAGATATAACGGCGCAAACGGAAATCCGTCCGTATTTCCTCACAGATTTAAGGAAGAGCTTCTTGGTTTGAGTGGTGATGTGGGAGGAAAAGACGTAATAAGAAAGCATGCGGAGGAAATTGTAAAGGTTGATATACGGACAGATAAGGAACATATAGATATAGATACTATGGAGGATTATAAAAAGCAAATAAATCGGGGTGATTTTATGAAGGGAGAAGTAATTGTAGTCAAAGGCGGGGGAGATATTGCTTCGGGTATTATTCAGAAGCTGCACAGGACAGGGTTCAGGGTGTTGGTGCTTGAAATAGAAAAACCAACATCAATCAGAAGGACTGTTTGTTTTTCGGAGGCAGTATATGACGGTAAAATGGAAATAGAGGGTATTATATCCGTGCTTGCAAAAAGTATTCAGGAAATATACGATGCATGGTCAAATGATTGCATACCTGTGGTTGTAGACCCTGAAGGCACATACATTACCAAGCTTAATCCTATTGCAGTCGTAGATGCCATAATTGCTAAAAAGAATACGGGAATGAAAAAGGATGCTGCTCCTGTAACTATTGCTGTAGGACCCGGCTTTGAAGCAGGGAAAGATGTTCATATAGTTATAGAAAGCAACAGGGGACATAATTTAGGAAGGCTGATTTTCAGCGGATTTGCGGATCCAAATACCATGGAGCCGGGAAGTATAGACGGATTTACATTTGAAAGGGTTTTATATTCTCCTGATGAGGGAAATTTTATTGCTAATCATAAAATTGGCAATTTGGTAAAAAAAGGCGATTTAATCGGTCGCGTAAATGATAAAAACGTAATTGCTAAATTAGACGGTGTAGTCAGAGGGTTAATTCGTGAAGGGATTTATGTTGCCGAAGGACAAAAAATCGGAGATGTAGACCCAAGGAATGATACGGAATACTGCTATACTATTTCTGATAAGGCAAGAGCAATAGGCGGTGCGGTTTTAGAGGCGGTTCTTATTTCCATAAATGCAAGAAATTCAGGCTGCTGAAAAAGCCCCCCTGCGTCGTTGTCGTTCAGTCGGTCAATCCTCACGTATGTCGAATACGCTGCGGTTGTCCGACTTCCGGCGTCTTGCAGGATGAACTTTTTCAACAGCCTGATGATTTTGTCATCAATCTGAAAAATCATATTGTTAAAATATGATTTTTTTGTTACAATTTAAAAAACTATGTCGAAAATTGTTTTTAAGGAGAGTATATGGCTAAGATAATTTCTGTAACAAATCAAAAAGGTGGAGTGGGAAAGACCACTACAACAGGTGCCGTTGCTGCAGGCTATAAACTGAAGGGTTACAAGGTTTTGTGCGTTGATTTAGATCCGCAGGCTAATTTAAGCTTCAGTGCCGGTGCGGAAACTGAAGATTGTCCGACTATTTATGAAATATTGAAGGGAGAATCGAACACATCCTTTTCAATACAGAAAATGGATTCCTTTGATATAATATCCTCCAATATTTTATTAAGCGGAATTGAATTGGAATTTACACAGACAGGAAGAGAATATTTATTAAAGGAAGCATTATCATCAGTCAAGGATAAATATGATTATATTTTTTTAGACACACCTCCTGCACTAAGTATTTTAACGGTTAATGCGTTCACTGCATCCGATTTTATTATTATCCCCATGCTTGCTGATATTTTCAGCCTGCAGGGAATAGCGCAGCTTTCTGAAACCATAGACAGAGTGAGAAAGTATTGTAATTCTAATGTTAAGGTAGAGGGTATAGTACTTACGAAATTTAACATGAGGACTGTTTTAAGCAGAGAAATTAAAGGAACGGCGGAATTGATAGCTGAACGATTGAATACCGAAATATTTAATACTACAATCAGATCAAGCGTCGCTGTTATGGAAGCACAAACCAATCAACTGGATATATATAATTACTCACCAAAAAATGGAGCTGCAAAGGACTATATGGATTTAGTAGAAGAGCTTATTGAAAGAGGATTATAATATGGCAAAAATTAAGAAAACCTTTGATAGAGAATTAATGTACAATAAAATCATGCCGACAAATTTGAAAAAAGACGAAACTGAGCAAAATGAAGCAAATGAGTCGGCAACAATTGTTACCGAAAATGACAACTCCGCAGAAGCGATTTTCCAAAATAAAGAATTAAATTTAATAAGAGATGAAAAAAATGAGGTTATATTATACAACGTGACAGAAAAGCTTGTTCTTGACAGGCTTGAAGCAACTCTCAAAAAAATGAATTGCTGCAGATGTGACCGATGCAAGGAGGATATTGTAGCAATTGCTTTAAACAATCTTAAGCCAAAATATATTGTAGCAAACAAAGATAATATTAAAGAAAAAATACATGAATATGATGAAATGGGCAGAGAAGTTACCACAGAGGTTATTAAAGCGGTGCTTAAAGTAAGGAAAAACCCAAGGCATTAAAATTAAAACAGTATAAATTATAATTTTTACTAAAATTTTGGTTAATCATGACGATATTATATTAAGAATATTATAATGAGGTGATTACGTGCAAGATAATTTAAATGTTTTAAATAGCGATTTAGATGAAGATACACTTAAAGGCAAGTATTTGACTTTTTACACGGATAATCAACTGCTTGGAATTTCTATAGCTGATGTAGTTCAGATAGTAGGAATGCAAGAAATAACAGCAGTTCCCGAATTCCCATCATACGCAAAAGGTGTGATTAACTTAAGAGGAATAATTATACCGATAATTGATGTAAGACTAAGATTGAAAAAAGAAGAAATCGGATACAACGAAAGAACATGCATTATAGTAACAAATATAAACGGCTCTTACATAGGTTTTATAGTAGATGAAGTAAACGAAGTTACCAACATTGATAATGAAAACATATCAGATCCTCCTAAAATGGGCTCTGACTATACAAACACCTTTATTACCGGAATTGCTAAATTAAACAATCGCATTGTTTTGCTGATAGATTTGAAAAAAGTACTTGATGAAAAAGAGATTGAGCTTATTACCAATGTGAATTAATTGTTGTAAGGGGGCAGAATTGAAGATATTTAATAAAAAATCAAAAAAAAATGTTGAAAAAAAGACAAAAAAAGCTAAAAGTGATAAAAAGAAGATTAAAATAACATTATTTAAAATGTCAAACATTAAAATAGCACCAAGATTAATAATCGGTTTTGGGATTTTATTAATAATGTTTGCTGTATCTAATGTGGTTTCAATTTTTAATATAAATCATGTTTCAGAAGATATTAACCTTTTTTATGACGACTGCTACGAAGTGGAAGTGCGTTCATGGGAAACGAAGCTTGCTTTGAACAAGGTGGAAAAAGCAATTTACAAATCCACAACAACGTCCGGCAGAGCGCAGAAGATGGAATATACGGCTGAAATAACAGAAAATATACAAATAGCCAATGAAACGCTTGGATTATTATTACAGGACTTAGACCACTATCCCACTGTTGTTCAACAGTTGAATAATGATATGTCGGCAGTAACAGAAATAAGCAATAATTTGGTTGAACTTTTAAACGACAGTAAAAATTCACAAGCATTAGAAATAATGGACAGTGAACTAACACCCGTATTAAGTTCGGTTTACAGAACCATGGATGAAGTCAGTAAAAATTTGGACATAGTAGCACGAAATTTCGTAAATAATTCTAATGAAACAAACCGATATTTATTGATAGCCTTAATCGCTATGCTCGTAGTAGGCATCGTTGTTTCTGCTTTGCTGGGAGCAGCTATAATTAAAAGCTTGGTACGACCGATTAAAGAAATAACAGAGGCGGCTGAGGCCATCAGCAGGGGAGACTTAGACTATGATGTAAATCATACATCCAAGGATGAGCTTGGTGTTGCTACGTTAACAATAAGCAATACTATAAAGACCTTGAAGCTTTATGTGGGGGAAATTGACAGAGTATTAAATGAAATGTCAAACGGTGATTTAACTTCCTCAATCAGCATGGAATTTATAGGAGGATTTGCACCTATAAAGACTTCAGTAGAAAGAATATTATCATCCTTTAACGATACATTAAGTAAGATAGATGAAGCTGCAGAACAAGTATCCAGCGGAGCAAGTCAGGTATCGGGAGGAGCACAGGCATTGTCTCAGGGAACCACGGAGCAGGCAAGCTCCATTGAGGAATTATCTGCAACTATAAATGAAATATCTGAGCAAATCAAGCAAAATGCAGAAAATTCAAACAATGTCAGCAGGATAACTCAGGAATCGGCTCAAGAGGTTGAGAAAAACAGTGAAAAGGTTGAGCTTATGACCGAGGCAATGTATGACATAAGAAATTCTACAAATGAAATATCCAAAATTATAAAGGCAATAGACGACATAGCTTTCCAGACAAATATACTTGCACTAAATGCTGCGGTTGAGGCAGCAAGGGCCGGTGCGGCAGGTAAAGGCTTCGCGGTGGTGGCCGACGAGGTAAGAAACTTAGCCTCAAAGAGTGCGGAAGCAGCTAAAAGCACGGCAGATTTAATTGAAAATTCCATCAAATCCGTGGAAAGAGGCACGGTTATTGCAGATGAAACAAAAGAATCAATTAATTTAATGGTAAGTTCCATAAGAGAATCGGTAAAATTAGTTGATGAGATTTCAGAGGCATCGAAAGAACAAGCTGAATCCATAATGCAGATAACTATGGGTGTTGAGCAAATATCCGCTGTTGTTCAGACGAACTCGGCTACTGCGGAGGAAAGTGCTGCTGCAAGTCAGGAGCTTAGCGGACAATCAAGCTTATTAAAGGAATTAGTCGAACAATTTAAGTTGGCCGAAGAGGCTGTATAAGGAGTATATTATGAACTACGATACAGAAGAAATATATGAAGAAGAAATAGAGTTTCCGTGGTTATTATTTAAATTGGATGAAAGCTTGTATACAATAAACAGCAAGCTTATAACATCAATCGTTATCTGTCCGGAAGAAATAACGTATGTACCTAAGGTTTCCGAATATATCATAGGACTAATACATTTAAGAGGAAATGTTGTTCCGTTGATTGATATGAAGAAATTGTTTAATGTAGAAGCAGGTAATGAAGATAAAGAAAATAAAGGTATGGTTGTAGTGTTAGAAAAAGACAATTCGTTTGTGGGATTAATCGTAGATGAGGTTTTGTCTGTTGAAAATATTACATCCTTTGAAGAAACAGAAGAAATCAGAAAAATGTGCAGGGACGGTTTTGTAAAAGGTGTTGCAAAAGGAAACAAAACAGAAGATGTGCTTTTGATTATAGATGAAGAAAAAATCATGAATATGGCATAATATATTTGACATTTAATTTTTTGAATTTTGTGTCGATTATATAATTAAAGAGGTAGGGGGACGCATCTCGTTTTGCAGGGAGAGTCCATGTGTATAGGAGAAATGTCCCTGTTCAGGAGGGGTTATTATATGAAAATTCAAAACATAAACAACTATATGAATTATAAAGGTGGTTCTAAGCCGATAAAGAACCAGGAATTTGTAAAAAACAATAAATACGATGTAATTGAATTAAACGGTAAATCATCAAAGAATAGGGATGAAGAATATTTAAATTCAATTAAAAAGAAAGTTTCTGCTCATATTAACAAGGAAACCAGCGCCGAAAAAATTAATCGGATAAAAGAAAGCATAGAGAGCAAGACGTACAATATCAATGCTGAAGAAATAGTGAAAAATCTGTTAATATAAGGGGTAAAAAATATGATAGATATATTAAAAGAAAGTGCCGATTTGTACAAAAGCTTTCTTGAGTTAGAATATGAAAAGTATGATGCGGTTATAAAAAACGATGTCGATGCATTGGATGATATTGTATCTAAAGAACAGGTATATTATATGAAAATGAGAGGTGTCGACCAAAAAAGAGAAAAGTTTGTAGATGCTATTGGCTGCAAAGGAATGACACTGAAAGAAATAATCGAAACAGACAAAATAAAGAATAATGGCGAGATTATCGAAAAATATAACGAGCTCAGTGAAATAATACAAGAGGTTAAAAAAATCAACAGCTTGTGCAAAACGTTAATCGAAGTAAGAATGCACAAAATTGACGATGCGTTGGTTCAATTAGGCGAAAGGGATAAAACCTATTCAAATACAACTACGGAAAATAAAAACAACAGCGGTAAGAGTGTAATGTTTTCAAAGAAAGTATAAAGGGGTGAAAATATGCTTAGATCAACATTTTTAGGATATAAAACTGCTACAAGTGCACTGAAGGTTCATCAGAATTATATGGATATTACGGGACAAAATATGGCAAATGTAAATACGAAGGGCTATACAAGACAGCGTCTCGATACAGCCTCATTTGGCTTTACAGCAAGAAATCTGAAATTCAGTTTAGGCGGTGTAGTTATCGGACAAGGTGTAAACTCATTGGGAGTAAGTCAATACAGAGATCCCTTTCTTGACTTGAGATACAGGACCGCAGCTGCAAAGACCGGAGACCAGGAAGTTCAGCTGGAGGCATTGTCTGACTTGGAATTATTCTTTGATGAAATAGCCAAGGATGGTCTGGATTCTCAATTTTCCGACTTATGGAACCAGCTGCAAAATCTTGCTAACAATGGTTCCACTGATCCTGTATACCAGAGTGTAGTAAGAACATCTGCTCAAGTTCTTACGCAGATGCTTAACGATTATGCGGGTCAGATGGAAACAGTCAGAGATCAGCAATATGAATATATGAAAAATGGAGCAACAGTTGAAGTTAATCAATTGCTAAAAAATATATCAATTTTAAATCAACAGATTAAAGAAGCCAACATCGGCGGGAATCCTGCGTTAGAACTTAATGATGAAAGAAATCTGCTCATCGATAAGCTTTCATCATATCTTGATATTGAGGTTAAAGTAGAGAAAATAAATATTGGTGGAGACAATTATGTTGATGAATTGTCCATTAATTTGAAGCTTGAAAACGGCACTAAAGTAAAAATTGTAGACAATAAAGAATTTGCCGAATTTAAAACATCAGAAAACGGACGAGATGTATTGTTTGAAGTAACAGACTTGAATGGGAACAACAGTGATTTAACAAATGAAATTACTAAAGGTAAAATAGGCGGTTACATAAAGTTTTTAAATGGAAAAGGAGAGTATGACACTACTGCTGGAGTTACAAATTCTGATGCCAGGGGTGTGCAATATTACCAAAACCTGCTTGATACACTGGCAAACAAGTTTGCAACTACTATGAATGAGCTGAACAGAGAGCCAACACATTACGATTCCGAAGGTGTAGGTGATGTATTTGGGGCTGATAAGCCATTGTTCGGATCAAGAGATGGTGTTGGTACAGATATAACTGCTAAATCCATAAAAATTCATGATGACTGGGCTGAATCCAAGGATGCATACATAACACATACAATTCTTGAGCCAAAGGGAAACAATGATGATAAGGCTGCAGCGGACAACATACTGAGAATGATAGATGCATTCAAAACAGATAATGACTTTACAACAGAGTATGACGGAACCGGAAGTGGCTTATTTAAGGGTACATTTCAGGAGTTTGTGTCATTTTCAGTAACAAAACTAAATCTTCAGGTAAGCGAAACTGAAAAAACCCATGAAAGCTACCTGATATCTGAATACCAGATAGACTTCGAAAGAAGCAGTCTTTCCTCTGTTGATTTTAACGAAGAGGGTGTGAATTTACTGCAGTACAGCAAGTCGTACAATGCAGCTGCAAGGTTGATGACTACCCTGGATGAAATGTTAGACACGCTGATTAACAGAATGGGAGTGTAGGAGGTATAATATGAGAATTACAACAAGCATGATGACCAGCAGATATATGAGAAATTTGAATAAGTCCGCTAATCAAATGAATTATCTGAATGAGAGAGCCGCAACACAAATGAAATTCTTCAAAGGCTCTGAGGATCCTGTATCTGCCATAAAAGCGTATAAATTAAGAAGAGAGTACAGAAAGACAGAGCAATATGATACAAACATCAGCGATGCAAATTCTTTTCTTACTGCTGCGGAGACAAATATGATGGAAATAGGCGAAAGTATAAAATCCGTCAATGAATTATATATAAGAGGTATAACAGGTACCATGGGAAAGGAAGAGAGAGAAGCCATAGCTAAGGAGCTTGACAATCTCCAGTCCTCCATACTTGCTTCGCTGAACGGTAAATTTGAGGACAGGTATGTATTAGGCGGAACCAGTAGGGATGAGCTGCCGTTTACGGTTCATAACAATCAGCTGTATTATAAAGGTGTCAATGTCAATACGGGACTTGACAAAGATAATCAGCCTGTAGGTGCAAATATATTAGAAGAGTTAGCAAATGAAAAGTCATTTGTGGACTTAGGCTTAGGCTTGACATTTAACGGCAACAAATTAGCAGAAGATACCGCTTTCAATGTTTCAACTTCCGGAATAGGATTTTTGGGATATGGATATGGTTCAGAAACAGACTCTGCAGGGGATCCCATTGCTAACAACATATACACCCTTATAGGAAATATTAAAGATGAATTAAGGAAAGATGATTTCTCATATGAGAATATTTCACCGTACCTATCGAAGTTTGAAAAACAAAAAAATGAAGTATTGGTGGCGGTGACGGATATCGGCGCTAAAACAAATTATCTTGAATTTTTACAGTATCGTAACGAAGATAACCAGATTAATTTAAACAAAAAAATATTAGAGGTAGAAAAGGTAGATCCTGCGGAGGCGATAGTAGACTTCAAGATGCAGGAATATGCTTACAACGCAGCTTTGGCAATGGGCAACAAAATCCTCCAGAATAGTTTTATAGATTTTATGAAATAAAAAGGAGTATAATATATGGAACCGCTTTTAGAAATCAGAACAATTCCTATGTCATTTGAGATGAAAATCAATAAAGCCAAATATGAAATAGCGACAACCAACGCTACATTTGAACTTAAAAGAAATAAGGGCGGACTTGACATACAAATGAAGCCCACGAAACTGAACATTGACACTGTAGAAGCAAGATACTCAGCCGGTATAAAAAGTGTTATGCGTTCAGTACAGGATTTTGCAAAAAAAGGTGTTCAGGCAGGCTATCAGGCAACTGCCACATATGCAAAAGAAGGTAACATGATGTTGGATATCAACATCATGGAAAACCCCATACCTGAAATTGCAATGAAAAAATTTATGAGTGACGTCGATTTTAATATTGGATTTGTTCCGGAAGTCGGACCTGATATTTCATGGGAAATAGGAGGAATTTCAATGAATTTTAAAATGGATGACCTTGGCTTTGATTGGAATGTAGGAGGTCCGGAAATTAATTTTATACCGGGAAGCATAGAATTCATAGTTAAGGAATATCCAAGAATTGAAATTAATTATATAGGTACCCCGATTTTCGTGCCGCCAAGTGCGAATCCTAATTATAAGGAGTTAGATACATTTGTATAATAAAAACAGAAATATAAAAACGAGAGATTTCGATGAAATCACTGTAAACGACAATGATGTGATTAAATTTATCACTGGCATGTACGGATTTGAACAATACAAAGAATATGTCATATTAAAAGACAGTCCCGAAGACGACGTGATGTTTTTGCAATCTCTGTCGGATACAGATTTATCATTTGTATTAATTGACCCTTATTCAATTATACAGGATTACAATCCTTATTTAAATGAAGAGGATTTAAATGAACTCAAGGTAAAAAACGAGGCTGATTTAAAATACTTGGTCATAGCTATTATCAAAGAAAATATCAAAGAATCAGTAGTCAACTTAAAGAGTCCGATTGCAATTAACCCAGGTACAAGAGAAGCGAAGCAGGTAATACTACAAAACGATTATCCACTCAGATACAATTTTATCGTAGATGAGGGGGATGTCGAATGCTAGTAATAAAAAGAAAGGTTTCTGAATCGATATTCATCGGAGACGATATCGAAATAATAATTTCGGAAATTTCACAGGACAAAGTGAAGGTAGCGATAAATGCTCCGAAGGAAGTAAAAGTTATCAGAAAAGAGCTTAAAGAAACATTTGAATTCAATAAAACAGCTTCCGAGAAAATAGACAAAAACAGCTTGAAATATTTAAAAAGCCAGCTAAAAAGCGCAAATAAAAAATAAATTTTAAAACATTTTTTTGCATATTATTCTCAATTTTGTTAATTATGTAAAAAATAGAATAAAACTTGTTAAAAATATAACGAACAGTGAATATCTTTTATGATATTCATTTTTATTTTTGTTGACTTTTAAAGGAAAAAGCAAAAAAAGGCTTGATTTTCAATTGTTAAACTGACGTTTGAGAAATGAATAATTATTCGAATAAAAAAGTGTTGATTTTCCAATATTTTTTGTCAAAAAAGCTTGCAATTTGTCTCAATTTGCATTATAATGCTGTTAGATTTAAGAAAATTTTAAGAATTGAAAAGGTAAAGCTGTCGAAAGGCAGTGTCACAAAGCTATAGGGCCTAAGGAAATTTCTAAGGCAGCCAGTTGCCAATGATATCTATATAAATGTTATGCATATATATAATTTATTGTGGTGCCTGGCAATGACGTAAATTATATTTTTTATGCAAATTTTTAAAAAAGGGGATATAAAATGCAATTTAATAACAGTACTAATCTAAATTTATTAAGCAAGGGTTTAGACGGATTATGGCTGAGACAACAGGTAACTATGGAGAATATAGCAAACTATTCAACTCCGGGGTATAAAAGTAAATATGTAGATTTTGAGAATTTCTTAAAATCACATATGGAAAATCGCTACGATAAAACCATATCTGAAATAAACAATCAAATAAAATCCAGCAAAATTGTCGTTGATGAAAATGACAATCTATCATTGCGCCTTGACGGCAACAACGTTGACGTGGAAAAAGAAAATCTCCAGCTTGCAAAAACACAATTTCAATATATGTATGCAGTATCAGAAATAAATTCATATTTTTCTAAATTAAAATCAGTAATTTCCGAAGGGAAAAAATAGCTAAGGAGGTCTATTATGTCTTTTTTACAATCGTTAAACATAAGCGGTTCCGGACTTACGGCTCAAAGGTTAAGAATGGATGTAATTTCGGAAAATATCGCTAACAAAGACACTACAAGAACAGAAAACGGCGAGCCTTACAGAAGAAAAATGGTAGTGCTTTCAGCTGTTAATAATTTTCAAAATATGTTTATAGAGAATATCAATGAATATGAAGCCGGCAGAGTTGAGGTTACAGAAATTATAGAGGATCAAAGCGAATTTAAACTCGTTTATAATCCCGAGCATCCTGATGCCGGAGAAGACGGATACGTCAGGATGCCGAATGTAGATTCCCTGAAAGAAACAGTGGATATTATGGAAGCCTACAGAGCATATCAGGCAAATATAACTGCCCTTAATACTATGAAACAAATGGCGGTAAAAGCACTGGAAATCGGGAGGTAATAATGTTTATAGAACCAATCAGACCAATTAACGGAATCGGCGAATTAAGTGATTTACAAAAATCTTCAAATTCTAAAGATAAAAACGAACTGTTGTTTAAATCTATCTTTGAGGAGGCGCTTAACAATTACGTTGATGCCGAAGCACAGGTTGATGAAGATATTTACAAGCTTTCCGTCGGAGAAAGCGATGATTTACATAACTTAATGATTAACACTAAAAAAGCTGAGATGTCTTTAGATTTGGTTATACAGTTAAGAAACAAGGCGTTAGATGCTTACAATGAAATAATGCGTATGGGTGTTTAACTAAACTCACTTGCATAATCTTAGGAGCTATAGATGGCAGAGCAATTTAAAAATATATGGAAAAGTATTGTAGAGTTTTGGGGTAAGCAGAGCAGCAAGAAGAAAAAGTTAATAATCGGAGGATTTGCTGCATTATTATTAACCGCAATAATAATAACTCTTTTATTAAACAAAAAAGAGTATGTGGTGCTTTTCAGTAATATAAGCAAAGAAGAATCCTCTGAAGTAATGCAGCTTCTTCAGGAAAGCGGTGTAGATTACAGATATGAAAAGAACGGCTCCATACTCATACCGGAAACACAGGAAAGCAAATTAAGAATGCAATTAGCTCAATCCGGTTATCCCAAGACGGGGACCAATTACGATGTGTTTACTCAAAATATAGACTTTATGACTACGGACTATGAAAAAAGAAAATATGAGGTTTTCCAGCTGCAGGAAAGATTGCAGCAATCTATAGAAACCATAGACGTGGTCCAGAAGGCAATAGTAACGATTAATCTTCCCGAAAAAAAGAGCTTCGCCTGGGAAACAAATAAAGAAGAATCCTCGGCATCGGTTAAAATTAACCTTGTTAACGGTCATGCTTTAACAAAGTCTCAAACAAACGGCATAATGCAGTTAATAGTAAAAAGCGTTGAGGGTTTAAAGGAAGAAAATGTTGCTATTATAGATACCGATGGCAACAGCTTGATTGTCAGTGATGAAATGCAGCAAACAGATACAATAAAGCTGAAATTGCAAATTGAAAAAGAATTTGAAAAAGAAACTATCAATGAAGTAACCGACTTTTTAGCCAGAATATATGGTCCCGAAAATGTTAAGGTTTCGGCAAAATGCAATATTAATTTTGATAAAAAGATAAGCGAGCTTTTACAATATTTACCGGATGAAGAAACAAATATGGGAGTTCCCAGTGATTCTAAAAACGAAAGAGAAATAACGGGCCCGGGAGAAACCGTAGGCGGAATTCCGGGAACTGAAACGAACGCAGAAATTCCAACGTATCCTGGAGTAATAATTGAAGGAAACAACATATATTTCAGAGATTCCAATTCAATTAATTACTTGGTAAGTCAGCTCAAGGAGCAAATTGAGCACAATCCCGGCAGAATAGAAAGCCTGACTGTTGCTGCTGTTGTTAACAGAGCCAGCATGAGGGATGAAGAATTACAGGAAGTTAAAGAGCTTATAGCCTTTTCCGTTGGTATTAAAACTGAAGATATCGCATTACATAACATGGTATTCTATGATCCGGAAGAACCTTCGATTCCTGTTATTACACCTGAGCCCGGTATTATAGGAGACTTACAGTTAAGAGATATACTGATTTACGGAGGCATAGCCCTAGCTGTTTTAGCAGTATTATCATTTATATTGACTATAATATTAAGAAGAAGGAAAAAGAAAAAAGAAGCATTGCTGGCTGCTGCAGCAGCGGCTGAAGCGGCTGCAACAAATGATTATTCATGGTCGGATATTCAAGATGAAATAAAGGTTCAGGAAACACAAGAGCAGGTAATTAAAAAGCAGCTTAAGGAATTCACAACAGCAAATCCTGAAATAGCCGCACAGCTTATCAGAACATGGATAAAGGGGGATGATGATTAATATGGCAGAAACTAAACTAACAGGCAAACAAAAAGCCGCAGCTATTATTATATCCCTTGGTGCCGATGATGCATCAAAAATATATAAATTTTTGAAAGAAGATGAAATAGAACAGTTAACATATGAAATATCAAGATTGCAGCATTTAAGTCCCCATACGGTGGAACAGACCTTAAAGGATTTTTATGAATTGTGTCTCACACAAAAAGTAATAACAGAAGGCGGATTTGAATACGCAAGAAATGTTCTTGAAAAAGCGTTCGGCTCTCAGACTGCAGCAAGCTTACTGGAAAGAGTAACTAAGACATTGAGAACCAAGAGCTTTGAGTTTATCAGGAAGGCAGATTATAAAAACTTATTGACTATTATACAAAACGAGCATCCGCAGACAATTGCGTTAATATTGTCATACGCCAGAGCGGATCAGGCATCTGCTGTTATTTCGGAGCTTCCTAAGGAAAAAAGAATTGATGTGGTTGAAAGAATTGCAAAAATGGATCGAACATCTCCGGAAATAGTCAGGTACGTTGAACAGGAACTGGAAAAGAAATTCAATTCTATAATATCCGTAGATTTTACAGAAATAGGCGGAGTAAACTATGTTGCCGACGTAATGAACAATATGGACAGAGGCAACGAGAAATACATATTTGATGAGCTTAACAAGAAGGATGCAAAGCTTGCTGATGAAATCAGAATGAGAATGTTTGTATTTGAAGACATTGTTACAATGGATCCAATGAGCATTCAAAGATTTCTTCGTGAAGTTGACAGTAAGGACTTGGTATATGCTATTAAAGGGTCAAATAAAGATGTTGCCGATATGCTATTTAGCAACATGTCGACTAAGATGGGCGATACAATCAAATCTGAGTTGGAATACACTCACAACTTAAGGTTAAGAGATGTTGAGGAAGCACAACAAAGAATTGTATCTGTAATCAGACGTTTGGAAGAAGAAGGTGAGTTAATTATAGCAAAAGGCGGAAAGGATGATATTATTGTCTAATATAATCAAGGCTGAATATGTAGTATTCGATAATCGTAAAAGGAGTATCAATAATATTGAAGAACATAATGAAGCTAAGACACTAAGCACTGCCAAAGAAGATTTGTAT
Organism: Firmicutes bacterium UBA2116; assembly: GCA_002331025.1. Lineage (GTDB taxonomy): Bacteria > Bacillota > Clostridia > Tissierellales > Sedimentibacteraceae > Sedimentibacter. The sequence goes on along the minus strand of DCYG01000009.1, from coordinate 143,975 downwards.
GAAATATATAACCAAAGAGAGGTTATTTTAAAGGAAGCTAAGGATGAGGCATTAAAAATAATAAATACGGCAAAGAGAAATGCACAATTTGATTCGGTTGAATGCAAAAAAAGAGCATACGAAGAAGGATATAATGCCGGCTTGGAAATTGGCAAAAACAATGGATATAAAGAAGGGTATGAAATTGCTTATGTTGAGGTTCAAGAGGAACTTAACAAGCAAAACGAAGCAAAATTAAAAGAATTAACCGACATGATATCCTTAATAGAAAGCAGTAAAGAAGAAATCCTCTCCGGATATGAAGAGGAACTAACCTCTCTGGCCTTCGATATAGCTGAAAAAATAATTAAACAAAAAATAAGCGATAAGAAAGATATTGTTACATCCTTAATAAAAAATGTCATAAAGGATTACAGAAATGTTGAATGGGTGAAGGTATATATTTCTTCAAAAGATGATGCCATATCAATACAGGCAGATAAGAATTTAATTAATGATTTGAATAAAATATCAAGTGATGTGGTAATTGAAGTTTCAGAAGAGTTGGAAGAAGGAAGCGCTATAATCGAAACGCCGGACGGTATAGTGGATACAAGTGTTACTACACAGCTTAAAAATCTTAAAGAAATGGTGTTAAATAAAAATGCAGTTTAACCAAAAGATAAAAGATTTTCAGGAAGCACTTGCAAAGGATGACTTCAGTACATATATAGGAAAAGTAAAAAAAATATCCGGCATGATGATAGAAGCAACAGGAAAGAAGTATAAGATAGGCGAAGTTTGTGAGATATCCACTGATGATGCAGAAAAAACAATACGGGCCGAGGTCGTTGGGTTTAATGACGGAAAAGTATTGCTTATGCCCTATGAGGATATAAAAGGTATCGGTCTTGGCAACACAGTCAAGTCTACAAAGCACAAATTAAAAATACCTGTCGGAGATTTCCTGATAGGCAGGATAGTTGATGCAACCGGGCAGCCGATTGATGACGGAGGAGAATTCACATGCAATGAATACTGCTATGTTGACAATGAGTATATAAACCCTCTGTCAAGACCAAGGATTGATTCAAGCCTGAGCTTCGGAGTAAAAGCGATCGACGGACTGTTAACCATAGGTAAAGGTCAGCGTATGGGCATATTTGCCGGCAGCGGTGTAGGAAAAAGTACGCTGTTGGGTATGGTTGCAAAAAATGTAAAAGCAGATATAAACGTTATAGCTCTTGTGGGTGAAAGAGGGAGAGAAGTAAGAGAGTTCATCGATAAGGATTTAGGCGAGGAAGGGTTAAAAAGGTCAATACTGGTAGTAGCAACATCGGATCAGCCGGCTATGCTGAGAGTTAAATGTTCTCTTGTGGCAACTACCATCGCCGAATACTTCAAAGATAAAGGCATGAATGTGCTGTTGATGATGGATTCACTGACCAGATTTGCCATGGCACAGAGAGAAATCGGACTTGCTACCGGAGAGCCGCCTGTATCAAGAGGGTACACACCTTCAATATATGCGGAGCTGCCTAAGCTTTTAGAAAGAAGTGGTAATTTTAACACCGGTTCGATTACGGGAATATATACCGTATTGGTTGAAGGCGATGATACTAATGAACCAATTTCTGATACGGTGAGAGGTATACTTGACGGACACATAGTGTTGACAAGAAAATTGGCAAACTCAAACCATTATCCTGCAATTGATGTTAATGCGAGCATATCGAGGTTAATGATTGACATAGCAACAGACGAGCATAATGCTCAGGCTAAGAAATTAAGAGAAATTTTATCTGTTTATTACTCTAATTATGATTTGATTTCTATAGGTGCTTACAAAAAAGGCACAAACTTAAAATTAGATGAGGCAATAAGCAAAATCGATCAAGTGAACAGCTTCTTAATTCAAGGAGTAGATGAAAAATATTCCTTCGATGAAATACTGAGCTTGATGGAAGAAGTTTAACGTTATTGTTCATGATAATTTAAAAATATGTCATTCCGAACGTTAGTGAGGAATCTCAGCCCTTTAAAATCTGAGATTCTTCGGGCTAAAACCCTCAGAATGACAAAAAAGGGGTGAATGATGAAAAAATTTAGTTTTTCTCTTCAAAAAATATTAGAAATAAAAGAACAGGTTTTAGATAACCTTAAAGTTGAGATGGGTAACCTGAACCGTGAACTTAGCACTGTTGAACAGCAAATTAAGAATCTTAAAACAGAATTTAAGCAATTAAACGATGAATTTGTTGAAAAGTGTGCAGTTTCTGTTTCTGTGGGCGAAATGACCTATTATAAGATGTATATGGACAATGTTTTAAAACAAACAGAAAAAAAAGAAGAAGAAAAAAATATAATTTTAAAAAAAATAGAATCGAAAAGACATGAAATTATAAACGCCAACATGGAAATATCAAGCTTGGAGAAGCTTAAAGAAAATGAGTTGGAAAAATATAAAAAAGCATTCATGAAAAGCGAAGAAATATTTATCGATGAATTTGTTTCAAATAAAAGCATTTTAAACAAATATGCAATGTAATGTTTGAAACATTGAAAATATCAAAGAATCGAAAGGAGGTGATAATATGAATGTAAACATGGATTTAAACAATATTTTGAATCAGGTACAAAATAATTTGAACACAAACAAGTCTCCTGTTATGGGAAAGGATACATTTTTGGCCATGCTGACAAATATGATGACAGATAACAGCTTAAATCAACCTCCCGTTACAATGGACAATATGGAAATGAATAATGACTTTATGGAGCTTTTGACAGGAAGCGGCACAGACTACCTGAATTTATTAAATATGAATAATATAGATATAAATCAAGTAATCGCCGGCAAGGATATTTTTACATCTGATGAGGGTAAAACCGAAAAACCAGATGCGGAAAATATTTTAGAAAGCTCATATCTGATGCAAAACTATTTTAACCTTATTGCTCCTCAGATTATGGGGATAACTGAAAATACGACTTTGAATTCAGATGCATATATGATGCCGGAGTTAAATAATTTACAAAGCTTAAATCACAGCATATATGAAAATAGCTTTCTCAACAATGGCAATACAAGCTATCTCGATATAAAGCCATCTGATATCGATGCAGAGCAGGGACATAATGAGGTACATAATGAAAAGCCTGCGTTAAGCCCTCAGGCAGAGAAATTAATTTCAGAAATTGAAGGCAGAAGAAATAAACTGAAAAATGATATTAACTCTAATGCTGAAATGCTGAATTTCAAAGTAAATAAGGAGATAATCCCTGAGAACAACAAAATTATTCAATTAAGTGACGAATCAACTCAGATAAAATCTCAGATAGTGGAGCAGGTAAGAGATAATATCGTAATGTTGACCGAGGTAGATACAGCAGACGGCAGCACAGCGAAACAAGTTACTATGGAGTTATACCCAAGAGAGCTTGGAAAAGTGGACATAAAGATGACAATGGTTGATAACAAAATGACAGTTGAGGTAAAGGCACTGAACGAAGAAACGCAAAAAATATTGGCTTCAAGTGCGGATGAGCTTTTAAAAACTTTAAACAAGACAGCAGAGACCGTTAATATTGTTATTAAGTCCAACGATTCGAGCCAGGAGCATCATCTGACAAACCATTACGATAAAGAAAATCAAAATAATGAATACAATCGGGATGATCAAAACCTTGACCAGGACAACAAGAGAAGAAATGAATACTTTTACGATGAGGACAGTAAAAACAGCGATGATGACACATTTTCAGAGCTTATGAATTCAAGGAGCACAATAATAAATCAGTAAAGGAGGGGAAATATGCCGGAAATAAATGGATATGGCACTCAATCAGCTAGATATGGCAGTCAGGTTGATGACAAAGAATTAAATATACAAACGGGAAATGAAGGCTTGCAGATGCAGGATTTTCTGAATTTGCTGGTAGCTCAGATAACAAATCAGGATGCGATGAATCCCATGGACAATACGGAATTTATTTCTCAGATGGCTCAATTTTCATCACTGCAGGCAATGTCGGATTTAACGAAAATGGCAATTGAAGGACAGGCCACATCTCTTATAGGCAAAAATGTTGTTGTTGCGGATTATGACAGCAAGGGAAAGCTTGTTATTGACGAGGGCATTGTTCAAAGAGTTACATTTCACGGCGGTCAGACGAAGCTGTATGTGAATGACAAGGAGTATTTTTACTCTAACGTTATGGAAGTTAAGGCGGAGGAGCCAGAGGAACCACCTGCACCCGAGACTGATCCACCAAATACAGATGAGGATGTACCACCTGAAGATGAAAATAATGATGAAAATCAGGATTAGGCGGGTGATATTATGACAGATATTAATTTCATTAAAAAGATAAGCAGCTTAAACAATAATATTCAGCCCAATTCTTTCGCTAGAAACCAAGGAGTTAACAGCTCGGCTTTTAAAGAAATATTAAATGAAAAGCTACAAAACGAGGTTGTTTTTTCCAAGCATGCCAATGAAAGAATTAAGGAAAGGAATATTGAATTAAGCGATGATGTAACAGAAAAGCTGAATGAGGCAGCCGAGCAGGCAAAGGACAAGGGATTGAAGAATGTGCTTGTAATGATTGACAATCAGGCCTTCATAATCAGCACAATGCACAACAAGGTTATAACAGCAGTAAACAGTAATGATTTAAAAGAAAATATATTTACAAATATCGATGGAGCTGTAATAAAATAGCCGGTCCTTTTTAGGAGGCGAAAGTCCTGACTTTTTGACGGACTATACAGCTAATAAAAAAAAGGAGAATGAATTATTATGATGAAAGCACTTTATTCTGGTGTATCAGGAATGAGAAGTCACCAGACAAAAATGGACGTAATAGGTAACAACATAGCTAACGTTAATACATACGGATACAAATCACAAAGAACTACATTCAGAGACATATATTATCAGCAATTAAGAAATCCCGGCGGAGCAAGTGCTGACAGAGGGGGAACTAATGCTGCACAGGTAGGATATGGAGCTCAGATAGGTTCTGTTGATACGATACATACAATATCCGGATATTCACCTACAAATAAATCTACAGATATTTATATCAATGGCGAAGGATTCTTAACGGTGGAAACTTCAACCGGTCAAAGATTGTATACACGTCTGGGAGCACTTGGCTTCGATTCGGCAGGAAACCTTGTTGATGTAAATGGCTCAAGGGTTTATGGTTGGAATAAAGACGATGTTGATATAGATGCCGATGGTACAATTACTGTCGACGAATCAGATCTTGAAGCGATAAATATAGCACCTCCTACAAATATTGAGTATACAAATATTACCATTAATACTGACGGTACAATTACTGCAGTATATAATAACAAAGCTAGCGACACTGATGTTCTGAACGATACAATTGTAACTTTAGGGCTCATATCTGTGGCAAGTATTCAAAATCAGGATGCGTTAGTACATGAAGGAAATTCATATTACAGAGAAAGTAAGAACACCGGCGAAATTACATATAATATACCCGGCGCAAAAGGTTCAGGAACAGGTGCGTTGGTTACAGGCGGTCTGGAAATGTCCAACGTAGACCTGGCTAACGAGTTTTCTGACATGATCATAACACAAAGAGGTTATCAGGCAAATACAAAGATAATTTCCGTAGTTGATCAGATGCTTGAAGAATTGGTTAACCTTAAGAGATAGATAATATAAATCCTTCGCTACGCTCAGGATGACGAATTTGTCATTCTGAACGTAGTGAAGAATCTCATTATTAAAAAGACAGGAAATGTACGGTATTGTTAATCCATTGCAATAGAGGCATTAATCATGATTATAAACAGAAAATTTATGATTATGATTAAGGTTTTTAAAAAATAGGAGGGTATATGGTTGAAGTAGTTGGTATCAACGGAGAGGTATTTTTAATCAATGCAACATTAATAGAAAAAATTGAATTTATTCCGGAAACAAAAATTACATTGACTACGGGTAAATATTATTTAGTAAAAGATACAAAGGATGAAATAGTTAATAAAATAATAATTTACAATCAAAAAATTTTAAGAGGCGTAACTGCTGAAGAATAAAGAGGTGCAAAATGAATTTATCTTTTATAATAGGAATTTTTGCCGGATTTGGTCTGGTGATATATGGAATATTTGAAAGCGGGTCAGATGTTTCGCAAGTTTTCAACAGCTTTGTTAATATACCGAGTATGTATATTACATTTGGAGGAGCTATATCAGCTACAATAATGTCTGTTCCTGTTAAATACTTAAAAGACATACCGCAAAATATGAAAGTTCTTATGAAGAAAGAAAAAATCAATTTGAATTTATATATTGATGCGATTGAAGAACTGGCTAAGGAAGCAAGATTAAAGGGTTTGTTGATTTTAGAAGAAAAAGTTAACAATATAGATCTGCAGGATGAATTTTTAAAATATTGTGTAATGCTCATAGTAGATGCAATTGAGCCGACTAAGGTAAGGGCTCAGATAGAAAATGAAATTGACTGTATCGAAGCCAGACATGCGTCTGCATGGAAGGTATTTGATACTCTAGGTTCGTTCGGACCTGCATTCGGTATGCTGGGAACACTTGTAGGACTTATAAATATGCTTGCAAATATGAATCCTGCAGAGGGTGCTGATGCTCTTGGAAAGGGTATGTCCGTTGCATTGGTAACTACTTTTTACGGGTCGTTTTTAGCAAACATGATATGCGCACCTATATCTAACAGATTGAAGGCTAAGCATGATGAAGAAATGGTTGCAAAAGAGCTTATTATGGAGGGTGTTCTGTCAATACAGTCAGGTGAAAACCCTAAATACATAAGAGAAAAGCTGAACTCATACATTACGTACAAGGATAGAGGTCTGACAGCGACAGAAAGCGATGAAGAGTCAACGGGCAAGAAGTCAAAAAAGGGATTAGGGAAGAGAAAAGCAAAGGCTTAAATTTAAAAGTAAGTAGGGGAAATTATGGCGAGGAAAAGTAAACAGTATAATGGCGGTGGTGCCAGCTGGATGGAAACATACAGCGATATGGTAACTCTGCTGCTGACATTTTTTATAATGCTATATGCTATGTCAACAATAGACTCACAGAAATATGCCGCTATTATTGAAGCATTTAACAAACAGATGAATCCGGCTGCTTTTCATGTACAGGATACATCAACAGAACCCGGTTCAGAAGAGGATAAGTCTCCTCCGGAAACAGTTGCAGACGATGATGAGGCGAATTTGGATCAATTGTATGCAATGCTGAGGCAATATATTGATGAGAATGATTTAACGGAACAGGTTGAGCTGCAAAAAAGCGAAGAATACGTGTTTATCAGGTTCTCGGATTCAGTAACCTTCCGGGGATACAGTGACATTTTAGAGATGAGCGGCAGGGCAATATTAGATGTTTTGGCGGATGGATTGACATTAGTAGATGAGTATATAGAAGAAGTTATAATAGCAGGTCATACGGCGGAGGTTGAATATGACAAAACGGATATAGACAGGTCACTTTCAACAGACAGAGCAAATGTTGTTCTGAGGTATCTGGAGAACAAAGAAGTGATACATCCTTCGAAATATCTCGCTATAGGATATGGATTGTACAGTCCCATAGCAGATAACAGTACTCCTGAAGGAAGAGCGAAAAACCGCAGAGTTGAAATTTATATCAGCAGAAAAGGGTATCCGGTTAGTTATACAAAAATAATACAGGATACGATAAATAAAGAAGATATCAAGACAGAAAATGTAGATTATCAGCAAACAACGATTATTGATTAGCAAAAATGATGGAATGAGGCAAAAGATATGGCGGAAATATTATCTCAGAGCCAGATAGATGAGCTGCTTAATAATTTAAGCAGCGGAGATGTAAATTTACAAGAGCTTGAGGCAAATGATAAGAAAATAAAAGAATATGATTTCAGAAGTCCTAAAAAGATTACTAAAGAAACCATAAAGCTGCTGAAGGGTATTTATGAAAATTACTGCAGGATGGTTACGTCCCGGCTGACTTCAATGCTGAGGTTAATGTGCGATGTAACTGTAGAGCAGGTGGAAGAAAGCATATTTCACGAATATAACAATGCGTTGGATGATTACGTATTGATGGGTCTGGTTGATGTTAAGTATCCCGATAATACGGTTTCAGACAGTCAAATTCTCATGGAAGTATCTAAACCCCTTTCTTTCGTTATAATAGACAGGTTGTTGGGAGGTACAGGTGAGGAATATGAGCATGACAGAGATTACACTGATATAGAACTTTTTCTTCTTGGTAATATGCTGAAGCAGCTTGTTAAGCACATGGGATCTAATTGGGAAAGCACTCTTGAAATTGATATGGAGCTGGCGAAAATTGAAACTAATTCAAGGTTTATACAATCAATTAACTACAATGATACCGTAGTGATAGTTGTTTTAAATGTTTCACTAAATCAATCTACCGGAAAAATAACCGTATGTATTCCATCCAGTATATTGGATGAAATATTAAAGAAAGCAAGCAATTACTCAAAGAGCAGCAAGAGATCAGACCAGAGCAGGGAAGAGCAAAAAGCAGCAATTATGAGCTCAATTAAATCCTCTAACCTTACAATAACAGGAGTGCTTGGAAAAGCACAGGCAACACTTGACGATGTTCTGCACATGCAGGTTGGGGACCTCATAATACTTGACAAAGATATTAACAAAGATATCGACATACATGTGGATGGCAGAAAGTGGTTTGAAGGTAAATGGGGCACAAGAAAAAATAAAGGTGTTATCAAGATAAATAAAATTACACATTAATGAGGAGCAATCTATGTTGAATGAAAATATTTTTTCAGATATGGAACGGGATGTAATAGGAGAAGTAATGAATATAAGTCTGGGTTCTTCTGCTACTTCGCTTTCCTCCCTATTAGGCAAAAGAGTCGAGATAACTGTACCAAAGGTAAATGTATTAAATGCCAGTGAGTTCAGTTATGAAAATTTAGAGCCTGCCATAGGGGTTGAAATAAACTATGTTGAAGGGTTAAACGGCGTCAATTTAATGATTTGGAAAAGGATGGACGCAAAGACAATAATAGAAATATTATTGGGACAATCCATACCGGACGAAGAATTTGTTATGGATGAAATAAACACAAGTGCCATATGCGAGGTTATGAATCAAATGATGGGTTCAGCGGCTACGGCATTATCGGACTTCCTTGGCAAGTCAATAAATATATCAACACCTATAGCATATGAAATTGACGATAAAACGGAATTTAAAAACAAATATTTTACAGATGAAGACGTTATAGTTGCAGTTGCCTTTGAATTGTTCATTGAAGGAAGTGTTGAAAGTCAGTTTATAAATGTAATACCTGTTTCACTGGCAAGGGAAATTGTATCAAGCTTCTTAAAGGGGACTGAAACGACGGAAGATCCTGAATCAGTTAAAGAGGAAGAAAGCATCGAAACATCCACTGATACATCAGATTATACAGAGGATGAAGAATACGATGAGGATGAAGACGATGACGAAGAAGAAGAGTATGTAGAAAAAGTACAACCAGTAAAAAGTGTTCCTAAAAAAGCGAAGCCAAAAAAGAAACAGCATGCCCCGGTCAGTGTAAGGCGAATGGAATATGATGAATTTGATGATGAAGAAGATATACTTACCGAAGAGCAAAGGTCAAACTTAGAACTGATAATGTCAGTTCCGTTGGAAATCAGCGTCGAAATAGGTAAATCCAAAAGGTCGATTAAGGATATATTGCAGTTTGGACAAGGCACAATCGTAGAGCTTGATAAGCAGGCAGGCGCATTAGTTGATATTATCGTTAACGGACAGTTGATTGCAAAGGGTGAAGTTGTAGTAGTTAATGATAATTTTGGAGTAAGAATAGTAGAAATTATAAAAAAAGAAGAAATTATAAAGTTAACATTATAGATGATTTAAGCGGAGGAAAAAATGGATAAAAAAATTATGATAGTTGATGATGCGGCATTTATGAGAATGATGATAAAGGATACTTTGTTAAAAAACGGGTATGAGAATATAATAGAAGCTGCAGACGGAGAAATAGCAGTTCAGTCCTATAAAACCGAAAAACCGGATTTGACCTTAATGGACATAACAATGCCGAATAAAAATGGCTTAGAGGCATTAAAAGAAATAAAAGAAATGGATCCAAGCGCTAAAATAGTAATGTGTTCCGCTATGGGACAAGAGTCGATGGTAGTTGAAGCAATCAGAAGCGGTGCTAAGGATTTTATAGTTAAACCGTTTAAAGCAGAAAGGGTTTTAAAAACTGTTCAAGGTATACTTGGTTAGGAGCTGGTTAATATCAAAGATGTATTATCACTTGTATTTTCAATTATCGGAATAGTATTAGTGTTGTTTCTTACATATTACTCCACTAAGTGGCTTTCAACAAGAACAAGTTCATCAATGAAGTCCAGGTATATAAATATTATAGATAAAATAATGTTGGGACAAAACAAGTTTCTGGCTATAGCAGAGGTATGCAATAAGTATTATCTTCTTAGTATTACCGAAAAAAATATTACAATTGTTAAAGAGTTAGATGATTTCCAGCCGATTCCCGACATAAAGCCGGACAATAACCTGGAGTTCAATAACATACTCAATAAATTCTTAAAAAGGTAAGCTCGAATGTCTAAGAAAGAACCGAAAACAATCAATAAAGTAAAATTGATAAAAATTTATATTATTATGATGATACTTGTGCTTATGAATGCTCAGACAGCATATGGCGGAGTCATCAATATGGATATTAACGGCAATGCTGCTGAAACTGTTGAAATTCTTGTAATGTTAACAGTGCTTACTCTGCTTCCGTCCATATTAATAATGATGACGGCTTTTACAAGAATAATGATTGTACTGTCATTTTTAAAAAATGCAATGGGTCTTCAACAAACACCACCCAATCAGGTGCTGATAGGAATAGCAATATTTTTAACATTGTTTATTATGTCACCTGTAATAAATGAAATAAATACCGAAGCCTATCAGCCATATAAGAATGAGGAAATTACTCAACAGGAATTCTATGAGAGAGCTTCTGAACCTATTAAGATCTGGATGCTGAAGCAGACAGGCAACAGTGAATTAATGATGTTTGTTGATATGTCCAATAATCAGGAAATAGCGAACGCAGAAAGTGTAAATGATTTGCCTTTGACTGTAATTATCCCGTCATTTGTAACAAGTGAATTAAAAAGAGCATTTATAATAGGTTTTTTGCTGTACATTCCATTTCTGATTATAGATTTAATAGTTTCGAGTGTTTTAATGTCAATGGGAATGATGATGCTGCCTCCTATAATGATATCAATGCCTTTTAAAATATTATTGTTTGTAGTTGTGGATGGCTGGTCCCTATTATTCAAAACATTGATAACAACATTTATCTTTTAATTAGGAGTATGGTATGAGCATTTCTCAGGTTATGCAAGTAATGCAGGCAGCTTCGGCAACTGCAATAAAAATAGCGCTTCCTTTGTTGTTATTAAGCTTAACGATCGGTTTAATAATAGCAATTTTTCAGGCGGCCACTCAGATACATGAACAAACTCTGACATTTGTGCCAAAGCTTTTAGTTACGGCATCAATGCTGATAGCCCTAGGCTCATGGATGATGGAAGTTATGGCGGATTTTACGCACTATGTTTTTGATTTGATGCTTACACTTTATTAGAGGGGATTATCAATGACTTTTTCGGGAGATTTCACGTATTTTTTATTAATACTGGCAAGAATGAGCGGATGCGTGTTTTTTAACCAGATATTCGGAAGAGGAAACATTCCCGCTTTGTTAAAAACAATGATGAGCTTATTTTTAACGGTGACAATCTATGGTATATTACCTCCTGAAGGAGATATAGTTATAGGAACAACAATAGAATATGGGCTGCTGATTATAAAGGAAATATTTATAGGTTATTTAATCGGTCATGTAATAGGTCTGTTCTTCAGTACGGTTGTTATAAGCGGCGAAATACTGGGAATGCAAACAGGTATGTCCATGTCAAAGATTTATGACCCAAGCAGCAATGTTTCGATGGGTGTGGTGGGAAGCTACTTAAATGTTATATTGATGTTAGTATTTTTCAGTGCAAACGGACATATTACATTGATACATATATTCATAACTTCCTGCAAATTAATCGGAATAGGAAACTTCGCGATACCGCAAAACCTATTTTATAACATGGTTGAATTGTTTCAGCAAGTATTGGTATTATCTTTAAAACTGTCAATGCCTATAATAGCGGTGGAAATTATATTGGAAGCCGGCATTGGTATATTGATGAAGGCGATACCGCAAATACAGGTGTTTTCAGTTAATGTTCAACTCAAAATTATCATCGGGCTGCTTATGATAATATTATTAGTTCCAACCTTCACTACATTTATAGATAATACTGTAAGCTTAATGTTTGACACCATAGAAAACAGCTTAAGTGCATTAATAACGTAAAAGAAAAAGGATTGCTATGCCAGGCGAAAATAAAACCGAAAAGGCCTCCCCCAAGAAAAGGCGGGATGAAAGAAAAAAAGGAAATGTTTTTCAAAGCAAGGATGTAGTTACTGTAGGAATTATTGCAGTTTCATTTTATATATTGAAATTTTTGACTCCGTACATATACAGAAACACATCATATATGTTTAATAAATATATTTCACTTATGAGCACAACATACAGCATTAATGATACATTTGTCAGACAGATGTTTAAAGATATATCTTATACTATTTTTAGCTCTGTGGGACTGTTGATGATTGCGGTTATGATAACGGCGGTAGTATGCTCAGGAGCACAAACGAAATTCCTGATAACTAAGGAAAATATAAAATTTAAATTTTCCAAATTGAATCCGCTGTCGGGAATAAAAAAGATGTTCTCGTTACGTTCTATAGTGGAAGTAGCAAAAAATATTATTAAAATAACAATTTTGGGTGCCTTGATATATAACACCATAATAAAGGAACTGCTTCAGGTACCGAAACTGGCTTCAATAGATATAGCAGCAGGCATTGAGTTTATAGCTTCAACAATTATGTCTATTGTTAAAAGTGTTATTATAGCATTTGTCGTTATATCCGGTTTTGACTTTTTGTATTCCTGGTGGGAATACGAAAAAAATATTAAGATGACGAAGCAGGAAGTAAAAGACGAATACAAGCAGTTAGAAGGAGATCCGCTGATTAAGGGTAAGATTAAAGAAAAGCAAAGAGCAGTTTCTATGAGAAGAATGATGCAGCAGGTTCCTCAGGCGGATGTAATTATAAGAAACCCTACTCATTATGCGGTAGCGATAAAATATAACATTGAAAAAGACAATGCTCCGATAGTTTTAGCAAAGGGCAAGGACAGTATAGCATTGAGAATTATAGATAAGGCACAGGAACACAAAATCAATATCGTAGAAAATGTGCCGCTAGCAAGAGCTTTATATGCTGACTCAGAATTAAATCGGGAAATACCATTAGAATTCTATGAGCCGGTAGCTGAAATATTGGCTTGGGTTTATGGGCTTAAGAAAAAGGAAACTCACACACGATGAAAAGAATATTAAATAATTCTATAACATTATTCATAATAGCAGTAATACTGATGATAATAATACCATTACCTCCATTTTTGCTGGATTTAATGTTTATTATCAACATATCATTATCAGTCATTATATTACTTACAACAATGTATATAAAAGAGGCACTGGAGTTTTCTGTATTTCCGTCACTCCTTTTAATTACCACGCTGTTCAGATTATCCTTAAATGTTTCTTCAACAAGGTTAATTTTGACACAAGGCGGAAATGCGGGTGCTGTAATAGCTACTTTCGGCAGTTTTGTACTTCAGGGAGATGCAGTTGTAGGATTTATAGTATTTTTAATCATAGTATTGGTACAATTCATCGTTATAACCAAGGGTGCAGAAAGGATCGCGGAAGTTACCGCGAGATTCACTCTTGATGCTATGCCGGGTAAGCAAATGGCTATAGATGCAGATTTAAGCTCCGGTCTTATAACTGAAAACGAAGCAAGACACAGACGAAGCAATATTCAAAGAGAAGCAGACTTTTACGGGGCAATGGATGGAGCGACAAAGTTTGTAAAGGGCGATGCCATAATGTCTATCGTAATAACCGCTATAAACTTTATAGGCGGGGTTATTATAGGTATGGTACAGGGTGGCGCTACATTTACCGAAGTGTTGCAGACATATTCCATCGCTACGGTTGGAGACGGCTTAGTATCTCAGATACCTGCCTTGTTGATTTCGACTGCAACAAGTATGATTGTTACAAGAGCAGCTTCAGAATCAAGCTTAAATGTTGATCTGACAAAACAAATAAAGTCACAGCCGCTGGTTCTAATCATATCAGGTATAGTGCTTTTAGCTATAGCGATTATACCGGGCTTTCCCAAGCCGCAGGTTTTGGTTCTTTCATCAATATTGATATTTTTAGGAACAAGGCTATTAAAAACAAAGGCTGCTGATGATGCAGCTGAAAGTGAACAATATGAAAAAGCGCAAGATGGCGAGCCGTCAACAGAAGAAGAATATTACAGAAACATTGATAATATATATGAGTTGATTCAAATTGATCCCATCGAAATGGAAGTTGGTTACAGCTTAATACCATTAGTTGATGAAGCGAGCGGGGGAAATTTTATAGACAGAGTGGTATTGTTCAGACGACAATTTGCTCAGGAAATGGGTATGGTTGTTCCGTCAGTAAGATTAAGGGACAACGGATATTTAAACCCTAATGAATACGTAATAAAGCTTAAGGGTGAAGAAGTTGCAAGAGGGGAAATATTAGTCGAATACTATTTAGCGCTTGACCCCGGAAATTTAACAGGACAGGTGGATGGAATCGAAACCATAGAGCCGGCCTACGGTATACCAAGCATATGGATTACCAGGGATAAAAAAGAAATAGCGGAAATTTACGGTTACACAGTTATAGACCCTTTGTCGGTACTGGTAACTCATTTGTCAGAGATTATAAGAGTACATGCTCATGAGCTTTTATCAAGACAGGATTTAAATCAATTAATAAACAATGTTAAAAAATTAAACGAATCCTTGGTTGAGGAAGTAGTTCCGGGAATTGTATCACAAGGAAACCTCCAAAAAATACTCGGCAACCTGTTAAAAGAAGGCATACCTATAAAGGACATGGAAACTATTCTGGAAACAATCAGTGATTACGGAGCATCGGTAAAGGACACTGAGATGTTGACCGAGTATGTGAGACAGTCATTAAAGAGAACAATTACTCACAAGTGGTCCACAGGCGGACAAATTAAAGTTATAACTTTAAGTACAGACATTGAAAAATTAATATTAAATGCAATAAGTAAAAATGAAAAAGGTTCTTATTTATCCATAGAACCGGAATTGTTGCAAAATATTGTCAGTCAATTGATTGACTATATCAATAAATTAAAAAGTGAAATGAATATACCTATTGTGCTTACCTCACCATTTGTGAGAAGTTATTTCAGAAAGCTTTTAGATCAATTTTACCCTAAGGCGGTTGTGTTATCCTTCAACGAAATTGACAACTCAGTTCAGATACAAGCATTAGGAAATATAGCAATTTAAAGAAAAGAGTGATGCATATGATTTTAACTGATAACTATAATGTAGAAATCGATGAAGCTGAATTATGGGAGCAATATTATGCTACCAGAGATATCCGGACAAGAAATCAAATAATTGAAAAGTACAGTTATTTAGTAAAAATAATAGCTTTGAAGCTAAGAGGAATTTATCAGCAATACGGTGATGTAGATGATATTGTGAATGAAGGCATAATAGCTTTAATGGATGTTGTTGAAAAGTATGATATTACAAAAAATACTAAATTTGAAACATATGCTTCAATTCGGATAAAGGGTTCAATAATTGATTATGTAAGAAAACAGGACTGGATACCACGAAAAGTAAAAAGTGATTATAAAAATATTAAAGATGCAGAGGATAAACTCACTAACAGTTTAGGAAGAACACCAAAGGATGATGAAGTAGCAGAATATCTGAAGATGGATATGAAGGATTACAATCAAATAGTCAATAATGCGTTCGGGACAAGCATATTATCCTTTGAAGAGCTGATTGGTGAAACTAACCTGACAGAAACGGAGATGAGTATCGGGTACGACCTTCCGGAAGAAGAAATTGAATTAAAGGAATTGCACAAGGTCTTAGTTGATAGCGTAAATAAGCTTGGTGATAAAGAAAAATTAGTAATATCTCTCTATTACAAAGAGGATTTAAAGCTTAAGGAAATAGCTGACATCTTAAATATCAGCAACTCCAGAGTTTCTCAAATACACACTTCTGCGCTTCAGAAGTTAGAAAAAAATATAATGGGTTATCAAAATGATATTGTAGAAAAGGATAAGAGGTGATTAAATGTCAAGAGGATTTTATTCATTAGCATCAGGCATGCTGACTCAGCAAAGAAAAATAGATATATCAAGTAACAACATTGCCAACATGAATACTCCCGGATATAAAAAAGAACAAGCTGTAACCACAACCTTCGGAGAGCTTTTTATAAACAAATATAAGCAAAACGGAATTTATAATGAAGCAACTCCCATAAATAATGTTTCACTGATACATACAGTGGTGGAAAACAACACATTTCATTCGCAAGGAACTTTGGAAGAAACAGGACGTACACTGGATTTCGCGATTATGGGTCCGGGATTCTTTTCAGTGGATGTTAATAATCAGATAATGTATACAAGAAACGGCAGCTTCAATATTGATGATGAAGGCTACATGGTATTAGAAGGCAGTGGCAGAGTACAAGGTGAATTCGGAGAAATATATTTAGGTACGGACAAATTTGAATTTGCAGAGGACGGAAGTATTGTTGTGGAAGATGAAGTTGTTGACAGAATCGCAGTGTATGATTTTGCCGATTACAATGCTTTGAATAAATACGGGCCGGGAATGTATACTTCTGATGAAGATCCTGAATTAATCGATTATCCAAGAGTAGTAAATCAAACAATCGAAAGATCAAACGTAAATATGACAGAGGAATTCACCGGAATATTAGCATCTCAAAGATCGCTGCAGACAGCATCACAGGCATTTAAAATTTACGATATGATTAATGAAAAAGCCGTAACCGAAATCGGGAAAGTGGAATAAAGATTATCTGTCATTCCGAACGTCAGTGAGGAATCTCAGGTTTTGAAGTTCTGAGATCCTTCGATCTGAAGTTCTCAGGATGACACTACAAGGAGGAGAATAAATGATAAAAGCATATTATACCGCAACAAACGGGGCAATAAGCAGTCAAAATTATTTGGATGTTTTATCAAACAATATGGCCAATGTCCAAACGGAAGGATTTAAAAAATCAAAAGGAGAATTTTCCGATTTAATGTATACAAATGTCAGAGGACCGGAGGGAGCCGACACAGAATTAAAATCGGGAAGCGGTTCAAAACTGAATAAAGCAGACGTGGTATTCACTCAGGGCGCGCCTTATTATACGGGAGTACCGACTGATTTTGCAATTACGGGAGAAGGGTTTTTTGTAGTTCAGTTTGAAGAAGAAAATATGTATACAAGAGGCGGAAGCTTTCAGATTACTACCATAGATGATGAAAACTATCTAATGTACCAAGGCGGCTACGTACTTAACAGTGAAGAAGAACCTATAATTTTAGAAAATACCGACGATATAATAGATGTGGGAGTGGTTGCTTTTAACAACAATCAGGATTTAGTTCAGGCAGGCAACAATCTCTTTAGAATCGCAAATGAAGATGCAGAATACGAAATGCTTGAAAATCCAAAGGTGATGAACGGTTTTCTTGAAAGTTCAAATGTTGACCTTTCAGAAGAAATGGTGAAGCTAATACAAATTCAAAAATCTTTTCAGCTTAATTCAAGTATAATCAAAACAGCAGACGAAATTGAACAGACGATAAACTCTTTGAGAGGTTAAAAAATATAGGGGGATAATTATATGTCTTTAACAAATGAGAATAAAGCAGCAGAAGTTATTAATAGCATAATGCCCCAGGAAGAGCAGCCGAAGTATGTAATTAAAGATCTTGTTTCTGCTAACAAATTAAAAGTTTATATAAGAATTGAATTAATAGATAAGGAAGCAGAAGTTGATTGTAAAGAAATTTTTGATTATCTGACTGAGCAAGGTATAGTATATGGAATCAGAGAAGAAGAAATTAAAATCTTCTGCAAAGAAAGAGAATATTCAAAAGAACTGATTGCAGCTATCGGAAAAGAACCGATAGACGGTAAGGATGCAGAACTGATTTATGATTTTGACATATTAAATGAAAGTAAATTTACTGAAGATGATGCCGGAACAATTGACTTCAGAAATCTTAACAATGTTACTAATGTTACAAAGGATACGGTACTGTGTCATATAATTCCTGCTCAGGAAGGAGAGGATGGAATTGACGTATACGGTAATCCAATAAGCTATAAAAAAGGTAAAAACGTTTCTTTCAATTACGGAGCAAAAACTTACGTATCTCAAGATGAACTGAAGCTTTTAGCAGGCGCTGACGGTTGTGTTGAATATAAAAACGGAAAGGTCTATGTTGACAGTGTTCTTAAGGTAAACAATGTTGACAACAATACAGGTAATATTGATTTTATAGGAAGTGTAATAATAAACGGTGATGTGAAAGAAGGATTTTCAGTAACTGCTAAGGGTGACATCAAAATAAGAGGTATGGTTGAAGGTGCCTTCATAAAATCCGACGGTGAAGTAGTAATCAGCAAAGGAATGAACGGCATGGGGAAAGGAACAATTGTTGCGAAAGGTAATATTACAAGTAAGTATATTGAAAATGCTACAATTTTTACAGAAAGTACCGTTTATGCCGAGGCTTTAATAAACAGTGAGGTAATTGCAAAAGATTCTGTTATGCTGCGAGGAGCCAGTGCAGCAATTATAGGAGGTACAACCAAGGCAGAAAATATTATATCCGCTAAAACAATAGGAGGTAAGACTAATCCGGAAACCAATATTATCATTGACTTAAACAGATATCAGGAAGAACTTAAAGCCTTTGAATCTAAAAAACGATTAAACATAAAAATAGAAAAAGAAATAAATGAAAAGAAAAGCGAATTGAATGAAGTAGATGAAAAGATTGATTTAATAGAAAATTCTTCTCTTGATAATGAAAATAAAAATGCAGTAAAAAGACAGTTGCTGTTGAGAAAAATAAAGTTAAATAACGATATAAGCGATCTTCAACGACAATTGTCGGAAATCATGCCTTCGGATAATATCGAAGATCATAAGATAATTTGCAAGGGAACAGTATTTTCGAATACAAGAATAACAATTGGCTGGATGAAATACAGAGTAAGACAGGATATCAGCTACAGTAAAATCTATAATGACGGAAATGACATTACAATAGTAGCTTTAAATCCGGGAGATATTGAAATATAAATTGATTGTTTTTATATGGAACGATAATATCGTTCCATTATCAATATAGGATGACAGCCCGTTGAGCTATGAACAGTAACAAATAAAGAAAGGAGCAATAATTTGGAATTAAATGATCTACATATAGATGTATTAAAAGAAATAGGAAATATAGGTGCCGGTAATGCGGCAACATCTCTTTCGACAATGCTTTCTAAAAGGATTGATATGAATGTACCCGAAGTCAGCTTATTAAATTATAATGATGTGATCGAATCTATCGGAGGGGCAGAAAATATTATAGTTGGAATATTGGTGAGCTTTGAAGGAGATATTGACGGAGTAATATTATTTTTATTAAAAAAGGAATTCGTACATCTGATATTGAATTCACTTCTTGGAACAGAGCTTAAAAGCTTTGAAGAAATATCCGAAATGGAAATGTCGGCATTGTCTGAAATAGGAAATATAATGGTATCATCCTACGTAAATTCTATTTCTTCATTAACAAATATGAAAATTGAGATAACAGTTCCGTCGCTGAATATTGATATGTCAGGCGCGCTGTTAGATGCTGTAACCGCTGAGTTTTCTGAAGCAGCCGACAGGGTTATATTTATTAAAGAAAAATATTTTTGTCAAGACGAAACTGTATACAGCCACATGCTTCTGTTGCCAAGCATGACATCCCTGGGAATCTTACTGAAGAGGTTTGGAATAGATATATGAGTCAAGCAGTAAACGTAGGTATTTCAGACATGAAGATAGTCAATGTCCCAAACGGGTTGATTTCATACGCCCTTGGTTCTTGTGTAGGTATTTGTATTATAGATAAGGCAGCGAAAATTGCAGGGATGGCTCATATAATGCTTCCATACAACAACAATTCGGACAAAAGCAATGTTTTTAAGTATGCGGATACGGGCATAGATGAAATGATAAGACAAATGGAGTGCTTAGGCGGATTAAGATCCAGAATGATCGCTAAAATCGCCGGAGGGGCTAAAATGTTCGATATAAAGGGAAGCTCAACTATAGGAAATATAGGTGAAAGAAATGTAGCTGCTACCAAGGAAACATTACAAAAATTAAAAATTAAACTTTTTGCGGAGGATGTAGGTTTAAATTACGGACGAACAATTACCTTTGACAGCGTAACAGGTAACCTGACAATTAAATCCTTCGGTAAAGATTTGAAGGTAATATAAAGGAAGAGAGATGAAATATGAGATTAAAAACAAGAAACAAAATCATAGATCTTATTTCTACTGTCATAGAAGGAATTAAATATATTGAAAATGCAAATGAAGCTACGGGATTGAATATATTAAACGATTGCTTTGATGCGGTTATTTCTATTTTTAATACTTTAGATGATATATTACCGGAAGATAAAACATCGTTATACGCCGAAATAATAAGTTCTATTATTGAACTTATAAATTTGACAAAGGAAAACATAGGTGATAATCAACAAGTTGAAAAATTAATACGGGATATAAAATTTTTACTGGATGATTTAAAAAGTAATTTGCAACACGAGGATGAGGTCAAGTTAGAGATTATATTTTTACCTTACAAAGCATCAATGTGGGATTCCATGGAAAGTATATGGATAGAGGCAAAGGATGATCCAAAATGTAATTGTCATGTAATACCGATTCCATACCATGTAAATACGGAAAAGAACGACTTTTCAATTTTCGAATATGAGGGCGATAAGTTTGATAATGGGATACCTATAACTCATTATAATGATTACGATATAGAGTTGGAAAAGCCTGATATTATATATATACATAATCCGTATGATGAGTACAATACACTAACTAGGGTACCTGAATGTTATTTTTCAAGAAAT
>DCYG01000009.1:103811-122525 GCA_002331025.1 Firmicutes bacterium UBA2116 | reverse complement strand
TTATTTTTCAAGAAATTTGAAGAAATATACAGATATGTTAGTTTATTGTCCTTATACTATAGGTATGGGGAATAATATAATAACAAAAAAGAGTCATATTTTTTTTAAAATGCCAGGATACCGCTATTCACATAGGATTATTAATCAATCAATTCATTACCAAAAAAATATGATTAATATTGGTTTTTTGCCTAATAAGTTGATACCATTAGGTTCGCCAAAGATAGATTATGTAATTCACAACATAAAAAAAGAAAAAAATGTTATACCGAATGAATGGAGTAAAAGGTTGAATAATAGAAAGGTTTTTTTGCTTAATACCAAGATATTCCACTTTAGCGTGGATGGACAAGAAAATGCAGATGATCTTTCTTCGTTAATTCATTTAATAGCAGACCGACCAGATTGTGCTCTTATATGGAGACCACATCCTTTAGCACTTTCAGGAGTAAGAATATACGAGCCACGCTTATATAATGAATATCTTCAATTAATTGAAGATTTTAAAAAGTTAGAAAATTGTATATTAGATTATACGCCAAACTATGCTTTATCATTTTGTGTTTCGGATGCTTTTATTAGCGATATGAGTTCTTTGGCAATTGCATATTTAGTTACAAATAAACCAGTTTATCTTTTGGAAGGTTTTGAGATGTTTAAGGATGGTGTGAATTCAGTAGAACTTTCCGCTTTTTATACGCAAGATTGTGGCATTTCCATATCAGATTTTAGAAATATGGTTCTTAATAATAAAGATTATAACTATACAAATAGAATTAATATTCTTGATAAGGCATTTCCAAATCTTGACGGAAATGCTGGTAAAAGAATTCACAATCAAATTATTAATGAAGTTATAAGTTTAAATTAATTATAACTAAATATAACACAATTAATTTTAGATGTTAATTGAATGATATATAGATGTATTAAAAAATACACCTCCAAATGTTTTCTCTATCTAACATTTGGGGTGAACTTCAAATAGAGTCCTTTTATAATAGCTGAAGGAGTTTAAAATTTGTAAAAGTATAATAATTACGAGAAAATAAGCGTCAATTTGACGCTCAGGTTAATGACAAACCCGCTAAAAATTTAGCGGGTTTTCATAATAATTAAGGGAAAAGACATGAAAAATCATCCTTTTTCTAAAAGGTATTTGAATAAGAAAAAACATTAAAATTCCAACAATAATATATAAAATTGCGCAAATATATACCCAGTATGGTAGCTATCTTTTTGATATTGTATGCCGCTGCTGTTAGCAGGCATTGCTCTTTCATTTTCTCAATTCCCCTGAATCGGGCATAGCGAAATCCGTGCAATTCTTTCAAATCTGCAAATGCACGTTCTATTGTTTCCTTTCTTCTTTTGTAGATTCTTGCACCTAATTCAGTTTTTTCTTTGAATCTATCTATTTCTGTTAAATATTCCTGCCATACATGTCTTCTTATTGTTCTCGCAGTTTGCTTATCATATATGCACTTTTCTCGTATTGGGCATTCTTTGCATATATTATTTTGACTTCTGTATTCTTTGTATCCTTCTCTTGTTGTTGTTTTGTAGTTTAAACTATGATCTTGTGGACAAACATATATATCACGTTCTTCTATGTATACAAAATTTAATTTGCTCATTTTGCCTTTTGGCTTTGGACCAAGTCTTTTTGCTATTGATGCTGTAATACCTAATTCTTTTAATCCTTTTGCTATAGCTGTTGTGTAATATCCTGCATCTGCTCCTACATATTTTACATTGTATCTTTCCTTTAATTTTTCTACTATTCCTAAAAACGGTACTGCATCATTTATTGCTGCTGTTGTAGGTAATACACTTGCTATTAAGTTATTCTCTCCATCTACTGCCATATGATTTAAGTAAAAGAATCCTTTTGGTTTTCTATCTCTGAACATATACCCGCTATCAGAATCTGTTGTACTTACTTTTCTGTTTTTTACTTCCACAGTTTTTTGTTTTTTTTTAACTCTTTTTGACCGTGAGCTTCTCTTGCTTCTGTTACTGCCTTTTCCAATTCATCTACGTATTCCGGCAGTGCTACCTCTACTTGTTCATTCGTGAATTTTCCTATATTTGCATTTGCCTTTATATGTGTTGAATCTACATACATTACTTTTCCGGTTATTAATTTATGCTTGATTGCTTGTCCTACTATATTGTCAAATATTTTTTCAAATATATCTGTTCCCGTAAATCTTCTCCTTCTGTTTTGGCTTATCGTGCTGGCACCTGGTATCTTATCTTCTAATCCATATCCCAAAAACCATCTATATGCAACATTATGGTGTATTTCTTCTATTAGTCTTCTTTCGGATCTTATTCCAAACAGGTATCCTATTAATATTATTTTAAACAAAACTACGGGATCTACTGAAGGTCTTCCATTATCTAAATAATATTTATCTTCAACTAAATCATAGATGAAATTGAAATCTATATATTCATCTATTTTTCTAAGTATATGGTCTTTTTTTACTAAATTTTCTATCAACACAAGTTCTACTTTTGGCTGATTTTCATTGTTTTTAGTTAACATTCCTTTTTCTCCCTTGTTTTGTTTTTCTGTTTCTATTATATCATATTTTACATCAAAAAAACAGAGAAACTGTTGATTTTTCAACTGTTTCTCTGTTAAGTTTTCGTAATTTTTGTTGCTAGCTGCCCACTTTGTCAGCAGTCTAAGCGTCAATTTGACGCTTATTTTAATGTGAATATGTTATTACTCGTGATTCGTATTTTTTGACACAAACTCAATGGCTTTAATTACCTCTGAGATAACCTCTGCATGGTTTTGAGTAGCTAATGAAGAGTATTCGGCGTACACCTCTCCTTTTTTCGTTGTGATGTAGTATGGCTTAATGTTATTCAAAGCTTTAGCCATCATGTCATCAGTACATTGGTCGCATGTGCAAATACTTGCATATGTCGGATCGTTTTTTAATGTTTGATTAACAAAATTTCTTACAATTTCCTCCATATAATTTACAACCATTTTAATCCCCCTAAGATTAATTAATTTATTTTCTCTCTGTACATACCTACCACAGAGATAATAATATCATTGTAATATTTGTGCCCGTAAATATCCTGAAAATTAAAATTTTTATTGTACAAAGTGTTTGTATACCCTAATTCTATATAAGAAGGACTGAAACCATACAGCACGTTTATTGCATGAACTACTTCCCCTCTTGTTATGGGATTGTCCGGATAAAAATTACTATCGCTTTCAATTAAGTTTCTGCCGGCAATTTTAATTATTTCCTTTTCGGCCCAATGTCCCTTTATATCGGTATAACTGATATTGTTAGATGCGGGGATGGCATTTAAATATGATTTATATGCACTTATCTTTGTAAGCATCTGACAAAATTCAGCTCTCGTAACATTATTGTCAGGCTTGAAGGTATTATCCTTATAACCTGAAACATATTTTTTGCTGCTTCCCATAGCAATATAATCTCTTGCCCAATGATTATGTATATCTGTAAATTTAGTTTTCAAGTAGGCGCTGTTGTCATATGGTAAATTATTTAATCTGCAGAATATTGTAATCATTTCAGCTCTTGATATAGGTAAATCGGGTCCGAATTTATCGGGGCTTTTACCGTTCATGTAAGCAGGAAGAATATTATCGAACAGCTTTTCTTCATCCGTGGATGATTTATATTTTAAACCGATATTTTCAAACAAATCCTCGTTATAATCCCTACCATGTACCTCGGGGTCAAACTTGTGATTTCTCGGAGTGCTTCTTAAGGATTTGATCTGTACGGTTTCTACAGTTCTGTTGCCTTTTTTATCAACTACTATAAACGTATATTCTCCGTTGTATCTTAATACTGTACTGTGTGTGTACTCAAATGTCTCTTTAGCGGGTGTGTTTTTAATCGGTACGTATTTGCCATCAAAAGTAATTATATAATCGAGACCAAAATCATCCTCTGCTTCCAAATAAAATGTATCGTCATCAAGAAGCCCAATATCGACATAAGGTCTTCTGTAGTCAATCCCTGTTATGCTGAAATTAAATATATGCTGAAAGCTGTCAGATTTTACAAGAACCTGATAGTTGCCGTTATCATCATAGATATCCTTTGGTGGATTTGTTGTGTAATGCTCATTATTGGTAAAGTTATATCCGTGATACTCTACGACGGTGCTGTAATCATTATAGTTAACAGGAGAAATATAAATAAGAAGATAAAATTCTCCGGATTTGATTACTTTGAAATCATAAGGATGATCATCAATAGTAATCGTTAAATCAAAAGGAATATTATTTTTCAACTCTTTTATATAATAGTTAATCTCATTTGTCGTCGAAGTTCCGCCGGGAGTTGTTACCGTTCTAAGCTTGTCTAATTTTATATTGAACAATGTCTGCTTTTTTTCGTAGTCATACATTAAGCTGTAATCAATACTTATGTCCTTTTTATCATCCTTACTGTCCTCGGTAGATTCTTCAACGTCTTTAACAGTATATGTAAAAGTTTTTTTATTGCTTCCGTAATAAACAGTGAAAGGATATTTTCCGTTTCTGTCGGCTACAAAGGAAGCACTTTTACCATCGACAAAATAACCTGAGGGCAGATATATCCTATACTCATTTTCACGCTCCTCATCGTAGTCATAATAGGGAGTTATTGTAATTTCTTTAAATTTTGTTCCTGATATATCAGATACGGTAAATTTAGCTTTTATATTTCTGAGTGTTGACCCGTAGCATATATTGAAAATACTGAATATAATTATTAATGCTATAGTAATTATCGTTATCTTTTTCATAAAATCTCCTATTCTTTCCTATATAATTGCAGCTGTCTGTCAAATAAATATTTTGTAATTACAGATTCATTAAAGCTTGACATTTTTTCGAATATACAGCCGTAATTTATGGCAGATAGTTCTTTTGTTCTGCTATCGTGCTTTTTATCAATTCTGATTATTTTCGCTTTTATTATAATTTTATTTTCGTCACATTCAAAATCGAACATAATGAGGTCGCCAATCAATAAATCATAATTGGATGATATTAACATTCCGCCTACACTTAAATTTAACATATTAATTTTAATACCCTTAAAATCTTCAGTAACATCCTCACCTTTTCTGTAGAGCTTGTCTATATTAAAAGATAAATCCGTCTTTATTTTTAATGAATTTCTTCTTTCAGTAATAGGATCTTTTCTGATAATTAAGGCATTCAGCTGATTGGTAGAAGAGAGCCTTACTTCGCACAAATAAGGTGAAATTCCGTTAAAATCATAAATCTCTACTACAATCTTTTTCTTGGTCTTTAATTCAGGTAAAAAATGTCCCTTTATCATAATAATTCTGTTGCTGATACCTAAAAGGTGACCGTTGCATAGCAACTTGTTTTTTTCGTCGAATACCTTAACGAATTTTTCTGAATTTTGCATATTGCCTCCGATTATTATTCAGATTCCCACTTAATTATTATTTCATCATTTTCAGCCACTAAATTCAAATAAGAAGCATCCTTGCCGTTATGCAGGAGCACAATGTTGCCTTGTGGCTTTGAAGGGTCAATGTCAGTATAAGCCAGCATGTCTGCAAAAATATATGGCATGTTATCTTCGCATTTTGGCAGATTAATTTGCTTATTATTTACAGTTACATTCATTGATGGCTCTTCAACCACCGGTGTTTCTTCATTTGCTGATATTTCCGTTTCAGTAGAAACTTTAACTGATTTAGCATCTGCATTTATTTCTTTTTCAAGCTTTACTATGTCAATAATCAGACCATCATATAATTCATAATCTGAATCTACAATCTTACCTTTTACATAGCTTTTATACATAGATTCATCTACATCATACAGCTTGTACAAATCCTTGACAAACTTAGCCTGTACAATCCTTATCGAATCAGAATTTTCAATTATGTAATCCCCGTTAACTTCAAGGTCGTTGGCATAGAATTTAGTTGATAGCTCGGTTTTGATACCATTAAAATAAACATGACCTGTATTTTTTATTTCCGCTACGTCAGATATTCTTATTACAGGAGACCCGCCATTCTTGGCCGGAATAACTTCAATTGTATCTCCGGGCTTTATTGTTGTTTCTATGTTAGCAGCAACAGAATTAACGTATATTTGAGATGGAGTGGAAAATTCACCCGCATAATAACGCTGCTTCCCGTTCAATGTGAATCTCAAGCTTTTTCCGGACATGCCAATCAACTTTTTCGTATCGAATCCCGACATCAAAATGGCATCCATAACCTTCATTTGTCTTATGCCGTATAGACGTACCTTTTTATCGTTAACCTTAACACTGAAAAAATCATAATTTCTGTTAAGAACCACAGAATAAGCGATACCCAGCGGTGTAATAAGCTCAGGTCCGTAATAATCCAATGTTGTCAAATCGACATTTCGAAGTCCGCTTTTGTCGGTTAAAGCAATTCTTGACTGAGGAATATTCAGAAATTCTGACAAGACTTCTCTTAAAAAAGGTGTCTTGCTTCCTCCACCTGCTAAAAACACCGCTGCAGGCGAACTGTTATTCATTTTATGTACTTTAGCAGAAATGTCTGAGCCCAAATCATAGACTGCTGTCTTAATTGATTCAAAAATTTCTTGCTTGCTAAAATCTTGTGTAAAGCCTAATACATTTTTAATAGATATATGATCTGTATCGACGGTAAGTGATGATTTTATTTCTTCTGCCGTATTGAAATCTACCAGGTAATTTTTCATCAGGCATTCGGTAATTTCATCTCCGGCAATTGTAGCCATATCATAACCGACAATACTGCCATCCTTAGAAATGGCAATATCCGAGGTGCCGGCACCGATATCCACAAGTACTAAATTTAACAGTCTCAGCTCGGGAGGTATAATCAAATCCATTGCGGCAATCGGCTCCAATGTTAAATTACAAACCTCAAGATTGTTTTTGTCCATACAGGAGTATAATCCTTCGATAACAGTATGAGGCAGAAATGCTGCTATAATTTCTGTTGCAACCTTATTACCCCTGTGTCCCTCCAATTTAGACATAGTTTTTCCGTCTAACTTGTAGCTGAGAACACTGTAACCCACACAATAGAACAAATCATTGGATGAATTTTTAGAAAATAAATCCTGTGCCAATTGAAGTGCTTCTGTTTCCATTGCTTTAATGAAATCATGGGTAATAGGAATCCTTAAATCAGTATCTTTTTCAAGTGAAATGCGTTCTGTTTTTAAGGCTCGTCCGGCAGCGGCAATGCTCACCTTTTCCAGCTTTATATTCAGGCTGCTTTCAAGCTGATTTTTTACCGTTCCTACAATTTTGCTGACTTCTTCAATATCTTCTATCTGACCGTCAACCATAGCTCTTTGTTTATGGAAACAGATTTTTATATCCTTTATGCTCAAAATTCCATTTGCATTTTCACAAACCACTCCTACAACGGAACGAGTACCTATATCTAAGGCAAATATTAAATCATTCATATTAAACCTCATCCTTTGAAAGCTTGAAATTAAGAAAATAGATATAAATGTCTACTATTGAGCCGAAAAGCTCTTCGGGTATTTCACTTCCCACATCAAGCTGTGACAGCAATACAGACAAAGAATCATCCTTATACACAGGAATTCCATTTTCTTCTGCAACTTCAACCACCTTATCCGCAACATAGCCGGAGCCGGAGGCAATTATCACAGGAGCATTATTTTTATTGGAATCATATTTCAGGGCAACAGCTTTTTTAGAGTTATCTTTATATTGTGACATCTACACCGATTTTCCTTTCAATAAAATTAGAGAACACCTCATTAAATCTTCGTTTTTTTACGCTCTCCTGCACACTTATATTAGTAACGCTTAAATTATTTTTGTCTAAAATATTGATCAAATCTTCTCTTATCTTGTCAATACTGCCTGACAGACTGTTTGGTACATAAATATCTAAGGATAATTTTGATTCTTTCAATACCAAGGTTGTTTCAAAATAACCTAAGCTTTGTATATCAAAGGTAATAAATACTTTGTAAGTCTGCACATATTCCTGTTTTTTCTTTTTATCGGAGCTTTCTTCGTACGTCTTTCCGATCCAAAGCTCTGAAAACATAAACATACCGTTGTAGTTCAAAGGTAAAAACATATGCATCAACGGAAGATGAACATTTTGACTGAATAATAACGACTCTGTCATTTCTTCCATCACACCCTTGCTTACCAGGTTTTCACTTTCTTTGATACCGGATTTAATCAGCTTAAAAAATGCATCGATGGAATCGTTTTTAATATTAGATGATGCTTCATAAGTATTGAGCAACGACAATCTTAAAGCTTCAATATCCTTTTCATTAAAATCAAAGTTGTATTTTATATATTCAAATAATGTTTCCATGCTTTCTGCGAAGTTTTCTTTAGATGCAGTTTCCAATCTCACCATATTATGAATAAGCAGGGATACATAATCCTTAACCGTGCCAAAATCATTCATTTTAGAAATGTATCTTCCCATGAAAGGTAAAATTTCATTTTTCAATATGTTTAAATTCATATCCATACTGGCAGCATTATCTAATAACAGCTTGCTTGTCATTTCATTGAAAGAATTTTTCAGCATCTGAGGCAGGTTTTCTTCAATATTCTTAAGTGCCGAGTTGATTGATTTGTTGGTTTCCTCTAAAGAAACAAAGCAATCATAGCTTCTTAAGAAGTTTTTCAGGGCTGTTTTAAAATCATCATTGTTGGGATTCGTTTTTGATAACAAATTTCTTAAAGCCTCAAAAAATTCACCGTTAAACTTTGTATACGTTCCATGCTGGAATTTAATAAATTCCAATATTTCAGTATCGTTCATTTCAATACTTTCAAGAAATGATTTAAATAATGCACTGAGAATCGGATCGTTTTTTATATTATTGTTTATAAACTGCCTGTTTAAAATAAGTTTCCTTGCACTTTCGGCAAAAACAGGAGAATTTTGCAATGATTTAATAAATTTTTCAAAGACAGAATCCGAATTATAATTATACAGATTTTGTCCGGTTTGATTGCTTGCATCTTGTTTTTGAGGTTTTACAACCTTAGTCGGATCAACAACATTAAAAGGTTGAACTTCCTCTAACTTTATCTTTGGTTTATTAAGATGGTTATCACTTATTGGATTGTTCGTTTTAATGCTTATATTATTGTCTAACATATGGGCTCCCGTAATATTCTTTAGTATTGATTATACTATATTTATTAAAAAAATTAAACTATATATGTAAATATATCGGTAGATTATTGATTTAAATAAGCTGTCAAAGGGTAAAAAAATAAAAAAAACTATTCGATTGCTTAATAATTTTTAAAAAATGCCGATATAAAAGTCAAGATAGCAGCCGAATAAGGAGAATGGTATAATATGGATAATAATTTTGATTCAGTACTTGATATGTATCTTTTTGAAGCAAATTCATTGTTGGAACAATTGGATGATATTTTATTAAGGGCAGAGCATGAGCAAGCTTTTGATAAAGAGTGTATAGATGAAATATTCAGGATAATGCATACAATTAAGGGCTCATCTGCCATGATGCAATTTAACAGTATAATGACAATATCTCATAAGGTAGAGGATTTATTCTATTACATCAGAGAAAAAGGTGTTAACAGTAAATATAATGAACAGCTCGTTAACCTAGTATTTAAATTTACAGATTTTATAAAAGATGAAATTTCTAAAATAGAAGACGGACAAGAACTAGAAGAAAATTTAGAACCATTTGAAAAAGAAATAATAGGCTTTTTAAATGTTATTTCGGGACAAATGCCTGAGAATACTTTATCCAAGGATGAAGCGGCTTTAACACAATCAACAGCGTTGTTAATTGATGAAATTATTGAAGAAAACGATGAAGAATTAATACCTGAAGAGGTGCAAGCATCTAATAAATACGCAATTAAAATAATATTTGATGATGATATCGGAATGGAGAATATAAGAGCGTATCTTATAATAAACCAGCTCAGGGAAACAGGAATTGATTTTACATACAAGCCTGAAAACGTGGAAAGGATATCCGAAACTTCTCATGATATTATAAAAGACGGTTTTTTCGTATATGTAAATGATAAGGAAAGCCTGAATGCAGCAGTTCGTGTTGTGAGAGAAGCATTAAACGTAAAAAATTATACGGTTATAGAGTATACCGATGAGCATGAGCACGCAAAAGAAGAAAATACGGAGTTGAAGGCTGACTCCGGCTTTGTGGCAGAAATTAATAAAGAAATAAAAAACACAAAGGTTGATACGTCTAAACACAGCAAGCAAAGCTTAATAACAGTAAATCTTACTAAGCTTGATAAGCTTGTAAATATAGTCGGAGAACTTGTTATAGCCGAATCCATGGTTTCATCTGATAATGAAATAAAGAAGTTGAATTTAGACAGCTTTACAAAGTCCACAAGACAAATGCGTAAGCTTACAGATGAGCTGCAGGACATAGTTATGTCATTAAGAATGGTACCGGTATCAGGCATATTCCAGAAAATGAAAAGAATTGTAAGGGATATGGGTAAGGAGCTCAATAAAGAGGTTGAGCTGGTACTTATAGGAGAGGATACTGAAATAGATAAAACTATAGTTGACGGCATATCCGATCCGATTATGCACCTTGTAAGAAATGCCATGGACCATGGTATTGAATCAGAAGATGAAAGAATAAAATTAGGCAAAAGCAGAAAAGGAATGATCAGGTTATCGGCTTCAAATACCGGAGGAGAAATCCATATTACCGTAGAAGATGACGGTAAAGGATTTGATTATAAAAAAATTCTTGCTAAAGCCAAAGCAAAGGATATGCTAACTAAACCGGAAGGCGAATATACACCTAAAGAAATATTCCAGTTTATAATGCAGCCGGGCTTTTCTACAAATGAAGCAGTGACTGAATACTCAGGCAGAGGCGTGGGTATGGATGTTGTAAAATCAAATGTAGAAAAGGTAGGAGGAACAGTTGTACTAGACAGTAAGGAAGGATTTGGTACAATAGTTACATTTAAAATACCTCTTACACTTACAATTGTATCAGGTATGCAGGTAGTAGTGGGAGATTCGGAATTTATTATCCCTATAAAAAACATTCAACAATCCTTTAAGACCTCTGAAACGGAAATCATTCATAACACTGATGGAAGAGAAATGATATTAATCAGGGAAAAATGCTATCCTATAGTAAGAGTTAATGAATATTTTGGCATTAAGACCAAGAGTACAAATGTTGAAGACGGTATTTTGATACTTGTTGAATCAGGAGACGGCAGCATTTGCTTGTTTGTTGACAGTATAATAGGAGAGCAGCAGGTAGTGGTTAAACCGCTTCCTACGATATTAAATAAAAATAATCTTAAAGAAACAGGAATTTCCGGATGCTCAATATTGGGAGACGGAAGTATAAATTTAATCCTTGACATAGGAAATATAATAGAAAGTATGTAATTATGGTAAAATTAACAGATAGTGAATTCTTAGAATTCGTTCAATATATGCATAAAAATTACGGAATTGACCTTTCAAAAAAAAGAATTTTGATTGAAGGACGTCTGTCAAATATGATAGAACGTAAGGGTATGAGCAGCTTCAGTCAGTACCTGGACAGTATTAAAAGAAACAATAAAGAAGAAATAACGATGCTTATTAATAAGCTGACAACAAATTACACATATTTTTACAGAGAAGAAAATCATTTTAAATTTTTACGGGAAACAGTTCTGCCTAATGAAGAGAAAAATAATAAGCTGAAAACCTTAAATATTTGGAGTGCCGGATGCTCATCCGGAGAAGAGCCGTATACATTGGCCATGGTTGTAGACGATTATTTTAAATATTCTGCAGGTCAGTGGAGGATACAAATTCATGCTACTGATATATCCGAAAATGTTCTTTCAAAAGCACGCGAAGGTATATATTCGGAAGAAAGTATAAAGAATCTTCCCGAATCATACAAAAAAAGATATTTTACAAAGACAAATGACGGGAAGTACCAGGTGTCGCCTGAAATCAAAAAATATGTTGATTTCAAAGTATTTAATTTAATGGACCCTATTGTTGCCAGAAACAAATATGATGTTATATTTTGCAGAAATGTAATGATTTACTTTAATGCAGATACTAAAATTAACATTGTAAACAAATTTTATGAAGCAACTAAGACAGGAGGATATTTAATGATTGGGCATGCTGAGACAATTCAAAGAAATAAATCAGAATATCTTTATGTTAGCCCGGCAATTTATAAAAAGGAATAACATATGATAGAAAAAAATATTAAAGTATTAATTATAGATGATTCCTTATTATTTAGAAATGTGCTGAAAAATGAGTTGAATCAGGATAAACATATAGATGTGGTTGGCACGGCTGTCGATCCGGTTGATGCCATGGATAAAATTAAAGAGCTTAACCCGGACATACTTACTTTAGATGTAGAGATGCCTAAGATGGACGGTCTGACATTTATTAAAAAGCTGATGGTTGAACGTCCCGTAAAGGTTGTGCTGGTAAGTTCAATGAATATAAGCGTTTTTGATGCACTTCATTCAGGTGCGGTTGATTTTGTTAAGAAACCTGATATGTCTTCGGGCAATGATTTGCAAATGTTTTTCAGGGAATTAAAAACTAAGATAAAAATTGCTTCAATAGCAAAGTTAGTAACATATGCTAAGGCAAAACAAGAAGAATCACACAATGAAGTTTCAAAGGCAGCCATACAAAAGAAAGAAACACAAGTGCCGCTAAAGTCTGCAAAACAAAAAATAATTGCAATAGGTGCTTCAACAGGCGGGACGGAAGCAACCCTCAAAATCCTTAAGGGACTGCCTAAGGAAATACCGGGAATATTGGTAACGCAGCATATGCCTCCCGGATTTACAAAAATGTACGCTGACAGATTAAATAAAATCTGCAAAATAGAAGTAAGAGAGGCTGTTGACGGAGACAGGGTAGAAAGCGGACTTGCGTTAATTGCACCCGGGGACAAGCATATGAGATTGAAGAGGGACAGCAAAGGTTATTACGTATCTTGCAGTCCCGGAGAAAAGGTAAGCGGTCATTGTCCGTCGGTAGATGTCCTTTTTAATTCGGTGGCAGAAATTGCAGGAAACAATTCCGTAGGAATTATACTTACAGGAATGGGCAAGGACGGAGCGCAGGGTCTCATGAATATGAAAAAAACAGGGGCTTACACCATAGGTCAGGATGAAAAATCCTGCGTAGTATACGGTATGCCCATGGTAGCTTACAATATAGGCGCTGTGCAGGTTCAGGCATCAATAGACAGTATTGCGGATGTATTGATAAAACATTTAAATAGATTGTAAAGTCACATCTTGTCATTCTGAGGGCTTCAGCCCGAAAGAATCTCAGGTTTTAATACTAACAGAATATAAGCAAAATATACAAATGAAAGTAAATATATGTTACTTTCGAGAAAGGAGAAAATTATGGCATCAATATCAAACAGTTTATATGGCTCGACGATTAACAAAGGTTTCGGCGGTTTAATGTCCGGTCTGGATACAGATGAGCTGGTTAAACAAATGACTGCAGCCACTAGAAACAAAATAAACAGACAATATCAATCTAAGCAAAAATTATTGTACAGACAGGAAGCATACAGAGAAATCAGTTCTAAACTGTTAGCTTTCAGCGATAAATATTTTTCATTTGCAGCAGGTTCAAAAACCAATATTTTGAGCGCAAGTTTTTTTGAAGCATACACCGTTAAGCCGTCTTCAAATTATGTCAATGTAACGGGAAATGCAGATAATATTAAGAATTTTTCTATTAACAGCATAACGAGTGTTGCGTCTGCGGCAAGATACACAACAGAAAATATAGCCTCATCACAAAGCTTTTCAAGCGGTAAAGTATATAGTGAAATGGCATCCCTCGCCGGAGATACTATGACTATAGAGCACGATGGAAAGAGATATAATCTACAATTCAGCAAAGATTTCAGATTTACAGGAAGCACTATAGATGATCATGCGGAGGAGATAGCTGCTGAATTAAATAAACAGCTTGATTCTCTTAAGGATAAAAATGGTAACAAGTTAAGCGATAGCATAAAATATGAAGCAGTTAACGGTGAAATAATGTTTGAAACTGGAGAGGCAAAATTAGTTGCTGCAAGCAAGGATATATTAAAAGCTTTTAGTATAGATAAAATTGAAAAAGATACGATAGCCTCTTCCAACGGAGCTATAGAAGCAGAGGGGTTAATAAGAACAGCAGAGGAAGTGTTTTTGGAAAGCAGCATTACATTTGACTTTAACGGAATCAAAAAAACAATAGACTTATCTAAAATGGCTGAGGATACAATTAAGTATACCTATGATACAGCTGGGTTGAAAGAATATCTTAGTGATGAATTGGCGAAAGCATACGGAAGTGGAAAGGTTAAGGTTGAAATTGATCCATCCAATCCATCCAGTGATTCACTAATATTTTCTGCGGTAAACAGCGATACAGATGTTTTTGGTGTAAGCAATATAAGCGGTGATTTAAGTATTATAACAGGAATTAAAGCAGGTGATAACAATAGGCTGAGTATGTCAAAAAGTATAGGAAGCATATACGGTGAAAATACGGATTTTTCTCTTGAAATTAACGAAAAGCCAATTGAAATTACCAGCAGCATGACTGTAAATGATATAATTAAAAAGATAAATGCAGAATCAGATGTTAATATTACTTATTCTACGATAACGGATAAGTTCACGATAAATTCAAAGGAAACAGGTAAACACAGTGAAATTAATATATCAGGTGGTCTGGCAAATATTCTTTTTAAGGAAGAAATATCCGGACCAAAAGGAACGGATACGGTTATGTCGTATACTTTAAACGGTCAACCTGTAACCATCAACCGAAGCACGGCCAATTTTACAATTGACGGAATAAATGTTGAGTTAAATAAAAACTCAGAGGGTTTTAAAGCAACAGATCCATCTGAGCCACCTGATCCGAATGCTTCAACTATTCCGCCTATAACATTTGATGTTATAAACAACGTTGACGAAGTTGTTGAAAAGGTAAAGAAATTTATCGATGATTACAATGAAATCATCACTCTAATAGGAACTAAGACAAAGGAAAAGCCAAGCAGCAAATATCCGCCGTTAACACCTGAACAGCAGGAAGAAATGACCGAGAAGGAAATTGAGAATTGGAATAAAGAAGCTCAAAAAGGTTCTTTATTCGGTGACAGTAAAATGACAACTCTTCTTTCCAATCTGAGAACAGGCATAATGGGTAAGACAGATGTGAGTGATTTGGTTTTGGCTAACATAGGTATATCTCCTGCTTTTATGGATACAAGCGGGAAATTAGTTTTAGATGAACAAAAGTTTAAAGAAAAATTAATGGAAAACCCGGATGAGATAGCAAGTTTATTTACAGGAACTAGGGATGACGAAGGTTCAAAGCAAGGATTGGCTATTCAGATCAGAGATATACTTAGAAAAAATATAGGAGTTTCTGGTACCTCGGGTATACTTATCGAAGAAGCCGGTTTAGACGGGGGATTAACATCAGATAAGAATAATATTTCTAAGAAAATAAAAGACCATGATGACAGAATGGAAGCATTAAAAAGAGCATTGGAAGTAGAAAGACAAAGATATTGGAATCAATTTACGGCATTGGAGAAGGCTCTGAGCAATCTCAATGCTCAAAGCTCATGGTTAACGGATATGATGGGATAAGGATGTGAAATAAATGTTGAATCCATATGAACAATATAAAGTAAATTCTATAAATACTATGACAAAGGGTGAATTGCTTATAATGATATTTGATGAATTAATTAAAAAGCTTAATCGCAGTATAGTATTAATAGAAAACAAGGATTTTGAACAATCAAAAATACAACTTGATAAAAGCAAAAAAATAATTAATCATCTTATAGTTACATTGGATGAGCAATATGAAATAACTCCAAATCTGATAGAACTATATATGTTTTTCAATAGAGAATTGATTAAGGCAGCCGGCTATAATGATGCTAAGTATATAAATGAAATAATGCCTATGATAAAGGATTTGAGAAATACCTGGGCAGAAGCGGATAAAATAGCAAAGCAATCCAAGAGTTAACGGTGATATATGGAAAAGCTATTAAGGAATAAATTAGAAGCTGCTAAAGAATTAAAAGAATTTACGGGAAACATAGTAAGCTTATCATTAAAAACCGAATACGACAAAGTAAACTCTATGATTGAGCAGCGAAAACTGTTTATTGAAAAAATAAATTCTATTAATGAAAAATTAAATGACTTCGGTACTGGTGAAACAGATGAAGCTAAAGAAATAAAAAAAGAAATAAGGACAGTCTTTAAGGAAATTTCAGACATGGACAATCTAATTCGAAAGAATATAAATACAGAATTAAGGGATGTAAAAAAGAATTTAAATCAGCCTGACAAATCTGAATCAATAAACTTTCAAGCATAACGAACAGGCGTTGCCTGTTCGTTAATTTTCTGACGGTATAAATATTTATAAAATTTATCCGATATATAGTTAATAATTAATACAAATGGAGGAGAATAAATGGCAAAGAAGAGCTTGTCAACCAAAAGTATAACTTTTAAAATAACGTTTTCAATTTTTGTAGTATGTTTTGTTGCGTTATTATTAACCGGATTAGTTATAGGAACTACAATCAATAATCGGTTTACGGAAACTAAAAAAACCGTATTAAATGAGACATCTGAAAGTATAGGAAATAAATCAGAAGCATTTTTTGAAAGATATATTGCGATAGTACAACAAATGGCACAGGATAAAAATTTGCAGAATTTCATGGTTAACACGAAGGGGTGGAACACTCTGAAGCAAACAGAAGGATTCATGATTGCTGCTAAGACTACCGAGGATACTCAGAAGTCAGATCCGGATGTAATTTTAACAGCATATATAGCACAAACTGATTATTATCTTGCATCTCCGACTGTTTTTTCAACTTCAATGTATGATGTAACATCAAAGGAATATTACAAAGCAGTTTCTGAGGACAGGGTATGTATTACGGAACCATATATTGATGCAATCACAGGAGGCGTAGTCATAACCATATCCGCACCGGTCAGGGCTAACGGAAAGATTGTGGGTCTTTCTGCAGTTGATATAGCAATAGATAAGCTGACTGCAATGGTAAGCAATCATAAATTGGGTGAGACCGGATATTTTTCACTGTTAACAAAAGACAATACCATAGCAGCTCATAAAAATGAAGAATTAATTTTAAAGAATATAGACGAAATCGGCTTAAGTAATAATCTGATTCAGTCAATTAATAACAATGACAATAACGTTGTGGAATATGCTATCAACAATCAGAAGATATTGGGAAAAAGCGTGCAGATAGGCAATACCGGCTGGAAAGTTTTATCGTCACTTCCGAAGGATGAATTTATGTCTGACACAAGACAGCTTATACTTACTATAGTGTTTGTATTCTTAGCTGTATTAATTGCATTGTTGGTTATTTTAACCATAGCTATTAAAAAAATGACGAAGCCGGTAAAAACTATAACCGATATTACAAATAAATTAGCTCATGGCGAATTGGACGTAAGCATCGATGTAAAGAGTAAGGATGAGATAGGCGTTCTGGCAGAGTCTATTGAGAGTTTAACTGTACGGTTAAAATCATATATTAATTATATAAATGAAAGTGTTAATGTGTTGAATGATTTAGCAGAAGGCAATTTAGTGATGGATCTGCAGTATGATTATGATGGTGAATTTGCTAAATTGAAAGAAAGCTTACTACATGTATCAGGAACCTTAACGGATACAATCGGAAAAATAAAGGATTCATCAGAATTTATCAGCATGAACGCTGCTAATGTTTCCAATGGAGCTCAAACACTTGCTCAGGGCACAACAGAACAAGCAAGCGCAATAGAGGAATTATCGGCTGAAGTAAATGAAATTTATCATACGATTGCAAACAATGCAGAACATGCTGAAAATGCGGGAAGAAAAGCATTGGAAGCTTCGAAGGAAGTTGAACAAGGAAACATACATATGAGGGACATGCTTTCTGCAATGGATGAAATAAGCGAATCTTCAAATGAAATAGGCAAGATTATAAAAGTAATTGATGATATAGCTTTCCAGACAAATATTTTAGCTCTTAATGCAGCGGTTGAAGCAGCAAGAGCAGGCTCTGCAGGTAAGGGATTTGCGGTAGTTGCCGACGAAGTAAGAAATCTGGCAGGAAAGTCTGCAGAAGCTGCGAAGCAAACAACAGCATTGATTGAAAATTCAATAAGCTCTATTTCAAAAGGAACCATGCTGGCGGACAAAGCAGGTAAATCTCTATCGGGTATAGTTGAGATTACAAACAAAACTAATGAATTAATAAGCGAAATAGTAAATGCGTCGGCACAACAAACTGTTTCAGTAAATCAGATAAGAAGCGGTATCGAACAAATATCGTCTGTAGTTCAACAAAATGCTGCGACAGCAGAGGCAAGTGCCGCAAACAGCGAAGAACTTTCAGGACAATCACAGGTTTTAAACGAGTTAATAAGCAAGTTTAAATTTAATACAGAAGAAGTAGTTTAAAATCAGGGGCGAAAGCCCCTCGGGCTGCTGAAAAAGTCCCCCTGCGTCGTTGCCGTTCATCCGGTCAATCCTCACGTATGTCTAATACGCTGCGGTTGC